>JBKBPQ010000008.1:0-206157 GCA_046293155.1 Allosphingosinicella sp. | reverse complement strand
CCGATCGTGCTAATCTCCATCGCGGATGGCTCCCCTCATGAGTGGACGCTTAGACAGCAACCACACTTTGGCACTCAGATGCCGGGAGCGGGAGCCATCCACCCCATCTGCTTTCCACCCAATCCGGTCGTTGGGCGGAGCGTCCGACTTCGACCCCGCGCGTTGAACCTCGTTAAGGAGGTACGCAGCAAATGACTCTGTCTCAGATTTTCGTGAGCATCTATGCAATCGCAGCGATCGGCGTCAGCGCTCTAGCTATATGGCGCGTTGTCACGTCCTCTGCAGCTAACTACAAGCCGCTCTGGGTTGTCGGCTCTCTGTTTGGGTTTGTCGGTTTTGCTACCAGCCTCAACGCTTCGAGCGATCTTTATCTTCAGTTCGGAGTGCAAATACCGGTCATCAGCATCATCTGGGTGAGCGGCGGTGAAGGCATTGTCCTGAAGGCCCTGTTTCCGCTCGTGGCGGTCGTGGCCTTGGTGAAGTTCCACTCGCCCAGCAGCGACCCGAGTTAGTGCGCTAGCTCCGGTCTACAAAGATAAGCGACGGTCCGCTTTCCACCCATAGCGGACATTCACAGCTCAGCGCTTTCGATAACGCCAGCGCATCGTCCAGCTCCACTCCATGCGCTTGCGCCTCGCCGCCGGCCTGCCTACCAGCCGCGCGAAACAGGAGGCTCGAGACATGCGCGCATTCATTTTCCCGGGGCAGGGCAGCCAGGCCGTCGGCATGGGCAAGGCGCTCGCCGAAGCGAGCCCCGCCGCCCGCGCGGTGTTTGAGGAGGTGGACGAGGCGCTCGGACAGAAGCTCAGCGTGTTGATGGCGGAGGGACCGCAGGAGGAGCTGACGCTGACCTATAATGCCCAGCCGGCGATCATGGCCAATGCGATCGCGACGCTTCGCGCCTCTGGGATCGACCTCGCCGGCAAGGCGGATTTTGTCGCGGGGCACAGCCTCGGCGAATATAGCGCTCTGTGCGGCGCGGGTGCCTTCGACCTCGCCACCACCGCGCGGCTGCTCAAACTTCGCGGCCAGGCGATGCAGGAGGCGGTGCCGGTCGGGGAGGGGGCGATGGCGGCGTTGCTCGGCGCCGACCTCGCGCTCGCGCAGGCGATCGCCGACGCGGCGGCGCAGAGTGAGGTGTGCACCGTCGCCAACGACAACGATCCGAGCCAGGTCGTCATCTCCGGCCATCGCGCCGCGGTCGAGCGTGCCCTCGGAATCGCCAAGGAAAAGGGCGCCAAGCGCGCGGTGCTCCTGCCGGTCTCCGCGCCCTTCCACTGCCCGCTGATGCAGCCCGCCGCCGACCGCATGGCGCAGGCGCTTGGTGAGGTCGACGTGGCCGCGCCAGCGGTGCCGGTATACGCCAACGTCACCGCCGCTCCGGTCAGCGACCCGGCCGAGATCCGCCGGCTGCTCGTCGAACAGGTCACCGGCATGGTCCGCTGGCGCGAGAGCGTCGCCGCCATGGCCGCCGCGGGAGTCACCCATTTCGTCGAGCTCGGCGCCAAGGTGCTCGGCCCCATGGTCAAGCGCATCGCCCCCGACGCCACCGTCACCAGCGTCATCACGATGGATGACATCGAGTCTCTGGTCGCCGAAGTCTGAATTCAGGAGAGAAAAGCATGTTCGACCTCACTGGAATGACCGCGCTCGTAACTGGCGCGTCGGGTGGCATCGGTTCAGCGATTGCCAAGGCCCTGGCCGGGCAGGGGGCGCGGGTGGCGCTCAGCGGCACGCGCGAGGACGCGCTGAAGGCGGTGGCGGCGGAGCTTGGCGCCGATCATGCGATCCTGCCGTGCAACCTGTCCGACGCCGCGGCGGTCGACGCGCTCGTGCCGGCGGCGGTCCAGCAGCTCGGCCAGCTCGACATTCTCGTCAACAATGCCGGAGTCACCCGCGACAATCTCGCCATGCGCATGAAGGACGAGGAGTGGGACCAGGTCATCCGCATCAATCTCGAGGCCGCCTTCCGCCTCAGCCGGGCTGCGCTGAAGCCGATGATGCGCGCCAAGTTCGGCCGGATCATCTCGATTACGTCCGTCGTGGGCGTCACCGGCAATCCGGGGCAGGTGAACTACGCGGCGTCCAAGGCGGGCCTCATCGGCATGTCGAAGGCGCTCGCCCAGGAAGTCGCCAGCCGCAACATCACCGTGAACGCGATCGCGCCGGGGTTCATCGCCTCGGCGATGACGGACGCCCTCCCCGACGCGCAGAAGGAGGCGCTGCTAGGCCGCATTCCGCTCGGCAAGCTCGGCGCCGGCAGCGATATCGCCGCCGCGACCGTTTATCTCGCCAGCCGCGAGGCCGGCTACGTCACCGGCCAGACGCTCCACGTCAACGGCGGCATGGCGATGATCTGAGATTGGCCTAAGCTCCCCTCCAGCCGCCGAGTCGCGGCGCCTGGAGGGGAGGGGCCGATGATCATTGCCGTCGCTGCGTTGCTCGCAGCTGCCCAGGCCGAACCGCTTGATCCCGACCTAGCCTGCGTCATCGATCGCGTCCCGGAGTCGGCACGAGCCACTGTCGTAGAGGAAGCCCTCAGCGGCGGCGGCGGCTCCGCCCGCGCCGCCTTTAGAAGCGCCACCGATGCCTGCGCGCGGGAACGCTCCTGGAATGCCGAGTTCGCGTCGGGGCTCGGTAGGATCGCGATGGCGGTCGTGCTGGGCGAGGAGGCGGAGGTCATTCTGCGCCGGAACGGCATTTCGCCAGACCTGATCCATGATTGGTTCAACGCTCAGTCGGTCGCGGTGCAGCAGGGCGAGCCGAGCGAGGAGGTCGGCGGCAGGCTGATCGAGCATCTTCAGGCACAAGGCATTCCGCTGGAGCGGCTCAGTGCCCATGCACAGACCATCGGCATCCTGCTCGGCGCACTCAACATGATCGAGCGGATCGGCGCCGGCCTCGAATGAGGTGAGCCGCCACAATCTCGCCCCACTTGCGCACCGGGCAGGCGAGCGGCTAGGGCGGGCACAACAAAGCACAAGCTGGAGGAAGGCTGGATATGAGTGACACCCCCGACCGCGTGAAGAAGATCGTGGTGGAGCATCTCGGCGTCGACGCCGACAAGGTGACCGAGGAAGCGAGCTTCATCGACGATCTGGGCGCGGACAGTCTCGACATCGTCGAGCTCGTCATGGCGTTCGAAGAGGAATTCGGGGTCGAGATCCCCGACGACGCGGCCGAGAAGATCACGACCGTGAAGGACGCGATCGACTATATCGAGCAGAACAAGGGCTGAGCGCCGCCGCGGGCCGCCTCCGGCCCGCTCTGTACGATTTTAAGAACGGCTCTCCGTCCTTGTGCCGGGGAGCCGTTTGCCTATTTGGGGCGTGTTCAGAAGATCGCGCCCGGCTGGCCGAGCCGCCAGCCAAGCTGATTAGACAAAAGGGAGTTCGGCATGCGCCGTGTGGTCGTAACCGGTCTTGGTCTCGTGACGCCGCTGGGCGGCGACGTCGAGACGAGCTGGCGCAACATCCTCGCCTCCAAGAGCGGGGCCGGCAGGATCACCAAGTTCGATCCCGAGGATTATGCCTGCAAGATCGCCTGCGAGGTGAAGCCGGCCGATCACGAATATGGCTTCGATGCCGGCAAGCGAGTCGACCACAAGGTCCAGCGCCAGGTCGATCCGTTCATCGTCTATGGAATCGATGCCGCCGGCCAGGCGCTCGAGGATTCCGGGCTCACCGACATGAGCGAGGAGGACCGCTACCGCGCCGGCGTGTCGATCGGCTCGGGCATCGGCGGCCTTCCGGGGATCGAGAGCGAATCGCTCGTGCTCCACGAGAAGGGGCCGCGCCGGGTCAGCCCGCACTTCGTTCACGGCCGCCTGATCAACCTCATCTCCGGCCAGGTCTCGATCAAATACGGGCTGATGGGCCCGAACCACGCGGTCGTCACCGCCTGCTCGACCGGCGCCCACTCGATCGGCGACGCCGCGCGGATGATCGCGATGGACGATGCCGACGTGATGCTCGCCGGCGGCGCCGAGGCGGCGATCTGCCCGATCGGGATTGCCGGCTTCGCCCAGGCGCGCGCGCTCAGCACCAGTTTCAACGACACGCCCGAGCGCGCCTCGCGTCCCTATGACAAGGACCGTGACGGCTTCGTCATGGGCGAGGGCGCGGGCGTCGTCGTTCTCGAGGAATATGAGCGGGCAAAGGCGCGCGGCGCCAAGATCTACGCGGAGGTCGTCGGCTACGGCATGTCGGGCGACGCCTATCACGTCACCGCGCCGCACCCGGAGGGCGCCGGCGGCTACCGCGCGATGCAGGTGGCGATGAAGCGCTCCGGCCTCGACCTCGGCGACATCGACTATATCAACGCCCACGGCACCTCGACCCCGCTCGGCGACGAGCTTGAGCTGGGCGCGGTCCGCCGCCTGTTCGGCAACCATGTCGGCACGCTGTCAATGAGCTCGACCAAGTCGGCAATCGGCCACCTCTTGGGCGGCGCCGGCGCGGTCGAGTCGATCTTCTGCCTGCTCGCGCTTCGCGACCAGATCGTCCCGCCGACCCTCAACCTCGAGAATCCGAGCGACGGCACGGCCGGGGTCGACCTCGTCCCGCTCGTCGCCAAGGAGCGCAAGGTGAAGGCGGTGCTGAACAACAGCTTCGGCTTCGGCGGCACCAATGCCAGCCTGGTGATGAAGGCGGTCTGAGACCGCCCTCACCGCGATGAACGAGGATCCGCCGCCGGCACCGCCAGAGCCGCCCGCGCCGCCGCCGCTGCCGCCGGTACCGCCCGTGCCGCCGGGAGCGTCGCTCCGCGACCGCCTCGAGCGGGGCGGCGGTGGTTCGCCGCGTCCGCGCCGCAAAGGCCGCCGCGTCGTCGCTTTCGGGATACTCGCGGCCGTCATCGGTGTGCTGATTGCAGGCGCGGTGCTCATCGGCGGGTGGAGCGCTGGAGGGCCGGCGCGCGCGGCGACGCCGGTGATCATCGCCCAGGGATCGAGCGTCGCCGGCGCCGCCAACGCGCTCGAACAGGCCGGCGTGATCGGTTCGGCGCGCATGTTCCGCCTGCGCGCCCGGCTGCTCGGCGGCTCCACGCCGATCCAGGCTGGCGAATATGAGATTCCTGCCGGTGCCAGCGAGGCCGCGATCATGGCCCTTCTTCAGAGCGGCCGAACGCTTCAGCGCTTCATCGTCGTTCCCGAGGGCATGCCGTCGGTCCTCGTCCACGACCGGCTGATGGCCGCGGACGTCCTCACCGGCGACGTACGGGTGCCGGAGGAGGGCTCGATCCTTCCCGACACCTATTCCTACCAGCGCGGCGAGAGCCGGGCAGCGGTGGTCGCGCGCATGCAGGAGGCGATGCGCCGGACGCTCGCCCGCTTGTGGCAGCAGCGCAGCCCCAACAGCGTCGTCAGCACCCCGCGCGAGGCGATCATCCTCGCCTCGATCGTCGAAAAGGAAACCGGCAAGCCGAGCGAGCGCCGCGCCGTCGCTGGTGTCTATTCCAACCGGCTTCGCCAGGGGATGAAGCTCGATGCCGATCCGACGGTGATCTACCCGGTGACGCGCGGCCGTCCGCTCGGTCGGCGGATCCTGCGCTCAGAGCTTCAGGCCGACAATGGCTACAACACTTACGCGCGCGCCGGTCTTCCGATCGGGCCGATCGCCAATCCCGGCCGCGAGTCGATTGCCGCCGTGCTCAACCCCGAGCCGCACCGCTATCTCTATTTCGTCGCGGACGGCACCGGCGGCCACATCTTCGCCGAGACGCTCGAGCAGCATAACGCCAACGTCCAGCGCTGGTACGCCATCCGGCGCCAGCGCGGGGAGATGTAGGCGCGCGCGGGGAAACGTGGGGGCCGGGGGCCAAGCGGAGCTTTCGGCGCGGGTGCCTAGCCCTCAAATCGCCTTCTGACGCTGTCGCCCTGGTGCCGGGCCTCGACCATTGCGACCGGCTCGACCGTCACCTTGCCCGCGCTCCGCGAGGCGTGGATCAGCATGAGGTCGTCGATCATCACGCCGCCTTCGTCGCCGGCGATGACGATGTCGCCCCGCGTCAGCGGGCCGTTCACCGCGACACCAATGTCGCGCTGCATGTCGAGGTCGCGGGGCGCGCGGGCGCCGCAGGGCGTGAGCGCGAGCTGGATGAGCCCCGACGCGTCGACCCCTGCGTGGCTTCGGCCGCCCGGCAGATAAGGCGCGTGCATCAGCCGCATGGCGACTCCGGCAGGATCGCATTCGGCCTCGTCCAGCCGGCGCAGATGGCTCAGCGGCACGCAGCCCATCTCGCTCATCAGGCAGGCGCCTTCCTCGTGGCCGGTCAGGCGCGCGCCCATCGGCATGCAGGCGAGGCGGGTCGCCTCGATGTTGCTGTCGGCGAAGACCGGGACCTTCGCCTCGCACACGATGTGGGTCGGCTCGGCCGGCTCGACCAGCTCGATCGACTCGACATAGCCGACGCGGTGATCGGCGGCGCAATAGCCCCAGGCCCAGCGCTCGGAATATTCGAGGACGTTGAAGCCTTCGCCCGGGAGCAGCTCCGACACGGCGTCGCCCTCGGCGGCCGGCTGCGGCCACACCATGGTAGCGCGCGACCCGCAGGCGCGCGGCAAAGGCCGGGCGTAATGGGAGGAGATCACTTCACCGGCGAGCGCGATGTCGGCGATGTCGCGGCGATAGGCGTGGACTCGCGGGTCCAGCCTGAGCGAGCGTCCCTTGAGACCGAAATGGAGCTTCTCGACCCTCGTTCCAGCGTCAGTGCTGGAGGATGAGCCCTCGTTCCTTGGCCGGTCGGCTTCGGGCGGCGCTGCTGTGGTCCTGCTCGAGATTGCGTTGGAAGCGCTCAAGGAATTCCTGTCCAGTGCTGGTTTTCGCGACGAATACGTTGCGCCGATCGGTCTCGTCGCGAACGCGGCGCAGATAGCCGAGCGACCCCAGCGTGTTCAAGGCGCGCGTGATGACCGGCTTGGACACGCCGAGGATGTTGGCGAGGCCGCGGACCGTATGAGGGCCGGGCGTCTCGTACACCAGCAGCATGAGCGCCATCTGCCGGTTGGTAAGGTCCGGCTGGCCGGATCGAACATAGTTGATGAGCGTGCTCATCCAGTTTGTCAGGGCTTGATTGGGCACTTGAACTGACTCCGAAACGGCGTCGCGTCACCTTTGACCCTAGAAAACCAAAGAGCGTCCGTTTCGTTTCCATCTCAATTTTATTTCAATCCGTTACGCCCCCGTACCGTTGCCTCAGACCTTGCCATGCTGCGCGTAAACTGAGCGCGTCGCCGCCCTTCGGACGGCCGGGCTTGGCCGAGGCACGCCAGGCGAATGTGTCGAAATGCGCCCAGGCGACGCCGTCGCCGACGAACTTCTGGAGGAACAGCGCCGCGGTGACGGATCCGGCGAACGGAGTCTCGCCCGCATTGGAGAGGTCGGCGACATCCGACGAGAAGAGCTCCTCATAGGCCTTCCACAAAGGCATCCGCCAAACCGGGTCGGTCACCGCCTCGCCGCCGCCGACGAGGTCGGCGGCCAGCGAATCGTCGTTGGCGAACAGGGCTGGGAGGTCCGGGCCGAGCGCCACCCGCGCGGCGCCGGTCAGGGTGGCGAAGTCGATGACCAGCTCGGGTTTGTCCTCGCACGCGCGGGTGAGGGCGTCGGCTAGGATCAGCCGTCCCTCAGCATCGGTGTTGCCGATCTCCACGCTTAGGCCTTGGCGGCTGCGAAGGATGTCGCCGGGCCGGGTCGCCGCGGCGGAGACCGCATTCTCAACGGCCGGGATCAGCAGGTGGAGGCGGACCGGCAGGTTGGCGCCGATGATCAGCTTGGCCAGCGCCAGCGCATGGGCCGCGCCGCCCATGTCCTTCTTCATGAGGCGCATTCCGGACGACGGCTTGATGTCGAGCCCGCCGGTGTCGAAGCACACGCCCTTACCGACGATCGCGACGCGAGGGTGGCGCTGGTCGCCCCATTCGAGCTCGATCAACCTCGGCGCGCGCTCAACGGTCGCCGCGGCGCCGACGGCGTGGATCATCGGGTATTCCTCGATCAGCTCCTTGCCGCTGGTCACCTTCAGCTTCACGCCGCCCGAGTCTGCGACCTCCTGCGCCGCCGCCTGAAGCTCAGCGGGCCCGAGATCGCCGGCGGGCAGGTTGACGAGGTCGCGCACCAGGTTGGTCGCCTCGGCGATCCTCACCGTCTCCTCGATCCGGGCCGGTTCGCTCGTCAGCAGGACGCGCGGCCCCTTCGCCTGCTTGTCCTTCTTGAACCGGTCGAAGCGATATTGGCCGAGAAGCCAGCCGAGCACCGCCGGTCCCGGCGACCCTTCCGCCAGCTTGTAGGTCCCCTCGGGCAGGCTTTCGGCCGCCTTGGCGAGGCACCACTCGCTCAGGGAGTCGCGGTTGGCGACTCCGAGCAGCACCGACCAGTCGTCGCGTTCGCCGGGGAGGATCGCCAGCTGGAAGCCCTCACCCTTGAACCCCTGCGCCTTCGTCGCCTGCCGGACCCGCTCCGGCTGCCCCTTCAGCCAGTCGTCGAAACTCTTCTTGTCGGTGAGGTGAAGCGGAATGGCGGCCTGGCCGCGGTCGGGCTGGAGAAGCGAAGCGAGGTCGGTCATCCGCGCTCCCTTACCGGAACGGGCCCGGCTTCGTCACGTTCTCATGGGTATGAGCCTCAAGGACGAACTGATCGAGATCGAGAAGGGCTTCTGGCTGGCGGGAGTCGACGAGGCGCGGGCGCACCTCACCGACGAAGTGATGCTCGTCTTCAAGCAGATGAAGGGCGTCTATTCGCGCGAGCAGGTCGCCCAGTCGATGTCCGATCCCAACCGCTGGCAGGACCTGCGGCTCTCGGACGTGATGGTCACGCAGCCCGCCGAAAATCTCGCGCTGATCGGCTACGAGGCCCGCGCCAAGCGCGCGGACGGCCAGCCCTATCGCTGCCTTGCCGGCTCCACCTATGTGCGCGACGGCGATACCTGGAAGCTCGCCATGCACCAGCATTCAGAGCTGGAGCCTGAAGCTGCGGCTTAGGCCGCGAGCGGAACCCCGAACAGGTCGTGCTCGTCGGCATCCTCGACGAGAACCTTGACGATGTCGCCCTGCTTGAGGGCGCCTGCATCGCGCAGGTGGACCTCGCCATCGATCTCCGGAGCGTCGGCCTTGGAGCGGCCGGTCGCGCCGCCTTCCTCGCCGACAGCGTCGATGAGCACGTCGATCTCGCGGCCGACCTTGGCGGCGAGCTTGGCCGCGGAGATGGCGGCGCTCTTGGCCATGAAGCGGGCGTAGCGCTCCTGCTTCACTTCCTCGGGCACGGCGCCGGGCAGCGCATTGGCCGCCGCGCCCTCGACGGGCTCGAAGGGAAAGGCGCCCACTCGATCGAGCTGCGCCTCGTCCAGCCAGTCGAGCAGGTACTGGAAATCCTCCTCGGTCTCCCCGGGAAATCCGACAATGAAGGTCGAGCGGATGGCGATGTCGGGGCAGATGGCGCGCCACGAGCGGATCCGCTCGAGCACCTTCGCCTCGTTGGCCGGCCGCCGCATCGCCTTGAGGACGTTCCGGCTGGCGTGCTGGAACGGAATGTCGAGATAGGGGAGGACCAGCCCCTCGGCCATCAAAGGAATGACCTGGTCGACGTGCGGATAGGGATAGACGTAGTGGAGCCGCACCCAGGGCGCGATCTTGCCCAGCTCGCGGGCGAGGTCGGTCATGTGCGCCCGCACCTCGCCGCCCTTCCACGGCCAGCTTTTGTGCTTGAGGTCGACGCCATAGGCCGAGGTGTCCTGGCTGATCACCAGGAGCTCATTCGTGCCGGCCGCGACCAGCTTCTCCGCCTCGCGAAGGATCGCGTCGGGGCGGCGGCTGACGAGGTCGCCGCGAAGGCTCGGGATGATGCAGAAGGCGCAGCGGTGGTTGCAGCCCTCGGAAATCTTCAAATAGCTGTAGTGGCGCGGCGTCAGCTTGAGGCCGGCGTCCGGCACCAGGTTCAGGAAGGCGTCCGGCGGCACCGGCGCCGCCTCGTGGACCGCGCCGACCACTTCCTCATATTGATGGGCGCCGGTCACCGCGAGCACGTTTGGGAACTTGGCGCGGATCATCTCCGCTTCCTTGCCCATGCAGCCGGTGACGATGACCCGGCCGTTCTCGGCAATCGCTTCGCCGATCGCCTCGAGGCTCTCTTCCTTGGCGGAATCGAGGAAGCCGCAGGTGTTGACCAGAACGACGTCGGCGCCGGCATAGTCCGCGGACATGGCATAGCCATCCGAGCGGAGCTTGGTGAGGATGCGCTCGGAATCGACAAGGTTCTTGGGACAGCCAAGCGAAACCATGCCGACTTTCGGCGGAGAAGGGAGCACGCGTGCCATGAAGGCGCGCGACATAGGCGCGGCCGCGCGAAATTACCAGACCAGCTCGTTCATCCTTGTCATTCCCGGGAAAGCGGGAATCCAGCTTGGTTTCAGCATCTTAGAAGGTAGAAGGGCTTCGGGGGACATCGAATGACAGGGGCGGGACAGGCAAGCTATCGCGACACGGCGTTGTGGCAGGCGCTCGCCGATATGCGGATCGAGCGGGAAGGCGCCAGTGCCACCTTCGCCCGCCGCCTCGGCCGAAAGCAGGGCTGGGGCAAGCGCCATACCTATGCGGTGATCGAGGAATATCGCCGCTTCCTCTACCTCGCCGTGACTGGTGATCGGCCGGTCACGCCGTCCGACGATGTCGACGAGGCCTGGCATCTCCACCTCACCTACACCCGCCATTATTGGGACGAATTGTGCGGCCGGATCCTAGGCAAGCCGCTCCACCACGACCCCACCGAAGGCGGCGCGGCGCAGCAGGCGCATTTTCAGGACCAATATCGGGCGACGCTCGAGCGCTACGAAGCCGTCTTCGGCGAGCCGCCGCGTCCCGACATATGGCGCGTTCCGGCATTGTCCCGCAAGCGCCGTTGGACGCGCCTGTTCGGCTAACCCGTGCGATGGACGCGCACCGCCGATCTGCTAAGCGCGGTGGAAACAAAAACAAGAAAGGATAACGCTTGAATCAGTCGCCCTCCACGCCCTTCCTGGACGAACTCGCCGACCGCTTCGATCGCTCGATCGGCAATCTCCGCGACTCCCTGCGCAACTTCATCCAGCACGGGACGAGGCCCGACCAGGAATGGCGCGCATCCGGCGCCTTCACCTATCCTGAGCTGCGCATCCATTATCGCGGCGACCCTGCCAAGTCGAAGACCGGCCGCGCCTGGGGCCGGCTCGGAGAGGCCGGCACCTACGCGATCAGCGTCACCCAGCCGGCGCTGTTCCGCGACTATCTCGCCGAGCAGCTCGACTTCCTGCTGAGCAATTACGACATCCAGGTCGAGATCGGCCAAAGCCGCCAGGAGATCCCGTTCGCCTATGTCCTCGGTGAAGGGGTCGACGTCGCCGATGTCATGGTTTCCGACCTCGTTCGAAGCTTCCCGGCGCCCGACCTTGCCCATATCGGCGACGAGGTCGCCGACGGCGTGTGGATACCCAGCGACGGCGCCCACCACCCGCTCGCCCTGTTCGACGCGCTTCGCACCGACTTCAGCCTCGCGCGCCTCCGTCACTATACCGGCACCAGCCCGGAGCATTTCCAGCGCTTCATCCTGTTCACCAACTACCAGCGCTACGTCGACCATTTCATCCGCTGGGGCGTCGGCCAGGTTCAGGATCCGGACAGCCGGTTCACCGCGCTCGCCGGCGCCGGCGGTATGATGGTGACCTCCGAATATGGCGACGCCGAAGCCGCGGTCGCCGACAGCACGTTCAAGCGCTTCCAGATGCCCGCCTATCACCTGGTCGCCGAGGGCGGCACCGGCATCACCCTCGTCAACATCGGCGTCGGCCCCGCCAACGCCAAGACGATCACCGACCATCTCGCCGTTCTCCGGCCTGAGGCCTGGATGATGATCGGGCATTGCGGAGGCCTTCGCGGCTCGCAGAAGATCGGCGACTACGTCCTCGCCCACGCCTATCTGCGCGACGACCACATCCTCGACGCGGTCCTCCCCGCGGCGGTGCCGATCCCGCCGATCGCCGAGGTGCAGCAGGCGCTCCAGCAGGCCGCGCTGATGATCTCGGGCGAGGACGAGGAGGCGCTGAAGGAGCGCCTGCGCACCGGCACCGTCGTCACCACGGACGACCGCAACTGGGAGCTGCGCTATTCATCCTCGGCGCTTCTGTTCAACCAGAGCCGCGCGGTCGCGATCGACATGGAGAGCGCGACAATCGCCGCCCAGGGCTACCGCTTCCGCGTCCCCTACGGCACCTTGCTGTGCATCTCTGACAAGCCGCTCCACGGCGAGATCAAGCTGCCCGGCCAGGCCAACCGTTTCTACGAGCGGGCGATCGAGGAGCATGTGAAGATCGCAATCCTGGCCTGCGACCTGATGCGCCAGAACAGCCGACGCCTGCATAGCCGCAAGCTCCGCGCCTTCAACGAGCCGGCGTTCCGCTAGGAAGAGCGCGCCGGAACGACGTGCGGCTCCTTGTCGGACTCGCGGAAACAGGTCGGAACGATCTCGACGATCGTATCGCCCGGACAAAGCTCTCTCGCGCCTTCTTCCCAGAAGCCGATCGGCTTTCCGTCCCGAACGATGCGCACGCCGAGGCCCGGCTTGAGGTCGGCAAGCGGCCGGCCGAGCTCGCCTTCCCGCACCGGCCGCTCGACGAGCTGGACGCGTCCCGACATGCTCGCCAGGTCGGCGATATAGTCGTGAACCACCGGTCCTTCGGCTGATCCCGCGAGAAGCAGGCCGGCGAAGCTCACCGGGTTGACGACGGTGGTGGCGCCGGCTTGCCGGGCGAGCAGCTCGTTGTCGGTGTTGCGCACCTTCACGGTGATCTTGAGGGTCGGCGCGATGTGGCGCGCGGTCAGGGTCACCAGGATCGACGTGTCGTCGCTTCCGGCCGAAACGATCAGCGCCTTCGCCTGTTCGATCCGCACCGCCTGAAGGGTCTTGTCGCGGGTTGCGTCGGCGACGAGCACGGCGCAGCCCAGCTCCTCCGCCTCCCGAAGCGCGTCGTCCTCGCAATCGATGACGACGATGCGGCGAGGACTGGTGCCGCGGGCGATGAGCTCCTTCACCGCCTCGGTGCCGCTGACACCATATCCGACCACGACGACATGGTCCTTAAGCGCGCCCTGAATCCGCTGCATGAGCCATTTGCTCCAAACGCGTTTGATTACGAACGTGTATGCTGTGCCCGCAAGGATCAGGATGAAGAAGATCCTGATTGGAGTGACGATCAGCGCGTCGAACAGCCGCGCCTGGTCAGTTACGGGCACGACGTCGCCATAGCCGGTCGTCGTCGCGCTGATCATCGTGAAATAGATGATGTCGCTGAAGCTGACGTGGCCGTCGTAATTGTCCCTGAGGCTGTCCCGTTCGAACCAGTGAAATCCGATGATGAAGGCGAGCAGCGCCAGCATGAGCGCGACGCGGATTCCGAACTGCGTCCACGGGCTGAGCGACGAGATTCGGCGCAAGGTCATGTGCCGGAGATCGTCGGGCCGGCGCCGAAGCATCAGTCGTAGAGGCTCTCAAGCGCCGCCAGCGACGGCTCGTGGGTGAGATCGAGATGGAGCGGAGATACCGCGACATAGCCGTCGGCAACGGCTTCGAGGTCGCTCTGGTGCCCCGGCGTCTGCTCCATCGGCGCGAGGCCGAACCAGTAATAGCGATAGCCGCGCGGATCCTGCCGTTCGACGATGCGCAGCCGGCCATAATCGCGGAAGCCCTGGCGAACCACCCGGACGCCGCGCACCTGCTCCGGCGGCAGCGCGGGGAAGTTGACGTTGATCAGCGTACGATGATCCATCGGCCGGCCGATGATCGGCCGAAGCACGCGCTCCGCCCAAGCCTCCGCCGCTCCGAACGGAACGCTGTCGCCCAGCCCCTCGCGCGAATAGCCCTGGCTCAGCGCGATCGACGGGATACCGGCCAGCGCCCCTTCCATCGCCGCCGAGACCGTGCCCGAATAGGTGACGTCCTCGCCGAGGTTCGCGCCGCGATTGACCCCGGAGAGGATGAGGTCGGGCGGATCGTCCTTCATGATGTGGGCGATCGCCATCATCACCGAGTCGGTCGGCGTGCCGGTGACGCAGAAGCGCCGCTCACCCAACTTCCTCAGCCGCACCGGCACCGTGAGCGTCAGCGAATGGCCGGCGCCCGATTGCTCCTCGGTCGGCGCGACAACCCAGACGTCGTCGGAGAAGTGAGCGGCGATCTTCTCCAGCACCTTGAGCCCCGGCGCGTTCACGCCGTCGTCGTTGGTGAGCAGGATACGCATCGTCGCAGGCTATGACCGGTTGGTGTGACAAGGGCAACCATGGCCGCCCTCGCGGCGTTCGACCTCCAAAATCCAGGAGGAGAACAGATGCAAATCCCCCATAACGCCCACGTGCTGGTCGCCGACGGCCAGAAGCTGCTCTTCTTCCGCAACGAGGGCGACGGCGAGTACCCGAACCTTCAGGTCGAGCGCCAGGAACATCATGACGACCGCAAGCCGCGCGAGCACGGCACCGACCAGCCGGGCCGCACCTTCTCAGGCGCGCAGGGCGGCGATCCGCGTTCCGGCGGGCTCGGCGCGACCGTGGGCACCGCGCGGAGCGCTTATTCCGAGACCGACTTCCAGCAGCTGGAGGAAGACCGATTCGCGGCCGAAGCGGCCGATCTCCTGAAGAAGAAGGCGCTTAACCACGAGATCGAGCATTTGATCGTGGTCGCTCCGCCCAAGACGCTGGGCGAGCTGCGCAAACACTATCACAGCGAGGTCGAGCAGCGGATCGCCGGCGAGATCCCCAAGGACCTCACCAACATGCCGGTCCCAGAGATCGAGAAGGTGATCCAGGAGAGCTGAACGAAAAGGCCCCGGCACTGCCGGGGCCCTTAATATTCTCATTGCCGCTTGGACAGGGATCAGGCTTCGGCCGTCTCCGGCTCGCGCTTCGCCAGCCGGCGCCGCGCCACGAGGGCGGCCGCGGCCGCGCCGAACAGCAGTACCATCGGCGGCGCCGGGACCGGCACGCCGCCGGTCGAGGTCGACGTGCTGCCGCCGCTCGACGTCGATGAGCTGCTGCTGGTGCTGCTCGACGTAGAGGTCGAGCTTCCGCCGAAGCTCGACGAACTCGTCGAGGAACTGGTCGATACGTTGCCGCTCGACGAGGAGGAGGTCGACGACGAGGTTGAGGACGACACGTTGCCGCTCGACGAAGATGTCGACGACACGCTTCCCGACGACGTCGAGGTCGAGCTGCCACCGGTTGACGACGAGGTCGAACTGCCACCGGTCGACGAAGAGGTCGAGCTGCCGCCGGTGGAGGTCGAGCTTCCTCCCGTCGAAGTCGAGCTTCCTCCCGTCGAAGTCGAGCTTCCGCCCGTCGACGTGGAGGTCGATCCGCCAGTGCTGGTCGAGGATACGATAACGTTGTTGTTGTTTCCGCTTCGGGCGTTGGCGAAGGCGCTGGAGAACAGGCTCGCCGAGAAGAAGCCGTTGGCGAAGGCCGACGAATTAGTGTCCGCGGCGACGATCACCGGAGCCGGCGCGAAGCCCGACGATGTCGGGACCATCGGCGGCAGCGGCGGCGGCGGGACCGGGATCGGAATGGGCGGCGTTTGGGCGATGGTCCGCGTGGTCACGGCCTGCGCGGGCGCTGCGACGCAGGCGGTCCGGCGCACGGTCCGGCGCACGACTCGGCGTTGCGCTGTGCGGCGCTGCTGAACCGCCGGGCCCTTGGTGCGCTGGACAACAGCGGGGCGCTCCGGCGGGTTCTGCTGCACGTGAACCGCGCCGCCACCAATGATCGCGCCGCCGCACGTGCAGGCGCAGAGTTTCGCCAAGGCCATCCGAACAGACATAGGTGCCTCTCTTCTCGTCCAGCTTCGGGGCTTGGGTCGCCCGTCCGTGGTCGTACGAGTTGAGATGCAAATGGCTGCCTAAGTGCAAGCGGATTAACCCTTTTCGGGCGCCCAGCGGGCCTCTCGCGGCGAATCCGTCCCACTACCGGACGCTTGCACCCTGCTGGTGAACGGCGTGCGCGATTCGAACACGGTTGACCGCGCGTTCGCCATTCCGGCCTGCCGGCCCGAGTCGCGCCTGTATTGCGAAGAACTTCCCCACAATAATGCGACGAATAGATTTTAATCGACATTAGAGTGACTTGTAGCGCCACCCCACTGCGCGTATAGGCGCGCTGGGGTGGGAGGGCAAAAGCCGAATAAAGTCAGCCCCTGCTGCCTCAGGTTCGTAGCGCCGGTCCGTTGACCGGTCGACGAGGAGTGGAGGGGTATGGCGACTGCTCATAGTGACGCGTTTGCGCGGTACAGTACGGCCTATCGGCCGACGGCCAACGAAGAGTTCATGAACCCGGACCAGCTCGCCTATTTCAGGGCGAAGCTTCTGTCCTGGAAGGACGAGATCCTGCGGGAGTCCGCGGAGACCGTGGCCGAGCTCAAGAACGGGCCGATCCAGGAGGCCGATCTCAACGATCGAGCGTCGAGCGAGACGGATTGGGGAATCCATCTCCGCACCCGCGACCGCCAGCGCAAGCTCATCGCCAAGATCGACAGCGCGCTGCGCCGGATCGAGACCGGCGAATACGGCTTCTGCGAAGTCACCGGCGAGCCGATCTCGTTGGCCCGACTCGAGGCGAGGCCGATCGCGACGATGACGGTCGAGGCGCAGGAGCGCCACGAGCGCAACGAACGCGTGTCGCGCGACGACTGATTCGGAGAGGGCCGGGCGACCGGCCCTTTTTCGTTGGCGGCTCGGTTGACCGAGCGCCGAGTCCTTACCTGTCACCCCCGCAACGGCGGGGGTCCAGCGTCGGGCTGGGTTCCCGTTTTCGCGGGAATGACAGGTTGGTCGGTAGCGGCCGTCAGTGGCCGGTCATCTCGTCCCGAAGTCTCAGCTTTTCCTTCTTAAGTCGGGCGAGGGTGGCGTCGTCTGGATGTGGGCGGAGGCTTTCCTCCATGATGCGCGCGTCGAGGCTGGCATGCTTTGTCATCAAAGCTTCCATATGCGCGTTCTGCATTCCCATCTCCTTTTTCCTCAGTGGGACCCGCTATTGATAATGCGCGGGCCCGCCTTCTGTCTCGCACGATCCGACAAAAATGTGTTTAAGTGCGGTGATCCGTTGACGCCCTGTCCGGGCGCTCGGCGAGGCGTGGGAGCGGGGCGATGAACGACCGGGACGAATCGACTCAGAAGGACGTGGCGATCCGGCTTGAGGCGCTGAAGATGGAGCATCGCGACCTCGACGCAGCGATCGAGGCGTTGCGAGCGTCGGTCGCCGCCGACCAGCTTCAGCTCGCCCGCCTGAAAAAGCGCAAGCTCAGGCTGCGCGACGAGATAGCTCTGCTCGAGGATATCGTCGTCCCCGACATCATCGCGTGAGCCGCGTTGTCCCAGCTTGACCCGCACTCTGGTTAATTTGCCCCGATCGCGGGCTTCGCGCGTTGAGGACGCTATGGCAGCCTCCGAATCCATGACCGAGAACCTTCGCCGCGCGGAACTCACGCCCAAGCTCGTCGACTCGCTCTATACCGAGGCGATGGTGCTGGCAGACGAGGCCCGCTCCTATTTCGACATCAACGACGATCCGGGCCGGATCGAGCTCGATCCGCTCACCCGAGTCGGCTTCGCCTGCGAGTCGCTCAAGGTGACGACCCGGCTCATGCACGTCATCGCCTGGCTTCTGACCCAACGCGCGGTGAGGGCAGGGGAGTTGACCCCCGCGCAGGCGCACACGCCCGACCGCAGGCTGGGCGACGCACCCAACACGGATCACATCCTCGCGCGCAAATTTCCAGAGGCGGCGCGAATGCTGATCCGCCAGAGCGAGGAGCTGTTCGAGCGGGTTCGCCGACTCGACTTCGTCACCGCGGCGCCCGAGCAGGACGGAAGCCCGGCCCGAAGCCTGATGAGCCGCCTCGAACGCTCGATCTGAGCCCGCGCGCCGGGTTCAATTTGGTGCATCGCGGTTGTAGGCCTGGGCCATGGCTCCGTTCGCCTTCACCTATGGCCCCCGCCTGATCGCCGGTTCCGGCCGCTCGGCCGAGCTGGGCGGGCTGCTTCCGCAAGGACGCTGCCTGTTCGTCACCGATTCGACCGTCCGTGAACTCGGTCTCGCCGATGCCGCCCTGGCTTCGCTCGACGAGGCGGGGATCGAAGCGGTCATCTTCGACTCGGTCGAGCAGGATCCTTCGCTCGCGACGCTCAGCGCGGCCGTGGAGGCGGGGCAGGGCTGCGCTTCCGTAGTTGGTTTCGGCGGCGGCAGCCCGATGGACGTCGCCAAGCTCGCTTCATACCTGATCGCCACCGGCGAGGACGTCGATACTTTGTGGGGTGTCGGCAAGGCCACGGGCACGCGGCTGCCGCTGGTCCAGGTGCCGACCACCGCCGGCACCGGCTCGGAAGCCACTGCGGTCACCGTCATCACCGTCGGCGGAAGCGAGAAGCGCGGCGTCAACAGCCCCAACCTGCTCGCCGACTGGGCGATCCTCGACGCGACGCTGACACTCTCCATGCCTCGCGGAGTGACGGCCGCAACCGGCATCGACGCGATGGTCCATGCGATCGAGGCCTACACCTCGGCGCGGCTCAAGAACCCGATGTCGGACCTGCTCGCCCGGGAGGCGCTGCGCCTGCTGAGCAGCAATCTGCTGCGCGTGTGCACTGCGCCCGACGATCTGGATGCCCGCGCCGCGATGCTGCTCGGCGCGCATCTCGCCGGAGTGGCTTTCGCCAATGCGCCGGTCGCCGGAGTGCACGCGCTCGCTTATCCGCTCGGCGGCCACTTCCACGTGCCGCACGGCGCCTCAAACGCGCTGATGCTCACCCACGTCCTCGGCCACAACATGCACGCGGCGATGCCGCTCTACGCCGAACTCGGCCCGATCATCGATCCGTCTCTGGAGGGGCTCGGCCAGCAGGGCCGGGCGGCCGGCTTCGTCGACGCGCTCGCCCGCCTGTCGCGCGAGGCCGGCGTGCCTCAGCGCCTTGCGGAGGTCGGAGTCGGCGCCGAGCATCTCGACCTGCTCGCGTCGGAGGCGATGAAGCAGGAGCGGCTGCTCATCAACAATCCCTGTCCGATCACCCAGGACGACGCCCGCCGTCTCTACGAGGCCGCGCTTTGAGCCGCGAGCCGCTGAAGGGCAGGGACGCCTATCGCGTGTGGCGAGAGATCGGCACGCGCTGGGCGGACAACGACGCCTACGGGCACGTCAACAACACCGTCTATTATCAGTGGTTCGACACCGCGGTGAACGCCTGGCTTATCGAGGCGGGGCCGCTGGACATCGACAAGGGCGATCCGATCGGCCTCGTCGTCGAGACCGGCTGCCGCTACGCCGCGCCGCTCGCCTATCCGGAGCCGGTCGAGGTCGGACTCGCCGTCGAGCATCTCGGCCGCTCGAGCGTGCGCTACCGGCTCGGCATCTTCGCCAAGGGCGCTGCCGAAGCCGCCGCAGAGGGCCATTTCGTCCATGTCTATGTCGGTCGCGCTGACCGCCGGCCAGCGACGCTTCCGTCTGCCTGGCGCGCTAAACTGGAGGCGATCGCCGCCCCTGCCGAAACACCCAAGGAGGAACCAGATGCCCGACCGGATGGACGGCGGCTGCGCGTGCGGCCGGATCCGCTACTCGGCGCGGATCGAGAATGACGAGGCCTATCTCTGCCACTGCCGCATGTGCCAGCGCGCCACCGGAAGCGTCTCGATCGCGTTCAAGAACCTGAAGAAGGCCGACATCGACTGGGCCCACGAGCCCGATTGGTATCAAAGCTCGCCGATCGCCCGGCGGCCCTATTGCCGTGAGTGCGGCACCTCCCTGGGCTTCGCTTTTCCGGACAGCGACAATATCGACCTGACCGTCGCCTCGTTCGACGACCCGTCGCGCTTCCGCCCAAAGCACCATTTCGGCGCCGAGAGCATCCACCGCGCCTGGCTCAACACCGAGGGCCTGCCCGAATATGCGACCAAGGACTATCAGCCGTTGGTCGACCGCTGGGTGAAAGCCACGGGCGCGATGCCGGAGTAATCAAGGACGATCATGGCTGCCCGGACCACCACTCACCATTTCGCCGCCTCTGACGGCCAGCAAATCGCCTGGCACGAAATGGGCGAACCTGACGGCCGGCCGGTCGTCCTCCTCCACGGCCTGTTCTCCAACGCCTTCACCAACTGGATCCGCTTCGGCCATGCCGAGGCGATCGCGGCTCAGGGCCTGCGCGTGATCATGCCGGACCATCGCGCTCATGGCGACAGCGCCAAGCCGCACGATCCCGCTTTCTATCCCAAGGACGTTCTCACCAGCGACGCGTTCGCTCTGATCGATCATCTCGGCCTCACCGACTATGATCTGGTCGGCTACTCGCTCGGTGCACGGACCGCGGCGCGGATGGTGGTCAAGGGCGCTACGCCGCGCCGCCTCGTCCTCGCGGGAATGGGACTTGAAGGCCTGCTCGGCACGCGCGGCCGCGCCGGCCATTTCCGAGACGTTCTCGAAAATCTCGGCAAGCATGAACGCGGCTCGCCCAAATGGCTGGCCGAGGCGTTCCTCAAGACCACAAAAGGCGACCCCGAGGCGCTGCTCCTCCTTCTCGATACCTGGGAAGATATCGGCGAGGCCGATCTCGACAAGCTCTCGATGCCGACCCTGGTCGTCGCCGGCGCCGAGGACCACGACAACGGCTCCGCACCGGCGCTCGCCGAGCGCCTTCCGAACGGGACCTACCAGGAAGTGCCCGGCGGCCACATGAGCAGCGTCACCCAGCCAGAGCTTGGCGCGGCCATCGCCGCCTTCCTGGGTTGACCCGCGCCGCCCGCCCGGAGCAAGGGCATTTCATCACAAAAACAAATCGTCTGAACGACAACCCCGAATGTCGAGGATGCGTAACATGAAAGCTCAAGCCTCCCTGCTCGCGCTTGCCGCCTCTCTGTGCCTGGCCGGCTGCGCCGCCGCTTCTGCCTCGCAGGAGCCGGCTACTGCTTCGGCCGCGCAGCATGCCGCGGCGCCTGCCCAGGAAGCGCCCGCACCGGCGCTGACTGCGGCCGACGCTGACACCTTCGTCGCGATGGCCGAACGTCAGTTGTCCGAGCTGTCGGTGATCGGCGCCCGCGCCCAATGGGTCAACGCGACCTACATCACCCCCGACACCGACGCGCTCGCCACCCATTTTGGCACCCAGCAGACCGAGCTCGGAGTCCGCCTCGCCAACGAGGCGGCGCGCTTCATCAACGTTCCCGGCCTCAGCTACGACACTCGGCGCAAGCTCAACATCCTGCGCTCGGGCCTGGTCCTTCCCGCGCCGACCACCGAAGGCGCCGCCGCCGAGCTCAACCGCCTCTCCACCGACCTCCAGTCGCAATATGGCCGCGGCCGCGGAACGATGAACGGCGAGTCGCTGCCCGGCAACGAGATCGAGGCCCGCATGGGCACGGTTCGCAACCCGGCCCAGCTCCAGGAGATGTGGACCAGCTGGAACAACAATGTCGGCGCACCGATGCGCGACGAATATCAGCGGCTGGTCGAGATCTCGAACGCCGGCGCCCGCGAGCTTGGCTTCGACGACACCGGCGCCATGTGGCGCTCCAAGTACGACATGACCCCGGCCGAGTTCGAGCAGCTCACCGAGCGGCTGTGGAACGAGGTGCGGCCGCTCTACGAGGCGCTCCACTGCTTCACCCGCGCCGGCCTCAACCGCCAATATGGCGACCAGGTCCAGCCAGCGACCGGCCCGATCCGCGCCGACCTCCTCGGCAATCTCTGGGCCCAGGAATGGGGCAACATCTACGAGGTCGTCGCTCCGCGCACCAACACGCGCGAGGCCTACGACCTCACCCAGCTCCTCCAGCGCGCCAACTACACGCCGGAGCGCATCGTCCGCCAGGGCGAGAGCTTCTTCTCGTCGCTGGGCTTCGCACCGCTCCCCGAGACCTTCTGGGAGCGTTCGATGATCACCCAGCCGCGCGACCGCGAGGTGCAGTGCCACGCGAGCGCCTGGAACGTGGACAATGAGGACGACCTGCGCATCAAGATGTGCACCCGGGTCAACGGCGACGACTTCGTCACCGTTCATCACGAGCTCGGCCACAATTACTATCAGCGCGCCTATAACGACCAGCCGTTCCTCTATCTCGACAGCGCCAATGACGGCTTCCACGAGGCGATCGGCGACACGATCGCTCTGTCGGTGACTCCGGAATATCTCGTCCAGATCGGCCTCTTGCGCCAGAACCAGCTGCCGACTCCGGACCAGGACCGCCAGCTCCTGCTTCGCCAGGCGCTCGACAAGATCGCCTTCCTGCCGTTCGGCCTGCTCGTCGACCGCTATCGCTGGGGCATCTTCAACGGCTCGATCACCCCGGACCGCTATCAGGCGGCGTGGGACGAGATGCGGCTTCAATATCAGGGTATTCGTCCGCCGGTCGCCCGCACCGAGCAGAATTTCGACGCCGGCGGCAAATATCACGTCCCGGCGAGCGTGCCCTACACCCGCTACTTCCTCGCTCGGATCCTGCAGTTCCAGTTCTACAAGGCGGCGTGCGACCAGGCGGGCTGGACCGGCCCGCTCCACCGCTGCTCCTTCTATGGCAACCGCGAGGTCGGCCAGCGGCTCAACCAGATGCTCGCCATGGGCGCGTCGCGGCCCTGGCCGGAAGCTCTCGAGGCCTTCACCGGCAGCCGGGAAATGTCCGCCCAGCCGATGGTCGAATATTTCCGGCCCCTGCTCGGCTGGCTCGAGGAGCAGAATCGCGGCCGCCGCTGCGGTTGGTAAGCTGACGCCTGCCTGATATGCTCGCTTCGCTCCGTATCGGGAACGGGGCGAGCAGGGGGGAATATGCGGACGACGGCGGGGATTGGTCTGGCGCTGCTGCTGGCGGTTGCGCCGGCTGCGTCGGCTCAGGGGCCGGTGGCGACGGTGCCGCTTGCGGCCGGCGAGATGCTGCTCGAGCTCAACAGCATGGGGAGCGCCACCGTCCGCGCCGACTCGGCCGAGATCGCAGTACAGATCTCGCTGTACGGAACGGAAGAGCGCGACCTGCGCCGCCAATATGATCGGATCGTGAGCCGGCTGCGGACTGCGGCACGCGACGCCGGCGGCGAGATCGAAGTTGGAGAGCTGATGTCGTCCAGCGACATGGCGGCGTACAACGTCGTGGACGTCGACATCAACGCCACGGTCGACAGCAATGTCCTTGGGGACACCGGCAGTTCCGGCGCTGCGTCGGCGATGATCCGCCCTCGCGACCTCAGCCGGATCGAGGCGTTGACGCGCACTTTGGCCGGCATCGAAGGCGTCTATAGCGACAGCACCTTCCGCGCATCGGACATGACCGGGGTTCGACGCCAGGCCCGCGACAATGCCATCTCCGCCGCCCGCGCCGAGGCCGAATCCTATGCCGCGTCGATGGGCATGCGGGTCGCGAGGATCGCGCGGGTCACGGAGCGGGTCGAGATCGACTTCATGGCGATGATGATGGGTGACCCGTCCGTCGCGAACCTGGCCATGGCCGCGGCCGCCCAGGGCGGCGACGCGAACGTGCCGGCCCATGTCAGGGTCGGGGTCGACTTCATCCTCGCGCCGAGGTGACTCGCGCCGCGGCCAGTCTGGTTGCTTTCGCGGTTGCTCTGGTTCCGGCGCAGGCGCTCGCACAAGGGCGCTGGAATCCGGACGCCGCCGAGAACCGCCAGGTCCTTCCCACCTTCAACTATGCGACCGTCGAGAGTGTCCTCGACGAGATTGGCGCTCGGCATGAGCGGCGCGGAACGCCCGCGCGGCCTAGCCTTCTCGTCACCTTCGCGAGTGGCCGGCGCGCGGCGATCGTGTTCGGCGCCTGCTCGAGCGACGGCAATGTCTGCCGGGCGATCAGCCTTCAGGGCGGCTGGGAGCGGCCGCAGGGCGCCAGCAGCGAGCGCGCCGCCGCGGCCCTGCTCGCGTTCAGCCAGCGCTACGCTTTCTCGCGCGCCTTCATGCTGCCCAACGGCAACCTCGCGCTTCAGCGCTACCTCACCGCGGATTACGGCTTCGTGCGCGGCAACCTCGCCGTGAACCTGCTCGCCTTCGCCGCCCAGATGGACCTGTTCGCCCAGGAAGTCCTGGCGCCGCTGTCGCGCTAGAGCTGGCCCAGCATGTGCTCGGCGCCCGACACGCCGTAGCCGCCCGGCTCCTCGACGTTGAGCTGCTTGACGACTCCGTCTTCGACGACCGCCGACCAGCGCTGGCCGCGCGTTCCCATGCCGAATTTCGAGCCGTCCATGGTGAGACCGAGCGCCTGCGCGAATTCGCCGTTGCCGTCGGCGAGCATGGTGACGTCGTCCGCCTCGTTGGCCTTCTGCCAGGCGCCGAGGACGAAGGCGTCGTTGACGGCGGTGCAGGCGATCTCGTCGATGCCCTTGGCCTTCAACTCGCCGGCCTTCTCGACGAAGCTCGGCAGGTGGCGGGCGGAGCAGGTGGGCGTGAACGCGCCCGGCACCGAGAACAGGGCCACCTTGCGCCCCACGAAGAATTCGTCCGTGTCGACGGGCTGCGGTCCGTCCGCGGTCGCCTTGACAAGGGTCATGCTGGGAATGCGGTCGCCGACTTGGATGGCCATCTTCAACTCTCCTGTGCTTCGAGTCCCGCGCGCCCTAGCAATCCCGCCCGCATCCGGCCAGTGGCGCGGCCTCTCCCGGGGACCTATATGCATCGCGATGGAAACGCCCCGCTTCGTCACCGGTCAGTTCCTGCTCGCCATGCCGGGCATCGGCGACCCGCGTTTCGAGCGCTCGGTCATCGCGATGTGCACCCATGACGAGGAAGGTGCGCTCGGCATCGGCCTCGGCAGGATCATCCCGCGGCTGGGTTTCCACGACTTGCTCGCGCAGCTCGACATCGAGCCGGGGGTCGCGCCCAACGCGCCGATCCATCTCGGCGGCCCCGTCGAGCCGTCGCGCGGCTTCGTCATCCACAGCCAGGACTGGGGCGGGCAGGAGAGCATCGACGTTGCGGGCCGCTGGACCTTAAGCCCGACCATCGACGTGCTCCAGGCGATCGCGGCGGGGAAGGGGCCGTCGCGCTGGGTCGCCGCCCTCGGCTATGCCGGCTGGGGCGGCGGCCAGCTCGAGGAGGAGCTCACCCGCCACGGCTGGTTCGTCGCTCCGGGCGACGACGAGCTTCTCTATGAAGGCACCGCCGAGAGCCGCTGGAACCAGGGCTTCAAGGCCGCCGGAATCGATCCCCGCCTGCTCGCCGCCGACTACGGCACCGCCTGATCTACCGTCCGTTGGAAACATATAAAGATATCTTTATATTTGAAATTCGGCTGCGCCCGCGCTAGGGCGCGCGCACAACCGCCCATCTTTCGCAATTCCAGGAGCAGTCCCTTGGCCACGCAGCCCAAGTCCACCTTTGACGACTATGTCATTCGCGACCTCAGCCTCGCCGACTTCGGCCGCAAGGAGATCGAGATCGCCGAGACCGAGATGCCAGGCCTGATGGCACTCCGCGACGAGTTCGGCGCGTCCAAGCCGCTTAAGGGCGCGCGGATCACCGGCTCGCTTCACATGACCATCCAGACCGCGGTCCTCATCGAGACGCTGGCCGAGCTCGGCGCCGAGATCCGCTGGGCCTCGTGCAACATCTTCTCGACCCAGGACCATGCCGCCGCCGCGATCGCCGCGCGGGGCATCCCGGTCTTCGCCGTGAAGGGCGAGACCCTCGAGGAATATTGGGACTATGTCGTCCGCATCTTCGATTGGGGCCAGGACACGACCTGCAACATGATCCTCGACGACGGCGGCGACGCCACCATGTTCGCGTTGTGGGGTGCGCGCGTCGAGGCGGGCGAGGAGCTGTTCACCCCGTCGAACGAGGAAGAGGAGATCTTCGCGGCGACCCTGAAGCGCTTCCTCGCCGAGCGTCCGGGCTACCTCACCAAGACCGTCGCCGCGATCAAGGGCGTCTCGGAAGAGACCACCACCGGCGTCCACCGCCTCTATGAGCTGGCCAAGCAGGGCAAGCTCCCGTTCCCGGCGATCAACGTCAACGACAGCGTCACCAAGTCGAAGTTCGACAACCTCTACGGCTGCAAGGAGTCGCTGGTCGACGCGATCCGCCGCGCCACCGACGTGATGCTCGCCGGCAAGGTCGCCTGCGTCGCCGGCTTCGGCGACGTCGGCAAGGGCTCGGCCGCTTCGCTGCGCAACGGCGGCGCCCGAGTCCTCGTGACCGAGATTGACCCGATCTGCGCCCTGCAGGCGGCGATGGAAGGCTATGAGGTCGTCACCATGGAGGACGCGGCCACCCGCGCCGACATCTTCGTCACCGCGACCGGCAATATGGACGTGCTGACGCTCGACCACATGCGCGCGATGAAGAACATGGCGATCGTGTGCAACATCGGCCACTTCGACAGCGAGATCCAGATTTCGGCGCTCAACAACATGAAGTGGACCGAGATCAAGCCGCAGGTCGACGAGGTCGAATTCCCGGACGGCAAGAAGATCATCGTCCTCGCAAAGGGCCGCCTCGTGAACCTCGGCTGCGCCACCGGCCACCCGAGCTTCGTGATGAGCTCGAGCTTCACCAACCAGGTGCTTGCCCAGATCGAGCTGTGGACCAAGGCCGCGACCTACGAGAACAAGGTTTACGTCCTGCCGAAGCATCTCGACGAGAAGGTCGCGGCGCTCCACCTCGACAAGCTCGGAGTCAAGCTGACCACGCTCAACCAGCGCCAGGCCGACTATATCGGCGTGCCAGTCGAGGGCCCGTTCAAGCCCGAGCATTATCGCTACTAAGACTTTGAGCGAGACATGCCAGAAAGGGGCAGTGCGCAGGCACCGCCCCTTTTTTGTGCGGCGAGAATCCGCTAGCGGCCGTAGGCGTCGATCGCCTCGAACAGGGCGGTGACCGCCCGGCGCTCGGTGGCGTCCAGCTCGGGCCGCCATACGTCAAAGATGAGGATGATGCGGTCCTCGTCGCTGTTGTTCCACGCCTCGTGCTCGACCGTGTCGTCGAAGACGAGCAACTTGCCGACTTCCCACTTGCGCGTCTCGCCGCCGACCCGGAAGCCGCAGCCCTCTGGCACGATCAGCGGCAGGTGGCAGATCAGTCTCGCGTTGAGCATGCCATGATGGGGCGGGATGCGCGCGCCGGGGCCGAGCCGGGAGAACAGGACCGAGGGCGCACGGACCGTGATGTGCGGAAGCGCTAGCTTCTCGACCGCCGCCAGCGTGCCTGGGAAATGCGGCGCGAGGTTTACCACGGGTGCGCCTTTCTCCCAGATGTAGAGCGTGCTCCACGCGGGATTATCGAGAAGCCCGTGGAAGTCGCGGCGGGGCCGGCCCGGGTCATTGACCAGGTAAGGCGTGAAGCCCTCCGTGCCGCGCGCCAGCCAGGCGTCGAGCTCGCCGCGGATCACGCTCGTAGCGGCCTCGATCTGGGCAGCCCAAGGGAGCTCTGACCGCTCATAATAGCGACGCTGCGGAAGCCCCGGATAATAATAAGCCGACGGTTGCTGGAGCTGCATGGTGCCGCTGCGGCGGCCAGTGAGAAGGTCGAGCGATTCCTGGAAGCGGGGAGGGCGGGTGCCTGGCGTAAGGCCGGCGGCGGCCAGCGATCGCTCGAGATAGCCTTCGAAGAGCACCTCCGCCGCCGCTATGCCGCGCTGGGCGCGCTCGACGATCGGTTTGAGCGACATCGGCAGCGGACCGCCGACAGCCGCGGCCGCGCTCAGCACGGCCTTGTAGAACGCCGCGGCCGCACGGTCGTCGCCAGCGGCGTGGCGGGCGTCGGCCTTGGCGGCCAAGGCCTCGATGTCGCGGGGATCGGCGGCCAGCCGTTGGTCTATCTCGGCTTCGTCAGCGGTCATCGCGCCTCTCTATCGCACCGGTCGGACGAAAAAAGGGCCGCCCGAAGGCGGCCCTGAAAAGACTTGGGTGTTGGCCGACTCAGAAGTCGACCGTGGCACCCGCGTAGAAGTAGCGGCCGATGGGGTCGAACGGATCGCCGCCGCCGGTTCCGAGCAGCCCGAAGGGCGGCTGGGTGTCGAACAGGTTGTCCACGCCCATGTAGAACTGGAACCGCTCGCTCGGGCGGATGCTGAACCGGACCGCATGGTAGAAGGTGTCCGGGTACATCAGCTCGCCCGCCGAACGCGCGTCCGGGTTGGTCGGCGGGCGACCCTGGAACTCCTCGAAGTTCGTCGCTGCGGCCGTGTAGGTCTCGCCGATGAAGTTGACCGAGTAGCGCAGGTCGAACGGACCGGTGCCGATGGTCGTCGAGAAGTTCGCCGACCACTGTTGGTCGCCGAGGTTGTCGAGGTTGCGGGTCGCAATCGCCGGATTGGTCGGGCTGATGAAATCGTTCCGCTCAATCACGTAGGTCACGATACCGCGCGCATCGAGGCGCACACCGTTGCCGAACCGACGACGGTAAGCGACCTCGAAGTCAACGCCTTCCGCTTCGCCGCGAGCGAAATTGACGCCGGAAGACAAGACGCCCGGAGTGCCGAAGAAGAACTGCTCAAGCTCCGGAGTGGCAGGATCGTCCACGCCGCGCCGGGTCACCAGGTCGCAGAACTCATTCGGCTGCGGCAGGTCGAAGCACTGGTTCAGCACCGTCTGAGCGCCGACCGTCTCGATGCGGTTCTTGAGCTCAATGCTGTAATAGTCCGCCGTGATCGACAGGCCGGGCACGAAGGACGGGGTGACGACCACACCGAAGGTGTAGCTGTCCGCCTTCTCCTCCGACAGGAACGGGTTACCCGAAACCGCGATCTCGGTGGTCTGGCTGCGTGCCAGGGTGTTGACGAACGTGGCGGGGATTCCGGCCGCGTCGCAATTCGCCTGACGCTGGGTCGGGTTCGGACCGCCGTTGCGGTTCTGCGCATCGCACGGGTCGGCCAGGAACGCGAAGCTCTGCGTCGCCGGCGTGAACAGGTCGCCGATCGTCGGCACACGCACCGCGCGCGAGAAGTTCGCACGGAAGCGCACGTCGCGAACCGGAGCCCAGGTGCCGTTGACGTTCCACGCGAAGGTGGTGTCCGCACCCGTGTTGTAGTCCGAGTAGCGTGCCGCACCGGTGACCGTCAGCTCATGAGCGAATGGAACGTCGCGCAGGAGCGGCAGCTCGAGTTCGCCAAAGCCTTCGATGACCTCGAATGCCGGGGGATCGAACGTTGGAAACGCGTTGAAGAAGGTAGCGCCGGCACGTGACAGCGGGTCTGCCTCCTGGAAGGCCTCCTCACGCCGATATTCACCGCCAAGGACGAATCGGACGGCACCACCTGGCAACTCGAACAGCTGCGAGGAGTCTCCGCTCACGAAGGCAAGCGCGTTGTACTGCGTTGCCGAGCCATCGAGAGTGGACGTGTAGGTGACGTAATCCAGCGCCGCCTGGCTCGGACGTCCTTGGCCGAACGGATTCAGCGGCACGCACGCAGGATCGTCATTTGTTGTGACGGCGTCTGCATTCACCCTGCAAACAATTTGGCCGGCGGCGTTACGCACCACGTCCGTTGCACGCAGGAACGGCCCTTCCGCGACGATGTTGCCGTCAGCGTCGATGTCGAAAATGCGCAGGTCGTTCTGCGCCTCCGTCCGCTGCTCGAAGCGGCCGTAATTGAACGAGACCTCATAGTTCCAGTCGCCGTTGAACTCGCCGCCAAAACCGGCGACGCCGCGGAACGTCTCGCGCTCCACGAGTTGGCGACGGCCGCCAAAATCGATGTTGAAGCGTGAGAGCGGGATCGTCTCTGTCGACGCGGCTCCGCCGGTGCAGCGCCCAATCGACTGTAGGTCAGCGATGTTCGCCGCCGTCAGGAAGGGGTTGTCGCAGCGAAGTCCTCGGCCCGCGCCAAAGAACTGTGGGAAGGTCGCTTGGAAGAAGGTCGGCTGACCTTCCTGGAGCGACTCGATGTAGACGTACTTAGCTTCCAGGAACGGCTGGAACGCCGGTGCGACGTCGAAACGGGCCAAGAAGTTTGCAGTATACCGATCAAGGCCCGGCGCAATCTGCCCGGTTTCGCGGAGGGTGGAGCCGAGGGCGTTGCCTCCGATGTTGTTGTTGCCTCCGAAGATCCGTTGATCACGGCCCGGATTGTTCGTGACGACATTGCCGGCCTGATCAAATACAACCACGCGCGGTAGCGCATTCGGGGTACCAAAGTTAATGCAGCGGCCGCGGAGGTTCAGTGCAAGATTAGGATTCAAGCATGAGGTAGCAAAGCTCGCTGAATTCGGATTGCTCACCGCGTTCACGCCAAGTGCCGTCAAGAGGCCGCCGGTTGAGATGTTGCCGTTGCGGACGCCGCAGAAGAAGGCCGTGTCCGGGAAACCGTTGGTACCGGTGGGTCCATCACCGCCGATCGTTTCGATCGGCTCGAATTGGCAGCGGCCGGAGGCGGCGCCAGTGAGCGAATCGCGCTGGCTAAAGTAGAGCGGCTCGGCATGGACATATTCAAGATTGATCGCGAGGTTCAGGCGGTCGTCAAAGAAGTTCTCGCCGGCCGTCAGCGACGTGAAGTAGATGCCGCGATCGCCTTCAGACGAAATGCCGCCCTGAGCGCGCAGACGAACACCTTCGAAATCGCGACGAAGAACGAAGTTTACGACGCCGGCGATGGCGTCCGAGCCGTAAACCGCCGAGCTGCCGCCCGTCACGACATCGACCCGCTGGAGCAGGTCGCTCGGAATCGTGTTCACGTCGACCAGGAAGTCGCCGACACTCGACGTGACGTGGCGGCGTCCGTTGACCAGCACCAGCGTGCGCTGGGTGCCGAGGCCGCGAAGGTCAAGCAGGTTGAGGCCGGTCGTGCCGATGAAGCGGGTTGAGTTGGCCTGGCTGAAGGTCGAGCGCAGCGACGGAAGGTCGTTCAGCGCGTCGCCAACACTGACGTCACCCTGCGCGGTCAACTCCTCAGCGCTCACCGACGTCACGGGAACGTTCGATTCAAGATTAGGACGGCGGATGCGGCTGCCGGTAACGGTAATCGTCGATTCGGCCTGCCCTGCTTGGGCATTGGTGCCGCTCTCTATTTCCACCTCGGATTGACCCGGCTGACAATCCACATCGGTAGGATCGCTTGGGTCGCAAACCGGCTGCGTTTCGGCCCCGGTCTGAGCATAAGCGGGCGTTGCGAGCGCGAGCGCGAGGCCCACGAACGATGCGGAGCAGAGCGCGCTCCGGCGGAGCGTGACTGTCTGTCTCATAGAATCTGGAATCCTTTCAATTCAAAGGGGCAGCCTCAGATGGTGCGGACGCTGGGCGAGCGGGCCCTCCGGATCAAGCCGCATGGTCGCTTCGTTCACACAAAGTTCAGGACTGTAGCACTTCTGCAACATGGCCGGAGTGCGTCGCCGCGGACTGAGTTTTCCCGGTACGTCATTCAAGTCGCGGGCCGCCTTTCCGAAACCGCCCGGGGCTGTCTACAAGGGCGGCCGATGGTCACCCTGTCCGCATCAGCCGCCGCCCTGCTGGCCGTGTTCGCCGGGGGCTGGCTGGCCGTGGCCTTGTGGGCAACGTTGCGCGGCCGCCGCACCGCCGTGCTCGCGTCGGCCCAGCGCCGCGACATGGCGCGGCTCGGCGCGCTGCTCGCCTCCGGGCCGGCGGTGCCGCTGGTCGTCCGGCGCGACGGCACCATGGAAGGCGGCGAGCGGCTCCCCGCCTTGCTCGGGCTGGAGAGCCTGCCGCGCCGCTTTGCCGAGCTTGCGGAGAGCAGCGCCTTCACGCCGGACGAAGCGGCGATGCTGATGCAGCGGCTTGCCGAGGCGTCGCGCGGCGGCGGCACTGCCGTGCTCGTTCTGCGCCCGGCGGCATCCAGCCGGATCCTTCGGTTTGAGATCGCTCCGGCACCGTCCGGCTTCGGCGGCAACGCCGCGGTCATCTGGGTCATCGACGTCACCGACCAGGAGCGCCGCGCCGAGGCCCATGCCGCCGAGGCGGAGCGGCAGGCGGCGGCGCTCGAAGCCTTGTCCGGCCTGATCGAGGCGGCGCCGTTCCCGATCTGGCACCGTGGACCCGACCTCAAGCTGGCGCTCGTCAACAGCGCCTATGTCTCCGCCGTCGAAGGCCGCGACTCCGCCCAGGTCGTCACCGACGGCATCGAGCTGATCGATGAGGCCGGCGGGCGAAATGCCGCGCGCGAGGCTGCCGAGATCCGCGAGCGCGGCGAGCCGGTCCATCGAATTGTCCCCGCCACCATCGCCGGCGAGCGGCGCATGATGCACATCGTCGAGCTTCCGGTCGGCCCTACCGGGGTCGCCGGTTTCGCGATGGACGTCGAGGAACTGGAACAGACCCGAGCCGAGCTCGCGCGCTTTGTCCAGGCGCAGCGCGACATGCTCGACCGCCTGTCGGCGGGCGTCGCGCAATTCGCGAAGGACCGAAGCCTCATCTTCTTCAATCAGCCCTTCGCCAGGCTGTTCGGCCTCGGCGCGGAGTTCCTCGCCGACCGCCCCGAATTCGACCGGGTGATCGACGCGATGCGCGATGCCCGCAAGCTGCCCGAGCCTCGCGACTATCCCGGCTGGAAGGCCGAGCGGCGCGCCTGGTTCACCGAAGGCCTCGCGGCAATCGAGGAGGATTGGGAGCTGCCCGACCGGCGCCACTTGCGCGTCCTCGCCCAGCCGCTGCCCGACGGCGGCCTGCTCGTCATCTTCGAAGACCGCACCCGCCAGATGATGCTCGAGTCCGACCGCGAGCGGATGGTGCAGGTCCAGACGACGACCTTCGACAATCTCACCGAAGGAATCGCCGTGTTCGCGTCGAGCCGGCGCCTCAAGCTGTGGAACGACCGCTTCCTCGCCTTGTGGGGCCTCAACGAGGGCGATCTCGTCGAACGGCCGATGGTCGAGGCGATCGCCGCTCAGATCGGCAAGCTGGTCAAGCGGCCGCGGCAGGCGGTGCTGGTCCGCGACCTCATCCGCGCCGCCATCTCGACGCGCCGACCGCGCAGCGGCCGCCTGTCGCTGAAGGACGGCCGCGAATATGAGCTGGCCGCAATCCCGATTCCCGCCGACGACGTGCTGTTCACCATCTTGGACGTCACCGACAGTGCGCGCGTCGAGACCGCGCTTCGCGAGCGCACGATGGCGCTCGAGGAGGCGGACCGGGTCAAGACCGCCTTCGTGTCCAACATCAGCTACGAGCTGCGGACGCCGCTCACCTCGATCGCCGGTTTCGCCGAGATGCTGGAGGGCGGCTATGCCGGAAAGCTGCCGGGAACCGCCAAGGACTATGTCGGCGCGATCATCACGAGCGTCGGCCGCCTGTCCGCGCTGATCGACGACATCCTCGACCTCACTCAAAGCGACATGGGCAGCCTCCTCTTGGCGGAGGACGAGATCGACCTGGCCGATCTCGGTGAGGCGGTCGCTGCCCAGGCCCGCGAGATCGCCGAGGCCAAGCGGATCGAGTTCGAGGCGGCGATCGATGCTTCGGCGGGCACCATCACGGGAGACCGCCGCCGCCTCAACCAGGCGATGCTCAACCTGCTGCGCAACGCGATCCAGTTCACGCCGGAGGGAGGCCGGGTGACCCTGACGGTGCAGGGCAATGAGGCGGAGGCGCAGCTGATCGTCTCCGACAACGGCCCGGGGATCCCGCCGGCCGAGCAGGCGCGGGTCTTCGACCGCTTCCAGAGCAGCGCTGCCCAGAGCGACGGCGGCATGGGCCTCGGAATGCCGCTCGCCCGCCAGTTCGTCGAGGCGCATGGTGGAACGATCAAGATGACCTCCGAGCTCGGCAGCGGAACGACGTTCGAGGTGACACTGCCGCGCACCGAGGGCCAGCGCGCCGCGCATCGCGCTCTGGCCGCACCTTCGGACGGCGAGGCGCAGGCGTCGGTTTGAGCGGGCTTCATCTCCCGGACGAGCAGGCGACCGAGAATTTCGGCCGAGCGCTTGCGCCGCTGCTTCGGCCCGGCGACGTCGTCGCTTTGTTCGGAACGCTCGGCGCGGGTAAGACCAGCCTGTCGCGCGGAATCCTTCTCGGCCTCGGCCATGACGGGGAGGTCGCGAGCCCGACCTTTCCGATCGTGCAAACTTACGAGCCGCCGGACGTTTCGCTGCCCGTGTGGCACGTCGACCTTTACCGCATCGAAGCCGCACATGAGCTTGAAGAGCTCGGCTTGGATGAGGCGCTGATGGATTCCGCCTTGCTCATCGAATGGCCCGAGCGGCTTCCGTCGCTGTGGCCGGACACGCTCCAGCTCCGGCTCGATCATGACCCCCGTGGAGGCCGCAACTTGACAGCTTCGGTACCGACCGCTTGGGAGCGCCGATGGCCTCCCCGATGATTCCGCCCGCACAAGCGCCTGATTTCCTTGCGGCGCATGGCTGGGCCGGCGCCGAGATCCGGCCGCTTGCCGGCGATGCGAGCTTTCGCCGCTATTTCCGGGTCCACCGCAACGGCGAGACGGCGGTTCTGATGGACGCGCCGCCGCCGCACGAGGATCCGCGACCGTTCGTCGCGGTCGCCGAGTGGCTCGCCCATGCCGGCCTCTCGGCGCCGTGCGTCCTCGCCGCCGACTATGAGCAGGGCCTGCTTCTTCTCGACGATTTCGGCGACCGGCGCCTTCGCGAGACGCTGGACGAGAGCCCGGAGCGCGAGCAGGCGCTCTACGCCCAGGCGACGGACTTGCTCGTCCATCTTCACACCCTCCCGGCGATGCCGGGCCTCAAGCCTCACAGCCTCGAGGAATGGCTGAGCGAGATCACGCTTTTCCCCGACTGGTATTGTCCGGCGCTTGGGCTCGAGGTCGACGTCGAGGGCTATCGCGCGGCGTGGGAAGAGGCGCTGGCGCCGGTCGCCGCGGACGGCCTTCCCCCGGTCACGGTGCTTCGCGACTATCATGCCGAGAACATCATGCTGATCACGGGCCGTGAGGGCATCCGCCATTTCGGCCTGCTCGATTTCCAGGACGCGCTCGCCGGCCACCCGGCCTATGACCTGGTTTCGGTGCTCGAGGATGCGCGGCGCGACGTGACGCCGTCGGTGGAGCGGGAGATGCTCGCGCGCTATCTCGACGCGACAGGGCATCCGGCGGGCTTCGAGCGCGCCTATTGGGCGCTCGCCGCGCAGCGCAACACTCGAATCCTTGGCGTCTTCACCCGCCTGTGGAAGCGCGACAACAAACCGCATTACACGGGCTACCAGCCGCGTATGTGGGGCCTGCTCGAGCGCGACCTGGCGCATCCGGACCTCGCACCGGTCAAGGCCTGGTTCGACGCCAACGTGCCGGCGGAAAAGCGCGCCGCCGCCTGGGCCGACGGAGCGCCGCAATGAATCGTTACGTGAAGCCGCTGGCGCTTCGGCCCGCGCCGAGCGTCGACGTCCCCGAAGTGGCGATGGTCATGGCCGCCGGTCTCGGCAAGCGCATGCGCCCACTGACCGCCACCCGGCCCAAGCCGCTCGTCGAGGTCGCCGGCAAGCCGCTCATCGACCATGCTCTCGACCGGCTCGAGGCTTCGGGCGTGAAGAAGGCGGTGGTCAACGTCCATTACCTCGCTGACGCGCTCGAGGCGCATGTCGCCAAGCGGCGCGGTCCGATGAAGATCGTCATATCGGACGAGCGCGCGCAGCTGCTCGAAACCGGCGGCGGTCTGGTGAAGGCGCTGCCGGAGCTCGGCGCAGACCCGTTTCTCAGCGTCAATTCGGACAATCTGTGGGTCGACGGGCCGGTCGACAGCATGAAGCTGCTCGCAAGCAACTGGGACGACGACCGAATGGACGCGCTGCTCCTGCTGGTGCCGCTCGCCCGCGCCAATTGTCATGGCGGCCGCGGCGACTTCCACATGAGCCCGACCGGCACGCTTCGCCGCCGCCGCGCCAACGGGGTGGCGCCGTTCGTGTTCACCGGCATTCAGATGATCTCGAAGCGGCTGTTCGAGGGCGATCTGCCGGACGGGCCGTTCTCCACCAATATCCTTTGGGACCGCGCGATCGAGGCTGGGCGCCTCTTCGGCACCGTCCACCAGGGCTTGTGGTTCGACGTAGGCCAGCCCCAGTCGATCCGGAGGACCGAGGACATCCTCGCGGGGGCGTAAGGCCTCGACTTCGCTTGGGACCAGCGGATAGCTTGGGGCGGTGACGATCCGCCCCAGCCTTTACACCATCCCCCCGCACCGCTCCTTCTCCGACGCGCTGGCGGCGGGGCTGCTGGCGCGGTTCGGAGGCGAGCCGACCGCGCTGGCTCGGCGCATCGTGCTCCTGCCCAACAATCGCGCCGCGCGCGCCGTCAGCGATGCGTTCGTTCGCCGCTCCGACGGGGGCCTGCTGCTGCCGCGGCTCGTGCCGATCGGAGACCCGGAGCTCGACGAACGGATCGGCGGTGCGCTCGACCCGCTCGGCGCCGAGCCGGTCCCGCCTGCGATCGACCCGACCGAGCGACAGATGCGGCTCGCGCGTCTCGTCCAGGGTCACCGAGGCGTCGACGCGGCCGAGGCGCTTCGTCTGGCTGGCGATCTCGGCCGAACTCTAGACCAGTTGATCATCGAGGAGGTCGCGCCCACCCGGCTTCGCGACGTTGCAGCCGACCTGCCCGACCTCGCCGTCCACTGGCAAAGCTCGCTTGCCACCTTGGAGTTGATCCTTCGCGACTGGCCGGAGGAGTTGACCCGCCTCGGCCGAATCGACCTCGCAGAGCGGCGCAACCGGCTACTCAATGCGCTTGAGCGGCGCTGGCGAAACGCGTCGCCGCCCGCCTTCGTCTGTGCCGCCGGCATCACGACCTCGGCACCGGCGGTCGCCCGGCTGCTTCGCCGCGTGGCGCTGCTGGAGCAGGGCATGGTCGTTCTTCCTGCACTCGACCTGGCGATGCCGGACGACGAGTGGGAACTGCTCGGGCCGCATGACGGCGAAGGGGGCCGTCAGCGCCGGGCCGCCGAAAGCCATCCCCAGTTCCACCTCAAGCTGCTGCTCGATCGAATGGGAGTCGCGCGGGGAGAGGTCGACACATGGCGCTGGGGCGGCGGTCGCGACGCTCCGGCGGTGCGCAGCCGGGCGATCGGCAATGCCATGGCGCCGCCCGAGGCGACGTCGAAATGGGAGAAGATGAAGCCCGCCGAGCGGCGCCTGAGCGGAGTTAGGGCGCTGGAGCTCGCGGACCCTGCGGAGGAAGCGCAGGCCATCGCCATCGCGATGCGCGAGGCACTCGAGACGCCCGGAAAGACGGCTGCCCTGGTGACCCCGGACCGCAATCTCGCGCGGCGGGTGTCGGCCCATCTTAAGCGCTGGGGAATTGAAGCCGACGACAGCGCCGGCCGCCCTTTGTCGCAGACGCCGCCGGGAACTCTGCTCCTTGCCATCGCCAGCGCCGCCGTAGAGCGGTTCGCGCCGGTGCCGCTGCTGACCCTGCTCAATCATCCGCTGGTGCGGCAGGGCGAGGAGCGGTTGCCGTGGCTCGACGGCGTTCGCCTGCTCGACCTCGCCCTGCGCGGTCCGCGCCCGGCGGCCGGGCTGAGCGGCGTTTCCGCTTATCTGTCCGAAGGCGAGGGGAGGGACGCGCGTAAGCGAAAGCGTGCGCAGTCCTTCTGGAAGGAGGCGGCGGCGCTGCTCCACCCGCTTGAGGAGGCCGCGCGGGCGCTCGCCGACGACCAGGAGCGATTGTGGCAGCCGCGCGAGCATGCCCAGGGCCTCGGCCGGATCCTGGAGAGCATCCGCGAAACCGCGTCCACGCTCGCCGGCGACGCGGTTTGGCGCGGCCCGGCAGGGCGCGCCGCAGCGGACCTGCTCACCGCGCTGGAAGAGGCTTCGGCACACGGGCCTGAGCGAGTGGAGCCGGCCTCTCTGCCGGCCTTGCTCGAGCGAATGATGGAAGGGCAGGCGGTGCGCCCGCCCTACGGCCAGCATCCGCGCCTGTTCATCTGGGGTCTGCTCGAGGCGCGGCTTCAGCAGGCCGACCTGATGATCCTCGCAGGCCTCAACGAAGGCACCTGGCCGGCGGCGGCGTCGCCCGACCCGTGGCTCGCCCCGCGCATTCGCGCCGATCTCGGACTGCCGTCGCTGGAGCGTCGCATCGGTCTCGCCGCGCACGATTTCGCCTGCGGCATCGGCGCGCGCCAGGTGCTGGTGACTCGCGCGCGACGGGATGCCCGCTCGCCAGCCATCGCCTCGCGCTTCTGGCTTCGAATCGAGGCGATGACCGGCGGCGTCACCCGCGAGCCCAACCACGGCCGCTGGGCCAAGGCTCTCGATCGGCCGGGTGAGTTCCTTCCCGCAAGCCGTCCGGCGCCCGCACCCGAGCCGAAGCTGCGCCCGCGAATCCTCTACGTCACCGACGTCGACCGCCTAAAGGCCGATCCTTACGCCTTCTACGCCAAGCGCATGCTGCGCCTGTCTTCACTCGACCCGGCCGACGCCGATCCGACGCCGGCGTGGCGGGGCAGCGCGGTGCACAAGGTGCTTCAGGATTGGATGGAGGAGGACGATTGCGACCCGGCGCGCCTTCGCCCGCGCGCGGAGGCGCTTCTGGACGATCCGGGAGTCCACCCGATGCTGCACGCGCTGTGGCAGCCTCGGCTGATGGAGGCGATCGACTTCATCGCCGCCGAAATGGCGAAAGGCCGTGATAGCGGCCGCAAGCCCATGAAAGCCGAGATCGAAGGAAAAGCAGAAATCGCCGGTATCGAGCTGCGCGGCATCGCCGACCGGATCGACCGCTGCGGCGAAGACGTGCTGGCGGTCGTTGACTACAAAACCGGCAAGCCGCCGAGCCGCAAGGCGGTCGACGAGGGCTTCTCGCTGCAGCTCGGCCTGCTCGGGCTCATCGCGGAGCGAGGCGGCTTTCCGGATACGGAAGGGCGGGCAGGGCGGTTCGAATATTGGTCGCTCGCCAAGGACAAGGGCAAGTTCGGCTATGTCGTGTCGGCTGACCTGCGCAGCGACATGGAGCCTGAGGAGTTCGTCGCCAAGGCGGCAGCGCATTTCACCAAGGCCGCCGAAGCCTGGCTCACCGGCTCAGAGCCGTTCACCGCCAAGCTCCACCCGATCTACGCGCCCTATGGCGATTACGACCAGCTGATGCGGCTGGACGAATGGTACGGCCGCGAAGACTGAGCGTCAGATGCCCGGCGTATTCGGCAATGACGGCTGGCGCGGCGGCGTGGCCTGACGCGGCTGCTGCGGACGCGGTGCCGTCGTCCGCGCGGGAGCCCGGGTAGCGGCGCGGACCGGAGGTGCGGCGCGGCGGGTGGCTGTGCGCGTTGAGGCAGCTTGGCGCGACGAAGCCCGGCCTGGCGGATTGGCTCGCCGGACAACCGCGGTGCGTGAGCGGGCGAGGGTGCGCTGCTGCTGGGCGCGCCGTGCGCCGCGGGCGGGCGCAGTCGCTCGGGCGGTGCGGACACGGTTGCGGGCGGAGCGCTGCTGGCAGCGGTCGTCGCTGCGGCTCCGGCAGGGCGGGTAGGTTCGGGCCGCGGCGTGGCGGTTGCGCGGGGTCACGCCATGTTCGGCCAGCCAGCGGGCATAAGCCCGCCGCATGCCCCGCTCGTAGAGCTGGATGCAGCGGTCCTCGCGCACGCCCTTGATGCAGGGCGGATATTCGCGGACGGCCTTTGGCCTGCTCTGGGTCAGCTCCCCGCGCCCGGTGAACACGCTGCTGTCGTAGCGCAACCGATGGGTGCTCGCCGCACCCACCGCCAGAAGCAGCGCCACCGCACTGAAAATCAACGACTTGCGCATGCCCATCTCCGCCGCCGACGCGCCGACGATATGGTTAACGATCAGGCACCAAAATCGCCCCGGGGGCAAGCAGGATCGTGCCGTTACGGGACGGAATCGGCCGCAGCGGTCAGCTGAACGCGCGCCAGATGCCCCAGGCGCTGGTGATCGTGAGGACCGTGCCGACCATGATCATCAGTCCCCGCGCCGGCACCCTCTTCGCGGCAAAACCGCCGAGCGGGGCGGCGACGAGGCCTCCGATCAGCAGACCGACGGTCGCCACCGTGAACGCCTCCCACCCCAGAGCGGCGAGGAAGGTCAGCGAGATGGTGATCGTGAGGAAGAATTCGGCGGCGCTGACGGTGCCGATGACCTTACGTGGCTCCGCGCCCTGGATCAGCAGGTTGCTGGTCACCACCGCTCCCCAGCCACCGCCGCCGGAGGCGTCGAGAAACCCGCCGACCAGACCGAGCGGCGCCACGACGCGTGGCTGGCGGGGGTGGGGAGGGTGGCCGGTCCCGCGCCAGATCAGGAACAGGCCGATCGCCGCGAGATAGGCGAGCACCACCGGCCGCGCCGTCTCGGCGGGCACCTGCGTCAATAGATAGGCGCCCAGAATCCCCCCAATCACACCCGGCACGACCAGACGCGCGAACAGCCGCCAGTCGACATTGCGATGAGCGACGTGGCTGATTCCCGATGCGCCGCTGGTGAAACATTCCACGGTATGAACGGTGGCGGAGGCCGCCGCGGGCGCCATCGGCGGGGAGCCGATGCTCATCAGCAGGGTCGTCGAGATCGTCCCGAAGGCCATGCCGAGTGCCCCGTCGATCAACTGCGCCGCGAAGCCGATCAGGATGAATGGCAGGATGTCCGCGAAGCTGATCGCCGAGAGATCGATCAAGGATTCGCTCCTGAGGGGAAAGGGCCGGACATGCGGGAAGGCGTGGTGGGAAGCTAAGCCTCCGTCAACCATTTGAAAGGAAAATACGCCCCCGAGAACGGCCCAGAGTTCAGGAGCGATGACGGCGGCGGAAACCCTTTACTCCCTCGCTGAGGAGCTACCGGTGGGAGACGATGATCGCGACAGCGACAACGACCTCCAACCGGGAACGCTGACTCGCGGGACGCTCAAGGAAATTTGTTTCCTCCGTAAGATCACGCCCTTGGGAGCTGTCGTTCAGTGCCAGTCGAAGCGGCGGCTAGGCGAGCGGCTCGACCTCACCCTGATGACCGGGGAGCGCCTCGCCGGCACCGTCACCTGGATGACGGACAACGAGCTCGGGCTGCGCTTCGACGACACCGCCGACATTTTCGGCCTCATCGCCCGCAACCTTGTCCGCCAACCAGGCGACGCGCGCCGGATGCCACGCATCGAGATACGCTGCCAGGCGTGGCTTGAGGCCGGCTCGCGCCGCGACCGGGTCATCCTTCGCAATCTCACCGACGGCGGCGCCCGCATCGACACGCGCCTGCCGCTGGTCGCGCATGAGCATGTCGTACTCACCCCGGACGGCTTCCGCCCGATCGAGTCGGAAGTGCGCTGGGCGGAGGGCGGGGCGGTCGGCCTGTCCTTCGTGCCGGCCGTGTCGTGGCAGGAGCTGATGCCGTGGCTGCGCCAGCGTCAGCCGGTGTCGGCGCGCCGCTCGGCGCCGATGCCGCCGCGCGTCGCCGACGTCATTCCCAATCCGCCGGCCCCCGTGGAGGAGCGCCAAAGCATCGGCCTCAATCTCCCTGCCAAGGTGCGGGAAGGGACCAAGCGCTGGACGATCGACATCGAGGCGATCGATACGCGCGAGGTGCGCTTCACCTGCTACGGCGCCCTGGAGGCGGGGCGGCTGTTCTGGCTTTCGCTGCCGGGCCTCGAAGGCTGGCCGGCGCGGATCGCGCGCATCGACGGCTATTCGGTCACGTGCGAGTTCACCCAGCCGCTTCACCCGGCGGTTCTGGAGCGCGTCCTGGCCCTGGCCGGACAGAAACCGAGGGTTAGCTAGAAGACGGGTCCGACCCGCCCTTGTCCGAACGGCGGGCGCGATTGGCGTAGAGCAAGGCGGCGACGAGCGCCGCGGAGCCGACGCCGACCGCGGCTCCGGCCACGAAATTACGGGTCCGATTGTTGCCCTTCTCGGCGGCCTCGGTGGCTTCCTTGGCGCTGCGCGCCGCGTCGAGCGTCTCGCCGCCTTCCGCGGAAGGATCGCCGACCGCGGCGTCCTTGGGGTAGCTCGGTTGTTTCGACATGGGTGACCTCTTCAAGCCTGCGCGGCGCTTTCAGCGCGGTTGAACGCACCGCGCGCGGCCCGTTTCCCAGCATGGCAGGTCGGGCGCAAGCGGGAAGTGCGACAAAGGATGGGGTGCGCTTGACGCGCGGCAACGCACGGGAGCGCGCTCCCGGTGCTCAGGACCTGCGATACGATGCCTTAACGGCGGCCGCAGCCGGCGGGGTCGGAATTCCGGCCGCTGTCATTGTCGGTGACGCCGTTGCCGCGGCCGCGGCCGGCAGGATCCGAGTTCGATCCGCGGTCATTGTCGGTGCAGCCCTGGATGCCGCCGCCGCGACGGCCTCGACGGCCGTGATTGACCCGGTCGGCGTTGCGGCCGCTGTCGCGATCCGAATAGCCTGTGTAACCGCGTCCGACCGGATCCGAATTGCTGCCTGTGTCCCGATCGGTCACCTGAAGCGCTTCGGCTTCCTGGGCTCCAGTGGCGAGAAGCGCGGCGCCCCCTACCACACCTCCCGCGACGCGCCCGAGGAACGAGCGGCGGGTCAGCTTACGCGTGGGTTTCATTTTATTCTCTCCCCATGCCGGGAGACGGCCGCGGAAGACGGACTTCCGCGATGATCCCCCAACGACACGGACAGTAAAACCCGCAAGGGCCAAGTCAAGCAATCTAGGTGAGCGTCTTGTCACGTTCGGCGGCGCCTTCTACGCCACTGCCAAGTGAAGGAGATTGCCTGAAAATGCTGGCTCTTGCCCTTGCAATCGCCGCTCTGCAGCCGACGGTGCCGCCCGCTCTGGAGGTGGAACGCGATCCGATCACCGACCGGGTCAGCGCCCTGGCGGTCATCCGGGCCCCGGAAGGGCGGTTGGCGATCGGCTGCGATCCTGAGGAATATGGCGGCCTGCGACTAACCGTGCACAGCACGCGCGGCTGGTTCGCGCGCGCCGAGTTCGTGTCCCGTGCCCGTCAGTTCACCTTCCGCTTCGACCGCGCTCGGCCGGTTCGGGTTAGCTGGGAGACCAGCCGGCGCACCGCATGGGTCGGATCGCCGCGGACGGCGTCCCGGATGATCGCCCGCGCACGGACCGCGCAGCGCCTCGCCATCCGAGCCAGGGATTTCGAAGGCCGGCAGATGGACTTCCTCTTCGATATGACCGGCGCTCGGCCGCTGATCGACGAGGCCATCGGTATCTGCACCGGCGCCTTCGTTCCGACGGCGCTGCAGCGGCGCTGATCGCCAGGCGAAGCAATGGCGCGCAAGCTCGATCCGCTGATCGCGCTGGAGGGAGACCAGAAGCGCGCGTCGTCGCCGCGCGATCATGCCGCGCTCGCCGCCTCGGCGGGGACCGGCAAGACGCACGTGCTGACCGCTCGGGTTCTGCGCCTCTTGCTGTCCGGCGCCGATCCCGCGTCGATCCTGTGCCTCACCTTCACCAAGGCCGGCGCGGCCGAGATGGCGGACCGGATCCACGGGCGGCTCGCGCACTGGGTGAGGCTCAAGGAGCAGGACCTCAAGAAGGAGCTGTTCGCGCTCGACGAGCGCAACGGTCCGCGCGAGCTCGAACGCGCGCGCAGCCTGTTCGCGCGGGTCCTCGAGGCGCCGGGCGGCGGCCTCCGCATCCAGACCATCCACGCTTTCGCGCAGGGCCTTCTCGCCGCTTTCCCGACCGAGGCTGACCTGACCCCCGGCTTCCGGCCGCTGGAGGGGCGGGAAGAGACGTTGCTGGTCCGTTCGACCCTGGCCGAGATGCTCGTCCGCGCCGAGCAGGGGGGCGATTTCCCGCTGATCCGGGACGTCCAGGCGCTCAGCTTGCGCTATGGCGAGGGGGACACCGCGGCGCTTCTCCAGGCCTGTGCTCGCGTGCCGGATGCGACGGAGGCGCTTGGCCCACGCGACGGGATCGGGGCCAAGCTGCGCCTCGTTTTCGACCTGCCGCTCGGCGACACCGAAGCGGTGATCGCCGCGGCCTGCTGCGACGACGCGTTCGAGGTCGCGACTCTGGACAAGATCGCCGCGGCCAATGCCGCGTGGGGTACCTCCACGGGGCTCAAATGCGCAGACCTGATCGCAGCGTGGCGCCTGCACGGGCCGGCGGAGCGCGCCTCCTCGCTCAACGATCTCGCCAATATCGTGCGCACCCAGAGCGGCGACTTGCGCAAGGTCCAGGCGGGGCTTCTCAAGGCCGAGCCCGATTATGGCGAGCTCGCCGCGCGGCTCGCCGAATGCTGCGAGCGGCTGCTGGCCATGCGCCGTACCGCCGCATTGGTCGACCTGTGTGCCGCGGGGCTGAGGGCAGGGCAGGCCTTCGCCCGCGCTTATGCAGACGCCAAGCGCGCACAGGGCCTCGTCGATTTTGACGACCTCATCCGCAAGGCCGAGGCCCTTCTCGCCACGCCCGGAATCGCCGACTGGGTGCGCTTCAAGCTCGACCAGCAGACGGACCATATCCTCGTCGACGAGGCGCAGGACACCAACGCGCGCCAATGGACCATCGTCGACGCGCTCGCCTCCGAATATTTTGCGGGCGAGAGCGCGGCTGGACGGCACCGCACCATCTTCACTGTCGGTGACTTCAAGCAGGCGATCTTCAGCTTCCAGGGCACTGATCCGCGCGAGTTCGACAAGGCGCGCGCGCGCTTCCATCATTCGGCGAAGGAAGTGCGGGAAAGCGCGGAGGACCTGTTCAACCGCGACCAGCATCTGCCGCCCGATTTCCTCGACCTGTCGATGGACACGAGCTTCCGCTCGTCGCCGCAGGTTCTCGAAGTGGTCGACCGTGTCGTCGCCGATCTCGGCCATGAGGCGCTCGGCCTGCCGCGTCGCCCCAACCCGCACCTCGCCTTCAACAAGGACCGGGCGGGCTCGGTGACCCTGTGGCAGCCGTTCAGCGAGGCGAGCGAGGGCGAGGAGGACGCCGGCGAGGAAGGCTGGATCGGCGAGGCGGCCCGCAAATATGCCTCCCGCCTCGCCAGGCAGGTGAAGGCCTGGATCGACCGGCCGTTCCGGATCGAGAGCCTGAAGCGGCCGCTTCGGCCCGAGGATATCCTGGTCCTCGTCCGCCGCCGCGGCGAGCTTGCCGCATTGCTGGTTGCCCGCCTCCATGCCGAGGGGGTTCCGGTCGCCGGCATAGACCGGCTGTCGCTGTCTGCGCCGCTGGCGGTCAAGGACCTGATCGCCGCGGCGCGCTTCGCCATCCAGCCGCTCGATGACCTCAACCTTGCCGGCCTGCTCGTCTCGCCCCTGATCGGCTGGAGCCAGGACGATCTGTTCGACTCCGCCTATGACCGCGGCGACGCCAATCTGTGGCCTCATCTTCGCGCTCGTGCCGAGCGGGGCGAGGGGCGGGATCTCGCGCCGCTCTACGGCATGCTCGACATGGCAGACTTCGCCACGCCGCACGAATTTTTCGAGACATTGCTGTCGGGGCCGCTCGACGGCCGCCGCAAGCTTCAGGAGCGGCTCGGCACCGAGGCGCGCGACCCGATCGAGGAATTGTTGTCGAGCGCGCTCGAGTTCGAGACCGCCGGAGCGCCGTCGCTCGCGCGCTTCCTCGACTGGTTCGCGCGAGGCGAGGTCGAGATCGTTCGCGACCCGTCCGCCCCGCTCGACGCGGTCCGCGTTATGACCGTGCACGGCTCGAAGGGACTCGAGGCGCCCGTGGTCATTCTCGCTGACGCCTGCGCGGACCCGGACAAGATGGGCGGCGGGCCGCGGCTGGCGGCGCTGCCGATCGGGGACGGCCACCTCGTGCCGCTGCCGCGGCCGCGCAAAGCGGAGATGGTGGAGCCGCTCGCCACGTTTGTGACCGAGAAGGACAAGCGCGACCGCGAGGAGCATTGGCGGCTGCTCTACGTCGCCATGACCCGCGCCCGCGAGCGGCTCTATGTCGGCGGCGCGCTGGCCGCCAACGCCAAGGGGCCGCCCGGCGACAGCTGGTTCCGCCCGATTGAAGGCGCCCTCGCGGGCCTCGGCTGCGCTTGGGGGGAGGATGACCATTGGGGCCAGTCGATGCGGTTCGGCACGTCTGAGCAGCGCGTTGAAGCCGCCGCGGCACGTGCCACCCCGCCGGTCGCACTGCCTGACTGGCTTTCCCGCCCCGCGCCGGAGGAGGAACGTCCGCCGCGGCCGCTCGCGCCCTCGGCGCCTGGTGAGGATGACGCCGCTTACCCTCCGCCCGGTCCCGAGCAGCGCCGCGCCGCGATCCGCGGCAAGCTCCTCCACCGCCTGTTCGAGCGTCTCCCGGACGTTCCGCACTCCGAGCGGCGAGGGCTCGCCGAGCGCTGGCTCGCCGCTTCGGGCGACGCGGAGGACGAAGCCTTCCGCGCCTCGCTCATCGACGATGCCTGCCGGGTCATCGACGACCCGCTCTTCGCTGACCTGTTCGGCCCGGACGCTCTCGCCGAGGCGCCGATCGCCGCCGTGATCGGCGGCGGCCAGGTCGTCTCGGGCACCGTCGACCGGCTGCTCGTCACCCCTGACCGCGTGCTGGTCGCCGACTTCAAGACCGGCCGAAACGTGCCCAGGCGCTCCGAGGACGCGCCGGCGTCCCACCTCCGCCAGATGGCGGCCTATCGTGCCGCTCTGTCAGTGATATTTCCGGACAGAGTGATCGAGGCGGCATTGCTTTACTCTGGCGGGCCCGTGCTTCATCCGCTGCCGGACGAGTTGCTCGCGGCCTACGATCCAAGCGGAGGTTGACCCGAGGGGCCACCCGCTTACATCCGGGCACACTCTCCAGGAGACCCGAATCCAATGGCTACCAAGACCGTCACCGACGCTTCCTTCGAAAGCGACGTCCTTCAGGCCGAGGGCCCCGTCCTCGTCGACTTCTGGGCGGAATGGTGCACGCCGTGCAAGGCGATCGCCCCGGCGCTCGAGCAGATCAGCGACGAGCTTGCGGACAAGGTGACGATCGCCAAGCTCAACATCGACGACAATCCCGAATGGCCGGGCAAGTTCGGGGTGATGAGCATCCCGACCATGATCCTGTTCAAGAATGGCGAGCGCGCCGCCACCAAGGTCGGCGCCGCGCCGAAGAGCCAGCTCCAGGGCTGGCTCGAGCAACAGCTTTAAGCGGGTTCAGGGGCGAGGCGCGTCAGACAAGGTCGTCCTCGCCCCAATCATCCTCCGACCTGCGCCACGCCTCCTTTTCCTCGGCACGGCGTAGGCGCTCTTCCGCTTGCGCCATGCGCATCCTGAGCCGAGCCTCCGCGGTCTCAATGCGTGCCTGGCACTGGGCTTCCGCACGTTGAAGTCTGGCCTTTGCCTTGGCGATGGAGGCCATCATGCGAGCCTCTGCGCGTTCCAGCGCTTCCTGCTTGCGCCGGTGATCGTCTCCGAACTCATCCCACATCGTGGCCTCCGCGAGCTGTATTGCTAGAATAACACAGCCCGGCAGGGCGGTCTAGGCCGGCGGCTCGGTCCCATCGAGGCCGCGGGTGTCGGGGCGGAACTTGGCGTGGCGGGGAAGGGCGTCGGTCGTTTCGAACCAGGCGACTTTGCTTCCGTGGAAGATGTGGAATCCCGGCGCGACAGCATCGGGATCGTCTAGCGTTGCGACGCTGAAGTCCACCGTCTCGGGCTGATGGTCGACCTTCATCAGGAAGGGCGTTCCGCATTCGCCGCAGAAGCTGCGGTGGCCGAAACTGGACGAGGCGAATGACTTCACCTTGTCGCCGCCCTTGGTCCAGACGAGATGCCCGGCAGGCACGCTCGCGAACACCATTGCCGGTGCGCCGGAATTGAGCTGGCAGGTGCGGCAATGGCACCAGCCGGCATCGAACGGGGCACTTTCGAGCTTGTAGCGGACGGCACCGCAGGCGCAGCCGCCTTCGAATGTCCTCTCCATGCGTGTTCGCTAAGCCTCGGCGAAGCTGAACTCAATCTTGCAGGCATGGACCTTGCGGCTGCTCGCCACTATGTCGAGGTCCGCAATGGAATTCCTGCTCGTCCTTTCCGCGCTGCTGAGCGCGCTGACCGGTGCTTTCACCGGGCCGCGCGACGGCGAGGCGCGGCTTGGCCAGGCCGAGGCGCAGCTCATCGCCGCCGCCGAAGCCGGAGCTCCGATCAGGACCGCGGCGCTCCGCCCGGTGCAGGCCTTGCCGTCGATCGCTCGCCTGAGCGGCTATTGGCCCGAAATCGCTCCGGCGCCGGCGCTGCCGGCCCCGCTCGCTTTCGTTCGCTTGATCGAGTGACTAGGCGCGGCTCGTAACGCCGCTGCCTTCTCACCTCGTTCCCGCCCTGGCGCCGCGCCGGGCGCACTTTGTTTCAAGATCAGGATCCGCACCGATGCTCGCTGGTTTCGCCAAGTCCATTTTCGGGTCGTCCAACGACCGTTACGTCCGCTCGCTCCAGAAGATCGTCAACCAGATCAACGGTCTGGAGCCGACCATCTCGGCGATGACCGATGAGGAGCTGCAGGGTCAGACCGCGCGCTTCCGCGAGCGGCTCGACAACGGTCAGGACCTCGGCGACCTTCTGCCCGAAGCCTTTGCGACGGTCCGCGAGGCGGCCCGGCGCGTCCTCGGCCAGCGCCACTATGACGTGCAGATGATCGGCGGCATCGTGCTTCACCGCGGCGAGATCGCGGAGATGCGCACCGGCGAGGGCAAGACCCTGGTCGCGACTCTCGCCACCTATCTCAATGCGCTGCCCGGCAAGGGCGTCCACGTTATCACCGTGAACGACTATCTCGCCCGCCGCGACGCCGAGTGGATGGGCCAAGTCTATCGTTTCCTCGGCCTCACCGTGGGTGTGATCGTCCCCAACCTCACCGATCAGCAGCGCCGCGACGCCTATCACGCCGACATCACCTACGGCACGAACAACGAGTTCGGCTTCGACTACCTGCGCGACAACATGAAGTACGATCGCGCTTCGATGGTGCAGCGGCCGTTCAACCACGCCATCGTCGACGAGGTCGATTCGATTCTGATCGACGAGGCGCGGACGCCGCTGATCATCTCCGGCCCGACCGAGGACAAGTCCGACCTCTACATCGCCCTCGACGCGATCGTTCGCGAGCTCGCTGCCGAGGATTACGAGTTCGACGAGAAGACCAAGAACGTCACCCTGACCGAGGAAGGCACCGAGCGGGTCGAGCGTGTGCTCGAGGCGGACGGCCTGCTGGTCGGCTCCAACCTCTACGATTTCGAGAACACCCAGGTGGTCCACCACCTCAACCAGGCGCTGCGCGCCAACATCGCCTACAAGCGCGACATCGATTACATCGTGAAGGACGGCAAGGTCGTCATCATCGATCCGTTCACCGGGCGAATGATGCAGGGACGCCGCTGGTCGGACGGTCTGCACCAGGCCGTCGAGGCCAAGGAAAAGGTCAATATCGAGCCCGAGAACCAGACCCTCGCCTCCATCACCTTCCAGAACTATTTCCGGATGTACCCGAAGCTGTCGGGCATGACCGGTACCGCCGCCACCGAAGCCGCGGAATTCTACGACATCTACAAGATGAACGTCGTCACCATCCCGACCAACCTGCCCGTCCAGCGCAAGGACGACGTCGACGAATTCTACAAGGATCAGAACGACAAGTTCGCCGCCATCACCAAGGCGGTGAAGGAGTCGATGGAGCGTGGCCAGCCGGTGCTGGTCGGCACCGTGTCGATCGAGAAGTCGGAGGTGCTGTCCGATTTCTTCACCAAGGCGGGCATCAAGCACGAGGTGCTGAACGCCCTCCAGCACGAGCGCGAGGCGCATATCGTGGCTCAGGCCGGCCGCTACGGCGCGGTCACCATCGCCACCAACATGGCCGGCCGAGGCACCGACATTCAGCTTGGCGGCAACGTCGAGTTTCGGGTCGAGGACGAACTGAAGGACATGCCGGAGGGTCCGGAGCGCGAGGCGGCCGTGGCGCGGATCAGGCGCGAGGTCGAGGAGGAGCGGGAGCGCGTGCGCGCCGCCGGGGGCCTCTTCGTGCTCGCCACCGAGCGTCACGAGAGCCGGCGAATCGACAACCAGCTGCGCGGCCGCTCGGGCCGCCAGGGCGACCCCGGCCTCAGCCGCTTCTACCTGTCACTGGACGACGACCTGCTGCGCATCTTCGGTCCGCAGACCATGTTCTCGAAGATGGTTCGCTCGAACCTCGAGGAAGGCGAGGCGATCGTTTCCAAGTGGATCGCCAAGGCGATCGAGACCGCCCAGAAGAAGGTCGAGGCGCGCAACTACGACATCCGCAAGCAGGTCGTCGAATATGACGACGTCATGAACGACCAGCGCAAGGTCATTTACGAGCAGCGCGCGGACATCATGGATGCCGAGACGATCGGCGACGTCGTCGAGGACATGCGCACCGAGACGGTCAACGCGATCATCGGCGAGGCGATTCCGCCCAACACCTATCCCGAGCAATGGGACCTCGAGCTGCTCAAGAAGCGGACCAAGGACGTGTTCGGGCTCGAGCCGCCCTATGACGAGTGGATCAAGGAGGAAGCGGTCGATCCGGAGATGTTCGTCGAGCGCCTCCAGAAGCTCGCCGACGAGCAGATCGCCGAGAAGTCGCGCGACATGCCGCCGGAACAGTGGGTCCAGATCGAGAAGAGCTTCATGCTCCAGTTCCTCGATCACCACTGGAAGGAGCATCTGTCGATGCTCGACGCCCTGCGCCAGGTCGTCCACCTGCGCGCCTATGCCCAGCGCAAGCCGATCGACGAGTATAAGCACGAGGCGTTCGCGATGTTCGAGCGCATGCTGACGTTGATCCGGGAGGACGTCACCGCCTCGCTGGCCCAGGCGCAGTTCCGCATGGAGCCAGCGCCGCTGCCGGACCTGCCGGACTTCCTCACCCAGCATATCGACCCGTTCTCAGGTGAGGACGAGGCGTTCGAAATCGATCAAGGCACGGGCGCGATCCTGTCGCAACTGCCCCCGCTCCAGCCCGCCGAGCCGGCGCTGGCTCCCGCGGCGGGTGCCGAGGGCGACGTCCTCCCGGTCAGCCGCAACGCGCCGTGCCCGTGCGGCTCCGGCAAGAAGTACAAGCACTGCCACGGGGCTTTGGCTTAATGCCAGCTCCCTCTCCCGCTTGCGGGAGAGGGTAGGGGAGAGGGTGCGACGTGCGGGCTTCACCGAACGTCTATGTTCGGGCCCGCACGTCGCACCCTCTCCCTCGCCTCGCTTCGCGAGGCTATCCCTCCCCCGCGAGCGGGGGAGGGGCCCGGTTTACGCCAGCTTCAGGCCTTCCTTGTTCATCGCCATGGTGAGCTTCTTGTTCTGCTCCTCGCTCATCGAGGCGCGAAGGCGCGGGAAGACATTGTCTTCCTCATTGCGGATATGGCCTTCGAGAAGGGTTCGGAAATCGCGCACCCGGGCAAGGAATTCCGGCCCGTCCTTGGCCATGTTCTCGAGCTCGTAGATATAGGTCTTGATATAGCCGTGCTCGCCGTTGAGGTCGTCGGCGTCATGCGCCTCGTTGGCCTCGCGAAGCGCCGGATAGACGACATTCTCTTCCTGAAGCGCGTGCTTGCTGAGCGAATATTTGATCTTCATCACCAGGTGTGAGCGCGTCGTCGTCTGGTTGTCGGCGGTCGCCTCGAGCTGGTCGAACAGGGCGAGCGTCGCCTTGTGCTCGGCCTTCAGCGCGTCGTCCCAATTGCCGGCCATGTAGGTCGGCGACTGCATCATCATCTTGCGGCCCATGTTCGCCGCAAGGCCGACCGCGGCGCCGGCGACCGCGGCGGCGGCGATCGCGCCGGTCTGGCCGCCGAACGAAAAGGCGCTCTTGTGCTTGAACCGGCCCTGGCTGTCGCGGGGCGGGGTGTCGGTGCGATTGTTGCTGCTACGCGTAGTGGTCGCCACTTTCTGATCCTCCATCTGGGGCAGGAAATTCGGCCGATTCAACCCGCGGGCGCGCGGCAATGTTCCGGACGCGAACGGACCGGCGCCGCCGCACAAGCTGACTAATCTGCTTTAGTTCCTGATGATTAGCACGGCAGGCCGTTGCCGCGCCGCGCCCGATTGAGGCCTGGCTGCGGTGAACTTTCGCTCGCCCCGCTGGTTCAGGCAGCGAGAGTTTCACCCCCAAAAATTCGGAGGTCGGCATGAAGGCGCTTGTCTGGCACGGCAAGGAGGATGTCCGTTACGAAAGCGTCGACGATCCCGAGATCGAAGACGGCCGTGATGCGATCATCAAGGTGACGAGCTGCGCGATTTGCGGCTCCGACCTCCACCTGTTTCACAATTTCATTCCCGGGATGAAGCCGGGCGACGTCCTCGGCCATGAGGCGGTCGGCGAGGTGGTCGAGGTCGGCAAGGACAACAAGGCGCTGAAGGCCGGCGACCGGGTCGTCATCCCCTTCACCATCTTCTGCGGCGATTGCGACCAGTGCCGGCGCGGCAACTACTCGGTGTGCCAGCGCTCCAACCGCAACAAGGAGATGGCCGAGAAGGTGTTCGGCCACGCCACCGCGGGCTTGTTCGGCTACACCCAGCTGACCGGCGGCTATGACGGCGGCCAGGCCGAATATCTGCGAGTGCCGTTCGCTGACACCACGCACCTCAAGGTCAACGACAGCACCTTGAGCGACGAGCAGCTGCTTCCGCTCGCCGATGTCTTCCCGACCGGCTGGCAGGCCGCGGCGCAGTGCGACATCGAGCCGACCGACACCGTCGCCATCTGGGGCGGCGGCGCCGTCGGCCAGTTCGCCGTGAGAAGCGCCATCCTCCTCGGCGCACGCCAAGTCATCTGCATCGAGCGCGTGCCCGAGCGGCTCGAAATGGCCGTCGCCGGCGGAGCGATCGGCATCAACCCGGACACCGAGAGCGTCACCGAGCGGCTGACCGAGCTCACCGGCGGCCTCGGCCCGGACAAGTGCATCGACGCGGTCGGGATGGAAGCGCACGAGACCACCACCTTCGACTCGATGCTCGACCGCGCCCTCCAGCTGTCGCTGATGGCGACTGACCGGGCGCACGTGCTCCGCGAGATCTTCTACCATTGCCGCCCGGCCGGGATCGTCTCAATCCCCGGCGTCTATGGCGGCATTATCGACAAGCTCAATTTCGGCATGGCGATGCAGAAGGCACTGACCTTCAAGATGGGCCAGACCCACGTCGCCCGCTGGCTGCCGCACCTCCTCCGCCTCGTCGAGGAGGGCAAGATCGATCCGAGCTTCGTCGTCACTCACCAGAAGCCGCTCGAGGACGGGCCCGGCATGTACCGCACGTTCCGCAACAAGCAGGACGGCTGCATCAAGACCATCCTCAAGCCAGGCGAAACTCGCAAGCAGGAGAAAACAGATGAACGCAGCGACCTTGTCGGGGCCCTATAACGACCGCAGCATGACCCCGGCGATGCGGGCGTCGCGCCTGCTCGGCTGGGTCAGCTTCGGGATCGCCGCCGCCGAGCTTCTCGCGCCCCGCCGGGTCGCGCGGGCGGTCGGTATCAGCGAAGGCAGCGCCCCCCTTCTGCGTGCCTACGGCGCCCGCGAGGCGTTGGCCGGAGTCGGCGCGCACAGCGTCTATCCGGTACCGGCGCTCTGGAGCCGGGTCGCCGGCGACCTGCTCGACATCGGAACGGTCGCCGTCGGGTCCCGACGGCAGGACGGCAGCCGAGATCGCAAGGCCTGGATCGCAATGGCGGCCTTGGCGGGCGTCACCGTTATCGACGCCATCGTAGCCGCCAAGCTCGCCGACGAGACAAAGGAAGGGAAGGGCGAGCAGCGCGACTATTCGGCTCGCTCAGGCTTCCCGGGCGGCATCGAGGCCGCGCGCGGCGCCGGCATCATGAAGGACGCGTTCGACGGCAAGGCCGGCGGGGCGGCCGCGGGCGATACCAGTCCGGCCGCCAAGGCGACCAGCGGCCGCACCCAGACCGATCTGACCGGCGCTCCGGCCGAGACCCAAAGTTCGGTTCGGCCGGCCCTGGGCGACGGTCAGGGCGGCGTGATCGGAAGCGGCCAGGGCATGTCCGGCGACGCTCAGAAGGCCGTGCCCGAGCCACCCGCCTACACACCGGCCTGACCGACGCGCGGACAGCGACGCGAGGCGATCCAGCTCAGGCTGGGTCGCCTTGCTGCGTCAGGTTCAGCGATGTCTGGAAGGCTGGCTCCCCGGGCCTGATTCGAACAGGCGGCCGTCCGATTAACAGTCGGATGCTCTACCGCTGAGCTACCGGGGAACAACAGCGAGGCGCGCCTATAGCAGCGCTTCTTCGAGGGTTGCAAGGGGGCGAAACGCAGCTTTTCCGCACTTCATCGGACCCGGGATCAGACCGCGAATTGCTCCATCGAGATGCGCTCGTCGAGGGCGTGCTCCGGGTCGAACAGAAGCGTGAGCGCGCGGGATCGATCGATGGCGACTTCGACCCGGTCGATCTCGCGCACTTCGCGCTGGTCGGCGACTGCCGACACCGGGCGCTTCTTGGGGTCGAGCACGCGGAGGGACACGCGCAGGTCATCGGGGATGATCGCGCCGCGCCACCGGCGCGGCCGGAACGGGCTGATCGGCGTGACCGCGAGCAGCGACGAGTTCAGCGGCAGGATCGGCCCGTGCGCCGAGAAATTGTAGGCGGTGGAGCCGGCCGGCGTCGCGACCAGAACGCCGTCGCAGATCAGTTCGTCGATTACGACGCGGCCGTTCACCGACACTTCGATCCACGCCGTCTGGCGGGTCTCGCGGAGCAGAGACACCTCGTTGATGGCCGGGCTCACCACGACCTGGCCGTCGACCCGGATCGCCTTCATCTCGAGCGGCGGGACGCAGAATGCCTTGGCGCGGTTCAGACGCTCGGTGAGGGCATCGATGCGCCACTCATTCATCAGGAAGCCGACCGTGCCGCGATTCATGCCGAAGACCGGGCAGACGCGGCCGCGCTCGAGCATCTCGTGAAGCGTCTGGAGAATGAACCCGTCGCCACCCAGGGCAACCACCAGGTCGGCCTCTTCGAGAGGCACGAAGTCGTAATGGGCGTGAAGCAGCTGCTCGGCCACTTGCGCCGCCTCCGCGCTGGAGGCGACCAGCGCCATGGCTTTGTCCCCCTGCCGAGCCATGAGACGTAGCTACGGGCGATTGTGCGGCGCGGCAAGCGGCTCGTGAACCGACTCGGATCCGGCGAAGGCGATTGGCGGATATGGCCGGGCGGGTTAGACCGGAGCGAAGATGCCGGAGCCGCTGTTCATCCTGTCCTTCCGTCACCGCGACGAGCTTCACCGGCTCGCCGAGGCGGCCGGGTGGGAGCCGATCGCGGCGCGGCGGGACGCGAATGCGGAGGCGCGATTCCTGGCGTCCGGGGCAAGCGTTGCCCTGGTCGATGCGCGCGGCGCCTCGGCGGAAGGAGTCGCGGCCGTGCGCGCGCTGGGCGAGGCAGTCGAAGCCAATGCCGGCGCTCTGCTGGTGCTTGTGTCGCGCACCGACGAGGAGCTGCTCGACCAGCTCCATGAGCTCGGCGCCACCCACTTCCTGGTGAGCCCGTTCAGCCATGCCCAGTTGAGCCATGCCCTTCGCTTCGCCGCGCGACATGCCGAGCGCACTGGAGACGGCCGACGCCCCGCTCCCCCTGCGCGGTCCGAGAGCGGCAGCTGGCGCTGGATGCCCGGGAGCCCGACCGTTGCGCTCAGTCCGATGCTGGCGCGGAAGGCCGGCCTCACCGAAGGTGCGAGCGAAGCCCGGCTGCACGTCTTGTTCCGGCTGCTCGGCGACGAGGGGCGGCTGGCGGCGCGCGCGGCGCTGATGAGGCTGGAGGATGGCGAGAGCACGGCTTTCGCCCATCCGGACCCTGAGCAGCCGGGCGGTCGAATCGCCCATCATGTCCGCAAGGGCGAAGGGGGCGAGATCGTCGGTCGCGCCGAGCTGATCGCCGGATCCGCCGCGCCTCTCGACCGGAGCCGCGACGCCCTCACCGGGGTGCGCGACGGGCGCGCGGCGCGCGAATGGCTCGCTCGGAGGCTCGAGTCCGAGGAGCAGGGAGGCGAGCCGGCCGCGGTCGTGCTGCTGCTCGCGCTGACCCGCTTCGACGCGATCAACCTCGCTTTCGGCCGGGCCAGCGGCGATTCGGTGCTTCAGGCGGCCGCCCGGCGGATTGAACGCCAGGTCGATGCCGACGGCGAGCGCCGCGCCGTCGCCCGGCTCGCCGGCGCCGAATTCGCGGTGCTGCTGTCGGCGCCCGAAGGCGCGGCCGAGGCGCGCACTCTCGCCGGCCATCTCGTCGAGGCGATGGCGCGCCCGTTCGTCTCCGGCGACCAAGTCATCACCATCGGCGGACGAGTCGGGATCGCGGTGTCGCGGCCCGGCGACACCGCCGCCTCGCTGCTGCGCCGGGCAAGCGCCGCGCTCGCCGAAGCCAAGGAGCAGGAGAGCGCGCCGGTCACCCTGATCGACGCCGAGACCGAGCAGGCGAGCGCGCGCGGCGACCGGCTCGAGGTCGACCTCAGGCGCGCGCTCGACGCCGACGAGATCGACGTCGTGTTCCAGCCCCAGGTGACCATCGCCACCGGACGGATTTCGGGGGTCGAGGCGCTCGCGCGCTGGCGCCACCCCGTCTATGGCGCGCTCGGCGCCGGCACCTTGTTCAGTGTCGCGGAGGCGTCGGATTATCTCGTCCAGCTGTCCGAGCACATCCACCGCAAGGCGGTCGCCGCCGCGGCGGCGTGGCCGGGCGCGCTCTCGCACCTGCGCGTCGCGATCAACGTCACCGCCCAGGACATTGCCCGGCCCGGATTCGCCGACCATTTCCTCAAGCTCGTGAAGGGCAGCGGCCCCGGCGCCGGCCGGGTCACCGTCGAGGTCACCGAGAGCGGACTCATCGAGGATCTTCCCGCGGCGGCGAGGCTGCTCGGCCAGCTGCGCCGCGGCGGCCTCAGGATCGCCATCGACGATTTCGGCACCGGCTATTCGAGCCTCGCTTACCTCAAGGCGCTTCCGCTCGATTACCTCAAGCTCGACCGGCGGCTGTGCGAGGACATAACCGGCTCGCCGCGCGACCGGGTCGTCGTGCGCAGCGTCATCGACATGGCTCGTTCGCTCGGCATCGCCGTTGTCGCCGAAGGCGTGGAGAGCCGCGAGCAGCTTGTCCTGCTCGCCCAGGAGGGTTGCACCCTCTATCAGGGCTTCCTCTGCGCCCCGCCGCTGGCGACGGAGGAGCTTGTGAAGCTGGTGGAAGGAGAGGCTGGGGTCGCGGCGTGAGCGAGGACCGGCTCAACATGACCGGCCTGTGGGAAGGCACCTACGCCTACCCTGCCTACCAGGGGCCGACGACGCCGTTCGTGGCGCATATCGACGATGTCGAGGGCGCCCTGTCAGGCTCGATCATCGAGCCCAACACGATCGGCTTCGCGAGCGAAGAGCTCGAGGCGCTGCTCGCCGGCAGCCGCACCGGCCGCGCCGTCGACTTCACCAAGACCTATGACGGGTCGAGCGACGCCGCCCATGCGGTCGACTATGTCGGTCGGTTATCCGAGGACGGCGACAGCGTCAGCGGGGTATGGAGCCTCGGCGAGCTTGACGGAACGTTCGAGATGCACCGCGAGCGGGCGTGGGAGGAACTTGCCGCGGCCGAGGAGGCGGTGGAGCTGCCCGTTGCGGCTTCGGTTCCTACCGAGCTGCCGCCACCCTGAGCGGTCCGCCGAGCTGGCTGGTCGGTCCCGGCACCAGCCGAAGCCGACGGGAGCCGAAGTCGACCGATACCTGCCGGAACAGCTGAAGCGCGTCCATGCCGAGCAGGATCGCCGGCCGATCCTGGAGGTCCAGGTGGCGAAACAGCTCGAGCCCACCAAACGCGATCGGCAGGTTGTTGACCAGTGCGCCCCCGATCCGCAGCCGCCGGGTCACCGTGTAGTTGAGCTGCGCGGTGGCGCCGGTGACGCTGGTGACCTGGAGCGACAGGTTCGGATCGATCCGGCCGCGGCCGATCAGCCGGCGGCGCAGTGCCTCGTTGCCGACAGTGATCTGCGAACCGGTATCGACGATCGCGCGCACCCGCTCGCCGTCGACCGTGGCGTCGGCGAGCACCATGCGCCCGAGCCGCGTCTGCGCGGTGACGACGATGGTATCGCTCGGCCAACGGTCATCCTCGGCGTAGGAGCGCGACAGTCGCATCTCCTGCCGCTCGAAATCGAAGACGATACGCTGGTTGCGAAGGCTGTCGACGCCCAGCATGCCGTCCGCGCCGATGTGGTTCTCGAACAGGGCGGGCGCCTGGACCCCGCTCAGCGAGCGTCGTCCGACATCGATCCGCGGGATGATCACCGTAGGCACCTGCCGGACGTCCGCAACGCTGGCGAGAGTCACCATGTGGCTGGCATCGAGGGCAAGCCGGCTCGCCAGTTCGCGCGAGATGACCGTGCGCTCGGCCCCGGTGTCGACGATGAACCGAAATGGGCCTTGCCCGTCGATGGTGATCGGAACCGTCATCCGCTCGGTCGTGTCCGGGCGGTAGCCGAGCGTCTCGGGGGCGGCGGGGTCCTGCGGCTCCGACTGGGCGGCGCCGCTTGCCAGAGCCACCGCGAGCATCATCCATTGCAACATCGGGCCGCCCTTCCGCGCCGTCTTCGACTCTCCCTAACCCATTTCGACGAAACGCGGAATGAACCCGACGAGCGTCGGCTCAGCCGACGATCTTCGCGAGGCCCTTTGCGAGCTGCTGGGCGCCGCGCAGGCGGGCGGCGGGATCGGGCCAGGCGCGGGTGATGACCAGCTTGTTGTCGGGCCTGAGCTTCGCCGTGCCCTTCAGATGCTGGACATAGGCGATCAGCCCCTCGAGGTCGGGGAAGCTGTCGTTGAAGAAATGGACCAGCGCGCCCTTCGGCCCGACGTCCATCTTGGCAATGCACGCCTTGCGGCAATTCAGCTTGATCTCGATGACCTTGAGCAAATTGTCCGTGGCTTCCGGAAGCTTGCCGAAGCGGTCGATCAGCTCGGCCGCGAACGACTCGATCTCCTGCGGTCCCTCGAGCTCGTTGAGGCGCCGGTAGAGGCCCATGCGCAGGTCGAGGTCGGGGACATAGTCCTCCGGGATGAGGATCGGCGCGTCGACAGTGATCTGCGGAGACAGGTCCCTGGTCTCGTTGCGCGCGATCCCGCCCGCCTTGGCCTCAATGATCGCGTCCTCGAGCATCGATTGGTAGAGTTCGAAGCCGACTTCCTTGATGTGCCCAGACTGCTCGTCGCCGAGCAGGTTGCCCGCGCCGCGGATGTCGAGGTCATGGGTCGCGAGCTGGAAGCCGGCGCCGAGGCTCTCCAGATTGGCGAGAACCTGCAGGCGCTTCTGTGCCGTTTCAGTGAGGAGACGGTTCGCCTCGTAGGTCATGTAGGCGTAGGCGCGGGTCTTCGACCGGCCGACCCGCCCGCGCAGCTGGTAGAGCTGGGCAAGCCCGAAGCGGTCGGCTCGATGAATGATCATCGTGTTGGCGGTCGGGATGTCGAGGCCGCTCTCGACGATCGTCGTCGACACCAGCACCTCGTACTTGCGGTCGTAGAAGGCACTCATCCGCTCCTCGACCTCGGTCGGCGCCATCTGGCCGTGGGCGACGACGTAGCGGACCTCCGGCACCTCCTCGCGCAGGAACTCCTCGATGTCGGGCAGGTCGGCGATCCGCGGAACGACAAAGAAGCTCTGGCCGCCGCGATAATGTTCGCGGAGCAGCGCCTCGCGGATCACCACCGGGTCCCACGGCATGACGTAGGTGCGCACCGCTAGGCGGTCGACCGGCGGGGTCTGGATGACGGAGAGCTCGCGAAGGCCCGACATCGCCATCTGCAAGGTGCGTGGGATCGGAGTGGCGGTCAGGGTCAGCACGTGAACGTCGGCGCGCAGGGTCTTCAGCTTCTCCTTGTGGGTGACTCCGAAGCGCTGCTCCTCGTCGACGATGACTAGACCGAGATTCTTGAACTCCACGCCCTTGCCGAGGATCGCGTGGGTGCCGACGACGATGTCGACCTTGCCGGCCTTGAGTCCTTCCTTGGTTTCCTTCGCCTCCTTGGCGGTGACCAGGCGCGACAGGCGGCCGATCTCGACCGGGAAGCCCTGGAAGCGTTCCTTGAAATTCTGGAAATGCTGGCGGGCGAGCAGGGTCGTCGGAGCGATCACCGCGACCTGAAGCCCGGCCATTGCGGCGACGAAGGCGGCGCGAAGAGCGACCTCGGTCTTGCCGAAGCCGACGTCGCCGCAGACCAGCCGGTCCATCGGCCTGCCGCGTCCCAAATCCTCGATGACGTCGCCAATGGCGCGGTCCTGGTCGTCCGTTTCCTCATAGGGGAAGCGGTCGGAGAAGGCGGCGTAGCCGGTGTCGGGCTCGGCGACGACTCCGGCGCGAAGCGCGCGCTCCGCCGCGATCTTGATGAGGTCGCCGGCGATCTCGCGGATCCGCTCCTTCATCCGCGACTTGCGCCGCTGCCACGCCTCGCCGCCCAATTTGTCGAGCGTCACGCCGTCGCTCTCGCTGCCGTAGCGCGACAGGATGTCGATATTCTCGACCGGCACGTAGAGCTTGTCGCCGCCGGCATATTCGAGGGCGACGCAGTCGTGCGGCGCCTTCTGCACCGGGATCTGGGTCAGGCCCTCGTAGCGGCCGATGCCGTGATCGGCATGGACGACGAGGTCGCCGGGCGACAGCGTCGCAAGCTCGTTCAGGAACGCGTCCTGGCTCTTCTTGCGCTTGCGGCGGCGGACGAGGCGGTCGCCGAGCATGTCCTGCTCGGTCAGAACCGCGACCTCGGGCGTGGTGAAGCCGTGGTCGAGCGGGAGCACGATGAGCGCTGTGCCGGACGCGCCCAGCGCCTCCTGCCAGCTGTCGACCAGCTCGAGCTTTTTCATGCCGTGGTCGGCGAGCAGGCCCTTGAGGCGCTCGCGGGCGCCGCCCGAATAGCTCGCTAGAACGATCTTGTGCTTGCTTCGCTTGAGAGCCGCGACGTGGTCCGCGACGGCCTCATAGACGTTGGCATTCTGAGCCCGCTCCGGAGCGAAGTCGCGCGGGCCGTCGACCTCGAAGTCGATGACGGTCGCGCTGCCGGGCTCGTGGAACGGGGTGGTGAGATGGATCGGCCGGTCCGCGATCGCCGCCTTCCACTCGTCCTGGGTAAGGTAAAGCGTCTCGGGCTTCAGCGGCCGGTAGCTGCCGGGGTCGCTCGACTGGGCGCGCTGGCGGTTGTCGTAATAGTCGGCGATCGCCTCGAACCGCGCGTCGGCCGCGCCAGCATCGCCCGCGTCTCGGACGATCAGGTCGCTGTCGCTCAGGTGGTCGAACAGGGTCGAGAGCCGCTCCTCGAACAGAGGCAGCCAATGGTCCAGCCCGGCGATCCGGCGGCCGTCCGATACCGCCTGGTAGAGCGGATCGCCGGTCGCGTTGGCGCCGAACAGCTCGCGGTAGCGCGAGCGGAAGCGTTTGACGCTGTCCTCGTCGAGCAGGGTCTCGGACGCGGGGAGGAGGGTGAAGCCCTCGGTCGTGCCGGTGGTGCGCTGGGTGCCGGGATCGAATCGGCGAACCGTCTCGATCTCGTCGCCGAAGAAGTCGAGCCTCAGGCCTTCTTCCTCGCCGGCAGGAAACAGGTCGACGATTCCGCCGCGTACCGCGAACTCGCCTGGATCGTGGACCGTTTCCGTGCGGGCATAGCCGTTGGCGCTGAGCAGGCTCGCCAGCCGCTCCATGTCGATCCGCTCGCCGGGCCGTAGGCTGGCAACGAGCTGGCGGACCCGGAACGGCGTCAACGTGCGCTGGAGCGCCGCGTTGACGGTGGTGATGACGAGCTGCGGCTTGTCATGCTTGCGCTGGAGCGCGTGCAAAGTCGCGAGCCGCTCCGACGTCGAGCGAAGCGACGGCGACGAACGGTCGTAGGGAAGGCAGTCCCATGCCGGAAAATAGAGGATGTCGAGCTCAGGGGCGAAGAAGGAAGCGGCGTCGCCGATCGCGCGCATCGCCGCTTCGTCCGGGGCGATGAACACCGCCCGGCTGCCGGTCCCGGCGGCGCGCGCGAGGTCGGCCGCGAGCCACGGCATGAAGCCCGCGGGGACTCCGGCAAGCGTGAGCGGCTTGTCGGCCTTGAGGATGGTTTGAAGGTCTGCGGTCAAACGCCCGGTCCCGTCGTGTCGATATAGTCGGTCCGTTGCAGGCGCTTCATCATGGGCCCGGCAAACCGCTCGGGCGGCTCGGTGGTTCCGATCGCCCAGGCCATGATGTCGACGTCCTGCTCCTCGAGCAGGGCCTCGAACCAAGCGAGGTCGTCGTCGCTCCACCCGGCGTGGCAGCAATCGAAGAAGCCGCCGATCAGGAAATCGGCCTCGCGCGTGCCGCGATGCCACGCGCGGTAGCGAATGCGTCGAAGGCGGGCGTCGCGGTCCATGTAGCTCCAAGCGCGAAAGGCCGGCGGGCCAGGAATTGGCCAGCAGGCTGAAACGGATGAGGGCGCCATGTAGGGACGAACAGGCCCGGCGCGAAGACCCTTTTGGCCGGCTATCGCCGCGGCGGAGGCGGCGGCGGGTTGATCGGGCCGGGGACGTCGCAGTCGCGATAGGGCGCGGCGTTCGGCTGGCCGCGGCGGGCGTCTTGCTCGGCCCAGCACTCCTTGATCCTGTCCCATGCCGTCTGGAGCGAGACGCCGGCATGGCCTGAATAGGAGGCGATGGCGTGAGGGCGTACCCGGAACCAGGCGGTGCTCTGCGGCGTGCCGACACTCTCGATCGGGCCCGCGCCGCAGTGGCGGCGGATGGCCTGCACGTCGGGCTCGTCCTCGACCGGCCCGCCATAGCCGCCCCAGGTCATGTGCTCGCCGATGCGGCCGCTGATCTGAGGATTCTGGGTGCTGGCGACGGTGAGATAGCCTTGCTCGTCGCGGAAGAGGCGCGTGTTGCGGCCGAACAGCACGAGCGGGCCGTCGGCGGCGTTCAGCCGGAAGCAGCCGTCGACCAGGATGATTCGGCCGTCCTGAGCGATGTCGAGGGTCGCGCCGGGCGCGCGATCGGCGCGCGGGAAGGTGCGGACGAATGGCGCCGCATCGATGGCGACCACTTCCGCAGGGTCGATCTCGGGAGCGAAGTTCAGGCGCACGTTGGTCGGTATCCGCCAGCCGTCGGGCGGCGCGAGGGCGTCGAACTCTGAGCGGCTGACCCCGAGATCGATCTCGACCAGGCCTTCAAACGGATCGACGCTGCCGCCATTGGTCAGCCGTTGCGCCTGGAAACGCCGCATCCACTCCTCGAGGAGTGGCTGAAGCTCGTCCGCCGGCACTCCGCCGGTGACTGCACTGAAACGGGGGTCGCGGGTGAAGCGCGCGAGCGTCTCCGGCCCGTTACGTCGAAAATGGAACTGGTAGCGCGGGCGGGGATCGCGAACGATCCGGACGTCGACATAGTTGCCGCGCGCCTCGCGCTCGAGGCGGCGGTCGAGCGCGATCGCGGCGCGCATCGTCGCGGCATCGGGGTTCATCATCCGCTCGGCATGGGAGACGGAGATGCCGCGCTCGCGTGCCAGCCGCTCGGTCTCCTGCTCGCCGGGCGGCGCCGGCGGCGCGTCGGGGTAGGGGACATGGGGCGCTTCGAGGATAGTCGCGTAGCCGGACGCCTCAATGCGCGCGCCGGTCGGCGGCTGGGCCTGCGCTCCGGTACAGGCGGCGCCGATGAGAAAAGTGAGGCAGACCAAGCGCATAGCGTGCCAAGCTATCATCCGCATCGCATTTCGCGCGGCTGAACGGTTGTCGCTTCCCGTGCGGCGTGGCAGCAGGCGGCGATGCGCCCCGACCTGCTCAACCCGCTCTTCGCCGAAGTGGAGGTGCTCAAGGGCGTTGGGCCGCAGCTGATGAAGCCGCTCACCAAGCTCGGCCTCACCCGGATCGTCGACCTCGCCTTTCACCTGCCGACCGGCTGGATCGACCGCAAGCCGGTCGAGCGGCTCGACGATGCGGACGTGGGACAGATCATCACCGTGATCCTGGCCGCGCGCGATTACCGCCAGTCGGGCGGGCACAAGAGCCCGCTTCGGATTCACGCGACCGACGCCGGCGGCGACTATGTGACGCTCACCTATTTCCGCAATCCGGGCTGGGCGAAGCAGCAGCTTCCGATCGGAGAACCGCGCCTGGTTTCGGGCAAGCTCGACCGCTACGGCCAGGAGCTCCAGATGGTTCACCCGGACCATGTGCTCGACCCGGCGCAGGGAGAGCAATTGCCGGCGCGGGAGCCCGTTTATGCGCTGTCGGAAGGGCTCACCAACAAGCGGATGGGCGACCTCGCCGCGCAGGCGCTGGCCCGGCTGCCGGAGCTTGGCGAATGGATCGAGCCGAGCCTCAAGCGCGCCCGCGGATGGCCGGACTGGCAGGAGGCGCTGACGTCGGTCCATGCCGACCCGGCTCAGGCGAAGGCGCGCGAGCGGCTCGCTTATGACGAGATCTTCGCCAATCAGCTCGCGCTCAGCCTCGTCCGCGCCTCGTCGCGGCGGCGCAAGGGCACGCCGCTCAAAGGCGACGGCCATCTGCGCGCGATGCTCGACCTGCCTTACGCGCCGACCGGCGCTCAGCAGCGGGCGATCGGCGAGATCGAGGGCGACCTCGCCCAGGACATTCCGATGCTTCGCTTGCTCCAGGGCGACGTCGGCTCGGGCAAGACCCTGGTGGCTTTGAAGGCGATGCTCATCGCCGCGGAAGCGGGCGCCCAGGCGGCGCTGCTCGCGCCGACCGAGATCCTCGCCCGCCAGCATTACGAGAATATCCGCCGGCAGGTGGCCGGGCTGCCGATCAACGTCGCCATCCTCACCGGCCGCGACAAGGGCCGCGCCCGCGAGGCGACCTTGATGGGCCTGGCCGACGGCTCGATTCACATCCTGATCGGTACCCACGCGATCTTCCAGGAGGCGGTCAGCTATCGCAGCCTCGGCCTCGCGGTGATCGACGAGCAGCATCGCTTCGGAGTCGCCCAGCGCATGATGCTGACCGCCAAGGCCGAGCGGCCGCCGCACCTCCTCGTCATGACCGCGACCCCGATCCCGCGTACTCTGACGCTCACCCAATATGGCGAGATGGACGTCAGCCGCCTCGACGAGATGCCGCCAGGCCGCCAGCCGATCGAGACCCGGGTGCTCAGCGTCGACCGGCTCGACGAGGTGATCGCCGGCCTCGGCCGCCACATCGCCCAGGATAAGCAGGCTTACTGGGTCTGCCCGCTGGTCGAGGAGAGCGAGGCCAGCGACCTCGCCGCCGCCGAGGAGCGGGCACGGGTGCTTCGGCTTCGCTTCGGCGACACGATCGGGCTCGTCCACGGGCGAATGAAGGGTCCGGAGAAGGACGCCGTCATGGCCGCCTTCCAGCGCGGCGAATTGAAGGTCCTCGTTGCCACCGTCGTGATCGAGGTCGGAGTCGACGTTCCCAACGCCACCCTGATGATCATCGAGGGCGCCGACCGCTTCGGCCTCGCCCAGCTCCACCAGCTTCGGGGCAGGGTGGGGCGCGGCGACCAGCACAGCGTCTGCCTCCTGCTGCGCGGCAACGCGCTCAACGAAACCACCCGAGCGCGCCTCGCCTTGATGCGCGAGACCAATGACGGCTTCCGGATCGCCGAGGAGGACCTGCGCCTGCGCGGCGGCGGCGAGATATTGGGCACCCGCCAGTCCGGCGAGGCGCAGTTCCGGCTTGCGACGCCGGAGCTGGTGCAGGAGCTGGTGCCTGCCGCCACCGACGACGCCCGCCTGCTCGTCGACCGCGACGGCGGCCTCGAAGGCGAGCGAGGCAAGGCGGCGCGGCTTCTTCTCTACCTGATGGAACGGGACGCGGCCGTCGCGACTTTGCGCTCCGGCTGAGGAGACGAGACATGCCCACCGCCCTGGTGCTGCCCGCTTTGCTGATATTCATCGCGAGCGCGATGACCGCCGCCCAGCCGCCGACCAACGCCGTGCTCGCGCGGGAAAGCGGGTCGGTGATCCTCGCCGCCGTCATCTCCTTCGCCGTCGGAACAGCGGCGCTTCTCGTGGTGCTCGCACTCACTCAACCGCGAATGGCGCTCGCGCCGCTCAGGGACGTGCCGTGGTGGGCGTGGGCCGGTGGCTTCTACGGTGCGGTCTTCGTCGCGGCCGGCGCCTACGCAGCGCCGCGCCTCGGCATCGCGTCCCTGATCACCATCGCGGTGGCGGGCCAGATGATCGCAGCAATCGCCATCGACCATTATGGCGCGTTCGGCCTCGACCGCACCCCGATCTCGCTCGGCCGCGTGCTCGGCGTCCTCCTGATCGTCGGAGGCGTGGTTCTGGTGCGCCGCTTCTAGGCGGTGAGCAGGCCGTGCTTCTTCTTGCCAGCTGACACCCGCACTTGCCCCGTCACGGTGACCATGGCCTGTTCGTCGGTGACGGCCTCGCCATCGACTCGGGCGCCGCCCTGGGCGATCAGGCGCCGGGCTTCCTTCTTCGAGGCGGTGAGGCCGAGGCCGACCAGCGCATCGGCGAGCGGGATCGAGCCTTCGGGCACGCTGAGCGTCGGCAGCGCCTCGCCGGCGGCGCCCTCCTCGAAGGTCCGGCGCGCCGTCTCGGCCGCCTCGCGCGCGGCGTCGGGGCCGTGCAGCATCGCGGTGGTCGCATCCGCGAGCACCTTCTTGGCCTCGTTGATCTCCTGGCCCTCGAGCCGCTCCAGCCGCTCGATCTCGGCCACCGGGAGGTCGGTGAAGCGGCGCAGGAACTTGCCGACGTCGGCGTCGGCGACGTTCCGCCAGAACTGCCAATAGTCATAGGCGCCGAGCATGTCGGCGTTGAGCCACACGGCGCCCTTCTCGGTCTTGCCCATCTTGGCGCCGTCGGCGGTGGTGAGCAGCGGCGTTGTGAAGCCGAACACCTCGCGCCCGTCGGCGCGGCGGTTGAGTTCCACGCCGTTGACGATGTTGCCCCACTGGTCCGAGCCGCCGAGCTGGAGCCGCACGCCGTGCTGGCGGGCCAGCTCGAGGAAGTCGTAGGCCTGGGTGATCATGTAGTTGAATTCGAGGAAGCTCAGCGACTGCTCGCGGTCGAGCCGAAGCTTCACGCTGTCGAAGCTCAGCATGCGGTTGACCGAGAAATGCTGGCCGACCTCGCGGAGGAACTGGAGGTAGTTGAGCCTGTCGAGCCACTCGGCATTGTCGAGCATCATCGCGTCGGTCGGGCCGTCGCCGAAGGTGAGGAAGCGCTCGAACACGCGCTTGATCGAGGCGACGTTGGCGGCGATCACCTCCTCCGTCATCAGCTTGCGCGCCTCGTCCTTGAAGCTCGGGTCGCCGATCTTGCCGGTGCCGCCGCCCATCAGCACGACCGGCTTGTGGCCCGCCTGCTGGAGCCGGCGAAGCATCATTATCTGCGTCAGGCTTCCGACATGAAGCGAGGGCGCGGTCGGATCGAACCCGATATAGCCAGCCACGATCTCCTTCGACGCGAGCGCATCGAGCGCGGCCGCGTCGGTGACCTGGTGGACAAAGCCGCGCTCGTCGAGCACGCGCAGGAGTTCGGACTTGTACTGGCTCATGGTGCGGGGCGGTTAGCGCATCTATGCCCCTCCACACAAACCAGAACGGAGTTGCTGATGTCGAAGCCAATGAAGCTTCTGAATCACCCAAGCACGCTCTCCGGGATCCCAACACCGTCGGTCCGGGTCGGACGCAATGGTCAGGTTCTTCGCGTCACTTACCGAATTCCGGGTGATACGAGCATGGTCGCTTTTCCCGAGCGCATCGAACCATTCGCCAAGAGATCCGAACAGCGACGGGCAGACCGGCTGTGGGAGCATACCTGCTTCGAGGCCTTTGTCCGGACGTCCGAGGGCTCCCGCTATTTTGAGCTTAATTTCAGCCCGTCCTCTGAATGGGCGGCTTACGCATTCGACGATTATCGGAAAGGAATGCGAAGTGCGGATATCGAAATTCCCGCCGTGCATCCCACTGCTTGGGCGAACCGATTCGAGCTCTCGGCTCGTGTGGTCCTGCCGCCAGATTGGGTGAACCTTACGTGGTTGCTCAACCTAACCGCCGTGATCGAAGAGCGCGACGGCACCAAATCCTACTGGGCGCTCAGCCATCCACCCGACGGGCCGCCCGATTTCCATCATCCCGCTTGCTTCACGCTCGAACTGCCGCCACCCAGCGAGGCATGAAATTCGGCATCGACCGGCTGCTCGCCGACCCTGAACTGCGCAAGCCTCTCGAGGGCAAGCGCGTCGCGCTTCTCGCTCATCCGGCCTCGGTGACGGCGGACCTCACCCACAGCCTCGACGCGCTCGTCGCCGCGGGCCTCAAGGTTACCGCGGCGTTCGGGCCGCAGCACGGAATCCGCGGCGAGAAGCAGGACAATATGGTGGAGTCGGACGACTTCACCGATCCCCAGCTCGGCATCCCGGTGTTCAGCCTCTATGGCGAGGTGCGCCGGCCGACCGGCCAGTCGATGGGCACGTTCGACGTGATCCTGATCGACATGCAGGACCTCGGCTGCCGGATCTACACCTTCATCACGACCCTCCTCTACGTGCTCGAGGCCGCGGCGGAGCACGGCAAGTCAGTGTGGGTGCTCGACCGGCCCAATCCCGCGGGGCGGCCGATCGAGGGCCTGACCCTGCGCGAGGGCTGGGAGAGCTTCGTCGGCGCGGGTCCCATGCCGATGCGCCACGGCCTCACGCTCGGGGAGCTCGGCCTGTGGTTCATCGACAAGTTCAAGCTGGACGTCGATTATCGCGTCATCGAGATGGAGGGCTACGACCCCGAAGCCGCGCCCGGCTTCGGCTGGCCGCTCGGGCAGCGGATTTGGGTCAATCCGAGCCCCAATGCGCCCAACCTGTGGATGGCGCGGGCCTATGCCGGAACCGTGATGCTGGAGGGCACGACGCTGAGCGAGGGCAGGGGCACCACCCGCCCGCTCGAACTGTTCGGGGCGCCCGACATCGACGGCAAGGTGGTGATCGCCGAGATGCGCCGGCTGGCGCCGCAGTGGCTCGACGGCTGCATCCTGCGCGACTGCTGGTTCGAACCGACCTTCCACAAGCATGTCGGCAAGCTGTGCAGCGGAGTCCACATCCATGCCGAGGCGCCCGGCTACGACCATCACGCCTTCAAGCCGTGGCGGCTCCAGAGCCTCGCCTTCAAGGCGATCCGCCGCCTCCACCCGGATTATGACCTGTGGCGTGATTTCCCCTACGAATATGCCTTCGGGAAATTGCCCATCGACGTGATCAACGGCGGGCCGCTGCTGCGCGAATGGGTCGACGATTCCGGCGCGGAGCCGGGCGACCTCGACGGGCCGACCTTAGCCGACGAGCGCGCCTGGGAAGAGGAGCGCCGTCCCTTCCTTCGCTACTGAGTTCGCTCCGCCTCGTGGCGGCCGAAGCCCTCGTCCGGCCGCTGCGGCGGATGGGCGCGGATCCAGCGGCTGGCGATCAGCTTGGTACCTGCGGTCACTGGAGCGCCGGAATGGCGGGTGCGTGGATCGGGACTGCCGTCCGGGCGCGCATTGGCGAACAGGAGACCGAGGCCGGTGCGGCCGGCCACGCTCAGGCCCAGCTCGGAGAACAGGGTCTCGCCGCCGGAATAATCGCCGTTGAGATAGACGAGGAACGTCAGCACCCGCTGGTTGCCCATGCCCGGGACGGCGTCGAGATGCGGCCGATATTCCTGGCCCGGGCCATAGCGCAGCACCTGCAGAGTCTCCGCGGCGTCGACCCGGGTTCCGCTCGCCGCCGCAAGCCGCCGGTTGAGCGCGTGCACCACCGGCCATTCGCTGACGAACGAAAAGGACGAGGCGTCGGAATTGCGCAGCGGATCGCGCACGAAGCGTCTTTGCCCTTCGTGGAAGATCGTCGCCGGCCGAAACCGCGCCGCCGCGGCCTCGGCGAGGAAGCGGCATTCGGCCTGAGTGAACAGGCCCGGGAATATCGCGACATAGGGATCGTCGCTCAGCACGTCCGCTTCGAACGTCGACGCGGGATGTCCGTCGGCGTCGAGAGCCATCGCCGCAATCAGCCGCAGCTGCCGCTCGGCCTCCGTGTCGCGGTCCGCCCAGCGTTCCAGCAACTGGACGGCCCCGGGCCAATCGGCGCCGCCGCCAATTCCTGTCGCGAGAAAAGCGCCGAGCACCCGTGCCGAGTCGCGATGGCCGAGTGCGTCGGCCTGGCCGAGATCGACGCGCGCCCGTGCGAGATCCCGTCCGACCAGCCGGCCGTCAACGCGCCACAACGCCAGCGCGAACAGCGCGTCCGCGTCCTGGGCGGCAGCCGCGCGCTCCAGCAGGGCTACGGCCTCCGCCGCTTTCCCGGAGGCGGCGAGCGTCAGCGCCTGGCGAACCGGACCGCTGCTCACATCTTGCGGCTCAGCGTCCGCATCGCGTCCTCCAGCCCGTCGAGCGTCAGCGGGTACATGCGGTCGTCGAGCAGTTGCTGGATCACCCGGATCGACTGGGTGTAGCCCCAATATTGCTCGGGCACCGGGTTGAGCCACACCGTCGCCGGATAGGTGTTCGTCAGCCGCTTCATCCAGGTCGCGCCGGCTTCCTCGTTATAATGCTCGACCGAGCCGCCGGCATGGGTGATCTCGTAAGGGCTCATCGATGCGTCGCCGACCACGACGACCTTATAGTCGTGGCCGAACTTGTGGAGCACGTCCCAGGTCGGCGTCCGCTCGGCGAAGCGGCGGCGGTTGTCCTTCCACACGCTCTCGTAGAGGCAATTGTGGAAGTAGAAGAATTCGAGATTCTTGAACTCCGCGGTCGCGGCCGAGAACAGCTCCTCGACTAGGCGGATGTGCGGGTCCATCGATCCGCCGACGTCGAGGAAAAGCAGAAGCTTCACCGCATTGTGCCGCTCGGGGCGCATGCGGATATCGAGCCAGCCCTGCCGCGCCGTGCCCTCGATCGTCGCGTCGAGGTCGAGCTCGTCGGCGGCGCCCTCGCGGGCGAACCGCCTGAGCCGGCGAAGCGCGACCTTGATGTTGCGGGTGCCGAGCTCCTTGGTGTTGTCGAGATTCTGGAAGGCGCGCTGCTCCCACACCTTGATCGCGCGCCGCTGGCCGCCGGTGCCGCCGATCCGTACGCCTTCGGGATTGTAGCCGCTATTGCCGTAGGGCGAGGTGCCGCCTGTGCCGATCCACTTGCTTCCGCCCTGGTGGCGGCCCTGCTGCTCCTCGAGCCGCTTCTTGAGCGTCTCCATGATCTCTTCCCAGGAACCGAGAGACCTGATCTCGGCCATCTGCTCGGGCGTCAGGTAGAGCTCGGCCACGGCCTTCAGCCATTCCTCGGGAAGCTCCTGCGCCTCGGTGCCGTAGCTCGTCTCGATCCCCTTGAAGACCTTGGCGAAGACCTGGTCGAAGCGGTCGAGAAGCCCCTCGTCCTTCACGAAGGTCGCCCGCGCGAGATAATAGAAATCCTCCGGCCGAGCCTCGATCACCTGCCGGTCCAGCGCCTCCAGCAGGGTCAGGTGCTCCTTGATTGAAGCCGGAATGCCCGCGGCGCGCAGCTCGTCGACGAAGGAGAAGAACATGACGTCGCTCTACGCCCGCCGCCGCAGTGCGAGAAGGGGCTGCAAACCCCGCCTGGTTAACTCGCTCTCAACCACTTCGCCGTAACACCGACGCCGAAACAACCAATACGGAGCGGGGACCTTGGCGAGTTCGGCGGTGGAACGGGCTGACAGCGAAGCGATCAATCAGGTGGCGCGCAATTGCGGCCGCCTTGCGATCGAGTGCAGCGACGTGTCCGGCTACGTCAACGGCGTCTCGCAGCGAATCTCCGAGAATCTGAGGACTCTCGACCAGCTCGAGGACGTCACCAGCCAGCTTTTGAACGACCAGGTCCGAGTCGCCGATTCCACCGACGAGGCGCACATGCTCGCCGAGCAGGCGCGCTCCAAGCTCGAGGCGGGCAGGGCGGCGATCGAGGACACGATCCGCGTCTTCTCGGGTCTCACCGACCTCGTCGTCCAACTGGGCGATCGGATGCAGGGCTTCGCGGATGCGATGAGCAGCGTTCGCACCGTCTCGTCGAGCATCGAATCGATCGCTAAGAAGACCAACATGCTCGCGCTCAATGCCACCATCGAGGCGGCGCGCGCGGGCGAGGCTGGCCGCACCTTCGCGGTCGTCGCCGCCGAGGTGAAGAAGCTCGCCCACGACACCCGCACCGCGACCATGGAGATTGGCGAGACCGTCGCCTCGCTGACCCGCGAGGCCGAGGCGGTGACCAGCGAGATCAAGGCCGGTGTCGAGACCAGCCGTCTCGCCCAGGGCTCCTTCTCCAAGATCAACGAGACTGTCCGCGACGTCGCCGACCTCGTGTCGATGGTCGACCGCCAGACCGAGGGCATCGCCCAGTCGACTGGGCTCATCCAGCAGAGCGTCGACCGGGTGAAGAGCGGCCTCGACGCCTTCGCCGCCGACGCCCGCGCCAATGGCGGGCAGCTGAAGGACGCGCACGAGCGGCTCGGCCGCCTCGAGCTTCTATCCAACGAGATGCTCGACCGCCTCGCCAGCTCCGGCGTGGCGATCGACGACACGCCCTTCATCCACTACGCGCAGCGCTCCTGCTTCGAGATCAAGCGGGTGATCGAAGCCGGGATCGCCGAGGGGAAGGTCAAGCACGAGGACGTGTTCGACTTCGACTACAAGCCGATGCCCGGCACCAACCCGGTCCAGTACGAGGTGCGCTTCTGCGCCTTCGCCGACACCCATATCCGGCCGATCCTCGACCGCCTGATGGCCGAGGAGCCGCGCCTGATCGCCGCCGCGCTCACCGACATCAACGGCTATCTGCCGACTCATATCAGCGAGCGCTCGCAGCCGCAGGGGCCGGACCCGGAGTGGAATGCCGAGCATTGCCGCAACCGCCGCAACTTCCTCGACGACAGCACCCGCCGCGCCATCGCCAGCACCAAGGAGGCGATGCTCGCCACCTACGGCATGGATCTCGGCAACGGCCGCTATCTGCCGGTGAAGAACGTGTTCGTGCCGTTGTTCATCAACGGCCAGCGCTGGGGCAACTTCGAAATGGCCTATCGCGACGAGACCGTCAGCTAGGCGTCTACCCGCCGCGCCGGGCCATGAAGGCGAGGCGTTCGAACAGCATCACGTCCTGCTCGTTCTTGAGCAGCGCCCCGTGGAGCGGCGGGATCGCCTTCGACGGGTCCTTCGACTGGAGGACCTCGAGCGGCATGTCCTCGTGCAGGATCAGCTTCAGCCAGTCGATCAGCTCGCTGGTCGACGGCTTCTTCTTGAGGCCCGGGACGTCGCGGACCTGGTAGAAGATGTCGAGCGCCTTCCCGACCAGCAGCTGCTGGATGCCTGGGAAGTGGACGTCGATGATCGCCTGCATCGTCTCCCGGTCTGGGAAGCGGATATAGTGGAAGAAGCAACGGCGAAGGAACGCGTCCGGCAGCTCCTTCTCGTTGTTCGAGGTGATGACGACGATCGGCCGCTCCACCGCCTTCACCGTCTCCTTGGTCTCGTAGACGTGGAATTCCATGCGATCGAGCTCCTGGAGGAGGTCGTTCGGGAACTCGATGTCGGCCTTGTCGATCTCGTCGATCAGAAGCACCGGCAGTTGCGGTGACGTGAACGCTTCCCACAGTTTGCCGCGCTTGATGTAGTTCTTGATATCGTGGACCCGCTCGTCGCCGAGCTGGCCGTCGCGGAGCCGAGCGACCGCGTCATATTCGTAGAGGCCCTGGTGTGCCTTGGTCGTCGACTTGACGTGCCACTCGATCAGCGGGGCCCCGATCGCGGCCGCGATCTCGTGGGCCAGCACGGTCTTGCCGGTGCCCGGCTCCCCCTTGACCAGCAGCGGCCGGCGAAGCGCGACCGCGGCGTTGACCGCGACCTTGAGGTCGTCAGTCGCGACATAGGATTGGGTGCCTTCGAAACGCATCGCCGCCGTGTAGGGGAGGGGGCGGGGAGCCGCAAGCAGACGCCCCCCTTCTCGTCACCCCTGCGCAGGCTGGGGTCTCCGATGGATGCCAGCCTTCGCTGGCATGACGGATCAGGCGGCGATTCGGGCCTGGGCTCGGGCCTGGAGCAGGTCCCACAGGCCGCGATGCTGGAGCGCGACCTGCTCGGCGCCGAAGCGCATCGCCCGGCCCATCGCCGGATCGCTGGCAGAACCCTCGACCAGCGCCACGATCGCGGCGCGATGGTCGCCGGACCTCGGCGGCGGGGTCACTCCGAGCCGCTCGGCGGCCGTGTCGAGCACGGTCCGGACGACCACCCAGTCCGCGGCGACGGCCAGCGCGGCACCCAGCGAGCAGCCGCGACGCTCGGACTTGGCGAGCGTGGCGAGGGCATGGCGGGTCGCGGCGATCGCCGCCTCGCTGCCGCTTCCCGGGGTCGGCGGAATCGGCCCGGCCTCGACGGAGAGTCGGGCGAGGAAGGCGCGCTCGCGGCTGAATTCGTCGCCGGCCTCGGCCAGCCAGGCGCGGCTCGGCGGATCGATCGTGCGCGCCGCCACAAGCTCGACCAGCGAGGGATATTGGCCATGCACCGCGCACAGGAAATGAATCGCATCGGCGAGGTTGCGCGGGCTGGTCGGGCTGGTCAGCAGCAGGTCGCTCGTCGGATAGGCGTGCGAGCGACTGCCGTGGTCGTCCACGCAATCGATCAGCAGGCAGCCGGAACGGGCTTCTTGCCTCAGTCCGATCGGATGTGATGCCATGCAGGTCCTCCCGGCGCAGGCCCCCCTTGGCGCGCTGGCGCTGTCTAACGCGCGCGGGGTAAAGAGGCGGTAAAGCCGGGACCGCTCTCATAATCTATGTTGGCGGCTCCAAATGGCGGTCCGGTCGGCCTGGTGAGGAGATAGTGATGCGTATCGTGTTCCTGTTGGGGGCAATGGCGACGCTGGCGAGCGGTCCGGCTCAAGCGTCGGAAGTGTTCGGCGGTGTCCTCGCCCACGACATCGATTCCCCGCTGACCCTCGGCGGGCGCGAGGACGGTGCCGATTTCCAGCTCGGCTGGCGCGGCGAGAGGATCCGCGCCCTGGGCTTCATCGGCGCGCCGTCACCCTACGTGTTCGGCTCGCTCCACAGCGGCGGCGACACCCATTTCGCGGCGGCGGGAATGAGCTGGAGGATCGGCGGCCGGCTGTTCGTCCGTCCCGGGATCGGCCTCGCCGTCCACAGCCGGCGAAACGAGGGAGTCGAGGACGGCCTGAGGACCGATCTCGGCTCGCGCATATTGTTCGAGCCGGAGCTCGGCGTCGGCTACCAGGTCAACGACCGCCTCGCGATCGAAGCGACCTGGGTCCATATCAGCAACGCGCAGCTGCTCAGCCGGCAGAATCCCGGGATGGACAGCGTCGGCATACGCCTCACCTACCGCCCGCGCTGACCCTAGCGCAGCTGGCTGTCCTTGCTGCCACGCCGGTTGAAGCCGGCGGTAACGATCCGGCCGTCGCGGTCCTGCTGGCAGGGGACGCAGGTGCGGGCGCCGGGGAGGGCGCGGCGGCGGGCTTCGGGGATCTCGTCGCCGCATTCGACACAGTGGGTCTCGCCTTCGCCGTTCGCAAGACGAGCGCGGGCGGCGAGGACGGCGTCCTTCACCGTGTCGTCGATCTGATCCTGCACCGCGCCGTCGCGCGTCCATCCGCCGGCCATGTCGGCTAAGCTCCTCTAATTCCTCAACCCGAGATGGGTTCTCGACGCGGAAATCCAATCCTCAACGCATCGGCTAGAGTTTCGGTTTCGGCAACGCTGTGTTGGGGTCTGCTCTCCTTTCAACACCGGTTTCTCCGCCCAAGTGGAAGGGAAATCGTCTTGAAAACAGGAGAAGCCCCATGGCGAAAGACTTCGCCGCCGACCGCCCGCGGGCAAATTAACCACTGGCGCCGGAGCGCCCGCGCCGAGCGACCGCAATTCGCACACCATCGGCCCGGATGGCCCGATCGTCCTCCACGACTCCATTTCCTGGAGCAGATGGCGCACTTCAACCGCGAGAAGACGATCAAGCGGCTGCACCACGCCAAGGGATCGGGCGCGTTCGGCGTGTTCGAGACCACCGAGGACGTGTCCCGCTACACCAAGGCTGCCTTGTTCCAGAAGGGCGCCGTCACCGTCATGCTCGCGCGCTTCTCGACAGTCGCCGGAGAGCAGGGCAGCCCCGACACTTGGCGCGACGTGCGCGGCTTCAGCCTGAAATTCTACACCGACGAGGCAATTACGACCTGGTCGGCAACAACACGCCGGCGGCGTGCGCGAGCCGGTGCTGAGCCGCGCGTTCGATTCCTGGAAGGCGATCGACCCCGACGTGGGCGCGCCAATCGAAGCCAGGGTTCGCGCCGGCGCCGCACCTCAGCCTGCCGAAGGCATGGGCGAGGCCCTGTTTCCTGCCGCCGCTTTCTTGCGCGGCGAGCATCGTCAGTCTGGTTTGCGCACTTCCGCTTCGGTCGTTCGTCGGGCATTATGATTCGGCAAACCGAAGTAGGATGTACCCATGGTCACCCTCTTTCTCGCCGCCTTGGTCGCGTTCGAAGCGGCCAGCGTCCAGGCCCCGTCAACAACAGTCCCGATCCAGCCCAGCGTTGACTCCGCCCGCCAACGGCAGGCGCTTGGCGAACTGACCGTCTGCCTGGCCGAACGTCGCCCGCGCTGGGCGCGCGAGATGCTTGCCCTGCCTTATCTGAGTGATGCCCAGTCGCGGGTCGCTGCTCGGGTGACGATGGGAAGCGACAGCACTTGCATCGGCGCCGAGGACGAGGTCACCATGCGGACGTCCGGCATCGTGGCGGGCCTTACTCAGCATTTCCTTCGCGCCGACATTCAGCGCGAGGATTTCAGGCGCGTCGCCACCGCCCTCAACACATTGACCCCGCTCAACGTGTCCGAGGATTTCGCGCTGTGCATTGCGGCGCGCGACCCGGCCGCGGCGCGCGACCTTGCGCTCAGCGACTATGGCAGCGCGGGAGAAGCCCGCGCCGCGCGGCAGCTCGCCGGCCATATCGAAAGCTGCACCAATCCCGGCGAGCAGCTGACGGTGGACCAGCAGGCGTTGCGCGCGCTGGTGTCGACGGCGCTCTACCGGGGCGTGTCTGCGGTCCTGAGGCCGCGCGGCTAGCGGAGCAGAGGCGGGGCTCGAGGCCCCGTCGCCCCACCGATCAGCGCGGCGCCGAGAGATCCGGTATGATGGCCGGACCGGTCCGTTGCCTGAGCGCCTCTTCCTGCGTCTGGCGCTCCTGCCGGTCCCACTCCGCCTGCGTCCGGCAGTGCCGGCTCGACAGGCGCGTTCCGCTCATCACGACGTTGCGGCAGACCATTCTCGAGTCGCTCTTCGACTTGCCCGAGCTTTGCGGCGCAGCATCATGGTTGGGCTGGCTGGCGGTCGCAGAGGTCGCAACCTAGGCGCCGACGCTGATCGCCGCGGCGAGCTTTGAAAGCTTCCCACTCATTGTCACCCTCTCTGGCCGTTCGAAAGATGGGAGTCGGAGCGTACAAGAGATTGGATAAAAAAGGGAGCGGGAAGGAACATGCCGCGCGGCGGCCTTATGCCCGTTTCTTCGGATCCCGAACCGCCGACAGGGCCGCGTTCTGGAGGCCGTGTCGGTGCTTCAAGGCCGAAATCAGTTTTGTATGATAAAATCCGTGGGGCGAGTGCTCGTCCAATGCGCGGGCGCTATTCGACTTCGCTTAGGACGAGCAGAGAAGGGGTGTGTTGCGTTGGTTCGGATCGCGAAACGACGGGGCGGGTGCGGTCGTTTGAGTCGGAATTAGAAGCAGCGCGAGGAGCATAACCGATGCGTCGTTGGTCCCTGGCCGCCTGTTGCTGCCTTTCCGCCTGCGTCACCCAGCCCGAGCCGCCTGCGGCACGCGCCGACTGCGCGGCGGCGACCTTTCCTGACGACCCGGCGATCCAGGCGGCGTTCACCGACCGGTTCAACGGCCGCTACTGGAACAATAACGAGCAGGTGACCGTGTGGCGCGAGGGCCAGCGGCTCTATATCGGCGATCCGCAGGGCCCGCGGGTGCAGCTCCGCCGCGCCGAGCAGATGCAGGGCGCCGGCGCCTTTCGCGATGGCTGTGGCACCACCTACGACTTCATCCTGCCGCCGGACGGGCCCGGCGGCTACGTGATCATCACCGAGCCGAACGGCGCGCGCAGCGAGTGGCACCGGCGAATCTAGCCGCCGGCGCCGGGCCGCGGTCAGGCCTTGTCTTTCGGGGGATTGGGGTCGTTGCCGTGGCTGTCGGAGCGGTGGATGCTGCCGTCCCTGCGGTGGACCTGCAGCTCCGTTTCCTGGTTGCGGCTGATCTGGCGGCCGAGCCGCTCGGCCTCGGCCTTGGTGTCGGCGACCCGGCTGGCGCGCTGGCCGCCGTCGCGCTTCACCTGCCAGCCGTCCTCGTGGGGCATGATCCGGTGCGTGTCGCGGGACATTTGAAGCTCCTCGAATGATTCCGTTCGGGTCCAGAACGGCCCAGCGAGTCCTTGGTTTCTGGCTGTATCTCGCGGCGGAAGCGCGATGACGACGCCCCCGCAACGGAACCTCAAGCGCTAACGTCGGTTAGCGGTCGCGGGCAGGAACGTTCGGAGGATGAGTTTATGCGTGGATTGGCCTTGGCTGCGTTGTGCGGCCCGCTCGCGTTGGGACTGGCCGCTTGCGGCGATTCCAGGGACGAGGCGAACAACAGCGCGGCGACCAACGAAGCCGGCAACATGGCGGCATCCGGCGAAGGAAGCGGCACCGCCAGCGCCGGGGCGACGGCGTCGGCGTGGCCCGAGGGCGCCCGGATCGTCGAGGAAAATGGCGTGACCTACCGGGTCGATTCCGCGGGCACGCGGGTCCAGCTGGGACCGAATGACAGCCGGATCGTGGTGACGGAAGGCGTTCGCTATCGGGTCGATCCCGACGGAACCCGGGTCCGCATCGACACGCGCGGAACCGCGGTGAGGATCGGCGACAGCGTCATCACCGACAACGCGCCCAACGGCCGGAGCGACGTCGAGACTCCGGACGAAACGGTGCGCGACGCCGCCGAGGACACGGTGGAGGCCGTCGGCGACGCCGTTCCCGACTGAGGCTCGGCGCCCTCACAACTTTCTCGCTCCCGCTCCGGCGGGAGTTTTTGTGTCCGGGCACTGCGCGGTTGCCCGAACATCTGGGGCCGCTCCCCGCTAACCAAATCGGCACATTGTGCTTGACTTTTCCGCTTGTATATGGAACATACGCCAAACAAGCGGGAGAGGGACCCATGCCGAAGCAGGAGGCCGGCCCCGGCGCCAGCCGGGAATGGCGGCGCACGTCCTATTGCCAGAGCGGCGGGCTCGAGCTGGGACCCGCTGATTAAGAGTCAGACCTCGCCTCCTCCTAGCCACGGGGCCACTGATCCAGAAACGAACGCATCTTCCGGCTGCGGCTCGGATGCTTCAGCTTCCGCAGCGCCTTCGCCTCGACCTGCCTGATCCGCTCGCGGGTCACCGAGAACTGCTGGCCCACCTCTTCCAAGGTATGGTCGGTGTTCACGCCGATGCCGATGCCGAAGCGCATGCGTATGACTCGTTCCTCTCAACGATCGCAGCATCTGTGAAGGGGAGGGGCCGTGGTGGCTAAGGCGTTTCCGGCGGTTAAATCTGCTTTAGCTTAGCCAAGCGTGTCTCCAGAGACTGGATTTTTGTTTGGGCCATGAAGAGCTGCGAGTGGAGCGCGGCCAGTTCGGACCGTATTGCCGTGATGACGACTGCAGTGGTCAGATCGGCCAGCAGGCGAGACTTGATCTGCTCGTAGTTCATAGTCGCCAGATCGCCTTGACCGCGAATGGATGATGTCGGGCCTGCCATCGCCAAACTGGCGGTACTTTGGGCGATGGCCACACTGGATTCGAGAGACGCAAAGGCCGGCGATGTCCTCAGATCATCGAATATTCTTTGCCGCACCTGTCCGTAGCTCATAGTGGCCAATTCACCCTGCGCCGTTATCCCGGTGCAGTCGAAATCATCGCGGTGCTGGCTATAGATTGGGCAAGGGCGACTCTGGACTCCAACGAGGAGATCACGTCCTCTAACTTTCGCCCGCGTACGACGTCCACTAGCTGTCGCGGGTTCAATACACAGGAGGACGTCCCGATACGGCCATAGAACCGTCCATCATAGGAGTAGATGGGGGAGGCGCCGTTCGCGACTTCTACGATGACGATTTCCTTTTCGCCGATAGCAACGACCTTTGGATCGATTAACGGCGTTGGCACGACAAGGTCGGCAGTCCAGCGTTCGATCTTCACGAATGGTGACGGCATCGAGAACACCGATGACCTGCAAATCGTCGCTCACTCCAACGAGAAGGTGGCCGCCCTTGCTGGTCGCGAGTGCGGCAATTTCCTTGCAGATGCCTTCGGGCTTTCTGCTACTCAGGCTCGCCTTGAGTTCCAGGGTGAGGCTCTCTCCCCCTGCGATGAGTGAAAGAGCCTGGTCGCTGTCCACCAGGCCAAGGCCAGCTCACTGATCCAGGAACGACCGCATCTTCCGGCTCCGGCTCGGATGCTTCAGCTTCCGAAGCGCCTTCGCCTCGATCTGGCGGATACGCTCACGTGTCACCGAGAACTGCTGGCCGACCTCTTCGAGCGTGTGGTCGGTGTTCATCCCGATGCCGAAGCGCATGCGCAGGACTCGCTCCTCGCGCGGGGTCAGCGACGCCAGCACGCGGGTCACCGTCTCCTTGAGGTTGGCCTGGATCGCGGCGTCCACCGGGATGACCGCGTTCTTGTCCTCGATGAAGTCGCCGAGGTGGCTGTCTTCCTCGTCGCCGATCGGGGTCTCGAGGGAGATCGGCTCCTTGGCGATCTTCATCACCTTGCGGACCTTCTCGAGCGGCATGGAGAGGCGCTCGGCGAGGTCCTCGGGCGTGGCTTCGCGGCCATGTTCGTGGAGGAACTGGCGGCCGGTGCGGACCAGCTTGTTGATCGTCTCGATCATGTGGACCGGGATTCGGATGGTGCGTGCCTGGTCGGCGATCGAGCGGGTGATCGCCTGGCGGATCCACCACGTCGCGTAGGTGCTGAACTTGTAGCCACGGCGATATTCGAACTTATCGACCGCCTTCATCAGGCCGATATTGCCCTCCTGGATGAGGTCCAGGAACTGAAGGCCGCGGTTGGTGTACTTCTTGGCGATCGAGATGACGAGGCGGAGGTTGGCCTCGACCATTTCCTTCTTGGCGATCCGCGCCTCGCGCTCGCCCTTCTGGACTTGGTTCACGATCCGGCGGAATTCGGCCAGCGACATTCCGGTCGCCTGGGCGATCTCGGCGATCTCCGAGCGGATCCGCTCGATTGCGTCGGCCTCGGTGGTGCAGAAGGCGTGCCAGCGGCGGTCGGTGGCGCAGACGCGCTCGGACCAGCCCTCGTCGAGCTCGCTTCCCATATAGGAGTCGAGAAAGGCCTTGCGCGGCACCTTGTGGCGCTCGGCGAGGCGAAGCATCTGGCCGCCCAGCGCGGTCAGGCGGCGGTTGTAGCTGTAGAGCTGGTCGACCAGGAACTCGATCTTGGCGCCGTGGAACTGGACGCTCTCGACTTCCGCGGTGAGCTGCTCGCGGAGCGCCTGGTACTTCTTCTCGTCGGCCTTGGCGAATTCCTGGCCGGCGCTCATCGCCTCCATGCGCGCGGCCTGGAGCTTGCTGAACTTCTTGTAGAGGTCGGTGATGCGGGCGAACTTCTCGAGCGCGTCCGGCTTCAGAGTCTCTTCCATCTGGGCGAGGGAGAGGGTGTTGTCCTCGTCGTCGTCCTCGGTCGGCCGGGGCGCGCGGCGCTCGACCATCGAGTCCTCGTCCTCCTCCTCGGGGGCTTCCTCGACGTCCTCTTCTTCCTTGATCGTCGGGCCGGCATTCTTCTCGCTGATCTCGCCGTCGCCGCCCTCGGCGCCTTCCTCGCTCTCCGCGATCTGCTCGGCGGTCGGGCCCTTGGACAGCATCGCCTCGAGGTCGAGGATCTCGCGAAGCTGCATGTCGCCGCGGTTGAGGGCGTCGGACCAGTGGATGATCGCGTTGAAGGTGATCGGGCTTTCGCACAGGCCCCAGATCATCGTGTCGCGGCCGGCCTCGATCCGCTTGGCGATGGCGATCTCGCCCTCGCGGGAGAGCAGCTCCACCGCGCCCATCTCGCGAAGGTACATGCGGACGGGATCGTCGGTGCGGTCGACCGTCTCTTTCTTCTTCTCGACGACGAAGGTCTCGCCGTCGCCGCCGTCCTCGGACGCGGTGTCGTCGTCCTTGTCCTCCTCGTCCGAATCGTCATTCTCGACGATGTTCACCCCCATCTCCGACAGCGCCGACATGATGTCCTCGATCTGCTCGGAGGACATCTGGTCCTGGGGGAGGGCCTCGTTCAGCTCATCATAGGTGATGACTCCGCGCTTCTTGGCGCGGGCGATGAGCTTCTTGATCGAGGCTTCGTTGAGGTCGATCAGCGGCGCATCGCCATTCTCGTTGCGCTCGTCCGTCTCGGCCGTTTCAGTCTTCGCCATCCGCTACGCCTGCCTTATCTTCTTCGTCCAGGACCAGCCGCGCGAGCCGCCGGTCGGATTCTTCCAATGCCGTCCTCAGCCGCACCTGCTCGGCAAAGGTAGTCTCGTCAAACGCCTCCTTCAGTCGGGCAGTCGCCGCCTTGTAGGCTGCGTCCAGCTCCGGCCTTGCCGCCAGCGTATCAACGACCAGAACGAGGTCTCTTTGCGCACGCTCCGGATCGCCGTCCCGCTTGGTGAAGGAAAAGCCAAGTCCACGCCCCTGGCCCAGCGCCTCGACAAGTGCTTCCGCACCATTGCCGGCCAATATGGTATGGAGCCTTTCCCGATCAAGCACATCGTTGGTGAGAGCGGCATCGAGAAGGGCGTCGCGAAGGCGCACAAGATCGCGGCCGCGGATCGGGAGGGCGGCGATCTGCTCGGCATGGGGTGCAATCTGCTCGGGATAGGTGAGCAGGCCGTACAGGACGGCGCGGCTCAATGACGGACTGAGACCGGCGCTTCCGAGCGCCTTGACGGCGTCGGAGGCGGGGCGGGGAGGCGGCGGGAAATTGCCGCGGCCGCGCCACTGGCCGGGGGCGGACTGGCCACGGTTGAACGGCTGGAACTCGCGGCGCGGGGGGCGGGCGACGTCGTCGTAACGGCGCAGGAGCTCGGCACGATATTGGTCGCGAACGTCGGGATCGCCGATCGCGGACGCGTGGTCGAGCAGGCGGCGCTTGAGGCCGGCCTTTTGTTCCGGCGTGGTCAGCGGCTCGGCCTCGCGCTCATGGCGCCACAGGCGGTCGACGAGCGGTTCGGGGCTGGCGAGGAGCTGCTCCAGGCCGGCGCGGCCGCTCGCCCGGATGAGGTCGTCGGGATCCTGGCCGGCGGGCAGGGTCGCGAAGGCGAGCGAGCGGCCGGGGGCGAGATGGGGCAGGGCGCGAAGGGCGCCACGGACGGCCGCCTTCTGCCCGGCCGAATCGCCGTCGAAGCAGAGGATCGGAGTCGGCGCCATCTGCCACAGCAAGGCGAGCTGCATGTCGGTGAGCGCGGTGCCGAGCGGGGCGACCGCCTCGCCGATCCCGGCCTGGTCGAGGGCGATCGCATCCATCTGGCCCTCGACGACGATGACCCGGCCCGACTGGCGCGCGGCCGCGGCGGCACGGTCGATGTTGAAAAGGGTGCGGCCCTTGTCGAAGATCGGCGTCTCGGGGCTGTTGAGATATTTGGGCTCACCGGCGCCGAGGATCCGGGCGCTGAACGCGATCACCCGGCCGCGCCGGTCGCGGATCGGGAAGGTCAGGCGGCCGCGGAAGCGGTCATAGGGCTCGCGGTTTTCGTCGGGCGCGACGAGGAGCCCCGCCTCGACCAGCTTCTCGTTGCCGAACTGCTTCAGCGCTGCCTTGAGCTTGCCGCGGGAATCGGGCGCGTAGCCGAAGCCGAAGCGGCGGCGGGTTTCCTCGCTGATTCCGCGCTTCTTGAGGTAAGCGCGCGCGTCGGCGCCCTCGATGCCGCCGAGTTGCTCCTCGAAGAAACGCTGCGCCGCCTCGACCGCGTCGTAGAGATTGGAAGCACGTTCGGCCCGTTCGCGCGCCTGCGGATCGGGCGCCGGCATCTCCATGCCCGCGGCCTGGGCGAGCTCCTTCACGGCGTCCATGAAGGGCAGGCCCTTGGCGTCCGTCAGGAAGCGGATCGCATCGCCATGCGCCTGGCAGCCGAAGCAGTGATAGAAGCCCTTCTCGTCGTTGACGTAGAAGCTGGGTGTCTTTTCGTTGTGAAACGGGCAGCACGCCTTGTACTCGCGCCCGGCCTTGGTGAGCTTCACGGACTTGCCGATCAGCGCGGAGAGCGGGGTGCGGGCGCGGAGCTCGTCCAGAAAGGCGGGGGACAGGGTCACGGCCTAGTTCCCCCTCATTTCATGCAGTCCACAGAACTCTCCGCTCGTCCTGAGCGAAGTCGAAGGGCGTCGGCGCGAGGTTCGTGCAGGATTGAAGATCATGTGCCGTCAGCTCGCGTCGCACGCTCATGCGGCGGTATTGCCAGATAGCGGATGAGCGGCCAGTCGCCGGCAATCAGCGCTTCTTTCTTCGCCACGGTCCATTTCTTGATCATGCGCTCGGCCGCGAAAGCATCGTCTCGCGTAGGCATTTCCTCGCACCAGACCAGTTCGACCGGTCGGCGGCGCTTAGTCCAGTCGGCTCCAAGTCCCTGCTGGTGCTGCCAGAGGCGCGCCTCAACATTGTCGGTGTGGCCGGTATAGTAGGACCCATCCCTGCACTTCAGCATGTAAACCCAGAAGCCCAAGGGTGCCTCGTTCGAGCGTTGGCGCGGACGCCCTTCGACTTCGCTCAGGACGAGCGAGGAGGTTGGGGCTGACACAGCGCTCCCGCAAGGGGAGTTTTAGGCGCCGAGCTTGCCGCGTACCATGGTCCCGGCTTTGGCCATGTCGATCTGGCCGGCGTGGCGTTCCTTCAGGACGGCCATGACCTTGCCCATGTCCTTGATCGAGGCGGCGCCGGTCTCGGCGACGATGGCGTCGAGGGCGGCGCCCAGTTCCTCGTCGCTCATCTGGGCGGGGAGGAAGGTCTCGATCACCGCGATCTCGGCGGCTTCCGCGTCGGCGAGCTCGGCGCGGTTGCCCTTACGGTACATGTCGATCGATTCGCGGCGCTGCTTGATCATCTTCTGGAGGACCTCGGTGACCAGCACGTCGTCGTCGCCGGCGTCCTTGCCGCGAAGCTCGATGTCGCGATTCTTGAGGGCCGACTGGATCAGGCGGATGGTCGCCACCCGGGGCTTGTCGCCGCCCTTCATGGCGCTCACCAGCGCCGACTTGATCTCGTCGCGAATCATGACCTGTTCGTCCGTGGCTTTGGGAAACGGCCAACATAGGGCCGGCTGCCGAGGTTTAACAGGATTGACCTGCCGGGCCCGCGTCTCTAGCCGCTGGGGCTTAGCGACATCGTCAGATTCTGAAACGGAGTGCCCGCCGCCATGGCCGACGCCAACATCACGCCTGCGCCGAACGGGGCGACGGGCGTATTGGTCCTGGCCGACGGCAGCGTGATCTGGGGCAGGGGATTCGGGGCCGAGGGCCAGGCGGTCGGCGAGCTGTGCTTCAACACCGCGATGACCGGCTACCAGGAGGTGATGACCGATCCCTCCTATGCGAAGCAGATCGTCACCTTCACCTTCCCGCATATCGGCAATGTCGGCGCCAATCATGAGGATCTGGAGGCCGACAATCCCTGGGCTTTGGGCTGCGTGGTGCGCGAGGACGTCACGAGCCCGAGCAATTTCCGGGCGATCCAGGGCTTCGACTTCTGGATGAAGAGCAACGGCCGCATCGGCATTTCCGGTGTCGACACGCGCGCCTTGACCCGGCGGATCCGCATGGCGGGGGCGCCCAACGCGGTGATCGCCCACAGCGCGGACGGCCGCTTCGACATCGACGCGCTCATCGCGGAGGCGCGGAACTGGCCGGGGCTCGAGGGCATGGACCTCGCCAAGGAGGTGTCGTGCACGCAGATGTACCGCTGGACCGGCCGCCGTTGGGGCCTCGGCGAGGGCTATGGCGCCGACGAGGAGTGGGACGCCGGCGAGAAAGGTGAGCCGCATGTCGTCGCCATCGACTACGGCTCGAAGCGCAACATCTTCCGCAACCTGCGCGACGCGGGCGCGCGGGTGACCGTGCTTCCGGCGACGGCGACCTTCGATGAGGTGATGGCGCACAAGCCGGACGGTTTCTTTCTGTCGAACGGCCCCGGCGACCCGGCCGCGACCGGCGAATATGCGATCCCCGTCATCCGTCAGATGCTCGAGACCAAGAAGCCCTTGTTCGGCATCTGCCTCGGCCATCAGCTGCTCGCGCTCGCCGTCGGCGGCCGGACGACGAAGATGCACCAGGGTCATCGCGGCGCGAACCACCCGGTCAAGCGCCTCGCCGACGGCCGGGTCGAGATCACCAGCATGAACCACGGCTTCGCTGTTCTGGCCGACAGCCTCCCAACCAATGCGCGCGAGACCCATGTCAGCCTGTTCGACGGCAGCAATTGCGGACTCGAGCTCACCGACCAGCCGGCGTTCAGCGTGCAATATCACCCGGAAGCGAGCCCCGGCCCGCAGGATAGCCAATATCTGTTCGGCAAGTTCGTCGACCAGGTGAAGAAGTGAGGGCGGCAGTTGCACTCTGCCTCCCTCTTGCCGTGACGGCCTGCGTGACTCCGACCCGCATGTATTCCACCGACGAGCTCGCCGCTGCAGGTCGCTCGTGCGGCCTCCCGCTGGGCGAGCTGGCGCAGGAGGCCGAAGAGCCGCGCCTGCTCTTCTTCATCACGCCCAACCCACCGCAGGCTCAGCGCGCCTGCGTCCAGCGCTGGGCGCGCCGCCGAAGCCTCCATCTCGTCATTATCGAAGGGGTTGAACGAGTACCCTGATGCCCAAGCGTACCGACATTTCCTCCATCCTCATCATCGGCGCCGGCCCGATCGTCATCGGGCAGGCGGCGGAGTTCGATTATTCGGGCACCCAGGCGGCCAAGACTCTGAAGGCCGAGGGCTATCGGATCATCCTCGTTAATTCGAACCCGGCGACGATCATGACCGACCCAGAGCTGGCCGACGCGACTTATGTCGAGCCGATCACGCCCGAATATCTCGCCAAGATCATTGAGAAGGAGCGGCCGGACGCCGTGCTTCCCACGATGGGCGGGCAGACGGCGCTCAACACCGCGTTGGCGTTGGCCAAGGACGGGACGCTGGAGCGGCTCGGCGTGCAGCTGATCGGCGCGGACGCGGAGGCGATCGACAAGGCTGAGGACCGGCTGAAGTTCAAGGATGCGATGACCCGGATCGGGCTGGAAAGCGCACGCTCGGCGATCGCGCACAGCCTGGATGATGCCATCGCGGCGCTCGATAAGGTCGGGTTGCCGGCGATCATCAGGCCGAGCTTCACGCTCGGCGGCACCGGAGGTGGGGTCGCCTACAATCGCGAGGAGTTTCTTGCGATCGTGACGGGTGGGCTCGATGCGTCGCCGACCAACGAGGTGCTGATCGAGGAGAGCCTGCTCGGCTGGAAGGAATATGAGATGGAGGTGGTCCGCGACCGCGCGGACAACGCCATCATCGTCTGCTCCATCGAGAATATCGACCCGATGGGTGTCCATACCGGCGATTCCATCACCGTCGCTCCGGCGCTGACCCTGACCGACAAGGAATATCAGGTCATGCGCAACGCCAGCATCGCGGTGTTGCGCGAGATCGGCGTCGAGACGGGCGGGTCGAACGTGCAGTTCGCGGTCAACCCCAAGGATGGCCGCCTCGTCGTCATCGAGATGAACCCGCGCGTGTCGCGGTCGTCGGCGCTGGCGTCGAAGGCGACGGGCTTCCCGATCGCCAAGGTCGCCGCTAAGCTGGCGGTCGGCTACACGCTGGACGAGATCCAGAACGACATCACCGGCGTGACGCCGGCGAGCTTTGAGCCGTCGATCGATTATGTCGTCACCAAGATCCCGCGCTTCGCCTTCGAGAAGTTCCGCGACAGTGAGGCCCTGCTCACCACCGCGATGAAGTCGGTCGGTGAGGTGATGGCGATCGGGCGGAGCTTCCACGAAAGTCTTCAGAAGGCATTGCGTGGGCTGGAGACGGGCCTCACCGGCCTCGACGAGGTCCAGGAGCTGAAGGGCGCCACTCCTGCGGAGATCGAATCCGCCTTGGCGAGGCCGACCCCCGATCGCCTGCTCGTCGCGGCTCAGGCGCTTCGCGAGGGCTTCACGCCCGCCGAGGTGCATGCGGTCGCCAAATATGATCCCTGGTTCGTCGAGCGGCTGAAGGAGATCGTCGACGCCGAAGACGACGTGTGCAGCAACGGCTTACCGCAGGACGCGCAGGGGCTGCGGCGGCTGAAGGCGATGGGCTTTTCGGACAAGCGCCTCGCCGAGCTCGCGGTGCGCGGCCTTCACCTGAAGGGCGATGCCGCGCTCGCCCGATCGGGGCTGATCCACGAAACGGTTCGGGCGATGGCCGGCGCGACTACCGAAGCCGAGATGCGCGCGCTTCGCCATCGCCTCGGCGTTCGACCGGTGTTCAAGCGGATCGACACCTGCGCCGGCGAGTTCGAAGCGAACACGCCCTATATGTACTCGACCTACGAGGCGCCGAGCTTCGGCGAGGCCGAGGACGAGAGCGCGCCGTCGGATGCGAAGAAGGTCATCATCCTCGGCGGCGGTCCCAACCGCATCGGCCAGGGCATCGAGTTCGATTATTGCTGCGTCCACGCTTGCTACGCGCTGAAGGACGCGGGCTTCGAGACGGTGATGATCAACTGCAACCCGGAGACGGTGAGCACTGATTATGACACGTCCGACCGCCTCTATTTCGAGCCGCTGACCGCCGAGGACGTGCTCGAGATCGTCGAGACGGAGCGGTCGAAGGGGACTCTGGCGGGCGTGATCGTCCAGTTCGGTGGGCAGACCCCGCTGAAGCTCGCCCATGCGCTTGACGCGGCCGGTGTGCCGATCCTCGGCACGCAGCCGGACGCGATCGACCTTGCCGAGGACCGCGAGCGCTTCGCCAACCTCGTCGACAAGCTGCGTCTCCGCCAGCCCGCCAACGGCATCGCGCGCAGCCGTGAGGAGGCGCTCGCGGTCGCCGACCGCATCGGCTACCCGGTGCTGACGCGCCCAAGCTACGTGCTCGGCGGCCGGGCGATGGAGATCGTCGACGGCCCCGACCAGCTCGACCACTATATCCACACCGCGGTGCAGGTGTCGGGGGACAGCCCGGTGCTGATCGACCAGTATCTCCGCGACGCGATCGAGGTCGATGTCGACGCGCTGTGCGACGGAAGCGACGTCGTCATCGCCGGCGTGATGCAGCATATTGAGGAGGCGGGCGTCCACTCGGGCGACAGCGCCTGCTCGCTGCCGCCCTACAGCCTAGAGGCTGACATCGTCGCCGAGATCGAGCGCCAGGCGCGCGAGCTTGCCCTCGCGCTCGGCGTGAAAGGGCTGATGAACGCCCAGTTCGCGGTCAAGGACGGCCACGTCTATCTTATCGAGGTCAATCCGCGCGCCAGCCGCACCGTGCCGTTCGTCGCCAAGGCGATCGGCGTGCCGGTGGCCAAGATCGCGGCGCGGGTGATGGCGGGCGAGAAGCTGGCCATCTTCGGCCCGATCGACCGCGCCATTCCGCACATCGCGGTGAAGGAAGCGGTGTTCCCGTTCGCGCGCTTCCCCGGCACCGACCCGGCGCTGTCACCGGAAATGAAGTCCACCGGCGAAGTCATGGGAATCGATGCGGATTTCTCCCGCGCTTTCCTCAAGTCTCAGCAGGGATCAAACGTCGACCTCCCGAAGGACGGTACCGTGTTCGTTTCCGTGAAGGACGGCGACAAGGCGGTGGCGACCGCGATCGTCCGCGCCATGCTCCGGCTCGGCTTCCGCGTCGTCGCAACCGGGGGAACCGCCGACCATCTCGCCGAGCAGGGGCTGGAGGTCGACCGGGTCAACAAGGTTGCCCAGGGCCGCCCGCATATCGTCGACAAGATCAAGGACGGCGAGATCGACCTCGTGTTCAACACCACCGAGGGCTGGCAGAGCCACAAGGACTCCCAGTCGATCCGCGCGTCGGCGGTTCAGCACAAGGTGCCCTACTTCACCACCGCCGCGTCCAGCGCCGCCGTGGTCAAGGCGATCGCGGCCTTGCGGGAGCACCGCCTTGAAGTCCGGTCCCTTCAGGACTACTATTCCAGGTCCTGAAGCGAAACGATTTCCCACAGCTTAACCTACGTAACGGGATCGCTGAGTGCGGCTCGCTTCGACAAGTTATTGACGATGAAAGGCAGGTTTGATGGCCACGGTCGAGAAGATGCCGATGCTGGCGGAGGGCTATGAGAAGCTCCAGCTGCAGGTCCGGCAGCTGAAAACCGTCGAGCGGCCCCAGGTCATCGACGCGATCGAGGAAGCGCGCGCCCATGGCGACCTTTCCGAGAATGCCGAATATCATGCCGCCAAGGAGCGGCAGGGCCAGATCGAGTCCCAGATCGCCGACATTGAGGACCGGCTCAGCCGCGCCATGGTGATCGACCCGGCGACGCTGTCGGGCGACAAGGTCGTGTTCGGAGCCACCGTTCATCTGCTCGACGAGAACGACAAGAAGATCGTCTATCAGATCGTCGGCGAGACCGAGGCGGACGCTCGCGTCGGCCGGATCAGCTACAATTCGCCGCTCGGCCGCGCCCTGATCGGCCGCTCAGTCGGCGACGAGGTCGAATTCTCGGCGCCGTCCGGCGACCGCTATTTCGAGATCGCGGCGATCGAGTTCAAATAAGCGGGCAGGGACGCTAGCCCTCCATGCGGACTCCTGACAGCTGGCACACGGCGCAGGCGACGGTCGCGATCGCCTGCCTCACCGCGTTCGTCTATCTGATCGTCAGCACGTTCCAGCTGGAGATGTGGGCGATCCCGATGGGCGCGTTCGTGCCGGCGGCGCTCGGCACCGATCTCGGCTTCGCCCGGGTCCCATTCGTGCTCACGCCGCTGACCGCGGCGCTGCTCCATGCCGGCTTCTGGCACCTCGCGTTCAACCTGCTGATCTTCGTCTTCTGTGGCCGCGCCGTCGAAGGCGCGGTCGGGCCGGTGAACCTGATCATCCTCTATATCGCTGGAGCCTATACGGCGGCAGTCGGCCACTATCTGATGGGGCCGAGCGAGATCGTGCCGATGATCGGCGCGAGCGGCGCCATTTCAGCGGTGATCGGCGCATATGCGATGCTGTTCGGCAAGAACCGCGTGCGCGTCGCCAATCCGACACTCGCTTTGTGGCTCAACGCCTTGTGGCTGATGGCGGCCTGGGTTGGCATGCAGATCGTGATGGGCATCGTGTTCCGCACCGGCGCGGGCCTTCTGCTCGCGGTCGGGGCCCATATTGGCGGCTTCGTCGCAGGCTTGCTGCTGGCGCGGCCGCTGCTCCTCTGGCGCTACCGCAACGCCTGACGCTCAGCCGAGCGCCTTCCTGATCACCCGCGTGTAGATGCGCTGGAGGGCGTGGATGTCCTCCACGGCCGCCGCCTCGTCGAGCTTGTGCATCGTGCCGTTGGGGAGGCCGAAGTCGATCACCGGGCACAGCGCGATCAGGAAGCGGCCGTCGGACGTACCGCCATGGGTGGAGAGCTTCGGCTCGACCCCGGTCTCCCCGCGAATCGCCTGACTGACGATGTCGTAGATCGGGCCGGGCGGCGTAAGGAACGCCTCGCCCGAGATCTTGGCCTCGACGGTGGAGCCGGGCGCCGCTTCCTCGGCGGTGCGGCGCACCAGTTCGACGAGGTCCTCGCCGCGCTGAAGGTTGTTGAAGCGGATGTTGAGCTGGATCGTCGCGGTGCCGGCGATGACGTTGGTCGCACCGTTGCTGGTGCGCACGTCGGTGATCTCGAGGTTGGACGGCTGGAAGCGGTCGTTGCCGTCGTCGAGGTGGAGGGCGTCGAGAGCGCTCACCACGCGGGCGAGCTTCGGCACCGGATTGTCGGCGCGGTGGGGGTAGGCGACGTGGCCCTGAACCCCCGGCACCGTGATCCACATGTTGACCGAGCCGCGGCGGCCGATCTTGACGATGTCGCCGAGGCGGTCTTCGGAGGTCGGCTCGCCGATCAGGATCATGTCGGGGCGGATGTCGCGCTCGGCCATCCATTCCATGATCGAGCGGGTGCCGTAGCGCGACGGCCCTTCCTCGTCGCCGGTGATGAGGAGGCTCAATGTGCCCTTGTGCTCCGGCACCTCCGCGCAGGCGGCGACAAAGGCTGCGATCGAGCTCTTCATGTCGACGGCCCCGCGGCCGTAGAGGAGCCCGCCCTCGATCACCGGAGTGAACGGGTCGGTGCGCCAGCCTTCGCCCGGCGGCACCACGTCGACATGGCCGGCGAAGCCGAAGTGCGGGCCGCCGGAGCCGCGGATCGCGACCATGTTCTCGACCGGGCCCTCCGGTGGGCTGCCCGACAGGAAGCGGTGGACGGTGAATCCGAGTTCTTCGAGCGCCTCTCCGAGGACGGTCAGCGACCCCGCCTCGCGCGGGGTGACGCTTGGGCAGGCGATGAGGCGGCAGGCGAGGTCGACGGGATCGATGGTCATGGCGATGGACCTAGAGTATCCCGCGCTCCAGGTACAATCCCGCTGCCGGGGAGGGGAGCTGATGCCGAAACTCGACCTCGATTCCATCGAGCAGACCAATCGCACCGGCTATCCGCCGCCGTTCAACGCGCCGATGGACAAGCGCCATTACCGCCGCCTCGCGCCCGCTGCGGGGCTGAGCGATTTCGGGGTGAGCCATGTCGTGCTGGAGCCCGGCGGAATCTCGAGTCAGCGCCACTGGCACGAAGGCGAGGACGAGTTCGTGGTGATGCTCGAGGGCGAGGCGGTGCTGATCGAGGACGAGGGCGAGACGGTGATGCGCCCCGGTGATTGCGCGGCCTTCCCGAAGGGCGTCGCCAACGGACACCATCTCGTCAACCGCAGCGACCGCCCCTGCACCTTCATCGCGGTCGGCAAGTCGGCCGCGAGCGACTGCCATTATCCGGATATCGACCTGCACCTCGACGGTCCGAAGCAGCGCTATGTGCGCAAGGACGGAACGGAGTTCGACTGAGCTCCTGTGTCCCTCCCGCGAAGCTTCGCCTCAACGGGCGGAAGCGAGCGTGGCCTCGACCTGGTCGTGGAAGGCCTTGATGCCGCCTTCGAGGTTGCCCAGCGTGATCTCGTCGATCGCGCCCGACGCTAGGCCCTCTTGGCCCAAGGCTGCGGCGCGGTAGTCCTCGCCGCCGAACACGCCCTGGTCGAGCAGGCGCCAGCTCTTCTCCCAATGCTCCTCCTCCTCGGCCGATTGCGGCCATTCGGGGATGAGCATGAAGTCCTCGACGAGCGTGCGGCCCTCAGATTGCGGCATCAGCACCATGAGATTCACATAATCGGGGCTCATGATCATGATCGTCGCTGGGAAGAGCTGGTAGGTGTAGGTCATGATCGCTCGCACCGCGGCCCAGTCGCTCGTGTCGACCTGGTCGAGATAGCCGGAGCGGGCGACGAGGCTGCGCTGGTGGGGGCCGAGGCGGTCGGCGATGCTGATCCCGTCGGTGAAGAAGCGGGCGATCGTCTGACTGTGGAGCCGTTGGACGTGATAGCCTTCGAGAAAGGCGTCCATGATCAGCTTCCAATTGGCGGCGACGTCGTGGACGTGGCGGCGCCAGAGGCGGTGGCCGGCGAGGCCGAAGGCGTCGAACTCGGGCGCCAACGCGGAGGCGTCGGAGAAGTCGGCGCGCTCGTCGAACGAGAACCAGATGAGGCCGCCGGCTTCGAGGCTGGGCAGCTCGCGGAGGTGGTGCGCCGCCTTGTCGAGATCGGGGAAGGTGTCGGGTCGCGGGACGCCGGCGAGGCTTCCGTCGAGCGCATAGGCCCAGGCGTGATAGGGGCAGACGAGGCGCGGCGCGCAAACCGTCTCGCTGCCTTCGACGAGACGGGTGCCGCGGTGGCGGCAGACGTTCCAGAAGACGTGGGCGCGGCCCTGCTTGTCGCGGGTGATGAGAAGAGGCGCGCCGCAGCCGTCATGGGCGACCGCGCTGTTGTTCTTCGGAAGCAGCGCGGACGGCGCGATGACCTGCGGCAGGCGGCGGAACAGGTGCTGCTGCTCGGCGGCGAAGCGGGCAGGATCGGTATAGACCGAGGCCGGCACGGTGGCGATCGGCCCGGTCGGCGGCTCCTCGCCCGCGGCGAGACGGGCGGCGAGGGCGAGCTGCCCTTCGGTCGGGCGCTGGCGCATCGGCATGTCCATGGGCCGCATCGTGCGCCGGGCCAAAGGCAATGGCAAGCGACAGGCGCCGTTCAGGCGCGCGCAGCAAAACCTCTTCCCGAGCCACCTTCAGCCGTTAGAAGAAGGCCATGGATCTGACCAAAGAGCAGGCGCCCAGCTGGCGCGACCGCATTCCCTCCGGCGTCCGACCCTATGTCGAGCCGGCCCCGCTCGCCGCGCTGTTCCTCGGCGTGTCGTCGGCCTTCCCGTTCACGATGATCGGCGCGACTCTGAGCACGATGCTTCGCCAGAACGAGGTGACGAGGTCGACGGTGACCGCGTTCGCGCTCACCTTCCTCATGTACAATTTCAAGTTCCTGTGGGCGCCGCTGGTCGACACGGTGAAGCTGCCATTCCTCCATCGCTTCGGGCAGCGCCGCTCGTGGCTGTGGCTGGTCGGCGTGATCTGCATGGTCGCGGTCATCTATCTCGGCAGCCGCGACCCGCGCGCCGACATCCAGGCTGTGGTGATCGCGGCGATCATCGTCGCCGTTGCAGGCGCGACCTACGACATCGTCATCGACGCGTATCGAATTGAGCTGCTCAATCCCGAGCAGCTCGGCGCGGGCTCGGGCATGTCGCAATATGGCTGGCGGATCGGCTCGGCGGCCGCTGGCGGCCTCGCGCTGGTCCTGGCCGCACGCTACGGCTGGGCCGCCGGCTATGCGGTGTGCGCGGTGTTCGCGCTTCCGGCGATGATCGTCGGCCTGGTCATGGGCGAACCCAAGCGCCACCGCGAGCCGCCGCCCGTGCGCGGGCCGGTCGGCGCGATCATTGCCTATTTCAGCCCTCTCGTGGAGTTCCTGAAGCGCCAGGGCGCGCTTCTCGTGCTTCTGTTCGTGCTGATCCACAAGATCGGCGACACGCTCGCCAACCTGACGCTGAGGCTGCTGTTCGAGGATCTCGGCTTCACCAATGACGAGGTCGCCTTCTACGACGTCTTCGTCGGCTTCATCGCGCTTCTGATCGGCGTGTTCGTCGGCGGCGTGCTCTACGCCAAACTGGGAATGAAGCGGGCGGTGCTGATCAGCCTCATCCTGATGGCCGTGTCGAACTTCGGCTTCGCTCTGCTCGCCGCGACCGGGCACAACAATTGGATGATGGCCGCGGTGATGTTCTTCGAGAATTTCGCCAGCGGCATCGGCGGGGTCGCGGTCGTCGCCTACCTGTCCGCGCTGTGCAATCTGCGCTTCACGGCGACCCAATATGCGCTGCTGTCGGCACTCGCGAGCATCGCCGGGCGGTTTCTCACCGGTACCACCGCAGGCGGGCTGATCGACCAGGTCGGCTATGTGAACTTCTACCTCATCACGACGGCAGTCGCGCTGCCCGGCGTGATCCTGTTCTGGATCATGATGCGGACGGGGCTTGCCGATCTGTCGCTCGGCGATGCGGGCAAGGTCGGTCCGGGCGATGCGCGTTCGGACGACGGGGCGGTCGAGACCAAGACGGCGAACTGAGTTTGTCATTCCCCCGAAAGCGGGAATCCAGCTTCTCGGAGCCGAAAAAGGCAGCCGGATCCCCGCTTTCGCGCGGATGACAGGTCATCTCAGGTGGGCAGCTGGTCGTTCGCTTTGAGGACGGTGCCGGCGAGGTAGAGCGAGCCCATGATCAGCACGGCGGGCGGCTGGCCGGGTTCGGCGAGCTTGGCGATGCTCGAGAGGGCTTCCTCGACATTGGCCGCGGGCAGGGCCGAGAGGCCGAGCTTGCGGGCTTCGGCGGCGAGGGCTTCGGGCGCATGGTGGTCGTGGCCCGGCACGGGGACCGGGTGGACCATGACCGGCGAGCCGGCGAAGGGGCGGAGGACGCCGTAAGCGTCCTTGTTCGCGAGGATTCCGCACACGAGATGGACCTGGTGGCCGGCGAAGGACTGGCCGTCGAGGAAGGCGGCGACGGCGCGGGCGGCGGCGGGATTGTGGGCGCCGTCGAGCCACAGGCGCGATCCCTCCGGAAGAAGATCGTGGAGCGGCCCGGGGCCGAGCAGCTGAAGCCGCGCCGGCCACTCGGCCCAGCCCATCATCGCCTTCAGCGCCGGCGGCGGCACGGCGAGCACATCCTGGTGGCGGAGCATTGCGACGGCGAGGCCGGCATTCGCCGCCTGGTGGCTTCCAGCGAGGCGGGGAAGGGGGAGGTCGAGCTCGCCTTCCGAGTCGCGGTAGGCGAGGCGGCCGCCGGCCGCCAGCGCATCCCACTTCCCGCCGCGCGGCAGCCAGATCGCGCCGGCATCGGCTGCGGCCTTGCCGACGGCGTTGGCGGACCGGCGCGGGTAGAGGTGGGTGAGGAGCGGCACTCCGGGACGGGCGATTCCCGCCTTCTCAGCTGCCACCTGTTCGATCTTGTCGCCGAGCCAGGCCTGGTGGTCGAGGCCGAGCTGGGCGATTCCGGTGACCAGGGCGCGGGGGATGACGTTAGTCGCGTCGAGGCGGCCGCCGAGGCCGACCTCGATGATCGCCGCGTCGGCGGAGGTGCGCGAGAAGGCGAGGAAGGCGGCGGCGGTCGTGACCTCGAAGAAGCTGATGGTGAGGTCGTCCGCGACGGTTAAAACTTCGTCGAGCAGGGCGGCCAGCGCGTCGTCCTCGATCAGTTTGCCGGTGAGGCGGATGCGCTCGTTGAAGCGGACGAGGTGGGGGCTGGTGTAGACGTGGACCTGGTGGCCGGCGGCCTCGAGTCCGGCGCGGAGGAAGGCGCAGGTCGAGCCCTTGCCGTTGGTGCCGGCGACGTGGAAGACCGGCGGCAGCGCGCGCTCGGGATTGCCGAGGCGGGCGAGGAGCGTGGAGATTCGCTCGAGGCCGAGCGTGTCGCGGCCGGGGCCGAGCCGGGCCAGGCGGTCGAGCTGGGCCTGGACGCCCGGGTGATCGGAGACGGCGAAATCGGGCATCTATTCCTCCCTGCCCCGAAGGGGCGGGGAGGGGGTCCATGAGCACAGCTCATGGTGGAGGGGTAGTTTCATGAAGCTGGTCGTCTCGGCCAAGTTACCCCTCCACCATGCTGCGCATGGTCCCCCTCCCCATGGCGGAGCCATGGGGAGGAACGGAGGTCACGCCGCTTCCTTGGCGGGGTTGAGATAGTCGAGCAGCGTCGCGAGGCGCTGCTTCAACTCCTTGCGGTGGACGACCATGTCGACCATTCCGTGCTCGAGCAGATATTCGGCGCGCTGGAAGCCCTCGGGGAGGGTCTCCCGGATCGTCTGCTCGATGACCCGCTGGCCGGCGAAGCCGATCAGGGCGCCCGGCTCGGCGATGTGGATGTCGCCGAGCATCGCGTAGGAGGCGGTGACTCCGCCCGTCGTCGGATCGGTGAGGATGACGATATAAGGGAGGCCGGCTTCCTTCAGCTGCGCGATCGCCGCGGTGGTGCGGGGCATCTGCATGAGCGAGAGGATGCCCTCCTGCATCCGGGCACCGCCCGCGGCGGTGACGATGATGTAGGGCGCCTCGGCAGCGATCGCCGCCTGGACCCCGGCGACGAAGGCCGCGCCGACGCTGAGGCCCATCGATCCACCCATGAAAGCGAAGTCCTGGACGCCGACGACGGCTGGGCGGCCGGAGATGGAGCCGCGGGCATTGTGGAGCGCGTCCTGCTCGCCGGTCGCCAGGCGCGCGGCCCTGATTCGGTCGACATAGCGCTTGGAATCGCGGAACTTGAGCGGGTCCTCGCGCACCTGCGGCTGCGGAAGGACGGTGTAGCCGGGGTCGAGGAGCAGGTCGAAACGGGCGTTGGCGCGCATCCGGCCATGATGGTCGCAGCGCGGGCAGACGAACTGGTTCTCCTCATATTCCTTGGAGAAGATCATCGCGCCGCATTCCTTGCAGGCATGCCACAGCTGATCGGGCGTGCTCTCGCGCTTGGGCAGGAAGGGCAGGCGGTTGCGGACGCTGTTGAACCAGCTCATGTCGATGCTCCTTGGAAGCGCGCGAGTTAGGGCGGGAGCGGGCTCAAGTCCAGATTGTGCAGAGCACCGTCCTCTCGGCTCAGGACGAGCGTGGAGCTTTGTGCGGCTATAGAGTCGCTTCGATCGCCCTGGCCGCTTCGTCGGGGTTGGCGGCCTGAGTGATCGGGCGGCCGATGACGAGGATGGAGGCGCCCTGATCGAGGGCGTGGCGCGGACTCATCACGCGCTTCTGGTCGCCGACGCTGGCATCGGCGGGGCGGATCCCGGGGACCACGAAGAAGCCCTGCGGCCAGGCCTTGCGCGCGGCGCGAACCTCTTGGCCCGAGCAGACGGCGCCGTCGACCCCGGCCTCGCGGGCGAGTGAGGTGAGGCGGATGACCTGATCGTGCGGAGTGCCTCCGACCCCGGTCGCGGCGAGATCGTCCTCGTCGAGGCTGGTGAGCACGCTGACCGCCACGACCTTGGTGTGCTTGGGCGCTGCGGCCTTGGCTTCCTCCATCATCGCCCGGCCGCCGGCGGCGTGAACGGTGAGGATCGCCGGCTCGATCTCGGACAGGGCCCGCACCGCCTTCGCGACGGTGTTCGGGATATCGTGGAGCTTCAGGTCGAGGAAGATCGGAAGGCCGATCGAAGCCATCTCGCGGACGCCGGGCATGCCGTGGGCGCAGAAGAATTCGAGGCCGAGCTTGAGGCCGCCGACATGGTGGCGGACCCTGGCGGCGAGGTCCCTGGCGCCGTCGAGGTCGGTCGTGTCGAGAGCGACGAAGATCGGGCCCTTCATATCGCCAGCCCGGGATCGTCGCAGGCGGTCGCGGCGGGCGGCGGCGCGGCATCGGCCGGCTGGTTGCCGACGGTGACCCGTTCCGGCCGCTCGTAGCGGTGGCGCAGCGCCCACAGGCGGCCGCGATAGACAAAATAGGTAGGAAGGAAGCCGAGCAGGAATGGGATCGCGACCAGCACCGGCAGCTTCACGTCGGCCTGAAGGCCGCTCCACAGGTTCAGCGTCACCGGCCGCCAATTGTAGATGGAGAACAAGGTCAGCGCGATCGCGACGACCACCCAGAACAAGGTCTTGAGGAACTGCATGCCCGCCCTTTCCGATGGCCCTGTTGCACCAAAGGCCGTGCGCGTCCAGCGCTTCAGCCGATCTCCGCCGCAAGCGCGTCGAACAAGCCGGGGATCGCGGTCAGCCGCGACCGCTCTTCCTCGAGGATCGCGAGGAACGCCTCGCGCTTCATTCGGGCGACCAGTTCGGGCGCCAGCGAAGTCTCGGCAGGGATGGTCGACACGATGATGTCGATGAGGCGGTCGGCGCCGTGGAGGCGGCCCCACAGATAGTCGTTCTCGCGATAGGCGCGGCTGAAGAAGGCGCCGAAATTGTTGAATTGGATGCCCTTCAACGTCGCCGCGGTGCCGGAGCGGATCGTGGTCGCGTCGTCCGGCGAGATCCGGTCGACCTTCATCGGGTCGAACTCCTGGAGTCCCTCGCCCTGGAGGAGGGGGAGGGTGGCGATGTCGTAGAAGGGATAGCCGAGATAATTGAGAATGGCAGCACGGCGCGGTGCTCGGGAGAGAGCGGAGAGTGCGGGCGCGATCTCCTCGTCGGTGAGGTCGTCCAGCTCTTTGAGCTTGAGGCGCGCTTCGAGTGCGGCGGTGGCCGCAGCGGGATCCTTGTCGGCATTGGCGAAGGCGGCGGCTTCCCCGGGGGTTACACCCGCGTCCATGTCGGCGGTGAGCGGCGCCTCGTAGCGCGCGATCAGCCGATAGATGGCCTGGCGGGCGTTGTCCGAGGCGGCCTCGTCCACCTCCTCGATATCGACATGAGCCTCGGCGAGCTCGCGCGCCAGCAGGCGCAGGCGGCGGATTCGGAAGCCCGCGTCGAAGCTTCGGAAGAAGGCGATCAGCGCCGGAGCGGCGCGGCCCTTGTGAATAGCGTCCTCGCCGGTGATTCCCTGGGCATCGGCCCATTGCCACAGGCCATCGCGAATCCGCCGCCGGCGATCCCGCTCGCTGCCGTCGCCGCCGAGGCGTGCGATGGTCTCGGCCATCTCCTCGATCACGGTCGCCATCTTGAGCTGGGCGTAGGCGGCATAGGTGTAGCCGGCGCCGCGCGCAGCGATCTCGTTGGCCTGGGCGCGCCAAGCCTGGAGACGGCGCGGAGTCGGGCTGTTGAGGAAGAAGGTGGAGCCGAACGCGTCGTTGATCGCGATCTCGACCTCGGAGCGCATCGAATCGATGATCCGGCGCATGCGCCGGATTCGTTCGGAACGTCGCTCGATCGCCTCCAAGTTGTCGCGGATCGGTTGCTCGCGCGGAATGTCGGACATGGCGCCGAACAGGGTCGCCCAGAAGCCGGGCGGCTCGACCGTGCCGGTGTCGGTCCAGCGCACAGCGCGGAAGCCGGGAGCGGGATCGACATAGACGAAGCGGCGGTCGACCTCGCGGCTTGCGGGACGGCTGCGCAGCGCCCTTATGCAGGGGCCGAACGGGGCATGCGCCTGGACCCCGCCGTCGATCAGCACGACCTGTTCGCGCGATTCGGCGTGGGGGCGCGGCGGGATGTTGCGTTCGATGAACGATTCGCGGCCGGGCCAGGGGCGATTGCGCTCTGCGAGCACACCGTCAAGCTCGGCGACCTGGAAGGGCGGGAAGGCGCCGGGGAAGCTCGCGGTGGAGCGTCCGGCGAAGACGAGCTCTGCCGCGTCCGCCAGCTGGCGCGCCTCACCGCCCGGGTCGCGGAAGGCAAGGGTGAGACGATGCTCCTGCTCGATCACTTCCGGCGGACTGTGGAGCTTCAGGCTCTGCGGATGGCCGCGGAAGTCGGTGACGGTGACGAACAGGTCGAGCGGCTGGTAGTCGGGCAGCAACGGCGCGCCGGCGGGCGCCGCGGCCATCGCATCGAACGCGTCGAGCAGGACTCGGGTGAAGGCGGGTCCGCCGAAGGGCGGCTGGAACCAAGGGGCCTTGACCAGATTGGCGAGCTTCTGGCGGACCTCGGCCTGGTGCTCAGGCTCGACCGTCTGCTCGACCGTGCTCGAGCGGTTCGAGATCGCCCAGGCGAACGGAACCGCGGCATTCTTCATGAAGCGCCGGACGGCGAGCTCGTCGCGGTCGGCGAGGGCGTCGATATCGGCATAGTCGAGCCACAGGTCGGTGAGTGGCTCCAACGACTGGCCGGTGCTGATCGCCTGAGCGAGGAAGATGCAGTTGATCCCGCCCGCGCTCGCTCCGGCGAGGATGTCGGTGAGGACGCGCAAGCTGAGGCCGGTCTGGGCGGCGATGGTGTCCAGGAGGCGGTGATAGACGCCCTGGCTGCCCGCGCCGGTCACTCCGCCGCCGTGGAAGGCCTGGCTGGCGCGGACGAGACGCCAGAGCTCCTTGGTGATCCCGTGCATGTAAACGGCGAGGCTGATGCCGCCGTAACACACCAGTGCGAGCCGCAGCTCTTTCTCCCGCATTGGCAAGGCTTGGCAGGATGGCCACGGCCTGTCGAGGCGACAATCGCGACGCGCGCACGATATGGCCGATCCGCCGCTATCCTTTTGCGATGCCGCGCGTTAGCAGGCGCGCAAACGCCCATGCGAAGGTATCGTTGTTGAAGCGCGTCTTATTGGTCCTCCTGGTGCTGGCCGGGCTGGTGGTGCTGTTGTTCACATCCGGCCTGCTGCGCTGGTCCACGCCGTTGGAAGGAGGCGCGCAGCAGGCCCAGGCACGCTTCCGGGCGGAGGTGCCGCCGGTCGACACGAGCGGCCCCACCAATATCGACTATGCGCGCCTCGAGGCCCGCATCGCCCGGCTGATGGAAGAGAAGGCGATGGTCGGCCTCGCGGTCGGGATCATCGAGAACGGGCGCATCCGCTTCGTCCGCGGCTTCGGCGAGACTGTCGCCGGGAGCGGCGAGCGGGTGACCGAGAATACGGTGTTCCGCTGGGCTTCGCTCTCCAAGGGTGTGGCCGGCGACATGATCGCTCTGCTCGCGGCGCGGGGGCAATTGTCCCTTCACGATCCCGTCAACCGTTGGGTGACGAGCCTTCGCCTTCCGGGCGGCAACGAGAGCAGGGCGACTCTGACGGACGTCCTATCGCACCGGCTTGGGATTCACGGCCACGCCCATGACGCGCGGCTCGAGGACAATGAGGACCCCAAATATCTGAGGGGCCTGCTCGCCCTTCTCCGGACCCAGTGCGATGTCGGGCAGTGCCACGCCTACCAGAATGTCGCTTATGATGCGGCGAGCGAGGCGGTCGAGCGGGTGACTGGCGTCCCCTACGAGCAGGCACTCAGGGACAATTTCTTCGCGCCGCTCGGAATGCGCAGCGCCAGCGCGAGCCGAGAGGGGCTGATGAGCGCTCCGAGCTGGGCGCGGCCGCATCGCGGCGGGCGCGGGTCGCAGCCGGACGAGGTGACCGAGCCTTATTACCGGGTGCCCGCGGCGGGCGGAGTCAACGGCTCGATCATGGACCTGACCTTGTGGATGCGCGCGAATATGGGCCTGGCGCCCGAGGTGCTTCCGGTTGCCGCTCTTCAGGCGGTTCAGACTCCGGTGGTGCGCACGCCGGGCGAGACCCGTCGCCGCCGCAAGTTCCTCGAGCGGACGCCGTCCTCGGCCTACGGGCTCGGGTGGCGGATCTTCAACTATGCCGGCAACAAGGTGGTTGGCCATCATGGCGGCGTTCGCGGCTACCGCTCGCTGATCCTGTTCGATCCCGCGCGGCGGAGCGGCGTGGTGGCGCTCTGGAATTCGGGTTCGGGCAAGCCGAACGGCCTCGAATATGAGGTCATGGACATGATCTACGGCCTGCCCTTCCGTGACTGGATGGAGCTCGACACGGGCCGTCCCGCCGAGCCGGAGCCCGACGAGTCGGAATCGTCCGGGGGGCGCTAGAGCCTAAAGCTCCACTTCCGCCCAAATGGGGAGGTGGTCGGACGCGGTTCGGGCGTTGGCGCTCCGATGGACGCCGGCGGCCTTGATGCGCATGTTCGGGGTGACCATGATCCGGTCGAGCCGGGCGATCGGGTTGCCGCTGTGATAGGACCGGCCGGTGTCCGCGAAAACGTGGTGGGCGCCGAAATCGCGCAGGCAGCCTGACCGCGCCGTCCATTCGTTGAGGTCGCCCATCATCGCCGTCGGCATGTCGGCGTGGCGCTCCGAGACATGTTTCAGGATCGCGTGGGCTTGTCGCCGCCGCCACAGGCCGGACAGGTCGAGATGCATTCCGACCACTCGGATCTGATGGCCCTTGGCTTCGACCTCGGCAAGGACCGCGCCGCGCGGCTCGAGGCTCGGTAGGTGAAGCATGGCATGCTCCCCGATCTCGAATTCCTTGCGCACCAGGATCGCATTGCCGTGCCATCCGAGGCTTCTGTCGCGGGCACCGAACACCACCGGCTTGAGGTCGCTATGCTCCTCCAGCAGATGGGTCGGAATGGCGGCGTTGCGCGGCCCGAAGCGGCGATCGGCCTCCTGCAGAGCCACGATGTCCGCGTCGAGTTCGTTCAGGACCTCGATGACTCGCTCGGGCCGGCGCCGCCGGTCGGTGCCGATCGCCTTGCGGATATTGTAGCTGGCCAGCCGAAGCATCGGGGCTCCTTAGAGCCTCGGGATGAACGGCAGAAGACTCGTCCTCAGTGGCGTGCCTTGTCGGTCAGCTTGCCGAACAGGTGGTCGAGCGCCCGTGCTGCCTTGTTCGCGGCGGTGCTCACGGCGTCGTCGATCCGAGCGCCTTCGGCATGAACCGCAATGGGCTGGTGACCGGTGGGACGCGCTTCGAGCGAGACCCGTTTGTCGTTGTTGGACTGGCGCGGGCCGTTCACGTCGGCGACGTGGACCTCGACATGGGTCAGCCGCTGTTCGAACCGGCCGAGCTTGTCCCGGACGCGCTGCTCCAGCCGCTCGTTGGCTTCGGCGTCGGTGACGATCTGGTTGTCGGTGTTGATCTGGACGAACATGAAGGAACTCCGGTTGACATTCGAGCGGCTGGGCCGCCCCCGCTGATCATCAAATGCGGGGCCGGAGCGGCGGTTCCGGACGGGCTGGATGTTCGCGCTTCGTTTCGTTAAGCCGAGCCATGGCCAAGCCGAAGAAACGCTATGTCTGCCAAGCCTGCGGGGCGGTGAGCCCGCGCTGGCAGGGGCAGTGCGCCGATTGCGGCGACTGGAACAGCCTGGTCGAGGATGCGGGAGCCGTGGTGACGCCCTTCTCGGCGCGGCACGATCTGCGTTCGGGCGGGCGCCGGGTGGAGCTGGTCGGGCTCGATGCCGACGTGGCGCTGCCGCCGCGCACCTCGACGGGGATCGCCGAGTTCGACCGGGCGCTCGGCGGCGGACTGGTCGCGGGGTCGGCGACTCTGATCGGCGGCGATCCCGGAATCGGCAAGTCGACACTTCTGCTCCAGGCGGCGGGCAGCATCGCCAAGCGCGGGATTGGGGTGATCTACGTGTCCGGCGAGGAAGCGGCGGACCAGGTGCGGCTGCGCGCCCGCAGGCTCGGAGTCGACGCGGGAGGGCTGCAGCTCGCCGCGGCGACGTCGGTGCGCGACATTTTGACGACGCTGGCCGAGGAATCGCCGGCCTTGGTCGTGATCGATTCGATCCAGACTATGTATTCGGATCTGATCGAGGGCGCGCCCGGCACGGTCAGCCAGGTGCGCGCGGCGGCGCACGAGCTGATCCGCTTCGCTAAGGAGACAGGCGCCGCTCTGGTCCTCGTCGGCCATGTGACCAAGGAGGGCAGCCTCGCGGGGCCGCGCGTCCTCGAGCATATGGTCGATACCGTCCTCGCCTTCGAGGGCGAGCGAAGCCACCAGTACCGGATCCTTCGAGCGACCAAGAACCGCTTCGGCGGCACCGACGAGATCGGCGTGTTCGCGATGCAGGAGAGCGGGCTGAGCGAGGTGTCCAACCCGTCGGCATTGTTCCTCACCGACCGGGGCGACGCGGTTCCGGGCGCGGTGGTGTTCCCCGCGCTTGAGGGGACTCGGCCGGTGCTGGTCGAGATCCAGGCGCTAACGGTCCGTCTAGCCAGCGGCGCCACGCCGCGCCGGGCGGTGGTCGGCTGGGACAGCGGCAGGCTGGCGATGATCCTGGCGGTTCTGGAGGCGCGTTGCGGGCTCAGCTTCTCGACCGCCGAGGTCTATCTCAACATTGCCAGCGGCTACCGGGTCAGCGACCCGGCGGCGGACCTCGCTGTGGCCGCAGCCCTGGTGTCGGCGCTGGCCGAGCGGCCGGTGCCGGCGGAAGCCGTGGCGTTCGGCGAGCTCGCCTTGTCGGGCGCGCTGCGGCCGGTGTCGCACTCGGCATTGCGCCTCAAAGAAGCCGCCAAATTGGGTTTCGAGCGCGCCTTGGTGCCGAGCGCCGTGGCGGCGGAGAAGAACGGCCTCGCCCTGACCGGCTTCCGCGGCCTGCGCGAGTTGGTCGATCACCTGCTGGGGCGGTGACTGTCGTCACCCCACCCTCGCAAGGGACGGACTAAGAACCCGCTTCCGCCTCGGCTTTTCCTCCTCTAACCAGCCGCGCATGACGGCGCTCGACATCATTTTCATCCTGCTGGTCGGCCTTGGGCTCGTGCTCGGGGTCATGCGCGGCTTTGTTCACGAGGTGCTGTCGCTCGGCATCTGGATCGGGATCGTGGTCGCCCTGTGGCTGCTTCACGGCCCGCTGAGCGCGGCGCTTGGTCCGGTGATCGGCACCGTGTCCGGCGCCTATATGCTCGCCTTCGTGCTCATTTTCCTGGTCGTGCTGATCGGCGGCAAGCTGATCGTCCGGCGGATCGGCGGAGCGACTCGGCGGTCACGGCTCGGTGCCCTCGATCGGATCCTCGGCGGCGGGTTCGGCGCCTTGAAGGGCCTTGTCGGAGTGGCCCTGTTCTACATGGCGTTCAGCCTGGTTTATGACACGATCTGGGGACGCGACGAGCGGCGGCCGGACTGGGTGGCTCGGGCACAGACCTACCGGCTGGTCCATTCGGCGTCTGACACGATCGTCAACCTGGTCGACGCGCGCCGCAACCGGCGCCCGGCGGGCGAAGACGCCGGCAACCAGGCGGAGCCGACCCGCCGGTGACGACGATCAGGCTCCACGACACGCTCGCCCGCGCCAAGCGCGACTTCGAGCCGGCGGATCCCGCCCGCATCACCATGTATGTGTGCGGACCCACCGTCTATAACCGCGCCCATATCGGCAATGCGCGGCCGGCGGTGGTGTTCGACGTGCTCGCGCGGCTTATCCGCCATGTCTACGGCGCCGGCAGCCTCGCCTACGCCCGGAATGTCACCGACGTCGACGACAAGATCATCGACGCGGCGCGCGCGGAGGGCGTCAATCCCGCGGTGGTGACCAAGCGCTACGAGGATTTCTATCTCGCCGACATGGGCGCGCTCGGCGTCCAGCCGCCAGACATCGCGCCCAAGGCGACCGAGCATGTCGGCGAGATGATCACGATGATTGCGCGGCTGATCGAGACCGGCAACGCCTATGAGGCGGATGGCCACGTGCTGTTCCACGTGCCGTCGGACCGTGATTACGGCGCGCTCGGCCGCCGCGACCGCGAGGCGATGATCGCCGGAGCGCGCGTCGAGGTTGCGTCCTACAAGAAGGATCCGGCCGACTTCGTGCTGTGGAAGCCGTCGGACGAAGGCGTGATCGGCTGGGATTCGCCCTGGGGCAGGGGGCGGCCCGGCTGGCACATCGAATGCTCGGCGATGATCGAGAAGCACCTCGGCCGAACGATCGACATCCATGCCGGCGGGCTCGACCTCATCTTCCCGCACCATGAGAACGAGATCGCTCAGAGCCGCTGCGCGCACGAGGGCGCTCCCCTCGCGCGCTACTGGGTGCATAACGGCTTCCTGTCGATGGCCGGCGGCGAGAAGATGTCGAAGAGCCTCGGCAACGTCGTCACGGTCGGCGAGTTGCTCGAGCGCGGGCATCGGGGCGAGACGCTTCGGATGGCCCTGCTATCGGCCCATTACCGTCAGCCACTCGAGTGGAGCGAGGCGCTGATCGCGCAGAGCAAGGCGACTCTGGACCGGCTCTATCGCGCCGCCGGCGACGTGACGCCCGGAGACCCTGATGTGGCGGTGCTCGAGGCGCTCGCCGACGATCTCAACACGCCGCTCGCTTTGTCACGGCTGTCCGCGATCGCCAATCCGGCGACCCTACGGGCGAGCGCGATGCTGCTCGGCCTCCTCGTCGAGACCAGCGACGCCTGGTTCCGCGGCCACGGCGATGCAGATGTGGAGGCGCGGATTGCTGCTCGCGCCGAGGCCAAGAAGCGGCGCGACTTCGCAGAGGCCGACCGCATCCGGGCGGAGCTGGTGGCAGAGGGGATCCTGCTCGAGGACGGGCCGCAGGGCACCACCTGGCGGCGGGCCTAGTTTGGTGCGTGGCGTCGCGCCATCAACGCTCCTATATCCGGCCGGTGACCTCGCCTCTCTACAATCGCGACATCCTTCGGCTCGCGGCCTCTATCCCCCATCTCGGGCGGCTGGAGCGGGCGCAGGCGCGAGTCGAGCGGACGTCGCCAGTGTGCGGCAGCCGGGTGGCGGTGGAACTCGTCGTCGACGAGGAAGGCAGGGTCGCTGAGATCGCCCAGGACGTGAAGGCCTGCGCGCTCGGCCAGGCATCAGCCTCGTTGATGGGGGCTCATGCGCCGGGGCGGAGCGTCGCGGAGCTGGAGCAGGCGCGCGACTCACTTGCCGCTTATCTCGCCGGCACGCGCCACGACGCCGGTGACTGGCCCGGACTGTCGATCTTTGAGGTCGCACGATCCTATCCCGCGCGGCACGCGTCGATTCTGCTCGCTTTCGAAGCCGTTGCGGAGGCCGCGGCGCAGGCGGCCGTCCAGGCCCGGACACCGGGCTGAGCGCGATGGCGGCGGAGGGGGAACAGGCCACGCTCGTCCTTGAGCAAGGCGTCATCATCCTCGGCGCCGCTCTCGCTTTCGTCACCCTCTACCGCCGAGTCGGGATCGGCGCGGTGCTCGGCTATCTCACCGCCGGAATGCTGCTCGGCCCGCACCTGCTGGGCGTGGTGGACGAGCCCCAGGCGATGATCGCGGTCGGCGATATCGGCATCGCACTCCTCCTCTTCCTGGTCGGAATGGAGCTTCACCCAAGCCGGCTGTGGCGGCTGAGGGCCGACATATTCGGGCTGGGACTTGCCCAGGTCGTGGCCTGCGGCGCGGTTCTGACCTTGCTCGTCGGCCTGGCGCGGGAGAGCAGCATCGCCGCGGCCATTGCGATCGGAATGCCGCTGGCGTTGTCGTCGACTGCGCAGGTGTTGCCGTTCCTTCGCGGCACCGGCGAGATCTCGACCCGCACCGGCGAGCGCGCCTTCTCCGTGCTTCTGTTCCAGGACCTCGCCGTCGTTCCGATGCTGATCATCCTGGCGGCCCTGTCGCGCGCACCAGGGGCCGAGAGCCGGCCGGGCTGGCTTCTCGTCCTGTCCGCGCTCGGCGCGATCGCTGGGCTCGTGCTCGCGGGGCGATACCTCCTCAATCCGCTGCTTCGCGTGATTGGCCGGGTCAGCGAACGCGAGCTGTTCGTCGTCGCCGGCCTGTTCACCGTGCTTGCCGCCGCGGCGGTGATGCACGCGCTCGGCCTGTCGATGGCGCTCGGAGCGTTCGTCGCGGGTGTCATGCTCGCCGATTCGCCTTACCGGCACGAGCTGGAGGCGGATGTCGATCCGTTCCGGTCGATCCTGCTCGGGCTGTTCTTCGTCGCGGTGGGTATGAACCTCGACCTTGCGGTGATCGTCGATCGACCGCTCGTCATCCTCGGCATGGCGCTCGCGCTTGTCGCCGTGAAGGCAGGGGTGATCTTCGGGATCGCTCGGGTCTCCGGAGCGCGGACCGGACAGTCCCTTCGTCTGGGGCTGCTTCTCAGCCAGGGCGGCGAGTTCGCCTTCGTGCTGTTCGCTGCCGGCTCCGCCGCCGCCATCCTCAGCGACACCGCGGTGAGCACGTACAGCGCGGTGGTCACGGTCTCGATGGTGACCACGCCGTTCCTGATGATGGTCTACGAGCGGCTCGCTCGCCGCCGCCGCGACCGCGCCGACACCAGTCATCTCGAAGGCCCCGACGCCGCTCCGTCGGGCCGCGCCATCGTCATCGGTTATGGCCGCTTCGGCCAGACCGTGGCGCAGATGCTGATGGCGAAAGGCATCGACGTCGTCCTCATCGATTCGAAGCCGAGCCAGATCGAGGTCAGCGGAGCCTTCGGCGTGCAGGTCTATTATGGCGACGGTACCCGAATTGACCTGCTTCGCCGCGCGGGAGCGGAGGACGCGCAGTTGCTGCTCTTCTGCATCGACGGGGTCGCGCTCGATGCGCACAAGCTCGAGCCGATCCTCGAGGCGTTCCCACAGGCCGAAGTGCTCGTGCGCGCCTTCGACCGGCGCCACGTCATGCACATGGACGGCGTCGAAGTGGCCGGCATCTATCGTGAAGTCTTTGAATCGGCCGTGTCGATGGGCCGCGACGCCCTGCGCGCGCTCGGCGTGGCCGAGGCCGAAGCGCGGCGTGTCGAACGAGCCTATCGCGAGCGTGACGCTGAGCGCCTCGCCGAGCAGAGCAAGTCGGGCGACCTCGCCACACTCAAGGAGCGAATCTTCCGTCCCGGTGGAGACATGCTCGACGACAATGAAGGCGTGTTCGATTCTGACAAGCCCGCCGATCCGGCTAGCGCAGGGTAGCGATGATCAGTTCGGCGACTTCCTCGGCCGCGAGGTCGTCGGTGCCGACGCGCAGGTCGGCGGCGGCGTAGAAGGGGCGGCGCTGCTCAGCGAGGCGCTCGAGAACGGCCTCGGCATCGCCGCCGGCGAGGAGCGGGCGCTCGTCCGAATCGGCGAGGCGCGAGGCGAGAGTCGCTGGTGAAGCGTCCAGCCAGATGGTGAAGGCTTGGCTGCGCAGCGCGTCGCGAGTCTCGGATTCAGTGACGGCACCGCCCCCGGTGGCGATCACCGACCGCTCGCCCGAGAGCAGCCGAGCCAGGGCACTGCGTTCCAATGCACGGAATGCGGGTTCGCCCTGGCGGGCGAACAGTTCCGCGATGCTCAGGCCGGCGGCATGCGCAACGGTCTCGTCGCTGTCGTGGAAGGGCAGGCCGAGGCGGGGCGCGAGCAGCCGCCCGACGCTGGTCTTGCCGGCGCCCATCAATCCAATGAGGGCGAAATGGCGGTCCTTCAGAGCGTCTGAAAAAGCCATGTCAGCGGGGCTATACATTCGCGGTGCCGCTGGGGCAAAAGGCGCGTCATGCCTCCCAGTCGCTTGCAGCCCATGTACCCGTCCCGCCGCCGTCGCTCGATGACGGGCCCGTTGCTGGTGGTCGTCCTCCTCCTGATCGTCGGCTTCCTCATCTACGCGTCGACCATCGACACGGAGGTGCCGACGAGCCGCATCGAGCAGGACGTCACCAATGCTCTCCCGGCGCGCTAAACGCCTCCTGCTCACCGGCGGGTTGATCGGCGCCGCCATCCCGGCGCTGGCCGGTGCGGCGCAGGAATCGCTTCTGCCGCCCGGCTTCGGCGATCCCAAGTTGCAGCCGCCGGTCGAGAACAAGGTCGAGCCGACCCCGACTCCGACTCCGCTGGTTCCGCCTGGATTCGATCCCCCGTCCAACGCGAGCGAGCCGGTGCGGCCGCTGGCGCCGCAGGACACCGAGGATTCCGCGCTGAAGGACCTGGAGGCGCTGCCTCCGCCTCCGCCGGCGCGCTTCTACGACCTGCCCGAGGGCGAGGTTCGGCCGACCGACGTCGTCGGTGTCATCGATACGGCCAACCGCGGCCTGCCCGTCGACGCGTTCGGCAATGCGAGCGGCGCCTATCTCGGTTCGCTGATGGCGCAGCTCGAGGCGCCCTTGCCGTCACGCTGGGTGTCGATGACGTTGCGGCGGGCGCTGATGTCGCGCGTGCAGTCGCCGCGACTCGCGGATCCGGTCGATTATGTCGCCGAGCGCGTGCGCCTGCTGACCCGAATGGGCGAGGCCGACGCGGCGCGGATGCTCGCCCAGTCGGTCGACATCGTGAATTACACGCCGGCGATGGTGCGCGCGGCCTATGAGGCGGCGCTGGCCGCGTCCGACCCGGCCGGCCTGTGCCCGCTGGTCGAGAAGGGCCGGCAATTGTCCAACGACGCGGTCTGGCCGATGTCGGAGGCGATGTGCGCGGCGATGGCGGGCGAGCCGGCCCGAGCCACCACCTTGCTCGACGAGGCGCGGCGGCGCGGCGCGACCGGAGTCGATCTGATGCTCGCCGAGAAGGTGGTCGGCGCGGGCAGCGACACGCGCCGTTCGGTGTCGATCCGCTGGGACGAGGTGACGGAGCTCAGCCCGTGGCGATTCGGTCTCGCAAGCGGCACTGGAGCGGAAATCCCGGACCGGCTGCTCGGAATCGCCGGGCCGCGCATGCAGTCCTGGTTCGCCCGCGCGCCGATGGTGCCGGTGGCGCGCCGGCTAGACGCTGCCGAGATCGCGGCGGCGCTCGGCATCTTCTCCGCCCATTCACTGATCGACGCCCATGCGCTCGCGCTCGACAATGCGGAGACCGACAATACCGCCGAGAGCGTGGCTGGCCGGCTGCAGCGGGCGTTCACCGCCACCGACATGGGCGAGCGGCTGAGCGTCATGCGCGCCTTGTGGGACGAGCCGGCGGGCGACCGGTTGCGCCGTTACGGCCGGCTGCTGCTTACCTCCGACGCCGCCGCGCGTATCCCCGCCACCGACGCCAATTCGGGCGAGCTCGACATGTTGGTCGCGGCCCTCCTCGCCGCCGGCATGGACCGTGAGGCCACGGCCTGGTCGCCGATGGCGGAAGGGCAGGCGGGGTCGCTCGCCTGGGCACTGCTTGCGGTCGGAGCGCCGCAGCCGGGCGTCGGAATCGACGAGGGCCGGATAGAAGATTGGGGAGCGCTGGTCAGCGCCAATGCGTCGCAACGTACCGCGATGCTCGCCGCGGCGCTCGCGGGCCTGGGACGGATTGAGCCTCAGTCCGCGCAGGGGCTCGGAGTCGCCGTCCAGCGCGAGAATGGCTGGACTCAGGCGCTCGATCGAGCGGCGGCGGCGCGCCAGCCGGGCACGGTGGCATTGCTCGCCGGAGTCGGGATGCAGACGGGCGACTGGGCCGGAGTTCCGCCCGACCATCTGTTCCGGATCCTTCGGGCGCTTCGCCAGGTCGGCCTCGACTTCGAGGCGCGGATGATCGCCGCCGAGGCGCTGACCCGGATATGAGCGCCGCGCCGGCAGCCGGCGACCGGCCGCTGATCGAGGCATTCCTTGAGATGATGGCGGCGGAAGCGGGCGCCGCGCGCAACACTTTGCTCGCCTACCGCCGAGATCTCGACGGCGCCTCCGCGACGCTGGGAGGCCGATTGGGGGTGGCCGCTCCCGAGGACCTTCAGCGCCTCGCCGACGAATGGATGCCGCTCGCCCGAGCCACCGTCGCCCGCAAGGCGGCGGCGTTGCGCCGCTTCTACGGTTTCCTCCACGCCGAGGGGCATCGCGCCGACGACCCCTCGGACGCGCTTCCGCGCCCGGGCGCGGCACGGCCGTTGCCGAAGGTGCTGAGCCATGCCGACGTCGAGGCGCTGTTCGTTGAGATCGAACGGCGGCGCGAGAAGGCGCTGCCGGGCGCCCTGCGACTCGCTGCGCTGATCGAGCTGCTTTACGGCTCCGGCCTTCGCGCGACCGAGCTGGTGTCGCTGCCGCGCTTCGCCCTCGCCGGCGACAAGCCGTTTCTGATCTTGGCGGGGAAGGGGGGACGCGAGCGGCTCGTGCCGATCTCCGAGCGTGCCCGCGCCGCCGTCGCCGCCTACTCGGCCGACGTGCCGCGCGATTCGCTGTGGCTGTTCCCCTCGGGAAAGAAGCATCTCAGCCGCGTTCGCCTGTTCCAGCTGGTCCGCGAGCTCGCCGCCGCCGCCGGCATTCCGCCCGAGCGGGTCAGCCCGCACGTGCTTCGCCACGCCTTCGCGACCCATTTGCTGGAGGGCGGGGCTGACCTTCGCGCGGTGCAGATGCTGCTCGGCCACGCCGACATCGCGACCACGCAGATCTACACCCATGTCGATTCGCGCAGGCTCGTGGAGCTCGTGAACAGCCGCCATCCCCTCGCCGACGCGCCTCTCGCCAAGCCGCCCCGAATTGACGGCGAACCGCGCCGGCCCTAACCGCCGCCGCACATGGCCACTTACCTAGATTTCGAAAAGCCGATCGCCGAGCTTGAAGCGCGGGTCGCGGAGCTGCGCGAAACCGCCGAGGCAGGCGCGCTCAACATCGACGGCGAGATCGCCAAGCTGGAGGAGCGCTCCGAGCGGCTCCTTCGCGAGACCTATGCGAAGCTGACGCCGTGGCAGAAGACTCAGGTCGCCCGCCACCCGCACCGGCCGCATTTCAAGGATTATGTCGCGGGCCTGGTCGAGGACTTCGTTCCTCTCGCCGGCGACCGCAATTTCGCCGAGGACCAAGCGATCATAGGCGGTCTCGGACGCCTGGGCGGCCGCCGAGTCGTCATCATGGGGCACGAGAAAGGCGACGACGTCGCCAGCCGACTCCGCCACAATTTTGGAATGGCGAAGCCCGAGGGCTATCGAAAAGCCGTGCGGCTGATGCAGCTGGCGGATCGCTTCGGTCTTCCGGTCGTCAGCCTCGTCGACACGTCCGGCGCCTTCCCCGGGGTCCAGGCCGAGGAACGCGGCCAGGCCGAGGCGATCGCGCGTTCGACGGAAGCCTGTCTCGCGCTCGGCGTTCCACTGGTCTCTGCGATCGTCGGCGAGGGCGGCTCGGGCGGAGCAATCGCGCTCGCCGCGGCGAATCGCGTGCTGATGCTCGAGCACAGCGTCTATTCGGTAATCTCGCCGGAAGGCTGCGCCTCGATCCTGTGGCGCACGGCCGAGAAAGCGGCGGACGCCGCCGAGGCGATGAAGATGACCGCGGCCGATCTCCACCAGCTTGGCGTGGTCGATCGAATCGTCGCCGAGCCGGTCGGCGGCGCTCACCGCAATCCGCAGGAAGCGGTCGCCGCACTTGGTGCTGCAATCGGCGAGGAGCTCGACGCGCTCGTCGGCCTTCCGCGCGAGCGGCTGCGCCACGAGCGCCGGGAGAAATTCCTCCGCATCGGCTGACGTCCGCGGGAAGCTGAACCTCGGCTGCAGGAACGTCCAGGGGCGAAACGAGTTAGTTCGCCGACGTTCCGAAACAGTAGAGGAGCACCCAGTCGGTGCCTAAGCGGATCACACGCGCCCTCACGGCGCCTCTCGCAGCGATCATCTGTTACGCTTCCGCCGCTCCCGCCTTCGCTCAGAACCAGAGCGCGGCTCAGGAGCATGCCCAGATCGTCCAGGAATTCGGCGGCGAGGTCACCGGTCCTCTCGGCCAGATGGTCGATCGGATCGGCGCCCGGATCTCGGCGACCTCGGGTGGCCGGGTCAATCCCGATTTCACCCTTCTGAACTCGCCGGTCGCCAACGCCTTCGCGACCCCGAACGGCCGGGTCTACGTCACCCGCCAGCTGCTCGGCTTGATGAACAGCGAGGACGAGCTCGCCTTCGTCCTTGGCCACGAAGCCGGCCATGTCGCAGCGCGCCACTCGCGCGGCCGCCAAAATACCGGCCTTCTCACCCAGATCCTCGCCGGCCTCGCCGGGGTGGTCACCGGTTCCAACATCGCCAGCCAGCTGGTCGGCGCTGTGGGCCAGCAATATTTGCTGTCCTACTCACGCAACCAGGAGCTGGAATCGGACCGGCTCGGAATCAGCTACATGGCCGCCAACGGCTACAATCCTTATGCCGGTGCGGAGATTCTGGAGACGCTCGGCGAGTACAGCCAGAACCTTCGGCGCTTCTCGGGCCGAACCGATGAGCAGCGTTCCGCGCCGACCTGGAACAGCACCCACCCGACCACGCCGCAGCGAGTCGCCCAGGTCCGCCAGCTCGCCCAGAGCGCGCGAAGGGTGGGCAACGCGCCGCCACCCGCGACCTATCTCGCCGCGATCGAGAACATGACCTTCGACGACGATCCCCGGCAAGGGGTGATCGAGGGCAACCAGTTCCTCCACCCGGATCTTCGCCTCGCCTTCACCGTGCCGCAGGGCTACGGGATCCAGAACGGCACCCGTTCGGTGACCGTCTCCGGCAATGGCGGCCAGGCGATGTTCTCGACCGGGGCCTATAACGGCAATCTCCAGGCGTTCCTGGGTCAGGCCGCGCAGTCGATCCTGGGCCAGAGCCAGGCGAGCTTCACCCAACCGCAGAGCTTCACCGTCAACGGCATGCGCGCGCTCGGCACGAGCAGCCGGGTCCGGACGCAGAACAGCACTGTCGACCTGTCGATCGTCGCCTACGAATTCTCGCCTAACCAGGCCTATTATTTCGCAACGATCACCCCGGCGGGACGCGGCCTTGGGCCGTTCAGCGCAATGATCAATTCGGTCCGGCGGCTGAGCGCGCAGGAGGTGGCGGCGGTCCGGCCGCGAGTCATCGACGTGGTGACCGTTGGCCGGAATGACACGCTCCAGTCGCTGGCCAGCCGTATGGCTTACAGCAACTACCAGCTCGAGCGGTTCCGGGTGCTGAACGGCCTCGGCCCCAACGAGACGGTTACGCCCGGCCAGCAGGTGAAGCTGGTCGTCTACGCGCGCTAAGGCGCGGCACAAATGAAAAGGGCGGCGGACTCGCGCCCGCCGCCCTTCTCGCCAGTTCAGTCGAGCTTCTTACTTACCCTGCGACATATTGCTGGCCACCTTGTTGAAGGTGGTATTCAGCGTATTGCCGAGGTTCGACATGGCTGCGATGGCCGCCACGGCGATGAGAGCGGCGATCAGGCCGTACTCGATCGCGGTGGCGCCCTTGTTGTCGCGAATCATTTTGCGGATGGTCATCATTTTCGGTCTCCTTGGTCACTCAGTCTTGTTCTTTGTGGCCGCCTCCGACGCCGGGTCCTTGGTCAGCCTGCCTCGGATAAGCCGCGAAGGTTGATAAAATTTGAAAAGAAAGTCGTTAATACTTTTTAACTTCGCTGGAGACGTTGTTCCACATCGTGGTGGTCGCAGTCGCAACGTTCCGGAGGGATACGATCATCGCCAAAAAGATGAGCGCCAGAATCAAGCCGTATTCGACGGCTGTCGCGGCACGTTTGTCCTGGATCAGCTTCTTGAGGTGACGCATCCTTGTCCCCCAGGTTGACCAAGCTTCATCGCCGGTCAGCGTCAGCTTCTATCGATAGCGTGATTAAGACTTTGTTAGCGGGGCAGGTTAAGGTGCAAAAAATTCCGACAATGATCGTGGTGGCCGCGGCGCTGGTCGATGCGGACCGCAGGATCCTGCTCCAGCAGCGCCCGCCCGGCCGCAGCATGGCCGGCCTGTGGGAGTTCCCCGGCGGTAAGGTCGAGCCAGGGGAAAGCCCGGAAGCCGCGCTCGCTCGCGAGCTTCACGAAGAGCTGGGGATCGAAGTTGAAGAGCGGACACTCGTCCCCGCCTGCTTCGCCAGTGCGCCGAACGCGGGCGCACACATGATCCTGCTTCTCTATGTCTGCCGCGACTGGGAGGGCGAGGCGCGGCCGCTCGATGCGAGCGGCCTCAAATGGCTCGCGCCCGCCGACATGGATCCGGCGGAGATGCCGCCGGCCGACCAGCCGTTGATCGCGCTGCTCGACGCGTTGATCTAGTTCTTCCTCCGCAGCGCCTCGGCGAGCGACACCGTTCCGCTTCCGCGTCGCGCAGGCTGGGGCTGGTCGGGAGAGGGCGCCCAGCCGCTCAAGTGGATGATCTCGAACCGTTCGGTGGCGCGGCCGTCAACATCGGCCGCCTCGGCGAAGGCGGCCTTGGCTGCGGCGAGGCCCAGCCGGCCGATCGGGCGCCGCGAGCGCGCGGACAGGATGTTGGTCCAGCCGAGTTCGCGCAGGTCGCCGACGAGCCGATCGAGAGTTGGAAAGCGGACCGACACTTTTTCGCTGTCGGCGACCGGCAGGGCGAACCCGGCGCGGCCGAGCAGGTCGCCGGCGGCGCGGATGTCGATCTGGGGATGAAGACGCGGCGACGCGGGTTGATCCTCCGCCTCGTCGGCCGCGCGCATCGCTTGGCGCAGCAGTGGCAGGCTTCCCGCACCGGCAAAGGCGGCGAGGAACAGGCCGTCGGGCTTAAGCAGGCGGCGGATTTGGACCAGCGCCCCCGGTAGATCGTTGACGCTGTCCAATGTGCCAGCCGAGACGACGAGGTCGAAAGTGCCCGAGGGGAAGGGCAGGCGGTCCTCGTCGCACTGCGTCCCGCCGAGGTGATCGGCGAACAAGGCACCTGCATCGGCCGACGCGACTTCGATCCCCTGGGCGCGGAGCTGCTGCCCAAGCAGGCCTGGGCCGGCGCCGAGATCGAGCGCGCGCTCGAACCGGCGCGAGACCATCGCCAGCCGTTCCTCGATCTCCTCCGCCATGCGCACCAGCAGGGGGTGCGGCTCGGTCGTGAGCCGGGCGGCCCGGTCGCGGCGAAGCCGGCGCAGGGCGCGGTCGAACGGCGTATTCTCAAGCGGATGGTCGGAAGCGGGAAGGTCGGTCACGCGCGTCCTGTAGCAACAAGAATGGCGGCGTTCGCGCTTTCATTGCCCACCGTCTGCCGATAAAAGCAGCAGGGCGCAGCTAGTGTATTGCATCGGTAATACGGCTGTGCAACAATCCCTGCATGATCCTTGGGGCAAGATGACCGAGCATAATTTCGAACAGATGCGTCGCGCCATGGTCGCGAGCCAGCTGCGCACCACGGGAGTCAGCGATCCGCGGGTGATCGCCGCGATGGGCGCTGTGCCGCGCGAGCGCTTCGTGCCGGCCGACCGGCTGCTCGTCGCTTACGCCGATGCCTCCGTGCCGCTCGGCCACGGCCGCAGCCTGATCTCGCCGATGGCGCTCGGCCGCCTGCTGACCGAGGCATCGCTCGAAGGGAACGAGAAGGCGCTCGTGATCGGCGGCGCCACCGGCTATTCGGCCGCCGTCCTTGCCCGCCTCGTTGGAAGCGTCGTCGCGCTCGAGGAGCAGCCGGAGCTCGCCGCCGCGGCACGCGAGGCGCTTGCGGGGACCGGCGTCAAGGTCGTTGAGGGGCCGCTCACCGAGGGGTACCCTCAGGGCGGGCCGTATGATTTCATCCTGATCGACGGAGCCGTGGAATATGCGCCGCAGGCGATCATCGACCAGGTCGTCGACGGCGGCCAGATCGCCGCTCCGGTTCTGGACAATGGAGTGCCCCGCCTGAGCGTCGGGCGGGTCGTGGGGGGCGCGTTCGGCGCCGTGGCTTATTCCGACGCGGATGCGCCGGCACTGCCCGGTTTCCAGAAGCCGCGCGGGTTCAGCTTTTAAACGAATGGAGCGGGTTTGATGCGTGCAGTGTTGCTGGCCGCCGCGGGCGTGGCGGCCATGGCGGCGGGGAGCGCCGGAGCCGAGACGCTGCGCCAGGCGCTCGATCGGACCTATGAGACCAATCCGACGATCATGGCCGAGCGCGAGCGCCTTCGCGCCCTCGACGAATCGGTCGCCATCGCGCGCGCGGCGGGGCGTCCGCAGGTGTCGGCGAACCTTGGCCTGAACCAGGACGTGTTCAATACCAATTCGGGCGAGGGCCGCAATTTCAGCGCCGGGGTCGACGTCAGCTACCCGCTGTTCAACGGAGGCCGTGTGCGCAACTCGATCCGCGCCGCCGACGCCCGCGTTGAGGCTGGCCGTGCCTCGCTTCGCGCCACCGAAGGCGACACCTTTACCGAAGCGGTCGGCTTCTACATGGACGTCATCCGCGACCGGTCGATCGTCGCCCTCAACGAGAACCAGGTCCGCGTCCTTCAGACAAACCTGGAGGCGACTCGCGACCGCTTCGAGGTCGGTGATCTTACCCGCACCGACGTCGCCCAGTCGGAAGCGCGACTTGCGCTCGCGCAGAGCAATCTCGCCCTCGCTCAGGGCCGCCTGCGCAGCAGCGAGGAAGCCTATCAGCGGGTGATCGGCGCTCCTCCGGGCGATCTCGAGCCGCCGCCGCCGCTGCCGCCGCTTCCGGCGACCGCCGACGAGGCGGTGACCATCGCGCTTCAGAACAACCCGAACCTGCGCGCCATCACCGACCAGGTCCGCGCTGCCGGCCTCGATGTCGACGTGCTCCGCGCCGACCGCCTTCCCACTGTCAGCGCGGTGACGAGCGGCGACTATCTCAACCGTCTCGGGAGCGCGGAATCGTTGCTGGATGGTCCGCCCGTGCCCGGACAGGCGCTGCCGCCCAACGAAGTCGCCGGCGTCGGTGTCGGCGTGACCGCGCGCGTGCCGATCTACCAAGGCGGTCTGGTCGGCGCCCGCGTGCGGCAGGCCCAGAACCTGCGCCAGCAGCTCGTCGAGCAGGCGATCGAGACCGAGCGTTTCGTCATCGCCCGCACCCGCGCCGCCTTCGCCACCTGGCGCGCGGCGATGGAAGCGATCGAGTCGAACGAGATCGCCGTCGCCGCCAACCAGCTCGCCCTCGAGGGCACCCGGGCAGAGCAGTCGGTCGGCACTCGCAACGTTCTCGACGTCCTCAATGCCGAGCAGGAACTGCTCAACAGCGAGGTCCAGCTCGTGACCGCCCGCCGCGACGCCTATGTCGCCGGCTTCGCGTTGCTCAACGCAATGGGCCAGGCGGAGGCCGAGGACCTCGGTCTCGACGGCGGGGCGCTCTACAATCCGGTCGCCCACTACAACCGCACCCGCGATCGCGCGTCGGATTGGGGCGAGGACGCGCGACGCGCACCGACATCGACTCGGACCGCTCCGGCGGGCGCGCCAAGTCCTGTCCAGCAAGTGGTTGGACCGGTCGATCCGCGCGCAAACAGACCCGTGACTCAGCCGCGGCAATAAGCAATAAGCCCGTCTCCATGGGAGATGTGCAACAAGACCCGTCGATGGAGGAAATTCTCGCCTCCATTAAACGTGTTATCCGGGAGGATGCGCGTCCGCCCGCGCAACCGCGCCGCGGCGGCAAGAGGAGCGAGACGCCGTCTTCCTCCGAGGACGACGTGCTGGAGCTCAAGGGGCCGATCGACGAGCCGGGGCCGACCCTGGTCTCCGAGGATGCGGCCGCTGCAAGCCGCCAGTCGCTCGCCGCCTTGTCGTCGATGCGCGAATCCGCCGCTGCCGACCAGGGCGCGCTGGAGGCGGTCGTCCGCGATATGCTCCGCCCGATGCTCAAGGATTGGCTCGACCAGAACCTGCCGCTGATGGTCGAGGAGCTAGTCACTCGCGAGATTGCGCGCATCACCGGGCGTAAGCTTTAGGTCCTCGCGCGAGCCGCGTCGGCTTGCGTCGTTACGGGCGCGGGTCTAGCCAAGCCCACATGAAGAAGCTCCTCCTCGCCGGCTTCGCCGCGCTCGCGCTCGTTCCCACCACCGCAATCGCCCGTCCGATGACCGCCGTCGACCTTGCGTCGATGAAGCGCATCGGCGCTCCCGTCGCGTCGCCCGACGGGCGCTGGCTGGTCTATCAGCTGCGCGAGACGGACCTCGCCGCCAATCGCGGGCGGATCGACCTGTGGCTGCTCGATCTCCGCCGCCCGGGCGCCGAAGCGGTGCGGATCGCGTCCACTCCGGAGCATAACGAGCACGACCCCAAATTTTCCGCGGACGGCCGTGCCCTCTATTTCCTCAGCAACCAGTCGGGCAGCGACCAGCTCTGGCGGGTCGATCTTCCGTCCGGAACGCCGCAGCGGGTGAGCGACGTCGCCGGTGGAATCTCGGGCTATCTGCTCGCGCCGACCGGCGACCGGGTCGCAATCTGGACCGATCGTGGCCTCCAGTGCAGCGATGCCGTCTGCGCGGACGCGCCCGATGCGCCGGAAGGGCAGGGCAGCGCCCGGGTCTATGACGAGACGTTCGTCCGCCACTGGGACGCATGGGAGACGCCTGGCACGTTCAGCCGGATCTTCACCTATCCGATCGTCAACGGCCGCCTCGAAGGCAACGGCACGCCGGTCGCTCCGGGCCTTCGCGGGCACGCCCCGACCCGGCCGTTCGGCGGCGCCGAGGAGCTGGCGTGGAGCCCGGACGGGCGCACCCTGTTCTTCACCCTTCGCGAAGCGGGACGCGAGGAGCCCAATTCCACCAATCTCGAAATCTACGCCGCCCGCGAAGGCCAGCCGGTCCAGAATCTGACCGCCGCCAACCAGGCGACGGATACGATGCCGGTCGTCTCGCCCGACGGGCGCTGGCTCGCCTACACCGCGATGGCGCGGCCCACTTATGAGGCCGACCGCCAGGTGCTTCACCTGCGCGACCTACAGACCGGCGCGGTTCGCCCGCTCACCCAAGGCTGGGACCGGTCGGTCGGCTCGATCGCCTGGGCGCCGGACAGCCGCAGCCTGCTGGTGACCGCTCAGGACGTGCTCGACGTGCCGCTGTTCCGTGTCGATGCGCGCACCGGCAACGTCACCCGACTCACCGAATCGGGAAGCGTCGGTAACGTCACTCCGCTTCGGGACGGCTCGATCGTCTACACCCTAAACAGCATCCAGGCGCCGGATGACCTGTGGCTTCTGCCCCGCCGCGGCGGCGCCCCGCGCCGGCTGACCTCGGTCAACGCGGCGCTGCTCGCCGAGCTCGATCCCATCTCGGTCGGCCGCTTCAGCTTTGCCGGCGCCGGCGGCGATCGCGTGTGGGGCCAGATCGTGAAGCCCGCCGGAGCGCAGGGCCGCCTTCCGGTCGCCTTCCTCATCCATGGTGGGCCGCAGGGCAGCTTCAACAATGCCTGGTCCTACCGCTGGAACCCGCGGCTGTTCTCGGCGCCCGGCTACGCGACGGTGTCGGTCGATTTCCACGGGTCGACGGGCTACGGCCAGGCCTTCACCGACGCGATCCGGCAGAATTGGGGCGGCGCACCGCTCGAGGACCTGCGCCTCGGCGTCGCCGCCGCCGGCAATGTCGACCCGCAGCTCGACGTCGCCAACGCCTGCGCGCTCGGCGGCTCCTATGGCGGCTACATGGTCAACTGGATCGCCGGCAACTGGCCGGATGGCTTCAAGTGCCTCGTCAGCCATGCCGGGATCATCGACACCCGGATCATGGCCTACGAGACCGAGGAATTGTGGTTCACCGAGTGGGAGAATGGCGGCGTTCCGTGGGATCCCGCGGTTCGCGCGACGATCGAGCGGTGGAACCCGATCAACTATGTTCAGAACTGGCGCACGCCGATGCTGGTCATCCACGGCGAACGCGACTTCCGGATCCCCTACAGCCAGTCTCTCGCCATGTTCAACGCGCTCCAGCGCCGGAACATCCCGTCGCGGCTGGTGATGTATCCGGACGAGAATCACTGGATTCTCAAGCCCCAGAACTCGATCCAATGGTATCGCGAGGTCCACAACTGGCTGCAGCGCTACCTTCAGCCCGGCGCCGGGCAGACCATGGGGACGGGTGCGCCCTTGGGGGCCGGCGAGCGCGGACGCTAACCTTTCACCGTCACTCCCGCGTAAGCGGGGGTCCAGCTTCCTTCCTGGCCATCTGAGTCAAAAGGCAGCTGGATTCCCGCTTTCGCGGGAATGACAGGGTTGGAGATTGAGCAGCAGTGCGGCTAACGGCGGCTCATGACCGAGTTGCCGAAGACGTTCGATCCCGCCTCTATCGAGGCCCGCTGGTATTCCCATTGGGAAGAGAACGGCCTGTTCCGTCCGGAACGGCCCGACGCCGAGCCGTGGACGATCGTCAACCCGCCGCCCAACGTCACCGGCTCGCTGCATATCGGTCACGCGCTCGACAACACGCTGCAGGACATCCTGACCCGGCACGAGCGGCTGCGCGGCAAGGACGCGCTCTGGGTGGTCGGCACGGACCATGCCGGGATCGCGACCCAGATGGTCGTCGAGCGCAACCTCGAGAGCCAGGGTCTCAAGCGCCAGGAGATGGGCCGCGAGGCGTTCCTCGAGCATGTCTGGGAATGGAAGGCCCAGTCGGGCGGGCAGATCACCCGCCAGCTGCGCCGACTCGGCTGCTCGATGGACTGGTCGCGCGAGCAGTTCACGATGGACCCGCATTTCGTGCGCGCGGTCAACAAGGTGTTCGTGCAGCTCTATCGCGACGGCTTGCTCTACCGCGACAAGCGGCTCGTGAACTGGGACCCCAAGTTCGGCACCGCCATCTCCGACCTCGAGGTCGAGACCAGGGAGGTGCAGGGCAAGTTCTGGCACCTCAAGTATCCGCTCGAGGACGGCAGCGGTTTCATCCACGTCGCGACGACGCGTCCCGAGACGATGCTCGCCGACATGGCGGTCGCGGTTCATCCGAACGACGCGCGCTACCGCGACCTGGTCGGCAAGCGCGTGCGGCTGCCGATCACCGGGCGCCTCATTCCGATCATCCGCGACGAGCATGCCGATCCCGAGCTCGGCTCGGGCGCCGTGAAGATCACTCCGGGCCACGACTTCAACGACTTCGAAGTCGGCAAGCGCGCGGGGTTCAAGGCGGTCGACATGCTCAACATGTTCGACGGCGCGGCGCGGGTGATGCAGACCCAAGACGGGTTCGTGCCCGCCGAGCTGATCGGCATGGACCGGTTCGACGCGCGCAAGCGGGTCGTCGAGCTGCTCGAGGAGGGCGGCTTTCTGGAGCGGATCGAGGACAAGACCATCCAGCTCCCCTATGGCGACCGCTCCGGCGTGGTGATCGAGCCGTGGCTGACCGACCAATGGTATGTCGACGCCGAGACGCTGTCCAAGCCGGCGATCGACGCTGTGCGCGACGGCAAAATCAAGGTCGTGCCCAAGACGTGGGAGAAGACCTGGTACAATTGGCTCGAGAACATCCAGCCCTGGTGCGTGTCGCGCCAGCTGTGGTGGGGTCACCGAATTCCCGCCTGGTATGACGACCAGGGCAACGTTTTCGTCGCCGAGACCGAGGAGGAGGCGCAGCGCGAGGCGGGCAACCGGCCGCTCCGCCGCGACGAGGATGTGCTCGACACCTGGTTCTCGTCGGCCTTGTGGCCGTTCGCGACGCTCGGCTGGCCGGACGACACCGAGCTTCTGAAGCGCCATTACCCGAACGACGTCCTCATCTCGGGCTTCGACATCATCTTCTTCTGGGACGCCCGCATGGCGATGCAGGGCCTTCAGTTCATGAAGGATGTGCCGTGGAAGACGCTCTATCTCCACGGCCTGGTCCGAGACGCGAAGGGCCAGAAGATGTCCAAGTCGAAGGGGAACACGGTCGATCCGCTCGGCCTGATCGACCGGTACGGCGCCGACGCGCTGCGCTTCACGCTCGCGGCGATGGAGAGCCAGGGCCGTGACATCAAGTTGGATGAGAAGCGAGTCGAGGGTTATCGCAACTTCGCGACCAAGCTGTGGAACGCGACGCGCTTCTGCCAGGCCAACGGCATCGGCGCGTCGGAGACGATCGAGCCGCCGGCGGCGCAGCTCCCGGTCAACCGCTGGATTATCGGCGAGACGGTGAAGACGGTTCAGGCGCTCGACCTCGCGCTCGCCGAGCTTCGCTTCGACGAGAGCGCCAACACCATCTACCATTTCGTGTGGGCGACCTTCTGCGACTGGTATCTCGAGCTGATCAAGGGCGCGATCGACGAGGAGACCCGCAAAGTCGCCGGCTGGGTGCTCGACCAGATTTTGGTGATGCTCCACCCGTTCATGCCCTTCGTGACCGAAGAGCTGTGGAACGCGCTCGGCGAGCGGCCGTACGAGCTGATCCTCGCGAAGTGGCCGATGCCCGACGCGCGGGCGCTAGATCCGGAGGCGGGTCCCGAGATCGACTGGCTGATCCGGGTGGTGAGCGGCATCCGCACTGCGCGGGCCGAGCTCAACGTGCCGCCGGGCGCCAAGCTGCCGCTCCACGTCCGCGACGCGGCCGAGGTGACGCAGGCGCGTCTTCAGCGGCATGCCGCTGCGCTTCAGCGGCTCGCGCGAATCGAGACGATCTCGGAAGGCGAGGCGAGCGGCGGTGCCGCGCAGATCGTCGTCGACGAGGCGACCTATGTATTGCCGCTGGAAGGCGTGATCGACATCGCGGCCGAGAAGGCGCGGCTCCAGAAGGCGGCCGAGGCTGCGGAGAAGGAGCGCGACAGCCTCGCCGCGCGTCTCAACAATCCGAGCTTCGTCGAGCGGGCCAAGCCGGAGGCCGTCGAGAAGGCGCGCGCCGACCACGCCGAGAAGGCGTCGGACGCGGAGAAATATCGCGCGGCGCTGGCGCGGCTCGGCTGAGCCGCGCGGCGAGGATCAGGCGGGCACGACCACTTCGATCGCGCGCTCGGCGACCGAAGCCGTAACTGGAGTGCGGGCGAGCACCTCCCCGTCGATCGATATCGGCAGCGGCGGCTCGGTGATCAGCCTAAGGCTTCGGCCACGGAACTGGCGGACCTCGCGCTCCTTCTTGGATAGCCCGAGAAGCAGCCGGAGCCAGTTCATAGCGAGGGTGGTGCGGGCACGGCCGCTCACTGCCTCGACGACGATGTCGCCGCTGTCGACCGATGCGTCCTCAACGACCTCGATCCCGCCGTGGAAGGAGCCGTTTGCGATGCGCACCTCCAGCGCGCGAAGAGTCTCGGAGCCATGCGGTCCCTCGACCGTGAGCCGGAAGGAGTGGAACCGGGCGAGGCACCACAGCGACCACAGGAGATAGCCGGGGCGGCCGAGATAGCGCTTAAGCTTGTGCGGGATGGTCTGGCCGATCATCGGCGAGAGACCGATCGACGAGGCGTTGGCGAAATAATCGCCGTCGATCGCGCCGACGTCGATGCGCCGTCGCTTGCCGGTCGCGATCGTCTCGACGGCGCCGTCAAGATCGACCGGAATGCCGAGCGTGCGCGCGAAGCTGTTGGCCGTCCCGAGCGGGAGCAGGGCGAAGACGCAGTCGCGGTCGACCACCTCGTCGACGGTGCAGGACAGGGATCCATCGCCGCCGCCGACGATCACCATCGGAGCGCCGCTGCGCACCGCCTCTCGCATCGTCCGGATGAGGTCGCGGTCGGGGCGGCGGATCGAGTGTTTCGCGATGAGGCGAATGCCGGCCGCCTCGAGTTTGGCCACCGCCCGGCGGAACAGCTTCTGGCCGCGCCGGGAACGGGTGTTGACGATCAGCACCGCTTCCTTCGGCACCGGGCTGCTGACGTTCACGCTTGTTGCCCCTTCCGCCTATCGGCTTTCCGAGTGGGCTTATGGACGCTAAGCGGGGCCAAGTCATGTCCACGCCTGCATTTCCCGACATTCGAATGCGCCGCACCCGCGTCGCGCCCTGGAGCCGCCGTCTGGTCGCGGAGACGACCCTGTCGGCCGGCGACCTCATCTGGCCCATGTTCGTCGCCAGCGGCGACGAGGTCGAGCCGATCGCGAGCCTGCCCGGAGTGTCGCGCTGGCCGGTGGCGAAAATTGGCGATCGCGCCCGCGAAGCGCGCGACCTGGGGATCCCGCTGATCGCGCTGTTCCCCAATACGCCGGCCGACCTTCGCAGCATCGACGCTGCCGAGGCGTTCAATCCCGACAACCTCATCTGCCGCGCGGTGCGGGCCGCCAAGGAGGCGGCGCCGGAGGTCGGCGTAATGACTGACGTCGCTCTCGATCCCTATACGGCGCACGGCCATGACGGCCTCGTCGACGACAAGGGCTGCGTCCTCAATGACGAGACGGTCGCGATCCTCACTCGCCAGGCCGTGGTTCAGGCAGACGCCGGCGCTGACATCATCGCGCCGTCCGACATGATGGATGGCCGCATCGCCGCGATCCGCCAGGCGCTGGAAGCCGCGGGCCACTGCAACGTCCAGATCATGGCCTATGCCGCCAAATATGCGAGCGCATTCTACGGCCCGTTTCGCGATGCGGTCGGCTCGAGCGGCCTCCTGAAGGGCGACAAGAAAGGCTATCAGATGGACCCGGCGAATGCACTCGAGGCGCTTCGCGAGGTGGCGCTCGACATCGCCGAGGGCGCCGATCACGTCATGGTGAAGCCGGGCCTGCCCTATCTCGACATCATCTGGCGGGTGAAGGAGCGGTTCGAGCTGCCGGTCTTCGCCTATCAGGTGTCCGGCGAGTATGCGATGATCGAGGCGGCGGCCGCTGCGGGGGCAGGGGATCGCGACGCGCTGCTGATGGAGACGCTGGTGGCGTTCAAGCGGGCAGGTTGTTCAGGAATTCTCACTTATCATGCGCCGGTCGCAGCGCGGTTGCTGTCGAACTAGAGCGCGAAAATAACAAATTCGGGGGAGCGCGGAGCCAAGTGAGCCAGGAAAACCTACTTGGCGCGAAGAGCAATGAGCGGTTCGCGCGCCCCCTGTTCCTGACGACCATCGTCGTCGGGTCATTCCTCCTGTTCCTTACCCAGCCGATGGTGGCACGGATGGCGCTTCCTCGGGTCGGCGGCGCTCCGGCGGTGTGGAATAGCGCGATGCTGGTCTACCAGCTGCTACTGCTCGCCGGCTATGCCTATGCCCATTATCTCGGACGGGTGAGGCCGCGCTATCAGGTCGGCATCCATGTCGTCCTACTCGGTATCGCGGCTCTATGGCTGCCGCTTCACCTGGTCAGCTGGGTGGCGCCGACGACCAGCCAGCCCGCGTTCTGGGTGCCCTGGTTCCTGCTCGCCTCCATCGGTCCGCTCTTTTTCATTGTCTCGGCCCAGGCGCCGCTGATGCAGCGCTGGTACGCGCTCGAGACGAGCCGAGGCGATCCTTATCCGCTCTATGCCGCGTCTAACCTCGGCAGCTTCGCCGGTCTCATCTCCTATCCGCTCCTCGTCGAGCCGCTGATGACCCTTCAGGAGCAATCCTATCTGTGGACCAGCCTCTATGCGGTGCTGGTGCTGCTCGTGATCGGCTGCGCGGTGACTGTGCCGGGCCACGCAGTCGAGAAGATGCCGGAGGAGACGGCGCCGAAGCCGACTCTCAAGCAGGTGCTTCGCTGGATCGCCCTGGCGGCGGTGCCGTCGGGGTTGATGCTCTCCACCACCACTCACCTTACCACCGATATTGTGGCCATTCCGCTCCTGTGGGTGCTGCCGCTCGGCCTCTACCTATTGAGCTTCGTCGTCGCCTTCGCCGCGCGTCGCAAAGTGGCCGACTTCATCACGCTCCTGGCGCCAGTCATCATCCTGGTCGCAGGCGGCCTCGCCTTCGCGAGTGGAACCCGCGACCCGTTCGTGTCGGCGACGCTCGGCCTGGTGCTGCTCTTCACCATTGCGGTGGCGCTTCACACCCAGATGTTCCGGCTGCGGCCCGCGGTCGGCCATCTCACCCGCTTCTATTTAGCGATGTCGTTCGGCGGCATGCTCGGGGGCCTGTTCTGCGCGATCATTGCACCGTTGGTGTTCGATTGGGCCTATGAGCACCCGCTGTTGATTCTCGCCGCCGCATTGCTTGTGCCGCAGACGACGCTGGTAAGCTGGCCCAACCGCTTCACACCGGTGCTGACCCCGGTGCTGCCGATCGCCGCCTTGATCATCTCCTACGCCACCGCACGCTATCTTGACGGGCCTTATGTGATGGTCGGCACTGTCTCGGTGTCGTTGATTGCGTTGGCCTGTCTCGGACGGCCGCTCGCCTTCGTGATCAGCCTTGCCGCGCTGATGCTGAGCTATGGCGGCTGGCAGGTTCTCTATCAGTCGACGACCGACACCCGCACCCGCTCCTATTTCGGCATCTACCAGGTCAACACGCGCTACAACGACGAAGGCGAGCCTTATGCCATGGCGCTGACCCACGGCACGACCTTGCACGGCATCCAGAATCTCGTGCCGGGCACCGAGACGGTGGCGACCAGCTATTATGCCCGCCGCTCCGGCGTCGGCCACGCCCTTGCCAACGCGCCGCAGTTGTTCGGCCCCAATGCCCGTATCGGCGTGGTCGGGCTCGGAACCGGCACCTTGTCATGTTACCGTCAGCCCGGTCAGAGCTGGACGATCTTCGAGATCGACCCGGTCATGGTCGACATCGCCCGCAACCGCTTCAGCTTCCTGTCGCGCTGCGCGCCCGATGCCCGGATCGTTCTCGGCGACGCACGCATCAGTCTCGCCAACGCGGCGCCCAATTCGATCGACATCCTCGCGGTCGACGCTTTCTCGTCCGACGCGGTGCCGATGCACTTGCTCACCCACGAGGCGCTTGGCGTCTATGGCCGCGCCGTGCAACCCGACGGGATCGTCCTGTTCCACGTCTCCAATCGCTATCTCGATCTCAAGCCGGTCATCGCCGACCTTGCCGAGCGCGGCGGCTGGCACACGGCCTTGCTCGAATATGATCCGAGCGACGACGAGAAGCTGATGAACGCGACCGTCTCCGTCTGGATCGCCCTGTCGCGCAACCCCGCCACCCTCGACCGGCTGGTCGAGGCGAGCGGTGAGGATTCGGGCCAGTGGCTGGTGCTGGAGCGGACGCCCGGCTTTGCCGGCTGGAGCGACGATTACGCCTCGATCCTGCCGATCCTTCGGCCGCCGGAGATGCCGTGGGAGTGATCGAAACCGAGCGGCTGATCCTGCGCAGCTGGACTGAGGCCGACGTCGAGCCGTTCATCCGCCACACCAACACGCCGGCGGTCATGCGCTGGCTCGGCGGGGTGCGCGACGAGGACGAGGTTCGACAGGTCATCACCGAGCGTTTCCCGGGCTGGGAGGCAGAGCGCGGCTTCACCTTCTGGGCCGTCGAGCGGAAGGAGGACGGGGAGCTGCTCGGCTTCTGCGGCCTCAAGCTCGCCAGCGACGAAGAAACGAAGATCCAGGGCTGGCACGAGGTGGGCTGGCGCTTCCGGGAGGATTGCTGGGGGAGGGGCTATGCCAAGGAGGCCGCGATAGCCTCGCTCGACTTCGCGTTCGAGCGCGCGGGGGCGGAACGCGTCGTTGCGCTTACCGTGATCGGCAACGAAGGCAGCTGGGGCCTGATGGAGCGGCTCGGAATGACCCGCCGCCCCGATCTCGACTATCAGGGCCTCGCCTGGGCGGAGACCCCGGTCATCGTCTACGCGATCGAGAGGGAAGAATGGCAGGCCCGAACCTCCTGAGCTTTGCCGGCAAGACGCCGCGAATCGACCCCGGCGCCTTCGTTGCGCCCGGCGCCCAGCTGATCGGCGACATCGAGATCGGGCCCGAGGCGAGCATCTGGTACAATTGCGTGCTCCGCGGCGACGTGAACCGGATCCGCATCGGCGCCCGCACCAACATCCAGGACGGCACCGTCCTTCACGTCGATTCACCGGGGCCCGAGACTCCGGAGGGTCATCCGACGCTGATCGGGGAAGAGGTGCTGATCGGCCATCTCGCCATGGTGCACGGGTGCGTCCTCGAGGACCGGGCCTTCGTCGGCCTCGGCGCGATCGTCATGGACGGCTGCCGGATCGAGAGCGACGCGATGCTCGCGGCCGGCGCGATGCTGACTCCCGGCAAGACGATCCCGAGCGGCCAGTTATGGGCCGGACGGCCGGCGAAATATGTCCGCGACCTGACTCCCGCCGACCTGGAGGGAATGCGCGCAGGCGTCGCTCATTATGTCGAGCTCGCCAGGCGCCATCGCGAGGCGGCCGCGCAGGCCTAGCGCCCGAGGCTGCTCCTAAGGCTCTCCAGCCGGCGGTGCTGGTCGTTGGCGAGGGCCTGGGCGAACTCCCGCGCCTCCATCAGCGCCGAATGATCCGATTCGTTGGTGGGCACGTCCGCCCGCTTGATCGCGAGGCGGTCGAGGTCAGCGAGTGCCACCGTCGTTTCGGTGCGGGCCACCTCGGCCCGCGAGATCGCCTCCTGCGCCTGAACCCAGCTGTCGGATCCTGCGCTGCCGGAGGCGCGCGCGAGCGGCGCGGCTCGAGCATAAGCCCGCTCGAAAGCTGCATCGCCGGCGCGGGCGCGGGCGAGAAGATCGGCGACCTGCGACCGGAAGGCGGGGTCCGGAGCGACCGGCGGGTCGACGCGGATTGGCTCCTCCATCGACAGCTGTTCCACCGGCCGCGGCGCAAGCGACGGGAAGTCGCCGCCGCTCGCGCAGCCGGCAACGAGAAGGCCCGAAAGGAGGGGGGTGAGGAGCACGCGCACGCAAATTGCGTAGGGAAAGCGTTGGGGTTCGGCAACGGGCTTGCGCAATCGGAATCATCCCCCTATCTGGCCGTCTCTCTCGGGCGCCCGTAGCTCAGCTGGATAGAGCACCAGACTACGAATCTGGGGGTCGGAGGTTCGAATCCTTCCGGGCGCGCCACTTCTCGAAATCGCCGTATCTCACTCTCAGCCTCGCGCTGCCGACCTCGTCTCGTGTCAGGGCGCGGCGGGCGCCGTCGCCGCCGGCGCTGGGAAGGGCGGGGCGGTGGGGGAGATTCGCGCGAGATAGGCGATGAGGTGGGCCCGGTCGCGGGGATTCCTGAGGCCGGCGAAGGCCATTCGGGTGCCCGGCACAGCACGGGACGGGCTCGCGAGGAACTGGTCGAGCGCCTCATAGGTCCACTGGCCGCCATGGCCCGCAAGCGCCGGCGAGTAGTTGAAGCCCGAATGTCCCGCCACCGCCCGGCCGACGACACCGTGGAGATTGGGCCCAGTACGATTGGGACCGCCCGCTTCGAACGTGTGGCAGGAGGCGCAGACCTGGGCGGTGCGCTCGCCGCGGCCGGCATCGGCGCCGGCAAGGAGGGTCCCGAGGTCGACCGGCGCTGCGGGACCCGCGGCCTGCTGCGCGCCCTGCGGCAGAGTCACGCGCCCCGCTTCGAGATCGCGGACATAGCCGAGTAGGATCTCGCGGTCGCCGGGCCGGGCTTCGCCGCCCGGCCAGTTGCGCTGCGCGCTGGCGAGGTCGACCGGCGGGACGCCCTCGATCGGGTAGCCGCGCTGCTCGGGATAGGTGATCGGCATCGCCCAGCTCCCGAACCACAGGCAGAAGCCGAGCGTGCCGAAGGCGAGGCCGATCGCGCCGACGACTTTGGTCCGCTCCCAAAGACCCGGGGTCATCCGCCGCCTCCCAGGAACAGGATTCGGGTCCAGAAGGTGTAGTCGGCCTCGATCCACATCAGGTAGATCAGGGTGCCGAGCGCCAGCGGCGGCACCAGGATCGCATAGACGAGCGCCATCCGCTCCCACGCCATGTGCATGAAGATCGCGACGATCAGCCCCGCCTTCAGCAGCATGAAGGTGACGATCAGGATCCACCGAAGCGCGCCCTCCACCTGGAAATAGTCGACGAGGTAGGAAAGCGTGCTCAATACGAAGAGATAGCCCCACACCTTGAGATAGACGCCGATCGGATGGGTTTGGCCGGTGCCGAGCGCGGCGGCATGGCCGGCGTCATGGGCCGCTTCGGGATGGGCATGGGGCGTGTGGTTCATATCCTACCTCACCACAGGTAGAAGAAGGCGAAGATGAAGACCCAGACGAGGTCGACGAAGTGCCAATAGAGGCCGGCGATCTCGACGGCCGCGTAGCCGCGCCGCTCGTAATGGCCGCGAAGCACCTTCGACGCGACGATCAGGAGCATGATCACCCCCGCCGAGACGTGCAGGCCGTGGAAGCCGGTGATCATGAAGAAGGAGGCGCCAAACTGCTCCGCGCCCCACGGATTCTCCCACGGGCGAACGCCTTCGTGGATGAGCTTCGACCATTCGAATGCCTGCATCCCGACGAAGGTCGCGCCGAGGACGGCGGTCGCGAACATCAGGGCGGCGGTGACCTTGCGGTTGCGGCGGTAGCCGTAGTTCACCGCCATCGCCATCGTGCCGGACGAACTGATCAGAACGAAGGTCATGATGGCGATCAGGAGCAGCGGCACCGACTGCCCGCCAATGGTGAGGCTGAACACCTCGCTGGCGTTCGGCCACGGCTCGGTCACCGACGATCGCATCGTCATGTAGGAGACGAGGAAGCTCGAGAAGACGAAGGTGTCGGAGAGGAGGAAGATCCACATCATGGCCTTCCCCCAGTGGACGTGACGGAACGCCTCCTGGTCGCCGGCCCAGTCCGAGACGAGCTCGCGCACCGCCTGGGGCGGGCCGCCGCTATCTGCCCTGGCGCCCTCATCCACGTCGGTACGCATCACGGTCGACATGTCTGACCTCTCCTCAGGTCGCCACGAACAGCCCCAGCATCAAAAGCCACACGAACAGCAGGAAATGCCAATAGGTCGCGGTAAGCTGGACGCGCAGCGCCGCGTTGCCGCGGCCGGCGAGGCCGGGCAGGGCGCGCACCCAGAAATAAAGGCCGCCAAGCACGTGAACGCCGTGAAGCGCGGTGATCAGGTAGAAGAAGGCTGCCGCCGGATCGCCTCGCAGGCCGTGGCCGGCGGCGACGAGTACGCGCCACAATAGGACCTGGCCGATCAGGAAGATGATGCCGAGCAGGCCCGCGGCCAGCGTCCACATGTGCGGGCCGTACCCGCGCCGCGCCGTGATCCGTGCTCCTTCCCAGGCGAAGCTGGCGAGGAACAGGGTCAGGGTGTTGCCCCACAGCAAGGGGGGCTCGGACAGCGGGCGCCAGCCGCCCATCGGGCCGTGCGCCATGCCGGGCATGCCCATCCGCATCAGATAGGCCGAGGTGACGAGGCCGAACAAAACCGCCGCCACTCCGAAATAGAGGACCAGCACCACCTTTGCCGCAGGCGGCCGGTCCCCGCCGCCCGCGGCCGGGTGGGCGCCGGGCGTCTCCCAGCTCTTTTCGGTGAGGCGCGAGACGAGGCTCACGGCTTGAGGTCCCCGGGCCCGGCCGCCGGCGGCGGCTCGTTCTGCGGCACGAAGTCGCGCGGCGCGCCGGGAACGCTATAGTCGTAGGCCCAGCGATAGACGGTCGGCAGCTTGTCGCCCCAATTGCCGTGTGCGGGCGGCGTGTCCGGAGTCTGCCATTCGAGCGAGGCTGCGCCCCACGGATTGGGATCCGCCTTGGGCCCGCGGAACAGGCTCCAGATCATGTTGGTGAAGAACAGGAACTGGGCGGCGAACACGAAGCCGGCGGCGATGGTGATGCCCATGTTCGCATAGGCGACCGACTCCGGAATGAAGCCGGTTTCGCCCAGCGCATAATAGCGCCGGGGCACGCCGAGCATGCCGATATAATGCATCGGCAGGAAGATCGCGTAGGCGCCGAGGAAGGTGATCCAGAAGTGGGCGCGGGCGAGCGTGTTGTTCCACATCCGCCCGGTGATCTTCGGGTACCAGTGATAGATGGCGCCGAAGATCACCAGGATCGGCGACACCCCCATCACCATGTGGAAATGGCCGATCACGAAGAAGGTGTCGGACAGCGGCACGTCGACGCTGACATTGCCGAGGAAGAGGCCGGAAAGGCCGCCATGGATGAAGGTGAACAGGAAGGCGATCGCGAACAGCATCGGCACCGAAAGGTGGATGTCGCCGCGGTAGAGCGTCAGCAGCCAGTTATAGACCTTGATCGCCGTGGGGATGGCGATGATCAGGGTCGAGGTCGCGAAGAAGAACCCGAAATAGGGGTTCATGCCGCTGACATACATGTGGTGCGCCCACACGAAGAAGGAGAGGGCGCCGATGATGACGATCGCCCACACCATCATCCGGTAGCCGAAGATGTTTTTCCGCGCGTGCACGCTGATCAAGTCAGAGACGATGCCGAAGGCGGGCAGGGCGACGATGTAGACCTCGGGGTGGCCGAAGAACCAGAACAGGTGCTGGAACAGGATCGGCGAGCCGCCCTCATGGCCGGTCTGTGCGCCCATTGAGACGATAGTCGGAACGAAGAAGCTGGTCCCCGCGACCGAGTCGAGGATGGTCATCACCGCGGCGACGAACAACGCCGGGAAGGCGAGCAGGCCCATGATGCTCGCGACGAAGATGCCCCACACGCTGCACGGCATCCGCATCAGCGTCATGCCCTTGGTGCGCGCCTGCAGGACCGTGGTGACGTAGTTGAGGCCGCCCATGGTGAAGGCGACGATGAAGATGGCGAGGCTCGCCATCATCATGATGATTCCCCAGCTCGCGCCCGGAGTGCCTTCGAGGATGGTCTGCGGCGGGTAGAGCGTCCAGCCGCCCCCCGTCGGCCCGCCCGGAACGAACAGGCTCGCGACCAGCACGATAACGGAGAGGAGATAGACCCAGTAGCTCAGCATGTTGACGAACGGGAACACCATGTCCCGGGCGCCGATCATCAGCGGGATGAGATAATTGCCGAACCCTCCGAGCAAGAGGGCCGTGAGCAGGTACACCACCATGATCATGCCGTGCATGGTGACGAACTGGAGGTAATTCTCCGGCTGGATGAACTGGAACTCGCCCGGGAAACCGAGCTGCAGCCGCATCAGGAAGGACAGAACCAGCGCCAGGATTCCGACCGAGACTGCGGTCACCCCATATTGGATAGCGATGACCTTGTGGTCCTGGCTCCACACATATTTGCCGATCCACGTCTTGGGATGGTGAAGCGGCGTCAGGTCGTCTGCGATCGTCGCCATCAGTGCGCTGCCCTCCCATTCGATCCCGGCGCCGCCGCCAGCTGCACGCCCCGCGCCTCCGCCTCGGCGACCATCTGGCCAAAGGTCATCTGCTCGGAGAGCCAGCGGTCGAAATCCTGCTGGCGCTCGACCACCACGGTGCCGCGCATCTCGTGGTGGCCGACGCCGCACAGCTCGGCGCACAATATGTCGAAGCTTCCGGCCGCCGTCGGGGTCATCCAGAAATAGGTGACGATCCCCGGCACCAGGTCCATCTTGGCGCGGAACTGCGGCACGTAGAAATCGTGAAGCACGTCCTTCGATCGAAGCACCAGCTTGACCGGCCGGCCGAGCGGCAGGTGAAGCTCGTTGGTTTCGATCAGGATGTCGTCGCGGCCATAGGGATCGCGCGGGTTAATCCCGAACGGATTATCCGACGAGATGTGGGCCACTTCGGCCGCGCCGAGCACGCCGTCGGGGCCGGGATAGCGGAACGCCCACTGCCATTGCTGACCGGTCGCTTCGACGATCGCCGCGTCGTCGGGAACGGTGACATATTCGTGCCAGGCAATGAGGCCGGGCGCGAGCATCGCGGCGATTCCGATCCCGGTCCACAAGGTCAGCCGCTTCTCGAGCTTTGAATTTTCCGGTTCGTAATGGGCGACGTTGCCGGGTCGGTGCCGGTAGCGCCAGATCGCCCAGGCCATGAACAGGTTGAGAACGACGAAGGCGATTGCGCAGATATAGAGCGTGATGATGAGGGCGCTGTCGATCGAGCCCCAGTTGGACGCGATCGGCGTCATCCACCACGGACTGAACAGGTGGAACAGGATCGATCCGATCACCAGCAGCGCAATGCCGAGCGCAACATACATCGGGGCCGCCCCCTCAAGCGGACCCGCAGATCGGAAGAGCCTGACTTGGACCTCCCGAACACGCGGGAACCAAACCAACTTGTGTTGATCATGCGCGAAAACGGCGAACAAGGAAAGGGCGGGAACATGACGATCCGATGCATGCGCCGGATCGACTTTTTCCAAGCGATCATGCACTCCGATCGCTCAACTTGCGGGAGGCGATGAAGGTGGACATTGGACGGCGCGGATTTCTCGGGCTGGCGGCGGCGAGCCTGATCGCATGCAGCACCGCCGAGCAGGCGCCCCGGCTGGTGCGCGTGCACAAGAGCCCGACCTGCGGCTGCTGCGGCGACTGGGTGACTCACCTCCGCCAGAACGGCTTCGAAGCCGAAGTTCACGAGATCGACGATCTCGAGCCGATCGCCCTGCGTCTCGGCGTTCCGGAACAGCTGCGCTCCTGCCACACCGGCGAGATCGGCGGCTATTTCGTCGAGGGTCACGTCCCTGCGGCCGACATCCAGCGGCTCCTCGCGGAGCGGCCGAATGCGCTCGGGATCACCGTTCCGGGAATGCCGATGGGTTCGCCGGGGATGGACCGCGGACCCGTGCGCCAGCCCTACCAGACCTTGCTGGTCGACCGCTCAGGCACGCCGAGCGTCTTCGCCAATCACGGCTGAGCCCGCCGGCTTGGTCGCTTTCGCGAAGCTGTCGATCGCATTTTGCTGTCGTTCAGCTCGCCGACCGCACAGCACGTTCCATCGTATGGGATAGAGGGGATCATCATGCGTGCTGCTGCCTTGTTGATCGCGACCGCGATCGGTCTTTCGCTTAGCCTTCCTGCTACCGCCCAGCCGAACCGGCCGCCGCGTCCGGTTCTGCCGCTCGCCGCCGGCCAGTCCCATTCGGGCGAGCTGACTCCGCTCGATACCCAGCGCCGCTCCGGCAAATATGAGGACGTGTTCCGGATCGACGGCCGCCGCGGCCAGCGCGTCGAGCTCACGTTGAGCTCCGACGATTTCGATCCCTATCTGCTCGTTACCGGCCCCGGCGGCTACGTCATGTCGAACGACGATGACGATCGCGGCGAGACGCTGAACAGCCGCCTCGTCATCGAGCTTCCCGAGGACGGCAGCTATCGAGTGTCGGCGACCAGCTTCTCGCCCGGGGCGATGGGCGCTTACCGCCTCGCCACGGCGACGCCTGCCGCCGGCGAGCGTGCAGACACTGCGCAGCCGGCGAGCGCGATCACTCTCGGCAGCGCTCTGAACGGCCGACTCGACAGCGACGACCTGCGCCTCGGCGAGGACAAGTTCCAGGACCGCTACCGCCTGACCGGCCGCCGCGGCGACCGGGTGCGGATCAGCGTCGCGTCGCCCGATTTCGACACCGTCCTCAATCTTCAGGGCCCGGACGGCGTCATCCAGAGCAACGACGACAGCGAGGAGAATGGCGAGGCCACCATCAACAGCCGGATCGATACGGTGTTGGCGGAGGATGGCGACTATATCGTCTCGGTCACCTCCTACGCCGCAAACGGCACTGGGAAGTATCGGCTCAGCATCGAGCCGGGCACACCCAATCCGCGCCATGCCGGCGTTCAGGCGGGGCCGCGGGTTCTCGCAGTCGCGGTCGGCGTGTCGGATTATGAGCGGATTTCGGACCTCCCGCACACCGATGGCGACGCGACCGAGCTCCTCGCCAGCCTGCGCCAGGCCGGCCTCCTTCACCCGCAGAGCATCGCCCTGACCAATGCGCAGGCGACCACCCAGGCCGTTCGTTCGGCGCTTCAGCGGGCGGCGCGGGCCGCCGGCCCCAATGACCTCGTCATGTTCTTCTTCTCCGGCCATGGTGACCAGGTCGACGTCCCGCGCAGCGCACGCGAGCTTGACGGCCGGGCCGAGACGATCGAGCTTTACGACGCCGCGATGACCGACGCTCAGCTCGAGCCGCTGATCGACCAACTCAACGGCCGGACAATTCTGGTCGCGATCGACAGCTGCTACAGCGGCGGCTTCCGCAACCTCGTCAACCGGCCGAACGTGATGGGGCTGTTCAGCTCCGAGGAGGATCTGACCAGCCTCGTCGCGGCACGGCTCGAGGCGGGCGGATACCTGTCCTACTATCTGCGCACCGGCCTGTCAGGCGAGGCGGACCAGGACGGCGACCGGGTGATCAGCGCCGGCGAGCTCGCCACCTATCTGCGCCGCAACTTCCGTCTCGAGGGCGACATCCCCGCGAGCACGCGCGAGGACGAGTCCAACTACCAATATCTGCTGGTCGAGCGCGGCGGGGTCCATATCGACGACGGCCTCGTTCGGCTCGGCGCACCGCCCCAGGCGGCGGTCGTCTCGTCTCAGGTCGGAACCAAGATGCGCTGAGGCAACCGCCTTCCCGCCTGCTTCGTTGCACGCCGGAGAGGAGGTTCCAAATGGCGGACCCGAAGCTTCACGAACAGACCCCGACCAGCTCCGACGGCGTGACCGAGCGCGATCCCTCGGTTCCCGCGAGTGAGGAAGGCACCGGAATCATTCCGGAAGACAAAGGCGGCTCCGGCGCCGATACGCACCTCCCGGCGAGCGAGGCCGACACCTCGCTGCTGGGGGCCGAGGACGGCTCGCCGCCCCCGCAAAGCTGGCCCGGCCGCGGCCCCGGCAGCATCCCGCCGCCGGGTTGACCTCATTTGTCGCCGACGTGCTCGGGCTTACCCTTGCGCTTCGTTGACGCCATTTTTTCGAGCTCCTTCTCGCTCATCGACTCGGCCATCGACTTGGACGCACCCTTGAGCTTGCTCTTCGGGGTGTCGCCGCGTTTTGCCGAGAGAGCGGCGCCGGCGGCTTTCTGCTGGGCTCCAGACTTGGCGGGCATGGCGGATCTCCTTTCGCCGCTGAAACCAGCCGCGGCGAAAGCGGGTTCCGTTCAGGCGAGGACGGTGAGGTCCAGGACGTTGAGGAGCGCGGTGCGCGCGCCGATCACCTGCTCGGCGAGTGCGGGGTCCGCGAGCTGCGCTGGAGCGATGGATTCGGGCCAATGGCGCTCGATGCAGTCCTCGATTCGGTCGAGCTTGGTTTCGTCGACAAGGAAACGAGGGTCGATCGTCCCGGGATCGGCGACCACGCGCAGGCGAAGGCAGGCGGGGCCGCCGCCATTGGCCATCGACTGGCGTACGTCGACCACGATTAGCTCGCGGATGGGGCCGTTGCCCGACACCAGCTCCTGAAGCCACGCCCAGACCGGCGCCGTCTCCCGCGCTTCCTCGGGCAGGATCAGAGCCATCCCACCTTCGGGAAGCGTTACGAGTTGGGCATTGAAAAGATAGGATTTGACGGCGTCGGCGAGGCTCACGCGGTCGGCGGGCACTTCGACGATCTCGACCTCCGGCAGCAGGCGCCTGAGGTCCGCATAGAGTTGCTGGGGCTCGTCGAAGGCCTGCTCGTGGGCGAACAGCACGTTCTCGTTGGCGACCGCGACCACGTCGTTATGAAAAGCGCCGGCGCCGATTGCCGTCTCCGACTGCTGCACGAACAGGGTTCGTTCGGGACCGAGCCCATGGAAGCGCGCGACGGCACGGCACGCCTCGACATGCTGGCGCGCCGGGAAGGACTTGCCGCGAACACCATAGACGAACACCTCGACGCCGGGAGCGTCGTGACGGGCGGTCAGGCGCATATGGTTGGCCGCGCCCTCGTCTCCGAAGGCCGGCCACACCGGCGGGTGGACCCGGAAATGCCGCTCGTCGCCGAACGCGAGCTTCAGCTGCTCCAGGGTCTCGGGCCATTCATGGCTTCGGTGCGGCATGGTGCGCAGATTGGCGACGGTGAGGTGGCAGCGGCCGTCGGCGGTGTCGGGCGCCGGGGACACGGTCGCCGCATTGGCTGCCCACATCGGCGAGGCGGAGAAGGCGGCCGCGCGCAGCTGCTCCGAGGCGCCCGCAATGTCGGCCTGAAGCGTTGCCAGCCAGGCCATGTTCGGCCGCCGGTGCGGAAGGAGCACGCCCTGCGGAAGCCCCCGGCGGATATTTGCGCGCATCTTTGCGACGCCCTCCAGCGCCGCCCGCCGCGGATAGGAGGTGTCGCCAAGATGGATCGTGGACGCGATATTGCCGTGGCTCAGGCCTGCATAATTATGGCTCGGCCCGACGATCCCGTCGAAGTTGATCTCGGCCAGCATCAGCGCGCCGCCGCGAGGAAGGTCTCGCCAGGCTGGATGCCGAGCAACGCCGCGGTTTCGCCATCGAGCGCCGCGCTATCGCCCTCCATACGCACCTTGCCGCACGCGGCCGCGAAGTTGCCAAGCCGTCCGCTGGCGACGAGCATGGTGTTGCCGCCCTCGTCGTGGGCGCCGCTGAAGGTCAGCTCCCGCGACTCCCGGACGGTGCGCAGCTGGTCGATCGGCGCCGACACGGTCGGGCCGCCGTCGAAGATGTCCACATAGCCGTCATAACGGAATCCTTCCGCCTCCAGCATGCGCAGGGCCGCTCGGCCCGACGGATGGGGTACGCCCATCACCGCGCGCGCGCTTTCGGGCAGCATCGCGGTGTAGATGGGTGTCTTGGGCATCAGATCGGCGATGAACTGGGTACCATGGACACCGTTGAATGCGTCCGCCTCCTGGAACGTCATTCCGAAGAATCGTCCGGCGATCGCGTCCCAGAACGGCGATCCGCCCTTGTCGTCGATGACTCCGCGAAGCTCGGCCAGCACCCGCTCGGCGAAACGCGTGCGATGAAGCTTCATGAACAGGTAGCGGCTGCGCGCCAGCAGCATGCCGAGGCCGCCAGCACGGGCGCCGGGGTGGAGAAACAGACCGCCCACCTCTGACGCGCCTTCAAAGTCGGTGCACAAGGTCAGCATTTCGGCGCGGAAGGTGCGGTTCAATTCCGGCGAATGCTGAGTGAGGTTGCTGATCCGGTAGGAGTAGAAAGGCTGGCGCTGGCCGACCATTCCGAACACCTGGCAGGTGCCGCGGATGACGCCCTCCTTGGGATCCTCGAGCACAAAGACATAGAGGTCGTCGCCAGGCACGTCCTCGGTCTTGGCAAAGCCCTCCTGCGAGCGCTGCAGCTTGTCGACCAGCGCCGCCTTGTCGGCGGGCAGGTTGGTGAAGCCGCCGCCGGTCAGCTTGGCCATTTCGTAGATGGCGGCGAAATCGTCGCCGCGGGCGGGCCGAACTCGATAGCTCACCGGCTGCCCTCAGCGAGCCGGAGGATGGTGAGGGCGGAAAGGGCGGCACGTTCGCCCAGGCTGTCGACGATCAGATATTCCTCCGCAGAATGAATTGAGCCGCCGCGCGCACCCATCGTGTCGACCACGGGCACCCCACAGGCTGCGATATTGTTGCCGTCGCACACGCCGCCGGTGTCGCGCCAGCCGATCTGCTGGCCAAGATCGCGGCCGCAGTCGCGGACCAGCTCGAAAAGACGCTGCGCCTGGGGAGTCATCGGCTTGGGCGGGCGGCCGAAGCCGCCATGGACGTGGATGCTGACGTCATGTTCCGCCGCGACCGAAGCGACCGTTTCATTGATCAGGCGCTGGGCATGATCTTGGTCTTCGGGTGTCGTCGGCCGCAGGTTGACGCGGAGCACGGCATGATCGGGAACGACATTGTTCGGCCCGCCTCCGTCGATCTTGGCCGGGTTGATCTTGAGGCCCGGCGAGCGTGCCTGGCTCAACCGAAGCGCAAGGTCGGCGGCGGCGACCAGCGCGTTGCGGCCATCCTCCGGATTGCGCCCGGCATGGGCTGAGCGGCCGTGCACGAGGATGCTGAAATTGCCGCTGCCGGGGCGGGCGCCCGCAAGCGTACCGTCAGGAAGCGCCGACGGCTCGTAGGTCAGCGCCGCCTGCTTGCCGAGCGCCGCCTGGGCGATGAGCGCGGCCGAGCCTGGCGAGCCCACTTCCTCGTCGCTGTTGAGCACGACCTCGTAGCCGATCCGCTCGGCGAGCGGCGATTCCTCCACCGCCTCGAGCGCCGCGAGCATGATCGCGATGCCGCTCTTCATGTCGGCGACTCCGGGACCGCCGAGCACGCCTTCCTCGCGCCAGAACACCTGTTGGAACGGGTGGTCGGCGGCGAACACCGTGTCGAAATGTCCGGTGAGAAGCAGTTGCACCGGCGCTTGCGGCCTCACCTTGAGGTGCAGGTTGCGGCCGTGGTCGAGCGGAGCTGTGCGGCCGTCGGGGCGCACCGTCTCGACCGGCGCGGGATCGACCAGGGTCAAGCTGCCGGGAAGCTTGGAGAAAGCTCCGGCGAGCAGCCCCGCCATCGTCTCCAGCCCGTCGAGGTTGCGCGACCCGCTGTTCACCGCCGCCCAGGCCTGGACCTGCTCCATCATCGGCGCGGCCTTGGCCGCTTCAACGGCTGCGGCTTCGAGGCTGGTGAGTTCCCCCATGCGGGAGCGTCTAGCGGGCGAGGCGCGGAGTGCCAACACCGCGCCGTTCGTCGTCAGAGATGCTCGCGAAATGCCGCGATCACGTCCTCGTAGAGTTTCTTCTTGAACGGGACGATCATTGCCGGGAGGTCGTCGACATCGGCCCAGCGCCAGGCGCGGAACTCGGGGTGGGCCGTCTGGAGGTTCACATCGTCGTCAGTGCCCAGGAAGCGGGCGAGGAACCAGGTCTGGCGCTGGCCGCGCCATTTTTCCTTCCACACCACACCGATGAGATCGTCGGGCAAGTCGTAGGTGAGTTCGTGTGGGCAGCGCGCGATTATTTCCACGAGGTCGGGACGGATTCCGGTCTCTTCCTCCAGCTCACGTAGAGCGCCGTCCTGCGGGTCCTCGCCCTCGTCGAGACCGCCCTGCGGCATCTGCCAGGCCTCGAGCTTGCTATCGAGCCGCTGGCCGACCCACACCTTCCCCTCGCGGTTGACCAGCATGATGCCGGCGGCGGGACGGTAGCCGTAGCCGCTCAGATCCTTCATCGGGCTTTCTCCAGAAGCAGCTTCAACGCCGCGATCGATCGCGCCACGTCGTCGTTCGCGGAAGGCAGGGCGCGGCGCAGGTTGATGAAGCCGTGAACCGTGCCCTGCATCTCCAGATAGATGGTCTCGACCCCGGCCTGGACGAGCGCAGCGGCATAGACACGGCCCTGGTCCCGAATCGGGTCGAGGCCGGCGGTGGTGATCAGGGTCGGCGGCATCCCCGCCTGGTCCTTGGCAAGCGGGGCGAAGCGCCAGTCCTTCTTGTCGCCGGCATAGCAGTCGTCGAACCAGTCCATGCTTCCGCTGCTCAGCAGGAAGCCCTCGCCGAACTCCTTGCGGCATGGATAGGAGCGGGTCGGCTCGCTCGCCGGATAGATCGGCCATTGCGCGACCACCGGCACCGCCGCCGGCTCGTCGCGCAGCGCCAGGCTGACAACGATTGCGAAATTGCCGCCGGCGCTGTCGCCGAACGGGACGAGGCCGGTGACCTGCCGCTCCAGAGCTTCCGAGCTCTCCGCGAGCCAGCGCGCTGCAGCGATCGCGTCGTCGATACCGGCGGGGAAAGGGTGCTCCGGCGCAAGGCGATAGTCGATCGCGACCACCGGCAGGTCCATCTCCCGCGCCACTTCGGCGCAGAACGGCTCGTGCGTGTCGAGGTCGCCGAGGACCCAGCCGCCGCCATGATAGAAGACCATCAGCGGTCCCGGTCCGCGGCTCTCGCGGGCGTCGTAGAGGCGCAGGCGGAGGGGCCCGCCCGGTCCGTCCATCGTGAGATCGCGGATCACCGCCAGCTCGCCCACCGGAGCGTCGGCGACCTGACGCGAGGCTTGAAGCATGTTGCGCGCGTCGTCGAGCGGCATCTCGAACGCCTTCTGGTGGGGCAGCGCGTTCACGTAATTCAGGAAAGTCCGCACGTCGGGGCGGACGAAAGTCTCGCTCATCAGGTCTCCGTCGGGTGGGCGGGGAGAGGAAAGGGCACTAACTAGGGTCGGTGATCGCGGTCGTCCATCATCCGGACTATGTCCTGCCGACGGCTTATGCGCCGACCCTCAAGGCGAACAAGAACGCGCTGATCCGCGATGCGATGCTGGCGTGCGGAGAGCCGCTGGAATGGATCGAGCCGGAGCCGATGCCGCTCGACTGGCTGCGCGCGGTTCACTGCCCGGATTATGTCGATGAGGTCGTGGAGGCGCGGGTGCCGGCGCACAAGGAAAGGCGGATCGGCTTTACGATCACGCCGCCGGTGGCACTTCGCTCGCAGCTCGTGCCAGGCGGAACCTATGCGGCAGCGCTGGCGGCGAAAGAGAGGGGATTCGCGGCCAATACGGGCGGCGGAAGTCATCACGCGCTTCACGATACCGGCGCCGGGTATTGCGTGTTCAACGACCTTGCTCTCGCCGCGGTTCGGCTGGTCGGGGAGGGGCAGGCGCGGCGCGTGCTGATCGTCGATTGCGACGTCCACCAGGGCGACGGGACCGCCGCGCTCACCGCCGGCTACCCGGACATCGCGACCTTCTCGATCCATGCCGAGCGTAATTTCCCGGTGCGGAAGGCGCGCTCGACCCTCGACGTGGCGCTTCCGGACGGAGTCGAGGACGACGAATATCTCCGGCTGCTGGGGCACCATCTCGTGCCGCTCGTCGACGCCTTCGAGCCGGACCTGATCCTCTACCAGGCCGGCGTCGATCCGCTCGCCGACGACCGCCTCGGGCGCTTGTCGCTGACCCAGGATGGCATCGACCGCCGCGACACATTTGTTGCAACACTGGCACAGTCGCGGCGCATTCCTCTGGCGAGCACGCCCGGAGGGGGCTATGGTCCCGATTTGACGGAAATCGCACGGCGCCATGTGCGTTCTATCATGACGCTAGGTGCGGTTTTCTCCGGCCCTCAAGTTGCGGTTCAGTTCTGAAACGCTACCTTGACGCCACACCGGCCGCGCCGCACGAGGCGCCCGAGAACCGAAAGCTGGACATTTCTTTCATGGCGACCGCCACCAAGTTCGTTACGACCGAAGATCAGCCACATGACGTCCCGGAGGCCGTGGTCGTCCGCTTTGCCGGCGATAGCGGCGACGGCATGCAGCTCACGGGCAGCCAGTTCACCCTGTCGACCGCGCTCGCGGGCAACGACCTCGCGACCTTCCCCGACTTTCCGGCCGAGATCCGAGCGCCGCAGGGCACGACCTTCGGCGTGTCCGCCTTCCAGATCAATTTCGGCTCGGCGACCATCGACACCGCGGGTGACGAGCCCGACGTCCTGATCGCGATGAACCCGGCCGCGCTGAAGACCAATGTCGAGGCGCTGAAGCCCGGCGGGCTGATCATCGTCGACGAAGGCGAGTTCGGCGCGCGCAACCTTGCAAAGGCCGGTTACGAGCAGAGCCCGCTCGAGGACGGCAGCCTCGCCAAGTGGCAGGTCGTCCAGTTCAACATCTCGCAGCTCACCCTCGACGCCGTGAAGCCGTTCGGCCTCGGCAACAAGGAGGCGCTGCGCTGCAAGAACATGTGGACGCTCGGCCTGGCGCTGTGGATGTTCGACCGTCCCCGCAAGCCGGTCGAGGATTGGCTCAAGGCCAAGTTCGCCAAGGCGCCGCAGCTGGCCGAGGCCAATATCGTCGCGCTCAACGCCGGCCACGCCTTCGGCGAGACCGCCGAGATCGGCTCGCCGCTCAAGCAGCATCATGTCGATCCGGCGCCGGCCGAGCCGGGTCTCTACCGCACCGTCACCGGCGCGGAGGCGATCTCGCTAGGCCTCGTCGCCGGCGCCCACCTCGCCAACCTGCCGATGTTCTTCGGCGGCTATCCGATCACCCCGGCGAGCGCGATCCTCCACCATCTCGCGCGCTACAAGGAATTCGGCGTAGTCACCTTCCAGGCCGAGGACGAGATCGCCGCGATCGGCGCCGCAATCGGCGCGAGCTTCGCCGGTTCTCTGGGCGTGACCTCCTCGTCGGGCCCGGGCATCGCCCTCAAGACCGAGGCGATGGGCCTCGCGATCATGACGGAGCTACCGCTGGTCATCGTCAATTCGCAGCGCGGCGGTCCCTCGACCGGCCTTCCCACGAAGACTGAGCAGTCGGATCTATATCAAGCAGTTTACGGCAGAAACGGCGACGCGCCGATGCCCGTCATCGCCGCTCGCTCGCCGGCCGACGCATTCGAATGCGCGATCGAGGCGTGCCGGATCGCGGTCCAGTACATGACCCCCGTCATGCTCCTGACCGACGGCTATATCGCCAATGCAGCCGAGCCTTGGAAAGTGCCGGACACCACCAAGTTCGAGCGGTTCGACGTCGCGTTCCACGACGCGCCGCTCGGCGAGGGCGAGGCGGTCAATCCCTATGCCCGCGACGACAGGCTGAAGCGCGTGTGGATCAAGCCGGGCACTCCGGGCCTGATGCACCGCATCGGCGGCATCGAGAAGAATGTCGGCACCGGTCATATCGACTACGATCCCGCCAACCACCAGGCGATGACCGACATCCGAGCCAACAAGGTGCTGGGCGTTGCCAACTCGATCCCGCCGCAGGGGCTCGAGCAGGGTGAAGCCGGGGCGGCTCTTGCCGTGGTCGGCTGGGGCTCCACCTATGGCCCGATTGCTCAGGCGGTGCGCCGAGCGCGCGCCCGTGGCCTCGACGTCGCCCACGTCCACATCCGCCACATCTGGCCGCTTCCGACCAACCTCGGCGAGCTTCTCGGCTCGTTCGGCAAGGTCATCGTGCCGGAGATGAACAACGGCCAGCTCAAGACGCTTCTGCGCGACCAGTATCTCGTCGACGCCCGCCCGCTGACCAAGGTGTCGGGCCAGCCGTTCAAGATCCGCGAGATCGAAACCGCAATCGATGAGGCGCTGTCATGAACCCGCCGCGCGTCCTGCCGCTCGCCGCGATGCTGATCGTGGTCGTGCTGCTGATCTATTATCTGTGGAGCTGATGTGATGACCGAGATGGTCAAGCTGACGGCGAAGGACTTCGCCACCGACCAGGAGGTCCGCTGGTGCCCCGGCTGCGGCGACTATGCCGTTCTGAAGGCGGTGCAGCGCACGTTGCCGGAGATCGGTGTCGATCCGTCGAAGACCGTGTTCATCTCGGGCATCGGCTGCTCGAGCCGCTTCCCTTATTATATGGAAACCTACGGCTTCCACACGATCCATGGCCGTGCACCGACGATCGCGACGGGGGTGAAGCTCGCCAATCCCGAGCTCGACGTGTGGATCATCACCGGCGACGGCGACGCCCTGTCAATCGGCGGCAACCACACGATGCACGTGCTTCGCCGCAACCTCGACTGCCAGATCCTGCTGTTCAACAACGAGATCTACGGCCTCACCAAGGGGCAATATTCGCCGACCTCGCGCGTCGGCACCCGCTCGCCCTCGACTCCGTTCGGCTCCGTAGACCGCCCGGTGAGCCCGTCGGCTTTCGCGCTCGGCTCCGGCGCGCGCTTCGTCGCGCGCGGAATCGACGTTCACAAGAATCTGCCGGCGGTGCTGAAGGCGGCTCACGCCCATCGCGGCGCCTCGTTCGTCGAGATCTACCAGAATTGCATCGTCTATAATGACGACGTCTTCGCGCCCTTCACCGCCAAGGAGAATGCGGGCAACCAGCTTTGGCTGGAGGCCGGGCAGCCGATGCTGTTCGCGAGCGGGACCAAGGGGATCACCCTCGACCGCGAGCGTCTCTGCCTCAAGATCGTCGACGTGACCGACGGCGACTGGCAGGCGGCGGGTGTCATCGTCCACGATCCGGCCAATCGCGGTGTCGCCCACATGTTGGTTGAGATGCCGGTCGGCCAGGGTTGGCCGGTTGCACTCGGCGTCCTCTACGAGGACCCGGCGCCGACCTTCGAGAGCGCCATCATCGAGCAGAACCGCGCTCTGAGCGAGGGCAAGACGCCCGACCTCCAGGCCCTTGTCGCCAAGGGCCAGACCTGGGAAGTCTTCAAGGAACCGCGCGAGATCTGATGCTCGGGCTGCTTCTGCTCGCCCAGTCGGTGGCCGTTCCCGCCGTCTCCCCGCCCCGGGCGCATCCCGCAGTGGCTCCGGATTCACTCACGCTGGTGGTTGCTGACGCGATCGAGCAGACCGACCCCCAGCCGCTTTGTGCTGCACCGGACTGCACGTCCATGTTCCTCGGGCGCTTTGACAACGCTCGGGTTCTCGCGGGTGCCGGTCTGCCGCAGGCCTTCACTGCCCGGCTGGAGATGGGCTCGCCCTACATCTCACGTTATCGGTTGGCCCTGATCGTGGAGCAGCGGCCCGGCAACGAGGCGATCGTCCACGACGTTGCCGGCTTCAACTCGCGAACCGGAATTGCCTGCTTCGATCACATGGACACGGGTCGGCTCGGCTGGACCCCGACAGGGGCCGGAATCACCACCGAGCGCGGGATTATCTGCGTCACCGAGTGAGGGTGCTCAGGCGCCCGGCTTCTCAACCACCAGACGGTGGCCGGTCTCGAAATCGCTTTCGAGCAGCTTCAGGATCGCGGCGGCGACATCAGCCGGCCGTTTGATCGTCGTCGGATCCTCGCCGGGAAAGGCGCGGGTGCGCATCACCGTGGCGGTTGCGCCGGGGTCGACGAGGGCGACTCGGATGTTCGAGATCTTCTGCACCTCGTCAGCATAGCTCAAGGCCAGGGTCTCGAGCGCCGCCTTGGACGCGGCATAGGCACCCCAGAAGGCGCGCGGCCGGGTGCCGACGCTGGAGGTGATCGCGAGCAGGCGGGCCGCCTCGCTCCGCCGCAGCAGCGGATCGAAAGCGGCGATCATCGCCTGGTTGGCGAGCAGGTTGAGGGTCAGCACCTTGCTGAACTCCTTGGCGTCGATCTGCGGCACCGGGGTCAGCGTGCCGAGCATCGCCGCGTTGAGCACCAGGATGTCGAGCTTGCCCCACCGCTCCGCCACCGCAGTCGCCAAGCGGCCGATGCTTTCGTTCTGGGTGAGGTCCATTGGCGCGATCGTCGCGGTGCCGCCGGCGGCGTGGATCCGTTCCTCGACGCCTTCGAGGTCGTCGGCGGTACGCCCGGTGATGATCACGTGCGCGCCGGCCCCGGCGAGCGCCTCCGCCGTGGCGGCGCCGATGCCGCGGCTCGCGCCCGTGACGAGGGCGGTGCGCCCGGCAAGTGAATTATTGGTCATGCGGGGCGGCTACTCAGGAACGGGACCGGAGGGAAGGGGTCAGGCGTATTCGAGCTGGTGACGCCGCTCGGCCTCGTCATGGTCGGTGAGCGTGGTCGGATAGTCGCCGGTAAAGCAGGCGTCGCAATAGCTCGGCTTCGCCGCCTCGCGGCCACTGTCGCCGACCGCCCGGTAGAGGCCGTCGATCGACAAGAAGGCAAGGCTGTCGGCATGGATGTGCTCTGCCATCCCCGGAACGTCCATCTTCGCCGCGAGCAGCTTCTCGCGCTCCGGTGTGTCGACCCCGTAGAAGCAGCTGTGCCGAGTCGGCGGCGAGGCGATGCGCATGTGCACCTCCTTGGCGCCCGCTTCGCGAAGCATCTGGACGATCTTCATGCTGGTCGTGCCCCGGACGATCGAATCGTCGATCAGGACGATTCGCTTGCCGGTGATCAGCGCGCTGTTGGCGTTGTGCTTCAGCTTCACGCCGAGGTGGCGGACCTGGTCGCTCGGCTGGATGAAGGTGCGGCCGACATAATGCGAGCGGATGATCCCGAGCTCGAACGGGATGCCGCTCTCCTGGGCATAGCCGATCGCCGCGGGCACGCCGCTGTCGGGAACCGGCACGACCATGTCGGCCTCGACCGGATTCTCTCGCGCCAGCTCGGCGCCGATCTGTTTGCGCACGGTGTAGACCGAAGTGCCGTCGACGACGCTGTCGGGACGCGAGAAGTAGACATGCTCGAAGATGCAGGGGCGCGGCTGATGCGTCCCGAACGGACGCATGGAACGGACACCCTCGTCGTTGACGATGACCATCTCGCCCGGATCGACCGTGCGCAGATAGGTCGCTCCGACCACGTCGAGCGCCACCGTCTCGCTGGCGAAGATGGTCGCGTTGCCGAGCTTGCCCATCACCAACGGACGGATGCCGAGCGGGTCGCGGCAGGCGATCAGGCCCTCGTCGGTGAGGATTACGAGGCTGTAGGCGCCCTCGACCCGGCGCAATGCGTCGATCAGCCGGTCGAGCAGGCCGCGATAGGTCGACGTCGCGACGAGGTGGATGATCACCTCGGTGTCGCTGGTCGACTGGAAGATGGACCCGCGCCGGTTGAGCTCCGAGCGAAGGAACATCGCGTTGGAGATGTTGCCGTTGTGGGCGACAGCGAAGCCGCCGTTGGCGAGGTCGGCGAACAGCGGCTGGACGTTGCGCAGGGCCGTCTCGCCGGTGGTCGCGTAGCGGACGTGGCCGATAGCGGCGTGGCCCTGGAGCTTGGCGACGGCGTTGGTGCTACCGGCGAAGATATCGCCGACCTTGCCCATCGCCCGATGCGAGTGGAACTGGTTGCCGTGGAGGCTGGTGATCCCGGCGGCTTCCTGGCCGCGATGCTGAAGCGCGTGGAGGCCGAGCGCGGCCACCGCGGCCGCGGTGTCGGCACCCCAGATACCGAAGACGCCGCACTCCTCGCGCAGCTTGTCGCCATAGGCGTCGAGGTCGAAAGGATTGGTCGTCAGCATCAACAAGCTTCCGTGGGCCCAAGCGGCGCTGTTCGAGTTACGTGCCTCGGCCTGTGCCGCCCCCAAGCGCCCAGGTCCATGTCAAATCATGACGGGGGCCATATGGCCTGTTGCGGCTGAACCTTCAATGAGGGCAGGAGGCCAGCATGCGACACCTCGCGGCGCTTGTCTTGCTGATTGGCCTGGCCGCCTGCGGCGGGGGCGGAGGCAATGTCAGCGAAGCGAAGGGCGGCCTCACCGGTCTCTACGAGGGCGGGGACGGGCCGCGCCGCAACCAACTTTGCTTGGTCGACCGCGGCGGTACGACGCGCTTCGGCCTGATCGTGTGGGCCGGCGCGGGCAACAACAGCTGTACCGGCAAGGGCCGAGCGACACGCGATGGCGAGCGGCTCAGGCTTGCGATGCAGGGGGACGAGACCTGCGTCATCGAAGCGCGGATCGAGGGCGACGCGGTAACCCTGCCCGCGGGCCTACCTGAGGGCTGCGCTTATTATTGCGGTCCCGGGGTCGAGGTGGCGGCCAACCGCTTCGATAGGAGCGGAAACAGCGCCGAGGACGCGCAGCGGGCCGTCGATCTCGTCGGCGATCCGCTCTGCGGGTGAGCAGCCCCTTTACGTTGACGTGAACGTAAAGTATTTCGGCGGCCATGCCGAACTCCGCACTGCACGCCGATTTCCATCAGCACAGCGCCAGCACGGCGACCTATTCGATTACCGATCTGTGTACCGAGTTCGGGGTCACGCCGCGCGCGCTGCGCTTCTACGAGGATGAGGGGCTGATCGCGCCTCAGCGCCAAGGCCTCGCACGGATCTATTCGTGGCGCGACCGCGCCCGCCTCGCCTGGATCCTGCGCGGCAAGCGGGTCGGCTTCAGCCTCGCCGAGATCCGCGAGATGATCGACCTCTACGACCGCAATGACGGCCGCCAGGCGCAGCGCCAGGTGACCCTCGAGAAATGCCGCGGCCGGGTCGACGCGCTGAAGAAGCAGAAGCTGGATATCGACGCGACGATCGACGAGCTCGAGCGCTTCATCGCGATGGTCGAGGAAGCCGGGGCGCAAAGCCCGCCTGCGCCGCGCGCCGCGCGCGGCTGAGAAAAGACACCCAAAAAGGAAGAGAGATGCCGACCTATACCGCCCCCGTCCGCGAATCGCGCTTCATCATCGAGGAGGTACTGGGCGTCGAGCGCTACTCGAACCTGCCGGGCTTCGAGAATGCGACCCCGGACATGATCGAGGCGATCCTGACCGAGGCCGGCCGCTTCTGCTCCGAGGTTCTGGCGCCGCTGAACCGGGTCGGCGACGAGGAAGGCTGCACCCGCCACGAGGACGGTTCGGTGACGACTCCGACCGGCTTCAAGGAAGCTTGGGACCAGTTCGTGGCCGGCGGCTGGACCGGCCTGTCGGCGCCGGAGGAATATGGCGGCCAAGGCCTGCCGCAGCTGCTCGCGACCGCGGTCAGCGAATATCTGCTGTCGGCCAACCAGGCTTTCGAAATGTATCACGGCCTGACCATGGGGGCCGAGGCGTCGATCCTCGTGAAGGGGACGGAGGAGCAGAAGCGAACCTATCTCCCCAACATGATCGCCGGCAAATGGACCGGCACGATGAACCTCACCGAGCCGCATTGCGGCACGGACCTCGGGCTCCTCAAAACCCGCGCGGAGCCGCAGGCCGACGGCAGCTATAAAATCTCGGGCACGAAGATCTTCATCTCGTCCGGGGAGCACGATCTTGCCGAGAACATCATCCACCTCGTCCTCGCCAAGATCGCCGGCGCTCCAGACACCGTGAAGGGCATCAGCCTCTTCATCGTGCCCAAGTTCCTCGTCAACGAGGATGGCAGCCTCGGCGAGCGCAACGGAGTCACCTGCGGCTCGATCGAGCACAAAATGGGCATCCACGGCAACTCGACCTGCGTCATGAACTATGACGACGCGACCGGCTATCTGGTCGGCGAGCCGGAGAAGGGCCTCGCCGCCATGTTCATCATGATGAACGCGGCGCGGCTCGGCGTCGGCCTCCAGGGCCTCGCCCAGGGCGAGGTCGCCTATCAGAACGGGGTCACCTACGCGAAGGAACGCCGCCAGGGCCGCGCTCTCGTCCCCGACGCCCGCGATCCCAACGCCAAGGCCGACCCGATCATCGTCCATCCCGACGTTCGCCGCATGCTGATGGAGGCCAAGGCGTTCAACGAGGCCGCCCGCGCGCTGGTGCTGTGGGGCAGCCTTCAGGTCGACCTCCTCCGCCGCGCTCAGGACGAGGAGACGAAGCAGCAGGCCGACGACCTGCTCGGCCTCCTCACCCCGGTCATCAAGGGCTACCTCACCGACAAGGGCTTCGAGGCCGCGGTCAACATGCAGCAGGTCTATGGCGGCCACGGCTACATCCGCGAATGGGGCATGGAGCAGTTCGTCCGCGACGCCCGAATCGCCCAGATCTACGAAGGCACCAATGGCATCCAGGCGCTCGACCTGGTCGGCCGCAAGCTTCCCAAGGACGGCGGCCGCGCGATCATGTCGTTCATGAAGATGGTCGGCGATGAGGTTGCGGCCGCCAAGGACAATGACGACCTCAAGCCGCTCGCCGAGGCGCTTGAGCAGGCCAATGGTGATCTCCAGGCCTCGACCATGTGGCTGATGCAGAATGCCATGGCCAACCCGAACCAGGCCGGCGCCGCGGCTTACCCCTACATGACCATCATGGGCATCGTCTGCCTCGGCCTCATGTGGTTGCGTATGGCCCGGGTCAGCTCGGACGCGCTCAAGAACGGCTCGCCCGGCGACGACTTCCACCAGAACAAGCTCGTGACGGCCCGCTTCTTCGCCGCCCGCGTCATGCCGGAGACGCTGTCGCTCCGCCGCAAGGTCGAAGCCGGCGCCGACACCATCATGGCGCTTCCGGCCGAAGCGTTCTGAACGGAAGCGGGCGGTTCAGCCGCCCGCCTGCCGCGCCCAGCTCACCAGCGCCTGAAGGGGCATCGCGCCCATCGTTCGGGCGATCTCGCGGCCGTTCCTGAAGAGGATCATCGTCGGGATCGCCTGAACCGCATAGCGCGCAGCGATGGCGGCTTCGGCTTCCGTGTCGAGCTTGCCGAGGCGGAAGTCCGGCTCGAGGGCGCCGGCCGCCGCCTCGAACACCGGCGCCATCTGCCGGCACGGCCCGCACCATTCGGCCCAGAAGTCGACCAGCAGGGGCAAGTCGCTGCCCGCATGCTTGCCGAAATTCTCCGCCGTCAGCACCACCGGCCGTCCCTCGAAAAGGGCCGACCGGCACTTCCCGCACCGTCCCTCCGCCATCCGAGCGCGCTCCACCCGGTTGCGCGTCGCGCAGACGGGACAGGCGAGGGTCAGCGGATCGGGCAGATCAGACATGGCGCCCTATCAAAGCACCGGGTGCCGCGTCGTTCCGCTCAGTTCCTCTCGCGCACCGCGGAGAAGCGGATGTTGGGCCAGTCCTGCTCGAAGCGGCCGAGTTCCCAGGCGTTGCGGATGAGCAGGACGGGCGCGTCGTTCTGGTCCTCGGCGAGGATCGAATTGTGCGTGCTCATCAGCCGCTTGAGCTCCGCGGGATCGTCGCTGCTGATCCAGCGGGCGACGTCATAGGGGCTCGGCTCGAAGTCGAGAGCCACTCCATATTCCGCCTGCATGCGGGTCGCGAGTACGTCGAGCTGAAGCGCTCCGACGACGCCGACGATCCAGTTCGAGCCGATGGCCGGGCGGAACACCCGGATCACGCCTTCTTCGGCCAGGTCCTGGAGGCCCTTGCGCATCTGCTTGGTCTTCATCGGATCGCCGATGCGCACTCGCCGCAGGATCTCCGGCGCGAAGTCGGGGAGGCCGGTGAAGGTGATATCGCCGCGCTCGCTCAGCGTGTCGCCGACATGAAGCGTGCCGTGGTTGGGAATTCCGATGATGTCGCCGGGCCGCGCGAGCTCGGCGAGCTCGCGGTCGCGGGCGAAGAAGCTGATCGGGTTCTGGATGGTGATGGCCTTGCCGGCGCGGCCGTTGGCGAGCTTCATTCCGCGCTTCAGTGAGCCCGAGCAGACGCGAAGGAAGGCGATCCGGTCGCGGTGGTTGGGGTCCATGTTGGCCTGGACCTTGAAGATGAAACCGCTGACCCGCGGCTCGGTCGGCTCGACCGGCTCAGGGCGGGCCGGCTGGGGGCCCGGCGGCGGCGCATAGTCCGCAAGGCCGTCCAGGAGCTGCTCGATGCCGAACAGTTTGAGAGCACTTCCGAAGAAGACGGGCGTCATGTCGCCGTTGCGGAATGCGGCGAGGTCGAACGCCGGATAGGCCTCGCTGGCGAGTCCGCCTTCCTCGGCGAGATGCTCGGCAGCAGCCTCGGGGATGACCTGCGCGATCGCGGGATCGTCGATGCCGGCAAAATCGAGCCACTCACCGGGATTGGTCCCGTCGCTTCGGTCGACCGTCAACAACTTGTCGCGCCTGAGGTCGTAGAGGCCGTGGAACAGCCCGCCCATGCCAGTCGGCCAGTTCTGCGGGGAGACGTCGAGCTGAAGCGTTTCGGCGATCTCGTCCAGCAGCACGAACGGTGACAAGCCCTCGCGGTCGACCTTGTTGATGAAGGTGATGATCGGGATGTTGCGAAGCCGGCAGACCTCGAACAGCTTGCGGGTCTGAGCCTCGATGCCCTTGGCGGCGTCGATAACCATGATCGCGCTGTCGACCGCGGTGAGTGTCCGGTAGGTGTCTTCCGAGAAGTCCTGGTGGCCCGGGGTATCGAGCAGGTTGAAGCGGATCCCGCCGCGCTCGAAGGTCATCACCGACGAGGTCACCGAGATTCCGCGCTGCTGCTCGATCTCCATCCAGTCCGAACGCGCCCGCCGACGGTCGCCGCGCGCTCGGACCTCGCCCGCCTCGTGAACCGCGCCGGCGGCGAAGAGCAGCTTCTCGGTCAGGGTCGTCTTGCCCGCATCGGGGTGCGAGATGATCGCGAAGGTGCGGCGCTCGGCGTGAAAAGCGGCGGCCGCTGGCGCGGCGACCGCGCGGGAAAGATCGTTCATATCGGCCTCTGATGCGGCAGGGCGCGCGCCAGGCGCCGCTCGAGCCGCGAAAATTCCGGAAAGCGCGCCAAATAGGGTGTTTGGCGGCAAAAGAACAGAGTCAGCCGGCGATCAGGGTCGACAGCGCATCGAGGATCGGCCGCTGGCTCGGCAGGATCTTGGCGTGCGCCTGATCGAGGTCGAACCAGGCGATTCGGTCGACTTCCGGGAAGCTCTGCATCTTGCCCGAACGCGGCGGCCACTCGACCGTGAAGCTGTTGCTGGCGAGCTGGGCCGGGTCGAAATCCGCTTCCAGCGCGAACGCCGTGACGAGCTTGCCACCTTTCTGAAGGATGTCGCCCAGCGGGAGCAATGGGCCGTCCGGCACCGGTCCAACCTCCTCCGCGAACTCGCGGCGCGCCGCCTGCTCGGGGCTCTCGCCGTCCTCGATCAGGCCCTTGGGGATCGCCCAGGCCCCGTCATCCTTCTTGGCCCAATAGGGGCCGCCGAAATGGGCGAGCAGGACCTGCGTCTCGCCGTCGCGGCGGCGGAAGAGGAGGAGGCCGGCGCTGTGCTGGAGCAGGGAGTCAGCCCATCGTCTCGAGCTTGGTGAAGCGCACCGGCATCATCTCCTCGGTGCCCGTGTGCCCGTCGCTGTTCTTCGTGACGAGGGTAAGGCGCTGGACGTCGTCGCCGCCCAGCGGGATCACCATCCGCCCGCCCGGCGCGAGCTGTTCGAGCAGCGCCGACGGGACCTCGGCCGCAGCGGCGGTGACGAGGATGCGGTCGAACGGCGCGTGCTCGGGCCAGCCGCGCGAGCCGTCGCCAACCCTTATGTCGACGTCATGGTCGAGCTCGGCGAGGCGAATCCGCGCCGCTTGGGCGAATTCCTCGACGATCTCGACGCTTCGAACCGTAGCGTCCAATTGCGCCATCACCGCCGCCTGGTAGCCGAGGCCGGTACCGACCTCGAGCACCTTGTGGCCGGCGCGCACCTCGAGCAGGTCGAGCATCAGAGCGCCGATGAACGGCTGCGACACCGTCTTGTCGAAGCCGATCGGCAGCGGCGTGTCCTGGTAGGAGACGATGGCGAGCTGAGGCGGCACGAACAAATGCCGCGGCACCGCGAGGATGGCCTCGCGCAGCCGGGCGTCGATCGCATCCTTGCCGATCTCCTCCGACGCCAGGTCGAAATGGAGGTCGATTACCTCGACCATGTGACGCCGCAGCACGGCCAGATGCTGGTCGGTCATGGGCTTCATGAGCAGCGCCTCCTGATCAGCGGCTCCATGGCCCTCGCGGCCGCCGCGGGCAAGCATGTCCCGCCCGCCAACGCGCCGCACTTGATTGTGGCGCCGATTTGGACAAGCCTGCGCTCTGCTTCATCGGCCGATTGGGGGAGTCGGATGAACTGGATGCTCATGCCGCTGCGTCGCTACGCCGACTTCAGCGGCCGTTCGCGCCGCATGGAATTCTGGATGTGGCAGCTGTTCCTGTTCCTCGTGAACATGGTGCTGATGGTCATCGCGTTCGCGATCATCGGGGGAGCCATGTTCTCGATCATGCGCAACAATCCGGGGGCGTTCGATTCGAGCGGGGACTATAGCTATGACAGCACCTACTATGCCGACAGCGTGCCGCCCGACGCCGCGCTGGCGACAATCGGAGTCGCCGGAATCGTCCTGTTCGGACTGCTGTTCCTGTGGTGGCTCGCCATCCTGATTCCGAACATCGCGGTCGCTGTCCGCCGCCTCCACGACACCAACCGCAGCGGCTGGTGGCTGCTCGCGCCGATGGCGCCCTATGCGGTCGCGCTGGTCATGGCGGTCATGGCCAGCGCTGCCCCGGATTTGGCCATCGTCGCCGGCTTGGTCTCGCTGCTTGCCATGCTCGTCGCGTTCGGCCTCGCGGTGATGCTCTTCGTTTTTTACTGCCTCGAAGGCACGCGGGGGCCGAACCGCTTCGGGCCTGACCCGAAGGGGCCAGCGCACGAGGAGACCTTCCGCTAGACCGGTTGGTTGCTATTCAAGAGGGGGAAATCGAATGAACTGGATGCTGATGCCGCTGCGCCGCTACGCCGATTTCAACGGCCGCTCGCGGCGCAAGGAATATTGGATGTGGACGCTGTTCAACGTCGTCGTCGTCGGCATTCTCTACGCGATCCTTATGGGAATGATCTTCTCCGCGACGTCGCGCGTCGCTGAGCGAGGTGGCGTGGAGAGCTATGAGTATAGCGATTATGACAGCTCGGATTCGGGCTTCAGCTACGAATCTGGCTCTTCGACCAATGTCGATCCGACAATGTTCGCGGAGGAGTTCGGCACGGGCGGCTGGATCCTGGTCGGGCTGCTTGTCCTGTGGTCTCTGTTCACGCTGATCCCGAACATTGCGGTGACGATTCGGCGCCTTCACGACCAGGACAAGTCCGGGTGGATGATCCTGCTCGCGTTCATACCGCTCGTCGGCGGCATCATCCTGCTGGTGTTCATGTTCCTGGAGGGCACCCGCGGACCCAACCGCTTCGGGCCCGACCCGAAGGGCGCCGGCCACGCCGACACCTTTCGCTGAGGTTGCGGCGATGAGGGCGGGGCTCTAAGAGCCTCGCCCGTGCCCCTGTGGCGGAATTGGTAGACGCGCTCGACTCAAAATCGAGTTCCGCAAGGAGTGCCCGTTCGACTCGGGCCAGGGGCACCATTTTTCGGGAACCGTGCGATATGGGTGGCTCTCGTCGGTTCCTGTGAACTAAGCAGGTAGCGATCTGCCGCCGGGCATCGGGCCGAGCGGAAGACGTCCGCCTTCATCCCCGAAAGCGGCGCGCGGTCAGCGAAGCGCGCATAGCGTAAGCTCAGCTTGCCATGACTGACGCTGGACAGGGTTTGACCGATCGCGGGCGTTCGGCGGCCAGTTGCAATGGGAGGGCAAGTCCGCGGGCTTAGGTCGAAGGCCACTGCGAGGGCTGCGCCCGATCACAGCCCTCCTCACCGAACGTCAACCATTGCTCCCGTAACCAGCCTCGTCGTTCAGAGGGTATGACGTGAGGGCAGCCGCTTCTTCACCACTAAGCTTTTACGCCTGGCGAGGCGTTGGAGCCCCGCCGGTGCTGTTTGCGCTTGCCGCGGCGCTTGTCCTGATGGCGCTGGCGCCGGTGGGCTATGTCGGGGGCGGTTGGGACGACAGGCATTATCTGGAAGCGGCGCGCTGCGCGGCAGTCGAAGTGTTCTGCATGCCGCAAGATCATTGGGCCCGGCGCTTCACCTTGGTGATGCCGAGCGGCCTCGTGCTCGCGCTGTTTGGCGAGAGCCGGCAGACGCTTTGGGCGGTACCGGCCGCTTATAGCCTGGCGGCGGTGGCGATGTTCACCCTCACGGTCCAGCGCTGCTGCGGCCGCCAGGCGGCCCTGATCTCAGGCCTCTTGTTTGCGACCATTCCGGTCTTTTCGGAGCGCATGCTGGACCTCGGCGTGGATACTGCTGAAATTGCTTTCATCATGACTGGAGCGTACTGCCTCCGGCTCAGCGCCGAGAGAAGGAATGTCAGATGGGCCGCAGCGGCCGGTCTGGCGCTTGCGTTGGCGGTGCTGACCCGACCGACAACCTTGGCGCTCCTGCCGTTGGCGCTCGCGGCTTTGCTCCTTACGCGTCAGGGTCATCGGGTCGGGTCCTTCCTTGGCGCCTTCACCCTTGCGGTCGCTCTTGAGGCTTTTCTCTACTGGATCTGGGCGAACGATCCCGCGCTGCCCTGGCGGCTGTCGCTGGCGCACACGACGATCCCCACCAGTGAGCTTCCGCCAGGGATCGACCTGAGCGTCAGCCCGCTGTTCAACATCGCTTTCATCGATAATTGGCGGCCTGCCTCCGGAATTGAGCTCCACTGGACGGTCGATGCTTTGCTGAATCTGATTACCCATCCCAGTATGATGGTTCTGCCGATGGCGCTGGCCCTTCTCGTCCTTTATCGCGGTGAACTCGGCCGCGCGGAAGCGGGCGGGATTGGCCTCCTCCTGCTGATCGGAGCCGCTGCGCTTTATTTCGGTGCGCTGGTCTACGGTTTCGCGATCGATCCCAAGCCGCGCATGTTTCTCCCCGTCGCCGCCGTCGCTTGCTTAACCATTGGCATCCTCGGCCGCCTCGCGAGGGATCGCGGGCAGGGGCCGCTTCTCGCGTGCATCGTTGGAGTGATCGCACTGCAGGCGGGGACCCAAGCCTTGCTGCGCGTTGGCGGGGATCCGTTGGGTGCTGCGGTTCAGCCTCTGCCGGTGGAATAGCCGCGCAACGCTCCTTCCCAAGGCGCGGTAACGGCTTTTTTACCAAAGTTGAGCAGACTTGGCGAAGAGACGGAGCAGCCGCGATGAAGATGGAAAAGTTCGACAGTTTTACCGAGGTGCCGGTCCCCGTCGACGTCCAGCGGAAGCAGCTGGAATTTGTACGCGCGCAGCGCTCCGGAGGACTTGCCGCAGGCCTGATCGGAATGCTCTTCCTGATCGCTGCGATCCCGTATTGGTGCGTGCGCATCCTCGCGGGAATGGTCTGGATGGATGTGCGCCGGCTGGGCCGTTTGCTGAGCCTGTGCGGCAATACCTACCGAGAAGCGCTCCACAGAGTTCCGTAAAATGGCGTCAGCCATTGCCGCTCTCCTGCGCCAGAGCCCGCTCTTCCTGGCCGTCTGGCTGCTAACCCTTTCTTTGGCGTACAGCTATGCCATCAGTGACATAGGCTATGCGCTTGTCCATGGCGGGTTGCAGTCGAGCGAGGTGACATTGCTCGGCCGCGATTTCGTCAATGTGTACACGGCGGGTCAACTCGTCCTCGAGGGCAACCTCGCGCAAATCTACGACGTTGCTTGGTATCAGCAATATCAGGAGGTTTCATTGCCCGGCGACCTCGCCGGCCATAATTATTCTTACCCGCCGGTCAGCTTCCTCTACGCCTGGGCCTTCGCGCTTCTCCCTTACGGCCACTCCTATCTCGCCTGGATCGGCCTGACTGGCGCCGCCTTCGCTCTCGCAGCTCGGCCCTACCTGAAAGAGGTCGGGCTTCCTGCCGTGCTTGTCCTCCTATTGCCTGCTTCGATCGCCAACATCTGGGCCGGTCATTATGGCTTCCTGGTCGCCGCCTTGTGGCTGTTCGGGTGGCGGCTGCTGGGCACGCGCCCGCGACTGGGGGGCATCCTTCTCGGCTGCCTGCTGATCAAGCCGCACATGGCGCTGCTGCTGCCGCTGGTGCTCGCCTGGCGAGGGTCCTGGGCCGCATTCCGAGCTGCCGCCTGTACCGTATGCGCCCTGATCCTGGTTTCGGGCACGATCTTCGGGTGGGAGTTGTGGTCGTCCTACGTTACCGACACCTTGCTGTTCCAAGCCTCGCTCCTGGGCAGGACTGGGGTCTTCTACCTTCTGTTGATGCCGTCAGTCGTGCCAAGCCTCAGCTTGGCTGGAGTTCCGAAGGCCGCTTCCTGGATAGCTCAGATCGTGATTGCGGTGTTGGCAATCGGCGCCTTGTTGAAGTGGATGCCGCGAGACAGCGGCAGGGCCGGCCTCGCGACCGCGGTGGCGACGGTGCTGGTCGTGCCCTATTCGTTCAATTACGACTTAACCGTCGTCGGTGTCCTCTCACTGCTGCTTTTCCGGACGGCATCGCCCGAACGGGTCGCCCACAGGGCGCTGGCCGCCGTCGCCCTCCTGTTGCCGTTGCTGCTCCCCTATGCCGGCGCGATGGGTCTGCCGTTCGGGCCGGTGATCCTGGCGCTGCTGCTGGGCCAGGCGCTCAGCCAATCAGACGGCGCCAGCGTTTCGGCGGGTACCGACAACGAAAGGAGCCGCGCCGTCCGCCGAAACGAGGCGGCTCTGCTTCACCGGACGGGCGCCCCGTCGGCGACCGCCTCTTTACCTCCCGCTGGAACTTCAGGCTGACGCGCTAGGGTTGATCGACAGCGCTGTCGTCAAAACTTCACACAATTCGCCGCCGACGTCGTGGGCTCTCCCCGCTTGCCGTAGGCGCGGATGAAGGCGCCGATATGGGTTGCCGCGACGGCGTTGGGGTCGAGCGGGCGCCGCACCTTGCCGCCCAGTTGCTCCTGGTGGAGGTGGGCGAGGATCAGCGGCGCGGCGAAAGCGAGGGCGGCGTGGCGCGGCTGGACGTTGGCCATTTCGCCGCGCTCGGCATGGGCGGCGAACCGCCGCTCGAGCGCCGCCAGCCACGGCTGCAGGACATTTTCGAGCACCGCCGGGCCGAGCTCCGGATGGCCGAGGCCGTTGATCAGTCCGATGGTCAGGCTGGTCCCGCCGCGCTCGTGGAGGTGCATGACGATCTCGTCCGCGGCGTCGGCGAGCGACGTCGCGAAGTCGCCGCCGGGCTCGGCAAGCCGGGCGACGCCCTCGGCCGAATCCGCCCGCTCCTGCTCCAGCACCGCGTGGATCACCTCGTCGCGCTTGCCGAAATAATGGGTCATGGTGGAGAGACCGACGCCGGCCGCCGCGGCGAGCTCGCGCCATGATGCGTGGGTCGCCCCCTGCTCGCCGAGCCGGGTCCGGATCCGGGCCAGCAGTTCGCGCCTCTTCTCCTCGAAGCCGGGCGCGCGCAGCCCCTTCGGTCTCGGCATGTCGCGCGTCCTTCCAAACGCTCTCGGAAGGCGCAGTCTAACTGCCGGGATCAAATGATCCAGCGAAAATTCCCCACCTGTGAAGGCTTTTCAGCGGCGCGGCTTGCGGGCATGAATCGCGCGACGGAGTTCGACGCGTATGAACAAGATGGGGGAGACGGGCAGCGAGGGCGCTCCGGTGCCTGCGCCTGCCGAGCTCGATGAGGACGATGTCGGCCGTGTGGGCTTCCGCCGCGACCGCCTGCTTGCCGCGCTCACCCTGATCTGCGGCCTGCTGCTCGCGCTGGCGCTTCCGTTCGCCTTGCGCTTCGGCGCCGAATTCTTCCTGCCGGTGACCGCGGCCCTGGTCATCGCCATCGCTCTGGTACCGCTGCTCGAATGGCTCGAGCGGCGCCGCGTGCCGTCGGTGCTCGCTGCTTTGATCTGCGTTCTCCTGCTGCTCACCGTGGCCAATATCGCGGTCGCCTCGATCGTCTTCCCGGCGATGCAATGGGTGGAGGACCTGCCCGAGCGGATCGAGAGCATCCGGGCGACGCTCGCGCCGATCTTCGAGCTCTATGCCTCGCTTGAGGGCTTTATCGACGACCTCGTCCGCGAGTTCGGCCAGGCCTCCTCGCCGTCGGCGCCTCAGGCGGTGACGGTGGAGCCGCCCAATTCGCTGCTCGCGATCATCGCCTCCTCGGCGCCGCACGCCATCCTGCAGATGTTCTTCGCGATCCTGGTGATCTTCTTCTTCTTGTCCGGCTGGACCCGGATGAGGAAGCGCACGATCACGACGCGCACCAGCTTCGACGGGGCGATGACGACGGCGCGGGTGATCCAGCAGGTCGTCGACGCGACCTCGCTCTATCTCGGCACGATCACCATGGTGAACGTGACCATCGGCCTCCTGACTGCCGGGATCCTGTGGGCGATCGGCATGCCGACGCCTTTAATGTGGGGCGGCATCGTCGCCTTGCTCAACTACATCCCCTATCTGGGTCCGATCGCCTCGGTGGCGCTGCTCGCGGTCGGCGGCCTGATGGTCTTCCCCGATCCCTGGTACGCGCTGCTTCCGGCGCTGAGCTTCGCGGGCATCCACCTCGTCGAGGCCAACATCATCACGCCGACCTTGGTCGGGCGCCGCCTCACCATCAATCCGCTGCTGATCTTGGTCGCTCTGAGCTTCTGGGCCTGGGTGTGGGGGACGGCCGGCGCCCTGCTCGCGGTGCCGCTTCTGATCATCGCCAAGACGGTACTCGACGCCGCGGGCAAGCCCGACATCGCCGGTTTTCTCTTCGAGGAAGGCGTCCTCATCCACGAGCCCCACGACGAGCCTCCGCGCAAGCACGAATGAGCGAAAAAAGCGCGTTCGGCCTTGTTGACAGGGCAAAGGCGCTCGCCTAGTTCGCCGGCCTCACACCGAACGCGGGTGTAGCTCAGTTGGTTAGAGCGCCGGCCTGTCACGCCGGAGGTCGCGGGTTCGAGCCCCGTCACTCGCGCCATTTTCCCACATCTCGGATGCCATGGCGTCGCCGCGGAAAGCGGCGCCGACTTCGGCCAGCATGTCCGCTTCTTCCGCTTCGTAGCGCGGCGAGAAGTGGAACGGCTCGACCCGGCGCACCCCGGCGGCGCGGGCGATCTCGCCGGCTGCGGTGGTGGTGAGATGGGCACGGGTGTCCGCCTTGTCCTTGTCGCGCGCCCTGAACGAGGCCTCGATGAACAGAATGTCCGCCCCGGCGCACAGTCGGACGATCGCCTCGCGGTTGGCCGGGCTGTCGCGGACGTCGGTGACGTAGGCGACTTTCTGCCCCGGCTCGACACTGACCAGCTCGCGCAGGCTCTCGAGTGGAAAAGATGATCCATCGGGCATTGTAACGGGCCAATCGGCAGGGCGTCCGTCGCGCACCGCCTGCTTGAGCGGCTTCAGCCAGGGGCCGAGCGCTAAGCCGCGATCTTGGACCTTGTTGCCCCAGACGTTGACGTGAAGCGGCTCGGCGACTGCGTAGCCGATGCTGACGCCGTGATGTTCAAGGATGGCAGCTCTAACCGAAAAGTCGCTCCCTTCGATAATCAGGCCGTCTGAAACTTCAGCAAAACCAGCATCCTCGATGGTAAATCTGTTCTTAAGTCTGAACATTAACCGTCGCACGCGGGTGGGCGAGGTAAGCTCGATTATGTCGAAGACGAGATCGTCCTCGTAACTGTCGACCAGATCCCATTCATAGCCGGCGAGCTTGTGGCCGACGCGCGCGCCGATACCGGCTGGACCGCAGATCGTGATTTGCTTCGGCCGGCCGACATGGATCCGCAGCAGCGCGTCGAACCCGATGAAATGGTCCATGTGCGTGTGCGACACGAACACATGGTCGACGCGCAGCAGGTCGCGCGTGCTCAGCGCGGCGAGATCACCTAGGTCGAACAACAGCGCGGAGCGATGGTGCAGTCGCTCCACGAATAGGGCTGGGTCGCCGAAGCGGCCATTGACGAGCCGAGGGTGGAGCGTCGGGCGCACCGCCCGGTCTTCAGCTGGTGGTGCGGCCCAGATGGCTTTCGGGAACGCTGCCGTCCGCGGCAGGATCGTTCTCGACGTCGCCTTCCACCGTGTTTTCGCCTTCGACGTCTTCGGACTTCTCGCCCAGCGCGAAGGCGCCCTTCGACTGGCCGATCCCCGGGTTGCGTTGCAGGTCGCTGGTGAACGGCCCCTCGTCCTGGCTCTTGTCGTGCTTGCTGGTCGTCATCGCACTCTCCTTCAGCAGGCCAACCCGACAGGGCAGGGGCGGTTCCGCCCGTCAGGCGCCGGGAAGGCTCAACCCGCCGAGACAAAAAAGAAAATCGTCATCAACGCGGGTTTAACCAGCATCCTTCGTCGGGCTGGATCATTCTCGCCGCTACCCTGAAGGCGGGAAGGATCATCGATGGGCGTCGGCAGCAGAGGTTGCGACACAGCACGCGCCGAACCGCGAATGGCCGTTGCGCTCGCCGCCGAGCTTCGGACCGAGAGCGGAAGCACCTCCTGCCGACTGGTCGACCTGTCCCGCGGCGGTGCCTGTCTCGAGATCGACTCGCCGGTTCTGCGGGGACGCGAAATTGTCCTCCACCGCGGCGCGATGCAGGCGAAAGGCGTGGTCGTCTGGCTGCGCGGCGGTCGCTGCGGAGTCCGCTTCGACAAGCCGATCCGTGCGACCGATTTGCTGGTTCAGATCAGCCAGAGCCGCAAATCGCAGCCTCGGGCGGTCAGCGGCGGCGCCAACTCCCTGTCGCCGTCCAGCTGAGCAGCGGCCGCACCGGCAGGATCCAGGCGATCCCGGCGACGACGTAGAACAGCATCTCGACCAGAAAGGGCAGGCGCGCCACGTAGGGCGCCAGCGTCGCGACAAGCACGCTCCAGGCGCCGATCAGCAGCAGGATCAGGGCCATGCCGACGCCGTTGCGCCATTTCGGCTTCAAGTCCTGCACAAGATCCACTCCTTGGGGGTCGCGATGGCATCGAGGGGCTGGTCCCACGGGTCGGCCGGCAGCGGCTCGTCGCTGACCTGCACGTCCCAACCGAGGCCGATCGTGTAGACCTCGTGGCCGCCGGCGCGCAGATGCGCAAGGGCGCGGTCGTAATGGCCCTTGCCGTGGCCGATCCGGGTGCCGCGCCGGTCCGCCATCACCAACGGCACCAGAACCAGATCGGGCGCCAGCGCCTCGTGTGCGAGGGGCGGCTGAAGCACGCCCCAGGGACTCGGCTCGGTCGCCGGCGCCTCACGCCAGATCATCCGCGCATCGCGATCGGCGAAGGAGGGAAGGGCGGCGCGCTGGCCGTCGATCAGTCGATCCAGGATTGGGTAGGGGCTGATCTCGTCGCGCAGCGGGTGATAGCCGGCGATCACCCGCGCGGTGACCAGGTGAGGCAGCACCCGCTCGGCGAGCTGCGCCTCGAGTTGCGCGCGGGTCTCCGGCGCAAGCGAGCGCGCGAAGTCGCGCCGCGCACGGAGTGCAGCCGAACGAAGCTCGTCTTTGGGGGAAGGTGACGGGACCGCCATGGCCGTTTGCCGGAATATCCTCTGACGCCAGAACGTCAGGTGGGGACCATGTGCGTCGGACCAGGGTCCGGGCAGGGATAGCCCCCGAGGATGTCTTATCGCCTCAGGGATGTTCGCAAAAGCTCGTACCGGGCAGTACCCGTCAGAGCCTGATCTAGGGGGTCAGGCGCGGTTCCTCAAGCGTCGCCGGCGCTTCCAGGCGCCGGGCGAGCGCCTCGACCCGCTCAGCAAGCGATTCCAGCCCTGTGACCAGCTCATCGTCGACCGGCTTGGGCGGGGTGGGCCCCTTGCCGCCGGACTGCATGTCCTTGACGTCGTCGGCGAGCAGCAGGGTCGTGAAGAGCAGCTGACGGGTCTCGGTCAGGCTTCCGAGCGCCTCCGCCGCATCGCGGGCACGCTTGTCGGCGAGCGCCGCCACCGAGCGCAGATGCGCTTCCTCGCCGTCGCGGCAGGCGACGCTGTATTTCCGGCCGGCGATCTCGACTTCGATATTGGCCATCAGTCCACGGCCTCCTCGCGCTCGGCGATCAGCTCGTCGAGCTCGGCGATCGCGCGCTCGACGCGGCCCCGCAAACGACCATGGGCGGTGCGCAGCGCCTCAAGCTCGGCCCGGTCGGCCTGGTCGACCTTGCCGCGCGCCGCGGCGGCCGCCTCGATCCGCGCCACTGCCCCTTCGATCCGAGCCAAGGCCTTGAGCGCGCGTTGATCCTCCATGGGGCGAGCCATAGCATTGTTGCGGTGAGCGGCAAGGGGCGGGTGCCCACCGGTTGACGCGGCGACCTTACCGCTTAAAGACGCCCGCAGGCGCCTCTCCGGCGCGTCACTCACCAGGCACCGGGACCCAGAATGACCGTCGAACCGAGGTTGCTTGCGAACGCCATCCGGGCGTTGGCCATGGATGCGGTCCAGGCCGCCAATTCGGGCCACCCCGGCATGCCGATGGGCATGGCCGACGCCGCCACGGTTCTCTGGACCGAGTATCTGAAACATGATCCATCTGATCCAAAATGGCCGGACCGGGACCGTTTCATCCTGTCCGCCGGTCACGGATCGATGCTGATCTACGCGCTTCTGCACCTGACAGGCTACGAGCGGCCGACGATCGACGACATCAAGAATTTTCGGCAGGTCGGGTCGCCCTGCGCTGGCCACCCAGAGAATTTCATGCTCGAGGGCGTCGAGACGACGACCGGGCCGCTGGGGCAGGGCGTCGCAATGGCGGTCGGCATGGCGATCGCCGAGCGCCACCTCAACGCGACCTTCGGTGAAGATCTCGTCGACCACCACACCTGGGTCATCGCCGGCGACGGATGCCTGATGGAAGGCGTCAATCACGAGGCGGCGGGCCTTGCCGGCCATCTCGGTCTCGGCCGCCTCATCGTCATTTGGGACGACAACCGCATCACGATCGATGGATCGACCGATCTATCGACTTCGGAGGACATCCAGGCCCGCTACCGCGCCTATGGCTGGCACGTCGTCGAATGCGACGGCCACGATTTCGCCAGCATCCGCGCCGCCTATGACGAGGCGCTTGCCGATCCGCGGCCGTCGCTCGTCGCCTGCCGAACCATCATCGGCTATGGCGCGCCGAACAAGCAGGGCACTGCCGCCACCCACGGCGCCGCCCTCGGCCCCGACGAGGTCGCGGCGACGCGCAAGCAGCTCGTGTGGGACAGTGAGGCATTCGATCTACCGAACGAGATCTCCTCGGCGTGGCGCGAAGCCGGCGCGCGGTCGCAGCAGGCTCATGCCGATTGGCGCAAGCGGCTCGATGCGAACCCGGACAAGGCCGAATTCAGCCGGCGAATGGCCGGCGATCTCCCGGCTGACTTCTCGCTGAAGCCTTATATCGACGGCTTGCTGGCCGCGCCGCAGAAGGTTGCAACGCGTAAAGCCTCGGAAATGGTTCTGGGGGTTATTAACGATCTTCTTCCCGAGACGATCGGCGGATCTGCCGACCTGACAGGTTCAAACAACACCAAAACAAGGTCGCAGAACCCGTTAACCATAAACGATTATTCGGGGCGCTACATTTACTACGGTATCCGCGAGTTCGGAATGGCTGCGGCCATGAACGGCATGGCGCTGCACGGCGGCGTCATCCCCTATGGCGGTACCTTTCTGGTCTTCTCGGACTATTGCCGACCGGCGATCCGACTCTCGGCGCTTCAGGAGACGCGGGTCATTTATGTGATGACCCATGACAGCATCGGTCTCGGGGAGGACGGTCCGACCCACCAGCCGGTCGAGCATTTGATGAGCCTGCGGGCGATGCCGGACCTCCACGTCCATCGCCCGGCCGATACGATCGAAACCGCGCAATGCTGGGAACTGGCGCTGCGCCGCAAGGACGGCCCGTCACTCCTCGCGCTCACGCGTCAAAACCTTCCGCAGGTCGTCACGGAAGCACAAGAAAATCTCTGCGCTCGCGGCGCTTACCGGCTTCGCTCAGCCCAGGCGGAGCGGCGCGTCGTGCTGCTCGCAACCGGCTCCGAGGTCGAGATCGCGCTTGCCGTCGCCGATCGGCTGGAGGCGGAGGGATACGGCGCGGACGTGGTGTCGATGCCGTGCTGGGAGCTGTTCGAGGAGCAGGACGCCGCTTATCGCGCCGAGCTCCTGCCGGATCTGCCTTTGGATCAACTGCTCCGCGTTTCGATCGAGGCGGGCGCCACCTTCGGCTGGGAGCGCTACACCTTGAACGGCGGAATGCGCTTCGGCCTAGACCGTTTCGGCGCGTCGGGCCCGGCGGATCAACTGTACCACAAATTTGGACTGACGGCCGAGGTGATCGCCCCGCAGGTGATCGCCCGCCTTGAAGGAGTGAAGGAATGACCAAAGTTGCGATCAACGGCTTCGGCCGCATCGGCCGCCTGGTGGCGCGCGCGCTGCTGGAGCGCGGCGACAGCGGCCTCGAGCTCGTCACCATCAACGATCTCGCCGACGCCAAGGCGAACGCGCACCTGTTCAAGCATGACAGCGTCCACGGCGCCTTCCCGGGCGAAGTGAAGGCCGACGGCCAGGACCTCGTCGTCAACGGCAAGCGCATCCGGGTCACCGCGGAGCGCGACCCCGCCAAGCTTCCGCACGGCGAGCAGGGCATCGACCTCGTCCTCGAGTGCACCGGCTTCTTCACCGACCGCGACAGCGCCCAGAAGCATATCGACGCCGGCGCCAGGAAGGTGCTGATCTCGGCCCCGGCCAAGGGCGTCGACCTCACCGTCGTCTATGGTGTCAACCACGACAAGCTGGAGGCGGGCCACATCATCGTCTCTAACGCCTCGTGCACGACCAACTGCCTGGCGCCGGTCGCCAAGGTGCTCAACGACCTGGTCGGGATCGAGCGCGGCCTGATGACCACCATCCACGCTTACACCAACGACCAGAAGATCCTCGACCAGATCCACCCGGACCTGCGCCGCGCCCGCGCCGCCGGCATGTCGATGATCCCGACCACCACCGGCGCCGCCCGCGCGGTCGGCGAGGTGCTTCCGGAGCTGAAGGGCAAGCTCGACGGCTCGGCCGTGCGCGTGCCGACCCCGAATGTCAGCCTGGTCGACCTCACCTTTAATCCGAAGCGTGATACGAGCGTTGCAGAAATCAACGGCGCTCTGAAGGCGGCGTCGGAGAGCGGCCCGCTCAAGGGCGTTCTCGCCTACACCGAGGAGCCTTTGGTCTCGATCGACTTCAACCACAATCCGGCGAGCTCGACGGTCGACAGCCTCGAGACCGCCGTGCTCGAGGGCAAGCTGGTTCGCGTCGTCAGCTGGTACGACAACGAATGGGGCTTCTCTAACCGAATGGTCGACACCGCCCGCGCCATGGCGGCGCTCTGAATCTCAGCGGATCACCTGATCCAACGGAGCCGACATGAGTTTCAGGACCCTCGACGATCTTGGTGACGTCCACGGCAAGCGCGTTCTGGTCCGCGAGGACCTCAACGTGCCGATGCAGGACGGCCACGTCACCGACGACACGCGCCTGCGCGCGACCCTGCCGACGGTGACGGAGCTCGCCGACAAGGGCGCGATCGTCCTGGTCCTGGCTCATTTCGGCCGTCCCAAGGCGCCGACCCCGGATTTCTCGCTGTCGCGCGTCGTCCGCGCCTATGAGAACGTGCTCGGCCGCGAGGTCCGCTACGTCGATTGGGAAGGCGCCGCGGAAAATGTCGCGATGCTCCAGCCCGGCGACGTCGCCGTCCTGGAGAATACGCGCTTCTTCGGCGGCGAGGAGAAGAACGATCCGGCCGTGGTCGAGCGTTTCGCCAGGCTTGGCGACATCTATGTCAATGATGCCTTCTCGGCTGCCCACCGCGCGCATGCCTCGACGGAAGGGCTCGCCCGGGTCCTCCCGGCCTATGCCGGGCGGGCCATGCAGGCCGAGCTCGAGGCTCTGGAAAAGGCGCTCGGCAATCCGGAGCGCCCGGTCGCTGCGGTGGTCGGCGGCGCCAAGGTGTCAACCAAGCTCGACGTCCTGAAGAATCTCGTCGGAAAGGTGAATCACCTGATCATCGGCGGCGGCATGGCCAACACCTTCCTCGCCGCGCGTGGGGTCAATGTCGGCAAGAGCCTCGCCGAGCACGACCTTCGCGACACCGCGCTCGAGATTCTCGACGCTGCGGACCGTGCAAACTGCACCGTTCATCTGCCCTACGATGTGGTGGTCGCGAAGGAGTTCGCCGCCAACCCGCCGAGCCTTCGCACCTGCAACGTCCACGAGGTCGCCGCCGACGAGATGATCCTCGACGTCGGGCCTGCGGCGGTCGAGGCGCTCGCCGACGCGATCAAGAATTGCCGCACCCTGGTTTGGAACGGCCCTCTCGGAGCGTTCGAAACTCCGCCGTTTGACTCGGCCACGGTCGCGCTTGCCCGCACCGCCGCTGCTCTGACCGAGGAGGGAAGCCTGGTCTCGGTCGCAGGCGGCGGCGATACCGTCGCTGCGCTCAACCATGCCGGAGTCGCCGACGACTTCACTTTCGTCTCGACCGCCGGCGGCGCCTTTCTCGAATGGATGGAAGGCAAGGAGCTGCCGGGCGTGAAGGCCCTGGAGGCCTGATCCCGACCGGAGAAGCCGCTTGACGACGTCCGCCTTGCTGTTCCTCGTCGCCGCGGCCGCGACTCCCGTCGTTCCCACGCCGCTGCCTCCGGACGTCCGGGCCGTCGTCGAAGCCGCCATCGCCAGCGGCGACGCCGCCGCCATCAACGCCGTCGTGCGCTTCACCGTCGCTGCCCATCCGGGTGCGGAGGTGGAGGTCCGCGCGCTTCACCGCGCCTTCCTCGACCGCCGCGCCGCGGAAACCGAGGCCCAGGAGGCCGAGCGCCTCGATCGGCTCGCCAAGGCGGGGCCGTTCGACAATTGGGAGGGGCATGTCGAGCTTGGCGCGGTTCGTGCGACCGGCAGCAGCGACCATCTCGGTCTGTTCGCGGCTCTCAATGGACAGCGAACAGGAATCGACTGGAGCCACAAGCTGGATGCGCGAGCGGAGCTCCAGGAGTCGCAGGGGGTCCGCACCGTCGAGCGGATCGGCGCGAGCTGGCAGCCGCGCCGCAAGTTCGGCGACCGCCTCTACGCTTACGGGCTTGCTCAATATGAGCGTGACCCGTTGGTCGGTTTCGACGGCCGCTACACCGCCGCGCTCGGCGCCGGCTATCGGCTCGTCCAGGGGCGCGACCTGCGGCTTGATCTCGAAGGCGGGCCGTCCTTCCGAAGCATCGATTCGACGACGGGCGAGGATTATTCGTCGCTCGGGGCCCGCGCCTCGCTCGACTTCGCCTGGAAGGTCTCGCCGACCATTGAGGTCAAGCAGTCGGGGACGCTGACGGTCGAAGAGCTGAACGGCAGCGGCCGGGCCACCACCTCGCTCGACAGCCGCCTTCTCGGCCCGCTCCGCGTCCGCCTATCGTACGAGCTGCGCTACGAGGAAGACGTCCTGCGCAGCATCGAGAAGCTCGACACCACCAGCCGCGCCACCCTCGTCGTCGATTTCTGAGGAGCGGAAGGCTTGGCCTTGGCCGGCCCGAAGGGTTAGGAGGCCGCCATGCTGCCCGAATGGAGACGATGATGCCCAAGTCCGCAACTGAGGTGATGCACGACATCGTCCTCGCCGCCGTCCTCGACGGCGTCGCGGCGCTGCGCGCCTCGTCCGGCGGCATGCCCAACACCCTGCTTCGCAACCTAAACGCGATCCACGCCAACACCACCTTCGCAGACCTGCCCAAGGAGCTTCAGGACGCGATCAACACGAGCGTTCGGGCGGCCTTCAACAAGCTGTTGAAGGAAGGCTATTCGGTGACCAGCGGCAGCGCCCCGCCGCCGCGGCCGCAGCATCGTCCTGCACGCGACGGCGCGCCGCGGCCGCCGCGTCGTTCGCCCCCGCCCGGAGGCAAACCCGGCGGGGGAAGGCCGGAAGGCAAGGGCCCGCGCACGCCCGGCGGCAAGCCCCGTACCCCGCGCCCGCGCTGACCCGATTTGAACCCCGTCCGCACCCCGGCTAGGGACGCGGCAACACTGTGTTTCGAAGGAAAATCACGGAGATGAATGAAGTGGACATGACCTCGAAGATCGCCACCGGCAACGGCTTCATCGCCGCTCTCGACCAGAGCGGCGGCTCTACCCCGAAGGCCCTCAAGGGCTACGGGATCGAGGAAGGCGCCTGGAGCAGCGACGAGGAGATGTTCGGCCTCATCCACCAGATGCGCAGCCGCATCATCACCTCGCCGTCGTTCAACGGCGACAAGGTGATCGGCGCGATCCTGTTCGAGCGCACCATGGACGGCCAGGTCGACGGCAAGCCGACCCCGCAGGTGCTGAAGGACAAGGGCGTCGTTCCCTTCATCAAGATCGACAAAGGCCTGGAGAACGAGGCGAATGGCGTGCAGCTGATGAAGCCGATGCCTGAGCTAGACGCGCTCCTCAGCCGCGCCAAGGGCCTCGGCGTGTTCGGAACCAAGGAGCGCTCGGTGATCAACCTCGCCAACCGCGAGGGCATCGCCGCGGTGGTGAAGCAGCAGTTCGAGGTGGCTCGCCAGGTCCTCGCCGCCGGCCTCGTCCCGATCATCGAGCCGGAAGTGAACATCAAGAGCCCGGAGCGGGCCGAGGCCGACGCCATCTTGCTGGACGAGCTCGTCAAGGCGCTCGACTCACTGCCCGGCGACGACAAGGTTATGCTGAAGCTCAGCATCCCGACCCAGCCCGGCCTGTTCGACCCCCTGGTCGATCATCCCCGAGTCCTCCGCGTCGTCGCTTTGTCCGGCGGCTACAGCCGCCCCGACGCCTGCCGCGAGCTCGCCAAGAACCGCGGGATGATCGCCAGCTTCAGCCGCGCGCTTCTCGAGGACCTCCGCCACCAGATGAGCGACGAGGAGTTCGACCGCGCCCTCGGCCAGGCGATCGACGAGATTTACGAAGCGTCGACCGACAAGGTCGCTGCCTGACGTGGGCGGGCTCAACGGCGAAACCGAGGTCGACGAGGACGAGCTCCGGCTCGATCCCGGTTTCGCTGCCCGCTTCGAGGCGCAGGGCAGGGGCGATTGCCAGCTCTACCTGATCTCGCCGGCGAACGTCGGCGGCGGATTTGCCGACCAGCTGAGGGCGGCGCTCGCGGGAGGGCCGGTGGCGGCTTTCCAGTTCCGGGTGAAGGACGTCGACCAGCATGAGGCGGCGCGCCTCGCCGAGCCGCTTCAGCGCATCTGCGCAGAGCACGACGTCGCGTTCATCGTCAACGACAGCGCCAGCCTCGCAAAGCGCATCGGCGCCGACGGAGTCCATCTCGGCCAGCAGGACGGTGACCCCCGCGAGGCGCGGGCCTTGCTCGGCCCCTCGGCGCAGATCGGCGTGACCTGCCACGACAGTCGCCACCTCGCCATGGAAGCGGGCGAGGCGGGGGCAGACTATGTCGCCTTCGGAAGCTTCTTCCCGACCACAACCAAGGAAGTGCGCCACCATCCGGATCCGTCGATCCTGTCCTGGTGGGTGACCCTGTTCGAGCTGCCCTGCGTCGCGATCGGCGGCATCACGCCGCAGAACGGACGTGTACTGGTCGAGGCCGGCGCCGACTTCCTGGCGGTCAGCAACGCGGTGTGGGGCCATTCCGGAGGCCCAGGCGCCGCCGTCGCGGCCTTCCAGGAGGTCATGAAGCGGGGCTGAGCGTAGGCGACGCAACCCTAGCGCGTTGCCTGCCGCACCATCGCCTTCAGCGTCTGCGCGTCGTGGATGGCGTGGCCGTCAATGTCGTTGTTGAAATAGCACCAAACCTCGCGGCCGCCCTTGGCCTGCTCGACGATCCAGTCGGTCCAGGAGAGCAGGGCTTGGTCCGAATAGCGGCCCCAATATTTGCCGGTGCCGCCGTGGAAGCGGACATAGGCCGCGCGCCCCACCGCCCAGCGCTCGCTCGTCGAGCCCGCCATGTCGTGGACGCAGAAGGAGGCGTCGTAGCGGTCGAGCAGCGCCAGCGTCTCCGGTACGTACCAGCTCCGATCGCGGAACTCGAACACGTTGGTCACGTCTTTCGGGACCAGCTTCAGGAAGCTCTCCAGCCGTTCGAAGTTGAGCTTCAGCCGCGGCGGCAGCTGGTAGAGGATCGGGCCCAGCGTCGGGCCGAGCCGACGAAACAGCGGCATCATCCGCTCGAGCGGCTCCTCGCAATCCTTGAGCTTCTTGGCCTGGGTGATGAAGCGGTTCGCCTTGACCGCGTAGCAGAAGTCCGGCGGCGCCTGGTCGCGCCACTTGTCGAACGTCTCGGCCTTGGGGAGCATGTAGAAGCTGTTGTTGATCTCGACGGTGACGAAATGCTCGGAATAGAAGGCGAACCAGCGGCTCACCGGCAGGCCCTTCGGGTAGAACCGCTCGCGCCAGTGTTTGTAGTTCCAGCCCGAACAGCCGATCCGGATGCGCTTCATGGTCGCGGAACGATGCGGCACCGAAATGGGTTTCGTCGGTCGCCATGCAGCGGTTCAAGTTTCTCGCCACGATCGTCATCACTGCGGTGATCACCAGCATCTTCTGGATCGTCGTCTATAACGGCGCGGCGCTCACCAGCAGCGCCAGTACGTCCACCGCCAACGCGGTCGCCGACCTGCCGCCGGGTAAGACCGTGACGGCGACCCTGGAGGGCCCGTCGCAGCTCGTCGTCGCGCCATCCGGCCTTGCCATCCCGGTCGCGGGCCTCAGCGCCCGCCAGCTGGTCGACACTTACACCCAGTCGCGTGCCGGCGGGGCCCGAGTCCACAACGCGATCGACATCATGGCGCCCGAAGGCACTCCGGTGATCGCGGCCGCCGAAGGCACCGTCGAGAAACTCTATTTCAGCCGCGGCGGCGGCGGAATCACCGTCTATGTCCGCTCGCCCGACCGGCAATGGATCTATTATTACGCCCACCTCCAAGAATATGCGCCTGGCCTGCAGGAGGGCCAGCGGGTCGCTCGCGGCGCACGCCTCGGCAGCGTCGGGAGCACCGGCAACGCCAATCTTGTCGGCCCGCACCTCCACTTCGCCGTCCACCGCATGGCTCCCGACGAGCCGTGGTACGAAGGCACGCCCGTCAATCCCTACCCGCTTCTTGCCGGAACAGGCGCCGCTCGCTAGAGCGCCGCATCAATTTCCAGTCAGCGAGCGGCTTATGAAGATCAGCGGCGTGGACATCCGTCCCGGCAACATCATCGAATATGAAGGCGGCATCTGGCGCGCCGTGAAGATCCAGCATACCCAGCCCGGCAAGGGCGGCGCTTATATGCAGGTGGAGCTGAAGAACCTTCGCGACGGCCGCAAGAATAATGTCCGCTTCCGCTCGGCCGAGACGGTGGAGCGGGTCCGCCTCGACACCAAGGATTTCCAGTTCCTGTTCGCGGACGGCGACACGCTGACCTTCATGGACAAGGAAACCTACGAGCAGACGACTCTTCCGCGCGACCTGCTCGGCGATTCGGCTGCCTTTCTCCAGGACGGCATGGACGTGATCATGGAGCTCTATGACGAGGAGCCGATCAGCGTTCAGCTGCCCGACACGATCGAGGCGACGATCGTCGAGGCCGACGCGGTGGTGAAGGGTCAGACCGCATCGTCGTCCTACAAGCCGGCGATCCTCGACAATGGGGTTCGGATCATGGTCCCGCCGCACATCGCGTCGGGAACCCGCATCGTCGTCGACGTTTACGAACAGACCTACGTCCGCCGCGCGGATTGATTGAATCCTCCCTCCCGTCCTTGCGGGAGGGGATTGAGGGGTGGGGCAAGCGGCGAGGCCGCGAGCTTCGTCTCCACCAAGAACCCACCCCCCGACCCCTCCCGCAAGGGCGGGAGGGGAGAAGGAAGACCATGGTTGCCCATTCCGGCCTGATTACCGTCATGCAGCGCGCCGCTCGCAAGGCCGCGCCGCGAATCCGCCGCGACTTCGGCGAGGTCGAGCAGCTTCAGGTCAGCCGGAAGGGTCCCGCCGACTTCGTGTCGAACGCGGACCGCCAGGCCCAGCGCACCTTGGTCGAGGAGCTTCAGCACGCCCGCCCGGGCTGGGGCCTCTATCTCGAGGAAGGTGAGGCGATCGAGGGCGATCCCACGAAGCCGCGCTGGATCGTCGACCCGATCGACGGCACCTCCAATTTTCTCCACGGAATCCCGCACTTCGCCATCTCGATCGCGGTCCAGGAGCCGAAGCCCGGCGGCAACGGCTGGGGCGAGATCAGCCAGGGCCTGATCTACCAGCCGCTCACCGACGAGAGCTTCTGGGCGGAGAAGGGCAGGGGCGCGTGGCTCCAGGACCGCCGCCTGCGCGTGTCATCGCGCCGCTATCTCGACGATGCCCTGATCGCCACCGGCGTGCCCTATAAGGGTCACGGCCATCTCGACCGATTCCAGAAGATCCTTGCCGCGCTTGCGCCCGAAGTCGCCGGAATCCGCCGCTTCGGCTCGGCCGCGCTCGACCTCGCCTGGGTCGCGGCGGGCCGCTACGACGGCTTCTGGGAGGAAGACCTCCAGCTGTGGGACATCGCCGCGGGCGTGTTGATGGTTCGCGAGGCGGGCGGGTTCGTCACCGACTTTCGCGGCGCCGACCGAGCGCTGGAGAGCTGTCAAGTGCTGGCCGCGAACGACCAGCTCCATTCAAAGCTTCACAAGCTGGTTGCGGGCGCCCTGCGCGGCTGACCGAGCGCGCGCTGGAGCAGGCTCACGTCATGCTCCGAATCGTGAAGGATCGCCTGGCGCGAGGCGCGGTAGATTACCCAGCCGGTCATCGCCAGCACGCCGACGAGGAGCGGCAGCAGCCGAAGCTCGCCGCTGAGCAGCATCAGCCCGAGCGCAAGCATCAGGTTGAGGCCGCCGAACGTGGCGAACACCCGCTCGTGAAGCATCGGGAAGACCATTCGCGCCGCGCCGCCGGCCGGTTTGAAACCGTGCATTCCGCGGGTGCCGGCAATGTCGTGGAAATAGAAGCGGCCAATCGCGCCCGGCACCAGCGCGTCGCGAAGCTTGTCCGAGATGACGATGTCGCCGACCATCTCCTGGCTGCCGTCCATCCGACGCACGGTGACGTCCCCGTAGACGGATTGACCGAGAAGGCTGCGCTTCAGGCGCGCCACCATCAGGGTCCCTTCGATCGGCCGGTGCATCATCTCGCGTCGTCTCCGTTGAACAGGTGACGCTCAATGCCGCACGAGACGATAGGTTCACATGAACGGTCGATGACTCCGCCGGTCAGATCGACCAACTGGATGGCGGAACGATCAAGCCTGCGCCCCGCGCGACGAAAATGCCGCGGAAAGGCGCGAATTCAGGCCTCTGCAAGCCTTGCCCGCTCCGGCCTTCGGCCCTAGAAGCCGCGCCAAGTCCTCAAAGGCCTGTGGAGTCTCCTCGAAATGGCGTCGTCCGTCGCCGCCGGCTATCTGCCGATCCTGCTGTTCCTGGGTGTCGCGCTGTCCCTGTCGGCGTCCTTCGTGTTCCTGCCGATGATGGTGTCCCGCCTCACCGGCGCGGCCAATCCCTATCCGGACAAGGTCGCGGAATATGAATGCGGCTTCCCCGCGTTCGAGGACAGCCGCTCGCAGTTCGACGTGCGCTTCTACCTGGTCGCGATCCTGTTCATCATCTTCGACATCGAGGCCGCCTACCTGTTCCCCTGGGCGGTGAGCCTTGAGGAGATCGGCTGGGTTGGCTGGGCCTCGATGATGATTTTCCTCGCCGAGCTCGGCCTCGGCTTTGCCTATGCCTGGAAGAAAGGAGCGCTGGAGTGGGAGTGATCCTCGATCCGCGCCACGAGAATCTGCGCCCCACTGGTGACCAGGGTCCGGACATGGACTTCTTCAACCAGCTCCAGGGCGAGGTTTCGGACAAGGGTTTCCTGGTCACGTCGACCGAGGAGCTGTTCCAGTGGGCCCGCACCGGCTCGCTGTGGTGGATGACCTTCGGCCTCGCCTGCTGCGCGGTCGAGATGATCCACGTGAACATGCCGCGGTACGACATGGAGCGGTTTGGTGCCGCCCCGCGCGCGTCGCCGCGTCAGTCGGACGTGATGATCGTCGCCGGCACCCTGTGCAACAAGATGGCTCCGGCGCTCCGCCGCGTCTATGATCAGATGTCGGAGCCGCGCTACGTCATCTCGATGGGCAGTTGCGCCAATGGCGGCGGCTATTACCATTACAGCTACTCGGTGGTTCGCGGCTGCGACCGGATCGTCCCGGTCGACATCTACGTTCCGGGCTGCCCGCCGACCGCGGAAGCCCTGCTCTACGGCGTGATGCAGCTTCAGCGTAAGATCCGCCGCGAAGGGACGATCGAACGGTGAGCAGTTCTGCCCCTCTCGTTCCCGCTCGCGATGGAATCATCGACGAGGTCAAGGCCGCGATCGGCGACGCCTTCCTGTCCGCCAAGGACGAGGTCGGCGAAGTGTCGATCGACGTCGAGCGCAAGCGTGTCGCCGACGTCATTCGCACGCTGCGCGACAGGTTCGAATATCAGCAGCTGATGGAGATTGCCGGGGTCGACTATCCTGAGCGTCCCGAGCAGCGTTTCGACGTCGTCTATCACCTGCTGTCGGTGACGAAGAACCACCGCATCCGGGTCCGCGTGATGACCGACGAGGAGAAGCCGGTTCCGTCCGTCGTCTCGCTCTTCCCGGTCGCCGGCTGGCTCGAGCGCGAGGTGTTCGACATGTACGGCGTCCTGTTCGACGGCAATCCGGACCTCCGCCGTATCCTCACCGACTATGGCTTCAGCGGTCATCCGTTCCGCAAGGACTTCCCGCTGACCGGCTATGTCGAGTGTCGCTACTCCGAGGAGCAGAAGCGAGTCGTCTACGAGCCGGTGAAGCTCGCCCAGGACTTCCGAAGCTTCGACTTCCTCAGCCCGTGGGAAGGCGCGGAATATATCCTGCCGGGCGACGAGAAGGCGCCGCAGCAGCCGGGCGCGCCGACTCCGCTCAAGGCCGACGAGGTGAAGAAGTAATGGCGAGCAACGCCACCGAGATCTGGAGCGAGAAGGAGGCCGCGACCAGCGGAGCGACCGAGTCCCAGATCGCCAACTACACGATCAATTTCGGCCCGCAGCATCCTGCGGCGCACGGCGTTCTGCGCCTCGTGCTGGAGCTCGACGGCGAGATCGTCGAGCGCGTCGATCCGCACGTCGGCCTGCTTCACCGCGGCACCGAGAAGCTGTGCGAGTACAAGACCTATCTCCAGGCGATCCCCTATTTCGATCGCCTCGATTACGTCTCGCCGATGTGCATGGAGCACAGCTTCGTCCTCGCGATCGAGAAGCTGCTCGACCTCGAAGTGCCGCTTCGCGCCCAATATCTGCGCGTTCTGTTCGCCGAGCTGACCCGCATCTCGAACCACCTGCTCAACATCGGCAGCCACGTCATGGACGTCGGCGCGATGACCCCGAACCTGTGGTTGTTCGAGCTTCGCGAAGACCTGATGAACTTCTACGAGCGTGCTTCGGGCGCTCGAATGCACGCCAATTATTTCCGCCCCGGCGGCGTTCGCCAGGACGTGCCCCTGAAGCTCCTCGTTGACATCGGCGAGTGGCTCGACAAGCGCCTTCCGGTTCTGTTCGAGGACGCGCTTGCGCTGGTCATCGACAACCGAATCTTCAAGCAGCGCAACGTCGACATCGCCGTCGTCTCCAAGGAGGACGCGCTCGCCTGGGGCTTCTCCGGCCCGATGATCCGCGCCGCCGGCATTCCCTGGGACATCCGCAAGTCGCAGCCCTACGACGCCTATGCCCGCATGCACTTCGACGTTCCGGTCGGCACCAAGGGCGACTGCTACGACCGCATGATGGTGCGCTGTGAGGAGGTCCGTCAGTCGGCGCGGATCATGCGCCAGTGCCTCAACGAGATGCCGGAAGGCCCGACCGCGAGTCTCGACCGCAAGGTTGTGCCGCCCAAGCGCGCCGAGATGAAGCAGTCGATGGAAGCGCTCATCCACCACTTCAAGCTCTACACAGAGGGTTTCCACGTCCCCGCCGGCGAAGTCTACGTCGCGACCGAGAGCCCGAAGGGCGAGTTCGGCGTCTATCTGGTCAGCGACGGCACCAACAAGCCGTATCGGGTCAAGATCCGCCCGACCGCCTTTAGCCATCTCCAGGCGATGGACTTCATGACCAAGGGCCACATGCTGGCCGACGCCACCGCCATCCTCGGCGCGATGGACATCGTGTTCGGGGAGTGCGACCGGTGATGATGGCCCTCTCGGTCGCCCGCTGGACTCTGCTCGCCTGCATCGCCGTGTGGGCGATCGCACTGGCCGTGGCATTGTTCGGCGGACCGATCGGGCCGGCCTATCTGGTCGGGCAGGGCGCCATTCTCGGGATCGCCTTCTCGGCGCTTGCCTGCCTGATCCTGCAGGCGGTTCGGCTCTACCGCTACCGGAAGGATCGCGGCCATGCCTGAACGGACCGGACGCGGCAGCGGCCCCGCCTGGGTGGCGGCGGCCGTCCTCATCATCCTGCTCGGCGTCGTCGTCGCCATGCTCTACCGGATGGGCAAGGTGCCGCTGTGGCTGAGCACCGCCGGAACGGTGATCACCGCGGTCGGCGCCATCCTCGCCGCGCTCGCGGCCAACCGTGCTTACCGGAACGGCGGCAATGACTGATCGCGCCGCCTTCCGCACCGAAATCTGTTTGGAACTGATCTGATGGCCGAGACCACCCGCCTCACTGCCACTCCCGAGATCCGCGAGCGCTGGGGCGCCTTCGCGTGGACCAAGGAGAACGCCGCCAAGGCCCAGACCGTGATTGGCCGTTACCCGCCGGGGCGGCAGCAGAGCGCGATCATCCCGTTGCTCGATCTCGCCCAGCGCCAGGTCGGCGCCGAGACGAGCACGCAGGGCTGGCTGCCCATGCCGGTGATCGAATATGTCGCCGAGCAGCTCGGCATGCCGTTCATTCGCGCCTACGAAGTCGCGACCTTCTACACGATGTTCAATCTGGCGCCGGTCGGCCGCTTCCACGTGCAGGTGTGCGGAACCACGCCTTGCATGCTGCGCGGCTCCGACGACGTGCTCGCCGCTTGCTACAAGAAGGGTCTCAAGAAGGGCCACACCACCGAGGACGGCCTGTTCACCCTGACCGAGGTCGAGTGTCTCGGCGCCTGCGCCAACGCGCCGATGGTCCAGATCAACGACGACAATTTCGAGGACCTGACCTTCGACACGATGACCGCGGTGCTCGACTCGCTCGCCCGCGGCGAGACGCCGAAGCCGGGCCCGCAGATCGACCGCCAGACGAGCTGCCCCGAAGGCGGCCCGACCACCTTGCCCGAGATGGTCGGGGAGAATCACGATTACCGCGGGAGGTGGGAATGAAGCAGGGCTTCACCGCTCTCGCCACAATCGTCGTCCTCGTCCTTCTCGCCGTCGCCGCGCTCAAGCTCGCCGGCGCGGTGATCGGTTTCGCGATAAAGGCGGCGCTTGTCGTGCTGCTCATCGGGGTGGGTCTCGTCGCCTATCTCGCCGTTCAGAAAAGGCTGGGGGACTGGCGTGCGCCCTGATCTCGCACTCATCTCACTTGCGGCAGTGACCGCGGCCGGCTGCGCCCAGGCAGAGGCGCCGGGTAATCAGCCGGCGGCCAATGTCGTGCAGGCACCGGCGACCCCGGCCGAGCACGCCCAGCGCCTCGTCGCGCAGCGGCTCGGCAATGCGCAGAACCTGTCGTTCGGCGAGGCGCAGGTCTTTGTTAGCAACGGCGCCACGGTGGTGTGTGGCCGTTACCAGCAGGCGGGTCAGCCCGCGCAACGTTACGTGGCCGTCGGTGAAGAGGACGTCTTCATCGAGGGCGAGTTTGTCGGCGACATGAACCAGGCCGTGGCCGAGGCTTGCAGGAACATCTGATGCTCGAGGACAAGGACCGCATCTTCACCAACGTCTACGGGTTTCAGCCCTGGAACCTGAAGGCGGCGCGTGGCCGCGGCGACTGGGACGACACCAAGGCGCTGATGGCGCTCGGCCAGGACGCGATCATCGACATCGTCAAGGAATCGGGCCTTCGCGGCCGCGGCGGCGCGGGCTTCCCGACCGGCATGAAGTGGAGCTTCATGCCCAAGGAGCCGACTCCCGGCCGTCCCAATTTCCTGGTCATCAACGCCGACGAGTCCGAGCCGGGCTCGTGCAAGGACCGCGAGATCATCCGCCACGATCCGCACAAGCTGATCGAGGGCGCTCTGCTCGCCGGCTTCGCGATGCGCGCGCGTGCTGCCTATATCTACATTCGCGGCGAGTTCATCCGCGAGGCGGAAACCCTCTTCGCCGCCGTTCAGGAAGCCTATGACGCGGGCCTCCTCGGCAAGAACGCGGCCAAGTCGGGCTACGACTTCGACCTGTTCGTCCACCGCGGCGCCGGCGCCTATATCTGCGGCGAAGAGACCGCCATGCTGGAGAGCCTCGAGGGCAAGAAGGGCCAGCCGCGGCTCAAGCCGCCATTCCCGGCAGGCGCGGGCCTCTATGGCTGTCCGACCACGGTCAACAACGTCGAGTCGATCGCGGTGGTCCCGACCATCCTTCGGCGCGGCGCCGCCTGGTTCAAGCGCTTCGGACGCGAGAAGAACGAGGGCACTAAACTCTTCCAGATCAGCGGCCACGTGAACAAGCCGTGCGTCGTCGAGGAAGCGATGAGCGTCCCGTTCCGCGAGCTGATCGACAAGCACGCCGGCGGCATCCGCGGCGGGTGGGACAATCTCCTCGCGGTGATCCCGGGCGGTTCGTCGGTGCCGCTGGTGCCGGCCGAGCAGATCATGGACGCGCCGATGGACTTCGACGGGCTGAAGGCGCTCGGCTCCGGTCTCGGCACCGCCGCTGTCATCGTCATGGACAAGTCGACTGACATCGTCCGCGCGATCAGCCGAATCTCCTATTTCTACAAGCACGAGTCCTGCGGCCAGTGCACGCCCTGCCGCGAGGGCACTGGCTGGATGTGGCGGGTCATGGAGCGGCTCCGCGAGGGCAATGCCGACATCCACGAGATCGACACGCTCTACGACGTCACCAAGCAGGTAGAAGGGCACACCATCTGCGCCCTGGGTGACGCCGCCGCCTGGCCGATCCAGGGCCTCATTCGCCACTTCCGCCCCGAGCTCGAACGGCGCATCATCGAGCGTCACGGAGACCAGCTGGAGGCCGCGGAATGACACCGATTCTGATCGCTTTCGCTCTTGCCGCTCAACCGCAACCCCCGCAGCCGGAGAATCCGCCGCCGCTACAGCAGGAGGTGCCGGCGTCGCGCGAACTGACGCCGGCTCACGATCTGTTCTATGACGACGTGCCGGTATCGAGCAGGGAGGCGCGGATTGCGATGCAGCGTTTCGGCAGCTGCGTCGCGGATCGCAGCCAGGAGCTCGCCGCGGGCACCATCGCCAGCGATTTCACCACGCGAACCTACCGGTCACGCCTCGACCGCCTCGTGCAGGCCAATAACGATTGCTTTCGCGACGGCGGCCGGCGGATGCGCTCGTCCAGATTGGTCCTTGCGGGTGCGATCGCGGAGGCTCTGATCGAGCGCGATGCGCAGCCGCTGAATGTCCGGCTCGCCCGCGCCGCGATGCAGCCGGCCACGCGTGCCTATTCGGTGAGCGATCAAATCGCGATCTGCGTGGTCCGCTCTCTTCCCGACGAGGTCGCCAGGCTGATGGCGGCCGAGGTCGGCAGCGCCGAAGAGGAGGCCGCGACGGTTGCGCTCGCTCCTGGGCTTTCGGCCTGCTCTGGCCAGAACCGCGGTGTCGAATCCAACAGTGCCGGCCTCCGGGCGATCCTTGCCACGGCGGCCTATCGCAGCATCAACGGCGCCGCCGCGACCGGCACGGCGCAACGCGACTAAAAAGAACGGAAGGACCGGGCCTCTCATGCCCAAGCTTACGGTTGACGGAATCGAAGTCGAGGTGCCCGCGGGCGCCACGGTGCTCCAGGCCTGTGAGGCCGCGGGGAAGGAGATTCCGCGCTTCTGCTATCACGAGCGGCTTTCGATCGCCGGCAATTGCCGCATGTGCCTGGTCGAGGTGAAGCCCGGCCCGCCCAAGCCGCAGGCGTCGTGCGCCCTTCCGGCGGCGGACAATCAGGAGATCATCACCAACTCGCTGACCGTGAAGAAGGCGCGGGAAGGGGTGCTCGAGTTCCTTCTGATCAACCACCCGCTCGATTGCCCGATTTGCGATCAGGGCGGCGAGTGCGACCTCCAGGACGAGACCATGGCCTATGGCCGCGGTCACAACCGCTATGACGAGAACAAGCGGGCCGTCGCCGAGAAATATATGGGTCCGGTCGTCAAGACGTTCATGACCCGCTGCATCCACTGCACCCGCTGCATCCGCTTCATGGAGGAGGTTGCCGGCGTCGAGGATCTCGGCGCCATCGGCCGCGGCGAGAATATGGAGATCACCTCCTATCTCGAGGACGCCCTCAAGAGCGAGCTGTCGGGCAACGTCGTCGACCTGTGCCCGGTCGGCGCCCTCACGTCGAAGCCGTACAGCTTCGAGGCGCGCCCGTGGGAGCTTCGCAAGACCCCGGCGATCGACGTGATGGACGCGGTCGGAAGCAACATCCGCCTCGACAGCCGCATGCGCGAAGTGATGCGCGCGCTTCCCCGTCTGAACGAGGACGTCAACGAGGAGTGGGCTTCGGACAAGACTCGGCACGCGGTCGACGGCCTGCTTCGCCGCCGCCTGGACCGTCCCTGGATCCGCGTCGACGGCAAGCTCCGCCAGGCGAGCTGGAACGAGGCGTTCGAGAAAATCGCCGAGGCTGCCAAGGCAGCCGGCTCGAGCGTCGCGGCGATCGCCGGAGACCTCGTCGATGTCGAGACGATGTATGCCGCGAAAAAGCTGCTCGCCTCGCTCGGTTCCGACCTGCTCGAAGGACGCCAGACCGGCCTCGACTATGACGCGTCCAACATCGCCGCGGTCAATTTCAACACCACCATCGCCGGCCTCGAGACCGCGGACGTGGTGCTTCTCGTCGGAACCAACCCGCGCTGGGAAGCGAGCCTGGTCAACACGCGCATTCGCAAGGCGGTGAAGCGCGGCGCCAAGGTGTTCGCGATCGGCCCGGAGGTCGACCTCACTTACCCGGTGACGTGGCTCGGCAACGACCTGTCGCTGCTCGCCAAGCTGCCCAAGGAAGCGGCCGAGGCGCTGACCGGCGCGGCCCGTCCGGCGGTGATCGTCGGCGGCGCGGCGCTCAAGGTGCCGGGCGGGCAGGCGGCTGCGCTCGCGCTGGCCTCCGCCTTCAACCTCGTCCGTGACGGCTGGAACGGCTTCAACGTCCTTCACACCGCCGCGGCGCGCACCGGCGGCCTGATGCTCGGCTATGCGCAGCCGGGCGGCATGGCTGCGGTCGCTGCCAAGGCGCCCAAGCTGGTCTTCCTGCTCGGCGCCGATGAGATGGACTATGCTCCGTTCGCCGGCTCGACCAAGGTCTATATCGGCCATCACGGTGACAAGGGCGCGGCCGCGGCCGACATCGTCCTTCCCGGCGCCGCCTATAGCGAGAAGCACGGCATCTACGTGAACCTCGAGGGCCGTGTCCAATATTCAGAGAAGGCGGTCGATCCGCCGGGTGACGCCCGCGAGGACTGGTCGATCTTCCGGGCGCTGTCCGAGGTGCTCGGCAAGCCGCTGCCGTTCGACACGTTCGGCCAACTCCGCCAAGCGTTGTTCGCCGACGATCCGCGCTTCGCTCAGCCGCAGCTCGTGAGCTTCGACTGGGCACCACCGGCACTCGCCGCCGCGAAGATCGCGAAGGGGACCGAGGTCGCCTATCCGATCCAGGATTTCTATCTCACCAACCCGATTGCCCGCTCCTCGCCGACGCTCCAGCGCTGCTCGGCCGAGATCCTGCACGGGCAGGAGTTTGCGGAGGCCGCAGAGTGACCGAGTGGTTCCAGTCCTGGGCTGGCTATGGGTTCGGCTGGTTCCTGGCCACCCTGATCCTGATCCTTCTGATCGCTCTGCCGCTGATGCTTGCGGTGGCGATGATCATTTATGCCGACCGCAAGATTTGGGCGGCGATGGCGCTCCGCAAGGGCCCCAACGTCGTCGGTCCGTTCGGCCTGCTGCAGAGCTTCGCCGACGGTTTGAAGGTCTTCCTCAAGGAGACGATTATCCCGGCGGGCGCCAACCGCGGCCTGTTCATCATCGCTCCGATCATCACCTTCACCGTGGCGCTGCTCGCCTGGGCGGTGATCCCGTTCGGGCCGGGCGCGGTGCTCGCCGATATCAACGTCGGCCTCCTGTATCTGCTCGCGGTGTCGTCGCTCGGGGTGTACGGCGTCATCATCGCCGGTTGGGCGTCCAACTCCAAATATCCCTTTTACTCGGCGCTTCGCGCGGCCGCGCAGATGGTGAGCTACGAGGTGTCGATCGGCTTCGTCCTGATCCCGGTCATCCTCTGGGCGGGCACCTTCAATTTGAGCGGGATCATCGCCGCCCAGCAGGGCCATATCCTCGGCTTCATCAACGGCTTCGGCCTCAACCCGCTGCTGTTCCCGCTCGCGGTGATCTTCCTCATCTCGTCGATGGCCGAGACCGCGCGCGCGCCGTTCGATCTCACCGAGGCGGAGAGCGAGCTCGTCGCCGGCTACCAGACCGAATACAGCTCGATGAGCTTCGCGCTGTTCTGGCTGGGCGAGTACGGCAACGTCCTCCTCATGTGCGGAATGAACGCGCTGCTGTTCTGGGGCGGCTGGCTGCCCCCGGTGAACTGGGACCCGCTCTACTGGTTCTTCTTCGGCCCTGTGGCGACCGGCTTCTTCTGGTTCTTCGCGAAGATCTTCCTGTTCTTCTTCATCTTCTCCTGGGTCAAAGCCACCGTCCCGCGGTTCCGGTACGATCAGCTCATGCGGCTGGGCTGGAAGATTTTCCTGCCCATCTCGCTGATCTGGGTGTTCCTGGTGTCCGGCTACCTGATGCTGACCCGCTATGATGGCGCGGCCGCCGCTCCGGCGTCCGACGCGCCCGTAATTTCGACTGTGAGTACCGCCCGATGAGCATCGCTCAGACGATCAAGGCCTTCACCCTCTGGGAGTTCGTGAAGGCGCACGCTTTGACGCTGAAATATTTCTTCAAGCCGAAGGCGACGATCAACTATCCGTTCGAGAAGAACCCGATCTCTCCGCGCTTCCGCGGCGAGCACGCGCTTCGCCGCTATCCGAACGGCGAGGAGCGCTGCATCGCGTGCAAATTGTGCGAGGCGGTATGCCCCGCACTGGCCATCACCATCGAGGCCGAGCCACGCGAGGACGGCAGCCGCCGGACCACGCGCTACGACATCGACATGGTGAAGTGCATCTATTGCGGCCTGTGCCAGGAAGCCTGCCCGGTCGACGCCATTGTCGAGGGGCCGAACATGGATTTCGCCACCGAGACCCGCGAGGAATTGCTCTACGACAAGGCCAAGCTTCTCGCCAACGGCGACAAGTGGGAGCGGGCCCTCGCCGCCAACCTTGCCGCCGACGCCCCCTACCGTTAATCGCCCCGACAGATTCGCAAGCCGCAGGCATCATGATCAGCCATTTCGTCATTCCCGCGAGAGCGGGAATCCAGCTTCATTTGAACCGGCCCCTGAGCGGCGGCTGGGCCTCCGCGGCCGCGGGGACGACAGCCTGTGCGGGTGCCGGAGCATGATCGCGACCTTCGTCTTCTACTTGTTCGCGACCCTGGTCGTCCTGTCGGGTTTCATGACCATCTTCGCGCGCAACCCGGTTCACAACGTGTTGTGGCTGATCCTCGCCTTCTTCAACGCGGCGGGCCTGTTCCTTCTGATCGGCGCCGAGTTCCTCGCCTTCCTCCTGGTCATCGTCTACGTCGGCGCGGTCGCGGTGCTGTTCCTGTTCGTCGTGATGATGCTCAATGTAGACGTGGCCGAGCTTCGCGCCGGGATCTCCCGCTACTGGGCGATCGGCGGCGCCCTCGCATTGGTCCTGCTGTTCGAGACTCTGGCGGCACTGCTCGCGTGGAACCAGGGCGGCGTCCAGATCGCCGGCCGAGCTCCGACGCCGGCCAACGTACCGAACATCGAGGCGCTCGGGACCATCCTCTACACACGCTACGTGTTCATCTTCGAGGCCGCCGGCATCGTGCTCCTTGTCGCGATGGTCGGCGCGATCGTCCTCACCAGCCGCCGCCGCGGCGGCCTTCGCCCGCAGAATGTCCGGAAGCAGAATTGGCGCCGTCCCGAGGATGCCGTGATCAACGTGAACCCCGAAGTCGGGCAGGGGGTCGAGCTGTGATCGGCCTGGGTCACTTCCTCGCAGTCGGCGCGATCCTGTTCGTGCTCGGCGTGCTCGGCATCTTCCTCAACCGGAAGAACGTCATCGTCATCCTGATGGCGATCGAGCTCATCCTCCTCGCGGTGAACATCAACCTCGTCGCCTTCTCGGTCTTCCTCGGCGACATGGTCGGCCAGGCGTTTGCGATGTTCGTTCTCACCGTCGCCGCCGCGGAAGCGGCGATCGGGCTCGCCATCCTCGTCATCTACTTCCGCAACCGTGGCACCATCGCGGTTGACGACATCAATCAGATGAAGGGCTGACGTGATCCAGGCCATCGTCTTCCTGCCGCTCCTGGCGGCAATCGTCGCCGGGCTCGGCGGCCGCTTCATCGGCAATTTCGCCGCGAAGCTGGTCACCACCGGCGCCTTGTTCGTGTCGATGATCCTGTCGTGGCCGATCTTCCTCGGCTTCCTCGCCGGCACCGCCGAGCCCGGGAATGTCCCGGTGCTGACCTGGATCCAGTCGGGCGACCTTCAGGTCAACTGGTCGCTGTGGGTCGACAGCCTGACCGCGGTGATGCTGGTCGTGGTGACCACCGTCTCGGCGCTCGTCCACCTCTACAGCTGGGGCTATATGGCGGAGGATCCTTCGCAGCCCCGCTTCTTCGCCTATCTGTCGCTGTTCACCTTCGCGATGCTGATGCTGGTGACCGCCGACAACCTCCTCCAGATGTTCTTCGGCTGGGAAGGCGTCGGTCTCGCGTCCTACCTGTTGATCGGCTTCTGGTACCATAAGCCGTCGGCCAACGCCGCGGCGATGAAGGCGTTCGTCGTCAACCGCGTCGGCGACTTCGGCTTCATGCTCGGCATGTTCGGCATCTTCCTGGTGTTCGGCACCATGTCGATCGGCGAGATCCTGGGCGCTGCGCCCAGCTTCGCGGGCTCGACGATCGGCTTCCTCGGCTACCGCGTCGACACGCTGACCCTGCTTTGCATCCTCCTGTTCATCGGCGCGATGGGCAAGTCGGCGCAGCTCGGCCTCCACACCTGGCTTCCGGACGCGATGGAGGGCCCGACCCCGGTCTCCGCCCTCATCCACGCCGCGACCATGGTCACCGCCGGCGTGTTCATGGTCTGCCGCATGTCGCCTCTGTTCGAGCAGAGCGACACCGCCCTCGCGATCGTCACCTTCGTAGGCGCGGCGACCGCCCTGTTCGCGGCGACCGTCGGCACGGTCCAGAACGACATCAAGCGGGTCATCGCCTATTCGACCTGCTCGCAGCTCGGCTACATGTTCTTCGCCGCGGGCGTCGGCGCCTACGGCGCGGCGATGTTCCACCTGTTCACCCACGCCTTCTTCAAGGCCCTCCTGTTCCTTGGCGCTGGCTCGGTAATCCACGCGATGCACCACGAGCAGGACATGCGCTTCTACGGCGGCCTTCGTAAGTCGATCCCGCTCACCTTCTGGGCGATGATGATCGGCACGCTTGCGATCACCGGCGTCGGAATCATCCAGGTCGCGGGCCTTCCGAGCTTCGGCTTCGCCGGATTCTTCTCCAAGGACGCGATCATCGAGAGCGCCTATGCGAGCGGCGCGGCGGTGTCCGGCTTCGCCTTCTTCGTCGGCGTGCTCGCGGCGATGCTGACCAGCTTCTACAGCTGGCGGCTCATGTTCCTGACCTTCTGGGGCAAGCCGCGCTGGGCCGCGTCCGAGCATATCCAACACGCCGTCCATGGCCATCACGACACTCCCGACGAGGAGCATGGCGACAGCAGCCATGCCGACCTTCACCCGGTGGAAGGCACCGCCGGCTATCACCCGCACGAGAGTCCGTGGACGATGCTGGTGCCGCTCGCTCTGCTGTCGCTCGGCGCGATCGCGGCGGGCATGGTGTTCCACCACGCCTTCATCGACAGCCACGAAGGCGAGCTGTTCTGGCACGGCGCGCTCGCGTTCGACACGCACCTGATGCACGCCATTCACGAAGTGCCGTTGTGGGTGAAGCTGTCGCCGGCCGTGGCGATGCTGATCGGCTTCGCCTTCGCCTTCTACGCCTATATCCGGCGGCCGAGCTTCGCGGCGAAGGCGGCGGATCACCTGCGCGTCCTCTACACCTTCTTCTACAACAAGTGGTATTTCGACGAGCTCTACGACCGCGTCATCGTGCGGCCCGCGCTCTGGTTCGGCCGCCAGTTCTGGAAGCGGGGCGATGAGGGCACGATCGACCGCTTCGGTCCGAACGGCGCCGCCGCCGTCGTCGCCGCCGGCACCCGCGTCACCGCGCGGCTGCAGTCCGGCTATGTCTACACCTACGCCTTCTGGATGCTGCTCGGCATCACCGGCCTCGTGACCTGGATGTTCTCCCGGTGAACCAGCTCGATTTTCCCATTCTGTCGCTGATGCTGGCGATCCCGACGATCGCCGCCATCGCCTGCCTGTTCGTGAGCGCTTCGGCGGCCCGAGCCATCGCGCTCGGCGCCACGCTCGTCGACCTTGCTCTCGGCATCCTCCTGTGGGCGAGCTACGAGGTCGGCGGCGATCAGTGGCAGTTCGTTGAGAACGTCAATCTGTTCGGTCGCTTCGCCTGGGCGCTCGGCATCGACGGCATCGCGCTGATGCTGATCATGCTCAGCGTGTTCCTGATGCCGATCTGCATCCTCGCCAGCGCCGCGATCAAGGACCGGGTCCAGGAATATATGACCTGGTTCCTGATCACCGAGGTGCTGATGCTCGGCGTGTTCATGGCGCAGGACATCTTCCTCTTCTACATCTTCTTCGAGGCCGGCCTCATTCCGATGTACCTGATCATCGGCATCTGGGGCGGCGCCAACCGCATCTACGCGGCCTACAAGTTCTTCCTCTACACCCTGCTCGGATCAGTGCTGATGCTGATCGCGATGCTGTGGATGGTGAACTATGCCGGCACCACCAGCATCCCGGTGCTCTTGAACACCGATTTCCCGCCGGAAGCGCAGACCTGGCTGTTCCTCGCCTTCCTCGCCAGCTTCGCGGTCAAGCTCCCGATGTGGCCGGTCCACACCTGGTTGCCGGACGCGCACGTGCAGGCCCCGACCGCCGGGTCGGTCATCCTCGCCGGCGTTCTCCTGAAGCTCGGCGGCTACGGTTTCGTTCGCTTCTCGCTGCCGATGTTCCCGGAGGCGTCGAACCAGCTGTTCTGGCTGATGATGGGTCTCAGCCTCGTCGCCATCGTCTACACCTCGCTCGTCGCGCTGGTGCAGAAGGACATGAAGAAGCTGATCGCTTATTCGTCCGTCGCGCACATGGCGTTCGTGACGATCGGCCTGTTCTCCTTCAACCGCCAGGGGATCGAGGGCGGCCTCATCGTCATGCTGAGTCACGGCCTCGTCTCGGGCGCGCTCTTCCTGTGCGTCGGAGTGGTCTACGACCGAATGCACACCCGCGAGATCGACCGCTACGGCGGCGTCGCCAACAACATGCCGGCCTATGCCGTCCTGTTCCTGCTGTTCACGATGGCGGCGGTCGGCCTGCCAGGCACCAGCGGCTTCGTCGGCGAGTTCCTGAGCATGCTTGGCGCCTACCGCGCGTACAGCCTGGTGGCGTTCGTCGCTGCGACCGGAATCATTCTCGGCGCGGCCTATATGCTCCTGCTCTACTGGCGGATCGCCTTCGGCACCGCGCGCACGCCCGAGGCCGCCGCGATGCGCGACCTCAACCCGCGCGAGTTCCTGTTCATGGCGCCGATCGCCGCCGTCGTTCTGTGGATGGGCGTCTATCCGGAGAGCTTCCTTGCGCCGATGCGCAACGACGTCGGAATCCTTGTTGAGCGCATCTCGCGCGCCGCCCCGGCGGGCGACGCGCAACTCACCCCGGGCACGCCGCGCCCCGCAACCGATGCTCATGTCGCGCCCGGCGCCGCCGAGGGCCACGACACGCCCGCACCAACCGGCGCTGAGGAGGCGCACTGATGTACCGCGACCTGCTCCTCGTCGCTCCGGAGCTTTTCCTCACCGTCGCTTCGCTCGTGCTGTTGCTGTGGTCGGCATGGGGCGGTGACAAGGCTGCCAAGGCGATCACCTGGGCCGCGGTCGCCGCGCTCGTCGTGGCCGCCTTCCTGATCCCGGTTGAGTCCGGTGCCAACGCGGTCGCCTTCGCGGGGCTCGTCACAAGCGATCTGTTCGCCGGCTTCTCGCGCGTGCTGATCTACGGCGCCGCGGCCGTCGCGCTGCTTGCCGCCGCCGGCTGGTTCGGCCGGGCAGGGGATTACAAGGCCGAATATTCGGTGCTGGTCATCTTCTCGGCGATCGGCATGGGCCTGATGGTCACCGCGACCGACCTGCTCACCCTCTATGTCGGCCTCGAGATGCAGAGCCTGTCGGCCTACGTCCTCGCCTCGTTCCAGCGTAGCGACACGCGCTCGGCCGAGGCGGGCCTAAAATATTTCGTGCTCGGAGCGTTGGCGAGCGGTCTTCTGCTCTACGGAATCTCGCTGCTCTATGGCTTCACCGGCTCGACCATGTTCGGCGACATCGCCAGCGCGCTCGGAACGCCGGCGGATGAGGGCATCGAGATGGGCCGCCTGTTCGGCATCGTCTTCGTGCTCGCCGGAATCGCGTTCAAGGTCTCGGCCGTGCCGTTCCACATGTGGACCCCGGACGTGTACGAAGGCGCTCCGACTCCGGTCACCGCCTTCTTCGCCTCGGCTCCGAAGGTCGCCGCGATGGCATTGCTCGTCCGGGTCGCCCTTGACGCGCTCGGGCCGGCCGCGGGCGCCTGGCAGCAGATCATCATTTTCATGGCCCTCGCCTCCACGATCCTTGGCGGAGTCGCCGCGATCGGCCAGCGCAACATCAAGCGCCTGCTCGCCTACAGCTCGATCAACAATGTCGGCTTCGCTCTCGTCGGCCTCGCCGCCGGCGGACAGGCGGGCGCGTCGTCCGTGCTGTTCTACATGACGGTCTATATCGTCATGACCTTGGGCTCGTTCCTCGTCGTGCTTCGCATGCGTGATATGGACGGCGAGCCGGTGGAATCGATCGCCAGCCTGTCCGGCCTGTCGCGCACGAGGCCCGGCCTGGCCGCGGCGATGGCGGTGTTCATGCTGAGCCTCGCCGGCATCCCGCCGCTATTCGGCTTCTGGCCGAAATTCGTGGTGTTCGAAGCCGCCGTCCGCGCCGATCTGGTCTGGCTCGCGGCGGTTGCGATCGCAACCTCTGTGATCAGCGCCTTCTACTACATCAAGATCGTCAAGATCATGTATTTCGACGATCCCGCGCCCGCCTACATCAAGGACCGCGAGCCCATCGGCGCCGCGCTGATCCTGGTGACCGCGCTCGCTGTATCGCCGCTCGGCTATCTGGCGATCCCCTATTTGTCGCCGCTCACCGACGCCGCGGCCGCCTCGTTGTTCTGATCGAAGGTGCCGATCGAGACCGTCCTCGAGACCGGCTCGACCAATGACGACCTGATCGCGCGCGCGGCCGCGGGCGCGCCGGAGGGCCTGTGGCTGCGCGCCGAGGTCCAGAGCGGCGGCAAGGGCCGGCAAGGGCGGGCGTGGATGTCGCCGCCGGGCAATCTTTACGCCAGCACACTGGTTAGAATCCGGCCCGGCGATCCGCCCGCACCGACACTGGCGCTCGTGTCTGCCGTGGCGCTCCACGAGGCCGTGTCGCTCTACTCGCCCGCAGTTAAGATCAAATGGCCGAACGACCTTCTCGCGGACGGCGCCAAGCTCGCGGGCATCCTGCTCGAGCGGTCGGGGGACGCGATCGTCATTGGCTTCGGCGTGAACCTTGCGCATCATCCGGAGGGGCTGGAGCGCCCAGCCACCAGCCTTACCCGACTGGCCGGGGCTGCACCCGAACCTGGGGACTTCGCCGAACTGCTGTCCGAGACTCTCGCGCGCTGGCTCGCACGCTGGCGGGGGGAGGGCGTCGGCTCCGTCCGCCGCGCCTGGCTCGCCGCCGCCCATCCGATCGGCACGGCCCTGTCGACCTCGGAAGGCGAGGGGCTGTTCGACGGCCTCGACGAGGACGGCGCCCTTCGCCTGCGCCTCGCCGACGGCACTATGCGCACGATCCATGCCGGCGACGTATTCCTGATCTAGGGTCGTTTCAGCGTGTAATAGACGCTGTCGCACCATTCCTCGCCGATCTTCCATGTGCGTGTCGCGCGGTGGCTCTCGGTGAAGCCGAGCCGTTCGAGCAGCCGGATGGAGGCGAGATTGCGGGGGTCGATGTCGGCCCTCACCCCATCGACGGGGTGGTGAGCGAAAATATGAGCGACCACCGCCGTCAGCGCCTCGGTCGCAAAGCCTTGTCCCCAATAATCCGGGTGGAGGATATAGCCGATCTCGGGCAGCCGGTAACAGCCCGCCTTGCCGATTGCCCGCCCGTCATGCTCGACGATGAAATCCTCGCGGACCCCCGGCTCGTCCTCGATCATGCTCGCGAGCCAGTCCCGGGTTTGCTCCAGGCTTTCGTGCGGCAGGCTGGACCAGTAGCGCATCGCGCCCGGATTGCTCAGCACCTCGTGTATTGCCTCCAGGTCGTCGGGCCGGGCGCGGCGCAGGACCAGGCGCTCGGTGACGATCCTATCCACAGGCAAGCTCGTCAGGCAGCGGGAGTATTGGGACGCCTCAACCCATACCACAGCATAACCGCGCCCAGGACGATTAGCAGGCCGATCCTCACCGCAAGGCTCTCGCCCGGCTCGGCTCGGAAATAGTAGATCGCGGCCGCCGTGAAGGCGAGGATCGCCGCGATAATGTAGAGGATCTTGACGTTCATGAGCTTTCCCCCTCGGCGAACTCCCGTGTCCCTACCAACGTACCATCGCAGCCTCGCCCTCGCCAAGCGAAGCGCGGCGCACTAGGGAGAGCCCATGCTTCTCGCCATCGACGCCGGCAACACGAACCTGGTTTTCGCTCTCGTCGAGGAGGGCGTCATCCGCGCTCGATGGCGCATCGCGACCGACCCGCGCCGAACCGCCGATCAATATGCCGTCTGGCTCCATCAGCTGCTCGAGCTCGAGGGCTTCGCCAAGGGCGATGTCGAGGCGGTGATCATCGGCACCGTGGTGCCCCGCGCGCTCCACAACCTCGAAGTGCTCGCGGTCAAATATTTCGGCGTGGAGCCGCTGATCGCGGGGCAGGGCGAGGCAGCGTGGCCGATCGAGCTGGACGTGGTCGAGCCGCGCAGCGTCGGCGCCGACCGCGTGCTCGACGCCATCGCTGCCCATGCGCTCCACGAAGGCGACCTCATCGTCATCGACTTCGGCACCGCTACCACTTTCGACCTCATCGACTATGACGGCGCCTACAAGGGCGGCATCATCGCCCCGGGCATCAACCTTTCATTGGACGCCCTGGTCAGCGCCGCCGCCAAGCTTCCGCGCATCGCCATCGAGGCCCCCACCGACCGGAGCGTGATCGGCCGAACCACGGAGGATCAGATGCTGATCGGCATCTTCTGGGGCTATGTCGCGATGATGGAGGGCCTCACCGCCCGAATGAAAGCGGAGGTCGGCCGTCCCGTGAAGGTCGTCGCAACCGGCGGCCTCGCGGTCCTGTTCGACCAGCATAGTGACATGTTCGACGCGATCGAGCCCGACCTCACCATCCAGGGCCTTGCGATGCTGTACCAGCGGAGCCAAAGCGGCGGGTGATCGTCATGCCAGCGCAGGCTGGCATCTACCGAAACGTCCAGCGGGCGCGGAGGTCGGTGGACCCCAGCCTGCGCTGGGGTGACAGGAAATCAAATGAAACCCGGCAACGAACTTCTCTTCCTCGCGCTCGGCGGTTCCGGCGAGATCGGCATGAACGTCAATCTCTACGGCACCCAGGGCAAGTGGCTCATGGTCGACCTCGGCATGACCTTCGCCGATCCGGCCTATCCGGGGGTCGAGCTCATTCTGCCGGACCTCGCCTTCATCGAGGAGCGTAAGGAGGACCTGGTCGGCATCGTCCTGACCCACGGGCACGAGGACCATATCGGGGCGATCCCCTATCTCGCAGCCGACCTCGGCGTTCCGCTCTACGCGACTCCGTTCACCGCGGGGCTGATCGCTGAGAAGCTGAAGGAAGAGGGCCTCACCGAGGAGGTGAAGGTCAACATCATCGAGATCGGCGGCGACGTCCGGATCGATCCCTTCTGCATCCGCTTTGTGCCGCTCGCTCATTCGATCCCCGAGGGCAACGCGCTCGTCATCGAAACTCCTCACGGCAAGGTCTTCCACACCGGCGACTGGAAGCTCGACGAGTTCCCGCAGCTCGGCAATCCCGCCGACGCCGCCGCCCTGACCAAGGTCGGCGACGAGGGCATTCTCGCGCTCGTCTGCGATTCGACCAACGTCTTCCAGGAAGAGGCGTCGGGTTCGGAGGAAGGCGTCCGCGCCGATCTCGACCGGGTCATCGGCGAGGCGGAGGGCAGGGTGCTCGTCACCACCTTCGCGTCGAACGCGGCTCGGCTCCGCACGCTCGGAAACGTCGCCCGCGACACCGGCCGCCAGGTCTGCGTCGCCGGTCGTTCGCTGGACCGGATCCTGCGCGTCGCCAAGAGCGTCGGCTATCTTCTCGATTTCCCCGAGACGATCGACTTCGAGACCGCGATGCAGCTTCCGCGCCGCGACGTGATGATCATCGCCACTGGCGGCCAGGGGGAGTATCGCGCCGCGCTCGCCCGGATCGCGTTCGACCAGCACAAATTGAGCCTGACCGAGGGCGACCTCGTCGTCTTCTCGTCCAAGCAGATCCCCGGCAACGAGATCGCCATCGGCCGAATCCAGAACGAGCTCGCCGCCAAGGGCATCAGGATGATCACCGACCGCCAAGCCAACGTCCACGTCTCCGGCCATCCCGGCCGACCCGAGCTCGCGGCGATGTACAAGTGGATCCGGCCCGAGATCATCGTGCCCGTCCACGGCGAGCTCCGTCACATGGCCGAGCATGACCGTTTCGCCCGGTCGCAGGGCGTGCCGCGCGGGATCGTCCAGAAAAATGGCGATGTCGTCCGCCTCGCGCCGGACGGTCCGCGCAAGCTCGGCGAGGAGCGCGTCGGCCGCCTCGTCCTCGACGGCGACGTCATCCTTCCCGCCGACGGCACCACGATGAACGAGCGCCGCCGGATCTCGACCGCCGGCGTGATCGCGGTCGCGGTCCCGCTCGATATCGCGGGCAAGCTCGCCGGCGACGTCCAGATCGTGCTCGAGGGCGTTCCGGTCGAGGAGGATCGCGATGCCTTCGTCGCCGAGGCCGTCGACGCGGCCGAGGAGGCGGTGCGCAGCGCGCGCGGCAATGACGAGGACCGGCTTCACGAGGCCGTCCGCCTCGCCGTCCGCCGCTGCGCCACCGACTGGACCGGCAAGAAACCCGTCGTCCGCGTCATGATCGTGAGGATGTGAGACCGTGCAGCTCACCTCGATCCTCGCCATCTACCTGTTGTTCTGGGCATTGAGCCTGTTCGTGGTGATGCCCTGGCACGTCCGCACGGCGGAGGAGGTAGGGGAGGAAGTGCAGCCCGGCCACGCCGAAAGCGCGCCCCACCGCTTCCCGGCGGCCAAGATCTTCCTTCGCACGACCTTGCTATCGGCGCTGCTGTTCGGCCTGTTCTACGCCAATTACGTCTTCGGCTGGATCAGTGTCGACGACCTAGACTGGATGCACTGATTACTAGCGGCGGAGCCGCTCGATGGCCTGGGCAAGGGCGACGTAGAGCTTGCCCATGTCGGACGACAGCAGGGTGATGCTGAGCGCGTCGCCTTCGCGGTCCGCGAGGACCCGGCGCAGCATCGCCTCGAAATCGTGGATGTAGCGGTTCACCTGGTCGCGGAACTCCGGCTCCTCGTCATAGTGACGCGCGATCTCCCGGGCCTCGCCGGTTTCCAGCAGGCGCACCGCACGGCGGGTGAACACCCCCCGCTCACCCTTGAGGTAATCGCGCCAGGCGGAGTCGGTGACTTCGTTCGACAGGATCTTGGTGACGTCGATCGCGGTCGAATTAAGCGATTCGATCAGCAGGGCGACGCTTCGGCCCATGCTGCCCTGGTCCTGCTCTTCGCGCAGAACGCGCTCTTCCTCGATCCTGGCCTCCAGCGCAGCGGCACTTTCGCCGATCGTCAGCAGCTGGCGGGTGAGCCGCTCCGAGGCCGTCCGCGCGGCGGCGGTGGCCTGCTGCGATGCCGCCCCAAGTTCGGCGATCTGCTGCCTCACGGCATCGGTGACCGACTGGTCGACCGCGCCCTTGACCGCGTCCGACAGGCTCGCCGCGCTCTCCGGGATGACGGCTGAGATCGCCTCGCGGGCATGCTGCGCCGCGGCCCGTGCCGCCTCGCGCACCCGCACCAGCGCCTCGACCAGCTCCGGACCGGTCTCGCGAAGCACCGTCTTCGACGCTTCCTCGGCCTCGGTGGCGGCGGCGGCGATGCCTTTCAATTTCTCCTCGACGCTCGTCGCGCCGCTGGTGCCGGCCATGACGAGGTCGTGGAGCAGGGCCTTCTGCCGCTCGATGGCATGCTCGGCCTCGATCAGCCGCTCCAGCGCGCCCTGCGCCGCCGCCTGCGCCTCCGCGACCGGCTCGACCGCTTCCAACGCCGTATGCCGGGCGGTCGCCGCCTTGGCCTGGACGTCGTCGAGCGCCGGCGACAGCTCGTCGCGCATCCGTGCCGCGACAGCGTCCATCGCCGCGCCGACATTATGCGCCTGATCTATCATCTCGCCCGCCGCCTCGCGCGAACGACCGATCTCGCCGTAAAGCGAGCCGACCAGGCCGCGCAGTGCCTCGACGCTCTGGCTGAGGCGCGCGGACTGCTCGTCGCCGGCCGCGCCGGTGAGGCGGAGCCGCTCGTCCAGCTGGTCGATCTCGTTGATGACGGTGGCGAGGAGTCCGCGCACCGATTCGTCCTGTGCGGCAAGGCGCGCTTCGATCGTCTCGATCTGTCCGGTGAGCCCCGCGAGCTGCTCGCCGATCTGGCGGCTGACCTCGGCTCCGGCTTCGGCGAAGCGGGCGCGGCTTTCCTCGATCGAGGCGGCGAGCGCCTGGGCCTGGACGTCCAGCGCACCGCGCGTCGCCTCGACCGCCTCCGTGGTGCGGGCAAGGGCCGCGTCGACAGCGGCGTCGAGCCGGGCCGCGGTGCCTTCGAGCTGTTCGGACGCGACCCCGGCGCTGCTCTCGATCCGCGAGATGTGCGCGCTCAGCCGCTCGGCCGCGCCGCCGACATTGGTGTCCGCGTCCTGCGCCCGCGCGGTGATCGCCGACAGCTGCGCCTCCAGCGCCCGAGCCCGCTCGTTGGCCGTGACGCCCGCTTCCTTGAGAGTCTCGCTGAAGGTCCGCGCCGCCTGCTCGGCCTGCGGGATGTCGGCGAGGAGAACGCCCATGTCGACCCGCGCCTGCGCCGCCGCAGCTTCGAGCGACGCCGACTTTCGCTCGAGCTCCGTGCTTTCGCGCGCGAGATAATGAGTGACGCGCCCGAGCCGGTCCGACGCTTCCTCGCCCAGCCGCATCAGCCGCGCACTGCTCTCGGTCAGCTGCGCTCGGTTGTCGACGAGACGCTCCGTGATGACTCCGAGCACGCGGTCGAGCGCCTGCGCCTCGCTTCGCATGGCGACGACGGCGCGGGTGAATTTCTCCGTCTCCGACCGGCTGCTGCGCCCGAAGATCAGCCAGGCCAGGCCGAGCAGGACCAGGGGAACCGATGCGGTCGCGATCCAGCCGGCGACGTCGACAAGCGATGGCGCCGCTCCCGCGGTCCGATAGAAAGCGAGGCCGCACAGGCCGATCCAGACTACCGCGAGAAAGGCGAGGATGCCGGCGAGCAGGGGCCTGCCGCCGCGCTCCGGCTCGGGCTCAGGCGCGCCGAGATCGGGCAGATCGAAATGCTCCTCGGCCCAGCCGGATTCGCCCGGCTCCTCCCACTCGACGGCTTCGTCCGGATGCGCCACGGCGACCTCTGCCCCTGAACTCATGGGCCCGTTGTATCAGGTTTGGACGCCAGCGAAACACCTCCTTAACCAGCCGGGGATACGGCCTGTCGCATGGCCTATGACCCCGGAGCCCTGACCGCATCGCTCGCCGCCGCCGTCGGCAACGACCGCGCGCTGATGGACGAGCTTCGCGAGGCCTTCCTGACCAGCGCTGCCCGCCAGCTTGACCTGATGGGCCGTTCCCGCTGCGACGCCAATTGGGTGATCGCCGCGTCACGGCTCAAGAGCGTCGCCGCGAGCTTCAACGCGGTCGGCATGGTCGGCCTCGCCGACGAGGCGCTGGAAGGCGCTCCGGGCGACCCTGTCGTTCTGCGCAAGATCGGCGAAGCGCTGGACGCCTTCTCCCAGCAATAGGGGACCGGGTTTATCCGCTGTTGGCAGGGGCGAAGCCGCCACCTAACCTGCCCGTGATGCCCATTGCTGCTTTGTTGTCTGCCACGCGCGAGGCGCGGGACCCCGGCGTTCCCCTTCGCGCCACCTTCTGGCTCGCCGGTCGAACCCTGATCGAGCGCCAGGCGCGGCTCGCCGCCGCCGGCGGCGCCAAACGCGTCATCATCATGGTCGAGACGATCCCCGGCGAGCTCGCCGCCGCGATCGAGCGGCTGCGCCGCGAAGGGATCGACATCGCCACCGCCCGCAACGCCGGCGAGGCTGCCGCGGCGCTCCCCGGCGCCGGGCGAATGATCATGATGGCCGACGGCTTCGTCGGCGCGCGCTCGCATCTCGACCGCCTGACCGAGACTGACCGCCCAGCCCTGCTTACCGTCGCCGATCGCGGCTTCGACGAGCGCTACGAGCGGATCGACGCCGACACGCGCTGGGCCGGCATTGCCCTCGTCGACGCCGAGCTGCTCCGCGACGCGGCGTTGATGCCCGCCGAGTGGGACGTGCTCTCGACGCTGCTCCGCCGAGCCCTCCAGACCGGCGTGACTCCGCTCGCCGTCGCCAGCGAGCGCGAAGCGGCCGAGCTCGCCATCGTCGACCGGCGCGAGGATTTCGCCGAGCTCCAACGGCGAATGCTGAGCAGCATCGCCTGGGCCTCGCCCAACTGGGTGTCGCGTTACCTTCTCGCCCCGATCGAGCTGATGGCGACCCGGGCGATCATGACCAAGAACGTGACTCCGACAATGATCGGTGCGGGCGCGGTGGCGCTGGCGACCTTGGCGGTGATCGCCTTCGCGCTGGACTGGCGCTGGCTCGGGCTTGTGCCCTTGGTCCTCGCCATGCCGCTCGAAGGCATCGCGCTGCGCCTCGCCCGCCTGCGGCTCAAGCGGATCGGCGACCATGCCTGGTGGCGAGTGCTTCTGCCGGTTCTCGAAGGCGCGGCTCTGCTGAACCTGGCTTATCGGCTCATGGCGGGCGACGGCTGGGGCATATTGCTCACCGCGATCATCGCCATCCTGTTCCTCGTCGCGCTCCGCCGCGAGATCGGCGCGAAGGAGGTGAGGGGAGCGGTCTTCCTCGCCGACCGCCACAGCCTGCTTCTCGTCCTCCTCGCCTTCGCGCTCGCCGGCTATTGGAGCGTCGGGGTGGTGGTCCTGCTCGCTTATTCCGCCGCGTCCTTCTTCTGGGCTCAGGAGCAGGTTCATCGCCGCCACGATTAGCGCCGGGTTAACTCTGCTGCGGCTAGGAACGATCTGATGGCGGAGGCAGGATCGAAACGGCGCGAGAGGAGCGACGCGGCGCGTTTGCTGCTGGCCGCCGCGCGCGAGCGCTTCGCCGTCGCCGCCACCGACCTTCTCCTCCCCGAGCAGGCACGACTCACCGAGTGGCAGCGCCTCACCGCTTCCAATCTTCTGTCCCGTCTGATCCGGTCGATCGAGGACGCCCTGCGGGTGCCGCTCGCCGAGCATTTCGCTGCCCAGGAAACCGTCCACGCCGCACTGTCGTCCGCCCATGTCCCGATCGTCCTGCCGATCCTCGAGCGCGCCGGCGCGCTGAGCGACAGCGACCTTGGGACCGTGCTCGTCCGCCGGGTCGAGGAGCATCGCTTCTGGAAGGCCTATGGGCAGGGCAGCGGCGAGGACCTGCTCTACGCGCTGGTTCGCGATTCCGATGCGGACCTCGCGAGCGAGGCGATGGAAATGGTCATCGCCCGCAGCCGCCGTTTCGACCGCTTCCAGGAGCCGGTGCTCGGCCATGTGGATCTTCCGGCCGAGCTTCAGCACAAATTGGTCTGGCTCGTCGCCGCGGCGCTGCGCCATTATCTCGTGCAGCAGCACGGCCTGCGCGCCGTCGACGCCGCCGTCGAAGCCGCCGCAAGCGCGTTCATTGCGCAGTATGACGAAGGAGCCGGGCTCGAAGCCGCCGCCGTGCGCCTGTCCCGGCGGCTCCACACGCTCGATCGCCTCGACGGCGCGTTCCTGACCCGCGCCTTGAGCGAAGGCATGCTGCCTCTGTTCATCGCCGGGCTCGGGGTCCGCGCCGGGCTCGACCATGCTGCCGCCTGGGAGATTCTGTCCGATCCGCGCGGGCGCGGTCCCGCTTTGCTGCTTCGCGCCGGAATGATCGAGCGCGACGATGCCGCCGCCATCCTTCTCCTGCTCAACACCCGTGGCCGCCTCTTCTCGGGCGCCGAGGGCGATGCCGCCGCCGAACAGCTCGAGCTCTATGACAGCCTCGATTCGGCAAGCGCGGCCGAGGTGATGCGGCTTTGGCAGGCCGATCCCGCCTACCGTGCCAGCGTCGCCCGGCTGTCGACCCGCGCCTCGGGGAGCGTCCGGTCGGCATGACAAATGCGCCCGCCATCGCCGGCACCGTTACCGGCCGCCTCGATTCCGAAGGGCGCCTGATCGAGGCGGATCCGCCGCTTGCCGCCCTGCATGAACATGCCGGCGGCCGCCCCGGCGGAGTTCTCGCCGTGCCGCAGATCGCGACGCTGGCGCGGCTCGCCCGTCGCCTCGGAATCACCGTCGCCCGGCCCGCCATCGCCGCCGACGGTGAGCGCGACATCGACCTCTGGGTCCGAGCGGAGCCGAGCGGAAACGACGTGACGCTCGAGATCAGCGGCTGGACCCCCCGAGCCCCGCAGCCGAGCGCGGAACTGCAGCCGGAGGAGCGGGAAGCCGATTTCCTCCGCGCTGGCGCCGACTGGACGTGGGAAACCGACGAGACGCTTGCGCTCACCCAATTGTCGCCTTCCGCGACAACGGCTTTGGGGCGGACCGCGCGGGAGCTGATCGGGCGCCGAATGGTCCATCTCTTCCGCTTCCGCGAGACCGCCGACGGTTCGATCCCGATCCTCATCGCACTGGCCGAGCATAGCCGCTTCGACGGCCAGCTCGCCGAGCTCGCCGCCGCGCCCGGAAGCCAGTATCTGCTTTCGGGCGTCCCTCTGATCGACGGCATGGGCCGCTTCGCTGGCTTCCGAGGCTCCGCGGTCGTCGCCCACCAGTCGGAGGATGTCACTGAGGATCCGGACCGCCGGAGCGACAGCGGGGCGTTCGGCGAGCGGCTCGACCAGGCGCTGCGCGCACCGCTCAACCATATCGTCAACGCTGCCGAGCTGCTCCGAGCCCAGAATGAGGGGCCGTTGCGCCGCGAATATACCGCCTATGCCACCGACATCGCATCGGCGGGCCGTCACCTGCTCGCGATGGTCGACGACCTCGTCGACCTCCAGGCGATCGAGCGCGACGACTTCACGCCCGAGATCGAGCGAATCGACCTCGCCGACGTCGCCCGCCGCGCCGCCGGCTTACTTTCGGTCCGCGCCGCCGAGCGCCAGGTACGGATCGACAAGCCGGCCGACGACGAGGCGCTTCCCGCGCTTGGCGAGTTCCGCCGCGTCCTCCAGATCATGATGAACCTGCTGGTCAACGCGATCCGCTATTCGCCGGAAGGTTCGATGGTGTGGATCCGAACCGAGCGGGTCGGCCAGATGGTCGCGCTCACCGTCGCCGATCTCGGCAAGGGCATCGCTCCCGAGGACCAGGACCGGGTGTTCGACAAGTTCGAGCGGGTCGACCCGTCCGAGCCCGGCGGAACCGGCCTCGGCCTCTATATCGCGCGCCGTCTCGCCCGCGCGATGGGCGGCGACATCCTGCTCGACAGCGCTCCGGGGCAGGGCGCGCGCTTCACCCTCACATTGCCTGCCGCTTAGAGATCCGAGACGAAACGGTCCCGGAACAAGACGGGCCGCTAACCCGTTGATCTATGTAGATGAACGTGAAGGACGTTCATCGGATAGAAAGCCGGCCATGGAAGATCGGACCTACTTCCTCCACCGCGCCGAGATGCAGGTCGAGCTCGCCCGCAAGGCGGCTCATGAGAAGGCCGCCCAGGCCCATTACCAACTCGCCGGCTATTATTGGGACCGCGCCTACAACCCCGACATGGCCAAGCCGCGCCGGGCGTCAACCTGGGCGAAGCTCCTCTACCGCTGATCGACCGGCACGTAGTCGCGCTGCGCCGCGCCGACGTAGAGCTGGCGCGGACGGCCGATCTTCTGGTCGGGGTCTGAAATCATCTCGTTCCACTGCGCGACCCAGCCGACGGTTCGGGCGAGGGCGAAGAGGGCGGTGAACATCGAGGTCGGGAAGCCGATCGCGTTGAGGATCACGCCGGAATAGAAGTCGACGTTCGGGTAGAGCTTCTTTTCGATGAAATAATCGTCCTGGAGCGCGATCCGCTCAAGCTCGCGAGCCGTGTCGAGAACCGGATCGGAGATGTTGAGGGCGTTCAGCACCTCCTCGGCGGTCCTCTGCATCACCTTCGCGCGCGGATCGAAATTTTTGTAGACCCGGTGACCGAAGCCCATCAGCCGGAACGGGTCGTTCTTGTCCTTGGCGCGGGCTATATATTCGGGGATCCGCTCCGGCCGGCCGATCTCGCGAAGCATGTTGAGCGCCGCCTCGTTAGCGCCGCCATGAGCCGGCCCCCACAGGCACGCGATTCCGGCGGCGATGCAGGCGAACGGGTTGGCGCCCGACGAGCCGGCGAGCCGCACCGTCGAGGTCGAGGCGTTCTGCTCATGGTCGGCGTGGAGAATGAAGATGCGGCGCATCGCATTCTCGACCACCGGGTTGATCTCATAGGGCTCGGCGGGAACGCCGAACGTCATGCGCAGGAAGTTGCCGGTGTAGCTGAGGTCGTTCTGCGGGTACATGAACGGCTGGCCGATCGAATATTTGTAGGCCATCGCCGCGATCGTCGGCATCTTGGCGATCAGCCGGTGCGACGCGATCATCCGCTGCTGCGGATCGGTGATATCGGTGCTGTCGTGATAGAAGGCGGACAAGGCGCCGACGACGCCGCACATGATCGCCATCGGATGGGCGTCGCGACGGAAGCCGCGGTAGAAGGTCGCCAGCTGCTCGTGAAGCA
>JBKBPQ010000007.1:0-207963 GCA_046293155.1 Allosphingosinicella sp. | reverse complement strand
GGCTCGCGAAGCTGATCCCGATGTCCCAGCCGGCGATCGCCTGACAAGACGATCAGCTCCGCTCGCCCTCACCAGCGGCGAACGTCAGCTTCTACTACGAGCGGCCTTTTTCATCACAATCGGCGCAAAGAGGACATCCAAGCCGAGGATTCCGGATTTCTGATCAGGATGCCCGGGCGACCGATCACCGGCAGCGAGTGGCTGCTGTCTGCGCCAGCCCGTCGGTACGGCCGGTCGGCGATGAGCCGCTGAATGTTCGGGTGATCGGCATCAGCCCGCTGCAGCGGTACCTCGATGACCGCATCAACCTGTTCGTCGCTGGGGATGAGGCGGCTAGGACATTCCCTCCACCAATAACGAACGGCGAAGGATTATCCGACGACGATGTGAGCTTCATCGTAGAGACCGTCGCCGCGAGCCGGTGAGGGTCGCACGTCCAACTTCGCAATAACCGCCTGCGGTCGGCTCCTGAAGCAGGCCATGAGAGCACTTGCCAGCGTCGGGCTCTTGCCAATTTAGCTCTAACGCAGACAGTCTGCTACCGGCCACGAGCGGACTTGCCGCGGACTGGAAATGAGCGCGTCTCATGACCGCGGGAGAAAAATTGTCCAACGATCTGAGTGCCCATATTCGTCGTCCATCGGGCACCATGATCATCTGCGGCGGGGTCCGCCGCCGGCGCGTTTACTGCGTATCGGGCAGGATCATCGCGCCGAAGCGCCAGCCGAGGACCCAGCGGACCTCGGCGCGCACCGGCCCGCGGTCCGGCAGCGTCGTCTCGACGATCGACCCCTTCGGGATCTTCTGCTCGCACTCGGCCATGAAGCCGCCGTCGGAGATATTGCCGAGCCGGCCCATCAGCTCGCGGCCGCTCTCGTCGACCACGACGATGTCGCCATGACATTCCCACCGCGGCGGGCGGGCGATGTACTGCGTCTTTTCGGCCATTTGCGAACTCATCGATCCTCCAGGCGCCCAGCCTATAGCGTGGCGGAATTACCGAGAAATGAAGGCGCCGATCAGCCTGCCCTCTTGAGCCTTTCGGCCGCTTCCGCGCCGAGTGCGCCGAAGTCGCGAAGGGGCCCCGCCGCCGCCTGCTCCCGAAACGCGCTGAATTCGGCAAGCGGCATCGGCACGCCGATATCGTAACCTTGCAGATAATCGCATCCGAGCAGCTGCAGCAGCCGGCCCTGCCAGTCGCTCTCGACGCCCTCCACCACCACCTGCATGTCGAGGCTGTGGCCGAAGTCGATGATCGAACGGATGATCTGGGTCGCCTTCTTCTTATCGCCGAGCTCGCGGAGGAAGGACTTGTCGAGCTTGAGCCCGTCGAGCTCGAAATGCTGCAGATAGCTCAGCGACGAGAAGCCGGTCCCGAAATCGTCGAGGAACACCCTTACCCCGATCTCGCGGAGGCGGTCGATCGACTGGCGCGCCGCCGCGATGTCGGCGATCAGCACGCCTTCCGTGACCTCGATGGTGAGCAGTTCCGGCCGCGTTCCCGACGCTACGAGCCGCTGGATCACCCGGTGAACGAAGTCCTGGCGGCGGAAGTAGACGGGCGAGATGTTGACCGCGACAGGAAGGCTGCCGAACGCCTCGATCGTGCGGAGGGCGGTGTCCAACGTCCAGTCGGTGAGCGGCATGATTTGGCCGCTCGCCTCGGCGACGGAGATGATCTTCTCGATCGACACCTCCCGCAGGGCGCGCGACTGAGGCCTGAGCAGCGCTTCGACGCTGCTGAGAAGGCCGGTCCGCGCATCGGCGATGGGCTGGTAATGGAGCTCGAACGCCTGCTCGGCCATGGCCTTGTTGAGCTCGGCGCGGATCGCACTTTCGCGCATCTGCCGGCCGCTCAGCATGTCGTCGAACACGCGATAGCCGCCGCGACCCGATCCCTTGGCTTCATACATCGCGACGTCGGCGCGGCGCAGCAGCTCATGGCCGTCGTCGAGCAGGGCGTCGCCGACGGCTATGCCGACCGAGGCCGCAACGTCGACCCGATGACCGTCGATCAGGAAGGGTTCGTTGATCACCTCGGCGATCGCTCGGCCATAGTCTTCGGGCCGGCGCGAGCCATCGTGGGGAAGGATCGCCGCGAACTCGTCGCCGCCCAGACGAGCGAAGGCGGAGGAGTCGGCGAGCACCGTCCCGGCGCGGCGGGCTACCTCGACGAGGAGATTGTCGCCGACCTTGTGACCGAGCGTGTCGTTCACGTCCTTGAACCGGTCCAGGTCGAAGAAGATGATGACCACCGTTCCGCAGCGAGGTGCGTCGCTGGTCAAGTCATCGAGCGCCACGTCGAATGCGGCGCGGTTCATCAGGCCGGTGAGTGCGTCACGGCTGAGCCTGACCCGAAGCTCCTCGCATTCCTCGACCACTCGCTCGTAGCGCTTCCGGCGCCCGCGCGACCGGTAGGCGGCGATGATGACAAAGGCCGTCGCGAGGCAGGCGAGGGCCACCGACACCCACTGGAGCAATGCTGATGCCGGGAGGCCCATTGCCTATTGCGGCTTCGACGTGTGCCGCGAACTGCCGATGCCGAGTAAGGCACGGGTCTGCTCGGACAACCGGCGCTCGGCGGCCTCCTTGGCGCTTCCCAGCGTATCGATGACGGAGCGCTGCTCGAGATGAACGGCCATCCGCGCACGCAGGATCGGGATGCTGATCGGCTTCACCATATAGTCGTTGGCGCCCTCGCCGATGGCGGAGACGACCGACATTTCCTCGCCGATCGCGGTGCACATGATCACCGGGAGCTTCGATTTCGGATAGGTTTCACGGATCGCGCGCAGCGTCTCGAGGCCCGACAGGCCAGGCATCATCCAATCGAGCAGCACCATGTCGGGCATTTGGCTGGAAATGAGCGACAATGCCTGCTGTCCGCTCTCGGCCAATGCAGTGGCATAGCCGCTGCTCCTCAGCGCCCGATCGAGGATCAGGCGGTTGTCCTCGACGTCGTCAACGACCAGGACGAGCTTGCTGGCGTTCGTTTCAGCGCTCATGCCACCAGCTCGCGCAGCGACTGCGCGATCTCGCGCGGGGTTGAGAAGCCTTTCGCGAAGAAGCGGTAGCCGGCCGCCGCGAGCGCCTGATGCTGGCTGAGGCTGACGTCGCATCCCGACACCACGATCAGCGGGATGTTCATCAGCTTGTCGTCGGCCGACAGCCGCTCGATGACTCCGAAGCCGTCGAGGCCGGGCATGGCGAGGTCGAGAACGATGGCGGCCGGCGGCGTGGCCGAGGCCATCTCGACACCCTCTAGGCCGTCACTTGCCCGCCGCGTCGAGAAACCGATCTGCTCGACGCTGCGCTTGATCAGCTCGGCAGAGTCGTCGTCATCGTCTATAACGAGGATGTCGCCCTTCACCTTGCCGCTGTACAGCTCCATCACCGACCGCAACTGGGTCTCGCGGATTGGCTTGCGCAGATATTCCGATGCGCCCGCGGCCAGGCCACGCGGTCTATCGTCGTCGACGGTGATCAGGATGACCGGCGTCCGGCTCAGCGTCTCGTCGGCGCGAAGCTCGACCAGGACTTCATAGCCGGTAATACCGGGCAGCAGGGCGTCGAGAAGGATGAGGTCCGGACGGTGCGCTCGCGCCATCTCCAGGCCCATTTCGCCGTCTGACGCGGCGAAGACGTCATAGCCCATGCGCTCCACCCATCGCCGCATCAGGTCGATCGCGGCTTCATCGTCGTCGACGATGAGCACGCTCCGGTCCGACCTTCTCGCCGGGAGGGGGTGATTGGACCGGGCAAGGCGGGTGTCGTCGCTTTCCGCCTTACCGTTCAGGCTGAGCGGGAGCGTCAGGCAGAAGCTCGACCCTTCACCCTCGACGCTTTGAACGGTGCAGTCACCGCCCATCATACGGGCGAGACGGCGGGTGATGGCGAGGCCAAGTCCTGAACCGCCGAAGCGGCGGCTGTGCCCGTCCTCGATCTGGCTGAAAGCATCGAAGAGATGAGGGAGGTCGGCCGGGTTGATGCCGATGCCGGTGTCCCGAACGATGAAGCTGACCCCCGACCCGGCCCCGCACGTGGCAGGCGCGACGGTCAGCGACACGTTGCCGTTCTTCGAGAATTTGAAGGCGTTGCTCAGCAGGTTGAGCAGGCACTGGCGGACCTTGCCCGCGTCGCCGACCATGAGGGTGAGCGAGTCCGACACATTCAGCTCGAAGCTGTTGCCGTTGCGCTGGTCCGCCGGACAGGCGGCGACCGCGGCCTCGGCCAGCTCGCGGATGTCGATCACGCAGCGCTCGAACTTCGTCTTGCCCGCCTCGATCCGGGCATGGTCGAGGATGTCGTTGATGACTCCGAGCAGGTTGCGGCCGGCCAGCTGTATCCGCTCGAGATCGGCGACCGCCATCTGGTTGCCGGCTTCGGACGCATCCTCCTGAAGAAGCATGGCATAGCCGAGGATGGCGTTGAGCGGCGTCCGCAGCTCGTGGCTCATCTTGGCGAGAAACTGGGACTGGGCGATGTTCTGCTGCTTGGCCTCCTCGCGGGCCGTCTCGAGCTCCAGCAGAGTCTCGCGCGAGCGGCGGGTGGCGCGCCGCAGAAGACGGTTGAGAACGCCGAGATCGCTGTCGATCTCGGCTCGGCTCAAGGCCTTGCCGCGCTGCCAGTGCAGTTTCTCGTCGCCGATGTCCCGCGCAAGATCCGGCTGGGCGAGGATCAATTCGATCGGACGCGTGGCAAGCCGGGAGACTGCGCCGGCGACCGGCCCCACCATGATCAGCCCGGTCACCACGCCGGCCGCGAGCATTCCGACGAGGACCGCCCAGGACGGACAAGGAGAGCCGCTCGCGAAGAACACGAACGCGCCGCCCGCAACGGACACAAGCAGCAGCGCCCACACCAGGCGGCGCATCGACCGGGCGATCGAGCGATAGACGCTCTGCCGCAGCGCTGAAGCGCCCGCGAACTCGTCGTGGGCGCGGGCGTCATGCTTCATGAATGGCCATTTCGTTTTCGAGTGCATCATCAGGCCGCCCGCGAGACGTCTCCCTCACGGCGCTGAAGCCGAACCATCGGAATCTCGATCCTAAAGCTCGATCCGACGCCGCGCTGCGAGCGGACTTCGATCGTCCCGCCCATCATCTGACAAAAGCGCTTGGTGAGAGCGAGACCGAGACCGGTGCCGCCGAACTTGCTGACGGTGTCGTTCTCGGCTTGGCGGAAATCCTCGAAAATCCGGCGCAGGCTCTCCGGCGGGATACCGATTCCGTCGTCGGTGACCTCGAGAACGAGGAACTCGCCTTGCCTGGTACGATTGGCGAGCACGGTTAGAGTGATCGTGCCCTTGGTCGTGAATTTCGCTGCGTTGCTGAGCAGGTTGAGCAGCGACTGGCGGATCTTGAGCGCGTCGAGCTCGAGCGTGCCGAGATCCTCCGGCATCTCCACCAGCATCCGGTTGTCGCGCTTGCTGATCAGCGGCGACGCGGTCGCGATCACCTCTTCGATGAGGGACTTGAGGACGACCGGCTGGGTCGACAGCTCGATCCGGTTGGATTCGATCGAAGACAGGTCGATGACGTCGTTGACGAGCGCCAGCAGGTGGCGGCCGGCCGCGTGGATCCGGTCAAGATCCTTCATCTTGCGGCTGGCGTTCGGCTGCTCCTCGAACGTCTCGCGAAGCATCTCCGCATAGCCGATCACCGCATTGAGCGGCGTGCGAAGCTCATGGCTCATCTTGGCGAGGAAGATCGACTTGCGCGTGCTCGCGAGTTCCGCCGCCCGCATCGCCTCGCGCAGAGCCTCGAGCTTGCCCCTCTGGTCGATCGTCTCCTGCTCCAGGTTGAGACTGATCCGCATGACCGTCTCATAATAGAGGCAGAGCAAGGTCATGTAGGCCAGCGCCGCGAGGATCGAGAAGGTGTTGACCAGTTGAAGACTCTCCGGCTCGATCATGGCCGGAAATTCACCCAGCGTCAGGCGAGCGCTGAAGAAGCAGGTGAGCTGGACGGCGACTCCGACCAGGGTGAGCTTGATGGAATCGGCGAGGTAGAAGAACCCGAGGACCATCGCGATCAGGAACCACGGCAGCAGCGGCGAGCTGATCCCTCCGAAGAAGAACGAGCCGAACAGGCTGAGGCCGACCAGCACCTGGACGCTGACGAGCGCGGCCACATGCAAGCTGCCAAGCCAGCGCAGGAGAAGCGGGATCGCAAGGAAGCTGACCACCATCGCCTCGGTGGCCCAGAATTGCCAGGTGCCGCCCGCGGCCGTCTGCGAGAGGAAATAGGTGACGCTGTGGCCCATGATCGGGCCGACCAGGTGCAGAAGCACGAACGTCCGCGCCATCAGGCGATCGGATTGGTTCTCCATCGCGGAAGGAGGAATGAACCAATCGATGAAGCTGTAGATCGACTTGTACATATGGCCCCCGGGGATTGCCGCACAGCTAGCCGCCGATGCTTAAGATTTGGCGAATGGTAGGTTTTACGCCGTCTTAATCACCTTCGGTTAGGCAGCCTCCCAAGGGCAGGGGACGGCCCGCAGCGTTGATCCAGACCGGGGGCCGGCACTGCGATGGTGCATGTTAAACCTTTGAACAGACGGCAGTGGAGCGGGCTCAGCCTTAGCGGGCTGCTCGACTATTTCATTCCGCCCGAGATGCGCGTGCACGCGGAAAGCCACCGCCGTGCCCGCATGTTCATGATCAGCCACGCCTTCGGGCCGATCCTTGGAAGCACGATCCCGCTCTACATGGCGGTGACCGGGATCTCGCGCGACCATCATCTGGTCGTGTTCTTCGCCTCGATCCTGCTGTTCTGGGCCTTTCCGATCGCTCTCAAGCTGACCGGGCGCTACCAGCCGCTCGCCTTCCTTTCGGTGCAGAACCTCACCTTCTGCGTGCTGTGGGCCTGCTATTCCTATGGCGGCACCGCCTCGCCGTTCCTCCCATGGATCCTGATTTTTCCGCTTCTTGCCTTCCTTTACCTTCCGCCGAAGGGCGCGGTTCGCGATATCCTGCTGGTCCAGATCTTCGGAAGCGTCGCCATCTTCCTGGCCGTGGTGTTCAGCGGGCGGGGGTTGCCTTCGGTCGAGCTCGACCAGTTCCAAACCATCGGCATGATCTCGATGGCATCGGTCGCGACCTATTTCGCGATGATGTCGCTCTACTTCGCCAAGATGTTTCACGAGCAGCGCGAGTTCACGCGCGAGCTGAACTCTTTGGTCTCGACGTCGGACAACCTGCGCAACCTGACCGCGGCGGCCTATCAGGCGAGCGCTGCCAAGGCCGACTTCGTCGCCAGCATGAGCCACGAGCTTCGCACGCCGCTGAACGCGATCATCGGCTACAGCCAGCTCCTGCTCGAGGAAGCGGAGGCCGAGAAGGACGAGGCTTCGGTCCAGGACCTGGGGCACGTTCACAAGGCGGGTTCCGACCTTCTCCGACTGATCGACGACATCCTTTCTTATTCGCGGATCGAGGCCGGCAAGATGCCGCTGAACCCGCGGGCGGGCTCCGCCGAGGCGCATTTCGCCGCCTGGCGCCAGGACGTGGCCGACCTCCCTGGCTGGAACGTCAACAGCATCAAGATCGCCGGCGAGCCGTGCGAGCTGGTGACGGACTGGACCGCTCTTGGGGCGACTGTGCGGCGCCTGGCTGCCGGCACCTCGAACCAGGGCCAGCCGGGCACTCTGGAAATCTGCGTCGAAGGCAAGCCCGGCGAGAAGCTGTCGTTACTGTTCATCGTGCGCAGTCCGTCCGGAGTGGCGCGGCCGATCACGATCATGGAGGAAATGTTTGAGCATAGCGACGACGCGTCACCCACCAAATATGGCGCCACCGGCATCGAGATCGCGCTTGCCTTCAAGCTCGCTCAACTGCTCGGCGGCGACATCTCGGTGGTGACCACGCCGGCAGGCGAGCCCGCCGCCCTGCTCACGATCCCCGACCTTTCGTCCCGGCGACAGGGAATGGCTGCCTGACGCGCGTCCGGCAGCACAAGGAATTTATCCATGACCAAGATCCTCATCGTCGAAGACAATGAAATGAATCGCGACATGCTCGCGCGCCGTCTCGAGCGGAAGAATTACGAGGTCGTCTGCGCCGTCGACGGGCCCGAAGGCATCGCCATGGCGACGTCGGAGATGCCCGACATCATCCTGATGGACGTGGCGCTCGGCGAGATGGATGGCTGGGAAGCGACGACCGCGATCCGCAGCAATCCCGTCACCGCGCACATCCCGATCATCGCCCTCACCGCCCACGCGCTTCAGAGCGACCGGCTGAAGAGCATCGAGGCGGGCTGCGTCGATTTCGAAACCAAGCCCGTGCAGCTGCCCCAGCTGCTCGAGAAGATCGAATTTCACACCCGTTAACCATGGCTGATGCGCAAAGCTTATCGCTTGGCGCCTTAGACCCCCTCCCAGAACGATAAGTCAGGCCTCAGGAACGACATGGACCAGAATCAGCCAAAGTTCGACGCGCTCAGCGGCAGCATGCGCGATTTCCGCTATCTGCCGGGCGCCGATCTGCTCGCCCGTGTCGAGGCCTTCTACGACTGGCAGCAAACCCGCCGCGCCGCCGGCGTGTGGCCGCTCGGCCGCTCGACCGAGCAGGGCGCGTTCAGCCGCTGCAGCGCGCGGACCGACGAGGGACAGCTGTTCCAGGGCGTCAATTTCGCGAGCCAGGACTATCTGAGCCTGAACTCGCATCCGGCGATCCTGGAAACCGCGATCGAGACGATGCGGGAATATGGCGTTCACAGCGCCGGCTCCCCTGCCCTCGTCGGCAATACCTCGCTGTCGATCGCGCTCGAGAACAAGATCGCCGATTTCCTCGGCTACGACCATGTCGCGCTGTTCCCGACCGGCTGGGCCGCCGGCTTCGGAGTGATCAAGGGTCTCGTCCGGCCGCACGATTACATCGTGATGGACGCATTGAGCCATGCCTGCCTCCAGGAAGGCGCCCAGGCGGCGACCCGCAACATACACCTGTTCCGTCACAACCAGATCGAGGGCGCGCGCGAGAAGCTCGCCAAGATCCGCTCGACGGACACCGAGAACGGCATCCTGCTGGTCGTCGAAAGCCTCTATTCGATGGACTCCGACACGCCGGACATCCGCGCGCTTCAGGAACTCGCCCACGAATATGGCGCGACGCTGCTCGTCGATGTCGCCCACGATCTCGGCAACCTCGGCCCGACCGGTCGCGGCTTCCTCGAGATCCAGGACATGATCGGCAAGGTCGACGTGGTGATGGGCAGCTTCTCCAAGACCTTCGCGTCGAACGGCGGCTTCGTCGCCGCCCGCGGCCGGAGCGTGAAGGAGTATATGCGCTACTTCAGTTCGCCCAACACCTTCTCCAACGCGCTGTCACCGGCGAGCGCGGCGATTGTCGGCAAGGCGTTCGACATCATCTGCTCCGAGGAAGGCGCCGCGCTGCGCGCCGAGCTGATGAGCAACATCAAAATGCTCCGCGGCCTGCTCGGTGAGGTCGGCCTCGAAACCTATGGCGATCCCTCGGCGATCGTCTGCGTGAAGATGGGCACCGAGGCGCTGGCTCGGCTCGCCAGTCGCCGCCTGCCCTCGATGGGGATGCTCGCCAACCTGGTCGAGTTCCCGGCTGTTCCGAAGGGACAGGCGCGCTTCAGGCTGCAGGTCATGGCCAAGCACAGCCAGCGCGACATCCTCGATGCCGTCTATCGGCTGTCGACCGCGGTTGCGGACGCACGGCGCGACGTCGAGGCGCTGGACGCCGGCCTCACCACCCTCGCCACGCTCGATTCCGACCGGCCGCTGCGCGAGCCGGTGTCAAGCGCGGACGCGTCTTTCGCCCCCCTTTCCGCGCAGGAATCGCACGGATGGGGATCCAGCAAGTCTGCGGCGGCCTGAAGTTAACCATTTACGGGGCCTTTACCTTGTTCGGCTAGGACTGCCGACGAGAAGGAAATGTGATGAAGCATAGTCTCGCTCTGGTTATCGCGCTCGGTGCCGCACCGCTCCTCGCCTCCGTTCCGGCCTCAGCCCAGGACGCAGGCGACGTCACCGTGCGCGTCGCGGCCTCGCGCACGAAGCTGGTCGATGGCGGCGAGGTCCGCGTCAACGGCGTCGCCGATCCGACCGCCGGCTACAGCACCCGCGAGGCCTATCACGCCACCTTCTCGGCCTCCTATTTCCCGATCGACGATTTCGGCATCGACTTCTCGATCGCGAGCCCGGCCACGACCAACAACATCCCGGCGGGCAGTCTCGCCGGAACGCCGAACCTCGGCGACGACGAGTTCGTGCTGCTGACCCTCGGCGGCCGCATTCAGCCGTTCGAGGGGCGCTTCTCGCCCTATGTTAGCGGCGGCCTTCAGGTGCAGATCACCAGCCAGGAGCGCGACGGCCTCGGCGTCAACCTCGACATTCCCAACGCCCACGGCCCTTATGTGGAAGGCGGCGTCGAGTTCGGCGTGAGCCCGCGCTGGGGACTGTTCGCTTCGGTACGCAAGGCCTGGTATCATACCGAAGCGTCCGGCCTGCTGCCGACCGACGCGACCTTCACCAATTTCGCTCAGGTCAACGCCACCGCCGAGCTCGATCCGCTGACCGTCCAGGTCGGCCTCCTGACCCGCTTCGGCAGCCCCGACAGCGAGACCGGTCCGGCGATCGGCCGCGACGACACCCGCTGGACGATCCGCGCCGGCCTCACCTCGCTGAGGCTTGCCGACAAGATCGATCTGTCGGTCGGCGGAGCACCCTTCCCCGGGGCGGGACTCTCGACCTTCGAACATGCCACCCCGACGGTTCAGATCGGCTATTTCCTGACCGACAACATTGCGGTCAATGCGACCCTTGGCATTCCGCCGACCGTCGACGTCTATGGCGGCGGCACGATCGGCGCCCTGCCGCAGCTCGGCGAGGTCACCTACGGGCCGACCGCTCTCACGCTGCAGCTCCACCCGATCCGCCACGGTCGGATTCGGCCCTATGTCGGCGCCGGTGTCAGCTACATGATCGTGTTCGGGACTGAAGACGGCGCGTTTGAAGACCTCGAGGTCGAGAATGACTTTGGCCTCGCCTTCGAGGCGGGCACCGACTTCATGATCACCGAGCGGTGGGGCCTGTTCGTCGACGTGAAACACGCGCTTCTCCGCCCGACCGCGACCGGCACCTTCATGGGCGCGCCGGTGGTCGGCGAGACCCGGCTCGATCCCTGGGCGTTCTCGGGCGGCGTCACCTTCCGCTTCTGATCGCTGGCATGTCCTTGTCCGGTCCGCCGGAGAAGAGGCTCTCGCGCTCGCGCACCAGCTCACGATAGGACAGCGCCGTCGCCGCTCCCCACACCAGGTGGGCGGCGATCATCATGCCGTTGCGCCGCGTGGGATGGTCCGTGGCCGGGCGGAGCAGCCCCACCGACGGAATCCAGCCAAGATAGCTACCCGTCCAAACCGCCACTCCGGCGGCGGCGCCTGTGACCGCTCCGGCCCGCGGCAAAGCGCCGGCGACCATCGCCCCGACTGCTGCCCCGTAGAGATGGTGAGCGACGATGGTCAGGTCGCGCGCCGGCTCCTCCGGAACTGCCTCGGCGGTCGCGGAATCGATCAGCTCGCGCGGCGGCGCGGGATAGCGCTCCTTCTTCGGCAGAGCGCCGTGGAGCTTGCGCATCGCAACCGTCATCGGCAGCGTCGCGACGAAGCCGGCGACGGCGCCGAGCACAAGCCGGCTGGCGAGCGGCGGGGCGTCGCTCACAGGATCACCTGCGGCCGAGTGATCATCAGCCAGAAGATCGCCATCACCGCTGCAAAGGCGGGGAAGCCGAAGGCGAACCACCATCGAAATAGGCGGTGATATTCGGGGGGCAGCGGCTCGTTGCTCGCGACGGCCGCCTGCGCGAGATCGCGCATCTTCGCCTGCATCCACACCACCGGCAACCAGAACAGGCCGGTGAAGACGTAGAGCGCCAGCGAGGCGACGATCCACCCCTCCCACAGCGAATAGCCGACCTCGCGCACCAGCAGCACGCCGGTGATCGGCTGTGCGATCACCGCAGTCGTCGTGAAGACGATGTCGGCGATGACCACGATCCGCGCCGTCCCCGCGATCACCGCCGCGTCGCCGCTGCGGTGCGCCATCAGCATGAAGAAGGCGATCCCGGCGCCGGTGCCGAGAAGGACCGTGGCTCCGATCACGTGGAGATATTTGAGGATGAAGTAGGTCGTCATCATCGCTCGTCCAGAATTGCCAGAAGGATCAGGTTGAGCGCCAGGATCGGCCACACCTTCATCATCGGTCCCAGCGGATCGGCCCACAGGTCCGGTCTCAGCAAGGTGCCCGAGGCGACATAGGCCAAGGTTACGACGAGACCCGCGATCAGCCCCAGCCTTGCGGTGCGGCGGAACAGGATGAGCAGAGCAACGACGAGGTCGGCGAGGCTTCCGGCGATCACTGTAAGGACGGCGATCGGCGCGGCGGGGCTCGCCTCCATTACGTTGACCGCCCAGCGATAGCCCGGCCCGACCGAAACCACCGCCGTCAGCAGCCAGAACAGGATGAAGGTCGCGAAGGCGACCGCCTTCAGCAGATAGAGCCGAGCGAACCAGCGCTCCTGGACGGAGGCGGGCTCGGCGGCGAGCGCCGCCGACAATGAGCGCGGCTGGATGCCCGTCGCTGAGCGCCAGGCAGCGCTGTCGCCGATCGCGCCGCGCACGATCTCGCGCCGCGCCGTCGTCCGCACCGGCGGCCGCCAGCCGAACCAGGCAACGAGATCGCCGAGCCGCCACATCAGACCCATAAGGAAGCCGGGCACCCGAATCCGCCGCGCCGGGCGCCACCCCAGCCAGGCGCGATAGGCGGCGACCACCTCGTCGAACTGCAGCCGCTCAGGACCGGCCAGCTCCAGCGCCACGCGCGACGCCGACCCCGGCTCGAGCAGCCGCACGACAGTCTCGGCGACGTCGTCGAGCTGGACGATATCGAGCGGCCCGGCGTCGTCGATCCGCGGCATCACCGGCAGCGATGCCAGGCCCCGGAACAGCGCGCTACCGCCATATGCCTGGCGACCGACCACCACCGACGGACGCAGGATCACCCAATCGAGACTTGATGCCTCGAGCGCCTCGTCGCCCGCATTCTTGCTTCGCGAGAAGTTCGTGAGGCCGCCGCGATCCACTCCCATGGCCGAGAAATGGATGACGCGCCGGATGCCCGCCCTCTCGCAGGCCTGCCACAGGGCGGCCGGTGCATCGCGATGCACCTTCGCGGTGGAGTCGCGAACGCTGTCCTGAAGCGTGCCCGCGCAGTTCACCACCGCATCGATACCTTGCAGGTGCGGCAGCCAGTCCTCGGGTCTGCGCACGTCGCGCAGGTCGGCGACGATCCAGCGCGCGACCGGCAGCCGCCGCGCGGCGGCGTCTCGGGTTCGGGTGAGGCCGACCACCTCGTGCCCCGCCGTCGCCAGGCGGGCGGCCACCGCCGACCCGATCAGTCCCGTCGCGCCAAGGACCAGCACCCGCATCCGTGTCTCCGTTTACCCGGCGGAACGATCAAACCGCGCCGCCGCCGCCGCGTTCCATCGACTTGGGTCTAGGAAGGGCGGCCGTCCGGGACTAGGCGGAGCGCAAACACAAGGAGCCTCCCCATGAAGACCCGCGCCGCGATCGCCGTCGCCCCCAATCAGCCTCTCGAGATCCACGAGGTCGATCTCGAAGGACCCAAGGCGGGCGAAGTACTGGTCGAGATCATGGCGACGGGCGTGTGCCACACCGACGCCTACACTCTGGAAGGCAAGGACAGCGAGGGCATCTTCCCCTCGATCCTCGGCCATGAAGGCGCCGGCATCGTCCGCGAGGTCGGTGCGGGGGTCAGCTCGGTCGCGGTCGGCGACCATGTTATCCCGCTCTACACGCCCGAATGCCGGCAGTGCAAAAGCTGCCTCAGCCAGAAGACCAACCTGTGCACCGCCATCCGCGGCACCCAGGGCAAGGGGCTGATGCCGGACGGCACCAGCCGATTCAAACTCGGCAACGAGACCATCTACCATTATATGGGCTGCTCGACCTTCTCGAACTTCACCGTGATGCCCGAGATCGCGGTCGCGAAGGTCCGCCCCGACGCGCCGTTCGACAAGATCTGCTACATCGGCTGCGGCGTCACCACCGGAGTCGGCGCGGTAATCTGGACCGCGGGAGTCGAGCCGGGCTCGAACGTCGTCGTCTTCGGCCTCGGCGGGATCGGCCTCAACGTCATCCAGGGCGCGCGCATGGTCGGCGCGGACAAGATCGTCGGCGTCGACATCAACCCCGCCAAGCGGGCGATGGCCGAGCAGTTCGGGATGACCCACTTCATCAACCCGCTCGAGGTCGGCAACGACAAGGTCGTGGCTGCCATCCTCGACGTCACCGACGGCGGCGCCGACTACAGCTTCGACTGCACCGGCAACACCGACGTGATGCGCCAGGCGCTCGAATGCTGCCACCGCGGCTGGGGCGAGAGCGTCATCATCGGAGTCGCCGAGAGCGGCCGCGAAATCTCCACCCGCCCCTTCCAGCTCGTCACCGGCCGAGTGTGGAAAGGAACCGCGTTCGGCGGCGCCCGCGGCCGCACCGACGTGCCGCGCATCGTCGACTGGTACATGGACAACAAGATCGCCATCGACCCGCTGATCACCCACACCATGCCCTTGGACGACATCAACAAGGCCTTCGACCTTATGCACGCCGGCGAGAGCATCCGAAGCGTCATCCTGTACTGAACCCAAGCCGTCATTCCCGCGAAGAAGGAGCTGACGTTGGACACTCTCTCAGTCACCCGCGCCCATGGCGGCACCCAGCATGTCGTGAAGCATGCGAGCCGCTCGACCGGGACCGACATGACCTTCTCAGTCTTCGTTCCGCCGCAGGCCGATGACGGCACCTCGTGCCCGGTCGTCTGGTATCTGTCGGGTCTCACCTGCACCCACGCCAACGTCACCGAGAAGGGCGAGTATCGCCGCGCCTGCGCCGAGCTGGGCCTCATCTTCGTTGCCCCGGACACGAGCCCGCGCGGCGAAGGTGTCCCCGACGACCCTGCCGGATCTTACGATTTCGGCCTCGGCGCCGGCTTCTACGTCGATGCGACCGAGGCGCCCTTCGACCGCCACTACCGCATGTATTCCTACATCGTGGACGAGCTTCCCGAAGTCGTCGCCTCCGCCTTCCCCGTGGACCTCGGCCGCCAGGCGATCACCGGCCACTCCATGGGCGGCCACGGCGCCCTCACCATCGCGCTTCGCAACCCGGGCCGCTTCCGAAGCGTGTCCGCCTTCGCGCCGATCGTCGCGCCGAGCCAGGTGCCGTGGGGCGAGAAGGCGCTGACCGGCTATCTCGGCGCCGATCGCGCCGCCTGGCGTGGCCATGACGCCGTCGCTCTGATCGAGGAGGGCGCACGACTCCCCGACCTGCTCGTCGACCAGGGCGAGGCCGACAATTTCCTGACCGAGCAGCTGCGCCCGCAATTGCTCGAAGAAGCCTGCCGTGCCGCCGGGATCCCCCTCACCCTGCGCATGCAGCCGGGCTACGACCACTCTTATTATTTCATCTCGACCTTCATGGAGGACCACCTCCGCTGGCACGCCGAGCGCCTCCGTCGCGCCCCCTGACGCCTTGGTTCGGGCGCATTCCCTTTGCAAAGCGCCTCAATCCGTGGATTCGTGCCGCGGCGCTTGAGGTTGCGAGGGTGAAGTATGAACGGTGACGCCGACGCCGCACGCGAGCTTGACCGGCTGCGGACGGAGCTTCTGGAATTCGTTGTCGACGCGATCGGCGAGCGCATGGCCAACGGCGACTATGCCGAATTGAGCGACCGCCTCGTCGAGGCGATCGACCGCCGCGTCGACCAGGCCGTCGCCGCCCGCCTCGCCGACACCGACTGGCCCGATCCCGACCGTTTCGTCGACGACGTGCTGGCCGCGGCCGGCGGGCGAGCGGGAGACGGCGAGCCGCTCCGCTCCACCCGCAGGCCCGTAGCGACTGCGCGTCGAGGGCGCCTGACCCCGCTCCATATCGGCCTGCTCATGCTCGGGGCGGTGATCCTCACCGCCGCCGCAACCTATTTCGTGCTCCAGATCTGGAGCGGCCCGACCACGACCAACGTTGTCGCTCCGATCGCCCCCGACCCGGTCGTCTACGATGCCAACGGCGTGCAGATCGACCCGGGCAATGCCGCGGCGGCCAATGTCGCCGCGCCCCCGCCGGCCAACGCCGTGCAGAACGCGCAGGGGCCGACTCCCTAAGCCATGGCGCTCCCGCCCGACCGCATCGGCACCCTGGTGATCGGCCCGCAGGCCGGCGGGCGCGGCTATCGCGTGCTCGCCCGAAGCGAGGGCCCCGACCTCTCCGCCGCCGCCGAGGCGCGGCTCAGCGAGCTCGCTTTGGTCATCGCCGGCTGGGCGGACGCGGAGGAGCCGGAAGCCGTTGCCCTGATCCCGCTCGCCGACGCCACCACCCCTGCTCTGCTCCTGCGTCTCGCCTATCTCGGCACCGCGTCGCTCGGCACCATAGCCTTCGCCAACGCCCTGCTGCTCGACAGCGCCGCCTTCGCCGCCTGCGCCGGCCGGCCCGAGACCCTGCTCGACCTCATCCCGGCGCCCGACGGGAGCCGCGACTTCGCGATGAGCCCGATCGCAGCGCCTATCGCGTCGCCGCCCCGCCAGCCGCAGACCCGCGACTGGACCGGGCTCGGCCTCGAGTGGCGCGACCGAATGGTAGTCGTGCAGCGCCCCGACGAGGTCGAGCCGACGCTCCGCTCCGTCCTCTCCTCCATCGGCCCGGCCGGTCCCGGCGCCCGCGTGCGCGGCTGGGCTACGACCGCGCTTCTCCCTTCGGCCGGCAGCTTCTCGCCCGCGCGCGAGCTTCAGTTGCTCGTCCTCCATTCAGGCCAGCGTCGCGCCGCCGGTCTCCACTATCTTCCCGCCGCCGCCACTCCGACTGGCTTCGACGGCGAGCGGGTATCGCTTCCCCCCGCCGCCCGCGCCTGGGAGCGCCTCAAGGCCCTCGCGGCCCATCCCGATCTTGCCGAGGCTGTCGGCCCGCTGCGCTGGACTCCGGGCCATTTCGACGCGCGGCCAGACGAGGTGATCGGCCCCGCCGCGGACACCGTGCTGAGGCGCCTCAGCGGCGGCGGCGCCCAGATGCGCCTGGTCACCGAGATGGCGCGTCCCCGCGGCGATGATCTCGACGCACCGTTCGCCCAGGTCGCCCGCGGCCTGTTCGCTCAGCTGATCGGACGCCCCGGCCTCGAGCCGCAGCACGCTGCTTTCTACGTCAAGGCGATCGCCGACGGCCCGCCCGAGGCGTCGAATGCCATGGGTCCGCTGGGGCCCGGTCTCGTCCATCGTGGCAGCGGCCGCTGGCTTCGCGGCCCGACCTTTGCCCGCTTGCTGGAGCTCGGCTATGCCGAAGCCCTTGCCGAGCGCAGCGACGACGCGCCGGCCTTGCTCGACGGCCTCGGCGCCGACGAGCTCGCCCTCCTGCTCGACCGGGTCATGCTCGCCCGCGATGGCCGCCTTCGCGAACCCGGCCTCGTCTCGGCGATCCTCCGCCTCCTCGCCGACCAGATCGACGCCGACAGCGCGCCCGAATGGCGAAGCGTCTATGCCGCCGCGCTTCAGTGGCGGCTCGCCGAGCCCCCTGCCGAGGACGAAGTGCGGCTCGGCGCCCGCAGCGTCGTGCGCCTCACCCACCGTCTCGCCCGCCCGCAGATGGCGCGGCTCGCCCAGCGCACTTTGCGCCTGCGGGACTCCGCACTAAGTCAGCCAAGAGAAAGGTTGGACGTGCTCGGGGGGGCGTTGGAATGGGTACGCCTTGAAGGAGCTGCGGCGTGAAGAGGTGTCCCAAACATTATTGGTTCGAGTTCGACGAGACCCAGGGCGACTGCCAGCTCTGCGAGCGCGAGGCGATGAAGGCCGAGCAGATGACTCCCGCCCATGTCGCGGAATGGCGGGACCAGGAGCTGCAGTCCGAACCGCAGGCGCCGGAGGTGCCGCCCGAGCCAGTCGTCGAGCCGGAGATCATGCCGCCCTTCACTGCCGGCGATACGGTCGAGCCCGCCCTCGCCGAGCGCGAACGTGAGCCGCAGCCAGTCGCCGCGCCGCCCCCTCCCCGTCCCGCCGATCCGGTCGAGGACGAGGACACGAGAATCCTCAACCAGCTCACCCAGCTGCGCGAGAACGGCGTGTTCACCGTCGTGCTCGTCGGCTTCTATGCCGGCGGCAAGACCTGGTTTTTGAACCGCGTGAAGCACGAGCTCGGCCGATGGGGCTTCAACCTGTCGCCGCCGCCGGCCGCCGACAAGGAGCGGGTGATCAGGACGGTCAATGTCGAGATCCACCACGCCCGCCGCCTCAAGGACGACGAGGTCAAGGGTTTCGCCCTGGTCGACATCCCCGGCGAGCGCCTCAGCCGCCTCGTTGCCAAGGACTTCCGCTCGGTCCGCTCGGTTATCGCCGCGATGGACATGTGCGGCGCCCTCATCGTCGCGCTCCCCGCCGACGAGGTCCTGCTGTCCGAGGACATCCACCGCGAGGCGGTGTCCCTGCGCGGCGTCGACCAGGTGCTGCTCAACCGCACCAAGGACAATCCCACGCTTCATGCGCTGGCGCAGAAGGCGCGCGAGCTGGTCGTCGAGCACGGCTCGGTCGAGAACGCGCTCGGCACGCAGGGCCTCAAGTCGCTCGAGATCGATCGCATCCGTGCGCTCGGCGACGAGAAATCCGAAGAGGAGCGAGCGAAGCTTCTCCGCCTCGTCGACGAGGTCGCGGCGCTCGAGATCCTCACCCGAGTCCACCGCCTGTCCGAGGCCGACGCCGAGCTGTCGCTGTTCACCCAGGACCTGTGCTTCATGACCGGGCTCATGTCGAAACTGAAGCGCGACGGCGCCCGCCTCGACTCCCATTATGATTTCGGGGCGCTCGACGCCGGGCAGGTCGACGTCCACATCAGTTCGCTCGATTATGCGCGATTCATGCGTCCGACCTTCGTCGCGATGACCAAGGCGGACCTCGTCAGCCACCCCGACCCGCTGCTGGAATGCCTGATCAAGCACAGCCGCAAGCCCGACATCGGCATCGCCTATGACGAGGACCCGCTCGACACGCTCTACGACATGCGCATGTCGCTCGCGACGATGTTCGAGCAGTGGTTCGGCACCGTGAAGTTCGACTTCGTCACCGCCTTCCACGAGCATCGCCATTCCGACCGGATCGACTATTCCGCCGGCCATTTCGGAGTAACGTCGGTGTTCGACTGGATCTCCTGGGCGCAGCGCTGGGATGCGATGAGCCGGGCCGAGCGCCGCGCTTTGGTCCGCGCCCGCGCCATCCGCCACAGCCGCGACGGCCGCAAGGACCCGGCCAAGGACTGGGCCTTCATGAACCGGCAGGCCGCGCGTCATGCGGGCGCCGCCCGGTGATCTCGAGCGATCTCATCCCGCGTCCCTGGCGGCGCCAGCTCATCGACTCGGTCTATGGCGCCGAGGACGACAAGGGCCTGCGAATCTACATGGGCGTGCTGTGGGGCGGCTTCTTCCTGCTGACCCTCATCCTGCTCGGATTCTCCCCTTGGTCCTGGCCGGCCGAGCGCGAAGGCCAGGTCGAGAGCCTGACGCCGATCACCTGCGAGGCGATTCTCGGCGATGACGAGGAGGCCGAGCGAAGCGAAACCAACACGACCACCAACCGGACGAAAGCCAAGAGCCGTTCGGCGGAGCGCGAGACGAGCAGCCGAAGCGCGTGCCGCGCCACCCTCACCGACGCGGAGCGCGCCCAGCTCGGCCGCACCGAGGCGCTCGTCGCCTATCTCCAGCGCGGCGGCGTGACACCACCGCCGCTCAATCTCGAGGCCGACGGCCCGGTCCGCTCCTGGGTCGATTCCAACATCTGCCGCCTCGGCGGTGCCGGTGGCGGCGACCGGCGCGCGCTTGCCTGGCACGTCTCGAACGGCGCCGGCGAGTGCAGCGGCGGCAACAAGATGATCGCCCGCATGCCGCTGTCGATCCTGCTGTGGCCGTGGCTCGGAGCGCTACTCACGCCGCTGTTCCTGCTCTGGCTAGGCTACCGCTTAGTGCGCCACACCATGCACCTGCCGGCGACGCGCCGCGCCTATCGCCGCCTCTACGGCTCAGAGCACAAGGCGCCGTAAGCCATGCCCAGCGGGGCGGGAATCGCCTTCACATTGTTGAGCCTTCTGCTCGCCGTGCTTCTGTGGCGCAGCCGCGCCGGGCGCGAGCCGCTGTCGCCCGCCTGGCTTCGCCTCCGCTCGGCGATCCCGCCCCTGCTCCTCGTCGCCTGCATCCCGAGCGGCTGCGTCAACGAGCGCTTCGACACCCTGCGCCTCTATGCCCAGGGCATGGCCGTCACCCAGCTGTCCATGCAGGGCGGCCGAGCACAGCCGGTGCCGACTCCCGGCTGCGAGGCCTATTTCGGCGCCGGCCAGAACCCTGTCTTCGTCGTCGGTCCCGCAAGGGGTTGCGTCGACCTGGTCGTTCAGGAGCCAGCCGGCGCCGACCTGAACGGCGCCCTGGTCCGCCTCGACCACCAGGCCGGCGGCGACGCCACGATCCGCCTCGCTACCCTCACCGGCAGTGGCGGCACCCTGATCGCCGCCCAGGACGGCGAGGAGGGCCGAACCTATGCCGGAGCGGTTCCCCTCAACGAGGGCGACACCATCTGCCTCAATCGCTGCGCCACTCCGCAGGCGCGCTGGTGGACCTTCCGCGACGATGGCAGCCTGGAGCCTGCGGGCGGCGGCGAGGCGCGCGAGCTTCGCACCCGCGCCGGCCTGTTCGGCTCGATCCAGCCCTACGGCCCCGCCAACCGGATCCACCGCCTCGGCACCATCCTGTGCGATCAGCCGGATTCGAGCGGCAATTGCGCGAACCCGCTCCTGGCCGACCCCGCCAGGCCGGGCGAGGTGCCGCGCCCGGCCCAGAGCTTCCTGTTCCAGAAGGGCGGCTTTGGCGGGCATCAATGGTTCGCAATGATGCTCGATCCCGGCGCCCGGGTCCGCCACGCCGACGGCAGCGCCGTCGATCCCTCGCTCGTTCAGGCTGTTCCGCTTCCCGAGAACAGCAGCCGCCACGTCGCCATCCTCGCCGTGCGCGGCAACACGCTGCGCGAGCTTCGCTCCTTCACGCTCGGCCACCAGCTGATCGAGGACCCGACCGCCCGTCGTCGCTTCACCCTCGCCCTCGACACCCCGGAGCTCATCCCGATCGGCCATTGCGCTCGGCCGCTGTCCCGCCTCGCCGTCGCGCCCGACCAGGCGTCGCCCGAAGCCTTTGCGATCACGGCCTTCGGCAATCGCCCCGGCTCGGTCATCTCCAGCGCCGCCGCCGGAATGCCGATCGACCAGTTCAACCTATGCCGAGGGACCAGCTTCGACTTCCGCGCCCCGCTCGACGGTTCCGCGACCGCCGGCCCGATCCAGCGCCAGATCGACTTCCGGGTCGACCGAATGGGCATCCCATGGCTTCTCGTCATCCTCGCTTTCGCCGTCGCGCTCGTCGTCCACACCTCGGGCGAAGCCTATTGGAGCGTCCACCGCCTCGACGGCCAGATCCTCGTCCTCACCCAATATCTGCTTGTCGTCCGCACCCTCGTCGGCATCGACGGCGTGTTCGCGGATCCCGCGATCGACTGGCGAACCATCTACGGCGACGTCGGCACCGCGATGGTGGCGATCCCCGCCATCCTAATCTCGATCCGCAGGCGCGCCGACCTCACCTTGACGACCGCCGCGGCATTGGCCGCGTTCGTCGCCGTCGCGCTGGCATCCCTGTGGTGGTGGCTTGGCCCACCCGACCTGATCGGCCAACTGTTCGCCCTGCTCGCCCTCGGTGCGCTCGGCCTGCGTATCGCCGTCGCCTTCACTGCCGACCGCCCGGCGCGGCCCAAGCCTGCACCGACGCCCGCACCAACGACTGCACCGGAGCCGGCTAAGGAAGCCTATCTCGAGCGTCTGCCGAGCGAGGTCGAAGCGGAGCGTGAACGGGTGGAAGTCGCCGTCCCCGCGCCAACACCCGAGCCCGAGCCGGAATCGGCGTCGGAGCCGACTGAGCAGGTTTCGCCCTCGGCCGAGCGCCCCTTCCTCGCCCGCTTGGTCCTCGACCGCTCGCCGGATTTCTGGCTCTACCTCCTCGGCACCATTGTCGCCGTCCGCATCCTGCTCGGCTTGCTCGGCTATCGCGAACGTATCTTCGGGATCGCCCTCAGCGCGGTCTACGTGCCGCTGCTTCTGGCCTGCGTCGGCGCCCTCCTCGCCCAGGCCGAGGCCGCGCCGCCCGAACGCCGCCGCAGATTCGGCCTCATCTTTCTCGCCGCACTCGGAGTCGGCGTCGGCGTCGTAGCCCTCGCGATCAACGACATCGGCTTCGCTCTCGTCCACCTGCCGCCGATCGCCGGAGTCGCTCTCTGGCGCATGCGCCGCTGGCGTCGCCACGAGCGCGCGACTCCGCCGTCGTGGAAGGACAAGCTCCCCTGGACGCTGCCCGCCGCAGGTCTCGTCGCCGGCTATCTTCTTCTGTGGGGCATGATCGCGCTTACCCCGCCGCCGAGCGCCGAGGCGCCGCTCGAGGAGCGCGTCGCCTACGCCGTCGAGGACCGAAGCACCGATCCCAATTGGCTGCGCCTTCGCGCCGTGTTCGCACCCTCGCAGATCGCCGAGATCGGCAACCGGGCCGCGGCGATCCAGCTCGACCAGAGCCTGCTTCTCGGCGAGCTTACCGGCACGCTGCTCGGCCGCGGCTGGCTCTATCCGGTCGACCTCGGCTCGTTCCGCTTCCAGGCGACCCATCTCAGCGACTATCTGAGCGCATCGCACATCATGGCGCCGTTCGGCCGGTTGGGGGCGATCGCGTTCCTCCTCGTCCTCGCCGCCGCGGCCGGGGCCGCCGTCTATCACCGGGTCCCCGCCCCCGCGCCCTGGCCCCAGCTCGCCGGAGCGCTGGCGATCTGGACCCTGTTCGGGGCCGCCGCGTACATGATCCTCGCCAATTTGCTCCTCGTCCCCTTCACCGGCCGCAACATCTACCTGCTTGCGGCGTCGTCGGGCGGCGATCTCATTGAAGGCCTCGCGCTGTTGTTGATGGCCCGCATCGGCATCGCCTACCGGAGGGCCGGCTGATGGCCCGCAAGCAGCGCCGCCAGCGCGGTCCCCGAGCCAAGGTCGACTGGGGCCGCCGCCTCGCCACCTTGCCCCTCCCCGCCGTCCTCCTGGGAGCGCTCGGCCTCGCCATCGTCGCCGGCCCGGTGATCAAGCCAAGCCTCGCCGGCGAGAACGGCACAACCGACGGCTATGCCGGCATCGTCGCCGGGGCGATCGAGCGCTCCTGGCTTTACGCCGTCCCCGATTCCCAAGACGAGAGCGGCGACGTCAACGGCCGCGTCGAGCGCGCCCGCGGCCCCGACGTTCCGGCCGAGTTCGACGCTTTCATCGCTGCGTCCTGGCTTCGTGACGACATGAATACGCTCGACCCCTCGATCTGGCGGTTCGACGGCACCCGGCTGGAGATCGACCCGCGCGCCCATCTGATCAGCGGCGCCTACCAAGGCAGCAGCGGCTGGCGCGGCTCGATCCTCTACGCCGACAGCCAAAGCCTCCAGCAACTGCTCGACGAGCGCGGCGCCACCGCCGCCTGGCTCACCAGGCCCGCGCGCCCCGGCGCAGCGGCCGCGAACCGCACGATCAACGTGATCAGCCCTGGCGCCGAGCCGGAAGGCAATGCCAGCCAGATCACCTTTATCGCCGCTTCCGGCGGACCGCCGAGCGCGGTCGCGACCCTCCGCCGCGTGGGTGATCATGCCATCCTGCGCGTGCCCCGCCGCGACCGCGGCCAGGTTACGGTCAGCGTCGGAGCGACCGAGGCGGCGCCGCGCGGCGAGTTCCAGGTCGGCTGGCGGGTGCTCCAGAGCGGCGACACATTGACCTTCTCCTGGCCGGGCGGCACCCGCCGCTACCAATTCGTCCAGAGCGAGCCGGCCATCTCCCGCGCCCGCGGCGATGCCGTCCGAATCCGCGCCGCCGGGCTCGCCAATTTCGCCCGAGCGGTCGAGGCCGCGGCGGGCGGCGGCAGCCAGTCGCTCCAGACCAGCATCGACAGTCGCCTCCAGGGCGCGACCCAGCAGCTTCTCACCACCGCCTCCACGTCCCTCTACGGCAGCGAGGGAATCACCAGCTTCCGCTCGGCCGCCGTGCTGATGGACGGCCTCACCGGTGAAGTCGCGGCGATCCCGAGCTTCCCGGTCCTTCCCGAGCATCTCCACCCGAGCCAGCGCGGCTCCCCCGCCCATCGCCGGATGCTCGAGCGCAACAGTAATTTCGTGCGCATGGTCGCGGGCTCCGCGGCCAAGCCGCCGATGGCGCTCGCCATCCTCAACTCCTTCCCGCAGCTGGGCGAGCTCCGAATCTCCGGTTCCAACCCTTTCCAGACCCTGGCGGGCATCGACCTCGGCACGCCCGTCCCGGATCAGCCTGGCGGCGAGTGGGATTTCCGCACCTTCCTCGCCCGCTCGTCCAACAAATATGCAGCGATGCTGATGATCCTCGGCCTGTCCGACGCCGACAGCATCCGCAGCGGCGCCTGCGAAGGCCCGTCGAACGAGACCTTCTTCATCGGCGGCTCGCCACGCAACTGCCGCCCGCCCATGGCCTTCATGGAAGGCGCCCAGCAAGGCCCCAACGGAGCGCGGCCGCTGCGCGCCGGCCGCCCCGCCGGCCAGGGCTGGTCGAACAATCTCTACAGCCTGTTCTGCGTCAATCCGAACGCGCCGGACGACCGTCCGTCGGTCCCCGATCTCGGCTGCCTCGCCGACGATCCTTCCAACCGCGCGATCTGGCGCGGCTTCGGCTTCCAGCGCCCGCGACTGCTCGCCGCGGTCAGCCCCGATCGCGAAGGCTTCGGCCTCAACGTCGTCGATGACATCTACCAGGATTATGTGATGACGATCTTGGGCGGCAATCGCGGCCGCTGGACGACGATCAGCCTCGCCCAGGCCTTCGCCCGGATCGTCACCGGCCGCGCCATCACCGCCCGCCTCACGCCCAAGGGCATCGTGCCGGGCGAGGAAGTACCCGAGGAGGTCCGGCTCCGCGTCAACGCGCCGAGCCAGGCGCGGGTGATCGACGGCTTGCGCGCGGTGGTCTCCGAAGGCACCGCCCGCGGTCTCGCCGGCGCGGGTTTCCCAGCCACGGCGAGCAACGGCGACCAGTTCCGCCTGTTCGCCAAGACCGGAACGCCCAACGTCGCCTTCCTCGGCGACGATTCCCGCCAGCTCCTCCAGAATTTCGCAAGTGCCGGCTGCGGCCTCAGGCTCGTCACCCGCGTGCCGCGGCCCGGCGCCCAGCCGCGCGCGGTCCTCGCCGTCGGCGACAATACGTCGCTCCCGGTCGCCCAGGCGATCGCCTCCCGTCCCGACTGCCAGGCGCGTTTCGGCGCCGCCGCGACCCGCCTCGCCGACCTCGTCCGAACCCTCAACGCCAGTCCCTCCGCGCTCGCCCAGGTCCGCGCCGATGCCAATGGCCGGGTCACGGCCATCCCGCCGCAGATCGCGCTCGGCGAAGGCACCGGCCATGTCATGGTGCTGATGGTCGGCCGCTACCGCCCCGGCGCGCCCGACACGGAGCCGTGCAGCCTTCGCGTCGCGGCGATCAACTTTCAGGCCCGCACCGGCGAGAACCGCACCCCGGCCCTCGGCTATGCGCTCGGCCTGCTGCGCGGCGACACCACCCGCAACTGGTTCATGGGGGCGCCCTGCGCCCGGGAGCAACGCTCTTGAGCCGCCGCGCCCGCCGCGCCGCCCGCGCCGGAACCGCCGCCCGCGCGCCGCGCATGCCGCTTCTTCCCGCCGCGGTCGCCCTGTCGGCGGTCGCCGTCCTCGCCGCCGCCTGGACGACGAGCTGGGCGCCGGGCGAGGGTCGCGCCGCCGAGCCGCCGACCAGCTTCACCCTGGAAATCCCCGCCGCGCAGCAGCGGATGATCAACAGCTGGGAGCGCTTCTTCATCTGCTACGACCTGCTCGACCCGCAGATCGTCGACCTCACTCTCCGAGCCAACCAGCGCGCAACGGGGTCGCTGGATTTCCCCGGCGAGCGGGTCGAGGTCCAGCTTCCCGGTGCGCCGGCTGAAGACGCTGCGGCGCCCCCGGCCGGGGGCGAGGACGAGCTCATCCGGACTCGTCAGTCCGTGCTCGATTCCGCAGTGCCCGCACGCATGGCCCAGATCCGCCAGCAATGCGCCGGCGGAACCGGCGCCTGATCCGCGCGATTGAGGCTGCACTCTCATGCCTGACGAGCCCAGCTTCCTTCCTCCCGGCCCGCTGCCTCTGATCGGGCCCGATTTCCACGTGATCAGCCCGCTCGGCCGCATCGGCGACGGCCTCGTCTACGCGGCCCGCGACGGCCTCACCCGCGTGCGCTTGCGCGAATATGCCCCGCCGGGGGTGGTCCGCCGCGGCCCGAACGGGATTCTCGGGCCGGTCGAGGAAAGGTTCGCCGCGGCATGGCAGGAAGGTCTCGCCCAACTCCGAGTGAAGCGTGAGGCTCTCGCGGCCGTTGACCATCCCGGCGTCGCCCCGGTGTTCGCGGCCGCACCCGACGGCTATCTGGTGGGCGCGCCGGTGGGCGAGCCGCTCAGCGCCACACTCGCCGGCGGACTGGTCCTGCCGCCCTACGAGGTTCAGCTCCTCGCCCGCGACCTCGCCGCGGCGCTTGCCGAGGTTCACGCCCGGGGCGTCACTCATCTCGACGTCAGCCCCGACACGGTCAGCATCGCCAGCGGCGCCGTCCAGCTTACCGACTTCGCCGTCGACAACCGCCATTATCTGCCGCTGCTCGAAACCCAGGAGGGTCTCGTCCGTCCGGGGTACAGCCCGATCGAGCTCCATGACGGGACGCGTGCCGAACCGCTCGGCCCCCGCACCGACGTCTATGCCGCGTCGGTGCTTGTCTTCCGCCTGATCGTCGGCCGCGACCCGGCGCCCTGGCAGGACCGCTGGCGCGACCCAGCGGCGTCCGAGCTCCCTGACGACGGCCCCTACCCGCCGGAGTTCCTCGCGGCGATCCGCGCCGGCATGGCGGTCGAGCCGGAGGCCCGCTTCGCCAACGCCGCACAATGGCTCGCGGCAATGGGGCCGCCGCCCGCGCCGCCCATCGTGCCCCTCGCGCTCGAAACCCCTTCCGAACCGGTGCCTGCTGAGCCGCCGGCGCCGCCACCACCCGCGCCGCCGCCGCCGCCGCGCCGCCGGAGCACTGCGACGCCTCTCATCATCCTTCTGGTCGTCCTGGTCGGCGCGGCCGTGGGTGGCCTCTTTGCCTGGCAAGAAGGCTGGTTCGACCAGGCTGCGCAGGAGGAGCCTTCCGACAACCGAGTCGCCGAGCGCCCGAAGCGGGACGAGTCAGCCCGCACGGAGGAACCGGCTCCTCCATTGATCGAGGTAGGTGGCACCGTGTCGGGCCGTCTCACCCGCAATGACCAGCGGCGCGACGGCGGCCAATATCAGGACCTGTTCACCCTCGCCGGCAGCGCCGGGCAGCGGATCGAGCTTCGGCTGAGCTCCGGCGAGTTCGACCCGCTTGTCCTGATCGACGGCCCGGGTTTCCGCGCCTCGAACGACGACGACGTCGAGCAAGGCACCCTCAACAGCCGTCTCGCCGTCACGCTGCCGAGAGCCGGACGCTACACGATCTCGGTCACCAGCTATACGCCGGGGGCGACCGGCGACTATCTGCTCGAAGTGCTCGAACCCGGCCCTGCGCCGGAGGTCGTGGCGCCGGCGCTGCTCGACGGCCGCTGGCGGCTCGCCAGCGACATGCGATGCGGCGACCCCCTCATTTTCCGCATCGACGGCAGCGCCGCCGAGATCGAGCACAAGGGCCGCGTGTCGCGGGGTGTCGCTCTCGACGGCGTCGGCCGGGTCATCCGTCTGCGCATGGATGGCGGACCGCCCGCGGGCGCCGACCTTGCGTTCCTCATGGCCGACGACGGCGAGAGCTTCACCCATGACGGCGAGACCTGGGTTCGCTGCTGAGCACGCTTCCGAAACCGCCACCGGTCCGGAAATAGGTTGCGCCTTCGGCAAAGGCTGCCCTACCTGATCCGGGCCGGCCGCGCCGAGTCCAGCCGGGTCGCGTATCGCTTTTCGCCGCCGCGTCACGATCATGGGGGGATGGATGGAGCTTCAGCAAGGCGCCAACACGGCAGTTGGCAGCGGCGCCCTAACCGTAGCGGTCGAGCTTTCCGCCCCCTCCGGCCTCGACGCGGACGTCTCCGCCTATCTGCTCGGCGACAGCGGCAAGGTCCGCGGCGACCATGACATGATCTTCTACAACCAGCCGAGCGGCGCCGACGGCGCTGTGAAGCTGGCCGACAAATCGGCGAGCGGCGCCGACGGCGCTGTGAAGCTGGCCGACAAATCGGCGAGCGGCGCCAGCTTCGAGGTCGACACCTCGCGCCTCCCGGCCGGGATCGCAAAGGTCGTCTTCTGCGTCACCATCGACGAGGCCCAGGCGCGCAAGCAGACGCTCGCCCAGCTCAGCAACGCCCGCATCGTCGTTCGCCGCGGCGGCGACACGGTCGCCAGCTTCGCGCCGCAACTCTCCGGCGCAAGTGAAGCCGCGATGACCTTCGGCGAGCTCTACAAGCGCAACGACGAGTGGAAATTCCGCGCCGTCGGCCAGGGCTTCAACGGCGGCCTCGCGCCGCTTGCACGCTCCTTCGGCATCGACGTCGCCGACGAGGCTCCTGCTCCGGCTCCGGCTCCGCCGCCGCCGCCGCCGCCACCACCGCCACCGCCACCGCCACCTCCTCCTCCCCCACCGCCTCCGGCGCCGGCTCCGAGCCCGGTCAACCTGTCTAAGGTCACGCTCGACAAGCCGGGCCAGTCAGTGAATCTGGAGAAGCGAGGCGGCTCGTTCGGCGAGATCGTGGTCAACCTGAACTGGAGCCGGGGCGGGAAGAAGAGTTTCTTCGGAAGCAACAACGCGATCGACCTCGACCTCGGCTGCCTGTTCGAGATGAACAATGGCGCGATCGGAGTCGTCCAGGCGTTGGGCCGCGTATTCGGCGCCTATCACCAGCCGCCCTTCATCCAGCTCGACGGCGACGACCGCACCGGCGACGTCTCCAAGGGCGAGACGATGCGGATCAACGGTGCCTATTGGAACGAGCTTCGCCGAATCGCGATCTTCGCCAACATCTATGACGGCGTTCCCAACTGGAGCGCCACCGACGGCGTGGTCAGCGTCACCATGCCCGATCAGCCGCCGATCGAGGTGCGCATGACCGAAGGGCGCAACGACAAAAGGCTGTGCGGCGTCGTGCTTCTGGAAAATGTCGGCGGGCAGCTTCGCGCCACCCGGATCGTCCAATATTATCGTGACCAGAGCGAGCTGGACCGCGCCTATGGCTGGGGCCTGCGCTGGACCACGGGCCGCAAGGACTAAGGAACCATCCTGACGTGATCAGAAAATATTATACCGGCTCGATCCTTTTCACCATCTTCTGCCTGGCGCTCGGCGTCTGGGTCGGATGGGAATATACCGGAACCGCGATCGGCACGCTCGGCGTGCTGTGGATCGTCTTCGTCCTCGGTATCCTCGAAGTGTCGCTGTCCTTCGACAATGCGGTGGTCAACGCCACCGTCCTCAAGGACATGGACGAGAAGTGGCGGCGCCGCTTCCTGACCTGGGGCATCGCCATCGCCGTGTTCGGCATGCGCATCATCTTCCCGGTCGCGATCGTCGCCATCGCCGCGAGCCTCGGCCCCATCGAAGCGGTTCGCCTCGCCGCGACCCAGCCCGATCTTTACGAGCAATATATCAATGACGCCCATGTCGGCATCGCCGGCTTCGGCGGTGCCTTCCTCGCCATGGTCGCGCTCAAATTTTTCTTTGACTCCGACAAGGAAGTTCACTGGATCGCGGTGCTCGAGGAGCAGCTCAGCAAGCTGTCGAGCGTGACCGCGATCGAGATCGCCGTTCTGCTCGCCGCGATGTGGGGGATCTCCTCCACCCTCCCGATCGAGGATGCCAACACGTTCCTGATCGCGGGAATCGCGGGCCTACTCACCTTCATCGGCGTCGAGGCGATCGGCGAGCTGCTGGAAGGCGAGGAGGACGTCATCACCGGGCAGGTCCAGCGCTCCGGCGCCGCCTCCTTCCTCTATCTCGAGGTCCTCGACGCGAGCTTCTCGTTCGACGGCGTGATCGGCGCCTTCGCGCTCTCGAACAACATTTTCATCATCGCCCTAGGCCTCGGCATCGGCGCGATGTTCGTCCGCTCAATGACGGTGATGCTGGTGGATAAGGGCACACTGTCCGAATACCGCTACCTCGAACACGGCGCCTTCTGGGCGATCATGGCGCTCGCGATCATCATGCTGCTGTCGGCCAACGAGAGCGTGCACATTCCGGAGACGATCACCGGCCTCATCGGCGCGGTGCTGATCGGCGCCGCCTTCTGGTGGTCGGTGCGCCACAACCGGCGCAATCCGCAGCCAGAGGAAGCCGATCCGGTGAAGCCGACCGGCGCCCATGGCGAGAGCACCGATACGCTCGGCCCGACCGAATCCAAGCCGATCTGATCAAGCAAGCGAGGGGAGACTCACCATGTCGATCAGCCTGTCCAAAGGCGCCAATGTCAGCCTTTCGAAGGAGGCCCCCGGCCTCAGCAAGATCCAGGTCGGCCTCGGCTGGGACACGCGCAGCACCGACGGCCAGGCCTTCGACCTCGACGCCAGCTGCTTCCTTCTCGCCGCCGGCGACAAGGTGCGGTCAGACGCCGACTTCATCTTCTACAACCAGCTGAAGTCCTCGGACGGCTCCGTCGAGCATACCGGCGACAACCTCACTGGCGAGGGCGAGGGTGACGACGAGGTGATCAAGGTTGATCTCAGCCGAGTGCCGCCCGAGATCCAGAAGGTCTCCGTCGCCGTCACCATTCACGACGCCGAGAGCCGCCGCCAGAATTTCGGAATGGTCACCAACGCCTTCATCCGCGTGGTCAACGAGGCGAACGGAAGCGAGATCACCCGCTACGACCTCAGCGAGGACGCTTCGACCGAGACCGCGATGATCTTCGGCGAGCTCTACCGCAACGGCGAGGAATGGAAGTTCAAGGCGGTCGGCCAAGGCTATGCCGGCGGCCTCGGCCCCCTCGCCCGCAATTTCGGCGTCAACGTCTGACGCCGATCCGGGAGGGGAAAAGCAACCTACCTCTAAAGGAGCAATTAGATGGGTGTGTCACTTTCCAAGGGCGGCAATGTCAGCCTCAGCAAGGAGGCGCCGGGCCTGCAGACGGTCCGGGTCGGCCTGGGCTGGGACGTGCGCGCCACTGACGGCCAAGCCTTCGACCTCGACGCCAGCGCTTTCGTGCTCAACGGCGACAAGGTCCGCAGCGACGCCGACTTCATCTTCTACAACAACAAGAACGGCGCCAACGGCGCGGTCGTCCACCAGGGCGACAACCTCACCGGCCAGGGCGAAGGCGACGACGAAGTCGTCATCGTCCAGCTTTCCAAACTTCCGCCCGACGTCACCAAGGTGAGCTTCGCCGTCACGATCCACGACGCCGACAACCGCCGCCAGAATTTTGGGATGGTGTCGAACGCCTTCATCCGAGTCGTCAACGATGCCGGCGGCACCGAGATCGCCCGCTACGACCTGTCGGAAGACGCCTCGACCGAGACCGCGATGATCTTCGGCGAGCTCTACCGCCATGGCGAGGAGTGGAAGTTCAAGGCGATCGGCCAGGGCTTCGCCGGCGGCCTCGGCCCCCTCGCCCGCAACTTCGGCGTGAACGTCTGAGACGGGCGCCGAAACAGAGCCGCTCATGCTGAGGAGGGACTGAGCTGTCCTTCGAGACGCGTCTTCGCCAAGCTCAGCCGCTCCTCAGGATGAGCGGTTTCAAACAAGTTCCGCTCATGCTGAGGAGGCATTGAGCTTGGCGAAATGCCGTCTCGAAGCATGCTCACCGGTTCCTGAGGATGACCGGCAATGACCGAGCTGGTCCCCGGCCAGCGGGTCGAGCTTCACGAGCCGGTCGTCGAACTGCGCCTTTCGGGCGCGCGGCTCGGCGACCTCTCGCGCTCGCTCGGCGGACTGCTGATCGCGCTGGACCAGCACAAGCGCATCGCGCCCGACTTCGCGCCGATCGACATCGAGAATCGCGAGCTTCGCCCCGGCGCCGGCTACGGCCCAAATGGCGAGATCTGCCTCGACCTCGCCGCCGTGCCTCCGGAGGTCGAGCGGCTTATCTTCGTCCTCTACCTCGCTTATGGCGGACCCGCCGGCAGCCTCCGCGATTTCGACCGCCTCGGCTTGTCGGTCGGCCAGTACACCGTGACGATGGACATGGCCGGCCGCGACGAGACCGCGATCATTTTCGCCGAGGTCTACCGCCGCGGCCAGGGCTGGCGGCTCTGCTCGAACGGCCAAGGCTTCGTCGGCGGCATGGGGGCGCTCCTCTCAGCGCTCAACATCGAATTCGCCATCCCCGCGCGGGCGCACCGCGATGTCGGCCCGTCCCCCGGCCATCACGATCACGGCCCGGACCACCGTCCGCCCCCGGGCACAACCTATACCGGCAGCGGCTTCGCGGTAGACAGCCGGCACATCCTCACCAACGCCCATGTCGTTGAGGGCATGTCGAAATTCGACGTCGCCAGCGACCAGCTCAACGCCGCCGCGGAGCTCGTGTTCGTCGATCCGCGCAATGACATCGCCCTGCTCCGGGTGCCCGACCGCCCCCTCCCCGTCGCCTGCAGCTTCCGCGACGCCTTTGACATCCACCTGGGGGAGGACGTCATCGTCCTCGGCTTCCCGCTCCAGGGCCTGCTCGGCTCCGGCCCCCAGGCGACCACCGGCAACGTCTCGGCTCTGTGCGGAATCGGCAACGACACGAGCGTGATGCAGTTCAGCGCGCCGATCGCCAGCGGCAACAGCGGCGGCCCGATCCTCGACCAATCCGGCCAGGTCGTCGGCCTCGTCTACTCCTCGCTCAACAAGGAGCGGCTGCGCGACGGCGGGATCAACGCGGAGAATATCAATTTCGGAGTGAAGGGCGCCGTCATTCGCGCCTTCCTCGCCACCGCCGGGATCGAGCCGCGGGTTGCTCCCAGCGGTCCGCCGCGAAGCCGCGCCGATATCGTCCGCGAAGCCCGCGCCTTCATCTACCGAATCCGCTGCGAAGCCTGAGCCGAACCCATGGAAACGCGCGAGGTCGAGCTTCCGACCGGAACCCTGTCGCTGTCCGTCGAGCGCGCCCTGTGGCCGCTCGACGCGCTGTGCGACTTCGCAACGCGGCGCAATCCGAAGCGCGCCTTCCTGATCGTCTCGAAGGTGCTCGGCCGCCACATCCCGGCCGCGCCGTCGTTGATGCGCAAGTCGATGCGCGATCTCACCGCGCAGGTCCCGGACGATCTCCCCGGTCCCGTCCTCGTCGTCGGCCTCGCCGAGACTGCGGTGTGCCTAGGCCAGGGCGTCTACGAGGAGCTGGCGCGGCGCCCGGGCTGGAACGGCCTCTACATCCACTCCACCCGGCAGCAGGTCCACGCACCCCTGCTGTGCCGCTTCGAGGAGCCGCACAGCCACGCCTCGGCTCACCTTATCTACCGGCCCGAGAGCTCCGATCTCGACCTAGTCCGCTCGCTCGTCCTCGTGGATGACGAGATCTCGACCGGCACCACCCTCGCCAATCTCGCTGGAGCGCTCGCCGAGCACCTCCCGAGCCTGGAGCGCATCGTCGCCGCCTCGCTCACCGACTGGTCGGGCGGCCGCGACTGGCTCGGCCTCATGCCGCGCCCCGCCACCAGCGCCAGCCTGCTCAGCGGCCGCATGACCTGGGAGCCGAACGGGTCCGTGGTTGATGTCGAGGCCTCGACCTTCGACAGCGCCGCGCCGAAGCTGGGCATCCTGGACCAGCGCCGCAACTTCGGCCGCCTCGGCTGGCGCGACGAGGCTCTGCCCCTGCCCGAGCCGCAAATCCCCGCCGGCGCTCCCGTCCGCGTCGTCGGCACCGGCGAGTTCACCTATCCCGCCTTCCTCCTCGCCGAGCGACTGGAGCAGGCCGGCCACGACGTCGTCATGCATTCGACGACGCGAAGCCCGGCGCTTCCCGGGCGCGCAATCCGCCACATCCTGAAGTTCCACGACAATTACGCGCCCGAAATCGCCAACTTCCTCTATAATTGCGACCCGGCGAGCCCGCGCCTGTCGCTGATCTGCCACGAAACGCCGGGCATAGACGCGCAGCTGGTCAAGGCCTTGGGCGCAACGCATTTGGATTTTGGAGCGGTGACGTGAGAGCGATAGCCTTGGTCGATCTCGACGACACCCTGTTTCAGACCCTGCGCAAATGCCCGCCGGATGTGCCGCAGGAGCGGCTGGTCCCGCTCGGCTTCGCCCGTGACGGATCGCCCTTGAGCTATGCCACGCCCCGCCAGATCGCGATGATCGAATGGCTGTCCGGGACCGCTTGGCTCGTCCCCGTCACAGCACGCAGCCGCGACGCCCTGATGCGCGCCCATATCCCCTTCACAGCCGCGATCGCCGCCCACGGCGGTGTCATCCTCTGCGAGGACGGCGCACCCGATCCCGACTGGCACGCGCACGTCTCCGCCAGAGCCGCCGCCGATGGGAGCATCCTCCACAACCTGCGCGACCGGATCGCCCTGGAGGCCGAGGAGCGCCGCGCCGACCTGCGAGTCCGTGTGCTCGATGAGGAAGGGGTCGGCCTCTACGTCCTGGCCAAGCACGAAGAGACCGACGAGAACGTTCTTCACGCGACGGTGGACGCGGTGCTGGACGAGGTGCCCGCCGGCTGGACCGTCCATCGCAACGGCAACAATGTCGCGATCATGCCGCCCTGGCTCGGCAAGCAGCACGCGGTGGCGGCGCTCCTCCCACGCCTTCGCGCCGCCCACCCCGACGCGCCGGTGATCGGCATCGGCGACAGCCTCACCGACGCGCCCTACATGGCGCTGTGCGACTACGCGATGATGCCGCGGGGTTCGCAGCTCGCCCGAGCCGCGCTGGAGCCCCTGCTGTGACCGCCGCGCCTGCCCGGGCCGACGAGCCGCCCTTCTCTGGAAGCTACGCCCCCGACGACCTCACCTTCCTTCTCAAGCCGGCCGAGCTCGCGCCGGTCGACGTCGCCACCAAGGAGGCGCTGATCCAGTCCGGCAGGCGCCATTATTCCGAGATGCTGTCGCCGGAATCGCCCCCGGGCGACGACTATCTGCGCCTCTACGAGGAAGCCCTCGCCCGCAACGGCGCCCGCCTCGCCCAGGACGTGGTCGACCTCGCCGGCGCCCTCGCGACACGCGCCGGAGACCGCGAGGAAGTGGTGATTGCCTCGCTCGCCCGTGCCGGCACGCCCATCGGAGTCCTCCTCCGCCGCGTTCTCCTCCGGCTCGGCAAGCGCTCGACCCATTATTCGATCAGCATCATCCGCGACCGCGGCATCGATCGCGAGGCGCTCCGCCACATCGCCGAGCGCCACGATCCGAGCGACGTCGTTTTCGTCGACGGCTGGACCGGCAAGGGGACGATCACCCGCGAGCTCAACGCCAGCCTCGACGACCGCCCGTTCGGCTTCGAGCCTTTCCTCGCGGTCGTCGCCGACCCCGCCGGCTGCGCCGACCTCGCGGCGCGCGGCGAGGATTATCTCATCCCCTCGGGTCTTCTGAACGCGATCGTCTCGGGCCTCGTCAGCCGCTCGGTGCTCAACGACGCCCTCGTCGGCCCCGGCGAGTTCCACGCTTGCGTTTACTATCGCCACCTCGCGCCGCAGGACCGCTCCCGAGACTTCATCGAGCAGATCGACGCGCTGATGAGCGCCATGGAGCCGCGCCAAATCGCTCCGAGAGACGCGGTCGCGCGCGCCGCCGCCTGCGAGGACATGGTCCGGCGGATCATGGCCGATTGCGGCATCGCCGACCGCAACCGGATCAAGCCGGGGGTCGCCGAGGCAACGCGCGCCGTCCTCCGGCGGGTCCCCGATCGGTTGCTGATCAAAGACCCGATGGACCCGGACGTCGCCCACCTCGTTCTACTCGCTCGTGAGAGAGGCGTAACGATCCATCCCCTGCCCGGCGACCATGGCTACCGGGCGGTGGCGGTGATCCGAAGTCTCGGCGTGGACTGACGGGGAGGCGGTCATGGACGCATTGGAACTCGGCGCCACCCTTTACGTGCCCGGCACGCGCACGGACCTGTTCGACATCGTCGCAGGACGGCGCCACCCGGGCTTGCGCTCGGCGGTCATCTGCCTTGAGGATTCGATCCGTCCCGCGGACGTGCCGCTGGCGCTGACCAACCTCGCCTCGCTGCTCCAGAGGCTCGGCGAGGAGCCGGCGACCGTGCCGGTCTTCATCCGGCCGCGCGACGAGAGGATGCTGGGACACATGCTCGGCTTTCCCGGCATCGAGGCGATCCAGGGCTTCGTCGTCCCCAAGGCCACGGCCGAAAGCCTGCCCCCTTACCTCCGCGCCCTCGCCAGTGACACGCATCTGCTGATGCCGACGCTTGAGACTCGCGAGGCGTTCGATCCCGCCGAACTCGGTCGGGTGCGCGAGCAGTTGCTCGCCATCAAGGAGCGGGTCCTGTGCATCCGGATCGGCGGCAACGACCTCCTCCACACGATCGGCGCGCGCCGTTCAGCGATCCGCACCGCCTATGAAGGTCCGCTTGGCGGCACCATCGCCGCTCTGGTCACCGCCTTCGCGCCGTTCGGCTTCGCGCTCTCGGCGCCGGTGTTCGAGCATTTCGACAGCCCGGACCTTCTGCTCGAGGAAGTCGAGCGGGACATCGAGCACGGCCTCCTCACCAAGACCGCCATCCACCCCTGCCAGATCGACGTGATCCAGTCGGCCTACCGGGTCGGCGCATCCGAGCTCGCGGAGGCGCGCGAGATCCTCGGCAACGACCGCGGCGTGTTCGCCCTCAACGGATCGATGTGCGAGCCCGCCACCCACGGCCGCTGGGCGGAGTCGGTGGTGAAGCGCGCTTCGATTTACGGGGTGCGGCCCGAAGTGGTGGCCGCAGCAGGCTAGACCGGCCCGAACGGGTCCTTCGACTGGTCGTAATAGAGGTCCACGAAGCGGATATTTTCCGCGAACTTGTTGATGTTTCCCTTGGCGAGTTGGCTGTCGATCTCGCGCAGGCGGGCGAGCAGCTTGTCGAGGCTCTCGTTCAACAGGAAGCTCGCCGACTTGCCGGTCTCGCGGAACACCTCAGCACGATGCTCCGCGGGAATTTCAATGTAGGATTTGAGCAGCGTCGGCAGGTGCGTGCCCTTGATCCGTCCGAGCTCGTCCAGTTCGACCTGCATCTTGCGAGCCGCTGCCGCCCGCTCCAGCTCGCCGATCTGGTCGCGGATCAGGACCACGCGCTCCCACGACGAGGTCGGCAGCTTCTCGCGCCATTCCGCCGTCAGCTTTTCCTCGCGAAGCCGCGATTCCGGGCTCTGCCAGATGTCGTCCGGGACGTCTTCGGCGGTGCGCTCCGGCGTCGGCGGCGGGCTTGCGAAGAAGTCGCGCAGGCTGTCGAAGAGGCCCTTCTTGGTCACCCCATGAACCTAGGCAACCGGCGGCGAGAGCGAAAGGGGTGTATGAGGTTGGCAACTCGGCCAAACTTTGGCACTCTTACGCAACGTGCTGATGGGAGAAGTAGCATGGAGCTTGCCCGAATTCTGATCGCCATTCCTCTCGTCATCGCGACAGCGACGCCGGCGATTGCCCAGACCACCGCCACCGCACAGGCGAGCTCGAGCGAAACTGGCGAGCGGCGGGTGTGTCGCTCCCGTCAACGCACAGGCTCGAACATCCGCGTGCGCCGGGTCTGTCTCACCGAAAGCCAGTGGCGCGCCCGCGACCGCCTCGACCAGGAACGCGTCGACGACCTCAACAACCGGATGAACGGCGCCTGTCGCCCTGCCCTCGAAGGAAGTGGCTGTATCGGGGACTGATCAGCGCTGCATCGGCCGCCGCGGCGTCCGCTGACGGGGCAGCGGCGGCATTCGCGGCTGGCTGACCGTCAGCAGTTCGCTGTGACTGGTGGCGCCGTCGGAGTCGCGGTCCAGCCTGACGAATTGGCGACCGAACTCGGCCAGCAGTTCCTCTCGCGAGATTCGGTCGTCGCCGTTCGAGTCAATCGCGAAAGGCCCCGGCAAGGCCGTCGCGCTTCCCAGCCAGGTCGTCGCCCAGCTCGAATATTCGATATAGCCGAGCATCCCGTCGCCGTCCCGGTCGGCGGTCGCGAAGCTGCGCAGCAGGGCCTCATTGAGCTCGGCGCGCGTGGTTCGGCCGTCATGGTTGGAGTCGAAGGAAGCGATGGCGAGGCCGACTGGCTCGGCCGTCTCGCTGATCGGCACCGCGCTCACTCCTTCGGGGTGCTCCCCCGGGCCGACCTGGACGGGAGCCTGGGGCTGCGCTGCCGCGATCAACGCGGCGAGGGTGAGCAATATCGGCAATTTGTTTCCTTTAGACGCGAAAGGCCCGCTCAGCGGGCGGAAGCGGCGACCCGCTCGCGGCGGCGGTAGCTTTGCAGAAGCTGATTGGCGCGACTGACCGCGGCCTGCATCTGCTGCTGCGGAAGACTGAGCGCCGCAAGTGCCTCGTCCGCCCTCGAGTCGCGAAGCGCCTGAGCAGCCAGAAACCAGGCGGCCGCCTCGTTGGCCGAGGCCGTGACACCAAGGCCGTGTTGGTAGAGCAACCCGACGCCGAGGAACCCGGCTCCATTGCCGAGCTCGGCGGCCCGCCGGTAGGAGCGCATCGCCTGGACATAGTCCGGGCTCACGCCCCTGCCATTGGCGTACATGACACCTAGGCTGACATGCGCATTGGCGTCGTTGTTCCCCGCCGCTTGGCGGAACAGCCGAAGCGCTTCGGTGGGGTTTTCAGGCACGCCCTGGCCGAGATCGTACATGACCCCGAGGCGCCACTGGACGCTGGGATTGTCGCGGACCACGCGGCGATAATATTCGGCGGCGCGCACATAGTCCTGCCCGACGTGACGGCCGGTGTCGTAGAACCAGCCGAGAAGCGCGACGGCATCGTCATCGCCGCGGCGCGCCGCCGCCTCGACCCGCTCAAAGGCCTGCGCTTCCTGGCCCTGGGCGAGCAGACGCCGGGCTTCGTCGGTCGCCGGCGATGCAGCCGCCGCGGACGCCGTGGCCAGGGTGAGCGCCACCAGGAAGGACCGAAGCATCGTCACTCCTCAAGCAATCTCAACACTATGGCAGCAGCAAACTGGCGTCGCCATAGGAGTAGAAGCGATAGCCCCGCTCAATCGCATGGGCATAGGCCTCGATCATCCTTTCTCTGCCCATCAGTGCTGAAACCAGCATGAACAGAGTCGATCGCGGCAGGTGGAAGTTGGTGACCAGGCCGTCCACCACGCGGAAGCGGTAACCGGGCGTGATGAAGATCGCGGTGTCCCCCTCGAACTGCCGAACGAGGCCGTCCTCGCCCGCTGCGCTCTCAAGCAAGCGCAGCGAGGTGGTTCCAACCGGAATGATTCGCCCGCCCGCCGCGCGGACCTGGTTGAGCCGGTCCGCGGTGGCGGCGTCGATCCGCCCCCACTCGCTGTGCATCACGTGATTCTCGGTGTCCTCCGCCTTGACGGGCAGGAATGTCCCCGCGCCGACATGAAGCGTCAGGGTGACGTGCTCGATCCCAGCCTCGGCCAGCGACTCCATCAGCTCCGGCGTGAAGTGCAAGGCTGCGGTCGGTGCTGCCACGGCGCCGGCCTCGCGCGCGAACATGGTCTGATAGTCCGCATGGTCACGCTCGTCGGTCGGCCGGCGGGAGGCGATATAGGGCGGCAGCGGCATCGTCCCGGCGCGCTCCAGCAGAAGCTCGACCGGCTCCTCGCCATGGAAGCACAACAGCGCCGATCCGTCGTCGCCCTTGCCCAGCGCGGTCGCATGGACGCCATTCCCGAAATCGACGACGTCGCCGTCCCGCACCCGCCGAGCGTTGCGCAAAAAGGCCCGCCATTCGCGAACGCCCTCACGCTTGTGGAGCGTCGCGCCGACGCTGGCCTCTCCACGCCTCCCCTCGAGCTGGGCCGGGATCACCCTGGTGTCGTTGAACACCAGCAGGTCGCCGGGCCGAAGCAGCGACGGCAGGTCGCGAACGCTTCGGTCCTCAAGCTCCTCCCCAACGACGAGTAGCCGCGCGCTGTCGCGCGGCTCGGCGGGCCGAAGCGCGATCCGGTCGGTGGGAAGGTCGAAGTCGAAAAGGTCGACGCGCACCGATCAGTTTTGCGGAGTGGTGGTCCCCGGAGCCGGCGGCGGAGTCTGCTGGCGCTGGGTCGGGCTGCCGGTCAGCGACGGCACGTTCATCACGTTGAAGGCTCCCGGTTGAGCCTGGGCCGGCGGCGGCGTGTTGGCCGCGGCGATCTCGGCGGCGGTCGGCGGCGGGACGTTGTCGCTGCCGATCGACGCCCGGACGATCCGCGTCGGCTGAGCCGGCGGCTCGCCGCGGGTGATCCGGTCGACCACGTCCATGCCCGACACGACCCGGCCGAACACTGTATACTCGCGGTCCATCGACAGGCGCGGCACGAACATGATGTAGAACTGGCTGTTGGCGCTGTTCGGGTCCTGGGTCCGCGCCATGGCGACGGTTCCGCGCAGATGCGGCAGGTCGTTGAACTCGGCGTTGAGGTCGGGGAGCGTCGACTCGCCCGAGCCGTTGCCGGCCGGGTCGCCGCCTTGCGCCATGAAGCCTTCGATGACGCGGTGGAAGGTGAGGCCGTTATAGAAGCCGCTGCGGGTCAGCGCCTTGATACGCTCGACATGGTTGGGCGCTGCGTCCGGGCGCAGCTGGATCGCCACCCGCCCGCCATTGGACAGGTCGAGAATCCAGGTGTTCTCGGGCTGCAGAGCCGGAGTGGTGCTTGCCGCGCGGATCGTCGGCGGTACGAAGATGGGGGCGACGCTGTTCACCGGCTCGGGAGGACGCGGGCGCGGGCGCTGTCCCTGGCCGCCTTGCGCAAGGGCCGGACCGGCCACCACCATGGCCAACACGGCGGCAGCCAACATCTTGAAACGCTTCATCTATTCCGATCCCACCCGATTCTCATGGAGAGAAGGCATATTAGCCGTTCGCTCGTCAGCCCTCAACCATCCGGCCGTTCCGTTCGACTCGGGCGCGCACCTGGTCGGCGACGCTCGGCGTGACGAAGCGGCTGATATCGCCGCCATAGAGCGCGATCTCCTTAACCAGACGTGACGCGATCGGCTGGAGCGCGACGTCCGCCATCAGGAAGACGGTCTCGATATCGTCGTTCAGCTGCTGGTTCATGCCGGCCATCTGATATTCGTATTCGAAGTCGGCGACGGCGCGAAGGCCGCGGATGATGATGCTCGCGCCCTCGCGCTCGGCGAAATGCATGAGCAGCGAGTCGAAGGCCACGACGTCGATCTCCGTCGCTGCGCCGTCGACCCCGTCTACGATCCCTTCGACCTCGCTCCTGACCATCGCCAGCCGCTCGTCGAGCGTGAACATCGGCGATTTCGACGCATTGGTCGTCACCCCGATCACCAGCCGGTCAACGAGGTGCGCCGCCCGCCGGATGATGTCCATGTGCCCGAGCGTGATCGGATCGAAGCTGCCCGGATAGACTCCCGTCCTGACCATCCCCCTGCCCCCTCTCTTAATGGTCGCGCGCAACGGCGAAGCGCGCGATGTCGCGCAGCAATTCGGCTTCCTCGCCGAACGGGTGAAGGTGAGCGATCGCCTGATCCACCAGTAGGTCCGCCTGCTGGCGCGCCCGCTCGGGGCCGAGCAGCGACACGAACGTCTCTTTCCCCGCCTCGCCGTCCTTGCGCACCCGCTTGCCGGTGCGCTCCTCCTCACCCTCGACGTCGAGCAGGTCGTCGGCGATCTGAAAGGCGAGGCCGAGGTCGCGGGCATAGCCGCGAAGGCCGGTACGCCCCTCCGCCGGCACCCGCCCCATGATCGCCGCCGCCTCCAGGCACCAGCCGATGAGAGCGCCGGTCTTGAGCTGCTGAAGCCGGGTGACCCCGGCGAGGTCGAGGTCGCTGCCCTCGGCTTCCAGGTCCATCATCTGGCCGCCGGCCATCCCGGCCGGGCCGGACGCCTTGGCGAGCTCGGCGATCAGCTCCGCCCGGACGAACGGATCCTCATGGGTCGATTCATCGGCGAGCACTTCGAAGGCGAGCGCATAGAGCGAGTCGCCGGCGAGGATCGCGGTGCTCTCGTCGAAGGCCCGGTGGACGGTCGGCTTGCCGCGGCGAAGATCGTCGTCGTCCATGCACGGCAGGTCGTCGTGGATCAGCGAATAGACATGGATGCACTCGACCGCGAGCGCGGCCCGGATCGCCCGCTCGGGATCGACCTTGAACAGCCGACAGCCGGCCGTGACGAGCAACGGCCGAAGCCGCTTGCCGCCGCCGATCGCGGCGTAGCGCATCGCCTCGTAGAGCCGGGCGCGGGAATCCGGAGGGATGGGCAGCAGTGCGTCGAAGGCGCGGTCGATGTCGGCCGCGACGGTCTCCCGCGCCTCCTGGAGCCGGTCGGGGGCGTCGGTCACGCGGTGCTCAGCCGTCGCCAAACGGCACCGTTCCCGAAGGCGCGCCGTCGCGGCCGAGCGTGATCTTCTCGATCCGCGCCTGGGCCGCCGCCAGCCGCGCCTCGCATTGCTGCTTCAGCCGGTCGCCCTCGGCATAGAGATTGATCGCCTCGTCGAGAGGCGCCTCGCCGCTCTCGAGCTTGCGAACGATCTCCTCGAGCCGGCGCAAGGCGGCCTCGAACGATAGTTCGGAAACGGCGGACTGGTCGGGGGTGGTGGGCTCGAGCATCAGGCGGTCAGCATTGGCCGCGCCGCTCGGAGGGGTCAAGCGGCGGCGCGGTACCAGAAGACGCCGTCGCGGACCTCGCGCACGGCGCGGCCGGTGACTTCGAGGTGGCGCAGGTGCGCCATCGCTTCGCCGGTGGCGAGGCCGTAGACGCGGTCGTCGATCGCTCGGCCGAACAGGATGGGGAAGCAGTCGACGGCGCGCTTGGGCTCGGCGAGGCGTTTGACGAGGGCGTCGAGGCGGCCGTGATGGCCCTTGACGAGGACGTCGAGGCGGGCGTGGAGGCCGGTGAATGGCTCGCCGTGCGACGGCAGGACGAGCAGGCCGGGATCGAGCGCCTTGAATTTTTCGATGCTGTCCAGCCAGTCGCCGAGCGGATCGCCCTCGGGCTCGCTGAGGCTCAGCGACACGTTCGACGTGATCCGCGGAAGCACCTGGTCGCCCGCGATCATCACCCCGCCCGCGTCGTCGACCAGGCAGGCATGTTCCGGCGAATGGCCGTTGCCCGTGACGACGCGCCACCTGCGGTCGCCGATCGGGATGACGTCCTCATCCTTCATGCGCACGATGCTGATCGGCACCGGGCTCACTGCGGAGGCGAAGCGGCCCCAGCCCTTGGCCTGCTCGGAAGCGATGCGCTCCTCGCTCCAGCCCGCCGCGCGTTGAGCGGCCGACGCCTCGGGCGGCGGCGCATCGCGCACGTCCAGGGTCAGCATGCGCGCGAACAGCCACTCGCCGCGAGTCATCCAAAGGCGAACGCCGAACCGCTCGCAGAGCCAGCCGGCGAGGCCGATATGGTCGGGGTGGAAATGGGTGCAGATGATGCGGGTGACGACGCGGCCCGCCAGCGGGCCGGCGAACAGCGCTTCCCAAGCCTCGCGCGCGACCGGCAGGTTGAGACCGGTGTCGACGAGCGCGACCCCGTCGCCATCGTCGAGCACCCACACGTTGATGTGCTTGAGCGAGCCCGGGACCGGCAGCCGCGCCCAGTCGACGCCCTGCACGATCTCGATCAGCTCGCCCTGCTCCGGCGCCCGCCGCCCCCAGGGGTAAGTGAGGCCGCGATGGCTGGTCGGCTCAGTATCGGTCAGGGAAATGTCCGGCGCCGAGCCGTTTCGCGGCGCCGGATCGGCTCCGGCGGCGGGAGCTGAGCCTGTCGGAGCCCTGACCTCGTCTTCCATGCCCATGGCAAAGCAGAAGGTCAGACCTTCGACAAGCTAAGTTTCAGGAGGAAACCGAGTTTCCCCCTCAGCGCTCTGCCGATTCCTCGTCCACCGGCGCGGCATTGGCGGTGTCGCCGGCGCCCCACAGCTCCTGCTCGGCAGTCAGCGCGGTCTCCGCCTCGCGATGGGCGGCCTCGCGCTCGGCGCGAAGCTCCTCGATCAGCGCCTCGCGGTCCTGCTGCATGCGCGGATCCTGCGGCGCGGCGTCGAGGCCGGCCTGCTTGGCGGCCTTAGCCACCGCGGCGTCGAGCTCGCGCTGGCTGGTGAGGCCGAGCGTGACGGGGTCCTTGGGCTGGATGTTGGCGATGTTCCAGTGGGTCCGCTCGCGGATCGCCTGGATCGTCGAGCGGGTGGTTCCGATCAGCTTGCCGATCGCCCCGTCCGAAAGCTCCGGATGGTTGCGGATCAGCCAGGCGACTCCGTCCGGCTTGTCCTGGCGCTTGGACACCGGCGTGTAGCGCGGGCCCTTGGTACGCACGGCCTTGTCGGGCTCGCGCTGAAGCTTCAGGCGGTAGCTCGGATCCGCCTGGCCGCGGTCGATCTCTTCCTGGGTGAGCTCGCCCGAACGAAGCGGGTCGCGGCCGGTGAGCTTGGTCGCGGCGGTGTCGTCGGCAATCGCCTGCACTTCCAGGATGTGGAGACCGCAGAATTCGGCGATCTGCTGGAAGGTGAGAGCGGTGTTCTCGACCAGCCAGCTGGCGGTCGCGTGGGGCATGAGCGGCTGAGCCATCTCTCCCTCTCCTCATGGGCTAAAAACGATAAGGGCCGCCCCGTCACGGAGCGGCCGCTTGTGGCGAGGACCTTAAGCAGATGGCCGCACGCGTGCAAGCGGAACCGGATGTCGAGGCCTAGGCCGCGAAGGCGGCGGGCGCCCGCTCCACAGGTTCATGGCCGATCGGGAACAGGGCCTCGAGAAACTGGCGAGCGCTTTCGTCCCAACCGAAATGGGCGGCATAGGCGGCACAGGCCGCCCGATCGCGAGTCAGCGCGATCGCGATCGCCCGCCCGAGGTCCTCCTCCATGCAGGCGACCTCGTCGGTCAGCACGTCGATCGGACCCTGCACCGGGTAAGCGGCGACCGGAGTGCCGGTGGCGAGCGCCTCGATCAGGACCAGGCCGAACGTGTCCGTGCGGCTTGGGAAGACGAAGACGCCGGCGCTTCGATAGGCGGCGGCGAGATCGCTGCCGGTGACCTTGCCGAGGAAGCGGACGTCCGGGAATCTTGCCCTCAGCGCGTCGAGAGCCGGGCCGTCGCCCACCACCACCTTCGTGCCGGGATGATCGAGGGTCAGGAAGGCCTCGACATTCTTCTCAACCGCGACCCGGCCGACATAGAGCAGGATCGGCCCTGCAAGCCCCGTGAACGCCGGATGCCTGGGGCCCTCGGGGGTGAACAGCTTGAGGTCGACGCCCCGGCCCCAATGGCGGGTGTGGGCGATTCCGTTGTCGTGAAGCTGCTTCTCGACGGTCGGCGTCGACACCATCACCGCCTTGGCAGGCGCGTGGAACCAGCGGATGTAGCGCCAGAACCAGCGCGCCGGCAGCTTCGTGCGCTTGGCGACATAGTCCGGAAACTGGGTGTGATAGGCGGTCGTGAACGGCAAACCCTGCTTGATGCAGTAGCGGCGCGCGGCGAGGCCGAGCGGTCCCTCGGTAGCGACGTGGATCGCGTCCGCCCCCGCCTCCTCGATCCGCTTGCCGATGCTGGCGGTCAGCGCGAGTCGGATCTCCGGATAGGTCGGACAGGGCAGCGAACGGAACTGGTCGGGGGCGACCACCGCGACCCGATGGCCCATCTGCTCGAGCTCGGCGCGCACCGCCTGGAGCGTGCGCACGACGCCGTTGACCTGCGGCGACCAGGCATCGGTGACGATGAGGATCTTCACGGCAGAAGCCGCTACGCCGCCGCCTTGAGCTTGAGCTTCACCGGCTGGTCGGCCCGCTTCTTGATCTCGTCCGGCCAGTGCAGGATCTCCATCGTACCGTCATCGTGCTCGACGAGGGCCGTACAGCCTTCGACCCAGTCGCCGTCATTGTAATAGACGGTCCCGCCGAAATCGCGAATCTCGGCGGTATGGATGTGGCCGCAGACCACTCCGTCCACGCCCTTCACCTTTGCCTCGTGCGCAAGTGCCTCCTCGAAGCGCGAGATGACCGAGACGGCGCTCTTCACCCGGTGCTTGGCATGCTTCGAGAGCGACCAATATTCCATTCCGAAGAAGCGGCGGAACATGTTCACCGCCACGTTCAGCTGCATCAGAGTGCGGTAGGCCCAGTCGCCGAGGAAGGCGAGCCAGCGGTGGGCAAGGACGATCGCGTCGAACTCGTCGCCGTGAACGACCAGAAGCTTGCGCCCGTCGGCGGTGGTGTGGATCGCCTTCGAACGGATCTCGACTCCGCCGAAATTCATGCCGGTGAACTGGCGGAACATCTCGTCGTGATTGCCGGGGATGTAGATCACCCGCGTGCCGCGGATCGCGCGCTTCATCACGCGCCGAACGATCGCGCTGTGGCGCTCGGGCCAATAGAAGCGCTTCTTCATCCGCCAACCGTCGATGATGTCGCCGACGAGATAGAGGGTCTCGCTGTCGACATGATCGAGAAAGTCGATCAGCATTCGGTCGTTGCAGCCGCGCGTTCCGAGATGGACGTCGGAGATCCAGATCGTCCGATAGCGCCGCCGCGGCTCGCCGGAGGGGCCGAGGCCTTCATCCTCATCGGTGGCGGCTTTGCGCAGGTCGGCGAGCTCGTTCCTGGCGAGGTCGCCAAGCCGCGTAACCGAGTTCATCATCTCTCTCCCGCCGCCTCGACCAGGCCACCTATCGCTGATTCTTGTGACAATTTGAACCGCGCAGCACGACAGATTGGTGACCTTGGGCAAGGGCGGCTTTGCCCCCGGCACCGCGGCTGCTAGCGTGGCCGGCGATGATCGACTGGACGGTCCGGCAGACGATTTGCGGCCTCGACGAGCTCGACGCTCTGGGCGGCGCCGGAGTGACCCACCTGTTGTCGATCCTCGACCCAGAGCAGCCCGAGCCGGCCTCGTTCAACGCGGCCCCGCCGAAGCGCCGGCTGACTCTGCGCTTCCACGACGTGATCCTGCCTTTGCCCGGCATGGTGATGCCGACTCGCGACGATATGAGCGCGCTTCTCGAGTTCGGGCGCGCCCTGCCCGAACGCGACCCGGCCCACCTCCTCATTCACTGTCACATGGGCATCTCGCGCTCGACCGCGGCGATGGTCGCGGTGATCGCCCAGGCCCATCCCGACGCGGGCGAGGATGAGGTCGTCGCCCAGATCGAGTCGGTGCGCAGCAAGGCGTGGCCCAACTCGCTGATGATCCGCCACGCGGACTCGATGCTCGGCCGCCAGGGCCGTCTCGTCGCCGCGGTCAGCCGGCTCTACCGCCGCCAGCTCGAGCGCCACCCACAATTCGCCGAGCCCTTGCGCCAGGGCGGCCGAATTGCCGAAGTCGAAATGGCCGAAGCGGCGGAGGGCTAGAGAGCCTCGACGATCGTCACGTTGGCGGTGCCGCCGCCTTCGCACATGGTCTGGAGGCCCCAGCTTTTGCCGCGCTTGCGAAGCGCGTGGACCAAGGTCGCCATCAACTTGGTGCCCGACGCTCCGAGCGGGTGGCCGAGCGCGATCGCGCCGCCGTTGACGTTGAGCCGGTCCGGGTCGGCGCCGGTATGCTCGAGCCAGGCGAGCGGCACCGGCGCGAACGCCTCGTTGACCTCGAACAGGTCGATGTCGCCGATGCTCATGCCGGCCCGCTTCAGGGCCCGGTCGGTGGCGTAGAGCGGCTCCTCCAGCATGATCACCGGGTCGCCCGCGGTCACGGTCAGATTGTGGATCCGCGCCAGCGGCGTCAGCCCATGCGCCTTCACCGCCTGCCCCGAGGCGATCATCACCGCGCTCGCGCCGTCGCAGATCTGGCTTGCATTGGCCGCGGAGATCACGCCGTCCGGGCTGAGCAGCTTGACCGACGCGATCCCCTCATAGCTCGCATCGAAGCGGATGCCCTCGTCGCGGCTGTGCATCTCCTTGCCGTCCGGTCCGTCAACCTCCAGCGCCACGATCTCGTCGGCAAAATCGCCGCGTTGAGTCGCCGCGATCGCGCGCTCATGGCTGGCGAGCGCGTAGCGATCCAGCTTCTCGCGGTCATAGCCCCACTTATTCGCGATCATCTCGGCGCCGATGAACTGGCTGAACTGGATTCCCGGATATTTCGCTTCCTGCCCCGGAGACTTGGGTCCGCCGAGCCCCTCCTTCATGAACAGCATCACGGTCGAGCCCATCGGCACCCGCGTCATGCTCTCCACGCCCGCGGCGATGACCACGTCTTGAGTCCCGCTCATCACCGCCTGGGCGGCAAAATGGATCGACTGCTGCGAGCTGCCGCACTGCCGGTCCACCGTCACCGCCGGAACATGCTGCGGAAGCTTCGACGCGAGCACCGCGTTGCGTCCGACCTGGAAGCCCTGCTCGCCACCCTGGCTGACGCAGCCCATGATGACATCGTCAACCGCCGCCGGATCGATCCCGCTCCTCTCCACGGCAGCGTCCAGAACCGCCGCCGCCATGTCGACCGGGTGCCAGCCGGCCAGCCGCCCGCCCTTGCGCCCGCCCGCCGTCCGGCACGCCGCGACGATATAAGCTTCACCCATCACCCGCTCCTTCTCTTTCCCGCCACTTAGGAACAAGCTCGCGCAAGGGCCAGCCCATCGCCTTGTCCCTCGCCCCCACCCTCAATAGGACGGGGGCCATGGCGCATCCCGAACGGCAATATCTCGACCTTCTCGCGCGAGTCCTCGACAAGGGCGACGAGCGCATCGACCGCACCGGGGTCGGCACCCGCGCGCTGTTCGGCGAACTCCTCCGCTTCGACCTCTCGGGCGGCCAGGTGCCAATCCTCACCACCAAGCGGGTCTATTGGAAGACCGCGGTCAAGGAGATGCTCTGGTTCCTCACCGGCGGCACCAACATCCGCCAGCTCCTCGAGCAGAACGTCCGGATATGGTCCGACTGGCCGCTCGCCAAATATCGCGAGGCGACCGGCGAGGAGATCGACCAGGCCGGTTTCGAGGCCCGGATCCTCGCCGACGACGACTTCGCCGCGAAATGGGGCGAGCTCGGCCCGGTCTACGGCAAGCAGTGGCGCCGCTGGCTCGACGCCGAGGGCCGCGAGCACGACCAGATCGCAACCCTGATCGAGACGCTCAAGACCAACCCGGCGAGCCGGCGAATGCTCTTCCACGCCTGGAACGTGCCCGAGATCGGCCGGATGGCGCTTCCGCCCTGCCACATGGTCTACCAGTTCCACGTCAATTCGCGCGGCGAACTGAGCTGCCTCATTTTCCAGCGCTCCTGCGACCTGTTCCTCGGCGCGCCCTTCAACTTCACCGGCGGCGCCGCTCTCACCCACATGCTCGCCCAGCAGGCCGGTCTCACACCCGGCGAGCTCGTCTGGGTCGGCGGCGACGTCCACATCTACCTGAACCATGTCGACCAGGTCCGCGCCCAGATCGCCCGCGAGCCGCGCCCTTTCCCGACCATGAAGCTGCTCCGCCAGGCGGCGTCGATCGACGACTACCGGATCGAGGATTTCGAGGTCGCCGGCTACGATCCGCACCCATCGATCCAGGGCGACGTCGCGGTCTGAGGGCAGGCCCGTCAGCTTGACTTCGCGGGCGCCGACCCCATAGTCGGGTCATGGCAAGGAACGTCCAGATCGGGCATCCGGAGCTTCACCCCGGCAGCAGCACCGCACGCCTCTAGGCGCTAGGTCGACGCCCCCTTTGCGGGCGCCTGCGGCCTAGCGCGCACGACGGGCGCGATGCCCAGCCGCGGCTGCCGAACCGGCGCAGCCATCGTCCCACAGGAACCAGAGCGTGATCCGCCGGCGCCAGCCGCGCGACCGCCTTCGATGTCGATTCACCGAGGAGCTGCAACATGTCGGACATGGCCGATCGATTTGTCGTCGAAGCCGACAAGAAAGTCGTCGGAATCGCGGTCAAGGTCCCGGGCGGCTACCGTTTCTACTCCTCCGATCCCGATTTCCTGCAGATGGAGGGGACGACCTTCCCGCGCGCCAAGGCCATGGCGCAGCGAGTCGCCCAGATCGCCAAGCTGCGCAACGTGCGCGACGCCGACTCGCCGCCAAGCGTGCATTGACGGGAGCGCGGTCATGCAACCCAGCCCCCAGCTCAGGCTCGCCGACAGCCTGAGCGGAATCTGGGCCTCGCTCCACGCGAGCGCCGACATCCGCATCAGCGAGACCGAGGTTCACTATCTGCGCACGCTCGCGCTGGCGCTCGACGACGACATCGTCTCCTGCCTCCTGCTGCGCAAGCTAAGGCTCGCGACCGTACTTCCGGGCGGCGCGCTCGGTGGTGAGGTGGCGATGATGAACAGCTTCGTCGAATTCACCAATGACGGGGGGCCGGTCCAGCTGTGCCGCCTCGTCCATCCTTCGCCGCAGCAGCCCATCTACGGGCTCAGCGTCACCACCCTGCTCGGCGCAGGACTCATCGGCCTCCGCGCCGGCCAGGCGATACTGTGGCCGAACGAAAAGGGCAGCTTCTGCGAGCTACGCGTCGTCCGCGTCGAGAATCGCCCGGCCGGAGCCGGGCGCAAGATCGCGCTCGGGGGTGGCCTCAAATTCGGACGCTGACCGGGCGCGCCACCCCTTAAGAGCACGCCCGGTCCCACCTGAACCATTCGAATTTTCAACGTCGCCGTCGGGCTCTGCTTCGGCGGGGCCTGCGGCGCATGCAAAGGAAAGGCTTGAAATGACTACCGCATACCGAGACTCAATGACCGACCTGAGCAGCGGCGGAAGCCGCCGTCCCTGGGCTCCGGCCGATGCCAGGGAGGCGCCGCTCGCCCGGTGGGCGCCGACCGCGCCCTGGACCAGCCGAAGCGTTGAACCCGACCAGGACGAGACGTCCTACGCCTTGGGCTTCTGGGGCCCAGCCTTCATCGTCTTCTTTCAGCTGACGATGCTCTGGCTGCTCGTCATCTCGCTCTAGGCGAATATGCCGGGCGGGCTTCGCTCCCGCGCCCGCCCGGCCCCGTCTCGCCCCCGGTCATCGAGCGGGAATGGCGGAGCGCGGTTCCACCTGCTAAGCGCGGGCGATCATGAGATTCCGCACTTTGTCGCCGCGCAGGTTCGACCTCGGCATCGATCTGGGCACGGCCAACACCCTTGCCGTCGTCCCGGGCTCCGGCGTCGTCCTCGACCAGCCCTCGATCTGCTGCTTCCAGGCCTATGACGCAGTCCCGCGCTTCGTCGCCGCCGGTACGCTCGCCCACTCCTATGTCGGCAAGGTCGCCAAGCCGCTCAAGATCATCCACCCGCTGCGCAGCGGCGTGCTCAGCGACATGGCCGCAGCACGCGAGCTGCTCGGCTTCGTTCGCCGCGCGGTTCGGCCGCGTTCTATGCTCGGCCGGCTGCGCCCTGCGATCGGAGTCCCGGCCGACGCGACTCAGGCCGAGCGCCGTGCGCTCGCCACCGCCGCAGTCGACGCCGGCTTTTCCGAACCGAAACTGGTGCCCGAGCCGCTCCTCGCCGCGCTCGGCCTCGGCCTCGAGATCGAAGACGCCCGCGCCCGGATGGTCATCGATTGCGGCGCCGGCACGACGGAAATCGCGGTGATCTCGCTCGGCGGGATCTGCGTCTCGCACTCCGTCAGGGGCGGCGGCGACGCCCTCGATCAGGCGCTGACCGACTATCTCCATCTCAAGCACCGTTTCCACATCGGCACCGCCTCCGCCGAGGCGCTGAAGCTGCGCCTCTCGCAGGTGCTGGCCGGCGCCGCTCCCGCGGTCGTCGAGGTTCGCGGCATGGACGCCGCCTCCGGGCTTCCGCGCGAGCTGCTCATCTCGCCGGCCGAATTACTCGGCGTGTGGAACAAGCATGCGGAACAGATCGTCGCCGCCGTTCGCGAGACGCTGAGCGAGACTCCGCCCGAATTGTCGGAGGACATTTTCGAGGACGGGATCACCTTGACTGGCGGCGCGGCGATGACCGCCTTGCTCGCCGACCGCATCTCGGCGAGCTCGGGGATTGCCACCACGATCGCCGAAGCTCCCCTCGCCACCGTCGCCACCGGCCTCCAGCGTGGCCTCGAGGAAGGCCGGCTCTAAGAAGCCCTCTCCCCAGCGGGGAGAGGAAGCCAGTGAGATTTCGCTTCCTTAATGGCCGTGCACGCAGTCAAGCGGCGCCGGCGCCAACCGGGCCGAGGTGCGGCCCTGCTCTAGGAGCAGCTCGTCGCGCAGATTGTCGAGGGCGCGGCCGATCGAGGCCGAGGCCTTGAGGACTCCGCCCTCATGGAAGCGCACCGTGCAGTCGCCGTCGGCCACGGAGCCGTCGACCACGAGCTCGTCCCACGATCGGGCATGGCCCACATAGAGGATGGCGGAGTCGTAATGGCGGCTCCAGAAGAACGGCACGTCGATGAACGGCGCCCGCTCGCCCAGCATGTTGCGCGCCGCCGCCTGGCCCTGGCGCTGGGCGACGACCCAATGCTCGATCCGCGCCCGCTCGCCATCGCGGCCCGGGTGGTTGGCGACGTCCCCGGCGGCGTAGATGCCCGGCACGCTGGTTTCCAGGAAGGTGTCGACCACTATGCCGTTATCGGTCGCAATTCCCGCCGTCTCGGCGAGAGCGGTGCGCGGCCGCACGCCGGTCCCGAGCACCACCAGGTCGGCGTCGATCGAGCCGCGGTCGTCGAGCCGAAGCGCCCTGCCGTCGAAGCCGGCCGCCCGGCCGACATGGAAGGTCACCCCCTGACGCTCGTGCAGGGCGCGTACGAACGATCCGATCTCCGGTCCCAGCACCTTCCCCATCGGCACCGGGTCGGACGCCACGACATGGACGTCGATGCCGCGCGCCCGAAGGGATGCCGCGACTTCCAGCCCGATGAAGCTCGCTCCGACCACGACCGCGCGGGTCACGCCCTCGGCGGCGGCGATGATGGCCCGCGAGTCGGCCAGCGAGCGCAGCACATGGACATTGGAGTGGTCGAAGCCGGGTGCCGGCGGCCGCACCGGCTCGGCGCCGGTGGCGATCAACAGCGCATCGAAGGGGATCGCGGCGCCGTCTTCGAGCAGGACCTGTCGCTGCGGGATGTCGATGGCAGTCGCGGGTGCCCCGAGCTTGAGGTCGATGCCGCCCTCGCGGTACCAGTCCTGTCTCTGCAGGGGGATCCACTCCTCGGGGGCATTGCCGGCGAGATAGTCCTTGGAGATGTTTGGCCGGTCGTAGGGCGCGTCCGGGTCGGCACTCACCATCGTCAGCGCGCCGGCATAGCCCAGCCGATTGAGCATCTCGGCCGCGGCGAAGCCGGCCGCGCCGCCGCCGAGGATGACGATCCGCTCGGGCGCATGTCGCGTTGGCTGTGCCTGCGGCGATGCGTCTTCGGTCTTGGTGCGGACGAAGACGATGTCGCCGTCGCGCTCGACCTTCCAGCGCGGCAGCGAAGCGAAGGCGGGCGCCTTGATTGCGGTCCCGCTGCGCAGGTTGAAGCAGGCGTGATGCCAGGGGCAGCGCACCGTATCGCCGACCACCAGTCCCTTGGCGAGCGGCGCGCCATAATGGCTGCACGCTCCGCCAACCGCGAACAGCTCGCCATCGTGGCTCGACAGGATCACCGGCTCTCCCGCGACATGACCCGCGAGGATTCCCTCCGCCGGCACGTCGCCCAGCTTCACGCCTCCCGAGAAATCCGGTCCGGTCGGGGCTGCACTTTCCGCCATCATCTCCTCCGCGCCGCCTGGGCTCTTCATATCATTGGATGCTCCGTCGCCGTGAGCGTTCCCGGGCGGACTCGGAACCCGCGCGGCCAGTCCCCATTTCCTGTTCATGCAATCGTTCGAAGCCCTGGCTGAGCAAGTGCGCGCATGCCGCGCCTGCGCGGACGTGCTTCCGCTCGGCCCACGGCCGGTCTTCCAGGCGGCGCCGAGCGCGCGCCTCCTCATCACCAGCCAGGCGCCCGGGACCAAGGTCCATGCCTCGGGCGTGCCGTTCGACGACGATTCCGGCGAGCGGCTACGCTCCTGGCTCGGCATGTCGCGCGAGCAATTCTACGACGCGCGCCAGGTCGCGATTCTGCCGATGGGGCTATGCTATCCCGGCCGTTCGAGCGGCGGCGACGCCCCGCCCCGTCCGGAATGCGCCCCTCGCTGGCGCGAGCCGCTCGTCCGCCACCTCGGCGACCTTCGCCTGACCCTGCTCGTCGGCAGCTACGCCCAGCAGCACGTCCTCGGCAAAGGGTCGGTCACCGAGCGGGTCCGCCATTTCCGCGCCTACCTCCCCGACCATTTCCCGCTTCCCCACCCGTCCTGGCGCTCGCGCCTGTTCGCTGAGCGAAATCCCTGGTTCGAGGCCGAAGTTTTGCCAGCGCTTCGTGCGGAAGTTGCACGCGCGCTGCAATGACAGATCTCCCGATCTTCACCGTCGGCCACTCGACCCGGACCATCCCGGAATTCGTCGACCTCCTCCGCGCCGGCGCCGTGCAGCTCGTCGTCGATATCCGCACCGTTCCCCGCTCGCGCCGCAACCCGGATTACAATCTCGACGCGCTCGCCGACCAGCTCGCCCCCTGGCAGATCGGCCATCTGCGCATCGAGGAACTGGGCGGCCTTCGCGGCAAGCAGCGCGACGTCCCTCCGGAAGTGAACGGCTACTGGACCAACCAGAGCTTCCACAATTACGCCGATTACGCGCTGACGGACGAGTACCGCGCCGGCCTCGCCCAGCTCCAGGATGTCTCCCGCGATCGCCGAACTGCGATCATGTGCGCGGAGTCGGTGTGGTGGCGCTGCCACCGCCGGATCGTCGCCGACTACCTGCTCGATTCCGGCCGCGAGGTCTTCCACCTGATGGGCGACTCCCGCGTCGATCCCGCCAAGATGACCCCTGCCGCCGAACGCCATCCCGACGGCCTCCACTATCCCGCCGCCGACTGACGGGAACCTCCGCCGCTTACCGCCATCCAATGAGCGGCAAGAGGGAGACGCCCGTGAAATTATCTGCCTGTCAGGATCTGGCTCCGGCGAACGAGCCGTTCGCGCCGGCCATCCAGCGCCGCCCGAGCCGCTTCGAGGTCGAGCGCGCCGTGCGCACCCTCATCGCCGCCGCCGGCGACGACCCTGACCGGGAGGGCCTCGCCGACACTCCGGCGCGGGTCGCCAAGGCCTATGGCGAATGGTTCGCAGGCTACGCCGTCGACCCCGCCGCCCTCCTCCAACGCGTCTTCTCCGAGGCCGAGGAGTATGACGAGACAATCCTCCTCAAGGACATCCCCCTCGTCTCGACCTGCGAGCATCATCTCGCCCCGATCACCGGCCGCGCCCATGTCGCCTACCGCCCCGCCGGCAGGGTCGTCGGAATCTCCAAGCTCGCCCGCCTCGTCGACGCCTATGCTCGCCGCCTCCAGCTCCAGGAGCGCCTCACCAACCAGATCGCCCGCACCTTGAACGAGGTGTTGCAACCGAGCGGAGTCGGCGTGATCATCGAGGCGAGCCACGGCTGCATGTCCACGCGCGGCGTCAACCATCACGGCGTCTCAATGGTCACCAAGGCGTGGCTCGGCGACTTCAAGGCCGACGCCGAGCTGCGCCGCGACCTGATGCGCTCGATCACCGCCTGCTAGGAAAAGGAGCAGGACATGGCCAGCCGCGCCAAGCTCGATTATTCAAGCCTCGACGATCCCGCCCTCGCCCGTCTCGTTGCCGCGCGCGATCCCGACGCCGTTCGCCTCGTCACCGGCCGCAACAACCAGCGCCTGTTCCGCGCCGCCTGGTCGATCCTCAAGAACCGCGCCGAGGCCGAGGACGCCGTCCAGAGCGCCTATTTGAAGGCCTTCGCCAAGATCGGCGCCTTCGAAGGCCGCTCGTCCTTGTCCACCTGGCTCACGCGCATCGCCATCAACGAAGCCCTGGCGCGCGACCGGGCGGCCCGCCGCCGCCGCTGGGATCTGGAAAACGCGTCCGTCGCCGTCCTCGAAGATTACCGGGAGAAGCTCATGCGTGGTTCGATGAGCGGCGACTCGCCCGATGCCGACCTCGCCCGCGGGCAGTTGCGGCGCCTCCTGGAGGAGGCGATCGCCGCCCTTCCCGCCCCCTTCCGCACCGTATTCGTGCTCCGCGAGGTCGAGGGGCTGAGCGTCGAGGAGACCGCCGATTCGCTCGGAATCGTCCCGGCGACCGTCAAGACGCGCCACCTGCGCGCCCGCCGCCGCCTCCAGGAAGCCCTCGCGCCCGAGGTGAAGAACGCCCTGTCCGGCACCTTCCCCTTCGCCGGCGCCGACTGCGCCGCGATCACCGAGCGGGTCGTGCAGGCCTATTGTTGCGGCGAAGCCGGCGAGCGGGCATGCCCGGCGAGTGACGAACCAGAATCAAGCGCCTGAAATCACCCTCGTCGTCGCCCGCGCCGACAACGGAGTCATCGGCAAGGACGGCCGCCTCCCCTGGCACCTCCCGGCCGACCTCCGCCACTTCAAGGAAGTGACGATGGGCACGCCGATGATCATGGGCCGGCGCACCTTCGACAGCCTCCCCGGCCTCCTCCCCGCCCGCCGCCACATCGTCCTCACCCGCGACCGCGACTGGTCGGCCGAGGGCGCGGTGGTCGCGCATACCGTGGACGACGCGATCCGCGCCGCGTCGGCCGACTATATCTCGGTGATCGGCGGGGCCGAAATCTTCGCGTTGTTCGAGCCCTTCGCCCACGCGGTGGAACTCACCGAAGTCCACGGCGACATCGAAGGCGATACGACCCTGCCCGCCTTCGACCCCGCCGTCTGGCGCGAGGAATCCCGCGTCGATCTCGAAGCCGAAGACGGCCGCCCCGCCTACAGCTTCGTGAGGCTGGAGCGTGCTTCGAGACGGCATCTCGACAAGCTCAATGCCTCCTCAGCATGAGCGGTTCTGTTTTTTCCGCTCATCCTGAGGAGCGGCTGAGCCTGGCGAAGACGCGTCTCGAAGGACCTCCCCAGACGGGCAAACCTCCCCTATAGCGCCCCTCCATGGAGCGCCTGGACGGGGGCTCGGCGGTTCCTGACGCGTATCGCAACGGCATCGTCGCGCTTGGCAATTTCGACGGCTTTCATCGCGGCCACCAGGCGGTGGTCGGCCGCGCCGTGGAGCGCGCCCGAGCCGAGGGCCGGCCGGTGCTCGTCGCCACTTTCGACCCCCACCCGGTCCGCCACTTCAAGCCGGACCTGCCGCCCTTCCGCCTGACCACGCTCGGGCAGCGTGAGCGCCTGTTCGCCGAGGCCGGCGCCGACGCGATGCTGGTCTTCCATTTCGACGCCGACCTCGCATCGGTCACCGCCGAGGATTTCGTCGCCGACTGGCTCGCCGGCCGCATCGGCGCGGCGGGAGTCGTCACCGGCGAGGACTTCACCTTCGGCAACCGCCGCGGCGGCAATGTCGAGGTTCTGCGCAAACTTGCGCCCCTGCACGGCATGAGCGTTGACGCGGTCGGCCCGGTCGAGGCCGACGGCGAGCTGGTCTCGTCCAGCCGAATCCGCGACGCCCTCCGCGACGGCGACCTCGCCACCGCCACCCGCCTCCTCACCCGCCCCTTCGCGATCGAGGGGATCGTCGAACATGGCGACAAGAGAGGCCGCGAGCTCGGCTACCCGACCGCCAACCTGTCCCTCGGCAAATATCTCCGCCCCCGCTTCGGCATCTACGCGGTGCGCGGCCGCCTCCCCGACGGCGAGGTCGTCGACGGAGTCGCCAATCTCGGAGTCCGCCCGACCTTCGATCCGCCGAAGGAGCTTCTCGAGCCCTATTTCCTCGACTGGTTCGGCGACCTCTACGGCCGCCGCATCGAAGTCGAACTCCACGCCTATCTCCGTCCGGAGATGAAGTTCGACGCCCTCGACGCCCTCAAGGCCCAGATGCGCGAGGACGAGGCGGCGGCGCGGTCCATCCTCAACCAGCACCGCTCATCCTGAGTAGCGGCTGAGCTTGGCGAAGACGCGTATCGAAGGACCGGTGCGTGCTTCGAGACGGGCCTTCGCCGGGCTCAGTCCCTCCTCAGCATGAGCGGGTTCGGTGTCTGCCCGCATTGCCCCTTGCAAAATAGGATTTCATCGGCAATTATGTACTTGACAAAGCAATGGCGGTAATCCAAGGTTTCTGCCATGGACATCACCGCGCCCCGCTTCACCAATGAGGACAAGGCTCGCGAACACCTCGAGGCCATTCGCTGGCCCGAAGGTCCGTTCTGCCCTCACTGTGGTTCGTTCAGCGCGAAGCGGCTCCCCGCCCAGCGTGGCAAGCCCTCCAAGCGCAATCCCGAAGGCAAGCTGCGCGTCGGCGTCATTCAGTGCAACGATTGCCGCCAGCAATATTCCGTCACGGTCGGCACGCTGTTCGAGGACAGCAAGGTTCCTCTGAACAAGTGGCTGCTCGCCAACCACCTGCTTTGCTCGTCGAAGAAGGGCATGAGCGCCCACCAGATCGGCCGCATGCTCGGCGTCACCTACAAGACCGCTTGGTTCATGTGCCACCGCATCCGCGAGGCCATGAAGCAGGACACCGGCCCCATGGGGGGCCCCGGCAAGATCGTTGAGGCCGACGAAACCTTCGTCGGCGGCAAGGCCAAGAACCGCGCCTGGGGCAAAATCCCCACCAAGCAGGCCGTCTATTCACTCGTCGAGCGCAACGGCAACGTGGTCTCCTACCACGTCGCCAACATCACCGTGCACACGCTGAAGCCGCTCCTGCTCTCCAAGGTGCATCGCGCTTCCACGCTCATGACGGACGAAGCGCCGTTCTACAAAGGCATGGGCAAGCAGTTCGCGGCCCACGAGCGCGTGCATCATGGGCAGGTCGAATATGCCCGCGGCCAGTGGCACACGAACACGATTGAGAACTTCTTCTCCATCATGAAGCGCGGCATCGTCGGCGTGTATCACCATGTCAGCGAGGCGCACTTGAACCGCTACTGTGCCGAGTTCGATTTCCGCTACAACACCCGCGAAGATACCGATGCAGAGCGCGCCATGCAGGCCCTTCGCGGCATCTATGGCAAGCGCCTTACCTATCGGCGGGCTGACGCAATCGCCGCCTGACATTAAGCGCGAACAGCGGGTGATCGGCGAGCCGCGAAAGCGCTGGACACGTTCCTAACGTGTTCCTTGGGTCACTCATCCACAGAAACACGACGAATTGACTCATTTTCAAGGCTTTAACGCCTTGTCACCGACTCGATTCTCTGGATTCGTTAACGGTGACTTTCCCGAAACGAGGAAGGCCCGGCGGTCGCACGCCGGGCCTTCTGATCGGGAAAGCCTCGCAAAGCTTGTTCTGGCGCGCGAGGCTGGATCGACCCGATGTGCGAGCAATCTCACACGGGGAGTCACGGGTCAAGCGTCAGATCGTGCCATCGAAAGGATCGATAAGATGGCTAATGCAAGCGGCGGGGGACGTCCCCGCCATCCTCTCACCGACGACATTATCCGCATCATCTGGGCGCGGCTCCGCAAGGGCCACTTCCAGCACGATATTGCGGCGGACCTGGGGTGCAACCAGGGCCGGGTGTCCGAAGTGAACACGGGAAAGCGCGGCTCTCACATCACCGGACTTCGTCCGGCATAACGCGCAATCCTTAACTAAGTCGCCGGTCCTTCGGGGCCGGCGACGCCTTCTTGTCGCCCTTCGTGGGCTTGTGCGGCTTCGGCGGCGTGTTCAGCATGCGCCGCAACACGTCATCTTCGTTAGGTAGAGGGGCGTCTGACATGCATTTCATCTCCACAGCCCACTACACCGCGTTCGGGCAGATCGTGCATTTCTACGCCTCGGTAGAGTTCGGCATCAAGGCATGCCTGGCGGGCATTCTGGAAGTGCCCCTGATCGAAAGCCTAATCATGTGCGAGCCGTATTCAGCGGCCCAGCTAAAGAACGTGGCAAAATCCATCACCAAGGAGTCTCGGCTGTCCGATAAGGACAAGGAGACGTTTTGCCATATCGTCGGGGAGTGGAGTGGCTTCAGTTCGCTCCGGAATCAAATCGCCCACAACCGTTGGTCGCGCGGCTCTCGGCCTGGCTCAATCATCCCGGTCGGTATCGATATTCGCTCCGGTCGGGCAATTTGGATCGTCAAAGAGGACAGCCGCGATTGGCTTGCTCCAGAACTCAGCGAAGAGGCCGACAAAATCGGGAAAGTGAACGCGCGCCTTCAACGCTTCCATAACGAAACAGGCATTGCAGAAATCATCGATCGGAAAGACGCGGAGAGAAATTCCGCGACGGACTCCTCCGAAGGGAGCGACACCAAATCCTGAGAGTGCTCGGGGCGCTCAAACCAGCGCACAAACTCCGCAACCCCCGCCTCCACCATCGCAGGCGTAACCTCAACGGTGAAGGCGGGTTGCGCCGGCCTGTCGGCCACTTGTGTAGGGGGTGATTCGTGCTTTGATGTATATAATTGCCATTTCATCTGGTTCATACTGTCTGGTGAAAAGGAACCAAATACGCACCACCGCTTTCCTCTGCCGCGAACGCCGACGCTCGAAGTTCACGTTTTCGCCGAAACACCGTGAACTTCGTGAACCTCACCCCGCCGGTGTCGCTCTTCCCCTCGGGTGTTTCCTTGGCTCCCAGAGACCGCTAAGCGCGCGCTGATGTCCGACAAGAAAGACTGGCGGGACACCGTTTTCCTGCCGAAGACCGATTTTCCAATGAAGGCCGGCCTCTCCCAGAAGGAGCCGGCGATTCTCGCGCGCTGGCGCGAGGAGGATCTGTACGGCCAGCTGCGCAAGGCCCGCGCCGGCCGCACCCGCTTCATCCTCCACGACGGCCCGCCCTACGCCAATGGCGACATCCATATGGGCCATGCGATGAACAAGGTCCTCAAGGACATCGTCGTCCGCTCGCAGTCGCTGATGGGCAAGGATGCCCCCTACGTTCCCGGCTGGGACTGCCACGGCCTGCCGATCGAGTGGAAGGTCGAGGAAGCCTATCGCAAGCAGAAGCTCGACAAGGACCAGGTTCCCAAGGCCCAGTTCCGCGCCGAATGCCGCGCTTATGCCGACAAGTGGGTCGCGGTTCAGCGCGAGCAGTTCCAGCGCCTCGGCGTGATGGGCGAGTGGGACGACCCCTATCTCACCATGAACTTCGGCGCCGAAGCCGCGATCGTCGGCGAGCTTCTGAAGTTCGCCGAGACCGGCCAGCTCTACCGCGGCGCCAAACCGGTCATGTGGAGCCCGGTCGAGAAGACCGCTCTCGCCGACGCCGAGGTCGAATATGAGGACATCGTCTCGACCCAGATCGACGTCGGCTTCGAGATCGTCGAAAGCCCGATCCCCGAGCTGGTCGGCGCCCACTCGGTGATCTGGACGACCACGCCCTGGACGATCCCGGTCAACCAGGCGATCGCTTACGGCGACGACGTCGAATACGTCGTCCTAACGCCTAGTTATGACAGATCATTGAGTGACGCCTCGTTTGACAATGCCGAGGCGCTAACTGGAAAAAGGCTCCTGCTCGCCAGAGAGCTGATCGATTCTGCTAAGGCTCGGATGGGCTTCACCAGCTTCTTCGAAAACTGGTCGGGCAAAGGCTCAGATCTCAACGGCACCGTCGCTCGCCATCCGATGCACCATCTCGGCGGCTTCTTCGCAAGGCCCCGCCCCTTCCTCCCCGGCGACCATGTCACCACCGACGCTGGCACCGGCCTCGTCCACATGGCACCGGACCATGGCGAGGAGGATTTCGAGATCTGCAAGGCGGCCGGGATCGGACCGGTCTTCGCGGTCGACGACGCGGGGCGCTACCGCGCCAACTGGGAATGGCTCGGCGGCCAGGGCAGCGTCATCAACGGCAAGTTCAACGCCTCCGACGGCCCGATCTGCTCGGACCTGCGCGAAGCCGGCGCCCTCCTCGCCGCCTCTGACGACTTCAAGCACAGCTACCCGCACAGCTGGCGGTCCAAGGCCAAGGTCATCTACCGCTGCACCCCGCAATGGTTCATCCCGATGGACCGGCCCCTTCAACCCTCTCCCTCCAGGGGAGAGGGTGGCTCGCTCAGCGAGCCGGGTGAGGGTCCTTTTTCTTCTGGGCAGACCCTCACCCTCCCACTCGCCTCCGGCGAGCGGGCCCCTCCCTCTCCCCTGCAGGGAGAGGGGCATAACGGCCCGACCCTCCGCAACCTCGCGCTCGACGCGATCGAGCGCACCCGCTGGGTGCCGGAGAAGTCGAAGAACCGCATCTCGGCGATGGTCGAGGGCCGCCCCGACTGGGTGATCAGCCGCCAGCGCGCCTGGGGCGTTCCAATCGCGCTCTACGTCCACCGCAAGAGCAGCGACTATCTGCGCGACCCAGAGGTCAACGCGCGCATCGTCGCCGCCTTCCGCGAGGGCGGCGCCGACGCCTGGTTCCAGGCGGATCACCAGGCCCTGCTGGGGCCGAATTACGACGCGGCAGACTACGAGCCGATCGAGGACATCCTCGACGTGTGGTTCGACTCCGGCTCGACCCACGTCTTCACCATCGAGCAGCGCTACGGCGAAGGCGTCCGCGCCAACCTGTACCTCGAAGGCTCCGACCAGCATCGCGGCTGGTTCCAGTCGTCGCTTCTTGAGAGCTGCGGCACCCGCGGCCGCGCGCCCTACGAGGAAGTGCTCACCCACGGCTTCGCCCTCGACCCGCAGGGCAAGAAGATGTCGAAGAGCCTCGGCAACACCGTCGATCCCTTGAAAGTGATGGACGAGAGCGGCGCCGACATCCTTCGCCTGTGGGTCGCCTCGACCGACTATTTCGAGGACGTCCGCATCGGCAAGGAGATCCTTGCCGGCACCACCGACGCCTACCGCAAGCTCAGGAACACCTTCCGATACCTGCTCGGCGCCCTCGACGGCTTCACCGATGCGGAGAAGGTGCCGGTCGGCCAGATGCCGGAGCTGGAGCGCTGGGTCCTCCACCGCCTTGCTGTGCTCGACGGGGAGCTTCGTCAGGCGGCGAACGACTATGAGTTCAATCGCTACACGCGGGCGATTCAAGCCTTCGCCAACGACGACCTCAGCGCCTTCTTCTTCGACGTGCGCAAGGACGTCCTCTATTGCGAGGTCGGCCCCAGCGCGCCCGAAGGCACGCTCAAGCGCCGCGCCTATCGCACCGTCCTCGACATCGTCTTCCACGCCCTGGTGCGCTGGATGGCGCCGATCCTTACCTTCACCACCGAGGAAGCCTGGTGGACCCGCTTCGACGGCAAGGGCTCGGTGCACCTCCTCGAATGGCCGGAGATCGACGGCGCGTGGCGCGACGACGCCCTCGCGGCCGGTTTCGACCTGACGCTGGCCACCCGCCAGAACGTCACGGAGGCGATCGAGCCGCTTCGCCGGGAGAAGGTGATCCGCTCCAGCAACGAGGCGCGAGTCCTGATTCCGGACTCGCAGCTTGACGTCCTCGCCCAGCCTCGAACAGACCTGCCGGAGCTCTTCATCGTCGCCGAAGTCGCTGGAAATCAAAGCGATCAGGTCGACGTCGAGCGGACGGACTTCGCCAAGTGCGGCCGTTGCTGGCGGCACCTGCCCGAGGTCAAGGAGGACGACGGCCTGTGCGGACGCTGCGGAGAGATCGTGAATGGCTGAGTTGAGCGAAGCCGCTCCCGAGAGCAAGGCGCCGCATCGCCCGCATGTCGGCGACCCGGACTATGTGCCGCCGGTCGTGCGCAAGAATCGCGCCTACGGCTATGTCCTCGCCTTCCTCGTCTTCCTCGCCGACCAGGCGACCAAATGGGTGGTGATCTACCCGCTCCAGCTCGAATTCCGCGGTGAGATTTCGCTCACCTCCTTCTTCAATCTGACCTGGGTCGAGAATTACGGCGTGTCGATGGGCATGCTGACCGCGCAGAGCGAGACGATGCGCTGGGCGCTGGTCGCGATGACAACCGCCATCGCGATCTTCGTCGCGGTCTGGCTGTGGCGCGAGAAGCGCCGCGACGACAGCTTCGGCCTCGCTCTGGTGCTCGGCGGAGCGCTCGGCAATATCGTCGACCGAATCCGCTTCGGCTATGTCGTCGATTTCCTCGATCTGCATATCGGCACGTGGCGGCCCTTTTTGGTCTTCAATGTCGCCGACGCCGCGATTACCATCGGCGTGCTGTTATTGCTGGTGCGGGCGCTCCTGACGCGTAAGGAGAAGCCGGCCCGATGAAGGAAGTGACCCCAATGCGTCGTTTGATGATCCTCGCCGTCCCTGCGTCCCTGGTGCTGGCGGGGTGCGCCTCGGGCGGTCCGTTCAACCGCGCCCGTCCCGACGAGTTCGCGGTCACCCGCGCTCCCGAGCTGATCGTTCCGCCGGAATTCGCACTGACTCCGCCGCGGCCGGGCCAGGCCGATCCGGGCGGCAGCGACCCGCGCGCCCAGGCGCTCCAGGCGCTGTTCGGCGGCCCGCAGCCGCGCAGCGCGGTCGAGCAGCGGCTGCTTCAGCAGGCCGACACCGGCGGCACCGGCGCCGCGCTCGGCGCCCGCTCGATCGCGGGCGACCCGAACACCCAGGTCGTCAACCGCGGCGCGCTGGTCCAGACCATCATCCAGCTCCCCGCCGCCGACGGCCCCACCGCCACCGTCGCCGTCCCGCAATAAGGCCTTAGGGCTTCCCTAACCGTCACCCCGCTATCCCGGCGGGGTGACTCACCAGGCTCCTCCCGCACCCGCGCTTCCCGGAAGCGATCCCGGCCGCCAGGTCGCGTCGCTCCGCGAGGCGCTGATGCTGGTGCGGAGCGTCTGCGGCGAAGGCGGCGCGACCGCCCAGGACGCGATGCTCGAGGAAGCCGCTCAGGTGTCGATCGCCTATGAGCGCGCCTCTCCGGTCGCCCAACGCCGCTTCGACGCCATGGCCGGGGAGATGGCCGCCTGGGCCGCGGCCGGGGTCGAGGCCCTGCTCGGCAGCGGCGAGGCCCCGCCGCAGGCGCCTGCCCGCCGCCTCGCCGGCAAGATGGAAACCGGCCTCGACCAGCTACGCGCGCTGCTCCACGTCGCCTGACGGATAGCGCGCAAGCGCCCGCTCCAAGTCGGCGATGAGATCGTCGGCATCCTCGAGCCCGATCGACAGCCGCACCGCCGGCCCCTCCGTCGTCCACCGCGTCGCGGTGCGCAGCCCGATCGGGTCGGACGGAGTCGCGAGGCTCTCGAACCCGCCCCAACTCCAGCCGATGCCGAAATGCTCGAGGCTCTCGATCAGCCGGTCCCGCGCCGCTTCGTCGCCGCCCTTCAGCACGAAGGCGAACAGGCCGGACGCGCCGTCGAAGTCGCGCCCCCAATATTCGTGCCCCGGACAGGACGGCAGCGCCGGATGGAGCACACGAGCGACCTGCGGCTGCTCGGCGAGCCACTGAGCGATCCTGAGCGCGCTCTCGCCATGCCGCTGCAGCCGCACTTGGAGCGTGCGCAGCCCACGCAGCGCTAGCCAGGCGTCGTCGGGCCCTGCGGTCTGCCCGAGCGCCTTGACGGTCTGGTCCAGCCGCTTGACCAGCTCCGGCCGAACCGTGACCGATCCCAGCATCACGTCGGAATGGCCGCCGATATATTTGGTGCAGGCGAGGATCGAGATGTCGCAGCCGCGCTCGATCGCAGGGAAGAGCAGCGGCGTCGCCCAGGTGTTGTCGATCAAAGTGACGATGCCGCGTTTCCGCGCCACCGCGCAGATGCCGGGCACGTCCTGGACCTCGAAAGTCAGCGATCCCGGGCTTTCGAGGAAGATCGCCCGGGTCCGTTCGCCGATCAGCTCGGCGATCCCCTCGCCCACCAGCGGGTCGTAATAGCGCGTCGTAACGCCGTAGCGCTTGAGCAGAGTGTCGCAGAGCATGCGCGTCGGCGCATAGGCGCTGTCGACCATCAGCAGCTCGTCGCCAGCCTCCAGCACCATCAGCAGCGCCGCGGCGACCGCCGCCGCGCCCGACGGGAACAGCCGGGTCGAGCCGGCGCCGGGCTCCATCTCGGTCAGCGCCTCGGCCAGCGCCCAGCTCGTCGGCGTGCCATTGCGGCCATATTGGAACTGGGCGAATTCGGGCTTGGCCGCCTTCAATTCGGCGACCGTTTCGAACAGCACCGTCGAGGCGCGCCACACCGCCGGGTTGACGATCGGCCCGGTCCACTCCGGCCGCCGTCCCGCCGTGGCGAGCCTCGTGCCCTTGCCTTCCCCCTTCTCGTTCACGCCGCCGCGGTCGCCTTGGGCGTCGCGGGATCGGCGCCCCACTCGGACCAGCTGCCGTCATAGAGCCGGCCGTCGTCCTTGCCGAGCAGATGAGCTCCGAACAGCAACGTGCAGGCGGTAACGCCGGAGCCGCAGGTGGTGACCAGCGGCTTGTCGAGATCGACTCCGGCGGCATCGAACTCGGCCTGGAGCGCCGCGCCGCGCTTGAACGTGTTGTCGGCGTTGAACAGCCGGTCCTGCGGCAGGTTCTTCGAGCCCGGTATGTGCCCGCTCGCGACGCCATGCGGATCGGCGGCGCCGCCCGCGAAGCGGTCCGCCGGACGCGCATCGAGGACCTGGTGCGTACGCTCGTTCAAATTGGCGAGCATGAAATCCTTGTCGACCGCGGCCTGCTCGTCCTGGAGCGGTGTGAAATGCCCGTGGCGGTTGTGCGGGCGGCCACTTTCGGTCGGGCGCCCTTCGGCAACCCACTTCGCCATGCCGCCGTCGAGGATCGCAACCTGGCGGGCGCCGAAGGTGCGCATCACCCACCAGGCTCGGGCGGAGGTGTGGAGCGGGGAATTGTCGTAGATCACCACCCGCGAGCCGTCGCCAATCCCGAGCGACTGCATCCGGCTGGCGAACTTGTGCGCCGGGGGCAGCATGTTCGGGAGTGGATTGTCGCTGTCGGCGAGGCTGGCGAGGTCGAGGAACATCGCGCCCGGAATGTGCGCGGCTTCATATTCGGCGCGGGCGTCGCGGCCATGGGTGGGGAGGAACAGGCTCGCATCGACGATCCGGAGATCGTCCGCGCCGAGCTCACCCGCGAGCCATTCGGTTGAAACCAAGGACTCCATCCGCGCCTCCTTATTCGTGCCGATTTCCGTCACTCCCGCGAAAGCGGGAGTCCAGCTTTTTTGGAGCGGAGACCGCAAGGAAAGAAGCTGGATTCCCGCTTTCGCGGGAACGACGCAGGAGGCAGATATCGAATATCGATAATTGCTCTTGTCGTTTATCGATATGTGAGATATCGAAGAGGAAGAAGTCGTTTGGGGAGATTCGATATGGAACCGCGGGGACGGTCGCTTGCAGCGGTGGCTTCGGTCATCCTTCTGGTGCTGATGATCATCATCGGCATCGGCATTGCCGCCGTCGTGGTCGGCGGGGTTGCGCTGACCTTCACCAGCGGCGTCGAAGCCAAGCTGGCGGAAGGGCTGAAGACCACGGAGGTCCCGACCAAAAGCGAGCTTCTCCTGCTGTTCGCAGCGCTCATTCTCCTGCTCGGAATGCTCGTGGCGATGCTCCACCGGCTTCGGCGCGTGACACTCACGGTCCGCAACGGCGACCCATTCAACGAACGCAATCCGCGCGACCTGCGCATCATCGCCCTGCTGCTCGCCCTCGGCCAGATCTTCACCACCTTCGCCTTCCTGGCCATTCCCGACGCCTTCCGCGGCGAGGGGGTCAGATACGACCTCGACCTCACCTCCTGGTTCGCGGTGCTGATCGTGCTGGTGCTGGCCGAGGTGTTCCGCGAAGGCGCGCGCCTGCGCGCTGAAGCCGAGCTGACGGTGTAACGGCCATGGCGATCCGAGTGAAACTGGACGAGATGCTCTACCAGCGGCGGATGTCGCTTACGGAGCTCGCCGATCGCATCGGCCTAACCCTTCCCAACCTGTCCATCCTCAAGACCGGCAAGGCAAAGGCGATCCGCTTCTCGACGCTCGATGCGATCTGCACCGCGCTCGACTGCCAGCCCGGCGACATTCTGGAACACGACCCGAGCGCCCCGGCGGCGCCAGCGGACGAGGAGGCCTGATCATGTCGATCGAGATCAACCTGCTGAGCGGCAGCCTCATCAGCGGCCCCGGCTTCCTGCTGCTGATGATCCTCGTCTGGATCATCGTCGACAAGAAGCGCGGGGAGCGCGAGCAGCGCGACCCCTAACGGTTGCGGATGAACTCGCGGATGTCGCGGCTGAGCGCCACCCGGTCCTGCTCGCGGACGTACATCATGTGCCCCGAGCCGTAATAGCGCCAGGTGAAGCGGTCGCGCGGCATGCCGGTGCGGCTCAGCGAATATTCGGCGGCGAAGAAGGGCGTGGCGAAGTCGTAATAGCCCTGGCCGACGAACACCCTGAGGCCCGAATTCTCCCGCAGCGCACGGCCGATATAGGGCGCGACGTTGACGTAGACGTCGTTGTCGCGGCCGCCGCCGAGGCGCCAGTCCCAAGGCGCGCCGAGGCCGCCGATCGTCGAATATTGCCGGTCGGTCCTATAGTTCAGCGTCTCGCGCAGGTGCTGGTTGACCGCGGCGGTATAGCCCGCGTCGATGCCATAGAAGCTCGGATCATTATCCGGGCTCTCGCCGGCATTGTCATAGTCGCGGCCGGTGTAGCGCGAGTCTAGCCGGCCGACGGTGAGGCCGCGATCGCGAAGCAGCTCCTTGTAGAAACGGTCTGGAGTCACCCGGAGATCGGCATTCTCCAGGAACTGCTCGGATAGGCCGGTGTAACGCGACAGCTCACGGCGGACGGCGGCGCGCTCATCGGCGGGCAGCGCGTTCCCTTGCAGCAAAGCGGCGGCGTAGCGGGTCGTGGCGAAGCGGCGCGCTTCTTCGACGAACTCCTCGACGGAGTCAGCCTGCGCCTTGCCGTGGTAGAGCGCGGTGGCGGCCATGCTTGGCAGGTTGAGGATGTGAACCATCTCATTGCCCGGAGTGTCGGCGCCGGCGCCGAAATCGAGCACGGTCGAGATGAGCAGCAGGCCGTTGAGCGCAACGTCGTTATAGGTGCCCTCGAGCTGGTTCACGACCGCGGCCGTGCGGGTGGTGCCGTAGCTCTCGCCGCCGAGATATTTGGGCGAGTTCCAGCGGTCGTTCTCGCTCAGCCACTGGCGGATGAACTGGGCGATCGAGCGCGCGTCCTGAGTGACTCCGTAGAACTCGCTGGGATTGGTGTCGCCGAGCGCATGGCTGAAGCCGGTGCCGACCGGATCGATGAACACGATGTCGGTGACGTCGAGAAGCGAATCGGGATTGTCGACGATCGGGTAAGGCGGGGCGCCGTCGTCGGTGCCGTCGGACGGGATCGCCACCCGTTTCGGCCCGAACGCGCCCATGTGAAGCCACAGAGACCCCGAGCCCGGGCCGCCATTGAACAGGAAGGTCACCGGACGCCGCGGATCGCGCGGCTCGCGCACGTAGGAGACCGAGAAAATGCTGGCCCGCGGATTGCCGTTGTCGGCGCGAAGGAAGGTCTCTCCGGCGGTCGCGGTGTAGGCAATGCGCTGGCCGCCAAAGGTGCCGGTGTGGCGGGTAGTGACTCGCTGCGGCTCGCGCGTGACCGGCTCCGCCTTGGCCTTCTCGGCCGCTTGAGCCGCCTGCTGCGCCCCCGCCTGCGCCGACGCGATGCCGGCGGCGATCAGCGCCGCCGCAACCAACTTGCCCCTCATCATTCCTCCGCTTCGCTCCGGTCCGCCTCGCGGTACCGCCTCAAATAGAATTCGCTGTAGAAGGCCGTGTAAACCGCCGCCGCCGGAGTCGCCACCAGCGCGCCCAGCAGTCCAAAGGCCAGCGCGAAGGCCAGCGCGTTGAATAGCAGAAGCACCGGATGGATTCGCATCGCCGCGCCGCCGATGCGGGGCGCGACGAAGGCGCCGATCAGCTCGCCCATGATAAGATAGAAAAGTGCGACATAAACCGCGAGCATGGGGCTGACCGCAAGCGCGACGATCACCGGCGGGATCGACATCAGGTAATTGCCGATGCGCGGGATGAACTCGACGAAGAACGCAAGCGCGGCCCAGACGAGGGCGCCAGGTACATCGAGCCAGGTGAGCACGATGAAGACGAGAACGAACTCGATCATACCGACAAGGAAGGCCGCTTCCGCCCAGCCTCCGATCGTGCGCAGCGCTCGACGATAGGCACGCACGCCGGTGCGGCGATGCGCGCGCGGCAGGCTGCCGATGTAGAAGCGAAGCACCGGCCGCGGACGCGAGACGAGGCCGATGACCCCGCTGAGGAAGATGATGGTGAGCGCGATCCCGCCCAGGACGCGCAGCGACAGGTTGCTGACCCCCTCGAACGCCGCGCCCAGGTCCGGCGTGCTGCCGTTTGCGACCCAGCCCTGCAAATCGGGGTAACGGGACAGAAGGTCCGCGATCTGCCGGTTGAGCCCCGCGATCAGCTCGGGAAGGCGGTCGACGAGCGTCGCGACCTGCTCGGCAACGCGCGGTATGATCAGCCAGCCGATCAGCGCCAGCGCGGCGAGGAACAGCGCCAGCACGATCGCTGAGGCTGCCCGCCTCGGCACACCATGCTTACGCAGCGCCTGGACCGGCATCGACAGCGCCATCGACACCACGACGACCAGGAACAGCAGCAGAAGTGCGGTGAGGATCCGCTCAAGGAACCACAGAGCGGCCACCGCAAGCGCCGCGGTGAGAACGAAGCCGATCCATGACCCGCGCGGCCGCGGTGCCGGAAAGACAGGTCCGCGCGGCGGATTGAGGTCAACTGCCATCAGCCTTGCCCTAGCGGAGGGCCGTGCGGAACGCTACGTTCGGGGCAACAGACAAGAGGAGCCCGAAAATGGTGGAACGCGCAGAGCCGCTTCTGTGCCCGGTGGACCAGAGCGTCATGGTCATATCGGCGCGCCAAGGGATCGAGATCGATTATTGCCCGACCTGCCGCGGCGTGTGGTTGGACCGCGGCGAGCTCAACAAGATCATCGAGAAGAGCGTCGCGCCCGGGGGCGCCAACGCGCCCGAAGCTCCGCCCGCGCCGCCGGCTCCCACCGCGGCGCCAGCAGCGCCGCCGCCGCCCGCCGCGCCCCATTATCCGCCGCCCCCGCCGCAGCCCGGCTATCCGCCGCCGCCTCATGGCGGTCAGTGGCAGCCGCACGCGCCGCCGCCCCATCATGGCGGTGGGCACTGGTCTCCGCCGCCGCCGCACTATCATCACGGCGACGATTATAAGTACGGCCATGGCGGGTATCGCCGGCGCAAGTCGTTCCTCGAGGAGCTGTTCGACTAAAGCGCGTAATGCGCTAAGGGCGCGGCCATGGAACTGACCCATCTCGGCCGCGCCAGCGACCTTCCCGCCTCTCCTGAGGAGGCAAAGCTCGACTATGTCGACAATCCGCGGCCCGGCAGCCTCTACCTCGTGCGCTTCGCAGCGCCGGAATTCACGTCGCTGTGCCCGGTCACTGGCCAGCCCGATTTCGCGCACCTGGTCATCGACTATGCGCCCGACAAGCTCATCGTCGAATCAAAGTCGCTGAAGCTGTTTCTCCATTCCCACCGCAACCATTGCGGCTTCCATGAGGACGTGACGGTCGGCATCGGCGAGCGCCTGATGGCGGAAATGAAGCCGCGCTGGCTGCGCATCGGCGGCTATTGGTATCCGCGCGGCGGAATCCCCATCGACGTCTTCTGGCAGTCGGGTGCGCCGCCCGAGGGCCTGTGGGTGCCCGACCAGGGCGTCGCCGGCTATCGCGGCAGGGGCTGATCGGCTTTGAAGGTCGCGGTCTTCGGGGCGGGCGCGGTCGGCGGCTGGATCGGGGGTGCATGGGCCTCAGCAGCGATCGACGTGGTGCTGATCGGCAGGAAAGCTGCCGCCGACGAGATCACCGCGCACGGTCTCACCATCAGCGACGGCAGCGGCGACGGACCGTCCCGATCGATCCACCTGCCGGCGGGCACCATCACCTGCACGACCGATGCCGCTGCGATGGCGGACGCCGACGTCATCCTGGTGACCGTCAAGAGCATCCACACCGATACAGCGGCCGCCACGATCGCCCGCCATGCCCGCAAGGATGCGGTGCTGATCAGCTTCCAGAACGGCGTCAGCAATGCCGAGCGGCTCAGTGCGGCAATGCCGGGCCGGACGGTGCTGCCGGGGATGGTGCCGTTCAACGTCGTGAGGCTCGGCAACGGCCGCTGGCACAAGGCGACGGCAGGCGACCTGATGGCCGAGGATCACGAGGTCACTCGGGCTCTCGCCGACAAGCTCGGCACCCGACCCGGACGCCTGAAGCTCGCCGCCGATATGGTGCCGGTGCTGTGGAGCAAGCTGCTCCTCAACCTCAACAACGCGGTCAATGCGCTGTCCGGCAAGACCCTGATCGAGGAGCTGATGGACCGCGACTATCGGCAGGTGGTGGCGGCGACCCAGGACGAGGCGCTTGCGGCGATGAAGCTGGCGGGGATCGAGCCCGCAAAGATGGGGGCGGTTCCGCCCGGGCGCCTGCCCGACGTGCTGCGCCTGCCCAACGCCTTGTTCAAGCCGTTCCTCAAGCTCCAGGGAATCGACCCTGAGGCGCGATCATCGATGGCCGACGATTTCGCCGCCGGGCGGCGGACCGAGATCGACTTCTTGAACGGCGAGGTCGTCGCCCTCGCCCGCAAGCATGGCCGCAACCCCCGCGCGAACGCGGCGATCGTCCAGCTGGTCAAGGAAGCCGAAGCCGGAGTCGAGCGCCGCTGGTCCGGCGCCGACTTAAGGGCGCGGGTCCTGGAGAAGTAAGAACCTCCCCAACCCAAAGTTGAGGAGGTTCTAGGTTTCTTAGCTGCGAGCGAGGTCCACAGCGACGAAGGCAGGCGGTCCGTTGCCGCGGCGGACGAGCAGCAGCACCGAGCTTCGGCCGCTGCGACGGGCGGCATCGACCACCTGCGCGACCGCTTCGGGGCTGTTGGCCGGAGCGCGGTTGACGGAGACGATGACGTCGCCGGTGCGCAGGCCCTTCTGGGCCGCATCGCTGCTCGGGTCGAGCGCGGTGACGACCACGCCGCGAACGTCGCCGGTAAGGCCGCCGCGACGGGCAAGCTCCGGGGTCAGGGTCTGCAGCGACATGCCCAGGCTGGCGCGGGCAGAGGCCTGGCCGCTGGACTCGCTGCCTTCCGGCTTGTCAGCATCAGCTTCGTCCTCGACCTCCAGACCGTTGAGGCGCGCCAGCTCCTGGTCGCTCGGACGTTCGGCGATCGTCAGGTGGAGCGTACGGCGCTGGCCGTTGCGGATCACCTCGACCGGAACACGGCTCCCGATGGCCTGCCGGGAAATGAGATAGGCGACAGAGGAGTCGGGCGTCACCGGCTGGCCGGCAACGCTGACGACGACGTCGCCTTGCTCGATCCCCGCGCGGGCGGCGGGGCCACCCGGAGTGACGCTGCTGATCAGTTCGCCCCGATTGCTTTCGAGGCCACCCGCCGCGGCGATATCGCTGTTCACCTGCTGCAGGGTCACGCCGATATAGCCACGGCGCACTCGCTCGCCGCGGCGGAGAGACTCTACGATCGGGATCGCCTGCTCGGCCGGGATGGCGAAGCCAATGCCGATATTGCCGCCGGTTGGCGAGTAAAGCGCGGTGTTGATCCCCACCACATTGCCCTGGAGATCGAACAGCGGGCCGCCCGAATTGCCCGAGTTGATCGAGGCATCGGTCTGGATGAAGCGATCGTAATTGCCCGCGCCGATGTTGCGGTGGAGCGCCGACACGATGCCGGCGGTCACCGAGCCGCCGAGCGCATAGGGATTACCGATGGCAACGACCCAGTCACCGACCCGAACCGCGTTCGGGTTGGCGAACTGAACGAACGGCAGGCGGCCCCGCGGATTGATCTTGAGCACGGCGAGGTCGGATGCCTCGTCGCGGCCCACAACCTCGGCCTCATATTCGGTTCGGTCGGCAAGCGTGACAGTGATCGATTCCACGACAGCGTTGCTGCGCGCCGGCGCGACGACGTGGTTATTGGTGACGATGTAGCCGTCAGCCGAGATGATGAAGCCGGACCCGAGCGATCCGCCGCGCTGGGTGACATCACCGCCGCCCGGCCCCTCCTGCTGCGGCACCTCGCCACCGAAGCGGCGGAAGAACTCTTCAAAGCCTGGGGGGAGCGCGCGACGACGCGGGATGGTGATGCTCTGGCGAGTCGAGATGTTGACCACCGCCGGCTGGAGGCGCTCGGCGAGATCCGCGAAGCTCATCGGCGCGCCAGCACGCGGCGGGGCGGCGTTGATCGCACCGGGGGCGTTGATCGCAGTCTGGGCGCCGACGGGTCCAACAGCGACGTTCGTCATGCTGCCGCCGATCAGCAGGGCGGCGGTGATGCCATAGACGTAACGCACTTTCCTCATCCTCCTAATTCCTCTCAACTCGTCGCTTCACGTGCTTGTTGCAGTCCCCTGGCCGGCCGCACGCTAGGATCGCATGCTGAACCGGATTTGAATGGGCTAACGACGCTGCCCCTGGAACTGCCTCAGATAGCTGTTGTCCGGTGAGAGGATGACATTGGTATCGCCGCCATTCTCCGCAAGGAAGCTGGTGCGATAGGACTGCATCGCGCGGTAGAAATCGTAAAAGTCCGGGTCCTGGTTATAGGCGCTGGCATAGGTCGCCGCCGCCTCGGCCTCGGCCTCGGCGCGGATGATCTGCGCCTGCTTCAGGCCCTGGGCCTCGATCGACCGGGCTTCCTGGAGTCGGGCGGTGCGCATCCGCTCATAGGCGGAATCGAGCGGCGGGCCGGCGGGCAGGTCGGCGCGCTTGATGCGCACGTCGATGATCTCCGCGCCATATTGGGCGGCGACTCGGTTCAGCGCCTGCTGGATATTGTCCATCATCTGGCCGCGCTCGGGGCTCAACAGAGCCGCGAACGGACGGCGGCCGAGCTCGTTGCGAAGCGACGAGGCGAGGATCGGGCGAAGCGCGGCGCTGACCCGCTCCTCGGTCCGCGCCGACACGTACATGCGCAGAGGGTCGACGATCCGGTAGCGGGCGAAGGCGTCGACCTGGAGGCGCAGCTGATCGGTCGAGAGGACCTGCTGGTTCTCCATGCCGACCGACAGGATGCGTTTGTCGATCCAGTGGACCTGGTCGAAGAACGGCACGCGCAGGGCGACGCCGGCGCCATAGTCGCCGAACGTCTGGCCGGCCTGGTAGCGGTTGATGATCGTCTGCGGCTCGCCGAAACGGGTGATCACGGCCTGCTTGTTTTCGGGCACCACGACCAGGGTGCTTCCGATCAGGATCAGGACCAGGATGGCGCCGATCGCCAGCGCGATGGGGTTGCGAAGATACTGGGTCATCGGCCCTGCCCCTGCTGGACCTGCTGCTCCTGCTGGGGTGCGGCCCGCCGGCGCGCGCTATCGACCGCCGGCAGCGGCAGATATGGCGTGACTCCGGGCGCCTCAACGATCGTGGTGTCAACCTCGGCCAGAATTTGCTCCATGGTCTCGTAATACATGCGGCGGCGGGTGACCTCCGGCGCGGCCTTGTACTGCTGGTAGATCTGGTTGAACTGCGCCGCATCGCCCTGGGCGCGGGCGGTGAGTTGAAGCGCATAGGCGCGGGCGTCGTTCTGGGCGCTCTGCGCCTGCTGCTGCGCCGCCGACACGCGAAGGAACGCCTCGTTGACGGCCGTCGGCGCCTGCGACTGGTTGATCGCGATGCCCTGGATGGCGATTCCGGCGCCATAATCGTCGAGCAGCTGCTGCATGTTCTGCTCGACTCGCTGCTCGATCGCGCTTCGGCCGGCGCCCAGCGCCTCGTCGAGGCTGACCCGGGCGACCACCGCGCGCATCGCGCTCTCGGCGACCTCTCGCACGGTCTCCTCGGGCTCGGCGATCTGGAACAGGAAGAGCTGCGGGTCCTTGATGTTCCAGCGCACCGAATAGCTGAGATCGATGACGTTCTGGTCACCGGTGAGGATCAGATTCTCCTCGTTGCGCTGCTGCGGGATATTGATCTCGCGAATCTCCTCGACCGACACCGCCTGGACTCGCGAGATCGGCGCCGGCCAGGTGATGCCGATGCCCGGGCCGAGGGTGCGCGTGTAGCGGCCGAAAGTCGTGACGACGTAGCGCTCCTGCGGGCCGACGCGATGGATGCTCGTGAACAGCAGCCAGATCGCGATGAAGGCGATGATACCGTAGAGCCAGTAAGGGCGGTTCGCGCCGCCGCCGGAGGGCAGGCCGCGGCCGAGCTTTTCGCGGCTGCGCCTCAACCACTCGTCGAGCGAGGTGACGTCGCCGCCGCCGCTCGGGCCGCCTGGACGCCGCCTGCGGGGGCCCGGCTGGCCCCAGGGATTGCGCGGGCCGCCGCCACCGCCGCCCGACCCGTCACCGCCGTCACCACCGCCTTCGCCGGACCCGCGGCCGCCCCAGGGGCCGCGATTTTCACCCATGGCAAGTCCGCGCCAGCCCCAGCTCAAAATTCGTCTCATGAAGGCTCTTATAGGTAGCGATCCGCGGAAAAACAGTGGCAAGGGGCGGCTTATCGCCTATCCGTCCGCGCGACATGACCGACCCGACCCAAGCCGTCCGCGACGCCCTTGCCCCCATCGTCGATGCCGAAAGGATCCAGCTCGCTCGGGTGAAGGACGGGCTCGCCGCGGTCGTGATCGACGCGACCGGCATCGCAGCCGAGGAGCGCGCGGCGCTCGAGCGACGGATCCGTGCGGTGCTGGTCGGCGTGCCCGGGGTGAACGACAGCCGAATCGCGATGAGCGTTGAGAAGGTAAACCGTCTCATCATCGCCGTGGGAAGCGGCAAGGGCGGCGTCGGCAAGTCCACGCTATCCGCAAACCTCGCCGTCGCCCTCGCACGGCTCGGCAAGAAAGTCGGGCTCGTCGACGCCGACATCTATGGCCCGTCGCAGCCGCGCATCATGGGCAATCACGACCGCCCCGAGCTTCACGACCAGCAGATCGTGCCGGTCGACACCCACGGCGTGAAGATGCTGTCGATCGGCCAACTGATCGAGCCGGGAAGCGCGGTCGCGTGGCGCGGCCCGATGACGGCGAGCGCGCTCGGCAACCTGATGGATGGCGACTGGGGCGACACTGAGATCATGATCGTCGACCTTCCGCCCGGCACCGGCGACGTCCAGATGACCCTGGTCCAGAAATGGAAGCCGGCCGGCGCCGTGATCGTGTCGACCCCGCAGGATCTCGCGCTGATCGACGCCACCCGCGCAATCGACCTGTTCCGCAAGATGGACGTGCCGATCATCGGCCTCGTCGAGAACATGGCCGGCTATCAATGCCCCCACTGCGCCCAGGTCAGCGACCCGTTCGGCGCGGGCGGCGCGGAGGCGGCGGCGCGGGTGATGGGAATTCCGTTCCTCGGCCGCGTTCCCCTCACCCTCTCGATCCGTGAGGCGAGCGACGCAGGGGAACCGCCGGCTGCCGGCGACGCTTACGAAGCGGGAATCTTCCGCGATATCGCGGGGCGGCTGCTGGAGCAGGTCGGCCGCTGACAAGGAGGTGAGTGATGCCCCTGGAGCGTGACGAGGACATTGCCGAGCTTCTGCGCGAGACACGCACGATCGCGATGATCGGCGCGTCGGACCGGCCCGACCGGCCGAGCTATGGGGTGATGCGCTACCTTCAGGGCCACGGCTACCGCGTAATCCCGGTCAATCCGCAGATCACCGGCGAGCATGTCCATGGCGAATATGTCTGGCGCGAGCTGTCCCAGATCGGCGAGCCGATCGACATGGTCGACATCTTCCGCCGTCCCGCCGCGGCCGGCGAGGCGGTCGACGAGGGGATCGCGGCGGGCGCCAAGTCGGTATGGCTGCAGATCGGCGTGATCAACGAGGAAGCCGCCGCGCGCGCCGAAGCCGCGGGGCTCAAGGTCGTGATGAACAAGTGCCCCAAGATCGAGATTCCGCGCCTGCGCGTCGCGCCGGTCGCCTAGACCACCGCCATCGCGCGTTCGCGGAGCCGTTCGACCGCCGCTTCGTGGATTCCGGGTGAGCAGGCGAGCACGCCGAAAGCGGCAGCGTCAGGGCTGTTGAAGGTCAACGGCTGGCCGAGGGCGCCGGTCACGGTTGCACCCGCTTCCGAAGCGATCAGGATGGCGGCGGCGATGTCCCATTCGCGGCCCCAGCGCAAAGTGGCGAGCAGATCGGCCTCGCCGGCCGCGACCATGGCGATGCGGAGCGCGATCGAATTGGGCTTCGCCACCATCCCAAGATCGCGGTCGACCTTGGGCAGGCTGTCCGCAGGCACGCGAGCACCGGCAAGCTCTCTGCGCTGGCTGCACCGGATCGGCTCGCCGTTGCGCCAGGCGCCGCGGCCGAGCTCGGCAGTCCACAATTCCTCGCGCTGGGGCGCGGAGAGAACGCCATATTTCACCGCCCGGTTCTCGACGAGCGCCACCGAAACCGCCCAGCCCGTACGGCCGCGAAGATAGTCGCGGGTGCCGTCGATCGGGTCGACGACCCAGACGCGCCTGCGCTCAATTCGGTCGGATTCGTCCGCGGTTTCCTCGGACAGCCAGCCGGCCTCCGGGTCGAGAGCGATCAGCTGCTCGCGAAGGAAATTGTCGACCTCGAGGTCGATGTCGCAGACCGGATGGCCCGGCTCCTTCTCCCAGCGCTTATAGTCGGTGCCGCAGCGACCGAGTGCGATGCGCCCTGCCTCGGCGGTGATCTCTGCAATGTCCTCAAGCACCGGCGACCGTCATTCCTTCGACCCGCAGGGTCGGAACATTGACCGCGCGGCGATGTTCCAGGTCGCTCGCCGCAACGAGGGCGCGGTACATGTCGAGCAGGTTACCGGCGACGGTAATCTCCGCCACCGGCTCGGCGATCTCGCCATTGCGGATGATGAAGCCGCTCGCGCCGCGGCTATAGTCGCCGGTGACCGGGTTGATCCCCTGGCCAATCAATTCCGTGACATAGAGGCCCTGGCTGATATCGGCGATAAGCTCGGTGGGGCTCAATGTCCCGGGAGTCAGTTGGACGTTGGTCGCACCGACGCCCGGTGCGCCGCCCACTCCGCGGGTTGCGTGCCCATTGGTAGTGAGGCCCAATTGGTGGGCCGAGGCGCTGTTGAGCAGCCAGCCGGTGAGCCGCCCATTCTCGACCAGAGCGCGTCGCGCCGTCGCGACTCCTTCCCCATCGAATGGACGCGAGCGCAGCCCGCGGACCCGGTGCGGATCGTCGATGATCGACAGGCTCTCGGGAAGAACTTGCTCACCTTCGCGCCCCAGCAGGAAGCTCGTTCGGCGGGCGATCGCCGGGCCCGACATCGCGGAAATGAGATGGCCGACAAGCCCGCCGCCGACGCGGGGGTCGAACACGATCGGCATGACGCCGCTCGCGAGCTTGCCGGGATTGAGGCGCTTCACCGTGCGCTCGCCGGCGAGGCCCCCGAGCTCCTCGGGCCCGTCGAGGTCGGCGAGATGGCGCGCGCTGTGGCTGGCATGGTCGCGCTGCATCGCGCCGCCCTCGCCGCCGACGACGCTGACTCCGGCCGAATAATGGCTGGAATGATAGCCGCGGCAGAAGCCGTGGCTGGTCGCCAGCGCAAACACGCTTCGCGCGGCGCTGACCCCCGCTCCCTCGCTGTTTGTGACTCCGGGGACGGCGCGCGCGGCGGCCTCCATGTCGAGCGCGCGCTGCTTGATCTCTGCCGGCGACGGATCGACGCCATCGTCGGTTTCCAACGGCAGCAGATCGCCGCGGAACAGCATCTCCTCCGGCGCGAGGCCGGCATAAGGATCCTCGGGCGCTTCCCTAGCCATCGCAAGCGCGCGCTCGACCAGCGCCGAAAGCGCGTCGCGCGAGAGGTCAGACGAGGACACGCTCGCCGAGCGGGTGCCGACGAACAGCCGGAGGCCGATCTCCTCGCCTTCCGAGCGGCCGACATCCTCGAGCTCGCCCAGGCGAACCTGGATGCCGAGCGAAGCCTCGCCCACGTAGAGCACGTCCGCGGCGTCCGCGCCCGCCTTGCGGGCAGCGTCGATGAGGGCGCCGGCGCGCGCCTCGGCTTGATCAACGTTCAGCATGAGGCGGCGGACTTAGGGCCGCCGGCGGCGCCCGGCAAGGGACTCAGGCCGTGGTGCCGACGACGAGGCAGGCGAGGAACATCAACAGGCCGGCGAAGCGGTTCGAGCGGAAGGTTGCCAGCGCCTGGATATGATCATCGGGCCTGAGACGAAGCACCTGGAGCGCGAGATGCGCAGCCATCGGCGCGAGCGCGACCAGGCCGAGCCATTGCGGCCGCAGGCTCCAGAAGGCGGCGGCCCACAGGGTCAGTGCGACCAGGTAGCAGACGGCAATGCCGAGGCGAGCATGACGGCCAAGGGCCCGCGCCGAAGATTTGACGCCGACGAGCGCGTCGTCCTCCTTATCCTGAAGCGCGTAAGTGGTGTCGTAGCCGATCACCCAGAAGATCGAGCCCGCGTAGAGAAGCAAAGCCGGCGCATCGATGGTGCCGCGCACCGCCGGCCAGCCGACTAGGGCCGCCCAGGAGAATACGAGACCGAGCCAGGCCTGAGGCCACCAAGTGATCCGCTTCATGAAGGGATAGGCGGCGACGAGCGCGAGGCTTCCGAGTGCGACGAACTGCGCGAGCGGGCGAAGCTGGAGCAGCACGACGAGACCGATCAGGCTCATTCCAATGAGTAAAGCCCAGGCGCCTTTCAGCGACACGCGCTTGCTGGCGAGCGGGCGCAGCCGCGTGCGCTCGACCTGAGCGTCGAGGTCGCGGTCGACGATGTCGTTGTAGACGCAGCCGGCGCTGCGCATCGCGAAGGCGCCGAGCGCGAGCCAAGCGATCAGAGTCCAGCCGAACGGGTCCAGCGGACCGCCTCCCATGCCGGCAAGCGCCACCGCCCAGGCGCCGGGCCAGAAGAGCAGCCACACCCCAATCGGCCGGTCGAGCCGGATCAGCGAGGCGTAGGGCCGTAGGGCGGCGGGAAGCGCGCCGATCAGCCCGCGCTGCTCGGAATCGGGAACGATGTCGGACGGGGCGGATGCCATACGCCCCCGTACCCGCTCGTCCGGAGCGTAGTCGAGGGGCGTCCGCGCCGGCGTTAGTGCCAGCGCCCCTCGACTTCACTCGGGACGAAGGGGTAGCTGAGAGGATGCCTGCTATTCCCGCTTGGCCGCCCTCCAGTCTGCCGCGCCTCTTTGTTGAGCAAACCCTGTTCGACGGCCTAACCCTCACCCTCGATGGCGCGCCGGCCAATTATCTCGGCAACGTGCTGCGGCTTGGCGCGGGGGCCGAGGTGAAGTTGTTCGACGACCAGACCGGCGAATGGCTGGCGCGGGTTGAGGAGGCAGGGCGCAAGCGGGTCACGCTGGTGGTAACGCGCCACCTGCGGCCGCGTGAGAACGTGCCGGACCTGTGGCTGGTCTTCGCTCCGGTCAAGCGGGCACCGCTCGACTGGATGATCGAGAAGGCGACCGAGCTCGGGGTAGCACGGCTTGTCCCGGTGGTGACCCAGCGGACCGTGGTCGACCGAGTCAATCTCGACCGCCTGCGCGCGATCAGCATCGAGGCAGCCGAGCAGTGCGACCGCACCGCCCTTCCCGCGCTCGACGAGCCGGTAAAGCCGGACAAGTTGCTGAACAATTGGCCGGCGGAACGGGCTTTGCTGTTCGCGGACGAGGAAGGCGGCGTTCCACTGCAGCAAGCCGCTAAGCCCGGCCCGGCAGCGATACTGATCGGGCCGGAAGGTGGCTTCACGGCGGAAGAACGCGAAGCGATCGGCGCCCTCCCCTCTTCGCAGGCGGTGGCGCTCGGCCCCCGAATCCTGCGCGCCGAGACCGCTGCGCTTGCGGCGCTGAGCCTGTGGATGGCGGTGGCGGGCGACTGGAGCCGCCCGCCACGCACCTGATTAGGCCGCGTCGACCAGGATCACCTCGCTGTCCTCACGGGCGGTAATGGCGATCTCGGCGACGTCCTTGATGGCAACACCGTCACGAGCGTTGGCTGCAACACCGTTGACCTCGATCGCACCGCTGGCTGGCACGAGGTAGGCGTGGCGGCCCTCGCCGAGCTTGTAGGTCACCGTTTCGCCGGCGCGGACCGTCGCTCCGGCAACCCGCGCGGGAGTGCGGATCGGAAGCGCCCCATCATCCTCGGGCAGGCCGCTCGCCAGGGTCACGAAGGCGCCGTGGCGGTCGTCCTTCGGAAACGGCTTGGTTCCCCACTGCGGCTCGCCGCCGGTCTTTTCGGGGATGATCCAGATCTGGAAGATCCGGGTCTCCTCGTCCTCCATATTGTATTCGGCGTGGCGAATGCCGGTCCCGGCGGACATCACCTGGACGTCGCCGGCCTCGGTGCGGCCCTTGTTGCCCAGGCTGTCCTGGTGAGTGATCGCCCCTTCGCGGACGTAGGTAATGATCTCCATATCGCGGTGCGGATGGGCTGGGAAGCCAGAGCGCGGAGCGATGACATCGTCGTTCCACACCCTGAGCGAACCCCAGTGGACTCGCGCAGGATCGTGATAGTCGGCGAAGGAAAAATGGTGCTTGGCATCGAGCCAGCCATGATTGGCGCCGCCAAGGCTGTCGAACGGACGGACTTCGATCATCGGTTCATCTCCCAACGGCAGCGGCGGAAAGCCGCGCCTCGTTGTCCACGATGTAGGCCACGGCAGGACCGTACGGGAGATGGCGCGATCGCAGGCGCACGTTGCGAAAAACGCAACGCCCGCTTGGCTGGGGCGGCAGGATTCGAACCTGCGAATGCCGGTACCAAAAACCGGTGCCTTACCACTTGGCGACGCCCCAGCAGTGGCGCAGCGGGCGCTTATAGCGGCCTTGCCTCAGGCCTCAAGCGCCCGGTTTGCCGATCTGGAAGTCGATCCCTTGCGCGAGCGGCAGGTCGCGGCCGTAATTGATCGTGTTGGTGGCGCGGCGCATGTAGGCGCGCCAGGAGTCCGAGCCGCTCTCGCGGCCGCCGCCGGTCTCCTTCTCGCCCCCGAAGGCACCGCCGATCTCGGCGCCGGAGGGGCCGATGTTGACGTTGACGATGCCGCAGTCCGAGCCGGCGGCGGACATGAATCGCTCCGCCTCGCGCAGGTCGCTGGTGAAAATGGACGACGAAAGGCCGTGAACGGCGGCGTTGTGAAGCGTGATCGCCTCGTCGAGATCCGAATAGCGGAGCACGTAGAGGATCGGAGCAAAGGTCTCGCGCAGCATGATCTCCGATTGCTCGCGCATCTCGACGAGCGCGGGGCGGACATACCAGGCGTCCGGTAAATCCTGGCCGTGAAGCCGCTCGCCGCCATGGACGGTGCCGTCCATCCGCGCCGCTTCGAGAGCGCGCTGCATCGCCGCGAGCGATTCGCCGTCGATCAGGGGCCCGACCAGCGTCCCCTGATCGAGCGGATTGCCGACCGTCACCTGCGCCCAGATGTCGACCAGGCGCGGGACGAGCGTGTCGTAAATGCTGTCGTGAACGAACAGCCTCCGCAGAGTCGTGCAGCGCTGGCCGGCGGTGCCGACGGCAGCGAAGGTGATCGCCCGCTCGGCGAGGTCGAGATCGGCCGAGGGACAGACGATCATCGCATTGTTGCCGCCGAGCTCCAGCAATGAGCGGCCGAAGCGGGCGGCGGCGCGCGGACCGACCTCGCCGCCCATGCGCGTGGAGCCGGTGGCCGAGACGAGCGCGATGCGCGGGTCGTCGACGAGCGCCACTCCGACCTCGCGGCCGCCGTGGACGATCTCGACGAGGCCGGCAGGCGCGTTCCCGAAACGCTCGGCGGCGCGGGCGAACAGCGCGCCAACGACATGAGCGGTGAGCGGGGTCTTCTCCGAGGGCTTCCAGACGGTGCTGTCGCCGCAGACGAGCGCCAGGCAGGCATTCCACGCCCACACGGCGACCGGGAAGTTGAACGCGCTGATGATCCCGACAACACCAAGCGGGTGCCAGGTCTCCATCATGCGGTGATTGGGGCGCTCGGTGGCGATGGTGAGGCCGTAGAGCTGGCGCGACAGACCGACGGCGAAATCGCAGATGTCGATCATCTCCTGGACCTCGCCGAGCCCTTCGGCGAGGATCTTGCCGGCTTCGAGGCTGACGAGGCGGCCAAGCGGCTCTTTGTTGGCGCGGAGTTCGTCGCCGAACAGGCGTACGAGTTCGCCGCGACGGGGCGGCGGAACGCTGCGCCAGGCGAGGAAGGAGTCGTGGGCGCGCCCGATCGCTCCGGACACGGCCGCGGCGTCGCTTGTCGCCACGCGGCCGATTTCCTGGCCGTCGATCGGAGAGCGCGAGGCGAGATCGCCTTCGGCGGGCGCGAAGATGCCGAGGCGGTCGAACAGGCGACTCGCCTCGTCGGCCGATGAGAAAGTCATGGGATTAGACGACCTGTTCGACCCAATTATAGGGGTCGGCGGCGCGGCCGCGCTGGAGGTCCACGAGGGCACTGCGCAGGCGCTGGGTGAGCGGGCCGGTCGACTGGTTGCCGATGGTGAAGCCGCCGTCGGCACCGCGCACGCTACCGATCGCCGTCACCACCGCGGCGGTGCCGCAGGCGAAAGCCTCGGTGAGCCGGCCGCTCTGCGCATCCGCCTGCCATTGCTCGATCGAATAAGGCTCCTCGCGCACCGCAACGCCCAAATCGCGAGCGAGGCGGATGATCGAATCGCGGGTGATCCCCGCGAGGATCGTGCCGCCGAGCGGCGGGGTCTGGATCGAGCCGTCGTCGAACACGAAGAAGATGTTCATTCCGCCCAGTTCCTCGATCCAGCGGCGCTCGATGGCGTCGAGGAAGACGACCTGGTCGCACCCTTGGCGGATCGCCTCGGCCTGGGCGACGAGGCTGGCGGCGTAATTGCCACCGCACTTGGCGGCGCCGGTGCCGCCGGGTGCCGCGCGGGTGTAATCGCGGGTCACCCACAGCGAAATGGCCGGCGCCTCCCCCTTGAAATAGGCGCCGACCGAGGAGGCGATGACCGCGTAGAGATATTCGTCGGCGGGCTTCACGCCGAGGAACACCTCGCTCGCGAACATGAAGGGGCGCAGGTAGAGCGCGCCCTCCTCACCATCCGGAATCCAGTCCTTCTCGCTGCGAACCAGCGCGCGGATGGATTCGAGGAACAGCTCCTCGGGCAGCTCCGGCATGGCCATGCGCCGCGCGGACGCGTTGAAGCGGCGGGCATTGGCATCCGGGCGGAACAGGGCCGCGCCGCCGTTCGGACGCGAATAGGCCTTGAGGCCCTCGAAGATTTCCTGGGCGTAGTGAAGGACCGAGGAGGCGGTCTCCATCTGCAGCGGACGCCGTGCGGTGATCTTGGCGTCGTGCCAGCCCTTCTCGCGCGAGTAGCGGATCAGCGCCATATGATCGGTGAAGACCCGGCCGAAGCCGGGGCTGACGAGCTGGCGGCTGCGCTCGTCGGCGGGAATCGGCCTGTCGCTCGGCTCGTAGGCGAAAGCGGAGGAAGGGGCGTCAGCCAGCATGAACATTTCCCGGGCTCCGGAGCGTCCGATCGGGACGGGTGCGACACGAAAGGTTCAGATTGGCCCCGGGAGGCCCCCAGGTCAAGTTTCGGGGGTTTCGCCCGGCCCGGAGTTGGACAGGCCGAGCGCTAGGTCCGCCGCGCTTCCTCGCCCATTTCGCGGCTTCGCCGGACGGCCGCTTCCAAGGTGGCTTGGACGAGGCGGTTGAGGCTCTCGTCGGCATCCAGGACGTCTAGACCCTTGCGGGTCATGCCGCCGGGGCTGGCGACACGTTCGGCGAGCTGGTGAGGAGTTTCGCCTGACGCCGCGGCGAGCGCGCCTGAACCTTCAACCGTGGCGAGCGCGAGGCGACGCGCCTGATCCTCGGGCAAACCGAGAGCAGCGGCGCCGGAGGCGAGCGCATCGACAAAGCGGAAGACGAAGGCAGGGCCGCTCGCCGTGAGCGCTGCCACGACGTCGAAGAGGCTCTCGTCGCCGATCCACTCGATGTGCCCCAGCGTCCTCATCAGCCGTTCCACAACAGCGCGGTCCTCCCCTCTCCCGCCTTCTGCGTAGAGCGAGGTCGCGCCCTTGCGCAGCGCGGTCGGCGTGTTGGGCATGGCGCGGACGATCGTGCGAGGCCCCGGAAAGCGGCGACGGAGCGAGGCCTGCTCGACGCCGGCGAGGACCGAGATGAGGAGGTCGCTCCCTTCCAGGACCGGCCCAAGGTCGGGCGCGACTTCGTCGAGCTTCTGCGGCTTCACGCCGAGCATCGTCATCGCGGGACGCTCGTCGAGCGGGAGTGTCGTCAGCACTCGCACGCCTTCGGCGACGGGCTTGCCGCTGGGGCGGACGACCGTGACCTGCGCCGGGTCCAGGCCGGCGTCGAGCCAGCCGCGAAGCATCGCTGCGGCCATGTTGCCGCAGCCGATCAGCCAGAACGGCCCGGGGATAGAGAGGTCAGTCATCGTCACTCCCGCGAAAGCGGGAATCCAGCTGCCTTGCAAGCAGCTGGTGACAAGAAGAAGCTGGATCCCCGCTTCCGCGGGGATGACATGAAGGCGTTACGCCTCGCCCTGTGTCTCGATGAGGGCGGCGGCGATGGCTTCCTGGGGGGTCTTGTCGGCCCACAGGACGAACTGGAAGACCGGGTAGAAGCGCTCGCACTCCTCGATCGCCGCCTCGACCAGGGTCTCGGCCTGCTGAAGGCTGAGCGCCCCGCCATTGTCGCCTTCGAGCAGCGCCGCATGGCGGAACAGGACCAGGCCCGAGCTCGACCAGAGTTCGAAATGGCCGAGCCAGAGCTGCTCGTTGATCAGGCCGATCGTCTCGTAGACCGCGGCGCGCTTCTCACCGGAGACGCGGATGTCGGGCAGCGCCAGGAACTGGAGGACCTGATCCTCCTCGCGCCAGATGCCGCGAAGCTCATACTGGCTCCAGCTGCCCTGGAAGCTCGAAACGATCTCGTCGTCGCCCGTGCGCTCGCAGGCCCAGCCAAGGGCGGTGAAATAATGTTCCAGCATGTCGATCGGCGCGCTGGCTTCGCGCTCGACGTCATATTCATCAATATTCATGTAAAGCCGGTCCTGCCCCTGCTTTGTTCCACCGGGAATCTACCGGTGGCGTATTAATCCGCAAGCAGGGGCAAAGGCTCCGCGGGATAATTCTGTGGATTAGTTAAACGTCCTGTAACTTATGCTGGCTTGTCGAGGTCGGGCTTCGGCTTCTTCGCCTTCGCGGCCTCCAGCGCGTCGATGCGGGCGCGAAGCAGCTCATTCTCCTCGCGCGCAGCGATCGCCATCGCCTTCACCGCCTCGAACTCGTCGCGGCTGACGAAGTCCATTCCGCCGACCCATTCCTTCATCCGCTCGGAAAAACCGGCCTGGGCTTCGCGGGTCATGCCGGCGACGGTGCCGGCCGCGCCGTTCATCACGCGAACCAGGTCGTCAAAGAAACGGTTTTCGGACTGCACGTGTCGTTCCTCTCGAAAGCTAATCGAGGCGGATATCGGTGCTTGAGGCGTCCGGCGCAACCTTGGAGGCGTCCGGGTTCAGGACCATCACCTGGTAGTTGAGAGCGAAGGCGAAGCAGAGCCAGCCGAGATAGGGCAGCAACAGCAGGGCGGCCACCTTGTGAATCCGCCCCGCGAGGGGGATCAGGATGAGAGTCATGACGATCATGACGCCGATCAGCGCCAGCCCCGCCTCGACCTGGTGAAGGCCGAAGAAGACGGGCGACCAGCTATAGTTGACCGCGAGCTGGACGAGGAACAGCGCGATCGCCGCCCCGCGACGCGGGGCGCCGTGCGAAGCGATGAGCAGCGCCAGCGAGAGTCCGAGGCAGATGTAGAGCGTCGTCCAGGCAACCGGGAAGGCCCAGCCGGGCGGCATGAAGCTCGGCATCTCCAGGGCCCGGAACCACGGATTCTCGTCGCCGGAATTGGACAGCATGCCGGACAGGGTGCCGAGCAGCACCGTTGCCGGAACCGTGATCAAGGCGATGCGCGCGAAAGACATGCGTTGCGGGTCCTTTCGGAGACGAAACCTCCCAACGCGCTCCCGCTAATCTTGTGCCGTCACTCCGCGGGCTGCGGCTTGGGTTCGGCAAGCTGCGCCTCAAGCCTCCGGGTCACTGCCAGCGGCGAACCGGTAAAGCGTGCCAGCTTCGAATAGAGGAGCGGGATCAGGAACAGGGTGATCAGGGTCGACAGCGAGACGCCCCATACGATCACCGTACCGATCGCCGAGCGGGCGCCGGCGCCGGCGCCAGTCGCGATCATCAGTGGGACCGCGCCGGCTACGATCGCGATCGACGTCATCAGGATCGGTCGAAGGCGGCGCTCGGAGGCTTCGCGGATCGCATCGCCGATGTCGCGGCCGCGATCGCGAAGCTGGTTGGCGAACTCGACGATGAGGATGCCGTTCTTGGCCGCGAGGCCGACGAGCATGACGAGGCCGACCTGACTATACAGGTTCATCGTCTGGCCCATCACGACAAGGCCGATGATCCCGCCGGCGATGGCGAGCGGGACAGTCATGATGATCACCGCCGGGTGGACGAAGCTCTCGAACTGCGCGGCGAGGAGCAGATAGACGATGACGATGGTGAGCAGGAAGACGAGATAGACCGAGCCGCCGCTCTCGCGGAACGCCTGGCTCTCACCGCGATAGCCGACCGCGGTGACCTCCTCCGACTGGTCCGCGGCCTGCTCGAGGAAGTCGAGCGCCTCGCCCAGCGAATAGCCTGGAGCGAGAGCGCCGGACAAAGTGATGGCGCGCAGCTTGTTGAAGCGGCCGAGATCGCGGGCGCCGGCGCTTTCCGTCACCCGGACCAGGTTGGACAGCGGCACGAGCTGGCCCTGGCTGCTGCGCACATAGATGTTGGCGAGATTGGCCTGAGTCGAGCGGGCGGAGCGCTCGGCCTGGACGATGACCCGATATTCCTCGCCGCGATCGGTGTAGGTCGAGACTCGGCGTGAACCGAGCAGGCTCTGGAGCGCCTCGCTGACCTGCTGGACGGACACTCCCAGATCGCCGGCGCGGGTCGTGTCGACGTCGATCCTCAGCTGCGGCTTGGTTTCCTTATAGTCGCTGTCGAGGTTGATGATCCCGGGATTCTCGTTCGCGGCGGCGATGATTCGGTCGCGCGCGACGGCGAGGCTCTCATAGGTTGCCCCGGCGATGACGAAGCTGATCGGCTGGCCGCGGCCGCGGCTCAGCGACGAACGCGGCTGGGCGTTGCCGCGGACGGCGGGCACTTGGCCGAGGCGGCGGTTGACGTCCGTCGCGGCGTCCTGGGTGCTGACGTCGCGATCCTCCCATGGCGCCAGGAAGATGGTCGCGTTGCCGCTGTTGAAGTCGTCGCTGGGGCCGAAGCCGCCGGGAACGCGAACGATGAGAGAGCGAACCGCGCCGTCGCCGACAAGAGGCATGAGCTGCGCCTCGACCTCGGTCATGTAGCGGTTCATCGCCTCATAGCCGGTCCCCTCGGGCGCGCTTGCGCTGAGCTGCATGACTCCGGTGTCCTCCGCCGGGGCGAGCTCGGAGCGCAGCTGCGTGAACAGCAGGCCGGCGCCGACGACGAAGAGGACGGTGGCAAGAACGGGGATCAGCGGGCGGCGGAGCGTCCAGTCGAGCGTACGGGCGTAACGCTGCTCGAGGCCGCGGAAGCGTCGGTCCACCCAGGCGGTGAAACCCTTGCGCTCCTGATGCTTCAAAAGCTTGGAGCACAGCATCGGCGTCAGGCTCAGCGCGAAGAAGCCCGAGAAGGCGACAGCGCCGATCATCGCCGCGGCGAGCTCGCGGAACAGCAGGCCGGTCTGGCCGGCGATGAACATGATCGGCACGAACACCGCGCAGATCACGATCGTCGTCGTCAGAACCGCGAAGCCAACCTCGCGGGTGCCCTCGAACGCCGCCTTGAGCGGCGGATCGCCCCGCTCGATCCGGTGATAGACATTCTCGAGCACGACGATGGCGTCGTCGACGACGATGCCGATCGACAAGACGAGGGCGAGCAGGGTGAGGAGGTTGATGGAGAAGCCGAACAACCACAGCACAGCGAAGGCGGCGAGGATGCAGAGCGGCACCGTGACGGCGGGGATGACGGTCGCGCGCCAGCTGCCGAGGAAGACGAAGATGACGAGCACGACCAGCACCGCGGCCTCGGCGAGGGTGGTCCAAACACCGTCGATGGCGCGGCTGATGAACAGCGATTCGTCGGAGCCGACGCTGATCTCCATCCCTTCCGGAAGCGTCGGCCGAAGCTCCTCCACCTCGGCCTTGACCGCGTCCGCGACGGCGAGGGTGTTGGCGCCCGACTGGCGAACGATGCCGAGACCGACCGCCGGATTGCCGTTGAGGCGGAACGAGCTGTACGGATTCTCGGGGCCTTGCTCGACCCGCGCGACATCGCCCAGGCGGACGAGGTAGCCGCTGGGCGCCCGTCCGACGACAAGCTGGGTGAAGTCCTGCGCGGTTGTGAACGGACGGTTCACCCGCAAGGTCGTGTTCTGCTGCTCCGATTCGAGGCGGCCCGCCGGAAGCTCGACATTCTGGCTCCTCAGAGCGCTTTCGACGTCCGAGGGTGTCAGCCGGTAAGCGGCGAGCCGGTCGGGCTGCATCCACACGCGCATTGCCGGCCGCGCCTCGCCGCCGATGAACACCCGGGCGACGCCGTCGATCGAGGTGAAGCGGTCGAGGAGGTTGCGGTCGACATAATCGCTGAGCTCGAGTTGCGACCACCCCGGCCGCGACATGACCAGGAACATGATCGGCGAGGCGTCGGCGTCGACTTTGCGGACTTCCGGAGCGAGCGCCTCGTCGGGGAGGTTGTCGGCGACGCTGCCGATGCGGTCGCGGACGTCGTTGGCGGCGGATTCGATGTCGCGGCCGGGCTGGAATTCGAGCGTGACGTCGCTCTGCCCGTCGCGGGAGCGCGAGGTGATCGTTTGAAGCCCCTCGATTCCGGCGAGCTGCTCCTCGATCGGCTGCGTGACGCGGGTCTCGATGACGCTCGCGGCGGCGCCGATATACGTGGTCTGGACCGACACGACCGGGGGATCGACGTCGGGATATTCGCGAACCGAAAGGCTGAGGAACCCGACCAGGCCGACGATGCCGATCAGAAGCGCCATCACCGTCGCAAAGACGGGGCGGCGGATCGACAGGTCGGAGATCGTCATGCCGCTACCGGGCCGGGCGACCGCCGCCCTGGCCGGGGAGGCGCACCACCATGTTGTCGGAGACTTTCGCGACGCCCTCGGTCACCACGCGGGCGCCCGGCTGGAGGCCCTCGAGGATCTCGACACGGCCGCCCTGGCGGACGCCGGTGCGGACAGGGGTCCGACGGACGCGATTGCCCTCGCCGAGCACGAACACGAAGCGTGCGTCGCCCTCCCCGACGACGGCGAGCTCGGGCACCGAAAGCCCGTTCCGCTCGGCGGCGGAGACCTGCACTTCCATGGCCATTCCGGGCCGAAGCGCTCGGTCGGGATTGCGTATCAGGGCGCGGACTCGAACGGCGCGGCTGACCGGGTCGATGACGGGGTCGATCGTCGCGATTGTGCCGCGGAAGATGCGGTCGCCATAGGCCGCGGAGCGTGCCTCGATGGGCAGGCCGGTGCGCAGCGAGGCGAGCATCGTCTCAGGCACGGTGAAGTCGAGCTTGATCGTCGAGATGTCGCTGATTGTGGCGATCTCGGTGCCCTGATTGACCACGGCGCCCGGGGAGATGTTTCGAAGGGACACCCAGCCCGAGAACGGCGCTCGGATCACTCGGTCGCCGATCTGCTCCTGCATCTGCTGCGCCTGGGCGCGCGCCGCCGCCGCCGCGGCGACCTGAGCATCATAGGCCGAACGGGTGGCGAAGCCGCGATTCTTCAGCTGCTCGATCCGCTGCAGCTGTTGCTGCGCCTCGCGCTGGCGCGCCTGCACCTCGCGAAGCTGGGCGCTCTCCTGGCCCTGCTGGAGGACGGCGAGCACCTGGCCCCGCTGAACGAAGGCACCGTCGTCGAAATTCAGGCGGACGATGCGCTCGGTGACCGGCGCCGTGACGACGACCTGCTCGTTGGCCACAGCCGTGCCGACCGCCTGGATACCGTCGGTGAAGGTGGCGGGCGTCACCGCCTCGACCCGAACCACCGGGGCCGGGCGCTCGCCCTTCGCCTTACCCTCGCCGCCCGCATTGTTGCAGGCGGCGGTGAGCGCCAGGAGGGCTACAAGGATCAGGGGCGATGGGGTCCGCAATTCACTTTCCGTCTGTCCAGGGACGCCAGCCCCCAACCGGTCGCCGCCGAACGTCCTTACCCCGACCGGTCGCATCCGCAACGGGAAGAATTGTCGCAAATCTGTGTCAATTGCCGCGCGTTGCCCCGAGCAGGAACTCGATATTGCCTTCGGGGCCGGTGATCGGGCTCTTCGTCACGCCTTCGACACGCCAGCCGCGGCTCTCGACCCAGGACCGCGCCGCCTGGACGACGCGCTCGTGCACGGCGGAGTCGCGGACCACCCCGCCCTTCCTGACCTCGCCACGCTCCGCCTCGAACTGCGGCTTGACGAGCGCGATGAGACGGCCGCCGGGACGAGCGAAGTCGAGCGCCTTGTCGAGCACTTTCGAGAGCCCGATGAAGCTCGCGTCGCAGACGACGATGTCCACCGGTTCCGGGATGATCTCGGACGTGAGATGCCGGGCGTTGGTCTGCTCGTGGACGACGACGCGAGGGTCCTGACGAAGCTTCCAGGCGAGCTGGTTGGTGCCGACGTCGACCGCATAGACTCGAACGGCACCCTTGGTGAGCAGCACATCGGTGAAACCGCCTGTCGAGCTGCCGACGTCGAGCGCGACCGTCCCGGTGACGTCCCAGCCGAAATGATCGAGGCCATGGGCCAGCTTGATGCCGCCGCGCGACACCCAGGGATGATCGCGGCCGCGTACCTCCAGCGCCGCGTCGTCGGCGAGCGGCTGCCCGGCCTTGTCGATCTTGCGCTCGCCCGAGAAAACCGCGCCGGCGAGAATGAGCGCCTGCGCCCGCGCCCGGCTTTCCGCGAGTCCACGCTCCACCAGCAGCTGATCGGCGCGCATCTTGGCCATCCCGTCGCCCTGCCCGACCGGCGGCCAGCCGGCAAGGAACATAGATGAAGGCTCGCCGTTGCGGGGGCGAAAGGAGATACGGGCATGAAGCGCCACGGGATCTTGCGGAAATATGCCTACGCCTGGCTCACCTTGCTGTTCTTCGCGGTTTCTCTGGGGCTGCACTGGTATTTCGGATGGACCGCATTCGTGAACGAGGCGGAGCAGCACGGCCAGTCGCCGGAATTTTCGGAATATATGTCCGAGATGATGCGCGACACGTTCGAGAACTGGCAGTCGGAGTTTCTCCAGCTGCTGTGGCAGGTCGTGGGCCTCGCCTATTTCCTCTATGTCGGCTCGCCGTCATCCAAGGAGAATGACGACCGGCTGGAAGCGAAGATCGACGCCCTTCTGCGCATCACGGGCGGCGAGGAAGCCAACAAGCTGATCGATGGCCTCGACGAACATTATCTGCGCAACGAGGGCCACCCGAAGCCGCACGGCCATGACGCGGACTTCGTCCACCAGGTCGGAAGCAACATCCGCCACGTCGCGACGCCGCCGATCAGGTAGCGGCGATCAGAAGGCGCGCGCCTAGGCCCGCGCGCCTTCGACTACTCCCGCGCTGTTGTGGCGGAGGGCCTTGAGCACCGTATCGACAATATGCTCGGCATTGAGGCCGGCTTCGTCATATTGCTTCTCGGGCTTGTCCTGGTCCTGGAACGTGTCGGGCAGGCGCATGGTGCGCAGCTTGAGGCCGCTGTCGATCAGGCCCTCGTCGCTGGCGAGGGTGAGGACGTGAGCGCCGAGGCCGCCGATCGCGCCTTCCTCAATCGTCACCGCGACTTCGTGGGTGGCGAGCAAACGTCGGATGAGATCCTCATCGAGCGGCTTGGCGAAGCGCATGTCGGCGACGGTCGTCGAGAGGCCGCGGGCATCGAGCGTGTCGGCGGCCTTCAGCGCCTCCGCGAGGCGCGTGCCGAGCGACAGGATCGCGACCTTCTTGCCTTCCCGCACGACGCGTCCCTTGCCGATCTCCAGCTGCTGCGGGACCTCGGGCAGCGGCACGCCGACGCCGTTGCCGCGCGGATAGCGGAAGGCAATCGGGCCGCTGTCATGGAGCGCGGCGGTGTAGGTCATGTGGACCAGTTCGGCTTCGTCCGCGGCCGCCATCACGACCATGTTCGGCAGGGTCGCGAGATAGGTCACGTCGAAGCTGCCGGCATGTGTGGCCCCGTCGGCGCCGACCAGTCCCGCCCGGTCGATCGCGAAGCGGACCGGCAAATTCTGAATGGCAACGTCGTGGACGACCTGGTCGTAGGCGCGCTGAAGGAAGGTCGAGTAGATCGCGCAGAAGGGGCGCATGCCCTGGGCGGCAAGGCCGGCCGCGAAGGTCACCGCATGCTGCTCGGCGATGCCGACATCGAAAGCGCGGTCGGGATGCGCCTTGGCGAACTTGTCGACGCCCGTTCCGGACGGCATCGCCGCGGTGATCGCGACGATGCGGTCGTCGGTCTCGGCGAGCTTCGCAAGCGTCTCGCCGAACACGTTCTGATAGGCGGGCGGGCCGGGAGGCGCCTTGGCTTGGGCGCCGGTGATGACGTCGAACTTCTGGACGCCGTGATATTTGTCGGCGGCCGCTTCCGCGGGCGCGTAGCCCTTGCCCTTCTTGGTGACGACGTGGACGAGGATCGGCCCTTCCTGGGCGTCGCGGACATTCTCGAGCACCGGTATGAGATGGTCGAGATTGTGGCCGTCGATCGGCCCGACATAGTAGAAGCCCAGCTCCTCGAAGAGCGTGCCGCCGGTCGCCATGCCGCGCGCATATTCCTCGGCCTTGGAGGCAGCGTTGGTGAGGCGGCTGGAGATGCGCCGGACGATCTTGCGGGCGATGTTGCGGAGCCCGAGATACTCGCTCGAAGAGACAACCCGGGCGAGATAAGCGCTGAGACCACCGACCGGCGGTGCGATCGACATGTCGTTGTCGTTGAGAATGACGATGAGGCGGTTGCCGGCGGCCTCCGCATTGTTCATCGCCTCATAGGCCATGCCCGCCGACATGGCGCCGTCGCCAATCACGGCAATGGCGCGGCCGGGCTCGTCCTTCAGCTTGTTGGCGGTGGCGAAGCCCAATGCGGCCGAGATCGAGGTCGAGCTGTGGGCGGCGCCGAACGGGTCGTATTCGCTCTCGCTGCGCTTGGTGAAGCCGCTGAGGCCGCCGCCCGTGCGCAACGTGCGGATGCGGTCGCGGCGGCCGGTGATGATCTTATGCGGGTAGCATTGGTGGCCGACGTCCCAGATCAGGCGGTCTCGCGGGGTATCGAACACATAATGGATGGCGACGGTGAGCTCGACCACGCCGAGGCCCGAGCCGAGATGGCCGCCGGTCACGCCGACCGCTGAGATCATCTCCTCGCGGAGCTCGTCCGACAGCTGCCGAAGCTGCTCGGGCTTCAGCGTGCGAAGGTCGGCGGGCGTGTCGACGATGTCGAGCAGCGGAGTGTGTGGGCGGTCGCTCATCTCAGGTCCTTTTGCGGGCCCGACATAGGCGCGCGGCAGCCCGAAGTCATGAGGAAAGCATGAGCGGGCACTGAGCAGTTGACGCGACGTGCCACCGTCAGCCGATGAAAATGGGCTTATCCTCGCGTTACTGCGCTTCGCACTCGCCGCATTTGCCGCGCACCTCGATGACCGGACGCTCGGGAGCGAAGCCGGCGGCCTTGGCGGCGGCGCGGACTCCACCGGAGAGGCGGTCGTCGTCGATATGCCTGGTCGCGCCGCAGCTGTCGCAGATCAGGAAGATGCAGTCGTGCAGGCAGTCGGGATGATCGTTGGCGATATAGGCGTTGGCGCTCTCGACCTTGCGGGCGAGGTTCGCGCCGACGAACAGGTCGAGGATCCGATAGACGCTGTTGGCGGCGACGCGGCGGCCCTGGTCGGCCGAGACCTTGTCGGCAATGTCATAGGCGGAGGCCGGCCGGTCGAAGCTGGCGAGAGCGGTGAACACCGCCTCGCGCATCGTCGTCCACTGCTCCCCCGAGCGCGCCATTGCGTCGCGCGCGGCCTGGTTGAGAGCCTCGCCATGATGGCTGTGATGGACGTGCGCGGTCATGAAGGGAATGTAAGGTGCGGGCGCGGCGCGGGCAAGCGTGAGGCGGGTCTAGAGCACCGCGCGGCGGTTGAGGTCGTGGCCCAGAGCGACGATCAGAACGCCGAGGATCGAATAAAGCGTGCCGCCATTTTCATGGCCGATATAAAGCGAGCCGGCCATCACGCCGAGACCAAGCCCGCCGACCGAGGCCGGGAGCATGAAACCGTGCTTGAGGATGCCGCGGCCGAGACCGAGCACCCCGAGAACGAAGGCGATGCTCATTCCGACTTCGTGGAAGATGGGATCGAGCAGGAAGGTGCCGGCCGAGGCGAGGACTGCGATCGCGACTGCGCTGGCGATGCAGTGGACGAAGCACAGGCCCGACAGGCCAATGGCCAGCCGGTCGATGAGACCATCCCTGCTTACCCCTGCAATCACGTTCAATCGTCCTTCCCGGAGCTGTTATAAGGTATCGGCCTCCCCGTGACAATATAACATTGGACTTAAAGTTCCGTGATTGGCAGCGGCGGCCGGAACGGCCATAGGGCCGGGGCCATGCACGCTCCCTCCGACACCAGCACGATCCGTCCCCGCGCAATCTCCAATTGGCTGTTCGCCGTGGCGGCGCTCGTCTTCGTGATGATCGTGGTCGGTGGGATCACCCGCCTCACCGAATCCGGCCTGTCGATCACCCGCTGGGAGCCGGTGAGCGGCACCATACCGCCATTGACCGAGGCCGACTGGCAGCGGGAGTTCAACCTGTATCGCGAGAGCCCGCAATATCAGCTCGTCAATCGCGGCATGACGATGGACGACTTCAAGTTCATCTTCTTCTGGGAATATATCCACCGGCTGCTCGGGCGGGTAATCGGGCTCGCCTTCGCGCTGCCGCTCGCATGGTTCGCGGTGAAGCGGGCAATCCCGAAGGGCTATGGCTGGAAACTGATCGGCCTTCTCGCGCTTGGCGGACTCCAGGGCGTGATCGGCTGGTGGATGGTCGCATCGGGCCTGATCGACGTTCCGGAGGTGAGCCATATCCGCCTCGCGGTCCATCTGCTCACGGCATTGGCGATCTTCGGCGCCCTGATCTGGGTCGCGCTGGACCTGCGTGCGCTCGGCCGATCTCCGGTGGCGCGGCCGGCCCGACTGACGATGACGGCGATCTGGGCGCTTTGCCTGTTGTTCGTGCAGATGCTGTTCGGCGCCTATGTCGCAGGGCTCGAGGCGGGCTATGCGTTCAACACGTGGCCGCTGATGGGGGACGAAATCTATCCCGCGGCGGCGGAGTGGCTCCAGCCGGCCCTTCGCAACTTCGTCGACAATCCGGTGACGGTCCAGTTCGTCCATCGCTGGCTCGCCTTTGTCGCGGCGGCGGTGATCGGACTGCTCGCGCTCCAGGCCTGGCAGAAAGGCGACAAGCTTCGCGGCGGCGTTCTGGCGGTGGCCGTGCTCGTGCAGATCCAGCTCGGCATCCTCACCATCCTCACCGGGGTCGAGCTGTGGATCGGTGTCGCTCACCAGGGCATGGCGGCGCTTCTGCTCGGCGCGCTGCTCATGACTGCCCACAAGCTGGGACAGCGCCGGGAGGCGGTTGCGCCATGAGCGAAGCGGCCATCGTCACCGTCTACGCGACCTTCGCGAACGCGGACGAGGCCGAACGGATCGCGCGCACGCTCGTCGAGGAGCGGCTCGCCGCCTGCGCCAACATCCTCGGCGCCTGCCGCGCCATCTATCGCTGGCAGGGCGCGATCGAGCAGGGCGACGAGGTCGCCGCCTTGTTCAAGACGCGCGCCGATCTTGCCGACGGGCTGATCGCGCGGCTGGCGGAACTGCACAGCTACGACGTTCCAGCCGCCGTCATATGGCCGATCGCCGACGCGCTCCCCGCCTACGCACAGTGGGTTCGAAATGAGGCCGGATAGGATTTCCTCACGAGGGGTACGGTCGAAAAACAATCGTCTTCCAATTCGGCCGGATATGAACCAGCGTTCCAATCCGGACCGGGCGGGTTGCGGCATTCCCGCGTTGCGCTAGGTCTCTCCGCCCGGCTTGCCCGAGCCGCAGTCCTGGTCGCTTTGGGGAGCCACCTTTGTCCCAGCCCACTCGAATTCTAATCGCTCTCGTCATCGGCCTTGCCGCCGGAATCGCCGCGGTGGCAAGCGGCGGCGCCTGGGTCGACCGTTCCGTGGCCCTGGCCGAGCCGATCGGCGGCATGTGGCTCAATGCCCTGAGGATGACGATCGTACCGCTCGTCGTGTCGTTGCTGGTGACCGGAATCGCGGCCTCGGCGGCAGCGGCCAGGGCGAGCACGCTGGCGTGGCGAGCGCTGGTCCTGTTCGTATCGCTGCTGTGGATCTCGGCCATTACCGCGGCGGTGCTGACGCCGCTGTTTCTCAACCTCTTCCCGCTGCCGACGGAATCGGCCGCTGCCCTGCGCGGAGCGCTGAGCAGCAGCACCGAAAGCGTCGGCGGGGCGCCCAGTTTCGGCGACTTCCTCCAGTCGATCGTTCCCAGCAACGTCGTGGCCGCGGCGGCTGAGGACGCGATCCTGCCGCTCATCCTGTTCACGATGGTTTTCGCCTTCGCGGTCGTGCGCCTGCCGGAAGAGCCGCGCGAGCGGCTCGTCGGACTGTTCCAGGCGCTCGCCGACACGATGCTGATCGTCATCAACTGGGTGTTGTGGATCGCCCCGATCGGGGTGTTCGCGCTTGCCTATGTGGTCGGCGCGCGCGCGGGCGGCGGCGCCTTCGGGGCTCTGCTCCATTATGTGCTGATCGTGTCGGCGGTCGGGGTGGTGATCTGGCTCGCCGCCTGGCCGCTCGCGCTGGTCGGCGCTCGGTTTCCGCTCGGCCGCTTCACCCGGGCGATCGCGCCGACACAGGGAATCGCGTTCAGCACCCAGTCGTCGCTCGCCACCCTCCCCGCGATGCTGAAGTCGGCCGAGCGGCTCGGCGTTCCGGTGGCGGCCTCGGGCGTCGCGCTGCCCATGGCAGTCGCGGTGTTCCGAGCGACCGGCCCGGCGATGAACCTCGCGGTGGCGATCTACATCGCCTACTGGTTCGGCTACGAGCTGACGTGGAGCCAGTTCGCGATCGGGGTCGCCGCGGCGGCGACGACGACGATGGGCGCGCCCGGAATCCCCGGCCAGGCGAGCTTCGTGACCTCGATCGCTCCGATCTGCATCGCCATGGGCCTACCGATCGAGCCGCTGGCGCTGCTGATCGCGGTCGAGGTTCTGCCCGACATCATCCGCACCATGGGCAATGTCAGCATGGACGTCGCGGCAAGCTCGACCGCGGCACGGATCAGCGGCTTCCGCTCCGACGAAGCGACCAGCGAGCAGGACCAGCTGCTCGCCGGAAGCGAGTAACCTGGGGTCTTACTGCCGCGGCGTGTAGGCGTGCGGGAGGGCGCCTTCGGTTGGCGTGCGATAGCGGTCGCGGAGGCGCGTCTGGCGGTTCTCTAGGCTCTGCTGGACGCCGTCGATCCACACCGCCTCGACCCCCGTCGACAGCTCGAGCGGGTCTCCGTCCCAGATCACCACGTCGCCGCGGCGACCCGGGCGTAGCGAGCCAATCTCGCCGCCAAGCCCCATCGCCTCGGCCGGCCGCGCACTGATCGCAGCAAAAGCCTCGGCCCAGCTGAGGCCGGTGGCGCCGGGGATGCGGTTCAAGGCGACAAGGTTCCCCGCATATTGCGGCATCAGCCTGATCTGACGGGTCTCGTCGTCATTGATGTGGCCGATGCCCACGGTCACGCCGGCGGCACGCAGGCGACCGACATTCGACTGGGTCGCGGCGAGCTGCTCGAAGGTCGCGGGGAGGTCGTTGAGCGCGTTGGCGATGACCGGCACGCCGGCGGCGCGGATCTGGTCCGCCACTCGCCAGCCCTCGGTGGCGCCGACCAGGACGATACGCAGGTTCGGGAATTCGCGCTTCAGGGCCAGCGTCTGCAGGATGTCGCTGGCGCGCTCGACATGGACGAGCAGCACCTGCTCGCCGCGCACCACCGGCACGAGGGCCGCGGCGTCGAAGCGGGTCAGCAGAACGTCGCTCGCGCGCTCGCGGGTCGCCTCGAACATGCGGAAGTCGGGCTGGTCCTCCAGCATCGGCTGGTCGGACAGCGCGTCGGGCTGCCGGCTGCCGGAGCGGCCGGGGACGTTCATCCGCAGCTGCCCGGCCTCGCGAAGCGCGTTGCGAAGCAGCGCGTGAGCGGAAGCGCGGCTGCCGCCGGCGCGCTGTCCGCCGGTTTCGCCGAGCTCGACATATTGGAAAGCCCGGCGGCGCGTGATCGGATCCATATCGGAGCCGAGATCGATGACCGCGCCCTGCCCGCCGAACATACTGGACGAGGCCTGTGGCGCCACCACCGCGCGCGTGATCCCGGCAGCGCGGTTGACCGCGATCGCTGAGGCCTGAGGGTTGACCGCCGGAGCGACGTCGATCGCCGCGCTGAACGGGCTGTTGTTGGCGCCGGTGTCGTTGCTGGCGTTGGCCGCGTCGACCTCGGCAAGGCCGATGCGCGAGAAGCCTGACACGAGCCCCGGAGTCACCCAGCGGCCGTTGGCGTCGACCACCTGGGCGCCGGCCGGAACCGCCACGCCCGCCCCCGCCGCGACGACTCGGCCGTTGCGGATGACGACGGTGCCGCCGTCGATCGGCTCGCTGCCATCGCCGATCACGACACGCCCATTGGTGATGGCAATCGTTTGGGCAAGCGCGGGCGCGGTACCGACGGTCAGCGCGCCGGCCGCGACGGCGACCTTGAGGAGGGTCAGCGCCTTCATTTCACGTCCCCCTCGCCGGGCTGGCCGAGCTCGAAGTCGGAGACCGGGCGGAGCTGCGGATTATTCATGTCGTAGAGCAGAGCGCCGTCGATCCACACCTGCTGCGGGCGGGTGTAGACGCTGAACGGGTTGCCGTTCCACAAGACGACGTCGGCGCGCTTGCCGACGCGGAGCGAACCGGTCTCCTCGGCGATTCCGAGCGCGGTCGCCGGGTTGATCGCGAGCCAGCGCCAGGCGGTCTCGTCGCTGATCTGGATGCCCATGCGGCGGCCGTCGGCGAGCGTCTTGGCCGCTTCCTGGTTCAGCCGCTGGATGCCGTTGGCGTCGTCCGAATGGATGATCGCACAGGCGCCCGCATTGTGGATGAGCGGCGCGTTCTCGTTGACCGCGTCATAGGCTTCCATCTTGAAGCCCCACCAGTCTGCCCACACCGAGGCGCAGGTGCCGCGCTCGCGCAGCAGATCGGCGATCTTGTAGGCCTCGACCGCGTGGTGGAAGCTGGCGATGCGGAAGCCGAACTCCTGCGCCATGTCGAGCATGATCGCCATCTCGTCGGCGCGGTAGCAATGGTTTTGGACGAGGACGTCGCCGTCCAGGACCTCCACCAGAGTCTCCATGGCGAGATCGCGGGCGGTGTTCGGGTCGCGGCGGACGCGGTCGCGATATTCGACCGCCCGCTGCCAGGTCTGCCGCATCAGCGCGACATTGGCCATGCGCGAGCCGGGCATCTGGTTGCGGTTGCCATAAACCCGCTTGGGGTTCTCGCCGCAGGCCATCTTGAGGCTGCGCGGCGCGCCCGGGAAGCGCATCTGCTGGTAGGTACGCGCCGGCACGTTGCGCAGGGTCACGCCGCGGCCGCCGAACAGATTGGCCGAGCCGGGCAGGACGTGAAGCGTGGTGATTCCGCCATTGGCGAGCGCACGGCTGAAGCCCGGATCCTGCGGCCAGATGCTGTGCTCGGCCCACACCTCAGGGCGGACCGGGCTGGTCACCTCGTTGCCGTCCTGGTGCGCCTCGACGCTCGGGCTCGGATAGTCGCCGAGATGGCTGTGGATGTCGATGACTCCGGGAGTCACCCAGCGGCCGTTGCCGTCGATCCGGGTAGCACCCGCGGGGATGGCGGTGTCGGCGCCACCGATCGCGAGGATGCGGCCTTCGGCGAGAACGATCGTGCCGTTGTCGATTCGACCCCCCTCACCGTCGAAGATGGTCGCATTGGTGATCGCTGTGACGACGCCCGGATAGGCGCGGTAGGTCGAAGGGTAAGGGTCCGCGACCCGCGGCGACGAAGGCTGCTGCGCCTGCGCGCTCTGCGCCGGCTGCTGCTGCCCCCCGGCCGTGGCACACCCTGCGAGTAACGCAGTGGCCGCCACGGCCAGCAGCAATGACTTCATCAGGCAGGATCCTTTCCGAGCTTGGTCTCGCGGTGCGGATACAGGCCGGCATCCTGGCCGTGGTCACCGCCCACTTCCTGGTAGCCCGCGAGCTCGTCGGCATCGCGCAGCGTGTCGAGGTGCATCAGCTTCCTGATGAACGGGGACACCGCGATCACCGCCACGCCGACGCCGATCGCGACCCAGCCGACGGTGTTGTAGACATCGAGCACCGTCTCCTTGGCAGCGCCTTCGCCGGCAGCCGCCTCCGAACCCGTCGCCGCGGCGATCAGGCCGGCCGCGAAATTGCCGGTCGCGGAGGCGAAGAACCAAGTGCCCATGATCAGCGACGCCATGTGCGCCGGAGCCAGTCGGTTCATCGCGCTGAGGCCCACCGGCGACAGGCAGAGCTCGCCGGTCGTGTGCAGCAGGTAGATCAGGAAGATGAAGATGACCGGGGTCAGATTCTCCATGCCGGCGGCCTGGCTGCCCCACACGAGGACGAGGAAGCCGAGACCGAGCTGGAGCAGGCCGAGACCGAACTTGGCCGGGGCCGAAGGCTCCATGCCGCGCCGACCGAGCCAGATCCACAGCCCGGCGAACAGCGGCGCCAGCAACACGATGTAGATCGCGTTGATCGACTGGAACATCGAAGCCGGCACGTCCCAGCCCAGCATGTTGCGGTCGACCGACCGGTCCGTGAACAGGTTGAGCGAGGAGCCAGCCTGCTCGAACAGTGCCCAGAACAGGATGGAGCCGAGGATCAGGAACATCGCCGCGAAGATGCGGTCGCGATCCTCCCGATCGAGCTTCACCACGGCGGTCATGATCACATAACCGACCAGGATGACGCCGGCGACCATCAGCAGCCAGCCGATGACCTCCTGATACTGGATGAGCTGCCAAATGCCGATCACGGCGGCAAAGCCCACCAGGTAGATCATCCATTCGAGCTTGATGCCGGCGACCGGCCGGCTGAGCGCTGCGGGATCAGGCGCCTCGCCGCGGCCCATCAGGAGCGGCTTGCCCCAGATGAAGACGATCAGGCCGAGAAGCATGCCGACGCCGGCGGCACCGAAGCCGTAGGACCAGCCATAGGTCTGGCCCAGATAACCGCACAGCAGCGAGCCGATCGCGGCGCCCAGGTTAATCCCCATGTAGAAGATGGTGTAGGCACCGTCGCGGCGCACGTCGGTGCGCGGATAGAGCTGACCGACGATCACCGAAATGTTGGCCTTCAGGAAGCCCGATCCGACGATGATGAAGGACAGAGCCAGCCAGAAGATGCTGATGGTGGATGAATCCTGGCCGCCAGTGCCTTCGAAGCCCATCAGGAAGTGGCCGAAGGTCAGCAATATGGCGCCGTACAGCACCGCTTTTCGCTGCCCGATATAGCGGTCGGCGAGATAGCCGCCGAGCACCGGGGTGATGTACACGAGCGCGGTGTAAGCGCCGTAGATGATGCCCGAGCGCTCATCGGAGAACAGCCAGTGCTGCGTGAGGTAGAAAATCAGCAGCGCCCGCATGCCGTAGTAGGAGAAACGCTCCCACATCTCGGCGAAGAAGAGCACGAACAGACCACGCGGATGGCCGAGGATCGTCCTCTGTGCCTCGGCTGCATATTGTGGGTTGGTCGCCATCAGGGCTGGCCTCCTCAATCCTATCACAGGCCGCTTTCCGCGGCGTTCAGGCGGCGCACACTAGTGGCAGAATCACACTTGCCAAGCAGGATTGTTGCAGAGCGGGCCTACTGATAGGCGGGCGCCCCATGCTCAACGACCGCTCAACGCCCTTGTCGCTGCTCGAGACTCGCCGCTCCGGCAGGCCGCGCGACCTGGTGGAGCCGGGACCGACCACCGAGGAGCTTGAGCGGATTCTCGCCATCGCCGCCCGCACGCCCGACCATGGTAAGCTCCACCCCTGGCGCTTCGTGCACGTGTCGCGCGACCGCCGCAGCGCGTTCTCCGACCTCCTCTTCGCCGCCTACCGAGCCGAGCAGGGCGAGCCGAGCGAGGCCACGGCCGAGGCAATCGCGCGGCTCGCCTTCCAGGCGCCGGAGCTGGTGGTCGTGCTGTTCAGCCCGAAGGAAAGCGCGAAGATCCCGCTTTGGGAGCAGCAGCTGTCCTGCGGCGCGGCGGCGATGAACCTCGAGCATGCCGCCCACGCGCTCGGCTATGCCGCCGGCTGGATCACCGGCTGGCCGGCTTATTCGGCGCAAGTCCGCGATGCTTTCGGCAGCGAATCCGAAAAGATCGCCGGCTTCATCTACATCGGCACGCCGGGCATGCCGCTCGAGGAGCGAGCACGGCCAGCACTGGACGAGGTGATTTCGCGCTGGTGACCCATCTATGGGCGATTAATCTGGGGTTCAGCAAAGAAGAAGCTTGACCTTCCCCAGTGTGTTAGTACAGCATCACGCCATGAGCGAAGAACGTCCCGTCTATCTGCGGCTTCGGGACCGCATTGCCGCGATGATCCTCGACGGGACCGTCTCCGACGGCGATCCACTCCCCTCCGTCCGCAGCCTCGCGGCCGAATGTGGCGCCAATCCGCTCACGGTCGCCAAGGCGTATCAGACCTTCCAGGAGGAAGGGCTGGTCGTCGTGAAGCGCGGCGTCGGGATGTTCGTCGCCAGCGGCGCCGCCACCAAGCTGCGCACCAACGAGCGCGAGACGTTTCTCAAGGAGCGCTGGCCCGAAATCTGCGCGCACATGCGCCGCCTCGGCCTGCAGCCCGAGGACCTCGTCGAGCGCGCGCTCGCCTAACAGCTCCAGCCTTGCCCCGGGTGGCGCGCCATCGCATGATGGCCGCGTCCAGTGAGCCTGCCCGGGGGACGCATGCGCCTGAACCTGCCTGTCGCTGCCAGCCTGCTGCCGCTCGCCCTGCTCGGCGCCTGCGCGACCCACCATTCCGGACCCGAGCCGGTCCAGGGCTTGGTCTACGATTGCCGTGACCGAGGCGGCGCCCCGATCGTGGCGCGAATCCTCTTCAACGGCCAAGGCTATCAGCCGGCGGGCGGTGTAATCGTACTGGACAGCGCAGTGCTGGCGCCGCGCTCGACGGCGACCTTGTGGCTGGGGAGCGCCCGGCACGAGCTGAGGGCCGATTGGGCCTATCTCGGCATGCGCTACCGATCCGAATCGGAGCACGGACCTGCGATCATCTGGGCGGCGGACGGCGAAGCGGCACAGATCCTGTCGGGCTCAGCTGGCACCGAGGCCGAGGTCGCCGCCTGCACGCGCCGCCGCCAAGTGGCGGGACCCCAGGCGGAACAGGTTCCTCATGGCACGAACGACACGCACCACCGCTGACCGCCGCGCACTTCCCTCGACTCGCCACCTTAACCATTGACGTGGCGGCGATTTCCTGTCTCTGACCCTTGGGGACGCGCGCCTTGAATCGCTGAATTCGGCGCGGCGGGGTTGGGCAAGGTTTTGATGATCAAGGATAGTCTGGTTTTACTGCGTCCGTTCGTGGGCGCCGCTGCGCTCATTGCGGGCGTTCTCGCGGCCGCTCCGGCTGTCGGCCAGGACGGCAATGTGACGATCGGCGCGCCGCAGCTGCGCGACTTCCAGATCGAGCCCAAGCAGCGAATCGTCACCCAGCCCGCGCAGCCTGCACAGCCGGCGGCGCCCCGACCGCAGCCGGTTGAGCAGCCGTCCTCGACTGCGACTACGACCAGGCCCGCGCCGCAGCCGACCCAGCAGCGCCCTGCGCCCCAGACTCGCTCTGAGCCCCAGCGCTCCGCCCCGCCCCCGGCTTCGACCACGACGCCGACCGCGCCGCCCCCCGCCCTGCCCGTCGGTGAGGGAGGCGCCACGGCGACGACGCCGCCGCTTCCGATGCCCGAGCCGGCACCGCTTCCCGCCCCTGCGGCGCCCGCAACCAGCTCCGGCGATCCGCTGTCGAACGGGATCCCCTTGTGGGTCTATTTCCTCGCCTTCGTGACCGTTGGCCTGCTCGGCTACGGCTACTTCCTCAAGCGACAGGCGGCCGGCCGCAGGGCGCTCGCGGTGGCCGCGGCCGCCCCGGCGGCACCGGTCGTCGAGACGCCGCGCGCGCCCGCCGGCCCACGCCCGGACCCGGTGCCGCGGCCTTGGCTCGACATTGCGCTCGTTCCGGAGAAGGCACATGTCGATCTCGACCAGTCGGTGATCGAGTTCGAGCTGACCGTGCGCAACACCGGCGGAAGCGTCGCCAAGGACGTCAAGCTGCAGGCGCGCTTCTTCTGCAGCACCGACAAGCAGGACCAGGAGCTCGCCGCCTATTTCAAGGCCAAGCCGGGCGACTACAAGACGCTGTCGATGCCCGACATTCCGGCCGGCGGCGAGATCGTGATGAAGGGCAGCGTCGACATCACGCGCGACCGCATCAGCGCGCTCAAGGTCGCCGACAAGCTGCTCTTCGTGCCGGTTATCGGGGTCAACGCCTTCTACGGATGGGGCACCAGCCGGTCCGGCCAGACCTCGAAGAGCTTCGTCATCGGGCGGCAGCCGGACAACGACAACGAGAAGATGGGGCCGTTCCGGCTCGATCTCGGCGCACGCGTCTACCGGACGATCGGGCAGCGGCCGCACAAGGTCAGCAAAAGGGTTTGACGGGTGGCCTGTTCCGCTGCGGTTAAGCCGCGTGCCGGAAGAGACACAGCCGGCAAATCGTGCGACCAATGCAGCATCGAGGCTCGGCGCAGGAACTGGTTTGAAGCGGGAAGGTGAATTAGGATGAAGGCCATGAAGAATTTGGTCCGCCCCACTTTGCTGGCGTTCGCGCTAACTTCGCCCACTCTTCCCGCAACCGTCCATGCCCAGAGCAACCAGCCTGCGCCCGCGCAGGCGGCGCCGGCCGGTCCCGCCACGGTCTCGCACTGGTCGCGTCCCGCTGCCGCGGAGCTAGTCTCCTATGTCGAGCGGCTCGACGCCGAGGGCCTGAACCCGACCAATTACAACCTCGACCGTCTCCGCACCGCGCTCGGTGCCGGCGACCAGGCGGCGTTCACCCGAGTCGCCGACGACACTTTCCTGCGCCTCGCCCGCGACCTCAGCGGAGGCTCCGTGCGCGGGGCCGACCGGGTGAGCTGGTACATGGCGCCGAGCGGCATCGACGAGGCCGAGCAACGGCGCCTTCTCGACCAGGCCAAGCGCGGCGGAGTCGCACGCACGCTCGACGGCCTGCTTCCGACCCATCCGCAATATGTCGGTCTCCGGCGAGCGCTTGCCAATCCGGCCAATGCCGAGCGGCGCGACCTCATCCGCGCCAATATGGAGCGGTGGCGGTGGATGCCCCGCAACCTCGGCGAGCGCCACATCATCGTCAACGTGCCGGCGTTCACCGCCGCCTTCGTCGAGAATGGCGAGGTGATCGCCCGTCACCGCACCGTCGTCGGAGCGACGAGCACGCCGACTCCGCAGCTCAGCGCCACTGCGGTCGCGGTGACGTTCAACCCGTGGTGGACGGTGCCGCAGAGCATCGTTCGCACGATGCGGGGCTTCAACGGATACCAGGTTCGCGAGGCGAACGGCTACCGGATCGTCCGCCAGCCGCCGGGCCCAGGCAACTCGCTTGGCCGGGTCAAGATCGAGATGCCGAACGAGCATGCGATCTACCTGCACGACACGCCGGCGCAGCATCTGTTCGGCCGCTCGGTGCGCGCATTCAGCCACGGCTGCATCCGCACCCAGGGAATCCGCGACTTCGCCGCGCGGCTGCTCGAGTCGACGGGCGAGTGGGACCGCGGCCGCATCGACGAGGCGATCGCCACCGGACGGACCACCCAGGCGCGGCTCGCGGCGCCGATGCCGGTCTACATCTCCTATTTCACCGCCGCGGCGACGAACGACGGCAACATCGTCACCTACACCGACGTGTACGGCCGCGACACCCGCGTTCGGCAGGCGCTGAACCGCGCGCCCAGCGACCGGGCGATGGCAAGCGGGAGCTGATCGGGCACGACATCGCTCATGCCGAGCAGCGGCTGCTCAGCGTTAGCGGATCGATGACTCAGGCGCGGCTGGCGTAGAGGAAGCGGCCCGGGCCGAGGCGGCCGAGGGTCTCCTGAAGGCTCGCATAGGACATGGCGAAGCAGCCTTCGCTGCGGCCGAGAAGGCCGCGCGTGGCGAGCATGGTCGGCTCCGCATACCAGGCGGAGTGAACGACGATCGCCCGGTCGTAGGCGTTGTTGTTCGTCCAATCGAGACCGCGTACCCGCATCGAGCGGCCGTAGCGGCCGTTATAATATTCGTCGGTGAGATAGGCGCCCTCGGAGGTCGCTTCCGAACCCGGGCGGTTGGAGAAGCGCTGGAGCAGGCCGGTATGCTGGGGATCCGAGCCGCGGCCGTGCGCGACATGATGCTGGCTGACGCGGCCGCTCGCGGTGTCGAGCAGGTAGAAGCGCGGCTGGTTCGACATGCGCCCGAAATCGACGATCCCGACGGTGTCGGTATAGCGAAGCTGCGAGCGGTGGCGATCGTAGGATGCGCGCGCCGCGGCGACGAGCAGCGGATTGACGCTGGGGTCGACCTGGACGCGCGGCTGCGCATAGACGGTCGGTCGCTGAGCGATTACCGGCTGAGGCCGCGCGGGCAGCGGCTGACCTGGGTGCGGTTGACGGAATGGCGAGGCAGAGGCGGTTCGCGTGCCCGGCACGTCGGGACGCCGACGGTCCTGAAGCAAAGTGGCGCCGGCAGGACTCGCAAGGCCCATCAGCCCCGCGACCACTCCACCTTCGACAATCTGCCTACGCGTGAAACGCATCCTACCCTCCGCTCGAGTGCAGAAGGTACGTCTCCTTGCGTTAGCGAATCAATTACGTGGGGGAGCGGGAGAGTGCGGTTCGTCTCGGCAGGCCGGCGGCTTACCGCATGCGGAGGGAACCTGTTGCTCGGCGTCGTTAACTTTCCCGATCCGTGGGCTCCCCGCTGGGAGGCCCTAGTCCGTCAGGTTGTCATTCTCTCCGCGAACCTCGGAAACCGCGCGGAGAAGCCGGCGCGCGGTTTCCTCCGCTGCATCCGGCGACATCGTCACGGCGACTCCATCGGGGCCTTCGATGATGATGTTGCCCTCCTCGGCGATGACATCGCTCGCCTGGCCCTGAGCCGCGACTGGTTCCATTGGAACCCACCTCCTTCTGGCCTATAGCGCGCCGTGGCATGGCCTGCGGCGGATTCACTCCCCATATGGGTCAGGCCCGTGATCCGTGGTAAAAACCACGGGAAAGGGAGGCGTTCCAACCTTTCCCGTGTCCGAAACGAGTATCGACACTTGCAGCAAAGCCCCCGCCGCCTGACCGTTTACGTCATCGACGATGACAGCAGCCTGCGCACGATGATCAGCCGGATGATCACGGAATCGCCGGATTTCTCATCTCATCCCTTCGCGTCGGCCGCGGATTTCCTCGATGGCCTCGACGGGCTGAAGCCCGGCTGCATCCTGCTCGACCTACGGATGCCCGACATGGACGGCTTCACATTGATGCAGACCCTGCGCGACCGCGGCATCGATTGGCCGGTGATCGTCATGACCGGCGCCGGGGACGTCCCGGTCGCGGTCCAGTCGATGAAGATGGGAGCCGTCGAGTTCCTCGAAAAGCCGATCCGGATCGATCCGTTGCTGGAGACCTTGGAGCGCGCCGCAAGCCTGCTCGACGAGCGGCTGCAGGCGGGCGAGCGTCACCGCGATGCCAAGGCGCGTGTCGAACAGCTCACCGGGCGGGAGCTCGAAGTGCTTCAGGGACTGCTCGCCGGCCAGTCCAACAAGGAGCTCGCCCAGTCGCTCGGAATCAGCCTGCGCACGGTCGAGATGCACCGCGGCAACATGATGGACCGGCTCGGAGTCTCAAGCCTCGCCCAAGCTGTGGCGCTGGCACTGGAAGCGGGCGTCCGCCCGCCGGCGCAGACGTCGATCTAAATAGAAAAGCTGGTGCCGCAGCCGCAGCCGGAGGCGGCCTGGGGATTGCGCACCTGGAAGGCGGCGCCGCCGAGGCTTTCGACAAAGTCGACCACGCTGCCGCGAACGAGATCGAGTGAGACGTCGTCGACGACGAGGCGGACGCCGTCCGTCTCCACGACGCGGTCATCGTCGGCGATCGCCTCGGCGAGCCCGAACTTATATTGAAAGCCGGCGCAGCCGCCGCCCTCGACCGACAGTCGGAGCATGGCGGGCTTGCCCTGCTTCTTGGCGATTAGCGCGACGCGTGCGGCGGCGGCGGGGCTCAGCGCGATATCGGCGATGTCGGTGGTTTCGCTCATGACCAAGAGATAGGCAGGCCACCCGCCCCCCACAAGCGCGTCAGCTCTTGGCGCGGTAGCCGCAGATCATTCCGAACAGGAACGCCATAAACAGCCCGAGCTGGACCTTGCCGGCGGGATCGGACCAGCCGAGGAACTGTTCGCCGAAGCCGAACAGCGCGATAAACATCGCCATCGCCAGACCGAGCATCCGAAATCCTCCCGCGTGTCGCGAGGAGCGATAGCCGCAACACGGTAAAGCGCGCGTAAATCCTTGCCGCGGTGAACCGCAGAGGCCATATGCGCGGCACCCATTTGGCGGCCGGCCGCCTCACCCCCAGGAGCTGAAGCGCATGAAATACCGGGTCCACGTGACGCTCAAGTCCGGCGTGCTCGACCCGCAGGGCAAGGCGATCCACCACGCGCTGGAGGGTCTCGGCTTCGACGGAGTCCGCGACGTCCGCGCCGGCAAGCTGATCGAGTTGGAGCTCGAGGATGGCGCCGCCGACGAGGGCGAGATCGACCAGATGTGCCGCAAGCTGCTCGCCAACACCGTCATCGAGAATTACCGGATCGAGAAGGTGGAGGCGGCGGGCCAGCGCTCATGAAGACCGCCGTCATCGTCTTCCCCGGCTCCAATTGCGACCGCGACGTCGCCGAGGCGCTTCGCCTGGCGACCGGCAAGGCGCCGGCCATGGTCTGGCACAAGGAGACGGAGCTGCCCGAGGGCACCGGAATCGTCGCCGTGCCGGGCGGCTTTTCCTATGGCGATTATCTGCGCTCCGGAGCGATCGCCGCACGTTCGCCTGTGATGCAGGCGGTGAAGGCCGCGGCCGGTCGCGGAGTCGCGGTGCTCGGCATCTGCAACGGCTTCCAGATCCTGACTGAGACGGGAATGCTGCCCGGCGCGCTGATGCGCAACGCCGGAATCCGCTTCGTCGGCCGCGATGTCGGCCTCACTGTCGACAACAGCCAGTCCGCCTTCACCAGCCGCTACGATGCCGACGAGAGCGTCGTCTTCCCGGTCGCGCACCATGACGGCAACTACACCGCCGACGAGGACACGCTCGACCGACTCGAGGGCGAAGGCCGAGTCGCCTTCCGCTATGCCGAGGAGGTCAACGGCTCGGCGCGGGGTATTGCCGGAATCATCAATGAGGGCGGCAACGTCCTCGGCATGATGCCCCATCCCGAGCGCGCGGTGGAAGCGGCGCACGGCCGCACCGACGGCAAGCGGCTGTTCGAAGGCCTCGTAGAGGCGCTGGGCTAAAGCCGATATGCGAAAGGCCGCCCCTTTCGGGACGGCCTTTCCATTGTCAGCCGAAGCGGCCTGAAGTCAGGCGCGTACCTCCGCGGAGGCTGCGCTCACCCGGCTCGCCGCGAACGGCATATGACAATGAGACATCAGACCACCTCCTTTCAATTGTTGCGAACTGCCCGGAATGTGGTGGATCTCAACGACATTTCAATAAGTTAGGCGGCCTCTGCAAGCGGCGCCTCGGCGCTGGCGATCCACTCCTCGACGACCGGCGCGATCTTGGTGCGCCACTTGCTGCCGTTGAAGATGCCATAGTGGCCGACCCCCTTCGCCATGTAGTAGCGCTTCATCGACTCAGGGAGGCTGGTCGCGATGGTGAGCGCCGCCTTGGTCTGGCCGAGGCCGGAAATGTCGTCCCGCTCGCCTTCAATCGCGAGCAAGGGAATGTCCGTGATGGCCGCGGGATCCACCGGAACGCCGCGGTGGGTCATCTCGCCTTTCGGCAGCAGGTGACGCTGGAACACGACGTCGATCGTCTGGAGGTAGAATTCGGCGGTCATGTCGCAGACCGAGCGATATTCCTCGTAGAAGGCCATGGTCGCCTCGGCGCTCTCGTCGGCGCCTTCGACGAGATGCTTGAACATGCCCCAGTGGCTGACGAGGTGGTTGCCGAAGTTCATCGCCATGAATCCGGCGAGCTGGAGAAAGCCCGGATAAACCGGCCGTCCCTGCCCCGGATAGAGATAGGGGACGGTCGCGATGACGTTGTTCTTGAACCAGGAAAAGGGCCGCTGGGTGGCAACCGTGTTGACCTCCGTCGGCGCCTCGCGCGTGTCGATCGGGCCGCCCATCATGGTCAGGGTCGCCGGCCGGTTCGGGTGCTTGCGCGCGCTCATCAGCGCAGCCGCGGCATAGGCCGGGACCGATGGCTGGCACACCGCGAGCACGTGCGGGCGGCCGCCGATATGCTCGAGGAACTCGATCAGATAATCGACATAATCGTCGAGATCGAAGCCGCCTTCCTCGAGCGGTACGAGCTTCGCGTCGCGCCAGTCGGTGATGTAGACGTCGTGGCCGGGCATCATCCGCTCGACGGTGCCGCGCAGGAGCGTGGCATAGTGGCCTGACATCGGGGCGACGATGAGCAGCTTGGGGCCGCTCTCGACGCCTTCGCGGCGGAAGCGCTTCAGCTGGCCGAACGGCTTCCTGAGGACGATCTCCTCGCGGACCGCCACGTCACGGCTATCGACGATTGTCGTCTTGAAGCCGAATTCCGGCTTGCCGCGCGGCGCCGAAGCGTGCGCGAAAACCTGAAGGGCGGACGCCATGATCGGGCCCATGCCCGAATAAGCGAACGGGTTGGCGGGGTTGTTGAGGAGGCCGGCACCGATGTCGGCCATGGCGCTCGCCCCGGACAGCAGCGAGCGCTGCACTTCATACGCGTCGTAAAGCATTCAAACTCCAGCCCCCGATATGGGGATGGAATAGCCGGCAGGTAAGGCTTGTTCCATCTCAATCGTCCGACAAGTGTCTCCGCCCTCCTCCCGCCATTGAGCGGGGCAAGCGCCGCTGCTAGGCCCAAGCCCATGGCCGCGACACCCGTTTCCGGCGACAGCAACGGCACGGGCGAGAGCGCGCAGCCGGGCAAGTTCGCAAATCTCCTGATCATCTGGCGCTTCGTCGCCCGCTACCGGCTTCATGTCGCCGGAGCGATCCTGGCGCTCGTCGTTGCCGCTGCCGCGACCCTCGCCATTCCGAGCGCGTTCCGGCTGATCATCGACCGCGGCTTCGGTGGGGACGGCGACGACATCAGCCGCTGGTTCCAATATTTGCTGCTGATCGTCGCGATCATGGCGGTCGCGACGGCAACGCGATTCTATTTCGTGTCCTGGCTCGGCGAACGGGTGGTCGCGGACCTGCGCATCGCCGTCGACCGCAACCTCCTGCGGCTCGAGCCCGCTTATTTCGAGGAGAACCGGCCGTCGGAGATCGCCTCGCGTCTCACCGCGGACACGACGATCATCGAGGGTGTGGTCGGCTCGACCATCTCGGTGGTTCTGCGCAACGTGCTGATGGCGTTCGGGGGCCTTGCCTATTTGTTCGCGCTGGCGCCGCGGCTCACCGCGATGCTCCTGATCGTCATCCCCGTGGTGGTGCTTCCGATCACCTTTTTCGGCCGCAAGGTGCGTACGGTGTCGCGCAAGAGCCAGGACCGGGTCGCGGAGGTCGGCGCGATGGTCGACGAGACGTTGGGCGCGATGAAGATCGTCCAGGCCTTCGGCCAGGAGGAGCGCGAGGCGAGCCGCTTCCGGACCGCGGTCGACGCGGTATTCGCCACGGCGAGGACCCGGATCCTCCTGCGCGCGGTGATGACCGCGGTGGTGATCACGCTGGTGTTCGGATCGATCACACTGGTGATGTGGCAGGGCGCGCTCGACGTCGCGGCGGGGCGCATAACCGGCGGCACCATCGCCGCCTTCGTGCTGACCGGCGGGCTCGTGGCCGGCTCGTTCGGCGCGCTGACCGAAGTCTATGGCGAGCTGCTGCGCGGCGCCGGTGCGGCCGGCCGCCTGGCCGAGCTGCTTTCGCAGGAGCCTGCGATTCGACCGCCCGCCAATCCAGTTCAACTGCCGGAGCCGCCGCTCGGAACGCTCGCCTTCGAGAACATCACCTTCCGCTATCCGACGCGGCCCGAAGTGAGCGCGCTCAGCGGCTTCAATCTTGACGTGAAGCGTGGCGAGACTCTGGCGGTGGTGGGGCCGTCGGGCGCCGGCAAGTCGACGCTGTTCCAGCTCGCCCAACGCTTCTACGATCCGGAGGAAGGCTGCGTGCGCGTCGATGGCGTCGACGTGCGCGAGGCGGACCCTGCCGACGTCCGCTCGCGCATCGCCGTCGTGCCGCAGGAAACCGTCATCTTTGCCGCGTCCGCGCGCGACAATCTTCGCTACGGCAAGTGGGATGCCAGCGACGAGGAGCTGTGGAGCGCCGCCGATGCGGCCAACGCCGCCGACTTCCTGCGTGCGCTCCCGGAAGGCCTCGACACCTATCTCGGCGAAGGCGGCGCGCGCCTGTCCGGCGGCCAACGTCAGCGCGTGGCGATCGCCCGCGCCTTGCTTCGTGACGCGCCCTTGCTCCTGCTCGACGAGGCGACGTCCGCCCTCGACGCGGAATCGGAGCGGCTTGTGCAGCAGAGCCTGGAGGGACTGTTCGAGAACCGCACGACCCTCGTCATCGCGCACCGCCTGGCCACCGTGCGCGCGGCCGACCGCATCGTCGTTATGGACAAGGGCGAGATCGTCGAGGAGGGCACCCACGACTCGTTAAGCGCCCAGAGCGGCCTCTACGCCCGCCTGGCCCGGCTGCAGTTCGAAGGGCTGGCAGCCTAAGCCCGCTCCCAGGGGCAGACAAAAGAAAAGGCCCGGCGTCGACGCCGGGCCTTTCGGTTTTCCGCTCTGAGCGGACCGCTTAGTCGCGGCTGCCCATCAGGTTGAGCAGGAAGGTGAACATGTTCACGAAGTCGAGATAGAGCGACAGCGCGCCCATGATCGCCGCCTTGCCGAGGAAATCGGTGCCGGCGACATGGAAGTAGATGCTCTTGATCCGCTGCGTGTCGTAGACCGTGAGGCCGGCGAACAGCAGCACGCCGATCACGCTGATCACGTACATCATCGCTTCGGACTGCATGAACATGTTGACGATCATCGCCACCAGGAGGCCGACAACGCCCATCAGCAGGAAGGTGCCGAAGCCGCTGAGGTCCTTCTTGGTAGTGTAGCCATAGAGGCTGAGGCTGGCGAAGGCGGCCGCGGTCGCGAAGAAGGTCGCCGCGATCGATTCACCGGTGAAAACCAGGAAGATCGTCGACATCGACAGGCCCATGACCGTCGCGAACGCCCAGTAGAGCAGCTGCGCTGTTCCGGTCGAAAGGCGGTGGATGCCGAAGCTCAGCACCATCACGAACGCCAGCGGCGAGAACATGATGACATATTTGAGGATGCCCGGGCCGACCATGATGTCAGAAGCCATGCCGCTGCTGGCGAACAGCAAAGCGACGATGCCCGTCCACAGCACGCCCGAGGCCATGTAGTTGTAGACCGACAGCATGTGCTTGCGAAGGCCCGCGTCGTAACCGGCCACGTCACGGCCGGCATAGTCCGTCGCCGGGTTCACGCCCGTCTGCGGCGGCGCGCCGAAGCGCGTGTCGAACCGATCTGCCATAATTAAACTCTCTCCTTTGAGCGGCGATGAATGCCGTCAGCCATTCATATCAGAGGAAGACGGTCCGATTTCAAGCGAAACACGTGGTTAGCCGCAGGGCCGAGGCGCCCACGTCCGCGGCATTTTTCTGTCCGCAAGCGCTCTGGCGCCCGCATTCGGGCGATCCTAAGAGCCGCGCATGCACAGGCTCTTCGTGGCCATTCGCCCGCCGTCGCACGTCCGCGACGCGCTCCTGGACCTGATGGGCGGGATCAGCGGCGCGCGCTGGCAGGACGACGACCAGCTCCACCTCACTTTGCGCTTCGTCGGCGAGGTCGACCGGCATCGGGCCGAGGACATTCATGCCGCGCTCGGATCGATCCACCATCCGCCGTTCGAGCTGGCGGTGAGCGGCCTTGGCATATTCGACAAGCGCGGCGTGCCGACGACAGCCTGGGCGGGCGTCGCACCGCCGGAACCCGTCCACACCCTTCACAAGAAGGTCGACCAGGCGATCGCGCGGGTGGGCATCGAGCCCGACCGGCGCGCATTCCATCCGCACATCACGCTTGCGCGGCTCGGACGGAGCTCCGGCCCTTCGGACGGCTTCCTTGCTGGCTCGGGCACCGTTCGCGGCGAGCCCTTCCCGGTCGACTCGTTCAGCCTCTACGAGAGTCGCCTAACGCCGGAAGGCGCCGTCTACACCGAGCTCGAGTCCTATCCCCTCGCCTGATCGGGGCGTCGCTCGCGCCGCCAGGCGACGAAGGAGTAGAGGATCGGAACGCCCGCCGCGACGATGATCACGACGAGGCCCAGCGTCGCCAGCAGCCCCGACGGCAAGGGCAGCAGGGACGCGATCACCATCGCGATTCCACCAATCACCATCAGCTTGCCGCACAGGCGATGAGTCTTGATCCACACCTCCTCGCTGGCCAGCGTCCACGGCGTGCGCAGGCCGATGAGGTACATCGAGCGCGACTTTCCGAGCTGATTGCCGATCAGCACCAGCATCACGCCGAGCGCTCCGACGATCAGGTGGTTGACCGGGATTCCCCAGCCGAGGCCGCTCGACAGCAGCGCGAGCTGGATCGCCGCGCCGATCATCAGGATCGCAACCCAGCCCCACAGATAGAGGCCCTGGCTCCGCGCCAGGCCCTCGCGGCGCGGCTCCAGCGACGGCAGGAAGTAGAAGAGCAGCGACACGCCAGCGGTGAGACCGACCGGTATCAGCAGCGCCGTCCATTTGTCGGCGAAGGCGTCGGGCTCGCCATTGATGCCCCAATGGGTCGGAAGCTGGATCCCGTCTGGCATCGCCATGCCGCCGAAGACGGCCGCGGCGGCGAGCGTCGCCACCACGAGCAGTGAAGCGAGGCCCCCGCTCTTCCTGGTCATGTTGATTCTCCCTCCGTTCGAGCGCTGACGCCAACCTTGTTCATGAATCCGAGCAACGCCTCTTCGAGCACACTCATGTTGATCGAGTAGAGGATGGTGTTCCCGCGCTGATCGGCGTGGATCAGCCCGGCCTCCTTCAGCTTGTGGAAGTGTCCCGACATGGTCGGCTTCGACACGTCGAAGGCGTCGGCGATCTCTCCCGCGGTCCGGGAGCCACCTTTCAGCATCTCCAGGATCGCGCGCCGAGTCGGATGCGCGAGGGCCTCGAAGATTACGTTCATGGCTCGCAAGGCTCGGTGACGTCGGCTCGCGGATGAGACATTCGCCCTCTCCATAATTAGTCATTTAGCGAAATAGCTAATTAGGTGGTTTCTGTCAAGCTCTGGCTGTCGCGAGCAGGCGCTCGACGAGCGGCGCATAGCTGGCGCCGAACAGGCGCAGGTGCACCAATGCCGGGAATAGCTGGTAGATCGGGCGGCGCTGCTCCCAGCCAGGCTCGAGCGGACCGTAGGCGTCCCAGAAAGCTGCATCCGGGCGACCAAAGAGGCAGATCATCGCCAGGTCGACCTCGCAATGCCCGTAATAGCAGGCGGGGTCGATGAAGGCCGCCAGGCGCCCATCCATGAGGAGCATGTTACCGGCCCACAGGTCGCCATGGAGGAGCGAAGCGGGCGGCCGTTTGGGGAGCAAGTCGTCGATCCGGCCGGCGAGCCGCTCCACCCGCTCGCGCCACGGGCGGTCGAGCAGCCCCGCCGTCTCGACCAGGCGCTGCTCGCCCCAGAAAGACGGCCAGTCCTCGCCGGGCTTATTGTCAAGCCGCACCGAGCCGAAAGAATAATCGACCGGCCAGCCGTAGCTGTCGCCAAGATGGCGGTGCAGCGCCCGCACCTGCGCGCCGATATCGGCCCAGGCCCGGGGAGTGAACGCCTCGTCCGCTTCGACATATTCGATCAGCAGGACGTCGCCATATTCCGCCTCGACCGCCGGCACCGGAACGCCGGCGGCAGCGAGCTCGCGAAGCATTTGCGCCTCGGTGCCCGCCGATGGGCCGCCCTTGGCGACCACCGCCTGACCGTCGCCCCGCTGCAGCAGCAGCACTTCCGACAAGTCGCCGCCATAGAGGCGCTGGATCCGGTCCGGCTGGACGCCGGTCAGCATCGCGACCTTGTCGCGGAAGGCGCTCAGCCGTGCCGTTCCTTGAGCTTACGGGCGAGCGCGGCGGCGCCTTCGGTGACCTCCTGCCACGTCGTGTCGAAATGGGTGTCCTCGCCATAATAAGGGTCGGCGACGGCCTGCCCTTCGCGGCCGGGCACATGGTCCATCAGAAGTGACAGCTCGGCCTTGGCGCCGGCGGGCCGCATTGCCTCCAAGTTGGACAGATTTTGCAAGTCCAGCGCGATGATGTGGTCGAAGGCGTGAAAGTCCTCCGGCCCGACCTGACGCGCGCGCAGGTGCGAGATGTCGACTCCATTTCGCTCTGCCACGGCAATCGAGCGCGGATCGGGCGGATAGCCGAGATGCCAGTCCCCGGTGCCGGCGGAATCGACCTCGAGGTCGAGACCAATCCGCTCCGCCTCAGCCCTGAGCGCCGCCTCCGCCAGCGGCGAACGGCAGATATTGCCGAGGCAAACGAACAGAACCGACGCACCCATTGCGAACTCAACCTCGCGCATTGCCAAAAGCCGGCCCTCTGCTAGCCATTGGCAAAAGACAGAGCAATGAGAGGGTGAGAATGGGCGATTCTGCCGCTGAACGGGAGGGCGCGCCGGCGCCGCGAGTTTCGGCTTACGCCTGGTACGCCCTGTTCGTCCTCGTCCTGGTCTACATCGTCAATTTCATTGATCGGCAGATCCTGTCGATCCTAGTCGCCGATATCCAGGCGGATCTCGGAGTCACCGAGGCGGAAATCGGCTTCCTGTACGGGACCGCCTTCGCGGTCTTCTATGCCTTGTTCGGGATCCCGCTCGGGCGGCTCGCGGACAGCTGGTACCGCGGGCGGCTGATGGCGATCGGTCTGGCCTTGTGGTCGTCGATGACGGTGGCGTCCGGCTTCGCCTCGACGCTCGGCCAGCTCACTGCCGCTCGGATAGGCGTCGGCATCGGCGAGGCGAGCGCGTCCCCCGCGGCCTTCTCGATGATCGCCGACAGCTTCCCCAAGGAGCGCCGCGCAACCGCTTTGTCGATCTACTCAGCGGGCCTCTATATCGGCGGCGCGCTCAGCCTGCCGATCGGAGGGGCCGTCGCCAGCCAATGGAACCGCGCCTATCCGGCGGCGGAGCTCGCGCCGTTGGGACTCGCCGGCTGGCAGGCGGCTTTCCTCGCCGTCGGTCTCCCTGGGCTTCTGCTCGCCTTGTGGGTTCTTTCGCTGCGCGAGCCGCAGCGCGGCGCAATGGACGGCCATCCCCAGCCAGTGGTCCGGCCGAACGCCTGGCGCGACTTCGGCCGCGAGCTGTTCGCGATCATTCCGCCATTCACGCTGTTCAACCTCGCTTCCCTGTCCGGGAAAGCGCTGCGTACCAATGTCTTCGCGCTCGCGGCGATCATCCTGGCCGCCTACGGGCTCGTTCTGCTGACCGGAAATTGGCCGCAATGGGTGGCCTACGGCCTCGGCGTCTATGCGGTCTTTTCCTGGGTCCAGTCGCTCAGGTTTCGCGACCCAGCGACTCACGCCTTGATTTGGGGCCATTGGGTGGTGGTTCTGCTCGTGGCCGCGTTCGGCAGCATCGCATTCGTCGCTTATGCGAGCAGCTTCTGGTTCCCGCGCTATGCCGAGGCCACCTTCTATGCCGGGCCGCTGGCCCCCGGCCTGTTCTTCTCGGGAATGACGGCGAAGACGGAGGTGGGACTTATACTAGGCACGTCCAACGCGGTGACGGCGGCGCTCGGCGTCATCGTTGGCGGCTATTTGTCGGACCTGTGGCGGCAGCGGGACGTGAACGGTCGAATTTACGTCAACATGCTCGCCGCAGTGCTGCCGCTGCCGATCATCACCTTCATGCTGACGACCGACAGCGCGAGCGCCTTCTACGTCGCGAGCCCTATCGCTCACCTGTTCAGCTCGCTCTGGGTTGGGGCCGCCGTCGCGACGCTGCAGGACCTCGTCCTACCGCGGATGCGCGCCACGGCGGGCGCCACCTACATCCTCGGCACCACGATGGTCGGGCTCGCGCTCGGACCTTATTATGCCGGACAGGTGGCGGCCGCGGCCGGGAGCCTCGCGACCGGCATCTTCGCCTTGTTCGCAATGGCGCCACTCACCTTGCTCGCTCTGTGGATCGCGTCACGCCACCTCGGCGTGCTCGAAGCAAGCAAGGAGGAGCGGGCTGCCGCGGCGGAGGCGACGTCCTAGCCGAACACGCCGCAGCCGATCCGGGCGCCGCTGTTGCCGCTGGGATCGGTGCGATAATCATCGGGCCCCGCATGGACGACGATCGCCGCGCCGTCCGCGTCGAGCATGCCGCCGACGCCCCCGGACAGGCGTGCGTCCGGAATGGTGAAGGCGATCTCGCCCTGGCCATTTGCACCGACGATGAGATTGGGAAGGTCGCCGCGATGGGGCCCTTGCGGATTCTGGCTGCCATGCTGGCGCATGGTGGGGTTCCAGTGCCCACCGGCGCTGGTGAAATCGGGCGGGTCGCAGCGGCCCACCGCGTGGACGTGCAGACCATAGGTCCCGGCGCGGAGGCCGCTCGAGCTGACCGAGATGCGCAGCCCGTCATTCTGCTGCACCGCACTAGCGGCGGCCAACTGGCGCCCGGCAGCGTCGAGGATGCGCGCGCTGGCCTCTGCCGGACCCGGTAAGCCGGCATTGCCGGGCGACCCGTTCGGAACACATGCGGCAACCGCCAGTCCCCCCAGAATCGCAACCGGAAAGCTCTTCCTCAAACGCATGTCATGACTCCGTCTGTCTGGGATCTTTTCAGAGGAGCAACGATCGCCGCGCGTCAAGGGTTGCGGCGTCTCTCAGACCGATACCGGCTCCCGCTCGGCCACCTCGATGCTGCCGGTACGACCGCGCATCGGCTTGCCGACCCCTTGCCACTGAAAACCGGCGGCGATCACTTCCTGCGGCCTGTAGACGTTGCGAAGGTCGACGAGCACGTCGCCGGCCATCGTGGACTTCAGACGCTTGAGATCCAGCGCGCGCAGCACATCCCATTCAGTGACCAGAACCACCGCGTCGGCGCCTTCGGCAGCGGCATAAGGCGTGTCGCAGAAGGTCATGCCGGGCATCAGCGGGCGCGCCTGCTCGACACCCTCGGGGTCGTAGCCGCGCACGTGCACGCCGGCATCCTCGAGTGCCTGAAAAATGGCGATAGACGGCGCGTCGCGCATATCGTCGGTATTGGGCTTGAAGGTGAGGCCGAGCAGGGCGACCGTCTTGCCGCGTGGCTCCTCGCCGAGCGCCTTGATGACCTTGCGTCCCATGGCGCGCTTGCGGGCGTCGTTCACCTTCACCACCGCTTCGACGATGTGGACCGGCGACTGATAGTCCTCGGCTGTCTTCAACAGTGCGAGCGTGTCCTTGGGGAAGCAGGATCCGCCATAGCCGGGACCCGCATGAAGGAACTTGGGGCCGATGCGGTTGTCGAGGCCGATGCCGCGCGACACGTCCTGGACGTCCGCGCCGACCTCCTCGCACAGGTCCGCGATCTCGTTGATGAAGGTGATCTTGGTCGCGAGGAACGCGTTGGCCGCATATTTGATCAGCTCGGCCGTTCGGCGCGAGGTGAACAGGATCGGCGCGCGGTTGAGATAAAGCGGCCGGTAGACATCACGCATCACGTCCTCGGCGCGGGCGTCCTCGACTCCGATGACGATACGGTCGGGGCGCTTGAAGTCCTCGATCGCGGCGCCCTCGCGGAGGAACTCGGGATTGGAGCAGACCGACACCTCGGCGTTCGGCGCCACTTCCCGTAAAATGCGTTCGACCTCGTCGCCGGTGCCGACCGGGACGGTCGACTTGGTCACGACCACAGCCGGGCCGGTCAGGGCCGCGGCAATCTCGTGCGCGACGCCATAGACGTAGGAGAGGTCCGCGTGGCCGTCGCCGCGCCGGGACGGGGTGCCGACGGCGATGAAGATCGCCTCCGCCCCGTTGACGCCCTTGGCGAGGTCGGTGGTAAAGGAGAGCCGGCCCTGCCGCACGTTGCGCTCGACGAGCTGGTCGAGGCCCGGCTCGAAGATCGGCATCACGCCCTTCAGAAGGGCATCGATCTTCGACTCGTCCTTGTCGACGCAGACCACGTCGTGGCCGAAATCGGAAAAGCAGGCGCCGGAGACCAGGCCGACATAGCCGGTCCCAATGATCGCGATCCGCATTGAGCACTCCAGTCACGGGAAATTTGGAGGCCCGTTAACAAAGGAGTGGCGCGAGGAACAGACAATTAGGTGGCGGAAGCAGGGCAAGAAAAAAGGGAGCCGACCCTTGCAGGCCGGCTCCCGATTTCTGGCCTCGGTTCCCGCCGCCAGAGCGGCGGGAAGGAACGTGCTTCTTAGAAGCCCGAACCCGGACCGAAGGTGATCTCCACGCGACGGTTGTCCGGCTCGCGGACGCCGTCGGCCGTTTCGACCGCCGGACGGCTCTCGCCGAACGCCTGCGTGGTCATCGCACCGGCCGGAACACCGCGGCTCGCGAGGTAGTCGCGGGTGTTGTTGGCGCGGCGCTGAGACAGGCCGACGTTGTAGGTCGCGCTGCCCGAACGGTCGGCGTGACCGGCGAGAACGACCTGAGCCTGACCGGTCTGCTGATAGACCTGAGCCACCTCGTCGAGGCGGGCGCGGGCCGTCGCGCTCAGTTCATCCACGTCCCAATCGAAGTAGATGATGAACGGACCGACCGGACGAGCCGGCGGACGCGGGCAGGTCGACAGCTGGCTCTGGCGAACCTGAGTCGTGCCATCGCTCTGCGGCGGCGGCGGACAGGTCACGATCGGGTCGACGATCGGGCACTGACCGTTGGCGTCACGAGCCGAGCCGTCCGGGCAGGGCGGCGGCGGAGTGACGCAAACGCCGTTGGCGTCGCGGTAGTTCGGCGCCACGCAGTCATCGACGACAATCTCCGGCGCGCCGAAGTTGAAGGTGATGCCGCCGAGCAGCGAGTGCGAGCGGAAGCGGCCTTCGACGTCCTGGCCGTTGAAGCCGACGGTGTCGACATTCTCGACGTTGAAGAAGCGATAGCGCAGAGTCACGTCGATGTTGGGCGTGAGCGCAGCGCGAACGCCGGCAATCGCCTGCCACGCGAAGTTCGTGTCGGAGTCGTCGAGAAACGGCCCCTGGTTAGCGAACGCGCGCAGATTGCTGAAGTCGACGCGGGCGATACCGGCGCCGCCGCCGACGAAGCCGCTGATGCCGTCATCGTCGCCGAAGTCGAGCATGGCGTTGATCATGCCGCTCAGGACATTGGTCTCACCGCCGCCGGCGTCGCGCGCACCGGGAATAAAGCCCGTGGCGAAACCCGGAAGGCCAGGCACCGCGGAATTATACCCTTCCAGTTCGGCGCTCTTATAGGCAACTTCCGCCTCGAGCCGGAACGCACCAAAATCGTAACCGACGAACAGCGCGCCGTCATAACCATAGTCATGATCCAGCGAGAGAATTCTGTTGGCTCCATCCGGATCGAACGACAGATCAACGTCTTCGACGATCATCGCACCGAAATCACCGCCGACATACCAAGCGCCATCACGCGCGAGAGCCGGGCCAGCAAGGACGGTGGTCGACAGCGCCACTGCAATGGCGAGCTTCCGCATAATCTTCCCCTTTCTTCTGCGTCGGGTATCCGACGACTTGGACTCATTACGGCACCGGAGGTTTCCGCGCAAGCGCACTTCACCCCGCACCTGTTGCACAAAGGCCTCAGCTTGCGAAGAAGATGAACCCCCGATGATCAGGCGCACCCCCAACTCTGCTGGACGTGGGAGGTTGCATGGGAAGATGATGCTACCGTCAATCAATCAGACCGTGTGTCTTCAATGCAACAATGATCGAGGCGACGATCACTCGCGCCTCTTCGTCAATTGTCGTTCCGCCTGAATGACTTGGAATTTTCGGCTGGCGCGAACCGACCACCAGCTGCCCCGCGATGACCAGCGCAGCCGCAGTTAAGCTGCCATTGCTCCATCCGGAAGCGTTCCAATGTAGCCACAGGCTCTCGGACGTCCCAAACTCGAGTGCCCGGCTGCGGCTCGAGGAAACACCCAGCCGCCTGCCGTCCATCCGGCGATGCGATCGTCCTGCCCAGCCCATTGACCCGTCGCGCCTGCAGCCATGATCAAGCGCTGTCCGAGCTGCGGAGCGGCCGGAGGCGCAGCACTCAGCGCGCCCCTCCGCCGCGGCCTGAAGCAGCAGGCCCACCGCGGTCAGCCTTCATTGTGGCCCCATCAATTCGGTCTCAAGTGCCGACCCTGCAGTGCCTCGCCCAGTTCTCCGCGCGCTACGACGAGCGCCGCCTCCCAATCGGTGATGAAAATGGCGAGCGCCGCTCCGGCCGAGCGCCCAGCGTGCAGATACTCCTCGCGCATCGCCAGACTTGTCAGCGGTCCCTTCACGTCGACACTGTCCGTTTCAAACCCGTCCGATACGCTGATCGTGGACGGGAGCATGCCGGGCGACGCCCGATAGACCAGTCATCCACCAGTAGGTCGCGGTCGTGCGAGGTGAACCCCAGTGCCACCCCATCCCGCCGCTCGAGCCGCCAACACAGCGAGGGTGCAAAGATCGTGCTGAAGAAGGAATGCCACTTGCCTCCTCCCATGCTCCAAAATCGATGAACCGGCCGTCGATTGGGTCAGATGGCGTGGGTAGATTCCATCGCCCACCTTGAGCAGAAAGGCGCTTCCCTTTTCCGCGCTCATGGCCCAATCTCCTTTTTCTCAAGACTCTTACGGAGGGTGCTGCCATGTCCTCTGTCTTTATCTCCTTGCTCGCCCTCGTTACGAGCAGCGGCGCCGCGCTGCAGGTCAACGACCCATCCGCTGCGGCTCGAAACGCGTACACCCAATGCCTGCGCCAGTTCATGCAACGCAGCCTCGACGACCGAATGTCGCTCAACGACTTCCGCGCCGCACTGCCGCAGCAATGCACGCAGCAGGAGCAGGCCTTCCGACAGGCACTGATTGCCCGCGAAGCCTCGTTCCGGACGCCCCGAGCCGAGGCCGAGGAAACGGCGACGATGGAAGTTGACGACGCGCGCGCGAACTTCATCCAGCTGTTCGAGAACAATCAGCCGAGCTGACCCGCGCGTAAAGCAGCGCCGGGCAACGCCCTCCATCCTAATCGGGCGAGTTGTCTTTCATCATGCGCGCGCGATACTCGCCGGTTGCGGCCCATTTGACCCTGTCTCGCGCAATATCCGATCGCAGTACAACCAAGTTCGCCAGCGTCCACCCGCCGAGGGTCAGTCCGACTGTCGCAGTGGCCGCCCGAATTCTCTCACCCGACATGCGCCCGCGCCGGCGCCTCGCCGCCGCACGTCAGCACGACCGCGAAACGCACCTTCGCGCCCTCGCCGCCTTGAGCCTGGATCCTTCAGTTAGCTTTCCATCAGTGTGTTCGGGGTGGGCGAGGAGAGGCTCGGGCTCTAAGTGCCCACTCAAAACACGAGCCCCGCATCTCGCCGCTCCTCGTGAGAGGAAGCTACGCAGCGAACTTCAGCAGCTTGATCGCCTCGGAATTCATCACCTGACCGCCCACCCGACGCGTCGCGTAGAAATGGACGAACGGCTTGTTGGTGAACGGATCGCGCAGGATCTGCGTCTCCGCCCGCTCGGCGATCAGATAGCCCGCCTTGAAGTTGCCGAAAGCGATCGACAGCGAGTCCGCCGCGACGTCCGGCATGTCCTCGGCTTCCACCACTGGGTAGCCGAGCAATGTGTCCGGCTGGCCCGCGACCAGTCCCGGCTGCCAGAGGAAGGCGCCGTCGCTGGTCTTAAACTTGCGGATCCGCGCCGCGGTCGCCGAGTTCATCACGAACACCGCGCCCTGCCGATAGGGCGAGCGAAGGCTCTGGACGAGGTCGATCAGCTTGTCCTGCGGATTGCTCGCCGGGAAGCCGCCGGCGACGCCGGTCTTGAGTAACTGAAGCGTTCCGAACGGACGTACGCCGTCTGCGCTCTCCGCAGTGGCCGCCGCCAGGAATCCCTTAGGCCGGTTGACCCCCGATCCCGACACGAACGCGGCGCCCTCGGACCGCGCGAACTCCGTCGCGATCTCGCTTGCCAGCCACGCCTCGACGTCGAACGCAGCGTCATCGAGCATCGCCTGGCTCGCCGCCGGATTGGCGTAAAGCTCGCCGAACGGCGGCGCGATCTCGTTGAAGACCGGCGTGTCCGTCTCCGGCCGCGCCGCCGTCTCGGCGACCCAGCCGGACGGTGTCCCGCCCGCCGTCACTAGCTTGCGATAGCCGGAGGTTCCAACCTTCACGACGCTCGCGATCGCCCTGATCGGCGAGATCGAAGTCAGTGTCCGCTCGATCGCCGAGTCGATCTCCTCCGGCACCGCATAGCCGCCGGCGGCATCGGAAGAGCCCGACATCGCCTTCAATTCGACACCATGCTCCAGCCCCTTGCGCAAATAGCGCTCCACGAACGGCGAAGTCTCGCTCTTGGCGCCACTCAGCGCCGGCCGCTCCGACGCCTCGAGCCGCGCCTTCAACTGCGCCACTTCCGCCCGCAGTCCCTCCACCTCGACATGCTCCTGCTCGAGGGCCTCGAACGAAGCCTCCAGCGCATCACCTGCAATCACGTCCGTCATCACCTCTTCTCCCGCTCAAAAGAAAAAGGGCGCCGAAGCGCCCATCACCAACCTGCTCGCCCCGTTGATGAGGCTCAGCCTTCACGTTCGAGTGCATGCACCCGCGCCAGCGGCTGCATCGGGAAGGTCACAAGACTCACCTCCACAAGGTCCAGCTCGGTGAGCTCGCGCGGCTCGACGCCCTTCGCCTCGCGCCCGATAGCCGAAGCTCAGTCCGTTCACCGCCCGCGCCTTGAGAAGGGCGGCGATCCGATCATCCACCACGCGCGCGATCACCCGGAGCCCGCGAGCATCCTCGCGCAGATAGTCGATCCGGCCAATCGGCCGCCCCTTCTCATGCTGCCACAGCAGCGGCACGGTGCCGCCCGCGAGCGAGCGAGTGAACGCTCCCCGCCGAACGACGTCACCACCTCGGTCCGGCCGGTCGAACACTGCCGCATAGCCGGCGAACCTCATCCTGCGATCCGCTCCAGAAGCCCCAGCTTCACTGCCATCCCCGCGACCAGAGCGGCGAGGCCGATCCGGACCACCCAGGTCACCACCGCCTGCCACGCCGATTTTTTCGCGTCGCGCCACGCCTGGAGCAGTTCCCTTAGCTCATCCATGTCCCGCCGCGCCTCCGCGCCGATGAGACCGAGCATCGATAGCGCCCGCTCCGCGCCCACTTCACTCGCCTCTTCCGCGAGCGCGCGCAGAGTCACCAAAGCCGCGCCTTCCTGCTCCGCCTGCCGCATCAGCTGCGCCAGCATGGCCGCATTGTCGCTCATCGCCTCGCCTCCCGGGAGAAGCCGAGCATCTCCCTTTTCTCTTCTGTCGTGAGGAAATCGGCCGCGTTCACGGCTGCCCACAATTCGGCACGGTCGCCGTGCAGAGCGCTGATCTGGTCGACGTCGACCGCGAGCCGGAGCCCCGGCCACCAGGCGCCCAGCCCGTGGCTCAGCGCACCGAGCACCTTGTCCGCCATCGGCAGGACGGTCAGGCGCCACAGCGACCGAACGGCCTCCCGATAATTGGCATAGGTGTTGTCGCCGGGCAGCCCGAGCAGCATCGGCGGCACTCCGAAGACCAGTGCGATCTCCCGCGCCGCCGCTTCCTTGAGCGCCACGAAGTCCATGTCGGCAGGGGTCAGGCTCATCGCCTGCCACTTCAATCCGCCGTCGAGCAGCAGCGGCCGCCCGGCATTATCGGCGCCGGCAAATTGCGCTTCCATCTCCTCGCGCAGCCGCTCGAACTGGGCGGTGGACAACACCGTCCCGTCCCCCGGCTGATACACCAAAGCTCCCGACGGCCGCGCCGCATTGTCGAGCAGCGCCTTGTTCCAGCGACCGGCGGCATTGTGTACAGCCACCGCGGCCGCGGCCGCGCCTAGGCAGCCCATCCCATAATGGTCGTCGAGCGGATGCTGCGCCCGGATATGCACGATTTCCGGGCGACCCAGCCCATCGCGAACGACAAACCGGCGCTTCGCCTCGCCAGCCCGGTACAAATAGCTGGCCGGCCACCCGCCCGCGTCCGGCTCCACCTTGACCCGCTCGGGCCGCAGCGCAAACAGCCTTGCCGGCATCCCGCCTTCGTCTTGGGCGACATGGACGAAGGCATTCCCATGCAGCAGCAAATGCGTCGCGATGCTCTCCAGCAGAGGCGGCGTGATCACCGACCCCTCTCGCCCTGAGATTGCCGAAGGGCTGCCTCTCTCCTCCACTGAGACATCGACGACGATCGAGGCCAAGGCGTCCGCCACTACCCTCACCGCTCGCTGTGCCACGGCATTGCCGAGATAGGCGGCGCGCACCTGCGCCTCGTAGGACCGCGGCAACGGCTCGCCCGGCTGGCCCCACAGTCCACGCAGCAAAAAAGGCCGCGCGGCTTCCCGCACGGCCTTCCGGCCAAACCATTTCATGCTTCACCTCTCAAGCAGGTGGATCGAAGCTGCTCCGCCACCGTAACCCGATCGTCGGAACGGCCCACGCGGCCGACGCGTTCGTTTCACGCAGCGCCAACCGCCGAGGGGACGTCCGGATGGAGCCGAGCGACCACAACGACGAAGTCATCACCAGCGACAATCGAATCGTCGGCTGCCGAGGACGCGTGCTCGTCGCCGTACTCATCCTAGCCGCATTGGCCCTGATCCTGACGGCAACACTCTTTTACAGGCTGTTCACCTGGACCCCGCCCGTGCCGCGCAGGGCCGCAATCGACACCCATCCACCAATGGCTGCGATCGTTCAGGCCAGCGGACCGGGCTTCGTCTCCGTTCGCTCAAGACGCCCGGTCGAGAACCCGAACCTACTGCAACCGCGCTCGGCTCCGTCATCTGATGCCGGGAAGCGAATCGGCTACACTTCTCCAGCATGGCTGCTTAGTGCCATATCAGCGTGACGCTGTCAAGGGAATATTGCCCATTTGGTTCAATTAAGTGTTCGCCGGAGCCTCTCTTGCTCCGTCTCAAGGCTCTTCCTTGTGGCGGCGGCCGCGGCGGCCTCCTCGGCCTCTTTTGATCCCGGCCCGAACAACTGTGCGTCGAGCTCCTCGTCGAACAAGATGCCGCCCTGGTTCTCCTCCCTCCACGCCATGACTCCGAAGACGACCGCGTTGCCTCGCTGGAGACACACGATCATGCCTGGCGTCGGCAGCCTTTCCGCCTCGACCCGCGCGCCGAGTGCCGACAAGTCGCGGATGCGCACATTGTAGCTGCCGGACGTGGTCCTCAGCTGAGCAGTCAGCCAGCACGACCGCGTTGCTTCTGTCCCCCCTTCGCGGATCAGCCCCGCCACGCGGCTGCTGCCCAAGGGATCCTCCTCTGCCTTCCGTTTCCTGTTCGTAATGAGCGCGCCCGCGCCTCGGTTCCGCAGGAAGAGGGTTAACGCATTGGAGCGCCGGGCCAATCTTTCCGGAATATTTCGTCTGCCCCGCCGTGCTTTTGGAGAAGAGGCTTGCTTCCAGCGAGCATGCCTTGGCCGATTCTCGCTAATTTGTTCCCGCCGGCGGGAACATATTGAAGGGCCTGCCGTGCCTCTGCCATTCAGGCGCCGCCATTCACAAACAGGGGAACCACCCAATGCGCACTCTTGCTTTCTCGCTGGCCTCGGCCGGCCTCCTCGCTCTCACCGCCTGCGGCGGCGGCTCGGAAGCCAACAACACCAGCGCTAACACGCTCGGCACCGAGACGCTGCCGCCGCTCGACAACGGCGTCGATCTCAACACCGGCACCGCGACCGACCTGAACACCACCGGCAACACCTCGCTCGATGTCGACGCCAACAGCTCGACGAATGTCAGCACGACCAACACGAGCTCGACCACCACCACCGTCGGCAACAGCCAGTAAGCCACCCCCAAGTTTACCGCTCGAAGTCTCCCTAGATAGAAGCGGTCGACTGACCCCCGGCTTTTCGGAGCCGGGGGTTTTCTTATGTCCGGAGATCGCCCGCGCGTTCTTCGCCCTCGTTCATGAAACCGACGCGCGCCTTGTTCGCTTTTGTTCGCATGGACGAGAACGATGCCGACCTATCGCCTGCTATTCTTCCGCGCCAATCTGCTTGAGCGCTGGGAAGAGATCGAGGCGCCCGATTATGTCGAGGCGGTGCAGCAGGCCGCCCAGCGTCCGAGCGACGACCGCGTCGAACTTTGGCGCGAGGGCCACCGCCTCGCCTCCTTTCGTCCTCACCCTACGACCAAGGCCAGCTAACGGTCTCCCGTACGGTTCCTAGAACAAGGCCACCGCCGCAAATCCGCCGAACAGCGCAAGCAGCACCGCCCAGCCGACCAAGGTCAGCCGCCGCTCGATGAAGGCCTGCACCGGTTCGCCGAAGCGCTTCAGCAGGAAAGCGATCAGGTAGAAGCGGAACGCGCGTGTGATCACCGCCGTGACAAGGAAGATTCCGAAGCTGAACTGCGCGATCCCGCTGGCGATGGTGATCAGCTTGAACGGGATCGGAGTCAGGCCCTTGGCAAGGATGATCCACGCACCATAGGCCTCGAACGTCTGCTGGAACTGGGTGATGCCCTCGCCCATGCCATAGAGCCGGATCAGCCACGCCCCCACCGTCTCGAGCAGCGCATAACCGATTAAATAGCCCAGCACGCCGCCCAGAACCGACGCGATCGTGCAGATGCCGGCGATCGTATAGGCGCGGTCGCGATTGGCGAGCACCACCGGCACCAGCACCACGTCAGGCGGAATCGGAAAAAAGCTCGATTCCGCAAAAGAGACGGCCGCCATCGATCGCACCGCATGGCGATGGTGGGCGAGCCTCAGCGTCCAGTCGTACAACCCCCGAAACATCGGACGCGCTTAGGCCATCTGCCCGACTCCCGCCAGCGGAAGCGGCGGCCTGTCGCGATCGGGGACGCTCAGGCGGGCATTTGTGCCCGAACCTTTTCGAGGAAGCGCACTTCCTTCTCGACCACCGGCTTGAAGCTCGGCCGATCGAGAACTCCCTGGATGTACCGCGTCACCCGCGGATATCGATCTGCGTCGATGGTGATGTTGAGATGGCGGGTGACGTTGGCGAACGGGCTCGCCACCGCGAGATCGGCCAACGTGATCCGGTCTTCGACCAAGAAGCCGGAAGCGGGAATGACCGGCTCGAGATAGTCGAGCAGCCGCGGCAGCTCCTCGCACTCGGCCTTCATCGCTGCCGCCTCATCGCCCGGCTTGCCCATGAACAGCGGCGAGACAACCCGGTTGAAGAACATCTTGCGCCCGCAATCCATCAGGATCGTGTCGGCGAACTCATCCCACCAGAAGGTCCGCGCCCGCGCCTTAGGTTCGGTGGGGATCAGGTTCGGCTCCGAGGCGATGGCGTCGAGATACATGATGATCGCGGTCGAATCCGAGATCGCGAAGTCGCCGTCCCGGAATCCGGGGATCTTTCCGAACGGGCTCGCCGCCCGGAACTCCGGATCCTGATCGCCAAGCCCGACCGGCTTGTTCTCAAGCTCCAGCCCCTTCTCGGCGCCGAACGCCAGCACCTTGCGCACATAAGGCGACATCGACGAACCATAGACGATCATTGCAGCGTCTCCCCAAATCCAGTTTCCCCGTGAAACTGGTCTATGCCTTTGCCGATCGCCAGGCAACAGTTCGGAGGTCGCCGGGCCGCGCGATTGTTACTCTGGTGCAATGAGGCTATACCCGCGGCTTCAGGGGCAGGAGGGACAACCATGAAGAAAACGGCAATCGCCGCGCTGCTGTGCGCCACCTCGCTTGCTGCGTGCGGTGGAGAATCGACCGTCCTCGAGCCGGGCCAGTGGGACATGAACCTTGCGGTGACCAAGATCGAGGCGCCCGGCCTTCCCCAAGGCGCCAACGTGCCCCTCCCCCCGCCGCAGACGGTCAGCCAGTGCCTCACGCCTGAGCAGGCGCGCAATCCCGGAGCCGATTTCGCGGGCGGCGGCCAGCAGGGTTGCACTTCGGACGATTACCGGATGGCGGACGGCCGCATCAGCGGCACGATCCAATGCAATCAGCAGGGGACGTCCATGCGTGCCACTGTCAGTGGGTCCTATACCCGGGACAGCATGGACATGACGATGAACTCGCAGACCCAGGCTTCGGGGCAGAACATCTCCACCGAGGTTCGGGTCACCGGTCGCCGCACCGGCGAATGTCGCAGCTGATTTGACAAAAGGGGGCGGGCGGTCCGCCCCCACCCCCTCACCAGAGACCAAGCTCGCCGAAGGAAACGAGCAGCAGCCAGGCCACCATTCCCAGCAGCACCAGCCCGAGGATGATCTTGCGCTTCATCCTGTACCTGCTGCCACGCCGGCCAGCCGCCGTCGAGCCTCGTCACCTCATCCCATAATGATCAGCTAGTCGGTCCAACGCCAGGCACAGGACGAGCTTGCCGGCCCGCGCCGGCCAGCCCAACGCCTGCTCGGCGTCGCGCATGCCCTCGCCTGAGCACACCACCCGCCACAATATCTCGGTGAGTCCCGGGCCCACCGCAGCAACCGCAGCGTCGAACCGCCGGCGCGCGGCGACCTGCGCCTCCGTCGGGCCAAGTGCTGAGTCGAAGGCCGTTCTGCCTGCCCGCGTTGCATCCCACCGCATCGTCACCGACGGGGCCAGCTGTGCGCGTTCCCAATCGGCCCGGAGCTGCTCGCCGGCATCGAACTGGCGACCGCTGACATGCCCCCGCGCCCGCAGCCAGCCGAGCGGCGATTCCGCGAGATTGACTGTCACCGAGCGGCCCAACCCAGTTGCTTTCGCACCGGCGGGCGACGCAGACCGAGCAACGGCCGACGAAGGTTTTGAGTTCGCCAGCCCCGTCACCACCACTCTCTTCTCCTTCAATAGCCGTCCGCCCAACCCATCCGCTCCTTCTTTCCGAATCACTCAAGCGAACACTTGCCATTCCGGCATATCTGTAGGAAAGTGATTTCACCTGGTTGGTTCGCTACCACGGAGACGCCCCGTCATGATCACCCGCATTCGAGAAGTACGCCGCGCCCGCGGGATGACACTTCACGACGTCGCCAGGCGCTGCGACCCTTCGACCACGCCACAAACCATCGGCAGGCTGGAAACCGGCACCCGCACCGTCTCCGTCGGCTGGCTCAATCGCATAGCCAAGGCACTCGGCGTCGACTCCGCCGACCTCGTCCAGCTCCCCGAGCGCGAGGACCTTCCGATCGCCGCGATCCTCGGGGCGAGCGGCGCTCATGCCCCCCGTCGAGAGGGCGTTCTGGTCCCACCCCGCCCCGAGCCCGGGCAGATCGCCATCCGCGTGGAGGCGGGCATCGGCGACTATCGCTCAGGCGACGAGATCTGGCTCGACCGCCTGCCACCGGAGGACTTCGCCCGCGCCCTGAATCGCGACGTCCTCGTCCCTCGCCCCGCCGGCCGCTTCCTGTTCGGTCGTCTGATCGGGAGGGATCCCGGAAAGCTCCACCTCCTCCCGCTCGGTGCCGGCGCCCGCCAGACCGTCCTCGCTGACCCGCCTTGGGCCGCGGTGGCCGTGAAGCTGATCAGGAGCCTCTAGTAGGTCATTGGCGAAACGTCTCGGCGTCGCCGGGAACCTCGCCATTTTGCCGGCATCCAATCCTCAGGGCGGGTCGCTCTGTGGGCACCACTCGGGGGGATGGAGGACGAAATGACCGAACCCGAGGCCGCCCCTGCCGACATTGAGCGAACTGAAGAATACATCGTCAGCCGGCGCGGGCTGGTGGAGCTGGCCGGGGTAACGCTGATCAGCGCCACCTTCTTCGCCACCAGCGGCTGCGCCGCTCTCGGCCAGGCCGGGCTGTCGCCTTTCCCCCGCGTCGATACCGGGCCGATCCGCCCGCAAGCAGTTAGCGGGGCTCAGGTCGGCACCCTCAACGGCGGTACCAAGCCGATCTACGTCACCCGGCCGGGCAGCCGCGATCCGGTCGAGCATTCCGTTGCCGACACCCTGTTCTGGGGCGAGCAGATGATGGAGCACGCCATGTTCTTCGTCATGCTGATGCCCGGTCCGGACCTCGCCCGACCGCGCGGGCAGGCGGAGCAATTCCAAAGGCAGTTCGCCGACCACCTGATGCGGTTACGCGCCTCGCGGCTCGATCAGTCAAATTATGCCGCCCTCAACGGGACCACCGTCGCGCTGGCCAGGCGCCTCATCGACTATAAGCGGGAGATGGAGCAGGCCCAGACGAGCGGTCGCTATCGGACCCTGGTCTGGCCGACCTTCTTCGACCACACGCGCGGCGAGGCCGAGCGCTTCGTTCGGCGGCTCGAGCAGCTCAACCGGGGTGATACCTCTTATCAGCGTGCCGAGGTGGTCCCGTTCTGGTCGGACAAGATGGCCGAGCACGCGCAATTCATCGCCCATCTGCTCGATCCCCAGGAGCGTCTACTGATCGGAGCGGCCGAGCAAACCAGTGAGACATTCCGCGGGCTCGAAAACGAGCCCGGAAGCGCCTCGGTGGCGGCCGCGGTTCAAGACATTATCGACTTCAAAACGGCGGCCGAACGCGGCATCCAGACTGGCCAGATCAGGAGCATCATCCACCCCGCTCTCGCCGACCACGTGCGGCGTGAAGCCGTGAGGTTCCAGGACGAGCTCATGCGCGCCGTCTAGCTGCTCACGGGAGCCGGTGCGGCAGCTGTACGTTCACCTGCCATGTTCCTGTTCTTCTCCAACCGCGCCGGCTGCGCGGGCTCGCTCCTGATCACCGCGATCGGGACCCTCATTCTGCTCGCGGTGATGGGCCTACTGTAGTGCGGGACTTGCCGCGCCCAATGCCGCATGGCAGTGCGGCATCCGCGGGCGCTTAGCTCAGTTGGTAGAGCATCTCGTTTACACCGAGAGGGTCGGCGGTTCGAGCCCGTCAGCGCCCACCATCAAATCACCGTCGGCGCGATCCGCTGGACCGCGGCGAGGTAATTGGCCATCGCCTTGGCCGCTGCTTCGCTGAGGTCGATGTAGATCCGGCGGCCATCCTGAGGATCCGCCTGGCGCACGAACAAGCCGCGATCGGTTAGCTGCTTGATCCAACGGAGCGCCGTCGTTGCCGGGACGGCCGCCGCGATGCACAGGCTCGATACCGCGACTTTGTGCCCCTCGAGCCGCGCGGCATAGAGGTCGAGCAGCATGTCGAAGGCGGGATCCGCGAAAATCTCGCCGCGAAAAAACTGGTCGCGCATCCGCCGCGCCCGAATGATCGCGCGAACCTGGCCGGCGCTGACTTCCACTCCTTCATGCTCGTCATTCTGATGAGCGGGAGAGACCACCAGCTCGCCTTCGGAAAGGGAAGCAAGGGTATCGGCGATCCGCGCCGCTTCCTCGCTGAGCTGCGCCAACACCGCCATGCCGGCGGCACCGCGTGGCTCAGCAACACGATCCGAGCGGAATGCGCTCGCCAGCGCGAGACACGCCGATTGCCTCTCCTCGCTCTCGTCGATCAGATGGTGGACTTGGCTGTCGAACGCGCGCGCGACGATTGCGTCCGTCATCGCCGCCGGCGCCGCCACCACGCTCATTCGACGCTCGGTTCGCGCCATAGCCTCCATGCGATCGAGGACGAGGTCCAGGGCCGGCGATTCCTGTTCGGGAGCGACGAAGATCGTGCTTGCGGACACCTGCGCATCAAGCCTTTGCACGCTCGCTGAAATCAGCGCCGCGTCGGCGACCCGGCATCCGGCGCGTTCCGCCGCGCGCCGCGCCCGGACGAGGCCCTCCTCACTATCGCCGAACAGCAAGACGGCTGGCTCGTCCGAATAATGGATCATCTCCAGCACCTGGTGCGCGAAGGCGAGCGCCACGAACGTATCCCCCCAATCGGTCCGAAATGGAGGTTGCGTCGATTGCGAACCGGAGCAAACCGCGAAAGCCTCCGGATTGGACTCAGTGCGACTGCGCAAGATTTTATAATTGCAGGAAAAAAGCGGTTATCGCTGTCGGTGGCCGCAGCGCCCGAGGTTGAGGAGCGAATGCCTGGCCCCGCCGAGCACAAGCTATGATTAGTCTCTCCGCACCCGCTCATCTGTCGCCGAAATGACTCCAATTCGGACCAATCTCGGTGCGCTCTCGCACCGGCGGGGCGGGCCCGCACCGCGCAGCATAAGATGCTGGCCGTCACCCCATCGACTTCACGATGTCCTCGACCATCTTCTTGGCGTCGGCCAGCAGCATCATCGTGTTGTCGCGGTAGAAGACCTCGTTGTCGACACCGGCATAGCCGACGCCCCCCATGCTGCGCTTCACGAACAGCACTGTCTTGGCCTTTTCGACGTCCAGAACCGGCATGCCGTAGATTGGCGATGTCTTGTCGGTCTTGGCTGCGGGATTGGTGACGTCATTGGCGCCGATCACAAAGGCGACGTCGGTTCGCGCGAATTCGGAGTTGATGTCCTCGAGCTCGAACACCTCGTCATAGGGAACGCTCGCCTCAGCCAGCAGCACGTTCATATGCCCCGGCATCCGGCCCGCGACGGGGTGAATGGCGTACTTCACGGTCACGCCTTCCTCCTTGAGGAGGTCGCCCATCTCGCGGAGCGCATGCTGCGCCTGCGCCACCGCCATGCCGTAGCCGGGGACGATGATGACCTGCTCGGCCTGTTTCATGAGGAAGGCCGCGTCCTCGGCGCTGCCGCGTTTCCACGGCCGGTCGATCGCGCCGCCGCCACCCGCAGCGACCGAATCTCCTCCGAAGCCTCCCGCGATGACCGAGATGAAGCTTCGGTTCATGGCGCGGCACATGATGTAGCTGAGGATCGCGCCCGACGCGCCGACCAGAGCGCCGGTGATGATCATCGCGGTGTTATGAAGCGTGAACCCCATCGCCGCCGCGGCCCAGCCCGAATAGCTGTTCAGCATCGACACCACGACCGGCATGTCCGCCCCGCCGATCGGGATGATCAGCAGGAAGCCGATCGCGAAGGAAAGTCCTGTGATCGTCCAGAACACCCAGGGATCCTGATCCTGAGTGAAATAGGCGATGAGGCCCAGGATCGCCGCCAGCGTGCCGAGGTTGATGAGGTGCCGCCCGGGCAGCAGGATCGGCTTGCCCGACATGTTGCCGTTGAGCTTGAGGAAGGCGATCACCGACCCCGAGAATGTGATCGCGCCGATCGCGACGCCGAGACCCATCTCGATCCGGCTGACGGGATTGATCACCGTCAGCGCGCCGCCCGTAATCGGTCCACGTCCGGGCTCGGGCACGATCCCGCGTGCCAGCACGTCCGCGATCCCAAATGCTTCCGGGTCGAGATAGGCTGCGGCTCCGACGAGCACCGCGGCCAGGCCGACCAGCGAGTGGAACGCAGCGACAAGTTGCGGCATCGCGGTCATGGCGATCCGCCTGGCGATGACGAAGCCGATCGCTCCGCCGATCGCAATGGCAATCCCGATCTCCGGCAGGCTCGCCACGTCGTGGGTCACCAACGTGGTGATCACCGCGATGGCCATGCCGATCATTCCGGCACGGTTGCCCGAACGGCTCGACTCAGGACTCGAGAGACCCCGAAGCGCGATGATGAAGCACACGCCGGCGACCAGATACGCCAGCATCACCCATGGACTGACCGCGACATGCTCCATCAACAGCCCCCTTCGTCAGTGACCGCGCAGCGAGGCGCCGTCACTTCCGCTCCTTCTTCTTGTACATGGCCAGCATCCGCTCGGTGACGGCGAAGCCGCCGAAAATGTTCACGCTCGCCATCACAACTGCGGCGAGCCCGAGCCATTTGGCCGACTGAGAGCCCGCCGACGCGGCCGCGATCAGAGCTCCGACGATGATCACCGAGGAAATGGCGTTGGTCACCGCCATCAGCGGCGTGTGCAGCGCGGGCGTCACCGACCACACCACGAAATAGCCGACGAAGCAGGCCAGCACGAAGATTGACAGGATCGAGATGAAGTCCACGCGGCGGCCCCCTTGCCTGTTCGCGCGGCACTTTGGCGGCGGAACCTTCGCCTGTCGAGACGCCTTGTTCCCGCGCCGTCCGCGCCCTAGCGAAGGTCAGGATCAACAGGGGGTGACTAGGTGAGGCTCGCAATCTTCGGCGCCGGCGGCATGGGCCGTGAGCTCGCCGACATCGCCAGGCGAAGCACCGACTGGCCGATCGTCTTCGTCGTCGACGAGCCGGATGCCGCCGACGTCCAGGGCCTCCCACTCATCGCGCCGGACGCGCTGGAGCCGGACGACCGCCTCGTCATCGCTCTCGGCACCTCGACCGGCCGCCAGGCGGTCGCCGAGCGCTTCGCAGACCGCGCCTTTGGCTCCGTCGTGGCCTCGAGCGCCATCGTCTCCCCTTCCGCCCGCATCGGCGAAGGCGCCCAGATTTGCGACTTCGTCGCGATCAACAATTCGGTGACGATCGGCCGTCACTTCCAGGCCAACGTCTTCGCTCAGGTCTCCCACGACTGCGTGATCGGCGACTACGTCACCTTCTCGCCGCGAACGACCTGCAACGGCACCGTCCATATCGGTGACGGAGTCTTCGTCGGCGCGGGTGCGGTGATCCGCAACGGCAGTTCCGAGCGCCCGCTCGTCATCGGCGAAGGCGCGACGATCGGCATGGGAGCGGTGGTGGTGAAGGATGTGCCCGCAGGCGCCACCGTCTGGGGCATCCCCGCCCGCGAAATCGGGCGCTAGCGCGGCCCGAACACGCCGCGCGCCAGGATCTGCTGCACCCCAACGGTGTTGCTGCCCCGCCCGATCTTGACCTCGATCGGAGTCGCGCTCCCCGACACCCAGATCTTGAGGTCCGCATCGAGATCGAACGTGCCGGCGGTCTCGACGCTGTAGCGAACAATCGACTTGTACGGGATCGACTGGACGTCGACCTTGCGCCCGGTGAGTCCCTGCACGTTAGCCAGCGCCAACCGGTAATTGGTCAGGAACACGAGGTCCCGCACCGTCTTGAACGCGACCAGTACATTCTCGCCCGGAATCAGGATCGGCGCATAATCGCGCTGAACGTCGTCGACGCTGGTCTCGGTTGCGGAGAAGAAGCCCATGATCAGGCGCTTAGCAGCCTCTCGTTCACCACTTGGCCGCCGCGCGTGAGGCGGACGCCCTGAACGATCTCGTCGTCGTCCGGCAGCACCGGCCGCTTGGTCTCGGCGTCCCAGAAGGCGCTGAGGAAGTTGTAGAGATTGCGCGAGAACAGCGCCGAGGCGTCCGCGGCGAGGCGGCTCGCGACGTTGCGGTGGCCGACGATCTTGACCCCGTGGCGCACCACCACCTCGCCGGGCGCCGAGCCCTCGACATTGCCGCCCTGCTCGACTGCGAGGTCGACGATCACGCTTCCCGGCCGCATCGTCTGGAGCTGCGCATCGCTGATCAGCCGCGGCGCCGGCCTGCCCGGGATGAGCGCGGTGGTGATGACGATGTCCTGCTTGGCGATATGGCTGGATACGAGCTCCGCCTGCGCCGCCTTATATTCGTCGGACATCTCGGTCGCGTAGCCGCCAGCGCCCTCGCCCTCGATCCCGGCGACATTCTCGACGAAGATCGGCTTGGCGCCGAGCGACATGATCTGCTCCTTGGTCGCCGAGCGCACGTCGGTCGCCGACACCTGAGCGCCTAGCCGCCGTCCGGTCGCGATCGCCTGCAGCCCTGCGACGCCGACGCCCATCACGAACAGTTTCGCCGCCGCGACCGTGCCCGCTGCGGTCATCATCATCGGAAAGGCGCGGCCATATTCCGCCGCCGCATCGAGCACGGCCTTGTATCCGGCGAGGTTCGCCTGGCTCGACAATATGTCCATCGACTGGGCGCGGGTGATGCGCGGCATGAACTCCATCGCCAGCGCCTCGACGCCCTTCGCCGCATATCCGTCGATCCGCTCGCGGTTGCGAAACGGATCAAGCGCCGCGACCACCAGCGCGCCCGGCGCAATTCCATTGAGGTCGGCAGGTTCAGGCCCTTGCACCGCAAGCACCGCCTCGGCTCCGGTCAGCACCTCATGCCGCGGCGCGACGGTCGCGCCCGCCGCCAAATAATCCTCGTTGGAGATGGAGGCGCTTGCCCCCGCCCCGGCCTCGACCGCGACGCTGGCGCCAAGGGCGATGAACTTCTTGGCGGTCTCCGGAGTGGCAGCGACGCGGCGCTCCCCGTCGGCCGTTTCCTTGAGGACCGCGATTTTCATCCCCCCTGCGCTCCCCGGATTGTTTAGCTGACGATCAGCCAGATCACGATTGCGGTGGCGACCACGGCGATGATCGTGCTTCGAGTCATCAGCTTGGTGAAGAAATTATAGGTCCCCTCATGGGCCTCGAATTGCTTCTGATGGTCGATCTCGCCAGCCATTATGTTCCTCTTATGCTTCCGTGCGGGCGCCCTTCTAACAACGTCCTCGGGGGGATGGAAGGCACGCGCTCCGCGGCGGCTTAAGGGCGCTTTTACCAGTCGGGAGTAGGACGGGACGCTTCCACGGAAGGTTGATAATGCGTCCAGATCCAACCCGCTGTCTGCTCCTGATCGACGACGAACCGGCGCAGCGGCGGCTGGTCAGCGCCATCGGCGCCCGCGCCGGCTGGTGGGTGCGCGGCGCTTCCGACGTCGAAACCGCTCAGAAAATGCTGTCCGATCCGCAGGAACCGCAGTTCGACGCGATCCTGCTCGACCTGTGGCTTCCGGGCGAGGAGGGTGCGCAGCAGATCCGCGAGATCCGCGCGCTCCGCCCGAACCTTCCGCTGCTCGTCCTGACCGCTCAGACCTCCGTCGCGACCGCGGTCGAGGCGATGCGCGCGGGCGCCAACGACTTCCTGGTGAAGCCGCTCGCTCCGGATCGGCTTCTGATCGCGCTCGACGCCGCCACCGACCGCCGCAAGTCCTCCGGCGAGCTTCGCCCGCTGTCGGAGAAGATCAGCAAGCCCTTGGGCTTCGACGAGATCGTCGGCTCGGCGCCCTTGTTCCGCTCGGCGCTCGCCGTCGCCGCGAAGGCCGCCCGCGCCCGCGTCCCCGTCCTCATCGAGGGCGAGAGCGGGACCGGCAAGGAAATCATTGCCCAGGCGATCCACGCCGCCTCCCCGCGGGGGAAGAAGCAGCTCCACATCGTCAACTGCGGTGCGATCCCGCAGAACCTCGTCGAATCGGTCCTGTTCGGTCACGAGAAAGGCGCCTTCACCGGCGCCTTCGACCGCCATGTCGGCCGCTTCGAGGATGCCGACGGCTCGACCATCTTCCTCGACGAGGTCGGCGAGCTTCCGCTCGACACCCAGGTCAAGCTTCTGCGGGCGATCGAGAGCGGCGAGATCCAGCGTCTCGGCAGCCGAATCACGAACACGGTCGACGTGCGCATCATCGCCGCGACCAACCGCCGGCTCACTGACGAGGTCGCCGCCGGCAATTTCCGCGAGGATCTCTATTACCGCCTCAACGTCGTCCACGTCGCGATCCCGCCGCTGCGCGACCGGATCACCGACTTGCCCGGGCTCGCACGCCACCTGCTCTCGCGGATCGCCGAGCAGCCCGGAATGCGCCATCTGTCGATCACCGACGACGGCCTCGCCGTACTGATGTCCTACGGCTGGCCGGGCAATGTCCGCCAGCTCCAGAACGCCCTCTTCCGCGCCGCCGTGCTGTGCGAGAGCGACGCCCTCACAGCCGCCGACTTCCCGCAGATCGCCGCCGAGGCCACCTATGGCCGCCGCGTCGACGACTATCATGCCAAGCGGCTCAACGGCGCCAGCGCCACCGCCGCCATGGCCCACGGCCCCGGAGTCACTCTCTACGAGCCCGATGGCCACCTCCGGAAGCTCGACGACATCGAGGCCGACGTCATCCGCCTCGCGATCGGCCACTATCGCGGCCGCATGACCGAAGTCGCCCGCCGCCTCGGCATCGGCCGCTCGACCCTCTACCGGAAGCTGGGCGAGCTCGGCATCGAGAACGCCGCCTAGAGGCACTCGAGCAAGCTCCCGCTCGTCCCGAGCGTAGGCGAGGGCGTCCGCGCAGAGTACGTGCAAGCGCCCCTCGACTACGCTCGGGACGAGCGCGTAATGTGCGCCGCGATGCAGGATTTTTCCTCCGCCACAATCCTCGTCACCGGTGCCGCATCCGGCATCGGCGCGGCCACTGCGCGCCTGCTGGCCGAACGCGGCGCGAAGCTCATCTTGATGGACCGCGACGAAGGCGGCCTCTGCGCTTTCGACAGCCCAAAGCTCGTCGGGGACGTCGCAGACGAGCAGCTCTGGCGCGACGCGGACCTTTCCGGCCTCACTCACGCCGTGATCAACGCCGGCATCGGCGAAGGCGGCACTCCGATCGCCGACTTCCCCTTCGTCGAGTGGCGACGCGTCATGGGCGTCAACCTCGACGGGGCATTCCTCAGCCTCAGCGCGGCGATGCGGGCGATCAAGGCGACAGGGCGCGGCGGCGGCATCGTCGTCACCGCGTCGGTGGCGGGCATCAAGGCGGAGCCGGGGATCGCGGCTTACGGCGCGTCGAAGGCGGCAGTCCTTCAGCTCGCCCGAATCGCCGCCAAGGAAGGCGCGCCCGACAACATTCGAGTCAACGCGATCGCGCCCGGCGGAGTGGAGACCCCGATCTGGTCCAACCTCGCCTTCTTCAAGGACCTGGTCGCCGCCCACGGCAGCGAGGAGGCGGCCTATACCGCGATGGCGAGCATGGCGACTCCGCTCGGCCGCTACGCCAAGCCCGAGGAGATCGCGCAGCAGATCGCCTTCCTCCTCTCCGACTCCGCCGGCTTCAACACCGGGGCCACTCTCGTGACGGATGGCGGCTATTCGCTCTAGCCGCCGCGCGACCGTCACCGCCCTGCTGCTCGCCGCCGCCGGCGGGGCCGCATGGCTGCTGTGGCCGCGCTCCGAGCCCGCGGCACCTCCGCGCAGTCTCGACGACCTCTTGGCTCCTGCCGAGAGCGCCTGCGAGCAGATCGAGTTTGAAGGCAGTCGCTTCACCGCCTGCCGCTACCGCCGCGGCGAGGACCGGATCGAACTGTTTCTCGATCCGGGCGGCCGGCCCCTGCGCAGCCTCGCCGCGCTCGAGCGCCACCTCGGCCCCCGCGCCGAGGCCCTGCGCTTCGCGATGAACGCCGGCATGTACGACCGCGCCGGCCGGCCGATCGGCCTCTATATCGAAGACGGAAACGAGCGCCGCGCCCTCAACACGCGCAACGCCCGCGGCAATTTCCATCTGAAGCCGAACGGCGTTTTCACGGTCGACGGAGAAGGCCGCGTCGCCATCGTCACCAGCGACGACTACGAGCCCTCGGAGGCGATCCGCTGGGCCACCCAGTCCGGTCCGATGCTAGTCATCGACGGCCAGCTCCACCCGCGCTTCAGCGAGAACGGCGCCTCGCTCCACGTCCGCAACGGCGTCGGCGTTTCGAACCCGGAAACCGCCTGGTTCGCGATCAGTGACGAACCGGTCTCCTTCGGCCGCTTCGCCCGCCTCTTCCGCGATCGCCTCGGCTGTCCCAATGCGCTGTTCCTCGACGGCGCCGTGTCGAGCCTGTGGGACCGGCCGGCCGGGCGAAGGGACGCCTACCCGTCGCTCGGTCCGCTGATCGCCGTCTTCAGCGAGCCGTCAGCGCCGCGTCCCTGAGCCCGCGCCACACCCGCAGAGCCTGGACCGTCTCGAAGACGTCGTGGACCCGGATGATCTGCGCCCCTTGCTCCGCCGCCTTCAGCGCCAGGGTGAGCGACCCGCCGAGCCTCTGGTCGGGTGGCGCCTCATTGGACAGCGCGCCGATCGTGCGCTTGCGGCTCGCGCCGAGAAGCAGCGGACAACCGAGCCCATGGAACAGCGCGAGGCCGTTCATCAGCTCGAGATTGTGCTGCACGTTCTTGCCGAAGCCGATGCCGGGGTCGATGACGATCCTGTCCCGTGCGATCCCCGCCGCAACCGCCGCCTCGATCCGCGCCTCCAGCCAGTCATAGACTTCCAGGAGCACCGGCCCGTCATAGGTCGGGTTCTGCTGCATCGTCTCCGGGCTGCCTTGGTGATGCATCAGCACCACGGGGCAGGTCTTTTCGCGGAGCACCTCAGCCGAACGATTGTCGAATGTCAGCGCCGACACGTCGTTGATCATCGCCGCGCCCGCCTCGAGCGCCACGGCCATCACCACCGCCTTGCGCGTATCCACCGAAACCGCGGTCCCAGCGGTCGCCAGCGCCCTCACCACCGGCGTCACCCGCTCGGTCTCGTCGCCTTCCCACACCGGCTGGGCGCCGGGCCGGGTGGACTCCCCGCCCACATCGATAATCGCCGCTCCGGCTGCCGCCATGGCATGCCCCGCGTCGATCGCAGCCGCGGCCTCAGAAAGCTTGCCGGCATCCGAGAAGCTGTCGGGCGTCACGTTGACGATGCCCATCACCTGCGGCTGGTCGAGCGGCACCGTCCGCTCGCGCAACGGCAGCGGAGCGCGCGGCTCCGTCAGCCGCTGCCAGGCGATCCCGCCCGCCTCGCCGAGCTCAGGCAGGCGCGCCCCTATGTCGCCGACAGGCACGAATTCGCGTGTCACCGTCGCGCCGTTGCGCCGGATGATCTCTACCGCCGAAAACCAGGTGAGGCCGCCGGCCAGCCGCTGCGCAGCCTCGTCCAGTCCGACGGGGCTGTCGACGAAGGCCGTGGGCCGAAGATAGACGCGTTCCACCTTGTCCTCCCGCCTGCGGGAGAAGAGTGATCTCACTCAAGCCCCGTCAGCATCTGGTAGCGCTGCCGGAGCGCGTCGAGCGGCTCCAGCGCGTCCCCGTCCACGTGCCAGAAGGTCCAGCCATTGCACGACGGCGCACCTTGAAGGGTCGCGCCCACCTTGTGGATCGAACCCTGGACGCTGCCGCTGGCAATGGACGCGTCGGCGAGCACCGTCGCCTGCCAGCGCCGCTTCGCATCGGTCAGAACAGTGCCCGGAGCGATCAGGCCCGCCTCGATCAGCGCGCCGAACGGCACGCGCGGCTGGCTGCGCTTCGACGCCATCACCTTCATCGCGCTCTCGTCGAGGGGCAACGCGGCAGCGATCCGCGCCTTGGCCACCTCGACATAACGCTTCTCGCGCTCCACGCCGATGAAGTGCCGGCCGAGCCGCTTGGCCACCGCGCCGGTCGTGCCGGTGCCGAAGAAGGGGTCAAGCACCACGTCGCCCGGATTGGTGCAGGCGAGAAGCACCCGGTAGAGCAACGCCTCCGGCTTCTGGGTCGGATGCGCCTTGTGCCCGCCGTCCTTGATCCGTTCCTGCCCCGCGCAGATCGGGATGACCCAGTCCGAGCGCATCTGAAGCTCGTCGTTGAGCGCCTTCATCGCGCGGTAGTTGAACGTGTAGCGGCTCTCTTCCGACCGCGACGCCCAGATCAAAGTTTCGTGCGCGTTGGTGAAGCGCGTGCCGCGGAAGTTCGGCATCGGGTTGGTCTTGCGCCAGATGATGTCGTTGAGGATCCAGAAGCCCTCGTCCTGGAGCGCGGCGCCGACGCGGAAGATGTTGTGATAGCTTCCGATCACCCAAAGCGTGCCGTTCGGCTTCAGGATCCGCCGGGCCGCGGCCAGCCAGGCGCGGCTGAAATCGTCATAATGGGCGAAGGTCTCGAACTTGTCCCAATCGTCGTCGACCGCGTCGACCCGGCTGCCCTCCGGCCGGAACAGGTCGCCGCCGAGCTGGAGGTTGTAGGGCGGGTCGGCGAAGATCATGTCGACGCTCGCCTCGGGCAGCGCGTTCATCGCCGCCACACAATCCGATTGAAGAATGGTGTCGAGCGGGAGCTCCGGCGCCGGTGCCTTCGGAGCGTCAACCGTCTTCAATTTAAGGCGCTGAAACGCCGTCATCCCCTGCCCCCTGTCGCAAGCTCAAGAGGTCCCGTGTGGAGTCGGGCGGACTCCCCGGTCAAGCGGACTGTGGATCAATTTGGTTAACGCGCCGCTAACCGACCCGCGGAACGAAACGAGTCCCGCACCACATCTTGTAGCGGCTCAGCCGCCCATGACTCCACTAAAGGTGGTGTGGCCGCGAGGACTCACCTCGCTCAAATCGTCCTATCTCGGCGGCGCCGACGGCGCCTGGCCAGGCTGCGGAGCGCTCGGTGCGGACTGAGACGGCTGAGGCTGCTGCCCCGCCGGCGCCGACAATTGGGGAGCCGGTGCCGACTGCGCCGGCGGAGTCTTGAACAGCGTATCTCTCTGATTTTCCGCCAGCTCCTCGCCCGGCCGGAGGATCTGGGTGCAGCGTTCCGCATTGCACGCGATGATCGAGCCGCTGTCGAGGTTGAGGCGGAAGACCTCGCCGTCTGCCGCGAAGGCTTGATATTCCGGCGCCTCTGTCGTGTCGCCGCTCCAGTAGATGCCGACGCCGATCAGCGCGCCGGCAAGCACGAGGGCGCCGCCGATCCGGCGCCCGAGCATGTCGAGCGCTCCCATCATGTCGAGCGGCTCGCTCCTCCGGCCGTCCTGATCGTCTCTCGTCGTGCGCATGCGCGCCCTCCCTCCCCGATTATGGCTATTCCGCCGCGATCAGCTCCAGCTGCATCTGATCGCGCACCCGCGCGAAGCTTCGCCGATGCAGCGGCGTCGGCCCCAGTTCCTTTAGCGCCCTGCAATGGTCCGGCGTCGGATAACCCTTGTTGGTCTCCCAGCCATAGCCGGGCCATTCGCGGGCATGTTCGGCCATAATCCGGTCGCGGGTCACCTTGGCGACGATGGACGCTGCCGCGATCGACCGGCTCTTCGCGTCGCCGGCCACGATCGCCACCGACGGCCGCTCCCATTTGGGGCAGCGATTGCCGTCGACCAGCACCATCTCCGGATCGATGCCGAGCGCCTCGACCGCGCGGGTCATTGCCAGCATCCGCGCCCAATAGATGTTGATGCTGTCGATCTCCTCGACCGAGGCGATCCCCACGCCGACCCGCGCGACCTGGTACAGCTTCGCGCAGATCCGCTCCCGCACCGGCGCGGGAAGCACCTTGCTGTCGTCGATCCCGCGCGGAAATCTGGCACGGTCGAGAATCACCGCCGCGGCCACCACCGGCCCCGCCAGCGGCGCGCACCCTGCTTCGTCCACGCCGGCGAGCGGCTCGGGATAAGGCTTCTCGATCTTGAAGCAGGGCGCCATGCGTAAAGGCTAACCTAGCGCGTTCACGTCATTCCAGCGCAAGCTGGAATCTCGCTGTCTTTCCTGTGGATATTCCCGCCCCGAACCGATCAGCCCTTGATCCGCCACGGCGGATAGCGCCGCGCCTCGCCTGCGCGGTAGAGGCACACGACATTGCCGGACGGGTCGAGCAGCCGCGCCTCGCGCCACAGCCACGGCTGGTTCATCGGGCCATGCTCGAAGCCCAGCCCCTCGCGGCTCAGCCGCTGGACCTCCTCGTCAAGGTCGTCGCACTCGAAATAGATCGTCGCGCCGCTCGGCGCCTCGTCGCTCCGGCTGATCGACAGGGTGGCGCCGCCAGGCGCCTCGAACCGCGCATAATCGGGCGCATTCTCGACGATCAGGGTCAGACCCAGCGTTCGGTAGAAATCGCGGGTCGCCTCGAAATCGCTGCACGGCAAGGTGATCTGGTTGAGCCGTGGTCCGTCGCCGGAGTCGAGCCGAACGCGCTGCTGGCCCATCGGCCCATGGCCCTTGCCAAGGCCCGGGGCGTCGCGCAGCGAGAGGCGAACGAACAGCCGCGCCCGATCAACCGCGACCGGCAGAGACAGGCCCTGCGCGAGATGAACAGCGATCGCGCTCGCCAGCGTGCAGCCGGTGCCGTGCGTATGCTTCGTGTTGAGCCGGCTCCCTTGCCAGCTCGTCATATTGTCTTCCTCGATCAGCGCGTCGACGAGCGCCTCGCCCTTCTCATGCCCACCCTTGATCAGCACCGCGCAGCGATGCTCGGAGACGAGCTTCAGGGCGGCATGGACGGGATCGTCGCCCCACGACAATTCCGCCAGCTCGGGGATGTTCGGGGTGACGATGGTCGAGACGTCCATCAGCTTGCCGAACGCCGCGACCGTCGCCTCGTCGGCGAGTTCGGCGCCGCTGGTTGCGACCATGACAGGGTCGAACACCACCGGTACCCCGTCGAGCCGCGCCAGCCGCTCGGCGACAGCCTCCGCCGTCGCCGGCGACCCGATCATTCCGATCTTCACGGCGTCGACGCCGATGTCGTCCACCACCGCGTCGATCTGCGCGAGCACCGTCTCGGTCGGGACCGGGTGCACGTCGGTGACGCCGACGGTGCTCTGCGCCGTGATGGCGGTGATCGCCGTCATCGCGTGGCCGCCCATCATGGTGACGGTCTTGATGTCCGCTTGGATTCCTGCGCCGCCGCCGCTGTCCGACCCGGCGATGATGAGGATTCGGGGGGTGTTCACCGTGGACCCTTCCGATCCTGGCTTGCCGGGAACCGCTCGATGAGGTGAGCGGCACGGGTCGGGCGCTGCTGCAGATCGCCGCCGCATTTTGGACAGACGCCACCGAGCGGACCGTCGACGCAGGCCGCGCAGAATGTGCATTCGAACGAGCAGATCCGCGCCTCGGCGCTGTCAGGCGGCAGGTCCACGCCGCAGCGCTCGCAATCCGGCCTCAACTCAAGCAACGACTGCCTCCCCGATCCCCGATTACGCTGCCTGCACCGCCGCGCAAATGCTGTCCACCACTTCGGCGACGACCGCCTCGTCCTCGCCCTCGGCCATGACCCGGATGACCGGCTCGGTTCCCGACTTGCGGATCACCACCCGGCCGCGGCCATCGAGCCGCGCCTCGCCGTCGGCGATCGCCGCCTGGACCGCCGGCTTCTCGAGCGGCGGCGCGCCGGTGAAGCGGACGTTCTTCAGGAGCTGCGGAAGCGGCTCGAAGAGGTTCAAAAGCTCGCTTGCCGGCTTTCCGGCGACGACCAGCGCGGCCAGCACCTGAAGCCCGGCGACGAGCCCGTCGCCGGTCGTGCCATAATCGGTGAGGATGATGTGCCCCGATTGCTCGCCGCCGACATTATAGCCCTGCTGGCGCATCGTCTCGAGCACGTAGCGGTCCCCGACCTTGGTCCGCACCAGCTTCAGCCCCTGGCCTTCGAAATAGCGCTCGAGGCCGAGGTTCGACATGATCGTCGCGACCACGCCGCCCCCGCGCAACCGCCCGCTGCGCTTCCAGGACGACCCGATGAGAGCCATCAGCTGGTCGCCGTCGACCACCCGACCTTTCTCGTCCGCGACGATCAGCCGGTCGGCGTCGCCGTCGAGCGCGAGGCCGATGTCGGCGCCGGTCTCCACCACCTTGCGGCACAACGCGCCGACCTCGGTCGAGCCGACTCCTTCATTGATGTTGAGGCCGTTGGGCTCAACTCCGAGCGCGATCACTTCGGCGCCCAGCTCCCACAGGGCCGAGGGCGCAACCTGGTAGGCAGCGCCATTGGCGCAATCGACGACCACCTTGAGGCCGTCGAGCCGAAGATGGTCGGGAAAGGTCATCTTGGCGGCGTGGATGTAGCGGCCGCGCGCGTCCTCGATCTTCTTGGACCGGCCGATCTCCTCGGCCGCCACGAGCTGCGGCTCCTGCTCGATCAGCGCCTCGATCGCCGCCTCGTCCTCGTCGCTGAGCTTGTAGCCGTTCGGCCCGAACAGCTTGATGCCGTTGTCGGCGAACTTGTTGTGGCTTGCCGAGATCATCACGCCGAGGTCGGCGCGCATCGAGTGGGTCAGCATCGCGACGGCCGGCGTCGGCACCGGCCCGACCATCACCACGTCCATGCCCACGCTGGTGAAGCCCGAGATGAGCGCGGTCTCCATCATGTAGCCGGACAGGCGCGTATCCTTGCCGATCACGACCCGATGGCGATGATCGCCGCGGCGGAAGTGCGCGCCGGCGGCCTGGCCGACCCGTTGCGCCATCGCCGCGGTCATCGGCGCCTCGTTGGTGCGCCCCCTGATCCCGTCCGTGCCGAAATATCTGCGGCCCATTCTCACTCCTGAACTCTCTTGAATCGCTGATAGCGCGCCGCGGCGGCGCTTTCCAATCCCGGCGCCGTTAGCACAAGCTTTGGATTGGTCGGGTAAAAAGCGCTCATGGCGAACCCGGAACAGACCGTCCGCTGGAGCGCGCTCGCTCCGCTCGGACGGCTGGGCCGCGCGCTCGGCTTCCGCTGGATCTTCTTCTTCACATTCCCGATCCCGTTCCACCCCCTGCTCTACCGGGCCATTCCCGTCGCTGTGATCGCTTGGCTCGTGTGGTTGCCGATCGGGGGCGGAGATGTCGACTGGTACAGCCCGCTGATCCTGGCAGGCATCCTCGCAATCCCGCTGTCGGTGCCGTTCCTTCAGTGGATCCTGTTCGCCTTCCGAATTCACTTCGTGCAGGCGGCGATGCTGCCCGCGGCACTGGTCCTGCTCTTGGTCGCGGCCGCGAAAGGTGAGCAGCCTTTATGGCTGGCGACGCTGCCGATCGCCCTGTTCGCGATTCACGCCGCCGCCGCATGGCACGGCCGCCGGAAGATCAAGGCCTGGCAAGCCGATAACGCGCCCGTGGATTCGCTGCCCGATCGCACGGGGCCGCTGCCCCCACTGCTTCTTCGGGGGAAGCCGGGCATCGGCTATACGGCCAGCGCTCTGCTCGAGCGGCTCTCCCTCCCGGCCATCCATTATGAGGACGATCACGGCTGCCATCTTCTCCTGCGCACCGACGACCCCGCCGCGATCGAGCGGCTGACCGAGCTCAAACGCTCCGGGCTCGGCATCACCCAGCTCGACAAGCGCCAGGAACGCCGAACCATCAGCGTTCCCGCCGAACCGCCAGCCGGCGCCGTGATCCTCGAGCCAGCTCCAAAGCCCGAAGGTTCCGCTTTCCTTCGCGGTGGAGTGGCCGGCGTGCAGGCATTCGCCCCCGGCGCGCCTCCGCTCGTCTACTGGTACGGCCGGCCTTCGCCCCTGTCCTGGTTTCCGGGATTCTACTTCTTCATGTACCTGCGGCTTGGCTCGACGGCCAGCTATTCGCCGGCCTTCGGGCTGACCCCTGCGCAACCGAGGGCGCTCGGCAAGCATGGCGAGGAGCAGTCCGCTTATGCTGCCCTGGCCAATGCGCATCGTCTCGACGGGCCCCCGCCCCCGACCTTCGCAGATCCGGAGGAAGTCCGCGGACAAATCCAGGCGGTGCTCGATGCCCGCCTCGGCCCCGACCTGGAGGCGCTCGATCGGCTCATCGCAGCGCCGCAACTGTGGATGCGGCGGGATCTGAAGGAGCTCATCAAGCTTCCCCGGCTCTATGCCGACCGCGCTCCGGAGCTGGTGGCCGCCCTTCGCGTTGCTCGCGACGCCCACCATGTCGATTCCGCCATTCTCCTGGCGACTCTCATCTCGAAACTACCGGACGACGCTTACCAGGACATTGGCGATCAGCTCCTCGAACTGCTCGATTCGAAGAGTCTCGCGGGCCGCCTCGTCTGGGACGACCCCGTCGATGAAAATGGCCGGCCGAAGTTCGAGGGCTTCCGGCTGCTCGCCCTGGTCCCTGCTCTCTACGCGCGCCTTGGGGAGCTTGGAGAGCGAGCGCGGCCCTTGGTCACTGGGCTAAGCCAGGTGTTCCCTCACATCGAGGCGGTCCAGCAGGCCATGGCGAAGCTCGACGAAGCGAACGAACAGCCCCGCTGAACCTCACTCGCAACGCATCGTTGGCCGGTACACCTGCATGGCATTGGTGCCGGAATTTCCGCCCAGAGTGATTCCCCCGCCCGGCAGGAAGATCCGGCCGCCGATCACCGCGCTGCCCTTGAGGCCGTGCACCGCGATCGGGAGGTTCGGCAGAGTCGTCCAGCGGTCGGCGCGCGGATCGTAGGCATAGGTGTTGGGCGTCAGGCCAAGCACGTGGGTCCGCTCGCCCTCGCCGCCGAAAACGAACATGCAGCCGGCGTGGGCAGCGCCGGTGATCCCGCCCCGAGGCGCGGGCAGCGATGCGCCTCGGCTCCACCGGCGGGTCGCGGGATCGTAGATTTCGAGGATGTCGGTTCGCTCGGCCATCGCACCCGGACCGAAGCGGCCGCCGGCGACGTAGATCTTGCCGCCGATCGCAACCATGGCGAGGTGATTGCGCTGCGTCGGGAGGTCCGGCAGCCGCTCCCAACTGTCGGCCGCCGGGTCGTAGACCTCGAAGGCCGAACCACCGGGCGGACGCCCGCCGGCGACGTAGATCTTGCCGTCGATGACCGCCTTGCCGCCGCCGCCGCGCGGCGTGGGCATCGGCGCGCGCGCCACCCAGCCGCCGACCGCGGGGTCATGCATCCACACGTTCGACACGAAACGCTCCGGCCGCCCGGTGCTGGCGCCTTCCACCTCGCCCCCGAGCACGTAGATCCGCCCGCCGACGGCAGCCACGTGGGTATGGTGGATCGGCTCGGGCAACGGCGGACCGAGCGTCCAGCGGCTCGTCGCGGGATCGTAGATCTGAACGAGGTTGGACGGGAGACGCCCGGGCGGATAGCCGCCGAGCACCCAGATCCTGCCGTTGAATTCCGCGACCGCATGCTCGGAGCGCGGCAAGGGCATTGCCGCGCCCATGCTCCACCCGTCGAACTCCGGCATCGCACCGACGGGCGGCCCCTGGCTCACCCGGTCGTTCCAGGTCTCGCGAAGCTCGTTGGCTTCGACGGGCGTGGACTTGTCCGGTGGCGGCTGCGGCCCGCCCGCCGGAGGCTGCTGCGCCGCTGCGGTCGTCGCGATCAGCAGCATCGCCGCCGCCATCCAGTCACCCCTCATGACATGCCTCCCGAGTTACTGCGCTAACACAGTGACATAACCGGACCGGGAGGCCAAGGGGCCATTCGGCCCCGCCCAGTCGGCTCGTGGGAAGCTATGGTATTATTTTACCTCTCACGAAACCCGCAGCTTCATTGACTTTCTGGCCCCTCGCTGCCATTTGGCCGCTCGCAGCGCTGCTCCGAGGGGCGGCGCCTTTCCGTTTCTAAGAAAAGGTCCAGGGCCCATGAAGGCGCTCCTCAAGACCACCAAGTCGGCGAAGCCGGCCGAGGTGGAGAAGAAGTGGCATTTGATCGACGCCGACGGTCTCGTCGTCGGCCGTCTCGCCACGATCGTCGCGAACATCCTGCGCGGCAAGCACAAGCCGTCCTACACCCCGCACGTCGATTGCGGCGATCATGTCGTCATCATCAACGCCGACAAGGTCCGCTTCACCGGCAACAAGCTGCAGGACAAGGTCTATTACCGCCACACCGGCTATGCCGGCGGAATCAAGGGCGTCACGGCGGGCAAGGTGCTCGACGGCCGCTTCCCGGAGCGAGTCCTCGAGAAGGCAATCGAGCGCATGATCCCGCGCGGCCCGCTCGGCCGTGACCAGATGCGTGCCCTGCACCTTTACAACGGCACCGAGCACCCGCACGGCGGCCAGAACCCCCAGGTCCTCGATGTCGCGGCCATGAACCGCAAGAACAAGGTGGGCGCGTAAGCCATGACCGATAATCGTCAGTCCCTTTCCGATCTCGCCGAGATCGCCGCCGGCCAGCCGGCCGCCGCTGCCGAGGACGCTTCGTCCGAGGCCCCGGTCCGCACCGGCCCGGCCGCTCCGCTTCGCGAGCAGCAGCTCGACGCCTATGGCCGCGCCTACGCGACCGGTCGCCGCAAGGACGCCGTCGCCCGCGTGTGGCTGAAGCCGGGCACCGGCAAGATCACCGTCAACGGCCGCGACCAGGAAGTCTATTTCGCTCGCCCGACGCTTCGTCTGGTCATCAACCAGCCGTTCGACGTCGCCGAGCGCCGCGACCAGTATGACGTGATCGCCACCGTCTCCGGCGGCGGCCTCTCCGGCCAGGCCGGCGCGGTCAAGCACGGCATCGCCCAGGCGCTGTCGCGCTTCGAGCCGGCGCTCCGCACCGCGGTCAAGCAGGCCGGCTTCCTCACCCGCGACCCGCGCGTCGTCGAGCGTAAGAAGTACGGCCGCGCCAAGGCGCGTCGCAGCTTCCAGTTCTCGAAGCGCTAAGCTCCGGTTCTTTGGAATCACCAGGAAGGGCGGTCCGGCAACGGGCCGCCCTTTCCTTTTGGACGCCGCGCGGCCTAAGCTTCATTTCCCGCGGGGAGAGCAGCCATGCCCGAACGCAACGTCTATCAGATCACGCCGTTCATGCACGTCAACGACGTCGAGGGGGCCGTGCGCTTCTTCACCGATCTCGGCTTCGACTGCCCGTTCCGCGTGCCGGGCTATGCTTATGTCAGCTTCGAAGGCGCCGGCATCCGAATCCAGCATCATGACGATCCGAAGGAGCTCGGCGTCGCCCATCGCGGCTTCGCTTATTATGTCGACGTGCGCGACCTCGACCCGATCCTCGACGCTCTGAAGCCGAAGCTCGCGGCGATGCCTGCGGGCGACGTCCACGGTCCGATCGACCAGAGCTACGGCCAGCGCGAGCTGATGATCCGCGCGCCGGATGGCAACCTGCTCGTCTTCGGCCAGTCGATCGACTGAGTTCGAGCGCAAGATTCGGCTGGCCTGATCCGCGCCGCCTCAGCACAGAGCGCGCATGAGCGAAGGTGATTACGTCCTCGGGACGCAGAAGGATGAGGTCGAGCGGCTCGGCCTCCAGCATGCCGTGTGGCGCCGCCACGTCCTCGACGGCTGGGCCGCCGCCGGCATCGCTCCGGGCATGACGGTGATCGACGTCGGCGCCGGGCCCGGCTTCGCAGCGACCGACCTCGCCGAGATCGTCGGTCCCGCGGGGCGCGTCATCGCCCTCGAACGCTCGCCGAACTTCCTGGCGGCGCTTCAGGACCGCGCCGGCCGGCTCGGTCTCGCCAATATCGAGGCGCGCAGCCACGATGTCTCCGAAGCCGGCTTCGGCGATGGCGTCGCCGACGCGACGTGGTGCCGATGGCTCCTGTCCTTTGTCGCCAATCCCGCGGCTACCGTCCGCCACATCGCCCAGGCTCTGAAGCCCGGCGGAGTCGCGATCTTCCACGAATATGCGGATTACGGAGCGTGGCGGACGATGCCGCCCAACCCGGACGTCGAGCATTTCCGCGACCTCGTCATCCGAAGCTGGCGCGACAGCGGCGGCGAGCCCGACATCGCGCTTCGGCTCCCCGACATGCTCAAGGCGGCCGGAATGGAGATCGTCGCCGCGCGCCCGTTGGTCGAGATCGTCCGCCCGAGCGATTTCACCTGGCGCTGGCCCGCCGCCTTCATGGCCGTCAACGCCGCCCGCCTCCACGAGCTCGGCTATGCCGATGCGGACGAAGCCGCCCGCTTCGCCAGCGCCCTCGACGACTGCCCCGCCGATACCCTGATGATCACCCCGCTGGTCGCCGAGATCATCGCGCACAAGGCCTGAACCGGTCAGCTTGCGTCAATCCGGCTTGCGGCAGGAGCAGGGACGAACTGAGCGGGCCTCCATTGCGTAAACTCCTCCTTCTCCTGGCCGCCTTCATCGCCGCGCCCGCAGCCGCGCAGGACTTGGCCGCGCCGCGCGTGCAGACCCCGGCTGAGGCGCTCGCCCAGGACTCCACCGCTTATGCGAACCTTTTCGGCGTCGCCCCGGACGAAGCATTGCGCCGTCTCCGAGCGCAGGAGCTCAGCGTGGCCCCGCTCGACCGCCTGCTTCGCCGCCACCGCGATCGCATCGCCGGAGTCTCTGTCCAGCATGACTCCGACTACCGCATCGTCGTCCGCCTCACCGGCGAGCGGCCGGTGCGCGACTCCCTATTGCGCATCGGCGGCATCGACGTCTCGGTCCGTTTCATCACCGGCGCCGCCGCTACCCGCGAGCAGGTCGTTGCCGCGATGCGCCGCCACCGCGAGGCCATCGTCGCCGCCACGCCCGGCAACGAAGGCATGGGCTTCGACCCGCGCACCGGCGAGCTGGTCGTGCTCGGCAACCCCGCCCGCTTCCCGCCCGAGCTCGTCGCCGAGACCGACGCCCGTCTCGAGGCGCTCACCGGAGTCCCAGTCCGGCTCGGTCTCGCCGCCGGGGAAAGCCGCGACGCCGACGCGTCGGGCGGCGCCCGGGTCGAGGGGATCAACCCCGCGAGCGGCCGCCGCACCTGGTGCACCGCCGGCTTCGCCGTCACCGACGGAGCCCGCACCGGCCTCACCACCGCCGCCCATTGCGCCGACGACCTCAGCCTCCTCCAGCCCGACGGCCGAAGCCAGAAGCTCACCTTCGTCGGCGGCTGGGGAGCGGGCAGCCAGGACGTCCAGGTCCATGTCAGCGACGCGCCGCTGAGTCCGCTCTTCTACGCCGATGCCGACAAGCAGGTGGCGCGCCCGTTCACCGGCGCCCGCCGCCGCGAGACCCTCCGCGCCGGCGACATCGCCTGCCATCGCGGCGAGACCAGCGGCTATGGCTGCGCCGAGATCCAGCTCACCGACTATGCCCCGCCCGGCGCCATGTGCGGCGGACCGTGCGAGCCGACCTGGATCACCGTGAAGGGCCCGCGCTGCGGCGCCGGCGACAGCGGCGGCCCGATCTTCGTCGGCACCATCGCCCTCGGCCTCAACAAGGGCGGCAACTGGACCCGCTCGGGGAGCTGCAACTTCTACTATTTCATGTCAGTGGACTTCCTGCCCGAAGGCTGGCGGCTTCTGACCCGCGACCTAGCGGAACGTCTCCGGGTCGATACGGAGAGCAGCCGGCCGCTCGCGCACGACGACCCAGAAAACCAGGCCACCGACCAAGCCCGCTAGCGCCATCTGAAGAGTTCCGGTCACGTCGGATCCGCCGAGCAGCGAGCCCCCGACGCTTCCGACGATAGCGCCGCTCAGAGCGGCGTTCCACCACCGTACATGCCAGCGCCGGCGCATCAGCAGATAGGCCGGAAGCGCCATGATCAGAATTGCGATGAGCGCGATCGGCACGCCGAACAGGAACGCGAAGATCGAGAAGCCCAGCAGGCTCTCCAGCTCCATGCCTCCCGCACCGAGCGCCAACAGCAGGATGGCGGTCGTCACCGCCGCGAACGCCGCCGCCAGGAAGCCCAGCATGACCCGCCCCGCCGTCGGCCTCTCCTCCGCCGGCACGGCCACGGCTCAGGCCTTCCCCTTGCGGCCGAGCCTGAGCAGATCGACGACTTTGGTGCCCATCTTCATCAGCTGCATCAGCTTGGGCGGCGGCACGTTGAGCATCTGGCCGTACCAGCGCTCGATCTCGCCGACGAAGCGGCCCATTTCCTCGAGGCGGCGCTGCGCCACGGGGTTCACCTTGTCGTCTCCTTCGGCCTCGGCGATGCATGCGCGGATCGCGTCCGCGGCAGGATCGAGCTCGCGCTCCTTTCGGCCCTGGGCGATGCGGGTCAGCATCTCCCACAGATCGGTTTCCGCCTCATAATGGTCGCGGCGGTCGCCCATCACCGGGATGCGGCGAATGAGCTTCCAGCCGAGCAGGTCCTTGAGGCTGTTCGAAACGTTGGACCGTGCCATCCCGAGCGTCTCGGCAATGTCCTCGGCGGTCAGCGGGCGCTCGGCGAGATAGAGAAGTGCATGGATCTGGGCCACGGACCGGTTGACGCCCCAGCGCCCGCCCATGTCGCCCCAGTGGAGCACGAACCGCTCCACCGCGGGAGCCATGGGCCTGACCGTCTGTTCCGCAATTTCTGTCATGACAGAAATCATTGAATACAGTTCGTCGACTGTCAAGCTCGGACAGGCGTTTCATTCACCCACGCGCAACGCATCCCTGCTATGTCGCTGAACATGCGCGCGCTCATCCTCCTCCTTCTGCCGGTGGCTCTGTCCGGCTGCATTGCCAAGACGGCGCTCGACGTCGTCACCCTGCCCGTCCGAGCGGTCAGCGCCGGAGTCGACGCAGTGACGACCAGCCAGTCCGAGGCCGACCGCGCTCGCGGCCGTCAGCTTCGCGAGGAAGACGAGCGCCGCGGCCGCGAGGCGCGTCAGGCGGAAGAGCGCGCCCGCCGTGAGGCGCGCGAGCGCGGCGAAGAATATCAGGAAGAGCAGCCGGACCGCTAAATGCCGCAACCGTCACCCTGAACTTGTTTCAGAGTCCATCGTGTCGCCGACGCGGCGGTCCGCAAGTGGATGCTGAAATGAGCTCAGCACCACGGCTCGAATAGACTAGCGCCCTCGCCCCCGCGTCACTTTCGTCTCCGATCCGGTTGTTTTCGACGCACGCAGGTGCGTCGCGGCCTCTCTCCGGCTATTCTCCAGGAGCCGAGTCACCCGACTCCGGCGCTAGGAAGGGAGAAAGTCATGCTCGAGCCGAAAAAGCCGGACGAAACGACTGACGGCAGCAGCCTGAAGAGCGGCACGACGCAGCAGACGACCGAGAAGGGCGGCCAGAAGGGCAGCACCGACTCGACCGAGACGAAGCAGCAGAAATAACCCGTCAGCCCCGGCCGCCGTCAGGCGCCGGGGCTTTCCATCCAGCGGTGCACCACTTCCAGCGCACCATCTTCGCCAACCCTGATTTCGTTGAACGAGGGCGGCGCCTCGCGCACGCGCTCGGACAAAGTCCCCGCGCCGATCTTGCGGATCGTGGCCCCGTCGCCGACGGGCACTTGAAGGTCGAACGGCGTGTGGACATGCCCGGACAGGATCGCGTGGGCGCCGGCCTGGGCGAGCGCTTCCAGCGCCTCGCGGCCTCGGATCGTCTTGCCCGACGATTCCCCTCCCTCTCGATCGATGAGCGGATGGTGGCACGCGACCAACTTCACATGATCGTCACCAACGCTTTCGAGCAGCGCCAACGCCTTGGCCAGCGCTCGGCGCCCGACTCGTCCCCACGACCAATTGTGACGCCATTGAAAGCGCGCCGTCGTCTTCAGCGGAACGATCACGACATTGGCGACGTCCAGCGGGCGCTCGATCATCCGCTCCAGCCGCCCGTAGCGGCGATAGGGCCGAAAGAAGCGCTCATAGGGGTTGTAATAGGGAAGGTCGTGGTTGCCGGGCTCCACCGTCACCGGCACCGGCAGCGATTCGAGATAGCGGGCGGCGGCCTCGAACTCGGCGCTTCGCGCGCGCTGAGTGAGGTCGCCGGTGCAGATCACCGCCGCCGGCCTCTCGGCGTGGACGGTTGCCGCGAACCAGTCGATCGCCGCCTGGTCCTGCCGGCCGAAATGCAGGTCGGAGACATGGAACAGCCTGGTCATGCCGCATCAACGGTCGCGATGAAGGAGAGGTTGCTGACTCCCGAGCTGACCAGGGCCGGCGACTTCAGCATCACCTCCTCGCCGTCGAACAAGGCGTGGATCGCACGCGGCCCGGTCACCGTGACGTGGGCGGATCGGACATTGTCGACGGTCGGCGCGTCCTGCCAGTTGCCGGTCAGCCACTCCCAGCCGAGCTTGGCCGCATCCATGAAGCCGCGCGCCGTGAATGCCGAGATCTTCAGCCAACCGTCCTCCGGGCTTATCAGCAGCGCCTTGTAGGCGCCGCGCTCCCTGGTCCCGTCGAACAGGCAGACGCCTTTCGACCAGGTCCGCGCCCAGGCCACTCGAACCGCGCGCCGAAGCCGGGTGAAGGCCCGGTAACGGACCGCCTCGCGCGCCTGCGCCCAGGCGGCTGCCGGGCCGATGATCAGCGAGCAGAAGGCACGATGCGGCCCGGATTCGACGAACGGCATGGTCCGTCCCGCACCCTGCTCGTGCGCCTTGTGGACGATGTCGTGCGGATCCGTGTCGCCATGAAGCCGCCGCGCGAGGATGTTCATCGTGCCGCCGGGAAGGACCAGCACCTCGCCCTTCCAGCGATCATATTTGCACGCCGCCGCGTTGACCGTCCCGTCGCCGGCGAACAGCACCACCGTGTCGACCTTCGCTTCGATGAAATCGTCGATATCGGGAAGCCCGTCCTCCGGGAAAATCGTGCGGCCGGCGAGCTCCAGCCCGCGCTCCTCGAAGATCGCCTCGATCGCCGCGCATTTCTCCGGGCTCGCCGAGCCCGACGACGGATTGGTGATCAACCACAAGCGCCGCATGTCAGTAAGCGGCCGCGCGCAGCGGCAGGCGCATCACCTCCCGGTGGTCTTCGTCCTCGACCTCGATCCAGGCATCCACCACCTTGTTGAAGAACAGTTGCTGCTCGACGACGGAGCTTGCCTGGCGAAGCGCCTCCTTGAGCGCGGCCAGGTCATCGGCGCAATGCTCGCCCACCAGGTCGGTCTCCTCGAATTCCTCGGAGCAGATGTTGAAATAGTAACGCGGCACGGCTCGCCAACGCGCCGCATCCGAAACGTTTCCCCTTGGAACGGCGCGCCGCGGCCCCAGATCAGCGCCAACCCGGTCGAGGAGAACGACAATGAGCGACACCGACAGCTACACCCCACCCCGCGTGTGGACCTGGGACAGCGAGAGCGGCGGCGCATTCGCTCATATCAACCGGCCGATCGCCGGCGCGACCCACGACAAGGAGCTGCCGGTCGGCAAGCACCCCTTCCAGCTCTATTCCCAGGGCACGCCCAACGGCGTCAAGGTCACGATCATGCTGGAGGAGCTGCTCGCGCTCGGCATCAGCGAGGCCGAATATGACGCCTGGCTGATCCGCATCTCCGAGGGCGACCAATTCTCCAGCGGCTTCGTCGCGGTCAATCCCAACTCCAAGATCCCGGCGTTGCTTGACCGCAGCGGGGCAGAGCCGGTGCGCGTGTTCGAATCCGGCGCCATCCTCATGTATTTGGCCGAAAAGTTCGGCGCTTTCCTGCCGAACGACTACCCTGCCCGCGCTGAGGCCCTGTCCTGGCTGTTCTGGCAGATGGGCAGCGCGCCCTTCCTCGGCGGCGGCTTCGGCCATTTCTACGCCTACGCGCCGTTCAAGATCGAATATGCGATCAACCGCTATGCGATGGAGGCCAAGCGTCAGCTCGACGTCCTCGACCGCCGGCTGGCGGAAAAGGAGTTCGTCGCGGGGTCCGACTACACGATCGCCGACATGGCGATCTGGCCCTGGTATGGCGCCGTCGTTCGCGGCGAAGCCTATGACGCCGCCGAATTCCTAAGCGTCCACGAATATCCGAACGTGAAGCGCTGGGCCGATGCGATCGCCGCCCGCCCGGCGGTCAAGCGCGGCCGAATGGTCAACCGCACCACCGGCGACTTGTCGGAGCAACTCCACGAGCGCCACGATTCGAGCGACTTCGACACAAACACCGAGGACAAGCGAGCCGCGGCCGAGACTATCTGAGCTGCGTGAGACTTGGAGCGGGTGAAGGGAATCGAACCCTCGTCGTAAGCTTGGGAAGCTTCTGCTCTACCATTGAGCTACACCCGCCCGGGGCGGCGGACCGATTGCCATAATCCGGCCTCGCCGGTCAACGCCGATGGGTGCCAGGCTCAGGCGACGCGGCGATTCAGCCGCTCTTGCTCTTCGGATTCCGCCAGCAGAGCTACTATGCTGCGCCATGTGAGGTGCGGCATGAATTCGATGCCGGCCGAGACGCCCAACTGCCAGACGATCTGGATTGCATGATCGCCACCGTTGGCGATCTCGACGCGCGCCTCCTCGCCGATGGGCAGAAGGTCGCGGCAGAACAGGCGCATGCCCGACGTCGAGATATTCCGCACCCTCGCATCAACTTGACGCCCATCAGCGAGCTTCAGCACCGCATCGCAATGCAGTTCGACCCGCTCCGCCCCGCGCTGGACAAACTCGTGATCCACTTTCCGACGCATTTGAACCGCCCCCCGGGCCACTGTCGGAGCGCCGTTAACATGGATCATACTAACAGTTGGTTGATCGGCCTGGCTGGATCGAGTGTGACACCGCCGGAGGGGCGAGCAGGCGATCGCCCAAGGTTGCGTGGTTCACTTGATCAGGGAATCTCGATTTGTGGTGCGTTCGATCCGCAAAAACCTGGGCGTTTCGTGAGTCACATGAACTCTTAATGCTTTCGGAGTTCGCCTTGGTTTCCATTATGCGGATCGTTCGATCCAGTCGTCGCCGCTGATTAATGGTTCGCTTGATCCCGCTCGGGCATTCTAGTGATACGTCTGATCCACAGTACAAGTGCGGCTGACGGCAACCTGATCCCTTCCGCTGTCAGAAGCCGACGCTGACGGAGGCCACCAGGGTCGCATCGGCGTTGGGAAGGTCGAGGTCGGTGTCGACGTACGAGATCCCGATCCGAAAGGGCCCCCGATCAGCCTCCACCCCGATCCGCCAGTCCACATAGTCACCGCCGCCGGGGGCCAGTCCGCCCGTCGTATAACCGAGCCGTCCGAGGACGGTCAGCGCCGTGAACGGAATGCCCGCGGTGACGTCGCCATAGAGATAGAGATTGTCGCGTCCGCCGAACGCGTCCTGCTCGGGCGCGTAGAAGGCCCCTGCCTCCGCGGTGACCGGCCCAAGCGTGTGGCTGAGCGATGCATAGGCCTCCACATAATCGGGATCGACCAGCGGGCTCGCATCCGGAAAGCTCGTATAGACGAGACCGACGTCGATGTCGGTGCCGCTGGCGATTTCGCGCGAATAGCCGGCATAATATTCGACCTGGAGCTCGCCGGCGGGCGACGCCTCGGTCAGCGAGGAACCCCACACGCCGGCGTAGAAGCCGCTATTATGGGACAAGGTGGCGGTCGCCTGCACCGCCGGGTCGCCGTCGGAGCGGGAGATTCCGCGATGGCGGAAGTCCGTTGTCGCCGTGCCCCGGCCGGTGATGCTGAACCCGCCGCCGATGCCGATCTGGGCGTAGGCCGGCGACGCCGCCAAGGCGGCCGCGGCCGTGACGAACAGGGCGAACAGACGACGACGCATGACAAACTCCACCAGATTCCGTGTGCTGCCCCATAACCGAACCGCTCCTGTGGCGCCCACGAAAATCGGGGTTACAGTGAAAACCATAGGTGCTTATCGGCTCGTTAACCTTTTGCCGCCATTTGTGCCGGGGTATCAGGGGGGACGCGTAACAGTATGACGGTTGGTCAGTCCGGTACGTCCGTGAAGGGCGGCAGGAATCCGATTGCTGCTTTCCTCATCGGCGAGAGCCGAGCGATCAAGGAGGTCCGGCTCCAGGTCGCGCAGGTCGCGCCGAGCGACGCCTCCGTCATCGTCACCGGTCCTTCGGGAAGCGGCAAGGAAATGGTCGCCCGAGCGATCCACGCCGCCAGCCAGCGCGCCGACGCCGCCCATGTTTCGGTCAATTGCGGCGCGATCCCGCGCGAGCTGATCGAATCAGAACTGTTCGGCCACGAGAAGGGCAGCTTCACCGGCGCCCACGCCCAGCATCGCGGCCGCTTCGAGGAGGCCGACGGCGGCACCCTGTTTCTCGACGAGATCGGCGACATGCCGCACGACATGCAGGTCAAGCTGCTGCGCGTGCTCGAGGACCGCCGGGTCCAGCGCGTCGGCGGCCGCGGAGTCATCCCGGTCGACGCCCGCATCGTCTCGGCGACCCATCGCGACCTTGATAGCGCGATCGACGAGAAGCGCTTTCGCGAGGACCTCTTCTATCGCCTCGCGGTCTTTCCGATCGATCTTCCGAGCCTTGCCGAGCGCCGGGAGGACGTCGCTCCGCTGATCCGCCACTTCCTGGCGCAAGGCCAGAAGAACGGGGCCGACGTGCGCTTCAACGCCGCCGCTCTCGATCGCCTCGCCAATCACGATTGGCCGGGCAATGTCCGCGAGCTCAGGAATCTCGTCGAGCGCGCGGGCATCCTCTTCCCGGGCGAGACGATTGGCGCCGAGCAGGTCGAGCGCATGCTTCTCCGCCGCGGCCGCAACAGCGCCGCCGAGCGCGCCGCTCTGTGGGCGGCCACCGCCGAGATCCCGAAGCCGGCCCCCATGGGCGACGTCGCTCCGACGGCCGACGCCCCGATCCTCACCCGCGACACTCCGGTCGCTCTCAAGACGATGCTCGGCGACCTCGAGCGCCGCTACATCGAGGAAGCGCTCAGCCTAGCCAACGGAGTCGTAGCCGAAGCCGCGCGCCTCCTCGGCCTCCAGCGCACCACGCTCATCGAGAAAATGCGCAAATACGGCGTCGAAGTTGCCGCTTGATCCCCTTCCTCCCCCACGAGGCTGCGCCTCGCAGGGAGGGATTTGAAGTCACCGATTCCCGATCTGCTCCCAGGCTTGGGCAACCTCGCCCAGCATCTCCCGCGCGCACTCGACCAGCTTCACGTCATTCTCCCGCCCGGCGGCGACGGTGAGGCGGCGGGCCTCGCGGTAGATCTTGGCGAGGCCGATCGCGATGTCGCCGCCCTGCTCGAAGTCGAGGCTGGTCTCGAGGCCGCTGATCAGCCTGAGTGCCCGCGCCTGGCGCTCGCCGCGCTGGACATAGTCGTTGCGCGCCATCGCCGCGGCCATGGCATCAAGCGCCTTGAGCAGCTCGTCATAGAGGATGGCAACCAGCTGGTGCGGGTTCGCACCCTCCACCCGGCTGGCGACGTCCACGCGCTGGTAGCGCGCCTTGGCCATCCCGAACTGCCCACGCATTGCGTACATCCACTCACTCCCGCACAAAGTTCACGTCGCCGGAGCCTCAGCCCCGGTCGTTGGTCCACATCTTGATCTGCTGATCCAGGTAGCTCTGGGTCGCCTTGAAGGAGGACACCTGCCGCTCCATCGCGGTGAAGGTGCCGAGCAGCTGGTTGTAGTAACGCTGCGAGCGCTCCTCGTTCAGCGCCTTCATGTCGGCGATGTCGTCGCGCTCCTCGGTGAGGCGCTTGTTCGTCGCCCCAAACGGCCCTTCGCGGTCGCGCAGAGCGTCGCGGATCATCTTGAGCGCGCCGCCCAGGCCCGGCTCGATGGTGATGGTCACGCTCGGCGAGGCCGAGTTGACGGTGACAATCAGGCCGAGCGCCGCGGAGCCCGCGGGCGCGACGAGGTTGGTGTCGACGCCGGTCATGGCGACGCCGTCGACCATCCCAGACGCCGGCGTCGAACCGCTCATCGGCACGAGGTTGGTCAACGTATAGGTGCCCGGCTTCACCCGGCCAACCGCGCTCTGGATGGTGACCGCACTGCTGCTCGACCACTGGGTCGGGTTGAACAGCGCCTCGACCGCGTCCGGATTGTTGACCAGCTGCTCCTGCAGCCGGAACGTGTCGAGGCTCAGCGTGCCGTCGCGGTTGGTGCGCACGCCGATCTCGGCGAGGCTATGCGGTCCATCACCCTGCGAGGTCAGCGCCATGCTCGTCATCTGGCTGAGCTGGCGCATCATCTGGCGGACGCCGACGTCGCCGCGCAGCGGCCCGCCATCCTCGCCGGCGCCCGCCTTGGTCGCCTCGTTGATGAGCGCCATCAGCTCGTTATAGGCGGCGACGAAGTCGGTCATGCCTTGGGTGATCTCGGCGGTCGGGCGCGACGCGCCGAGCGAGATGATGGTGCCCGGCTCGGCCTTCTTGAGATCGATCTGGACGCCGGCGACGACGTCGGAGAAGCTGTTGCTCGACCGGTTGATGGTGACCCCGTCGAGCTTGACGATCGCGTCCTGCGCCGCCTGCGCCTGGCTCATTCCGCCGGTGATGGACGGGCCGAAGGCGAAACGCTCGAGCCCGCCGGTCGCCGCGGTCGAAAGCGTGAAGGCGTTGGCCTGCCCGGTCGCGCCCTTCATCATCAGGCGCGAGCCGTTGGCGTCGGTCACGATGCTGGCGACGACGCCCGCGCCGGCCGCGTTGATCGCAGCGGCAAGACCTTCAAGGCTGTCGTTGGATGCGTCGATGACGATGTCGAAACTGCCATTGGCGTTGGCCAGCGTCAGAGTCCCCTGCCCGACCGGATCGGTGCGGGCGGAGAAGGTCGCAGACTCCAGCGTCTGCGCCTTGGCAAGCTGGACGACCTCGAGCTCCGCCGACAGGCCGCCGAGGCGAGCGCCGGCGACCGCCTTGACGCTGAGCAGGCTCGGTTCCGACACCGTCGGCTGAGTGAACAGCGACCCACCGGAAATCAGCGAGGACAGAGCGTTCGAGAAATTGTCGATTGCGCCGCTGACCTCGGCCAGGGTCGAGATGCGCGCCGCGTTGAGCGTCTCGCGCCGCTCGATCTGCGCGTCCTTGGGCGCGCGCTGCGCATCGGACAGCTGCTTGACCAGCGCTTTGATGTCGAGCCCGGAGCCGATCCCCAGCGATGCAGCGATTGACGAATCCATTGAGCGTCCCCTCTCAGTGAGAAGAACGGCTCGAAGGGCGGTTTCTTTAGGGGAAATCCCGCCCGCCCCTCTCTTAATTCAGCCCCTGATCACCCGAACGGTATCGGCACGAAGCCGCGCCTGGGCGGCGAGGGAGAGGCGCGGGTCGGCGAGGATCTGCTCGGCGATGGCGGCGGCGCCCGGAGCGTCCATTTCAGGGAGGACATCGCGCAGCTCCGCGGCAAGCTCGCGCAGCCACGGGTCCAGCGTGATCCCGGCGCTGTCAGCATCGCTGAGCAGCCGCTCGATCTCCGCCAGCGCCCGACGCGCCTGCGCTTCACTCTTCATGCCGTGGAACATCGACCGGCCTGCCTCCCCGTGCAGATAACGGCAGCGGAGAGCGAAGGCTTAGGGCCGGATCTCAGCGAACCCTTCGGCCGTCGGCGTCGAACCGCGCTTCCGGCGGCACCTCGACCGGCGGCTGGGCGTGGCCGGCGGCGCGCGCGGCCTCGAGGTTGAACACGAAGGCGAGCACCGTCGCCACCGCGAGATAGAGGTCCTCGCGAACGAACTGGCCGGCGCGGGTGGTGTAGTAGATGGCGCGGGTGAGCTCCGGATAGCTCAGCATCGGCACGTCATTCTCGGCGGCGAGCTCGCGGATCGCCTCGGCGGTGACTCCGCGGCCGCGGGCGAGGAGGATCGGCGCCGGGTCGGAGCCCTGCTTGTAGCGAAGTGCGACCGCGAAATGGGTGGGGTTGGTGAGCACCACCGTCGCCTCCCCCATCGCCTTCTGGACCGAGCGGCGGGCGACCTCGCGCTGCCTCGCGCGCTGCTGGCCTTTGACCTCCGGCGAGCCCTCCTGCTGCTTATGCTCGTCCTTGATCTCCTGCTTGCTCATCTTGAGGCGCCGGGTGCGCTGGAGCATCTGCATCGGCACGTCGATCATCGCGATGAAGATGAGCGCGCCGGCCATCAGAAGCACCGTGAATACGAACGTGCCCCCCAGGTTGTAGATCGCGGCCCGGGTGTCGCGGGTGCCAAGGCCGATCAGTCCGGGCAGCTCCCCCATCAGCAGCCAGATCGCGAGCGAGCCGATCAGAATCACCTTGAGCAGCGACTTGCCGAGCTCGATCAGCCCTTGAAGGCCGAAGATGCGCTTGAGGCCCGAGGCGGGATTGAGCTTGCTCGCCTTGAACCCGACCGCCTTGCCGCGGAAGCCCAGCGAGCCGAGCAGTGCCGGGGCACCGATTGCGGCCAGCATGGTGAGCGCGAACAGCCCGACGATCGGAATCGCGATGATCGCGAGCAGGCGAAGCGCCGCTCCCGCCGGATCGAAGATCCGCACGTCCTGGAAATCCAGCGACAGGCCGTCGCGGACCATCGTCTCAAGCGCGCCGACCATTGCCGGCCCCGCCAACGCGATCCACGCTGCGCCCATCGTCACCACCAGCGCAGTGCCGAGCTCGCGCGATGCGAGGACGTCGCCCTTCTCCGCGGCGTCACGAAGCTTCTTCGGCGTCGGAAGCTCGGTTTTCGAACTCTTGTCCTGATCCGACATGTCAGTTCCCGAGCGCGATCCGGCGCGATTCCTCGAGCCCCGCCTGCATCGCAGCGACGAGGCCGTCGCCGATGATCGGCGCCGCGATGGCGAGAAGCACCATTCCGGCGAGCAGGGCCGCCGGGAAGCCGACCGCAAACAGGTTGAGCGCCGGCGCTGTGCGCGACAGCATGCCCATGATGATCTGGACGAGCACGATCGAAAAGCCGACCGGAAGCGCCACCGAGACGCCGGCGGCGAACAGCACCGATCCGAAATAAGCGAGCTGACGGATGCTCTCCGCCGACAGCCACGCCTCGCCCGGCGGCAGCGCCCGATAGCTTTCGACGACGATCGCCGCGAGCATCAGGTGCCCGCCCATCGACAGGAACAGGAAGGTGCCGACGATCGACAGGAGCTGCGACAGCGCCGGGTTCTGGGCACCCGTCGCCGGGTCCATCATCGCCGAGAAGCCGAGGCCCATCGCGTTGCCGATGATCTCGCCGGCAATGCTCGCCGCCGCGAAGCCGATCTGCACCGCGAACCCAAGGGCGAGGCCGACGAGAACCTCGCTTGCCACCAGCGCGACCCCAGCGATCGAGGCGAGCCCTTCGGCGGGGAGAACGAAGCTCGTCGTGCCGAGGCCGGGAATGCCGATCGCCAGGGCGACGATCAGCCGCAGCTGCACCGGCACGAAATTTGCGCCGTAGATCGGCGCGGCGAGGAAGCAGGCGCCGGGACGGATCATCGCGACCATCCACAGCCACAATTGCGCCTCGACGCCGGCGAAGCCCGTCGGGATCATCGCGTGATCTCGGGGATCCTGGCGAACAGCTCCTGGGTGAAATCGACGAGGAGCATGAGGATGGCGCTGCCGAAGATGGCGAGGCAGATTCCGACCACGATCAGCTTCGGCACGAAGGTCAAAGTCTGCTCGTTGATCGACGTCGCCGCCTGCACCATTCCGAGGATCAGGCCCGCGGCCAGCGCCGGGATCAGGATCGGCGCGGACGCCAGGCTGACGATCCACAGCGCCTGCTGCGCGATTCCGATGAAATAGTCGGGATTGTCGGCGACCATGCTAGCCTCCGCCGAAGGAGGCGGCGAGCGAGCCCATGGTGAGGGCCCAGCCGTCGACCAGCACGAACAGCAGCAGCTTGAACGGCATCGACACGATCGGCGGCGAGAGCATCATCATGCCGAGCGCCATAAGGGTCGATGACACCACGATGTCGATGATCAGGAACGGCAGGAATATCAAAAAGCCGATCTGGAACGCCGTCTTGAGCTCCGACGTCACGAAGGCCGGCAGCAGGATCGAGAACGGCACTTCCTGCGGGCTCGCGAAGCCGCGCACGTTGGCGAGGTCCGAGAACAGCCTGAGGTCGTTTTCGCGGGTCTGGCTCATCATGAAGCCGTGAAGGACCCGGCCGGAGCGGGTGACCGCCTCCTCGATCGAGATCTGGCCGTTGCCATAGGGCGTGTAGGCGGTCGCGTTGATCTCCTCGATCGCCGGCCGCATCACGAAGATCGACAGGAACAGCGCAAGGCCGATCAGCACCTGGTTGGGCGGCGTGTTCTGGAGCCCGATCGCCTGGCGAAGGATCGACAGGACGATGATGATCCGGGTGAAGCTCGTCATCATCAGGATGATCGACGGCAGCACCGTCAGCAGGCTCATCAGGATGAGGATCTGCAAGGACAGCGACAGCGGCTGGCCGTCCCCGGCCAGCGTTCCGACCGCCCGGTCGAGCGCCCCCGGCTGACCGCCGGCGGCAGCCGGAGGGTTCTGCGGCGCGGCCTGGGCTGCAGGCGCCGGCGTCTCCTGGGCCTGAGCGAAAGCCAAGTCGCCAGAGAAGCCGAGCAGGACCACGAAGGCCATGAAGCCTACGAAGATCGCTGCCGCTTTGAGGAGGGTCCGCTTCGAGAGCGGAAACGCAACCTCACCCATCGAGGAGGCCCATGGCGGACCTGCCGTCGTCGTCGAGGCGGCTGATTCCGGTGCGCGACACCGCGAGCAGGATTCGCTTGCCGTCGAACTCGACGACCGCGAGTCGGCCGGTCGTGCCCATCGGCACCGCGTCGACGACCTTCACGAGCCGTTCGCGCTGGCCGACCGCCATTCCGGGCTGCGCCTTGCGCCACAGCCACAGCGCCCCGAAGGCGAGGCCGCCGACGAGCGGGATCAGAAACAGAAGGCGGAGAAAATACTCAGTCATCGACGACGCTCGAGCCCGGCGCCTGCGAGGCGCGCGTCGGCGGCGACGACTTCCAGCACGCGAATGCCGAAGCGGCCGTTGACGGTCACCACCTCGCCCTTCGCGATCAGCGTGCCGTTGGCCATGATGTCGAGAAGCTCGTGGCTCTGCCGGTCGAGCTCGACGATGCTGCCCTCGGCAAGGTCCATCAGCTCGGACAGCTTGATCGCGGTCGAGCCGACCTCGACCGACAGCCGCACCGGGATGTCGGCGAGCAGGCGATAGTTGCGGCCGGCCATCGGCGCCTCGACGCCGCCCTCGTCCTCGGCCGGAAGGATTTCCCCCATGTCGCTCACGAACCCATTCTCCTCGTAATCTTGTCGACCTTGAGCGCGGCCTTGCCGTCCTGCTCGCCGATGGAACCAAGCGCGACGGTGCGCCCTTCGACCAGAAGCGGCACCATCGCCGGTATGGTGACCGGAATGACGTCGCCGACCTTCAGCTGAACCAACTCGCCGACGCTGAGCTCGGGCCGCGCCAGAACGGTACGCGCTTCGATCCGGATGTCGGCCAGGGCGGCATTGAGCTTGGCCCGCCACTCTTCGCCGCGGCCGCCGTCGTCGCCGGACTTGGCGGCAAGCGCGCCCTCGACCGAGCGAAGCGCAGCGGCAGGAAACAGGATGTCGAGACTCGCCGGCCGCGCCTGCGGCGGCGTCACGATGAAGCGGCAGATGACTGCGGTCTCGTCGGGGCCGCCGACGCCGGTCAGCGCCGGGCTGGTCTCGCGGCCGCGCAGCGCCGGCTCGATCGGCGCGATTTCGCGCCAGGCATCGGCGACGACGCCGACCAGATTCTCGCAGAGACGGCCGAGCAGCCGCTCTTCGGTGGCCGTGAACTCGCGCTGCTCATGCTCGGGATCGGCGCCGGTGCCCCCATAATAGGCATCGACCAGGCGGCTCACGAACTCGCTCGGAACGCAAACCGCGAGGGTCCCCTTCAGCGGCTTCATGCTGAACAGGCTCAAACCGACAAACTGGCGCTGCTCGGCCTGCCAGTCGCGAAGCGGCCGAAGCACCGCCGGATCGGCGATCACCCGCGGCTTCGCGCGGATATAGGGCTCGATGAGGTCGCGGATCCGCCGCGCCAGCCGCTCGTTGATCCGGTCGAGCGCCGGCAGAGCCGCGGACGGCTGCGACGACGAGCCGCTTCCGAAGCTGAACGGCCGCGGCTCCCGCGACGGCCCATCCTGCCGCACAGAGGGTTCCTCCCGGCCCATGAGGGCCGCGATTTCGTCTCCAGACAGGGTGGGCTGATCGGTCATTGGGTCACGAAGCTGGTGAAGTGGACTTCGTCTATGCCCCCGAACCCTTCCTTATTGGTTAACACGCGATTCACCGCGTTCTTTAGCTGTTGGCGGAGCGCCTCCTTGCCCTCGCTGGTCGCGATCGCGATCGGATCCTGCTCGGAAAGAACCATCAGGATAGCCGAGCGGATCGCCATCTCGTGCTTGTCGAGATTCTCGATCACGCGCTCGTCATAATAGGTCGACACGCCGATCCCGATCTGAACGAAGGCCTGGCCGCCGCGCAGGTTCGAAGTGAAGTTGTCGGCGAGCGTATGATAGGTCGCCTGGAACACGCGCGGATCGATCTGGCCCTGGCGCGCCCGCTCCATCGCCTCGGCGACGGTGCTGCTGCTCGCATCGGCGCGCGGCACCAGCTGCGGACGATTGGCGTCGTGACCGGCGTTGGTCGGGATCAGTACGCCGCTCGCATAGAGTCCGGCTCCGCCGCCGCCGCCGAGCAGCACGACGATTCCGAGCATCAGGAAGAGCTTGCCTTTTTTCTTCTTGGGCGGGGCTGAATCTTCAGCTCCCTCCTTCTTCGCATTGCGGCTCATGTCTTGGTCTCCTTAGGCGTAGCGTTCGGCTGGGCGGCTGGTGGCCGCCGGAGCGTGGGTTCCGGTTGAAGCCGAGCCGGCGGCGCGGGCAGCGCGCAGCGGCTGATCGGCCGTGGCGGCCTGCTGGCGCGCCGACTCGCGGCCCTGCTGGTGCTGCTGGGCCTGGTTGCCGGCGAGATCGACCTGCGATTCGGCGATCCGCACGCCTTGCGCACGCGCCTCGGCCGCAAGCTTCGGCTGGGCGTCGGCGAGCGCGGCCTGGGCGGCCTCGGTCGCGACGGTCATGCGCACGATCGCGCCGCGGTCGCTCTGGCTGATCTCGACCTTGAGCTCACCGAGGCTCCCCGGAGTGAGCCGGAAGCGCAGCGGGCCGGAGCTGTCCGTCGCCCGGCCGATCTCGTCGCTGAGCTGCTCGAGCCATTCACTTCCGCCGGCCAGGTCAAGCACCTGCGCCGCGAGCGCCTCGCCAAGCTGCTGGGCGGACCCAGCCTGCGAAGCGCCGTTCGCGCCGGCAATTCCGGTGCTGGTGAGTGACGCGATCAGCGAGCGGACGTCGGTCACGGATGTCGTCGGCTGCTGAGCCTGGACCTCGATGGTCGGGACCGGCGTCTCGGCCTGCTGGCGGCCGCTTCCCGCCTGTTGGTCGTTCGCGGCTGTGGCGGCGGCCGTCTGCACGGTCGGGGTCGCCAGCTGGTTGACAGGACCATCCGACTTCCCGAGCGACTTGGCGACTTCGGTCAGGGCAGGTTTCGCCTCGCCGGTGCGGCTTTCGCTCGCCTCGCCAACGAGCGGCAACACCTCACCCTCCGCTCGCCCCGAGCGAAGCGGAGAGGCGTCCGCGAGGCCCTGGTCCAGGCCAGTCGTCGCAGTCGCCGCTGCCGGGCTGGAATTCAAACTCGACGCTCCGCCCAGGCGCCCCTCGACTTCGCCCGGGACGAGCGGAGAGATGAGACCCGATCCAGCAATAGCGGTCGTGACTGCGTCACCCTGCGCCCCAGCCGCCTCACCGGCGCCGTTCGGTACTGTCACGGTAGGCACCACCTGCTGCTGCGCGAGCAGCGGCGCGAGGATGTCGAGATTGGGCTGAGCCTCAGTCGTTACCTCGGTCGCCACCGTCTCTTCGCCGATCGAGCCCTCGGCCGGCGCAGTCTCCGTCCCGCTCAGCAGCGCGGCGAAGATCTCGGCGCCCGGCACGGCCGGCGCCGCAGTCGCGGAGTCGCTGGTCGTCGTCGCCTGCAGAATGTTGGTCGCGGCTGGCATCACGGTGTCACCTCATTGTTGTTCGGACGCACCCGGCGGCGCATGATCTTGTTCAGTCGGCGCTCGAACATTTCCTTCGCGGCGCTTGCCGCGGCCTGTTCGAGCCGTTCGGCACTTTCTTGGCTCTGGCGCGCGACGACGCGCACCCGCTCCTTGGCGCGCGCCGTGGAGCGCGCCGCGTCGATGGTCGGGGCGAGGCCGATTCGGGCGGCATCCAGCCGCATCGCCAGCTCGCCGGCCGACGACAGCCAAGCGCCGCTGGTCATCCCTTCATCCGGATCGAGGTCGCCGCGCATCTCGGCGAGGCGCGAGGCGCTCCCCTCGAGGTTGCGCACCTGCGCCGCGGCTGCCGCGGCGCTGGACGCAGCAAGACCGTGCTGGAGCCGGCGCACGCGCGCGATCCGCGCCCGCTGCTTCACCGCCGCCTTCATGACGCCATCATCCCGGCGAGCTGAAGAACGCTATCCTCGAAGGGCACCTGCTCGGCCGGCGCCTGGCGGAGGAAGCCGAGAAGCTCCTGGCGGCGCGCGATCGCCTCGTCGATCAGGGCGTCGGAGCCGACCGCATAGGCGCCCATCAGGATGAGATCGCGATTGTCCTCATAGGCCGACCACAGCCGCCGGAAGGCCGCTGCGGCCTGGGCATGTTCGGGGCAGGCGATATCGCTCATCACGCGCGACAGCGACTTGCCGACGTCGATCGCGGGATAGACGCCCTGCTCGGCAAGGCCGCGCGACAGGATGATATGGCCGTCGACGATGGCACGGGCGGCGTCGACGATCGGATCGTCGGTGTCGTCGCCGTCGGCGAGAACGGTGTAGAGGGCGGTGATCGAGCCGCCGGTGCGGCTGTCGGCGCCGGCCCGTTCGCACAGGCGCGGGATGAGGCCGAGCGCGGAGGGCGGATAGCCCTTCACGGTCGGCGGCTCACCGAGCGACAGGCCGATCTCGCGCTGCGCGTGGGCCACGCGCGTGAGGCTGTCGAGGAGCAGAAGCACCTTGAGCCCGCGCGCGCGGAAATCCTCGGCGATCGCGGTGGCGCGCATCGCCGCGCGCAGGCGCAGAAGCGGCGCATGATCCGCGGGAACCGCGACCACGACCGACTTCTGCCGGACCGGGCCGGAGAGCTTGGTCGCCAGGAAGTCCGAGACCTCGCGGCTGCGCTCGCCGATCAGGCCGACGACGATCACGTCCGCCTCGGCGCCGTTGAGCATCTGCCCCATCAGCACCGATTTGCCGACTCCGGAGCCGGCGACGATGGCGATGCGCTGGCCGACGCCGGCGGTGAGCATGGCGTTGACGCCGCGCACGCCGAGGTCGAACGCCTCGGTCACCCGGGCCCGCTCGAGCGGGTTCCCGGGCTTGCCGGCGAGCGGCCATTTGTCGGTCGCCGCGACCGGCCCGAGGCCGTCGAGCGGCTGGCCGAGCGCATCGATGACCCGGCCGAGCAGTCCAGGCCCAACCTCGACCATGGTCGAGGAGGCGTCGGGCTCGACGCGGGCGCCGGACGCGTGGGCCGCGTCGGCGCCGAGCGCCATCAGCAAAGTGCGCTTGCCGCGGAAGCCGATGACTTCGGCGCGGGCGATATGGCCGTCGGCGTCGACGATCCGCGCCCCGGAACCGACCGGCTTGTCGAGCCCGGTCGCCTCGAGCATGAGTCCGTCATAGGACAGCAGCCGACCGACGCGGCGAGGCCCCTCCCCCACCGCGACTCCGTCGAGAAGCGTTCGCGCCTGTTCGGCCAGATTGTTCATCGCGCCGCGGCCACCTTGTCGAGCTCGGCGCGGAGCCGATCGAGGCGGACCGCGGGTCCATCCTCGATCCAGCCGTCGGCAGTCTCCAGAAGCACGGTGCCGCGCGGAAGCGCGGGATCGGCTTCGATCTCGACCTCGAGCTGGGCCTCGGCGAGGATCTTGGCGTCCTCGGGATGCGCCTTGAGCCGCGCCGGCTGGGTCGCCTCCCCGATCAGGGCGGCGGCTGCCTTGGCGCGGGCGAGCAGGCGGATGCCGTCGATCTCGACCTCGCCGATCACTTCGCGCACGAGACGGTCCACGGTCTCGGCGAGCAGCATGGCGAGTGGCAGGGTCGGCTCGGGCTTCAGCCCCTGAAGGGTTTCGGCGAGCTGCGCGATGGCGTTGCGCTCGGCCGCGACCTCAGCCTCGACCGTTCGGCGGCCGTCGGCGAGGCCGCGGAGATAGGCCTCCTCCTCGCGCTGGGCGGCATGGTCTTCCGCGGTGAAAGCGCCGTCATTGCTGGCCGGGGCCTTGTTCTCGGAGTCGCTCACCCAGGGCCGGAAGCTGTTGCCGCTCGGCCGGATGACGAAGCTGCCGACGCTCGCGGCCTCCTGAGCGCGCTCCTCGCGCCACAACCTAGACATAGTCTTCGCCTCCGCGACCGGCGAGCTGGATGGTGCCGGCATCGGCCAGGCGGCGGGCGATGACGAGCACCTGCTTCTGCGCCTCGAGCACTTCGGCGAGCCGCATCGGGCCCCGTTCCTCGATCTCGTCGCGCACCGTGTCTGCGGCGCGGCTCGACATCGACGCGAGCATCTTGTCCCTGAGCGCCGGGTCGGCCCCCTTCAGCGCCGGAGCGAGAAGCTCGCCGTCGATCGCCTGCATGAGCGCCGCGAGATTCTTGGCGCTGAGCTTGGCGAGGTCGTCGAAGACGAACATCTCGTCCTCGATCTTCTGAGCCATCGCCTTGTCGACCTTGTTCAGCGAGCGGATGATGCGCTGATCGGTGCCGCCCTTGGTGTTGGTCATGATCTTGGCGGCTTCGGTGGCGCCGCCGCGGACCGTCGCGGGCGCGGCCGCTGCGACCTTGCTCGACTCGCGCGCTAGGATTTCCTCGAGCTCCTCGATCGCTTCGGCGGTGACCGTATCGAGCCGCGCGACTCGGTAGATGATGTCGGGCTGCCTGTCCTGCGGCAGCAGCTGGAGAACGTCGGCGGCGGCCGGCGGCTCGAGATGGGCGAGGACCAAGGCGGCGATCTGGGGATGCTCGGCCTCGCAGATCGCGGCGATGGTGCGCGCGTCCATCCAGCGCAAAGCGTCGAGCGCGCGGCTGCGGGTCGCCGGAGTGATGCGGGCGAGCACGGTTTCGGCGCGCTCCTGGCCGAGCGCATGCTCCATCACCGCGCGGATCCGCGGAGTCGCGCCGAAGCCGATCGTGGTCCGGGCGCGCACCTTGGTCATGAACAGGTCGAACACGCTGTCGACGTCGTTCGCCGACACGTCGACCACGTCGAACATGGCGGAGCCGAGCTGCTGGACCTCGTGAGGGTCGAGATGGCTGAGGATCTCGGCCGCCTCGGCGTCGCCTAGGGTCATCAGGAAGATGGCGGCGGCAGCGCTTCCGGTCGGGCCGGTCGGGGTGGGGTCCAGCGCCTCGAGCTCTTCAAGGCTGGCAGTCTCGGCCATTTCAGGCTCCTCCGGTGTCGGCGCGGATCAGGTCGCGCACGACGAGCGCGGCGCGGGCAGGATCCTGGCGGACGAAGTTGCGAATGAGTTCGGCGCGGGCCTCGTAGCTCGGCGCCGCCTCGATCATGTCGATGGTGACGTGGGAACCGCCGCTCTTGGCATGCTCCTCGACGGCCGCGGCGATCTCCTCGCGGACCTGGTTGCGGGACTCGGCGCGGCGGGCAGCGGCGGCGCTGAGCCGCTTCATCAGCGGACGGCCAATTCCGAACAGGAAGGCGAGAGCGAGGATCAGCCCGCCGACGCTTCGCACGATCGGCGACAGCCACGCTTCCTGCCACCAGCTCACCGCGGCAGCCTCCTCCGAGACGAAGGCGCGGGCGGTGAGAGCGACCATGTCGCCGCGCTGCTGGCTGAAGCCGACGGCGCCGCGGACGAGGTTCTCGAGCGACTGGATCTCGTCGCGGGTCAGCGGGCGGCCGCCTTCAGGATTGCGCACAGCGACCGCGACTGACAGGCGCTTGACGGTGCCAGTCTGCTGACGGGTGACCGAAATCTCCCGGCCGAGCGCATAGTTGCGGGCATATTGCTCGTTGCGGCGGGTCTCGTTGGCCGTCGCCGGAGCGCCGGGAACGGCGTTGGGATTGTTCGGGTCGGCCGTGGTCGTCGCGGGCGGCGGCGCCTCGTTGGCGAGCGTGCCCGGGATCCCGCCGGCGGCCGGCTGGGCGTTGCTCTCCTGGGTGACGGTCCCCTGCTCCGAGCGGAGCGCTCGCGACGCTTCGGGATAGGCCTCGCGGCTCGCCTCGGTCTGGCTGAAGTCCATCTCCGCGCTGACCTCGGCGGTGAAGTTGCCCGCGCCAAGGATCGGGGTCAGCAAGGTGGCGATGGCTTCGCGATAGCGGCCTTCGGTCGCCTGCTGGACGGCGAGCTGGCGCTCGGCCTCGCCGCTGGCGCCGTCAGCGCCGCCGGCGCGGGAAAGCAGCCGGCCATTCTGGTCGACCACCGACACCTGCTCCGGGTTGAGGCCCGGGACCGACGAGGCGACGAGGTGGATGATCGCCTGGACCTGGCCGTCGCTGAGGCTTCGGCCGGATTCCAGCGTGAGCATGACCGAGGCGCCCGGTGCGGCGCGGTCGCGGACGAACACGCTCTGGCCGTTGTCGGCGATGTGGACGCGGGCGGTGCGCACCGCGTCGATCGCCTCGATGGTGCGCGCCAGGTCCATTTGGCGGGCGGCGCGAATGCGCTCGCCCTCGACGGCGCGGCTGGCGCCGAGCGGCAGGTTTTCCATGACCTGGCCGCCGTCGGGAGCGCCGCGCGGAAGCCCCTGCGCGGCGGCGACCATGCGAGCCTGGTGATAATCGTCTTCCGACACGGTGATCGCGCCGGTGGAGCTGTCGAGATTGTGGGTGATTCCGGCGCCTTGAAGCGCCTCGACCACCGCCGCCTTGTCGGAGTCGGCGAGCCCGGAAAAGAGAGTCCGCCCCGGCGCCTGGCTGAAGGTCATCCACAGCAAGGCGGCGAGGCCGATCAGGCCGACGAAGGCGATCGCGGGGATCGCCTTGATGACGGCCGGCTGAGACATGAAGTCCCGCGCCTTGCCCATAAGGCCGGTGCCGCCGCCAGCGACCGGAAGCGGTCGCGCGGTAGGGGTGAGGTCGTTCGGAGTGGCTGCGAGTTCGCTCATCTCTTACACCGGCATGTTCATGATGTCTTTGTAGGCGGAGAGCAGGCGGTTCCTGACCTGCATCGTTGCCTCGAAGCCGATCGACGCCTGCTGGCGGGCAAGCATCACGGCGGCGATGTCGGTGGTCTGCCCGCGCTCATAAGCCTCGCTGATTGCGCTGCTCTGCGCCTGCATCTCGTTGACCTGGCGAAGGGCGCCCTGAAGGGCGTCGCCGAAGGTCGCAGGGCCGGTCGCCCCGAGGCCGGTCGCCCCGCCGATCTGGCTTTCGAGGCCAAGGCCGGCGGCACGCTGGAGGGCGTCGTTGCGCTCCAGGATCTGCGCGCGCATCGCCATGATGCGGGCGGGATCGATCGCGTTCATCTAGTCGGGCTCCTCAGGCAGCGGCCGCCCGCATTTCTGCGAGACGGTAGCGAAGGGTGCGTTCGGAAATGCCGAGCTTCTCGGCGGCGCGGAGGCGGTGGCCCCCGGTCGCTGCGAGCGCGGCGCGGATGATTCGGGCCTCGGCGGCCTTGGCGGCCTCCTCGAGGCTGGTGGCAGTCTCGGCTTCGACGACCGGGGCCGCCTCTATGGCGAGGTCGGACGCCTGGAGCCGGGTGCCAGTGCGCAGCAGCAGGGCGCGCAGGAGCACGTTGTCGAGCTCGCGGGCATTGCCCGGCCAGTCATGGGCGCAAAGCGCTTCGACCGCCTGAGCGGTGGGGAATGGGAAAGCCTCGGCGGGATCGGTGTGGCGAAGCATCAGTGCGGCGGCGATCGCCGGGATGTCGCGGCGGCGGCTGCGCAGCGGCGCCAGGTGAAGCGGCACGACGTTGAGGCGCCAATAGAGGTCGGCCCGGAAGCGTCCCTCGGCCACTTCGGCGGCTAGGTCGCGGTTGGCACAGGCGATGACGCGGACGTCGACCGGTTCGGCGCGGGTGGCGCCCACCGGCAGGACTTCCTTCTCCTGAAGGGTGCGCAGAAGCTTGGCCTGAAGCGCGAGTGGCAGCTCGGCGACCTCGTCGAGAAGCAGGGTGCCGCCGGCCGCGGCGCGGAACAGCCCCTCACCTTCGCTCATCGCCCCGGTGAAGCTGCCGCGGCGATGGCCAAACAGGATCGCCTCGAGCATCGTCTCGGGCAGAGCAGCGCAATTGACGGCGATGAAGCCCCCGTTCGCGCGCGGCGACGAGGCGTGAATGAAGCGGGCGAGGCCTTCCTTGCCGGTGCCGGTCTCGCCGAGCACCAACACGGAGGCGTCGCTTGCGGCGATCCGCCGGGCGAGGCCGAGAAGGCGGGCGCTGGCCGGGTCGGCCGCGGCGGGACGGGCGGCGGGACGGACCAGCTCGGCCGCGAGCGCGTAGCCGAACGCCTGGTCGGCAGCGCCGAAGCTGAGCCGGGCCGGCTGGCCGCTCTCGCGTACGAACGACGGCGCGCCGCTCGCGACGATCACGTCGCCTTCGCGAGCTGCGTGAGCCTCCGTCGGAGCGACAATGGCGGGAAAGGCGCGAGCGGCGGCCGCCTCGATGGGAGCGGCCTCGAGCCCCGCTCCGTCGAGCCAACCGATCAGTCCCGGGTGAGCGGACATGATCGTCCGGCTCAATCCAATCATTCCTCAATCCCCCCACAGAGCGGCGGAAAATCCCAGTGCCGCGTGGTCAAGCCGCTTTACGCAAAGGCCGTGCCAATAACGTTAACGCGCGGGATTCCTTTCGCGGGCGCAGGGCGCGCGCATGACGGGCGTCAATCCGCCGTCGCGAGGAGGCCGAAACGGCGCGTCGGAAAGCCGACGCTGAACGCCGAATTAAACCTGTCGGAAAAGCCGCCGTTACTGGGTTCGTGGCAGGGCACGGACGGTGTCAGGCTGCCAGGAATGAGCGGGAAAGGAACTTCCGAATGAGCGTGATCAACACCAACACCTCTGCGCTCCGCGCGCAGAACGGCAGCCGGGTCGCCAACAACGCCCTTCAGACTGCCATGGAGCGCCTGTCGAGCGGCAAGCGCATCAACACGTCGAAGGACGACGCCGCCGGCCTCGCCATCGCGAGCAAGATGACGTCGCAGATCCGCGGCATGAACCAGGCGATCCGCAACAGCAATGACGGCATCTCCTACGCCCAGACCGCCGAAGGCGCGCTGGGAGAGGTTACCAACATGCTGCAGCGCATCCGCGAGCTGGCCGTGCAGTCCGCGAACGGCACCTACGGCACCGCCGACCGCACCAACCTCAATTCCGAGGTTACCGAACTCAAGGCGCAGATCACCCAGATCTTCGCTACCACCGAGTTCAACGGCACTCGCATCTTCAACGGCAACGCCTCGGGCGCCACCTACACCGCCGCTTCGGGCAGCGTCTCGATCCAGGCCGGTGCCAACAGCGGCGACACGGTTGCGATCAGCTTCTCGGCGCTGAACGATCTGGCGGCGGCCACCGCGGTCGACACCTCCGCCAACGCCGTGACCGCGCTGGGCAACGTCGAGACCGCGCTGACCGACGTCAACTCGACCCGCGCGAAGCTGGGCGCCGCCCAGAGCCGCCTCGAGTCGACCGTCAACCAGCTGTCGAACAACGTCACCAACCTGAGCGACGCGCGTTCGCGGATCGAGGATGCGGATTTCTCGGCCGAGACCACCAACCTCGCCAAGGCCCAGATCCTGAGCCAGGCATCGACCGCGATGCTCGCCCAGGCCAATCAGAGCCAGCAGGGCGTGCTGAGCCTGCTGCGCTAAACGCAGGCACCGTGCGCTCGTTAAGCCCCGGGGTGGCAACACCTCGGGGCTTTTCGATACTAGAGCGTGAGTCCTGACAGGCGCCAGGCGACGGCGAGGACGATGATCGCTCCGAACAGGATCATCGGCAGCCAGCCCCTGAGGCCCTGGGGGAAGTCCCGCGGATGAGCCTTGCGGAAGGCGTTGAAGCTGCGCTCCATCCCCTGCATGTGGGTCACCTGAGCGATTTCCTCGGGTACGCCCTTGGTGAGGAACTCCAGCAGCTGGAGCCGCTCGGCATCGGCGATGTTGGGGTACGCGCGAAGCAGGTCGGCCATTCGGCCGAGGCGCTTCGAAGGCGAGCCGGCAGGCACCGGCGCAGCAAGGGAATCCCGGTCCTGGACCGAGACGATATTGGCGATCTTCATGATGTTCATGCTCCATTGCGAGCGGACGCCCCACGTCGGGAGCGCCGCTGATCGTGACTGGGGAAGCGCTTCCGCGAGGATGCGCACGTCACGCCGCTGGAGGAGCGCGCGCCTGATTGGCGGCAGCGCGGCGCTGGATCGGGGCCGCGCCGGACTGAAGACGGAAAGAAGTCGCTAGCGGGAGCGGCGCCGCAAGGTCCTCGGCACCACCCCTGAGAATGGGCGTGTCACCGCCCGAGCCGCCGTCGTCCGATAGAATGTTGCCATTGGCCGATGCCGAGCTGGCCGGCAGAGCGCGCAGCGCGTCGGCGAGGCTGATCTCGACCGTCGGTCGTGACGGCGCGGCCGCGGTGCCGACCGGTTCAAGCGCCGGCGCCCCGAGCAGCGCGGCGAGCAGCATCGACAGGAGCATGGATGCTCGAGTCATTGCTGCGTGGACCTGGCGCACCTTCACTCTCCGACGCCCGACTGGGCCCCGCCAAGATAGGCAGCCGCTCGCGCACCGCCAAGCGACCGCGTGAAATCGCCTATTTCGCCGCCTAAGCGGCGCGACGATCCTGGATGTCGACCACCGTCAGGTAGTTGAGCAGTCGGTTCTCCTCGAGGCGGCGGATCAAGGCGTTGTCGTGATAGGGCACCACGATCTCGGCCACTGCCTGGCTCCACGGAGCATCCATCGCGAATAGAACGCCAAGGCCAAACACCGCAGGCACCTCTGCGAAGGCATATTCCTCCCCTTCCGCCAGAGCCTCGGCGAGGAAATCCTCGACCGCCGTAAGCACGCCGTTGCGCGGGCCGCCCTCATGGGTCGCCCAGGCGAAGTGGCCCATGCCGCGGAAGCCGCGGTTGGGCACCAGCTGTGGGTGGCCGGGGAAAGCCCCGGCGTCGAAGCTGTGGGCATGGCGATAGTCGGCGGGGATCTGCTCCGGCGCATAGTACATGTCGCGCCTTCCCGAGGGCCAGTTCACGTCGTGCAGGAAAGCGAGCACCGGCTTGCTCGCTTCGCGGCAGCGCGCTCGGATCGCCTTGAGCTCATGATAGACCGTGTACCAATTGTGGTCGCCGTCGATGACCCAGGCGTCTGCACACTCGATGTCGCCCAGCACGTCCAGGCTCGGCTTCGCGACATGCCGCACTTCCGGCCGGCCCGCAGCCCACTCAACGAACTCCGCCTTTGGCGAAGGATCGACGCTCGTCAGCCGTCCGCCGCGTGCCGCGCAATGATCAGCGAGCAGCGCTGACATGCCGCCGAACTCTGCGCCGATCTCCACGATGTCGGCGGCATCGGCCGCCGCCAGAGCCGGCATGATCAGCCCGGAAAATTCGGACATCGAATGGATCAAAAGGTCGGACATCAGGCGGCTTCTTTCATCGATATGCGCGGTTCACGTCGAACGACTGGGCGGAAGACGAGGCTGAGCACCATCGCTTCCGTGGTTTTGGCTGGCGGCGGCACGAGCAGAAGCGCGTCCTCGCGGCAGCGGTAGAAACCGGGCGACACCTCCTCCATGCCCTCGCACAGGATCTGCGCTGGAATCGCCGGAGTGATCGCGGCGGCAATCGGATCGTGGAGTCCGGCGGCGCTATGGAAGGCCGCCTCCTCGATCTGCAGCCACTCGGCGAGTGGGCCCAGTTGCACACCCACCGCATATTCGCCGGCGCCGACCGGGAGAGTCGCCTGGTAATAGCCGTCATGGGTCGAGTGGGCCTCGACGGGAAGCAGGGTCTGGCTTGTCGCGCTGGCGAAGAAGCCGTCGAGCTGGATCGTGTCGGCGTGGAAATCCGCCGGGCGAAGGTCGAACTGGTGGCGGGTCGCCGCGAACATGGCGAGCAGGTGCGGCAGGCCGTGCTGCCGAAGCTCGCCCGGAAGGTACATGCGGCTCGACTGGTTGACGTAGAACAGGCCGCGGCGCTTGAGGCCGGTGCCAGCGAGCTCGGGATCGACCAGCTTCACCATGTCGTCGGAACCGAGGTTCACGTCATGGTCGAAGGCTTCGAGCACTTCGACCTCGGCGGCGGTCGGCATGAACAGGAAGCGGCCAAGCACCGAAACGGCCATCGCGCGCCGACAATTGTCACCATCGGACGCCGCCGGCCGCACCACTGCTTCGGCGGCGTTTCGGGCGAAGCCGATGCACGCCTCCTGGATACGCTCGCGAACCGCATTCTGCAGGCCTTTTTGGCCGGCATCCTTGCGGATCGGAGCCCCGTCAAGCGCGTAGTCGACGACCGAACCCTGGGCGACGGTGGACAGCTGCTCGACCACGGCAATCGGCATGCAAAGGGCATGGATGGCGGCCAGGTCGTAATTGCGCTCGTCGATCAGGCCCTTCTTGTCGAAGCCGGTCTGCTCGGGGTCGCGAAGCAGCAAATAGCGGCCAGCGACGTTGATTCCGAACCGATCACGAAGCACCGGCTCAATGAGGTTCTGGACCGTACCGGCATAACCGAGGTCGACGAACATGACCGAGTCGCCCTCGTTCACTCCGGCGCGGCGAAGGTGGCTCATCACCTTATCGGCGAATTTGGCCGAGCGGTCAGCGATCACCCGCAGCATCTGCGGCGCCTGGACGCTCTTGTTGAACCTCTCCTGTGCTTCGAAGCCGAGCTGGCCGCGGCACAATTTCTGCACCTCCTGGCGGTTGAGCCCGAGCTGCTTGGACAGAACGTCGGTGCGGCCGTGGCGGCCCTCGTCGGCGAGGTAATTGCGAATGGCTCGGGCGTCGGTGAAGCTGGCGCGTCGCGAGGTGAAGCGGCTGAGCTCGATCGGCGCGCCCTCCCCTTCGCCGAACAAGGTACGGTAAACCTGCATCGGCAGATGGCCGTCGCGCATCAGGAACAGGAGCTTGACCGGCTTGCCGGTCCTTTCCTCCATCTCACGACGCTCCGCTGCCACCCATGTCGCGAAGGCGTGCATAACCGGGCCGAGCACGTCGTGGCCGAGCGCGACGACCGGATCGTCGCTGCCGTGAAGCGACAGGACCGGCCGGTGCGGGGCGACCGCCGGGCAGGTGTTGCGAACGGTCGAATCGATCATCGCCGCCGCCGACGCCTCGAAGCGCAGGCGCTGAGCGCATTCGCTGGTGAACTGGCGCAGGTGAACCGTGTTGACGCCGAGCAGGGTCGGCGCGTCCTGGTCCGCGACCTTGTTGTCGCCAACGTGGAAAATCGTCTCCGGCCCGACGCCGAGATCCTTCAGCACCGGCTTGAACAACCCTTCCGCCTTGGCGATTCCATAGGCCGAGGACACGAAGATGCGGTCGATCAGAGCCGCGACCTCCTCGCCGGCCGCTCGCGCGATCAGCTCGCGCAGCTGCACGTCAGAGAGATAGGTGTCCGAGACGATGATGATCTCAAGGCCGCGTGCCTTCGCGGCCTCCATCAACGCGACCGTCGGCGCGAAGCCGTAGCAATGCCGCGCCTCGGCATCGAGCTCGGCCTGCACCGCGGCGGCAATCTCCGCTTCGTCGGCATAGGGTTTGAGGCTGCGATAGATCGCCTCAATCGGCACTTCGCCCTTCCCGGTTTCGAAATGCTGGCGCTGGCGGGCACGAGCCTCTGCCTTGGCCCGCGGCCAAATTCCGCCGCCGGTGATGGGCAGGTCGGCGAACACGTCGCGCGGCGCCACCGTATTGCGCCACAGCAAGGTGTCGAAACAGTCGAGCGACAGATAGCGCACGCTCGCCGGCGCGCGGTCCAGCAGGGTCGGCAGCTCGGCCGCGCTCACGGATAGTTGCAGGCTCATCTCGTTCTCCGGAATCTCGGTCAGGCCCAGTCGGCCAAGTTCTTGCGCACCTTGTCCAAGGCAGCCTTCTTGATCTGGCAGATGCGCGCCGCGCCGACGCCCAGCGTCTGGCCGATCTCGTCGAGGTTCATTTCCTCGACGAAGTAGAGCTGCAGCACCATCGCGTCGCGTTCGGGCAGGGTCCGGATCGCCTCGGCGATCGCGGCCTTCAGCCCTTCGCGCTCCAGCGCCTGGTCGGCGCGGTCCTCGACGTCGGCGAACCACATCGAATGGTCCGAATAGATTTCGTCGATCGACTCGTGGTGGACCGCTTGAACGTCATTGACCAGCTCGCGGTACGACGCCGCGTCCAGTCCCATCTGCTCGGCCATCTCGGCCTCTGTCGCGGAGCGGCCGAGGCGGCCTTCGAGCGTCTCGCGCGCCGCATTGAGCTCGCGCCGGCGGACCATCGCCGAGCGGCAGATCGTCGCCGACTTGCGCAGATGGTCGATCATCGCGCCGCGGATCCGCACCGTCGCGTAGGTCGCGAAGGCGTGGCCGCGGTCCTCGAACGCATTGGCCGCTTCGACCAGCGCGATCATTCCGATCTGCGCCAAATCCTCGATCTCGATCGCGGAGGCGACCCGGGCATGAACATGCCAGGCGATCTTGCGGACGAGCGCCATGTGCCCGCGAACGAGCTGCTCGGGCTCGGGCCGCGGCTTGCGCGTATAGACGGGAATCGTCGGCTGGGGGTCAATGAGCGCCATGCGCGGCCTCCAGTCCGAAGAAGCGGTGGCCGCCCGGCATCATCGGCATGTCGAGCCCGGCGATGCGCTCGGCGAGCCGGCCGAAGGCGCGGCTCGCCGGCGAGCCCGGAAAGGCCTCGACGCAGCAGCGCTTGGCGTAGACCGCGTCGCGCAGATAGGGATCGTCCGGGATCGACCCGAGATAGTCGAGATTGGCGGGAAGGAAGCGCCCGACGACGCCTTTGAAGCGATCGAACAGCGCCCGCCCTTCGCCGACGCCGACCCGGTTTGCGACGATCGCGAAATCGGTGCAGCCGTGGCGAAGCGCCAGGCCTTTGACGAGCGCATAGGCGTCCATGAACGCGGTCGGCTCGCTCGCGAGGATGACCAGGATGAGGTCGGACGAGGCGACGAGGCTGAGCCCCTCCCCCGCCATTCCGCCGCCGGTATCGACGAGGACATGGTCGTAATCATCGACGTGCGGGCGGAAAGCGTCGGCGAGAACGGCGCGGGCGCCGTCGCCGAGGCCGCCGCCGAGCCCGGTGCCGCTGTGGCCGGGCAGGAGCATCATTCCGGCCGGCCCCATGCGGGTCACTTCGCCGATGCGCCGCTCGCGAGTGGTGAGGTCGGCGATGGTGAGGTCGCTGTCGACGCCAAGCAGGATGTTGGCGTTGGCGAGGCCGACGTCGCAGTCGACCAGCATCGTCCGCCGCCCGAGCCGCGCCAGGGACACGCCGAGGTTCACGCTCACATTGGTCTTGCCGGTCCCGCCCTTGCCGCTCGTAACAGCGATCACTCGGGCAGTCCTGGTACCGATCACGCTCACGCATCCACCTCTTGGTTGATCATGGTTTGGGGCACCTCGCCGCCGACGATGGCGATGACTTCGACCGCCTTCCCGTCGGGGATTTCGAGGAACGAGAAGACCGGGACGTCCGGCAGGTGCGGCCCGAGCAGCCGCGACAGCGCCCGGCGGGCGAGCGGCGACGTGACGAGCGCAAAGCGGCGGCCCTCGCCGAGCAGCGGCCCGGCGATTGAGCTGATCGCGCCGACCAGCTTCTGGCCCAGGCCGGGCTCGATCGGATGGGTCGCGTCGCGGCCGGTGCGCACCGCCTGGGTGAGCAGACTTTCCAGGCTCGCATCGAGGGTAATGACCGGAAGCGGCATTCGCACCGGCACCACGGTCTGGACGATCAGGGCGCCGATGCGCTGGCGGACCTTCTCGACCATCTGCGCGGGGTCCGGCTCGTCGCGGGCGACGTCGGCCATCGCCTCGGCGATCCGGCGGAAGTCCTTGACCGGCACTCCCTCGGCCAGCAAGGCGCGGCACATGGCGGCGATCGCGGTGAGCGTGAGCGGCTGCGGTGTCAGGTTGGCGACGAGCTGCGGCGCGCTTTCCTTGAGAGCGTCGAGCAGCTTCTGCGCCTCGTCCATTCCGAACAGGTCGGCCGCGGCGCTCTGGATGATCTGGTTGAGATGGGTCGCGGCGACGGTCGCCGCGTCGACGACAGTGTAGCCGGCGACGATCGCCTCGGCGCGCTGGTTCGGCTGGATCCAAACCGCGTCGAGCCCGAAGGTCGGGTCCTTGGCGGGCTTGCCCTCGACCCGGTTGAGGAGGTCGCCGCTGTCGAGCGCGAGCAGCTCGTCGGGATAGATCTCGTCCTCGCCGACGATCACCCCACCGACGGTGATGCGATAGGCATTGGGGGCGAGCGCCATGTTGTCGCGCACGCGCACGAGCGGAACGACGAAGCCCAGCTCGCGCGACAGCTGGCGGCGGATCCCGGTGATCCGGGCCATCAGCGGCGCGCCCTTGCGCTCGTCGACGAGGCCGACGAGGCCGTAGCCGAGCTCGAGGCCGAGCGCGGCGTCGTCGCTGACTTCGTCCCAGCCGATAGCGGCCGGGTTGGCGACCGGCGGCGCCGGCGGAGGCACTGCGGCCCTGGCCTCCGCGGCCTTCTTGAGCTTCCAGGCGACATAACCCGCAACCGCGGCGGCCGGGAGAACGATGAGGTGCGGCATGCCCGGGAGCACGCCGAGGATGGCGAGGATGACCGCGACGGGGATCCAAGCGCGGTGCGAGCCGAACTGGCTGGTGATCTGACCGTTCAGGTCCTGCGGCGAGCTGACCCTGGTGACGATCGCGGCGGCGCCGATCGACAGCAGCAGCGCCGGCACCTGCGCCACGAGCGCGTCGCCGATCGCCAGCAGCACATAGACTTCGGCCGCCTCGCTCATGCTGAGCCCGTGGCTGACCGTGCCGAGGATCAGGCCGCCGACGATGTTGATGACGAGGATGAGCACGCCGGCGACCGCGTCGCCCTTCACGAACTTGGAAGCGCCGTCCATCGAGCCGTAGAAATCCGCCTCGGTTGCGACTTCCTGACGCCGTTCCTTGGCTTCCTCGGGAGTCAGAAGGCCGGCATTGAGATCGGCGTCGATCGCCATCTGCTTGCCGGGCAAGGCGTCGAGGGTGAATCGCGCCGACACTTCCGACACGCGCCCGGCGCCCTTGGTGATCACCACCAGGTTGATGATCATCAGGATCATGAAGACGAAGATGCCGACGGCATAGTCGCCGCCGATCAGGAAGTGGCCGAACGCCTCGATGACGTGGCCGGCCGCCGCGGTGCCCTCATGGCCGTTGACTAGCACGACGCGCGTCGAGGCGACGTTGAGCGCGAGCCTGAGCAGCGTCGCGAACAGCAGCACCGTCGGGAAGCTGGAGAAATCGAGCGGCTTGGCGACGTTGATCGCCACCATCAGCACCGCAAGGCTGATCATGATGTTGAGGATGAAGCCGACGTCGAGAAGCGTCGCCGGGATCGGCACCACCATCAGCATGACGAGCATGAGGATGGCGAACGGCAGAACCGCGCCCTTGCCAGCGCCGATCCAGGCCTGGCGGGTCATCGCGGCGCGGCTCACGCCAGGCCCCCGATGTCGCCGCTCATGTCAGCGAGAAGCATATAGGCGAGCCGCGCGTGGTGCGGCGACACGGCCGCGGCCGCTCCAGCGTCGTTGCGCAGGCCCGCGAGGCGCTCCGCCGGATTTTCGTTGGACGCGTAGCCTACCGCGCGCGGAGTGGCGGGGGGCATCTGCCCGCTGGTGCCAAGCCGCGCGGCCATCATGTTGCGGATCTCGTTGAAGCTCCGCGCCGAACCGTCGCGCTTGAAGAAGATCGATCGGTTGGCGCGCGCGGCGTCGGGAAAGCTCGCGGCGGCGGCGGCGTTCGGGCTCGCCTCGTGCGCGCGGAGGAAACGGGTAGCGCCGCCGGCGCCGAGGAAGTGAGCCAAATACAGGTCGACCGGCTCCATCTCGCGGCCGAGCCGGCGCTCGAGATGGGCGCGGTTGTCGTTGGCGAACTCGGCGGCCATCGCCGACGCCGCCTCGGGATTGCGCCTGAGGTCCATGATCTGGCGGCGCACCGTCGGATCGCTGACGTGGTAGCGCCCGTTGGAACCGCGCTGCACGGCGTTCGCCGCCCAGCCGAGGCCGTTGGCGGCGCCATGCTTGTCGATCATCGCGAGCCAGGTCTGGTCGACGAACTGGAACAGGCCGGTCGCCGACGAGGTCCGTGCCCGCGCGTTCGGGTCGAGGCTGCTCTCGAGCCGCGCCTGGTTATAGAGATAGGAGAAGTCGACGCCGCTCCGCGTCGCCGCCTGCCTGATGGCGGCGTCGACCCGCCCCATCGGGACGGCCGCGGCAGCAACGCTGGAACTGGTCGTCGAATTCATGACACCCCCGGGTGGTACGGGGATGAAGATGCAAGGGGTGTGCCAGAGCTCGGCGCGGAGCAATGCTTTGTGCAAAACGCCCGTCTCATCGCTCGTCCCGAGCGTAGTCGAGGGGCGTTAGCTCAGAGTCCGTGCAGGCGCCCCTCGACTTCGCTCGGGACGAGCGAAGTCGAGGAGGGGTTGCGATTTTACGATTTCGAGTAAGTCGGCGCCCTGCCCCGCGCGATCGCGAGGGCGTCCGCCCGCCGCCGCGCCTGGTCGGCAAGGACGTTGAGGCGCATCGCGGCGGCGTCGGCGAGGCTGCCGATCCGCTCGGCCGCGGCCTTGAGCTCAGGCGTGGCGACCCAGGCCTGGACGCTGGACAGCGAAATCAAGGTTTCGTCGAGGCCCGTGCAGGCCGCGCCGATGGCATCGATGTCGTTGGTGTCGAGCGCTGCGATCAGCGCTTCATGGCGCGCCTGGAGCTGCGCCAGCGGCGCGAGATTCATTGCGGCAGGTCGAGCGCCAGCATTGCCTCGGCGATGCGATCGGCGTCCACCGGATAGCGGCCCTCGGCAATCGCCTGCTTGATCGCGGCGACCTTGGCGCCGTCGACCGGCGCGCCGGAGGAAGCGATGTCGGAGACGAGGCTGCCCACGGTGATGTGGCCGGCCTTGCGGGCGTCATTGCGCGCATGGACTTCGGCCGAGACGCCCTGTCCCGGGGCGTTCCGGTTGGCCTCGATGCGGCCGCTGCCGCCCTTGCCGATCCCGTTGATCATCGCCTTCATGTCCTTCCACGCGAGCTGCCGCGAACGTCTCAACAAACCATTACGGCAGAAATCACGATCAATTAAATCCGCTCATCAGAACGCGCCCGTCGGCCAGCACCTGGCCGATGATCGGGGTCGCGCGCGGCTCGGTGCGCACGCGGATGCGATCGCCCGGGGCGCCGTCCTGGTCGGCCACCGCCTGGCGGCTCACCGTGAAGCTTCCCGACATCACCACCAGCGCGACAGGGTCACCCCGGCGCACCACGGGCGCGGCGCGCTGCGTACGGGCGGCCGCCGGAGACGCCCCCCAGTTCGACGCTCCGGCGGCCTGGGCTGAGTCATCGCGCACCACGGGCACGCGGATCCGCCAGCCAAGCTGTTCGCACCTCACCGTAGCGGCGCCGAGCGTCGGAGCTTCGACGCTGACAGGACCCGGACAGGCCGCGAGCCGAAGCCGCCGGTCGATCGGCCGGGCCGGACCGCCCGACTCGCCGATTCCGGCGCCGAGCGCCGCCGAGACACGCTGCTCCAGCGCCTCGATGTCCTCGAAGGTCTGGGCAGCCACCGGCGTCGCTGCCGTCGCGGCGGCGGCCAGGGCCAGGTGTCGGAAAATTGGCGTCATCGGCTGTGGCTCCATTCGTTCGCGACCTACGAAGCAACAGCCGTGCCAAGGCAGGTTTTCCCTCGGAAGAACCGACAAAAAAGGCGGGAGGAGCGGCTGCCCCCGCTCAGGGCCAGCCATTCCTCCCGCCGAACCGGGCGAACCGGCAAAACGCCGCCGGCACCGGCAAGAAACTGCCGGATATGCCCCGCCGCCCGTGAGGGACGAGATGCGCCGGCCCGTGCGTCAAAACTGGCACGGCCGTTGCATCGAGGCGCCGGGGGCACCTGCCACGTCGGAATAACGGCGCTCCCGAACGCAACTTTAGAGGACGCACGAAATGTCCGAGGATTTGTTCGGAGTTCATGGTCAGGCGCTGGCGCTTCGCTCGCAGCGGCTCGCCATGCTCGCCTCCAACATCGCCAATGCGGCGACGCCTGGATATCGCGCGCGTGACATCGATTTCACCGCGGCGCTCGACATGGCCTCGCAGGGCATGGGCATCGGCGACGCCGGCAGTTCGGCGACCCGCTACCGGGTCCCCGTCAATCCGTCGATCGACGGCAACACCGTCGAATTGTCGACGGAGCAGACCCTCTTTGCGGAGAATGCGGTCCAGTACCGCGCCACCCTCTCCTTCCTCGAGGGGCGGATCAACACCATCCGTCGCGCTCTGAAAGGCGAATGATCATGGCTGACAATCCGATGTCCATCTTTGACATCAGCGGGCGCGCGATGAGCGCTCAGCTGCAGCGTCTCAACACCACGGCGTCCAACCTCGCCAACGCGGGCAGCGTGTCGGGCAGCCGGGCGACCGCCTACCGCGCGCTTCGCCCGGTCTTCACGGTCGCCGAGGGCGCGCCCGGAGTCGCCACCGTCGACGCGGGCCGGATCGTGCGCACCAATGCGGAGCCGACCCGCCGTCACGATCCCGACCATCCGCTCGCCGACGCCAATGGCGACGTGTGGGTCGCGGGCGTGGATACCGCCGCCGAGATGATCGACATGGTCGAGGCCTCGCGCCAGTATCAGAACAACGTCCAGGTGCTTCAGACCGCCAAGACCCTAATGCTCGACACGCTGAGGCTCGGTCAGTGAGCGCGACCGACATCATCGCCGGCCTGAACGGCCGCAACACCGCCACTCCGACCGTGGCGAGCGCAACCGGCGGGCTCGACCAGTCCGCCTTCCTTCGGCTGATGACCACTCAGCTGACCACCCAGGATCCGTTCAATCCGGTCGACAACACCCAGATGGTCGCCCAGATGGCGCAGTTCAGCCAGGTCGCCGGCATCGCCGAGATGAACCAGAACCTGCGTGCTCTGGTCGCGTCGATGGGCGGCGGCAGCCGCTTCACCGAGGCGTCGAGCTGGATCGGCCGGGCGATGCTCGTCCAGTCGGACATCGCCACCCCGCTCGGCGACGGCACCTATGCCGGCGAGCTGACCTTCGATGCCGCGGCCGAGCAGGTCAATGTCGCCTTCGTCGATGCCGCCGGCAACACCGTCCACTCGATGGATCTCGGCGCCCGCGAAGCCGGCGCCGCCGCTTTCCACTGGGACGGCAAGAACGCCGCGGGCGAGCTGGTCGCGACCGGCCCCCTTCAGGTCGTCGTCACCGCCCGAGCCGCCGGCTCGCCGGTCCAGCCCCACATCGCGACCTGGACGGGGATCGCCGGAATCCAGTCGCCCGCCAACGGTGGTGAGAGCCGCCTCGTCACCGGCCTCGGGCTCCTGAAGCCCGAAGACGCCATCCGCCTCGCCTGACCCGAATTTCCAAGGAGCAACGTCCATGTCCTTCTACACTTCGCTGTCCGGCCTCAAGGCCGCCCAGACCGAACTCGGCGTCACTGCCAACAACATCGCCAATGTCGGCTCGATGGGCTTCAAGCGCAGCCGCGCCGAATTCGGCGACATCAAGCCGCCGTCGTCGACTCAGCCGGGCATCGGCACGCGCCTCAAAAGCATCACCCAGCAATTCACCCAAGGCAATTTCGAAGCGTCGAGCCGCGAGCTCGACCTCGCCATCAACGGCGCCGGCTTCTTCGTCACCCGCAACGAGACCTCGGGCGGCGAGACCTATCTCACCCGCAACGGCTCGCTGCAGGTGGATTCCAGCCGCTACCTGATCGACAGCAATCGCAACTATGTACAGGTGCTGCCGGTCGACGCATCAGGCAACCTCACCGCGACCGACCTCGCCTCGGCGACCACCTTGCAGCTGCCGGCGACCAACGCCGCCGGCTCTACCCTGAGCGGAATCGACATTGGCCAGACCGGCGTCATCACCGCCACATATGCCGACGGCACCACCGAGCCACTCGGCGCAGTCATGATCGCGAACGTGACCAACCCCGAAGGCCTCGCCCAGCAGGGCAATGCCCGCTGGTCGATCACCGGCGAGAGCGGCGCGGTCACCAGCGCCGTCCCCGGCACTTCCGGCCTCGGAACCGTCGAGAGCGGAGTGCTCGAGCGGGCCAATGTCGACATCACCGAGGAGCTGGTCGGGCTGATCACCGCCCAACGCAACTTCCAGGCGAACGCCAAGGCGATCGAGACCGCCAACGCGATCACCCAGACCGTCACCAACATGCGGACCTAAGCAGGCAGCCTGAGGGGACCTGAACCATGGATCGGCTCGTCCATACCGCTTTGTCCGCGATGCGCGGCGCGATGCAGCGTCAGGCGGCGACGGCGAACAACCTCGCCAATGCCTCGACCACCGGCTTTCGCGCCGAGGTCTCGGCCGCGCAGGCCGTGTACATGGCGGACGAGAGCGAGGTATTCGGCGCCCGCACGGCCCAGCAGGTGCTGAGCGCGGACATGCAGGCAGGCACGGTCACACAGACCGGCCGGCCGCTCGACATCGCGCTTGCAGGCGACGCCCTGCTCGCGGTCCAGGCGCGCAACGGCGAGGAAGCCTATACCCGCCGCGGCGATCTCCAGGTCTCCGACAGCGGCCTCGTCACCACCGGCGACGGGACTCCGGTCCTCGCGGAGGGCGGGCCGCTCACCATTCCGCCGGCGGACGACGTCCGGATCGACCAGGACGGCTCGGTGTGGATCGTGCCGACAGGCGGCGATCCGAACAACCCGACCCTGATCGACCGGCTGAAGCTTGTCAGCCCGCAGGGCAGCCGCATCGCGAAGGGCCTCGACGGCCTGTTCCGAGTCCGCGGCGGCGGCGCCCTGCCCTCCGATCCCGAAGCGCGCGTGATCACGGCGAGCCTCGAAGGCTCGAACGTCAACGTGAGCTCGGCCCTGATCGACATGATCGAGGCGAGCCGCGCCTGGGACAACCAGATGAACCTCATCACCTCGGCCCGCGACATGGACACGTCCGCCGCCGACCTGATGCGCCTGCCTTAAGGAGCAAGACTAATGAGCAACGCCGCCCTTCACGTCGCCCGCACCGGGCTGGATGCCCAGTCGGCGCGCATGCGCGTCATCGCCAACAACCTGGCGAACGTGAACACGACCGCGTTCCAGCGCGAGCGCGCCGAGTTCCAGACCCTGTCCTACCAGACGCTGCGCGCGCCGGGCGCCGCCTCGTCGGGCGACAACCGCTATGCGATTGGCCTGTCGCTCGGCACCGGCGTTCAGATGACCGGCACCGCCCGCGTTGCCACCGCGGGTTCGCTCAACAGCACCGACAACCCCTATGACCTTGCCATTCAGGGCGACGGTTATTTCCAGATCCAGCGTCCGGACGGCACCACCGCCTATACCCGCGCCGGCAACTTCCAGGTGTCGCCCGAGGGCCAGCTGGTGACCGGCGACGGCTTCCCGGTGATGCCGGACATCCGCATCCCGGAAGGCGCCAGCTCCGTAACGATAAGCGCCGACGGCAAAGTCTCCGCGATGGTCGCGGGCGAGACGGAGGCGACCGAGGTCGGCCAGATCGAGCTCGCCCGCTTCGTCAATCCGGCCGGCCTTCTGCCGCTGGGCGACAATCTCTACCAGTCGACCCAGGCGAGCGGGGAGCCGCAGGTCGGCGCCGCCGGCCAGGAAGGCCGCGGGGTCATCCGCCAGGGCATGCTCGAGGGCTCGAACGTCAACGTCGTCCAGGAGCTGGTCGACATGATCGAGACCCAGCGCGCCTACGAGGTCAATTCGAAGATGGTCTCGGCCACCGACGAAATGCTCCGCAACGCCAACCAGCAGCTGTGATCATGATGCGCGCGATCATCCTGCTGCCGGCGGCTGTGCTGCTCACTGCGGCCTACGATCCGGACCCGAACGCGCCTGCGTTCCGGCCGACCTATCCGGTCCCGGCGCCGCCGCCGCCTGCAAACGGCGCGATCTTCCAGCCGACCAACGGCTACGCGCCGCTGACCAGCGGCCAGCGCGCCGCCCAGATCGGCGACGTGCTGACTGTCGTGCTGACTGAGCGCACCCAGGCGCAGGCGACCGCGGGCACCAATACCCAGCGGGACGGAAGCCTCGGCCTCACCCCGCCGAGCACGGGAGTCCTGTCGCGCCTGTTCAGCGCCTCGGACGTCAGCGCCAGCGGCGGCTCGCAATTTGCCGGCCAGGGCCAGACCACCCAGGCCAACCAGTTGTCGGGCGAGATCAGCGTGACCGTGCTCGAAGTCTTCGCCAACGGCACAATGCGCGTTCAGGGCGAGAAGCGAGTCCGTCTCAACCGCGGCAACGAGTTCATCCAGGTCACCGGCCTCGTCCGCCCGGCCGACATCACTCCGGACAACCGGGTCGCCTCGACCCGTCTCGCCGACGCCCGCATCACCTATTCCGGCCGCGGCGAAATCGCCCGGGCTGCCCGCGAGGGCTGGCTGAGCCGCTTCTTCAACATCCTGAGCCCGTTCTGAGGTGTCCGCGATGACCATGTTCCGAACGATCATCCTCGCCCTGCTAGCGGCCTTCGCGGTCGCGACTCCGGCGCAGGCTAGCCGGGTCAAGGATCTCGGCTCCTTCCAGGGCGTGCGAACCAACCAGCTCATCGGCTACGGGATCGTGGTCGGCCTCGCCGGCACGGGCGACGACAATCTCGCCTACGCCACTCAGGCGATGGGCGGCGTCGCCAGCCGCTTCGGCCTGACCCTGCCGCCGGGCGTCAATCCGTCGCTGCGCAATGCCGCCGCGGTGATGATCACCGCCGAGCTTCCGCCCTTTGCCAATCCGGGCCAGCGGATCGACATCACCGTCTCCGCTCTCGGCCGAGCCCGCTCACTTCGCGGCGGCACGCTGATCATGACTCCGCTGCGCGGCGCCGACGACCAGATCTACGCGATGGCGCAGGGCAACCTCGTCGTCGGCGGCCTCGGCGTCTCCGCTCAGGACGGCAGCCAGGTCACCGTCAACGTGCCGAGCGCCGGCCGAATCCCCGGCGGCGCTACGGTGGAGCGGTCGGTCGACACCGGTTTCGCCACCGTTCCGCAGCTGCGCTTCAACCTGTTTGAGGCCGATCTCACCACCGCCGGCCGGGTTGCCGACGCGATAAACCGTGAGTTCGGCCAGCAGATCGCCAGCGCGGTCAACGGCGGCACGATCGCCATCGACGCCCCTCCGGGCGCCGAGGCGCGCACCGCCCTGATGGGCCGGGTCGAGAACATCCTCGTCGATCCCGGCGATGCGCCGGCGCGGGTGATCGTCAACTCGCGCACCGGCACCGTTGTCATCAACGGTGCGGTTCGGATCAGCCCCGCCGCGGTCAGCCACGGCCGGCTCACCGTCTCGGTTCAGGAGAACCCGCAGGTGATCCAGCCCGAGCCCTTCTCGCGCGGTCGCACCGCCGTTCAGGAGGACAGCAACATCGCCATCGAGGAGGAGCGTGCCCGCATGTTCGACATGGGCTCGGGCGCCAACCTGTCGGAGATCGTCCGCGCAGTGAACGCGATCGGCGCGACCGCGTCTGATCTCGTCGCCATCCTCGAGGCTCTCAAGCAGGCCGGTGCGCTGCGCGCCGAACTGGTGGTGCTGTGATCGCCCCGGCCATCACGACGTCTGGCGCTCAGGCGCCTGACCCGGCAACGACCCGGCGGGAGGCGCAGCTTCGCCAGGCCGCCGAGGCGTTCGAGGCCGTGTTCCTTCGCCAGGTCATCGGCTCGATGCGCCAGGCGAAGATCGGCGAGGACCTGTTCGGCTCCAGCGCGAGCGACCAGTTCCGCGACATGGCCGATGCCCGCCTCGCCGACGACATGGCGGCGCGCGGCAGCTTCGGCATTGCCGAGCTTCTGCTCCAGCAATTCGGCCGCAATAGCGGCGGCACCAGCGATGGAGGCTCGAAGTGAGCGACCTGCTCGGCCTCGGCCTGTCCGGCCTTCGCGCCTATCGCACCGCCCTGGGCGCAGTCGGCGAGAATGTCGCCAATGCCGAGACGGATGGGTACACCCGTCGCCAGGCGGTTCTGACGCCGGGCGTCACCGGCGGCGCCCGACTCACCCCTTATTATGGCGACAGCTTCGTGTTCGGCGGCGTCAAGGTCCAAGGCATCGACCGCGCCTGGGACATGTTCAAGGCTTCCGAGATGCGCCACGCCAGTTCGGCGGCCGGCCGCACGGCGGTCCGCGAACAGTGGCTGACCGGCATCGAGACGGCTCTCGACGACGGTCCGTTCGGCGTCGGCGCCAGGATCACCGCCTTCTTCAACGCGGCCGACGACGTCGCCGCCACGCCGGGTGAGACCTTTGGACGTAGCCAGCTCCTTGCCAAGCTCGACGAGGTCGCCGGCGCTTTCCGCGGCAATGCCGAAGCACTCAGCCGCCTTTCCAGCGGGATTGCCGATGCCGCGCAGATCGAAGCCGCCCGGGTCAACGATGCCATCAGCGCTCTCGCCAAGCTGAACGCGACTCTGCGCGTCGCTGCGCCCGGTGGGGCGGTCCGCGCGGCAATCGAGGACGACCGCGACCGGCTGATCAACAGCATCGCCGAGAGGATCGGCGTCGTTGCGTCGGTCAATCCGGACGGCACGACGCAGCTGACCTTGGCCGATCCGCCCGGCAGCGTGCTGGTCAGCCCGACCGAGTCATCGAGCTTCGCCTTTGCGGTCGCGGCGGACGGTCGCTTGAGCCTTCAGGTCACCAACAGCACCGGCACTGCGGCCGTCGTGCCCAGCTCCGGCAAGTTCGCCGGTCTAATCGAGTCCGCCGACGCCGCTGCCGCCCGCTCGGCGGATCTCGACACGCTGGCACTCGATTTTACCGCTCAGATCAACAGCTGGTCAGCCAGCGGCTTCGACAGCGCCGGCAATCCCGGCCAGGATCTGCTGGAGGCACCCACCGGCGCCCTGACGATGCGGAGCCTCGTCACCGATCCGGCGCTCGTCCCCGCCGCGCGCGCCGGCGTCGCCAACGGCAACCTGCTCGCACTGGACGCCTTGCGAGGGGCTGGCGGCGTGGAACGGCGCTGGACCAGCCTCGTCGCGAACCACGCGCAGGCGCTCTCTTCGGCGAAGTCGGAGCATGCAGCGGCCACCGCGTGGCGCGAGAACAGCTTCGGCGCGCTCGATGCGGTCACCGGCGTCGACCTCGACCGCGAGGCGGCCGACTTGCTGCGCTTCCAGCAAGCCTACAGCGCCGCCGCGCGAATCATCCAGGTCGGCCGCGAGACCGTCCAGGACATCCTCAACATCTTCTAAGGCCCGGCATCATGATCAGCGGCACCCGCTACCAGCTCCGCCTCGAAACGAATCGCCAACTCCGGTTGGCGGGCGAGATCGCCCGCGCCCAGGCCGAGATTTCGACCGGCAAGAAGATCCTCGCGCCGTCGGACGATCCCGTCGCTGCCGCGCGCATCTCCGACATTGGCCGAAGCCAAGCCAACCAGAAGACCTGGCGCGCCAATCTCGACAAGGCGATGGCAATCTATGCTCAGGCCGACGGAGTCCTGAAGTCGCTCGGCACCACCTTCACCCGCGCCGCCGAGCTAATGGTCCAGGGCTCCAACCGCATCTTGTCCCCGGAGGACCGCAACGCGATCGCGCTCGAGCTGCAAAGCCTGTCCGAGCATGTCGCGTCGCTGCGCGGCACCCGCGATTCCCGCGGCGAGCTGCTCTTCCCGGACGGCGTTCCAACCCGCATCCCCGTGGCCGCCGAATTCGAGCTCACCGCCGTTGCGGACCGCGGTGCCGTGTTCGACAATGTCGCCACGCCGTCCGGCACGAACGACCTCGTCAAGATGCTGAGTGACGCGGCGCTCGCCATCCAGGGCGGTAGCGCTGCGCCGATCGCAGCGATAATGGACGAGGTGAACGCCGCGGTGGTTCACATCGCGTCGGTTCACGCCGAGCACGGCTCGCGCGGCAACCGCATCGACGACATGATCGAGCAGTCCGAATCGGTGAAGCTCGTCATGGAGGAGGAGCGCAAAGGCCTGGAAAGCGCCGACATCGCCGAGGTGATTGCTCGACTCCAGTCGAAGGAATTGTCGCTCGAGGCCGCCCAGGCCGCCTTCGCCCGCATTCACCGCTCGAACTTGTTCGACCTGATCGGCTAGCGGCTTCCGGGAGGGCCCCGGGAACGACAAACGTCCTGACCCCGCCGTTAACCATTAAGTCTCGCCGCCACCGCCGTTAATCCCCTTGGGCGCAGTGTCTGTGCCCGAGTGAAGAGCGGGGACGGGAATGTTTGCGGGCATCGGGTCTATCGTCGTCCTGGTGATGGTGTTCGGCGGGTTCCTCATCGCCGGCGGCAAGATGGACGTGCTGATGCACGCTCTGCCGCTGGAGATGATGATCATCGGCGGCGCTGCGCTCGGGGCCACCATCGTCGGCAACAACGGTCGCGAGCTGAAGGCCCTCGGAAGCGCCTTCGTCAAATCGTTCACGGGCCCGCGCTACGTCCGCCAGGACTTCCTCGACACCATTTTCCTCGTCTCGAAGCTGATGAAGATGCTGCGAACCGAAGGGCCGGTCGCGGTCGAGCCGCATATCGAGGAACCCGAGACCAGCTCGATCTTCCTCGAATATCCCAAGCTCATGAAGGATCAGGTGCTCGTCCACCTGATCTGCGACACGTTGCGCCTCGTGGTCGTCTCCTCCGGCACGCTCAACCCGCATGCCATGGAGGAAGTGATGGATAACGCCATCAAGACCCACCACCACGCGGTGATGCGCCCGGTCAACTCGCTGCAAAACATGGCCGACGCCCTCCCCGCGCTCGGCATCGTCGCCGCCGTGCTCGGAGTCATCAAGACGATGTCTTCGATCGACGAGCCGCCGTCGGTGCTCGGCGGAATGATCGGTTCGGCGCTGGTCGGCACCTTCCTCGGCGTGCTCCTGTCCTACGGCTTCGTAGGCCCGTTCGCCAACCGCGCCCGCCAGGTCGTTGAATCCGACGCCGCCATCTACGACGTGGTCAAGCAGATCATCATCGCCTCGCTTCACGGCCATCCGCTGCCGCTGGTGATCGAGGCCGCGCGCTCCGGGATCGCGCACGTCAACCAGCCGGCCTTCGCCGACGTGTTCGACGGCATGCGGGGCCGCTGACGTGACCAGTTTTCGCTCGCGCAGGAGCGCTCGCTGATGGCCGCCGCCCGCGGCCGCAACGAGCCGCCGCCCCAGCCGATCATCGTCAAGAAGATCATTCAGGAGAGCCATGAAGCCCATCATGGCGGCGCCTGGAAGATCGCCTATGCCGACTTCGTCACCGCGATGATGGCGTTCTTCCTGCTGCTATGGCTCGTCGGCGCCGTCGACGAGGCGAAGCGCAAGGGCCTCGCCGACTATTTCACCCCCACCGTGATCGAGTATCGCCAGAACAGTGCCGGCGCCTCCGGCATCATGGGTGGCGACTCCATCGTTGCCGCGGAGAATTATCCTCACAAGGCGCAGCAGACCGGCTCACGCTCGATCGTCATCCCCCGCGCCGCGACTGGTGGCATCCAAACCGGGTCCGCCCAGCAGCGCGAGCAGGAGATGGCACGCTTCGCACAGCTCCGCGCCGAGCTGATGCGGCGCATGGAGCAGGACCCGCAATTGCGCTCGTTGATGAGCCACATCTCCTTCACCCAGTCCGACGCGGGCCTGCGCATCGACCTCGTCGACGAGGCGGATTTCTCGATGTTCGAGGTCGGCACCAACGTTCTTCGCCCGCAGGCGGCGCGGCTGCTGCGTCAGGTCTCCCAGGTCATTCAGCCGGTGTCGAACCAGGTGGTGGTGCGCGGGCACACCGACTCGCGCCCCTGGACCAATGCGCGCATGAACAACTGGATGCTGTCGACCGCGCGCGCCGAGACCACCCGCACCGTCCTCGAAAGCTCCGGAGTGCCGCTGCCCCGATTCACCCGAATCGAGGGAGTCGCCGATCGTGAGCCTTATGTCGCCGGCGACCGGCTCGACCCGCGCAATCGACGCATCTCGATTACATTGCTGTGGGCGGACGGACAGGACCGGTCGCGGCCAATCGTCTCGGCCTCGGCGGCACCGGCGGGCGCAGGAGCCGGCGGCGGCAGGACCTCACGCTAAACAAGTTTATTGCCGAAACGAGTCGCCGCTGTGTAAAATGTCCAGCGACACAGGTACTTTAGTTGTGTGCGCCGATTCCCAGAGGGGCGCGAGGCAGGATTCGGCCAGATCGGCGGGGGGCGTGGACGACAGGCAATCGCGCGATTTGGCGCACCGGCGGACGTTCAAGGCGATCGGCGATTTCCTCGCCCTTCACGGCCTCGAACCGACCCCCGAAAATTACACTCTGGTCTATGGTCTCGTCAGTGACGACACCACCCCGGTGGCGCGGATGATCCTCGCGCTGACCTCAGACGGCGTGCGCCTGACCCAGCGTGACATCGACCGCATCCGCAAGCAGATCGACGAGGAATTTCCCGGCCTCGAGGAGGACAAAGCGGCCGAGCTCATCGCCGACCTCAAGCGGTCGATGGAGAACTTCACGTCGGTGGTCGAAGCGACCCGGGAAGAGACCCGCAATTACGAGGCTGATCTCGCCCGCGGTGCCGAAGACCTCAACGAGCACGCCAGCGCGAACCCCAGCATCGTCACCGTCGCTCGCCTCACCGGAGCGATGCTCGAGCGCACTCGCGCTGCCGAGGCGCAGCTCGCCGTCGCCCGCTCCGAAGCCGACGCGCTCCGCGAGAAGCTCGCTGAGGCCGAGGAGCAGGCGCGCAGCGACGCCCTCACCCGGTTGCCCAACCGCCGCGCTTTCGAGGCCCGCCTCGACGAAGTGATGAAGTCGGGCGAGCTGTGCAGCATCGCCATCTGCGACATCGACCGCTTCAAGCGGATCAACGACGGCCATGGTCACGGCGTCGGCGACCGGGTCCTTCGCATGGTCGCGGAAAGCCTCAAGATGAGCTGCGGCAAGCATATGGTGGCGCGCCTCGGCGGCGAGGAATTCGCGATCCTATTCGAGGGGATGTCCCCTTCGGCCGCCGCGGAAATCCTCGACCAGGCCCGCTCCGACCTCGCGGCTCGCGACTTCCGCGTGCGCGAGACTGACGCTCCGCTCGACCAAATCACCTTCTCGGCCGGAGTCGCCCTTTGCGCGGGCGAATCTCCCCTCAAGCGCGCCGACAACCTGCTCTACGAAGCCAAGGATTCCGGCCGCAACAAGGTCGTCGCCGAAGCGGACTAGATCCCGCCCTCGGTCACCTCGTGGCCCAACCCCCGAAGACCCCGCTCGAGCTCGCTCGTACAGGCTTCCAACTCTGCCTCGTCGTCGCTGCGCACCACGAAGTTGGCGCCCGCCTTTCCGTCGCGGAAGAACGGATAGGAGCCGATCTGGCAGCGCTCATGCGCTTTCTCGGTCGCCTCCAGAAGCTCGGCGACCTCGCTCTCCGGCGCCCAGCAGCCGAGCGTCCGCGACAGCAGCGGCCGTCCGCCCTCGAGCATTCCGGTGAGCGCGTCGAGCATCATCGCCGCGATCCGCGGCACTCCCGCGAGGATGTAGATATTGCCGACCTTGATCCCGGGCGCGCCCGAGAAACGGTTTTCGATCAGCTCGGCCCCTTCCGGCACCCGCGCCATTCGGAGCCGTGCCTCGTTCACGCTCTGGCCGCGGCCCGCATAATAGGCCTCCAGCGCCGCGCGCGCAGCCGGGTGCACGACCACCGGCAAGCCGAGCGCCGCGGCGATCCCGTCGACGGTGATGTCGTCGTGCGTCGGCCCGATGCCGCCGGTCGTGAACAGATAGTCGTAGCGGGCGCGAAGCGCGTTCGTCGCCTCGGCGATCGCCTCGATCCGGTCCGGCACCATCCGCACCTCCCTGAGGCGGATGCCCTGAAGGTTCAGCCAGGTGCCGATCTGCGCGACGTTGAGATCCTGGGTCCGGCCGGACAGGATCTCGTCCCCGATCACCAGCAGCCCCGCCGTCCAGATGCGCGCGTCGTCCGACATGGCCTCGGCCATGGCTCAAAGGGAAAGGCGCGACAAGCGGCCCGGTTCATTGAGAATGCACCTCGCGCTCGCTATATCGGCGCGATGCAGGACATGGTCACCAACGACGTCGTCATCGGCCGTAGCGGCGCGATCAAGCTTCACGGACCCGCGGGCTTCGAGGGCATGCGCCGCGCCGGGCGAGTCGCCGCCGAGATTCTCGACGCTCTGGTGCCGCACGTCGTTCCCGGGGTCACCACCCAGGAGCTCGACGACATCGTCTTTCAGGAAATGCGCGCCCGCGGCGCCATCCCGGCGACGCTCGGCTATCGCGGCTACACCAAAAGCTGCTGCACCTCGATCAACCATGTCATCTGCCACGGCATCCCCGGCGAGAAGGTCCTGAAGGACGGCGACATCGTCAACATCGACGTCACCCCGATCCTCGACGGCTGGCACGGCGACAGCAGCCGCATGTATCTTGTCGGCGACGTGGGCATCAAGGCGCGCCGCCTGGTCGACGTCACCTATGAATGCCTGATGCTCGGGATCGAGCAGGCGCGGCCGGGCAACCATCTCGGCGACATCGGCGCAGCCATCCAGCGCCACGCCGAGGCCAACCGCTATTCGGTGGTGCGCGATTTCTGCGGCCACGGTCTGGGCCAGGTTTTCCACGACGCGCCGGAGGTCATCCACGCCGCCCGCGCAGGCACCGGCCCGGAGCTGAAGCCCGGCATGTTCTTCACCATCGAGCCGATGATCAACATCGGCAAGTCGACGGCCAAGATCCTCGACGACGGCTGGACCGCCGTCACCCGCGACCGCTCGCTCTCCGCTCAGTTCGAGCATTCGATCGGAATCACCGAGGACGGCTGCGAGATCTTCACCAAGAGCCCGAAGGGCCTCGACAAGCCGCCGTACTGAGGCACGCCGGGCCCCAACGAAAATGCCCCGGCGGTGAGGCCGGGGCATCTCATCGTGATTCAGGCGATCGTGCTCAGTCGCGCACGCGGCGGTACGGCACGAACTCGTCAAGGAAGACGGTGCCCCTGAAGACACCGCTCGTCAGGTCGATCAGTTGCACCGGGTCGATGCTGCACAGGCGGTTGCCGAACGGCCGGCTGACCTGGGCGGACCAGTCGTCGAGCTGCTCGGCGCCGGCGCGCGGCCGGTTGACGTAGAGGACGCTGCCCGCGTCGTAGACGATCGCCGTGTCGCGGATCACGCTGCTCCCGCGCACATTGCGCAGGTTGATGCAATCGACCGGCTCACCCGCGACCCTCCCCTCGAGCATTCGCGCCAGCTGGGCTTCGGGCGACAGCCGCTCGCGCGCCTGCGCGGGACCCGCGGCCAGCGCGACCGCGCCGATGAGCAGGGGAAGAAGAAGCTTGCGTGTCATGATCTTTTCTCGATCGCGGATGGGTGGCTCTTCGAGCCAATTAAACCACAACGCCTGAACCGCGCCTGACTTTCCGCAAGTTCGCTCGGTGTCGCTTGCGCCGGTCCGAAGCCTGCTTATGTTCGCCCGCGTGAAGAAGATCGAAGCCGTCATCAAGCCGTTCAAGCTCGACGAGGTGAAGGAGGCCCTGACCGACGCCGGTGTCTCCGGAATCACCGTCACCGAGGCCAAGGGTTTCGGCCGCCAGAAGGGCCATACCGAGCTCTATCGCGGCGCCGAATATGTCGTCGACTTCCTCCCCAAGGTAAAGCTCGAGGTCGTCGTCGACGACGACCAGGTCAGCCGGGTCGTCGAGGCGATCGCCGCCGCCGCCAGGACCGGCCGCATCGGCGACGGCAAGATCTTCGTCTCCCCAGTCGAGCAGGCCATCCGAATCCGCACCGGGGAGCGCGATTCCGACGCGATCTGATGGGCGCCATGGACGAGACGAGCGCCACTCCGGGCCAGCACCCCTCCATGTCTCCGGACGAGCTTCGCGCCGCGATGCGCGCGCTCGACTGCCGTACGCAGAGCGACCTCGCCGCCGCGATCGGGGTCAGCCGCTCGGCGGTCAGCCTGTGGCTTGAAGGCAAGGTTGGCGTGCCCCGGCCGGTGGCGATGCTTCTGCGAATGCTCGTCCAGGCCCGCCGCCGCGGCTTTTGATCGCGTTGCCCACGTGAAATCTTAACCGCGGGCTGGACCGCCCGCGCCGCCCCCGCGAAACCGTCGCCACAGCCTTCCAGCAATCGGGGATTCGGGACTCATGGCCAACGACGCGCGCAGCATTCTCAAGACCATCGAGGAGAAGGAGGTCGAGTGGGTCGACCTTCGCTTCACCGACCCCCACGGCAAGTGGCAGCACCTCTCGATGTGCGCCAGCGCGATCGACGAGGACGCGCTCACCGACGGCCTGATGTTCGACGGTTCGTCGATCGCAGGCTGGAAGGCGATCAACGAATCCGACATGATCCTCAAGCCGGACCTCAAGAGCGCGACCCTCGACCCGTTCAGCGCGACTCCGATGCTGATCCTGTTCTGCGACATCGTCGAGCCGTCGACCGGCGAGCTTTACGGCCGCGATCCGCGCTCCACCGCGAAGCGCGCCGAGGCCTATCTCAAGGCCACCGGAATCGGCGACACCATCTATGTCGGGCCCGAGGCCGAGTTCTTCATGTTCGACGACGTCCGCTTCGAGGACGGTTATGCCGGCTCGACATTCCAGGTCGACGACATCGAGCTCCCAACCAACTCGGGCCAGAAGTATGAGACCGGCAATCTCGGCCACCGGCCGCGCGCCAAGGGCGGCTATTTCCCGGTCGCCCCGGTCGACAGCGCCATGGACATCCGCGCCGAGATGGTCTCGACCATGGTCGAGATGGGCCTGCCGATGGACAAGCACCATCATGAGGTCGCCCCGGCCCAGCACGAGCTCGGAATGATCTTCGGCACCCTGGTCGAGACCGCCGACCGCATGCAGATCTACAAATATGTCGTGCACATGGTCGCCCAGGCCTATGGCAAGACCGCGACCTTTATGCCCAAGCCGATCCGCGGCGACAACGGCTCGGGCATGCACACCCACATGTCGATCTGGAAGGGCGGCAACACCCTGTTCGCCGGCAACGGCTATGCGGGCCTCAGCGAGACCTGCCTCTACTTCATCGGCGGAGTCATCAAGCACGCGAAGGCATTGAACGCCTTCACCAACCCCTCGACAAACAGCTACAAGCGCCTGGTCCCCGGCTTCGAGGCCCCCGTCCTCCTCGCATATTCGAGCCGCAACCGCTCCGCCTCGTGCCGAATCCCGTACGGCGCCGGCGAGAAGGCCAAGCGGGTCGAGTTCCGCTTCCCTGACCCGCTCGCCAACCCCTATCTCGCTTATTCGGCGCTTCTGATGGCCGGCCTCGACGGCATCCAGAACCGCATCCATCCCGGCGATCCGATGGACAAGAACCTCTACGACCTGCCGCCGCAGGAGCTCGCCGACGTCCCGACCGTGTGCGGCTCCCTCCGCGAGGCTCTCCTCGCCCTCCATCACGACCGCGAGTTCCTGACCCGCGGCGACGTGTTCAGCGACGACCAGATCGACGCTTACATGGAGCTCAAATGGGAAGAGCAGCTGCGCTGGGAAACCACGCCCAGCCCGGTCGAATACGACATGTACTACAGCGGCTGAGCCGATTGAGGGCCGGGTCCGTCGCCCGGCCCTCACATCGCGACCACCCGCGGCTCGGGCACCGGCTTGATCAGCGCGCCCTATCCACGGTCGTCCTCAGTGCGCCACCTCTTCCGCGACATCCGTGATGATAGGGTCGCCTGGATCCTCGTCCGGAAGAGCGAGCCACCACCAAACAGCCATCGCAAGAAGGACAAGCGCCAGAACCCACAGCGCGAGCGCCACTCCTCTACGCCGGCGCTGCCCCGCCTCGCTGGGCTCTAACATGTCTGTCATGTTCTTTCCGAAATCTGTTTGAACGCATGGCCAGAAGGCGCAGCGGGCGTTCTGGTTCCCGCCCTCCGACCCGGACCGAGTGTCCGCAATTGATGTCGTGGACGGCGCTCCACTCGGCCGACATTTTTGTCGGTGTCTGTGGAGAGGAGGACACGATGGAAGAAGTTGCGGTGTTAGGCGTTGATCTCGCCAAGTCGGTGTTCCAGGTTCACGGCGTCGATGCCGAGGGCAAGGTCGTGCTGCGCCGGCGTCTGAGCCGATCTAAGCTCCTGTCGTTCTTCGCCGCGTTGCCGCGTTGTCTGGTCGGCATGGAGACCTGTGCGAGTGCGAACCACTGGGCTCGCGAGTTGATCGCGCTCGGTCACGAGGTGCGCCTGATGCCGCCGCAATATGTGAAGCCCTATGTGAAGCGCTCGAAGAACGATGCGTCGGACGCGGAAGCGATCTGCGAAGCGGTGACGCGGCCGACGATGCGGTTCGTCGGCGTGAAATCGACTGAGCAGCAAAGCGTGTTGGTGCTGCACCGAACACGCCTCGTGCTGAGCCGCCAGCGCACGCAGATCAGCAATGCGGTCCGCGCCCACCTCGCCGAGTTCGGGATCGTGGCACCCGTCGGCCGGCTGGGCTTCGATCGCATCGTCGGTGTCATTGCGGATCCCGATGATGACCGCTTGCCTTCATCGGCGCGGTCGTGCCTGGCCATGCTCGTCGCCCAGTATCGCCTCGTGCTCGGCCATCTGCTCGAGACCGACCGGGC
>JBKBPQ010000006.1:0-219852 GCA_046293155.1 Allosphingosinicella sp. | reverse complement strand
CGCAGGAGCGGTTCGGCATCTGGCCCGAGCGGCTGGCGGCCGACACCGGCTACGGCTCCGCCGAGAACCTCGCCTGGCTGGTCCACGAGAAGGGCATCGAGCCGCACATCCCGGTGTTCGAGAAAGGCCGCACCGACGGCAGCTTCGCTCGCACCGACTTTACCTACGATCAGGCGAACGACAGCTACACCTGCCCTGGTGGGAAACAGCTCCGACGCTACTGGCAGGACGGGCGAGCCGCCAAGGCCAGGCCGCCGGTCGATGGCCTCTACAAATACCGCGCTCGCAAGAGCGACTGCGACGGCTGCGATCTCAGACAGCGATGTCGACCAGGCGATGCTGGCCGCAAGCTGCTGCGCTCAATCCATGAAGGCGCGCGAGATCTCGCCCGCGACCTGTCGGTGACCGACGCATACCTCACGTCCAGGCGCGAGCGGAAGAAGGTCGAGATGCTGTTCGCGCACCTCAAGCGCATCCTGAAGCTGGAACGCCTGCGTCTCAGAGGCCCGAACGGAGCGAAAGACGAGTTCCTCCTCGCTGCCACCGCCCAGAACCTGCGCAAGCTCGCCAAGCTCATCCCAATGCCCCAGCCGGCGATCGCCTGAGCGGGAGATCACCTCCGCTCGTCATCATCAAGCCCGAACGTCAGCTTCTCCTACAAGCGGCCTTTTTCATCACAATCGGCGCAATGCGGCCGTTAGGCCGACTGCATTGCCGTAGCGCCTTAGCGAGATCAGGTCACACGTTCGGCTACCCCCAGTTCGAAACGCTGCAATCTGTTCGCCCCGTCGAAGAGGAACTCGATCTGCAGCGCCTCGGGCGGCCAAATTCCCTCATATGGCACGTTGCAGCCTTCCGGGCGCCATTCAGCCGCGGCATCGCGTGCCTCGTAAGGCTCAGGCGGGGCCGGGTAGGGCAAATCCACGTCTTCAACATAAAGATCATATAGAGGGCGCAGCCGTCCCCGGCGACCCTCTCAAGATGCGGTTCGCCGAAGCACTCAACGATATCCGCGCGTGAGCTATGGCCCACCTCCCCACGTGACCGGCATCAGGATCGTGTCGAAGTCCATCGCCGCCAACGGAACACTGATGAAGGCTTTCCTATCGAAGATGAGCCGGCATGCCGCTTCATAGACATCACTGGAGCATTCTTCTGCGAGGTCGTAGGCCTGCTCCATGGAGATGCCCTGCGGGACGTCCCACTCCTCTGGGTTGTTGAGAGCGGCAAGCAAAGCCGTGTCGAAATGGTCGTCGTTGGGCATGACTTCTCCTTTCCTTGATATGTGGATGTGACCCGGGCCTGCGAGCGCGGATTGCGTGTCGAGATCGAGGCGCTGTTGGAACTGCAGGGGCGCCTCGACGGGATGGAACGGGACTCGGCGGAATACGGCGCCAGTGTCCACGCGGCGGCCGACGCCCTCGGCGTCCCTGCGTCCGAAGACCCGAAGGAGCGACTGACCGCGCTGCGCAGCCGCCTGACCTCCGCGCGCGCGACGGCTACCGTCATGGACGCCTTGAGGGTCACCTTGAACACGCGCAATGACGAGGTCGAGGCTGAGGAAGCGAGGTTGGTTGCGGCGATGGACGCCCTAACGAGCTTGATGGAGGTGACGGGCTCGGCGAGCGTCGACGAGCTCGCCGGCGCCATCGAACGTTCCCGCGCAGCCAGGGCGCTCCGAGAGGCAATCGGCGACGCCGAGAGGGCGATCATCTCGGCCGGCGACGGCAAGAGCGTCGAGGAACTACTCCAATCCCTCGACGGCGTCGATCCGGACAGCCTAGCGGCCAGGACGCAGACGCTCTCCACCGAGCTAGCCGAGCTCAACGCCGAGGTGGATGCCGCAGCAGCGGCGCTTGGGGACGCGCGGAGGGCGTTCGCGAGCCTCGAGCAGGACAGAGACAGCGCGATCGACGCTGCCACGGACGCGGGTCAGGCCCGCGCGGAGCTGACAGTCCTTTCCGAACAATACATCCTGAAGCGGGCCCAGGCGGTCACACTGCGCTGGGCGATCGAGCAATATCGGGAGCAGCACCAGGATCCGATGCTGCTTCGCGCCTCGGAGCTCTTCTCGACGCTGACGATCGGGCGATACGCCGCGCTGCGGATCGACAGCGACGCCGCCTCGCCGCGGCTCCTCGGGGTCCGTGACGACGGCAGGACCGTCGTCGAGGTCGGCGCCATGAGTGAGGGCACCACCGACCAGCTGTTCCTCGCCTTGCGCCTGGCCGCCGTCGAGCAGTCCGTCGCCGCGGGTGTGCGCCTGCCGTTCCTCGCGGACGATCTGTTCGTCAATTTCGACGACGATCGGTCCGAAGCTGGCTTCCGCGTCCTTGCGGAGCTCGCCAGGTCCACGCAGGTCCTGTTCTTCACCCACCATCCCCATCTCGCGTCGATCGCGCGTGCGGTAGTCGGGGCCGACATCCACTCAGCGTGCGCACTGGGTTGAGACGAGCGCCGCCGGGACTTCTCCCGGCGTTCAAGCCGGACTGGTCCGCCGCGAGCGCTTTGACGGAACGGCTGCGCTTCGTGGATGCCACGGCGCTCATGCACCTCTCCCGCGGCTTGACCTTCGATCCGCTGCAATCAGCCGAAGTGCTCGACGGTGCGCTAGGCGGCCTCGAACAGAAGACCGGCTACGTATCGCAGATGCAGGAATGGGTCCGCGGCGGCGGTCTGCACAACGGCGAGTGCCCGACGTTGCCAACTGGCCGCATCGTCGCCGACGTAACAGAGACGATGACTTCCGTGGGAAAAATTCTCCACGGCTCCGCTATCCTCAACGTGGAGAAGGAGGCGGGTATAGCGCCCGTCGTCTTCCTCAACATGTCATCGCCCGTGCTGGACATCGGCATGCGGGTCGAGGTGCCGCTACGTGCGGTGCTGCAGGGCAACCCGCCGCTCGACAATACCTACTCCGTCTATCTGCACGTCCTGCTCACCAGCGAGGGTAAGGATCTCGTCTACTACGGGATCACCAAGCGGGGATGGAACCTGCGCTTCAACGAGCACACTCGCTCCGCCGTGGCGCGGAAATCGCGCCGGCTGTTCGCGCGGACGCTGAGGGATCTGATCACGGCCCGCACCGACGAACTGTACGGCGCGCCCGACGACAGGCCGAAGCTCCGCGGCCTGATCACGACGATCATCGCGACCGGCCTGCAGCGCGCGGAGGCACTCGACGTCGAGGAGGCCATGGTCGAGAAGTACAGCCTCGCCTCCAAGCATCCCGACGGACTCAATATGATCCCCGGGGGAGCCGCCGGCCTACGTCGAGCCGCGTCGTTCAAGCGCAAGCGGTAATCAAACGTCGATCGCGCAAATTCGGAGGTCGCTGTTCCTGATGAGAAAGTGGACCCTTGATCATCTTCCGGAAGGCAAGCGCCGCTAAGGCCGCATAGCTTCCTATCGATTGCCACACACCCATGTGCCGCCGCTGACGACGCGCCGTGGCAGGCCGTGCCCAAAGCTTTGCGATACCACTGCGATACCAAATGGCTCTCACAAGCCCTGCTCGACGGGAACGCGAACTACCAAACATCTGATTTGAGGCGCGAAAAGGCTGGTGGAGCTGAGGGGAATCGAACCCCTGACCTCTGCAGTGCGATTGCAGCGCTCTCCCATCTGAGCTACAGCCCCGCGCCTTTTCATCCGGCAGGGCATGGGCTGCCCGCCGCGCGAAGGCGCTCCAGATAGCGGCGCCCAGCCCTCCTTGCAATGCCTGTCCTGAGGTTCTCGAAGGGCCTGTCCTGAGCTTGTCGAAGGGGCCTGTTCCGAGGCTGCCGAACGATCCCATTCGGGCCGACTTTGGGCGGCCACGTTCCACCTGCCGCACGATCGGAAAAGCGGAACGGCGCACCCCCGAAGTCGTTTCACCTGCGACGCGCTTCCACCGGCGCCCCGGGACATCAAAGCAAGGAGAGATTCCATGGCCTATGACGATCGCTTTGGCGGCGAGGACCGAGATCGCGGCCGCGGCGACCAGTGGCGCAGCGAGCGGGACCGCGGCTACGGTCGGGACCCCCATGATCGCTCCCCAGGCTCCCACGTCGATTATTATCGCGGCGGCGACCGCGGCCAGCAGCGCTGGGGCGGCGACTTCGAATCGCGCGATGATTATCGCCGCACCGACCGCTTCGCCGAACAGGGCCGGGCATCGCGCCGCGCCGGCAGCGGCGACGACGAAAACTTCGCCGAGTCGGGTCGCGGCTATGGCGGCGTCGGCCGGGACGCAGGCGATTTCAGCGAAGACGAACCCGGCGGCTTTAGCGGCGCCTATGGCGGCGGCCGCGATTTCGCCGGACCGCGCTTCGATCTTCAGGACCCCGGCCATGTCGGAAGCCACGGCGTTCATCCGGTCGCGTCGCCGTTCGGCGGGGTCGGCGGCACTTCAGGGAGGCTCGGCACGACGAGTTCGGCCCGCTCCCGCGCCATTCTCGAACAGCACGAGCGCGACCAAGGCCGCCGCTACGGCCAGAACGAGGAGATGCGCGGCCATTCGGAATATGACCCGCACTATCACGAATGGCGGCGGCGCCAGATCGAGAGCCTCGACCGCGACTATGACGAATATCGCCAGGAGAATGCGTCGCGCTTCGAGAGCGAGTTCGCCACTTGGCGCGAGAAGCGCGGCCAGCAGCGCCAGCACATGGGCCGGGTGACCGAGCATATGGAGGTCGTCGGTTCGGACGGTCAGCATGTCGGAACCGTCGACAAGGTTCGCGACGGTCGAATCGTCCTCACCAAAAGCGATCCCAGCGCGGGCGGGCACCATCACTCGATCCCGTGCGGCTGGCTGGAATCGGTCGACGACAAGGTGACTTTGAACAAGAGTGCCGAGGAGGCGATGCAGGCGTGGCGCGACGAAGAAACGAGCCGCGCCCTATTCGAGCGCGAGGACAGCGGAAGCGGCGGCCCGCACATCCTCGAGCGCAGCTTCTCCGGAACCTATCGCGACGACAGATAGCCGCACCCCTTTGTCACGCGCTCCCCTCCCCTTGAGCGCATGAGAACTGGCCCGGCACCTGATCAGGCGCCGGGCCTTTCTTTCGTGCGGCCCCTCTCCCGTGTAAGGCTGCCGGCGAGGAGAAACGCCCCATGACGACCGCCCGCGCCTGGACCCTGAAGCAGCGCCCGCAAGGCATGCCGACACATGCCGACTTCGAGTTGAGGGAGCAGGAACTGGCGCCGCTCCAGGACGGCGAGGTGCGCGTGCGCAACGAGTGGCTCAGCGTCGATCCCTACATGCGCGGCCGAATGAACGACGTGAAGAGCTACGTCCCGCCCTTTCAGCTCGGCGAGCCTATGGAGGGCGGTGCGGTGGGCCGGGTGGTCGAGAGCCGCTCCCACGCGCTTCAGGAAGGCGACCTCGTCCAGCACATGCTGGGCTGGCGCGACGTGTCGACCGGACCTGCCGGGGCGTTCAACAAACTGCCTGCACTTGGCGTGCCCGACCAGCAATGGCTCGGCAATCTCGGCCTCACCGGCGGCACCGCTTACTGGGGTCTCCTCGACGCCGCCGAGGCCAAGCAGGGCGAGACCGTGTTCGTCTCCGCGGCGGCGGGTGCGGTCGGCTCGGCGGTGGTGCAGATCGCCAAGGCCAAGGGCATGAAAGTGATCGGCTCGGCCGGCGGGCCTGAGAAATGCGCCTGGGTGAAGGAGCTCGGCGCCGACGCGGTGATCGACTACAAGGCCGGGCCGGTGCTCAAGGGCCTCGCCGGAGCGCTCAAGGAGATCGGCGAGGGCGGCATCGACGTCTATTTCGACAATGTCGGCGGCGACCATCTCGACGCCGCCCTCGCCACCGCCCGCAACCGGGCACGCTTCTCCATCTGCGGCCTGATCGAAAGCTATAACAGCAGCGAGCCGACGGCCCTGCGCTACCTCGCCCGGGTGATCGCCGCCCGCATCACCATTCGCGGCTTCCTGTTCCCGGATTATATGGGCCGGATGAGCGAGTTCTATGCTGAGATGGGTCCATGGGTCGCGAGCGGGACAATCACCTCGCGCGAGACCGTCCATGACGGCATCGATGCCATGCCCGACGCGTTCATCGGCCTGTTCACCGGCAGCAACACCGGCAAGATGCTGGTTCGCCTCTAGCCGAGCGCCTTCGCCCGCTGCCCGATCCGCGCGAGATCTTCGACGAACCGGGCATATTCGTCGCGTTTCTTGTCTGGGTCCGGCAGGCGCAGCAGAAAGCTGGGGTGGACGGTGACCCAGGCCTCGCCGCCGTCGGGGAGCTCGAGCGGCTCGCCGCGGACCCGGCTGATCGTCATCACACGTCCGAACAGGCTTCGCGCCGCGGTTGCGCCCAAGGCGACCGTAACGGGCGGGCGGATCAGGGTGCGCTCCTGCTCGATCCACCAGCGGCACGCCTCGATTTCGGGCGCCTCTGGTTTCTGGTGGATCCGGCGCTTACCGCGGCGCTCGAACTTGAAGTGCTTGACCGCGTTGGTGACGTAGGTCTGCGTGCGGTCGACGCCGGCCTCGCCGAGCGCTCGGTCGAACAGCTGTCCGGCCGGCCCGACGAATGGCCGTCCCGCCAGATCCTCCTGGTCTCCCGGCTGCTCGCCGACGAACATGATGCGGGCGTCGAGCGGTCCCTCGCCGAACACGGTCTGGGTCGCGTGCTTGTAGAGATGGCAGTGTGTGCACGCCTTTGCGTCGGCTAGGATCGCTTCCCACGCGGCGAGCGCGTTGCTACCCGGCTGGAGCCTGCGCTCGGCCTTGTCGGCGGTCGCCAACCCTTGGACCTCCGCCTCGCTGAGCTTCCGTTTCGATGCCTCGACCATGGCCGCCTCGCGTCCCTGCGCACCCGCGATCAACGGAGCGACCAACGCGGTCTCCGGCATGTTTTTCCAATATTTCTTCGGCATCTCCTTGAGCATCGCGCCGACCTTCAGCCGCGCCGGATTGAAGATGCTGGAATAATAGGTCTTCCACGTCTCCTCGACCGGGTCGCCCGAGGGCGCATCGGCGCGGGCGGCGCCCGGTCCTTCGGTGAGCCGCTCGCCGTCCCAGTGGATCGACAGCTCCGGCGTGAGGATCGACCAGCGCATGCCGGCGAAGCGGCGAACGAAGAAGCCGGCGGTTGCCCGGACGATATGGTGGTCCGGCTCGAACCAAGCGACGAAGCGTTCGGCGCCCTCCTCGGCCACCTCGCGGAAGCGCAGGAATGCATGCATCTTGTGCATGTCGCGCCGCACCTCCTTGGCCATCCGCTCGAGACGCTGGACGATTGCGTCGGCGCCGTCCTCCATCGCCTTGGAGTTCGAGCGGATCCGGCACAGCAGGGTGTAGAGCAGGGCGAAGCGCTCGGGATCGGAATGGCAGATCACCGTCTGCGCCAGCGTCAGGAAGGCGCGCGGCACCGCGAAGGCCGGACCATCCGCGGCGGGAGGCGGCGCCTCGTCGCCGAACAGTTCGCCGCCGCCCTGCCCGACCTGCCATGTCACGTCGCGCGGCGGCACGCCCGCGATCGCCAGCCCGCGCGCCGAGTCTCGCCAGCCTTCGAAATCATCCTCATCGGCGAGCAGGACGGCGTGCATCGCCGCAGCCTAGCCAAAGCGAGAAAAAGTCAGAAGCGGGATTCCCGCTTTCGCGGGAATGACGCTAGGAGGGCCGGATGACCCTGCACCTCTATTACCACCCCTTCTCGTCTTATTGTCAGAAGGTGATGATGGCCCTCCACGAGCGCGACCTCCCCTATGAGCGCAACGTCGTCGATCTCGGCGACGAGCGGTCCAAGGCCGAGTTCGCGGCGATCTGGCCCTATGCCAAGTTCCCGGTGCTCAACGACGATTATGCCGGCGTCACGCTGCCCGAGAGCACGGTGATCATCGAATATCTCGACACCTTGTCCGCCTCCGGCAAACGCATGACCCCGATCGACGCGGCCCACCTGCGCGCCGTCCACCTGCTCGACCGGGTCATCGACAATTACATCCAGACGCCGATGCAGAAGATCGTCGGCGACCGGCTCCGCCCCGAGGGCAAGCGCGACCCGCACGGAGTCGAGGAAGCCCGTGCCCTGCTCGAGACGAGCTACCGGTTCCTCGAGCCGCGCATCATCCAGACTTATTTGTCGGGGCCCGACGTCACCCTCGCCGACTGCGCCGCGGCGCCGGCTTTGTTCTATGCCCAGAAGGTGGCGCCGTTCGCGGACCGCTATCCGTTGCTCGGCGCCTATCTCGAGCGGATGCTGGACCGGCCGAGCTTCGCGCGCTGCGTCGAGGAAGCGCGCTATTTCCGCGAATTTTTCCCTTCGGCTGAAAGCGACGGCGACTGGCCGGAAAGTTCTGGCCGGACCGCCTTTTAGAGCGGAACGAAAGTCGCCGCGCCGCTTTGGGGCGGCATGGCCAGCACAGCACCGGATCGCGCTCGCAGTCGGCACCGCCGGCTGCCGCTCTCGCTCGCCTTCCTGACCGCGCTCGGCGCGTCGCAGGCGGCCCTGTGGTTCTACTTCCGTGAGCGCCAGCCGCTGACCGACCGCTGCACCCGCGACCGCCTCCAGCCGAAAGCGCGCGCCTCATGAAGATCCATCATCTGAACTGCGGCACCTGCTGCCCGCCGGGCGGACGGCTATTCGACGGCACCACCGATGCGGCCCGCGGCCACATCGTCTGCCACTGCCTTCTGATCGAGAGCGATCAGGGCCTGATCCTCGTCGACACCGGCTTCGGCACAAGGGACGTCGCCGACCCGCACCATCGGCTCAGCGAATTCTTCCTCCACATGAACCAGATCCAGCTGAAGCCGGAGGAGACCGCGCTGGCGCAGGTGCGGGCGCTCGGCTTCAAGCCGGAGGATGTGCGCCACATCGTCATCACGCATCTCGACTTCGATCATGCCGGCGGGCTCGAGGATTTCCCCAACGCCACCGTCCACCTCACCGCGCGTGAGAAGGAGGTCGCCGACGCGCAGGAAGGCGGCGCCTTCGTCGGCACCCGCCGCTATCGCCCCGGCCAGTGGGACGAGGTGACCAGCTGGAAGATGTACCCGATGGGCGGCGGCGAGCGCTGGTTCGGCTTCGATGCGGTGCGCGACCTCGCCGGACTGCCGCCCGAGATCCTCCTCATCCCGCTCGCCGGCCATACCTGGGGCCATAGCGGAGTGGCGATCAAGGAAGACGATGGCGGCTGGTTGCTCCACGCCGGCGACGCCTATTTCTACCGCGGCGAGGTCGGCAGCGCGCGCTATTCCTGCCCGCCCGGGATGCGCGGCTACCAGCGCATGATGGAGGTCGACCGCCAGGCGCGCCTCAGCAACCAGGCCAAGCTCCGCCGGCTCAGCCTCGACCATGACGACGAGGTGCGAATCTTCTGCGCCCACGATCCCGTCGAGTTCGAGATACTGGCGGGGCTGGAGAAGCGCGCGCTGGCGGCCTGAGATGCAGAGCGCCTAACCACTCGCTCGTCCCGAGCGTAGTCGAGGGGCGTCCGAACCGAGGTCCGTGCTAGCGCCCCTCGACTTCGCTCGGGACGAGCGGAGAGTCTTGCTCCGGCGCTAGGGCTTACTCCCTCTCGTCCCCCGGCATTTCGTTCTCGGCACGCTCCAGCTCCTCGGGCTTGCGCTCTTCGAACACCTTGGCGGCTTTGTCCTCCTCGCTCTTGCTGAGCTCCTCGGCCGCGGCGGGGAACATCTCCTCTTCTTCCTCGTCGATATGGTGCTCGTAGCGGTGTCTCATCTCGCGGAACTTCGTGATCCAGCCGATGTCGTTCGGCTCGATCTCGACCAGGTCGCCAAGCAGATCGTCGATCTCCTTGTGCTCCGCGACAGAATGGCGCGCCTCGTCGCGCAGGTCGGGATTGGCGAGCATCAGCGCGTACAGCGACTGCTCCTCGGCCGCGGCATGGGCCTGCAATTCCTTGCGCAATTCTTCGAACAGCGCGCGCCGCTCGTCGCTTCCGCGCGACGTTTCTTCGATCTGGTCGAGCAGCTTGCGGTGGCGGTCGTGGTCCTTCTTGAGCTCGGCATAGATTCGGGCGTCGGCCATTCATGAAACTCCTTTCGGAGCGGAAATGCTCAGGCCGCGAACAGTTCCAGCTGCTCGGTCGCAGGCTTGAGGCGAGCGGCGAGGTCGGCTCGGTCGGTGAGCAAGGTCGGACGCCAGTCGGGCGTGGTGATGAACGGGCCCACCTTGGCCACCGACACGGTCAGTCGTGCCACGTCGTCGAGACGAAGCTTCCGGAGCCGGCGGCTGGCGACGATCTTGTCCACCGCCTTCACACCCAGGCCCGGTACGCGCAGCAGTTCCTCGCGCGGCGAGCGGTTGACGTCGACCGGGAAGCGGTCGCGGAACTTGAGCGCCCACGCGAGCTTCGGGTCGATGTCGAGCGGAAGCATTCCGGTCGCGTCCGTCACCTTACCCACCTCGGCCGGCTCGAAGCCGTAGAAACGCATCAGCCAGTCGGACTGGTAGAGCCTGTGCTCGCGCATCAAAGGCGGGCGCTTGAGCGGCAGGACCGCGCTCGCGTCGGGAATCGGGCTGAACGCGGAATAATAGACCCGGCGGAGGCGGAAGCGGTCGTAGAGGCCGCTCGCCCGGCCGATGATCGCACGGTCGTCCGCGCCGTCGGCTCCGACAATCATCTGAGTCGACTGCCCGGCGGGAGCGAAATTCGGCGCCGAGCGGAAGCGCTTCTTCGCGTCTTTGGTCTCGACGATCGCCGCCTTCATGTCCCCCATCGCGCCTTCGATCTGCTTGGCGTCCTTCTCTGGCGCCAACCTAGTCAGGCCGGAGACGGTCGGAAGCTCAACATTGATCGACACGCGATCGGCATAGAGGCCGGCCTGGTGGACCAGCTCGGGATCCGCATCGGGGATCGTCTTGAGGTGGATGTAGCCGCGAAAGTCGTGAACTTCACGAAGTTCGCGCGCCACGCGCACGATCTGCTCCATCGTGTAGTCCGACGAGCGGATGATCCCGGACGAGAGGAACAAACCCTCGATATAATTGCGCTTGTAGAAAGCGAGGGTGAGCTGGACGACCTCCTCAGGAGTGAACCGCGCCCGCCGAACGTTCGAGCTCTTGCGGTTGATGCAATAGTGGCAGTCGAAAATGCAGCTGTTGGTCAGCAGGATCTTGAGCAGGCTGATGCAGCGCCCGTCCGGAGCATAAGCGTGGCAGATGCCCATGCCCTCCGTGGAGCCTATGCCCTTGCCGCCTAGGCTGTCGCGCTTGGCGGTGCCGGACGAGGCGCAACTCGCGTCATATTTCGCCGCGTCGGCGAGAATCGCCAGCTTCTCACGAGTATTCAGCTGAGCCATTTGTTCTATTTACGTTCTCACCCTTCCCGTGTCGAGTGGACCAAAGGCGGTAGCGGAGAAAAAGATGCTGGAGACGCGACTTAGCGTTCCGCCTCGACAGTTTCGGCGCCAGGACGGAGCGGCTCCTCGCGAACCGCGCCGTCGAGCAGATTGCGCAGCGGCCGCCGGAACAACAGGACAAGCACCGCGCCGGTCGCGCCGATGCCGGCATGGAGCAGCCAGAAGCGCAGTGGGCCAAGGGGCTCGTAGAAGCGGCCCAGCCAGCCGATCACATTGTTGCCGACGAACAGGGTGAGAAAGCACACGCCCATCATCGTCGCGTTGACGCTCGCCGGCGCGGCCCGCGAGACGAGGGCGAGCAGGGTCGGCCAGTAATAGAGGAAGGCGATGCCGAGCATGCCGGCATAGAGGAACGGCCACAGCGGGTGGATGTCGTCGCCGCCGCCGACGAGGATCGCAGCGACCAGGATCAGGTTTGCGCAGGCCGCGAGCGAGGCGCCGATGCCGATCTTGGCGAGATCGCCCGGTTCGCCGCGGCGCCGGGCCTGCAAGCCCCACAGGGCGAACAGCACCGGCAGGCCGATGATGCTGAACAGAGGGTCGACCGACTGGTACCAAGGCACCGGGATCTCGAACGTGCCGAAGGTCAGGTCGACATGCTCCTGCACCCACACCGGGAAGGTGTTGGCGAGCTGGTAGTAGGCAATCGAGTGGAACATGGTGATGAACATCACCGCGACGAGCGCGGCAATTATCGTCCAATCGTGGCGGGTCAGCTTCGCCGCCTCGTCGGAGCGGCGCTCGACCCGCGCCGGCAAATGCTTGTAGCCGGCGAGATAGGTGACGAGGCCGCCGAGCATGAAGATCGCGGCGGCGCCGAACCCCCAGTGCCAGCCATATTCGTTGGCGAGCCAGCCGCAGAAGATCGGCCCGAGCACGGCGCCAAAATTGATCGCCATGCTGAAGATGGCGAAGCCGCGGGTCCGCCGCGCCTCGTCGTCGCGCGGGTAGAGCGCTCCGACCTGTGCCGAGATGTTGCCCTTGAGCAGGCCTGAGCCGATCACAAGCAGAAGCAGAGCGAGCAGGAAGCTCTCGTCGAACGCCATCGCGACATGGCCGCCGCTCATCGACAGCGCGCCGAGCACCACCGCATTGCGCTGGCCGATCCAGCGGTCGGCGACGAGGCCGCCGAGCACCGGGGTAAAATAGACGAAGCCGGCGTAGAGGCCGAAGATCGCCGAGGCGAGCGCCTGAGTGGTGAGCGGCCCGTACATGCCCTCGATGAAGGCGCGGAAGCCGACGAAGCCGGCGACATTCTCGACGCGGCCGGGAAGAAGCAGCGCGTTGACCATGTACAGCACGAGAAGCGCCGTCATGCCGTAATAGGAAAAACGCTCCCACGCCTCGGTGAACGCCAGATAATAGAGACCCTTCGGGTGGCGGGCCTTCGCTGTCCCTGCCCCCGTGCCGTCAACCGAAACCGTCGCCAAAATTCGTCTCCTGCCCCTGTCGAGCGCGCACGCGCCCCGAGGCGGGAGCCTCCCGCCTGGCGAGGAAGGCCGTCACATCCGTTCGACGAAGGTCTCGGAACTCACGACGAAGTTGCAGCGGCCCTGCGTCGTGGCGGCACGCTGCTCCAGCCTGCCCAGGTCACCGCGACGCTGGCTGCAAAGCCGAGGCTGACGAGCAGCGGCAGCGGCACCGTCGCGAGCCCAGCAAACAGGCTTCGCCATGCCGGCAGCGGTGCAACGAAAGCGAACAGGAGACTCTGCACCGCGACAAGTCCGGCGGTGACGAGAAAGGCCCGGCCCGACTTCGGGTAGCGTCGGTGAAGCGCGAGCAAGAGGAGCACCACCATCATGTTGGAGAAGTGGAGCGCCCAGCCGAAGCGGTAGAAGGTGTCGGGTCCGGTCACCTCGAACGGCGGATAGTCGGAGAGGATTCGCGTGGTGATCGGCGCCAGGAGGAAGAAGACCGTTGAGAGCATGTATGCGCCGTGCGGATGAACCTTGCGGCGGCACTTCAGCGCCATGAAGAACAGGTAGAGCACCGCCAGGGTCGACAGGCCGTCGAGCAGGGCCAGTCCGGGCGCGAAGACATTGTAGAACGGGGACACGCCGGCCGTGAACTTCATCGCCATGGTCTGGATCACCAGCAGCCCGCCGACGGTGAAGAAGGGAAAGAGGACGAAGCTGGAATAGCCGAGCGTCCGGTGCAGTGCGTTCTGGCGGCGGTGGATGGACCAGCTCTGCAGCGCCAGAAGCGCAATCCACAGCGACGCCGTCACCCCGTGGACATGGGCGGAATATGCGGCGCCTCGAAGATCGGAGAAGTAGCCCGGCCAGAAGGCGAACAAGGTGAGCGGGAACAGGGCAAGCAGATAAAAATGCGCGTGTCGGTAAGGCATTGCGTCCCCCCCCCTTCGCCGTCGGCCCCCGCCGACCAGATCTACCCGTCCACCGTCGCCGGCGCCTCCACGACGATTTCAGTCCTGAGCGAATTGGCGATGAAGCAGGCCTCATGCGCTCGATGGTGCAGGTCCGCGAGCTCCGCCTCGCTCGGCTGGCGGCCGGCGAAGGCGATTTCGGGGCGCAGGGTGATGCGCGTGATCATGATGCGGCCGTCATCCCCCTTGCCCATCTCGCCCTCGGCGGCGTCGCGATAGGAGGCGACGTCGAAGCCCGCGCGGCGGGCGAGGTCGAGGAACCACAGCATGTGGCAGGACGAGGCCGACGCGACCAGCGCCTCCTCGGGATCGACCCCGAACGGGTCCGACATCGGCTCGCGCACCACCGCCGGGGACGAGGAGCCGCGCACCGTCTGGCCGCCGTCGAAGCGCCAGTCATGGGCGCGGCTATAGCTGCCGGCGGTGAATTCGCCGTCCGAGCTCCAGACGATCTCGGCGCCGTGACGGCTCATTCGGCGGCCTGGATCAGCGGCTCGCCCGGCGGAAGCAGGCTCGGCTGGTCGCCGCGCCCCGGCTTGGCCTTGTCCGGCAGCGACTTCAGGGTCGCCATAACCGTCCCGCTTCCCGCGCCCTCGCGGCGGGCAAGACGGCCGTCGATCGCGGCACCCGCCGCGATGCTCAACGTCTCGTAGGTGACGTCGCCGGTGACGCGGGCGCTCGGCTCGAGCGTCACCAGACGTGCATTGACCGTGCCGTCGACGAGGCCGGCGATGCAGGCCGATTCCGCGACGATGTTGCCGGCGATGGTGCCGCCCTTGCCCTGAATGAGCATCGCGCAGGCCACGTTGCCGTCGATGCGGCCGTCGATGTGGATCTGCGATTCGGTGGTGAGGTCGCCGCTTACGACCACGTCCGGGCCGATGAAGGAGAGGCCGCCGACCCCGCTCTTGCCGCCCTGCTTGGCCGGTGCCGGCCGCTTGCCCTTGCCCCCTGAAAACATCGATTCGCCCCCTTTTGCCCACCCGAACAGTCGCGCTTTTGGGGAGCGAGATCAAGGCACGGGGCCTGCCGTGCGGTCACCCGCAGGCGGGCGACAACGTCTCATTTGTCATTCCCGCGAAAGCGGGAATCCAGCTGGCTTACTTTTCGGAGCCAAGGCAGAACCAACAAGCTGGACCCCCGCTTTCGCGGGGATGACAGAGGCGCGGGGGCCAAGAAAATTGTGCCATTGCGCTTTGCGCCACGCCCAAACGCACATGGGGGCTGGCGTCTCCGCCAACCCCCACTGCGTCGAGCCGGGGAAAGCCGCGCCGGTGAGGGCTTGGCATCCGTCTCGGCGATGTTCGACAATGGCGCGAACGACCAGGCGTCGCACCCATTGTCCGGGAAGAGAGGCGAGAGGCAGGACCTTACGCTTCCATCCCGTTCGGCTCTCCACGAAAGGCCGAAGCCTTTCGCGGTTCACCTTGGATCGGCGTCTCGAAGCCGAAGCTTCGCGGCGCTTCACCCGGATCCCCGCCTGGAGCCGAAGCTCCGTGGCGGTTCACCTTGGATCCCTGCTTTGGCCGAGGCCGCTGCAGTTCTCCGATGGATTGCTGCTGAGGCCAAAGCCTTTCGCAGCTCTCCGTTGGATCCCTGTCCCGGCCGAAGCCGTAGCAGTTCTCCTTAAGGACCGCTGTTTTGACCGGAGTCTCTACAACGTTCCTTTTGGAGTCCCGATTGGACCGAAGTCGTTTCAGGTCTCCCGGATCCCGGCTTGGGCCGAAGCCCTTGCCCTTCACCGTTCGGTTCCCCGCGTCCGGCCGAAGCCTTGGCGGTTCACCTGTCCGGAAAGTCCGTGTCGGCCGAAGCCGATCGGTATTTTCCGGCCGGCAAGAATGTCAGCCGAAGCTGGCAGTCTTCCCGGATTGGCTACCCGTCAAAGCCGAAGCCTTGGCGGCTCGCCTCCGAAGCGCCGTGCCGGCCAAAGCCGATCGGTTTCTCCGGTTTGGATCCCCTTGGGGCCGAAGCCCTTCCAGGTTCTCCTTTGGCGGTTCCGTGAAGCCGAAGCTTCGGGTTCCACCGGGCTGCTCGACGATGCTTGCCGACCTTGCAAAAGCTAAGGGCAAGCCCGTTGCGTCCGCATGGCGGCGGCTTCGTCAGCCGCCCTCGCCGTAACCTCTCAGATCTTCGCTTGCGGTCCGATCCGGAGCGTTTCCGGCCGCAGCCTGGTCCTTCGTCCCGAGGGGCGATCGACCCGGCCACAACTGGAACCTGTCATGCAAAACCGAGTCGTCAAAGCCGATTCTGCCTGTGGATAACGAGGATAACGGGGGTTAATTCCGCCCCTCCTTCCCGAGCCGGTTTCGGGGATCGGCCGACGCTGCTTTGGGCCTCCGCTTTTTCTTCTTCGGAGGCAGCCGCAGCGGTGGACCTAGCTCCCGCCCCTACCCACACCGACGGGAGTCTGGAGCTTGCGGCGCGCGCGCCCCCCGCATAAAGGGGGCGCAAATTCGAACTTGCCGCGGCAGCCCTCCTGGCGCCGCGCATCCTGGACAGGGGTCTTCGCCGCGATGAACGATCGGTTCAACACGATTGCTGGTTGGGTGCTGGGAGGCGGCATTGTGCTGCTCGGCGGCACCTTGGTGGCGGGCGAGATGTTCAAGTCCGAGCGGCCCGACCCAATGGGCTATCCGATCGCCGGCGTCCAGGAAGAGGGCGAAGGCGGCGAGGCCGAGCAGCCGATCGCGCATTTCCTGCAGACTGCCGACGCGGCCCGCGGCGAGGCCGTGTTCCGCAAGTGCGCGGCCTGCCATACGATCAACCAGGGCGGCGCCAACGGCGTCGGTCCGAACCTGTGGGGCACGATGGGTGCTCAGGTCGCCCACGTCGCGGGCTTCAACTATTCCGAGGCGCTGCGCAGCAAGGGCGGCACCTGGGACTGGGAGACGATGAGCCAGTGGCTGCGCAGCCCGCGCCAGTTCGCGCCCGGCACGAAGATGACCTTCGCCGGCCTGTCGGACCCGCAGGACCGCGCCGACCTCATGGTCTATATGAACGCGCAGGGATCGAGCCTGCCGCTGCCGCCGCCCCCGGCTGCCGCCGCGCCGGCCGGCGCGGCGCCTGAGGCCAACAATGCCGATCCGACGGTCAATGGCGCAGCGCCCGACCAGCCTGTCCTCAACGAGGCGCAGGTCGCCCCGGTCCAGGAAGGCCGCACCGGCGGCGAGGCCGCTCCGGCCGCCGGCCGCGACCACTAAGCCAAAGCAGAAGGTCCACCCCCAGCCCCTCCAGCAAGGGCTGGAGGGGAGTCCATCAACAAGGTGACTCCCCTCCGCGCCTTCGCGGAGGGGCTGGGGATGGTCCCTTCTTTCTACCTCAGCAGATCTCGTAGTGGCGGCAGACGATGTCCCACGCCTCGTCGGCCGTCTCGACGAAGGAGAAGAGGTTGAGGTCGTCGGGGGACACCACGCCTTCGTCCACGAGGGCCTCGAAGTTCACCACCCGGTTCCAGAAGTCCTTGCCGAAGAAGACGATCGGCACGGGCGCGACCTTCCTGGTCTGGATGAGGGTCAGAAGCTCGAAACATTCGTCGAACGTGCCAAATCCGCCCGGAAACACCGCCACCGCCCGGGCGCGCAGCAGGAAGTGCATCTTCCTCAGAGCGAAATAGTGAAACTGGAAGGACAGGTGCGGGGTGACATAGGGATTGGGCAGCTGCTCGTGCGGAAGCACGATGTTGAGCCCGATCGACTCCGCGCCGACGTCGACCGCGCCGCGGTTCGCCGCTTCCATGATCGACGGGCCGCCGCCTGAGCAGACCACGAAGTGGCGCCAGCCGTCGGGGTCCGGCGCGGTCTTGCTGGCGATTTGGGCGAGCTTGCGCGCCTCGTCATAATAATGGGCTTTGGCCTTGAGCCGCTCGGCGACGAGACGCTGGTGGTCGGTCGCGGCAGCGGCGAGAAGCGAATCCGCCTTTTCTGGCTCGGGGATTCGCGCGGACCCGTACATGACGAAGGTCGAGGCGATTTTGGCCTCGTCGAGGAGAAGCTCGGGCTTCAGAAGCTCGAGCTGGAAGCGGACGGGCCGCAGGTCCTCGCGAAGCAGGAAGTCCATGTCCTGGAAGGCGAGGCGGTATGCGGGATCCTCGGTCTGCGGCGAGGAGGTCTGCTTGGCGGCGGTTTCCGCCTCTTCACGGGCGGGAGAGAAGACGCGCTGCGGCGGGATCGGATCGGTCATTTGACCCGCATTAGCGGCAATAGCGGCCCTGTCCCAAGTCGAAATGCAAATGGTCGCGGTGAAGGGCGTTCGACTCCGGCCCCATCGACACCCGGAACAAGGTGCAGCCGCCGCGATGCGCGGTGCGAAGGAAGGTCCGCACGGGCTCGTCCTCGCCGTTCCAGCCATCGAGCACGGACAGGCGGCGGCCGTCCTCCAGCCTGAAGCCGGCGACGTCGACGGCGTTGGCGAGGCCGTGCTCACTCAATCGCGCGCCCTCGCGCCCGTTGACTGGCCGGCAGGCATAGGTGCCGAACGTCTCGATCCGGGCGACCGGGCTCCCGAGCAGCTGCCGGGCCGCCGGCTGGACGATGTCGCGGACCCAGCGCGCATATTGGCGGGCAAGCGGGCATTTCATCGGGCCGAGCCCGGCGCTCGGCGTGCCGATGTCGGCGAGCTGCACTGCGCCGAGCACCGAGCAGCCATTTTCGTTGAGGCGGTCAGGGACGGTTCGGAACTCGACCCCCTCGCGGGCGAGGTCGGCGCGGCACTGCAGCGTCATCGGATGGTCGGCGTCGAGCGCCCGAGCCGCCGGCTGGCCATCGCGTCCCGGGATCGCGCCGCGCGGGACGCAGCCCGCGACGAGGAGCGATGCAAGAAAGATGAGCGCAAGCCGCATTCGCCGTACAACGCCTCAGGTCATCCACAGGCGTCGAGCCGCGGGAGCCCGGCCGCGCTTGACTTGGATCAACGCGGCTCTACTCCCGTCGGCGGGCCACGCCGTCCCAACGCGGCGCGTGCTCTCTGCGAGGAGAGTTTGAATGACTGACCTTTCGCCGGCCGACGCCGGCACGAGTGCGCCTATCGACAAGCCCGCGGACAAGCCGCGGCGCCCCCATTTTTCATCCGGCCCCTGCGCCAAGCCGCCCGGCTGGAGCCCTGAAAAGCTGCCCCAAGGCTCGCTCGGCCGATCGCACCGCTCGAAGATCGGCAAGGCGCGGCTTCAGCATGCGATCGAGCTCACCCGCCACGTCCTGCGCGTTCCCGCGACTCACCGCATCGGCATCGTCCCGGCGTCCGACACCGGAGCCGTCGAGATGGCGCTGTGGAGCCTGCTCGGCGCCCGTCCGGTGACGATGCTCGCCTGGGAAAGCTTCGGGCAGGGCTGGGTCACCGACGTCGCCAAGCAGCTGAAGCTCGATCCGACGGTCTTGACCGCGCCTTATGGCCAGTTGCCCGACCTCGGCGCGGTTGATTGGGAGAGCGACGTCGTGTTCACCTGGAACGGCACGACCTCCGGCGTGCGCGTCCCCGACGGCGAGTGGATCGGCGACGACCGCCAAGGCCTCGCCATCTGCGATGCGACCTCGGCGGCGTTCGCCCAGGAGCTGCCCTTCGATAAGCTCGATGTCGTCACCTTCTCCTGGCAGAAGGTGCTCGGCGGCGAAGGCGCCCACGGCATCCTCGTCCTGTCCCCGCGCGCGGTCGAGCGGCTGGAGAGCTACACGCCGGCCTGGCCGCTGCCCAAGATCTTCCGTTTGACCAAAGGCGGCAAGCTCATCGAAGGCATCTTCAAGGGCGAGACGATCAACACGCCGTCGATGCTGGCGGTCGAGGACTATATCTTCGCCCTGGAATGGGCGGAGCTCCAGGGCGGACTTCCCGCGCTGATGGCCCGTGCCGACGCCAATGCCGCGGCGCTCGACGCCTGGGTCGAGGAGACGCCCTGGATCGAGCATCTCGCCGTCGATCCCGCGACCCGCTCGAACACCAGCGTCTGCCTCAAGCTCGCCGACTCGGCCGTTCCCGGCCTCGATTCCGACGCGCAGCGCGCCCTGGTTAAGGAGATGGAGACTCTTCTCGACGTGGAAGGCGCCGCCTTCGACATCGCCGGCCACCGCGACGCGCCACCCCACCTCCGAATCTGGTGCGGCGCGACGGTCGAGACCGAGGATGTCGAGCGCCTCACCCCCTGGCTCGACTGGGCCTTCCACACGGCGCGAGCCGCCTGAATCCGACCGGTGCTCCGGCGAAGGCCGGAGCCTTGCTCGCATCACTCCTGCCTTCGCAGGAGCACAACATTCTCAAGGATCCCCACCGTGCCGAAAGTCCTCATCTCCGACAAAATGGATCCCAATGCCGCGCAGATCTTCCGCGCAAACGGCATCGAGGTCGACGAGAAGCCCGGCCTCACCAAGGAGGAACTGAAGGCGATCATCGGCGACTATGACGGCCTCGCCATCCGCTCGGCGACGAAGGTCACGGCGGAGCTGCTGGAGGCCGCGACCAATCTCAAGGTGATCGGCCGTGCCGGGATCGGCGTCGACAATGTCGACATTCCGGCCGCCACCGCGCGCGGGATTGTCGTCATGAACACGCCGTTCGGCAACTCGATCACCACCGCCGAGCATGCCATCGCTCTGATGTTCGCGCTCGCCCGCGAGCTTCCCCAGGCCGATGCCTCAACCCAGGCCGGCAAGTGGGAGAAGAACCGATTCATGGGCGTCGAGCTGACTGCCAAGACCCTTGGCCTGATCGGCTGCGGCAATATCGGCTCGATCGTCGCCGACCGAGCGCTCGGCCTCAAGATGAGGGTGGTCGCCTTCGATCCCTTCCTGACGCCGGAGCGGGCGCTCGAGCTCGGGGTCGAGAAGGTCGAGCTGGACGAGCTTCTCCGCCGCGCCGACTTCATCACCCTTCACACGCCGCTCACCGACCAGACCCGCAACATCCTTTCGGCCGCGAACCTTGCGAAGACCAAGAAAAGGGTGCGAATCATCAACTGCGCGCGTGGCGGCCTCATCGACGAGGCGGCGCTGAAGGCTGGGCTGGAAAGCGGCCATATCGGCGGCGCGGCGCTGGACGTGTTCGTCGAGGAGCCTGCCAAGAACAATCCGCTGTTCGGGACGCCGGGTCTCGTCGCCACGCCGCATCTCGGCGCGTCGACCAACGAGGCGCAGGTCAATGTCGCCATCCAGGTCGCCGAGCAGATGAGCGACTTCCTCGTCCGCGGCGGAGTCACCAACGCGCTCAACATGCCTTCCTTGAGCGCTGAGGAAGCGCCGCGCCTCAAGCCTTACATGGCGCTCGCCGAGCGGCTCGGAAGCCTGGTCGGGCAGCTCGCCCATGGCGGCCTCAGCCAGATCAGCATCGAGACCGAGGGCGCCGCGGCGGAATTGAACCAGAAGCCGATATCGAGCGCCGTCCTCGCCGGCTTCATGCGGGTTCATTCGGACACGGTGAACATGGTCAACGCGCCGTTCCTGGCGAAGGAGCGCGGCATCGACGTGCGCGAGATCCGCCACGAGCGCGAAGGCGATTACCACACGCTGGTGCGGGTGTCGGTGATGACTCAGGACGGCGAGAAGAGCGTCGCCGGCACCCTGTTCGGCAATTCCGCGCCGCGCCTCGTCGACCTGTTCGGGGTCGCGGTCGAGGCCGAGCTCGACGGCGACATGATCTATTTCGTCAACGAGGACCGGCCCGGCTTCATCGGCCGGGTCGGCTCGGCTCTGGGCGATGCCAACGTCAACATCGCCACCTTCCATCTCGGCCGCCGCGCCGCGGGCGGCGAGGCGATCGCGCTGATCGCGGTCGACGGGCAGGTCGACGGGCCGCTGATCCGCCAGCTGTCCGCGTTGCCGAGCGTGAAGACGGTGATGCCGTTGAGGTTCTGAGCCGCAGAGAGCGGCCCCTCGCCGCTCCGCAACGGAACTGCTATACCCGCAAGCCATTGTTGTAGCGGGAGGTTCGTATGCGTCGCCTGCTTTTGCCCTTGCTCCTGCTCGCCGCGACGAGTGCGTCAGCGCAGCCGCGCGAGCCGGAATGGCGACAGGGAATCGAGCATCATGTGCTGCTGCGGGTGAACGCGTTCGAGCCCGAGGTGATCAGGTTGCCCGCCGGCGAGCCGGTGCGCCTCGTCTTCTACAACAGCAGCCGCTCGCCGCTCAGCCTCCAAGCCGGAAGCTTCTTCGCGCGTGCACGCGTCCGCTCGGGTGACGCGGACCTCGTGGCCAATGGCGGCATGGTTCTCGCCCCGGGCGAGACCCGCGCGGTCAACCTGGTGCCGGCCGTTGGCCGCTACCGGATGCGCAGCCGCAGCTGGGTGCGCCGCCTCGTCGGTATGAGCGCCCTAATCGTGGTCGAGCCGCAGGCCCAGACCGAAGGACGGCTGACGAGCCGCTAGTCCTCCTGCTCGACCCACCAGCGCAGCAGGGTGTGGGCGATGGCGTAAGGCGGCGGCGCCTGGAATGGGGCGTCAGGCGCCGCGTCGAGCGCGGCCCGTACCCCTGCGCGGTCGACCCAGAAGGCGGCCTCGATTTCCGTCGTGTCGAGCGTGAGCGAGTCGTCTTCCGCCTCAGCCATGCAGGCCATCATCAGCGAGTAGGGGAAGGGCCAGGGCTGACTGGTGACGTAGCGCACAGCGCCGACGCGAAGCCCGGCTTCCTCGAACAGCTCGCGGGCGACCGCCTCCTCGATCGATTCGCCCGGCTCGAGGAAACCTGCCAGCGCCGAATAGCGGCCGGGCGGATAGCGGTGCTGGCGCCCGACCAGAACCCTTCCGTCATGCTCGGCGAGCATGATCACCACCGGGTCGACGCGGGGGAAGTTCTCGGCGCCGCAGCCGCCGCAGCGGCGGCCCCAGCCAGCGCGGAACGGCTCGGTCGGAGTTCCGCACACCCCGCAGAAGCGATGCCGCGCGTGCCATTCGTTGAGGCTTCGCGCCGCCGCCCAGATCGCCGCCTCGCGCGCATCCAGCTCGCTGATCAGCTTGAACAGGTACATCGCCGCAGTGCCGTGCGGGGCCACGTCGGCGATCGGCGCGAAGCGCGGCACCTCGCCGTCGAATCCGAGCAGGATGAGACGCTCGATCGCGTGGCCGTTGATCGGCGACCACACCAGCCGGCTCGCCTCGTCGAGTTCAGGCTCCAGCCCCTGCATCGCCAGCACGCTCGCCTCGGCATGGGCCAATGCCTCGGCCAGCCGAGCGGCATCCACCCTCAGCTGGTCGGCACGGTCGAGGCCGGCGCCGGTGAAGCCCGGCGGGATCATGCCGCCTGCTTCCGCGGCACCTGCCGGAAGGCCAGCGCCCGCCGTGCCGCCTTGGCGAACACGGTCGGAAGCCCCGCCTCCTCGACCCGATCGACCGGCCACCACTCACCTTCCAGCTTCGAATCGCCCGCGCCGCACAGCACCGTCATGCTGAGCGCGAAATGGGTGAAGACATGCTCGACCGCCCCCGCTTCCTGCCAAGCCGTTTCCGCCGGCACCTCGACGGGCAAAGCCAGCATTCCGCCGAGCAGCCCGCGCGCCGGCCGCCGCGCGAGCAGGACCTCGCCGTTCCGCTCAAGCCAATAAGCAGTCCAATGGCGCCGCGGCTTGGCCGCTTTCTTCGCCTTTACGGGATAAGTGTCGGGTCGCCCCTCCGCGCGCGCGACGCACCACGCTGCCACCGGGCAGCGCCCGCAGGCGGGCGAGCGCGGTGTGCAGATGGTCGCGCCCAGGTCCATCATCGCCTGGGCGAAGTCGCCGGCGCCGTCCGCGGGAGTGAGCCGATCGGCGAGCTCGCGAAGCCGCGGCTTAGCGCCCGGCAACGGATCGGCGACCGCGAACAGGCGCGACACGACACGTTCGACATTGCCGTCTACCACGACCGCGCGCTTGCCGAAGACGATAGCAGCGACGGCCGCTGCCGTGTAACCGCCGATGCCCGGCAGCTTGCGCAGCTCCGCCTCCTCGACCGGAAAAACCCCGCCGCGCGCTGCCACCTCGCGCGCGCAGGCGATGAGGTTGCGGGCACGCGCATAATAGCCGAGCCCGGCCCAGGCGCGCATGACCTCGGCCTCGTCAGCCGCTGCGAGCGCCTCGACCGTCGGCCAGCGCGCCGTGAAATTCTCGAAATAGGGCTTCACCGCGGCGACGGTGGTCTGCTGAAGCATGATCTCCGACAGCCACACCCGATATGGGTCCGCCGTCTCGCCGGTTTCGGCGCGCCAGGGCAGCCGTCGCTTATCCACAGCATACCAGCGCATCAGGGCATTTGTCGCATCGACGGGCACCGCCGGCCTGTGCCACTATCTTTTCGATGGGCAAAGTGGGCGGGAAGACAAAATCGAAGGATCCGGCTCCGCGCGTGAACGGCGTGCGGTCGGTGTCCGACCTGCTCGGCGGTGTCGGCGCCGCGGCCTTCCGCCGCTTCGGCTTCGTCCAGCACAGCATCGTCACCCGCTGGCCCGAGATCGTCGGCGAGCGCTACGCCAATGTCTCCTCGCCCGAATCGATCCGCTTCCCTCCAGGCCGCAAGAGCGGCGGAGTGCTGACCCTGATCGTCGAGGGTGCGCATGCGCCGATGCTCCAGCACGTCGCTCCGGCGATCGTCGAGCGGGTGAACCGCTTCTTCGGCTATCCCGCGATCGAACGCGTGTCGTTCCGCCAGGGCCGAGTCGCCGCCCAGACCAAGCGCAAGACGCCCGGCGCGCCGCCCCCGCCCGTCCCCGCCGAGCTCGGCGAATCGCTTCGCGAAGTGGCCGATCCTGAGCTTCGCGCGGTGCTCGAGTCCCTTGCGCAGGGGCTCGCCGCAAGCGAAGGAGCGCCCATCGTGACGGCGATCCGAGTGATCGGCACCATTGGAGACAGGAAAAGATGAAGCCAGTTTTTGTCGGAATCGCGTCGGCCTTGGCTCTGGCCGTGGCCGGATGCGGCGGCGAGAGCGACCTCAACCAGGCCGCCGCCACCATCGACATGAATGCAGCGCTCCCGCAAATCCCCGCGCCCAACAATGGCGACTGGACCCAGGTGGTCCAGCAGACGCCGGAAGGCGGCTTCCGGATGGGCAATCCCGATGCGCCGGTGAAGCTCGTCGAATATGCGTCGATCAGCTGCCCGCACTGCGCGGAATTCTCGGAGGAAGCGTCCGAGGAGCTGAAGAACACCTATGTCCGCAGCGGCCAGGTGAGCTGGGAGTTCCGCCCGGTTCTGCTGTTCCCGACCGACGCTGGAATCTCGACCCTGCTGCGCTGTCAGGCCCCGGAATCCTTCTTCGCGCTTACTGAACAGCTTTACGCGACCCAAGCCGAATGGTCGGCCCGCACCCGCGAGATTCCCGAATCCCAGCTCCAGGCGCTTCAGGCGATGCCGCCCGCACAGCAGGCCCCGGCGCTCGCCCGGGCGCTCGGCATGGACCAGTTCTTCCGCCAGCGCGGCATGCCGCAGGCGCGGATCGACGAGTGCCTGAACAATCCCGAGAATTTGAACGCCCTCGCCGAGGCCCAGCGCAAGGTGCAGGAGGACGGAGTCACCGGCACTCCGACTTTCTTCATCAATGGCCAGGTCCAGGAGAATGTCGGCTACTGGAACCATCCGCAGACCCCGGGCCTATCGCTCGAGAACCGGCTGCGGGCGGCGATCGGGTCGTAAGATGAAGCGGCTCGCTTCTGCTTTCCTCGCGCTAGGTCTCCTCGCTGCGGCTCCGGCCGCGGCGCAGGCTCCCGCCGCGCCTGCAGTCGACTGGTCGCAGCGCGTCGCGAGGACGCCCGAGGGCGGCTTTCGGATGGGCAATCCGGACGCGCCGCTGAAGCTGGTCGAGTTCCTATCGCTGACCTGTTCGCACTGCGCGACTTTCTCGGCGGAGGCGACGCCGTCGCTGGTCGAGCATGTCCGCTCGGGCCGGGTCAGCGTCGAATATCGCAACTACGTCCTCAACCATTACGACCTTGCCGCCTCTGTGCTGAGCCGCTGCGCAGCACCGAGCGATTATTTCGCGCTGACCACCCACCTGCTCGCTCAGCAAGACACGTGGGCCGGGCGCGCCGACGCGCTGACCGCGGCCCAGAAGGCAGAGATCGAGGTGCGGCCGACGCCGCAATCGGTCGCCCGAACCGCCGAGCTGATCGGCCTCAAGCAGATCGCAGCCGCCCACGGCATCACCCCGGCGGAGGCGAACCGCTGCCTCGCCAGCGCCGACAACCTCGCCCAGGTCATGGGCATGCGCGACGCCGCGGACCACCTGGGCGTGGAGGGTACGCCGACCTTCATGCTCAACGGGCAACTCCTCGGCCCCGCCAGCTGGGCGATGATCCAGCCGCTGCTTTCGGCCCCCGTTACGGGGGCAGGCGAAAGGGGCAGGTGACCGGGCATGAGGGGGCTGCAACTCTGCACAGCATCTCCCTCGCCCCGGAGAGCTAGCCGCGAGTCCGGTCCGGAGGCGCGCGCGTGCAGATAAAGCGGCTGCGCCTGTCCGGCTTCAAGAGCTTCGTCGAACCGGCCGATCTCCGAATCGAGCCGGGCCTCACCGGAATCGTCGGGCCGAACGGCTGTGGCAAGTCGAACGTGCTGGAAGCGATCCGCTGGGTGATGGGCGAAAGCTCGGCCAAGTCGATGCGCGGTTCCGGCATGGAGGACGTGATCTTCGCCGGCACCGCGACGCGCCCGTCGCGCGACTTCGCCGAAGTCACTTTGTCGATCGAGCGCGACCCCAGCGATATCGCCGATCCGGAGGGCGTGCGTCTGCTGGCGTCCGGCGACGTCGAGGTCACCCGCCGGATCGAGCGCGGCGCCGGCTCTGCCTATCGGATCAACGGTCGCGACGTTCGCGCCCGCGACGTCGGCCTGCTGTTCGCCGACGCCGCCACCGGCGCCCACTCGCCAGCTTTGGTCAGCCAGGGCCGGATCAGCGCGATCATCGCCGCCAAGCCGGCCGAGCGCCGGCTGATGCTCGAGGAAGCGGCAGGGATCGCCGGCCTCCACGTCCGCCGCCGCGACGCCGAGCAGAAATTGCGCGCGGCCGAGGCCAATCTCACCCGCCTCGACGAGCTGCTCGGCGACATGGAGCAGCGGGCCGCCGCACTGAAGCGCCAGGCCCGGGCCGCCGAGCGCTACCGCAAATTGAGCGACGAGATCCGCGTCGCAGAGGCGCGGCTGGTCTTCTCGCGCTGGAAGGAAGCCGCCGACGCTGCCGCGGCCGCCCGAAAGGACGCCGAGCTCGCCGTTGCCGCGGTCGACGCTGCTGCGAAGGCGCACGCCGAGGCGGCCGATGCGCAACGCGCCGCTGCCGAGGCTGTCGCAGCCAGCCGCAATGCCGCCACCGCCGCGCGCGAGAGGGCGTCAGATCTCGGCCACGAGCTCGCCCGGCTTCGCGCCGAGCGTGACAGCGCCCGCCGCCGTCTCGACGAGCTGACCCGCCGCCGCGACACGCTCGTCGCCGACCGTGCCCGCGAGGCGGCGCTTCGCGATGACGCCGCCGCCGCCCTGGATCGCTTGCAGGAAGAGATCGACGTCCTCGACGCCCGCCTCGCCGACGCCGGAACGCAGAGCGAGAAGATCGCCGAACGTCTGGCCGAGGCCGAAGGGGTCGCACGCGAGGCTGACGCCGCCCTCGCCTCTGCGCGCAGTGCTGAGGCCGCGGAGCAGGCCGAGCACCGCCTCGCCCGCGCCCAGCTCGACGGCGCCGCCCAGCGCCTCGCCCGCGCCGAGGCGGAGGCTCAGCGGATCGCCGATCAATTGGCCCAGCTCAACGATGGCGAGGATCTCGTTTCCCGCCGCCGCGCCGCCCGCGAGGCCCGCGAAGCTGCGGAAGCGCGCTTGGAGCAGGCCGGCGAGGCGATCGGCGCCGCGGAGGCCCAGCGCGAAGCCGCCGCCGCCGAGCGCGACTCAGCCCAGGCCGACGCCGCCGCGGCTCGCGCCGCACTTGCCGCCCTCGAATCCGAGGCCACCGCGCTGCGCAAGGCGGTCGAGGGTAGCGCGGGCGACCGGGCCATCAACCAGGTCCGAGCGGCCAAGGGCTTCGAGCGGGCCCTCGCTGCAGCGCTTGGCGAGGATCTTGAGGCAGCGATCGGCGACGGCGGCCCGCGCGGCTGGACCGGTGCTTCGCCGAAGCCCGGCGACCCGGCCTTGCCTGTCGGCGCGGCGCCGCTCGCCGATCACGTGAAGGCGCCGGCCGCGCTCGCCCGCCGACTCGCGCAGATCGGCGTGGTCGACAGCGACGACGGCAGCCTTGAACTGGCCGTCGGCCAACGCCTCGTCACCAAAGAGGGCCGCCTTCGCCGCTGGGACGGCTTCGTCGCCACTGGCCTCGGCGCTGCAGCCGCAGAGCGCCTGATCCGGGTGAACCGGCTAGAAGAGATCGAGGCCGCGCTGCCCGCCGCCCGCGACGCCGTCACCTCTGCTCAGGCGCGCATCGACACTGCCCTCGCTGCCGTCCAGGCCGCTCGCGAGGCCGCCGACACCGCACGCCGCGCCGAGGTCGAGGCCAATGGAGCAATCCGCGACGCGGTCCGCGAAGAGGACCAGGTCAACACCGAACTGGAGCGGCTCGAAATCCGCCGCTCCGGCCTCGACGAGCGTGCCGACCAGGCCGCCAAGGACGTCGCCGAGGCCCAGGCCCGCCATGCCGAGGCGCAAGCCGCACTCGACGCCCTTCCCGATCCTGCGGCGACTCGCCAGCGAGTTCAGGTCGCCGCGGAGGCCGCCGAAACCGCGCAGGCCGCGGTCGCCGAGGCGCGCGCCGAATTCGCCACGCATGCCCGCGCCCTCGCTGCCGACCAGCAGCGCCGAACCGCCGCCGCCCAGGAGATCGAGGCCTGGGGACAGCGATCGTCCAAGGCCGCCGAACGCGACGAGGAACTGGCCCGCCGAATCCACGATGCCGACGAAGAGGCCGCGTCCCTCGCCGATGCGCCAGAGCGGCTCGGCGCCCAGGCCGATGCCGCCGAGACCGCATCCGCCGAAGCCGCCCGCGCCGCGACCGAAGCCGCGGCGGGGGAGCGCGCTGCGGAGACCGCGCTTCAGGCGACCGAGGGCCGGCTCGCGAACGCTAATGAAGCGCTCGCCATCGCCCGCGAGGCGCGCGCTGGCGCCCTCGCCCGCGCCGAGAGCCAGGACCATCGCCGGGTCGAGATGGGGCGGATCTCCGGCGAGAAGTTCGAATGCCCGCCGCCGCTGCTCCCCCAGCGCATGGGGTTCGAGGAGCCTGACCTCGGCGAGGCCCACCAGGAATCGGCGCGGCTCGAGAAGCTGACCCAGGATCGCGAGCGCATCGGGCCGGTCAACCTCATCGCCGAGCGCGAGCTTGCCGAGCTCGAGGAAGAGGTCACCACCAGCGCCGCCGAGCGCGAGGAGCTGGGCACCGCGATCCACCGGCTGCGCGGCTCGATCGGAAGCCTCAACCGCGAGGGCCGCGCCCGGCTGCTCACCGCCTTCGAAGCGGTCGATCGCCACTTCCGGAGCCTGTTCACCACCCTGTTCGAGGGCGGCCAGGCCCATCTGGAATTGGTCGAGAGCGACGATCCGCTGGAGGCCGGCCTCGAGATCATGGCCCAACCGCCGGGCAAGCGCCTCCAGTCGCTCACCCTGCTGTCGGGCGGCGAGCAGGCGCTGACCGCGGTCGCCCTGATCTTCGCCCTTTTCCTTACCAATCCCGCACCGATCTGCGTGCTCGACGAGGTCGACGCGCCGCTCGACGACGCCAATATCGAGCGCTTCTGCAGCCTGCTCGACCGGATGACCCAGGAGACCGACACGCGCTACCTGATCGTCACCCACAATGCCGTGACGATGAGCCGGATGCACCGCCTGTTCGGAGTGACCATGGTCGAGAAAGGCGTCAGCCGCCTCGTCAGCGTCGACCTTGGCGGCGCCGAACGCCTGCTCGCCGCGGAATAGCCAAGCTTGAAGGGCCCGAGCGACGCCTCCATCTAGCCTGTGATGGAAAATGTCAGCGCTTTCCCCGCCCAGCGCGGGACTCCCGAAGGGCAGCAGCCCTCCCCTGAACAAACCGCCCGCGCGAAGAAGGGCCTGACCCCCAAGGCGGTCGTCGCGGCTCTCGATCAGCACATCATCGGCCAGAGCGAGGCCAAGCGCGCGGTCGCGGTCGCGCTCCGCAACCGCTGGCGCCGCCAGCAGCTCCCCGAGGGGCTTCGCGAGGAAGTCACGCCAAAGAACATCCTGATGATCGGGCCGACCGGCTGCGGCAAGACCGAGATCAGCCGCCGCCTCGCCCGCCTTGCCGACGCGCCGTTCGTGAAGGTCGAGGCGACCAAGTTCACCGAGGTCGGTTATGTCGGCCGCGACGTGGAGCAGATCGCCCGCGACCTCGTCGAGGAAGCCGTTCGCCTCGAGCGCGAGCGCCGCCGCGAGGCGGTTCGCGACGCCGCCGAGGCCGCAGCGGTCGAGCGCCTGCTCGATGCGCTGACCGGCAAGGAAGCGAGCCAGGCGACCCGGGAGAGCTTCCGCAAGATGGGCGAGGACGGCCATCTCGACGACAAAGAGGTCGAGATCGAGCTGGTCGACAGCCCCAACCAGTCGTTCGAGATCCCGGGGATGCCGGGCCAGGTCGGAATGATCAACTTGTCGGAAATGCTCGGCAAGGCGATGGGCGGCCCACCCAAGAAGCGCCGCAAGATGAAGGTCAAGGACGCGCTCGCCAAGCTGATCGAGGAGGAGAGCGACAAGCGGCTCGACATGGACGACGTCAACCGAGTCGCGCTGAAGGACGCCGAGGCCAACGGAATCGTTTTCCTCGACGAGATCGACAAGATCGCGGTCAGCGACGTTCGCGGCGGCTCGGTCTCCCGCGAGGGCGTGCAGCGCGACCTTCTGCCGCTGATCGAGGGCACCACGGTCGCCACCAAATACGGGCCGATGAAGACCGACCACGTCCTCTTCATCGCGTCTGGCGCCTTCCACATCGCCAAGCCGTCGGACCTGCTGCCCGAGCTGCAGGGCCGGCTGCCGATCCGCGTCGAGCTGAAGGCGCTCAGCGAAGAGGATTTCGTGGCGATCCTCTCGGACACGCGCGCCAGCCTCACCGAGCAGTACCGCGCCTTGCTCAAGACCGAGGGTGTCGAGATCGAGTTCACTGACGAGGGCATCCGGGCGCTGGCCCGGGTCGCCGCCGAGGTGAACGCGCAGGTCGAGAATATCGGCGCTCGCCGACTTCAGACGGTGATGGAGAAATTGCTCGAGACGGTGAGCTTCGACGCCGAGGACCGGCAGGGCGAGACGGTCACGGTCGACGCGGCCTATGTCGACGCGCAGCTCGCTGAGATCGCCCGCGACACCGATCTCAGCAAATACGTTCTCTAATTTCGTTCCGGCGCCTCATCGACCACGAGGCTCGGCTCGCCGCATTCTCAGGCGCCCGCATTTGCCCTCACGGCCCCGGCTTGTGAGGAAGGGCGCCCCTGAAAATTGGAGAGAAGTGCGTGAAGGTTTTCCATGTTCTTATTGCGGCGGCTGCGGGCGCCGTTCTTGCCACTCCTGCCGCCGCCCAGGATGCGGCACAGCCGGCGCAGGACAGCGCGGCGGCGCAGGCCGCTGAGGCTGCGCCTGCTGCCGCACCGGCCCAGGTGACGCTGGCCGATCTCGTCGAGGGCGCGGCCGTCCGCGGCAGCGACGGCAATCCCGTCGGAACCATCGAGTTCGCCGACGGCGAGGGCGCGACCGTGACCACCGGCTCGGCCAAGCTCTATCTGCGGCTCAACAATTTCAGCAAGGACGAGCAGGGTCTGGTGATCGGCGCCACCCGCGCCCAGTTCGAGGCCGCCGCCGCGCAGATCGCCGCGGGCTCCTGATCGGTCATCCCATCGGAGCATGAAGGTGAGCAGAAGAACTCTCTTCGGCCCCGCTTTTTGCTGTAAGGGCTTGGCGATGTTGCACCGCCTTGCCCTGTTGCCGCTTCTCGTCTTCCCCGCCGCCGCCGCTCAGGCCCAGCAGGCGGGTGAGAATGTCATCATCGTCACCGGCCGGGGCCTCGGCGAAGCGCCGGGCGAGGCGGTGTACGGAACAGTCACGATCGGCCGCGAGCGGCTCGACCTGTCGTCCTCGAACCGGCTCGAGGAGGTGCTTCGCGACGTTCCTGGCTTCCAGCTTTTCCGCCGCTCCGACGCGCGATCGGCGAATCCGACAAGCCAGGGCGCAACACTGCGGGCGCTCGGCGGCAACGCCTCGTCGCGGGCGCTGCTGATCCTCGACGGCGTTCCGCAGACCGATCCATTCGGCGGCTGGATCAGCTGGCCCGCTTACAATCCGCGCCGGCTCGGCGAGGTGCGCGTGGTGCGCGGGGGCGGCACCGGCGCGGCCGGCCCGGGCGCGCTCGCCGGAACGATCGAGCTTGAGAGCGCCAGCCCGCAGGATCTGCGCGGCATCGCCGCTTCGCTCGCCGCCGGCAGCCGTGGCGGGGTCGACGGCTCGGCCTCCGCCGGGTGGGATCTAGGCCGTGGCTTCCTCACCGCCGGCGCCAGCTATGCAACAGGCGACGGCTTCATTCCGATCGTCGAGGAGCAGCGCGGACCAGCAGACCGCCCCTCGCCCTACGAGCAGGCGAGCTTCGCCATCCGAGCGGTGGCCCCCCTGGCCAGAGACATCGAGCTGCAAGCGGGCGGGCTCGCCTTCCACGACTCGCGCGAGCGCGGCACGGCGTTCAGCGACATCCGCACCGATGGGCTTGACGCGTCGCTTCGCCTCGTTGGCTCGGGCGCGCTGCCCTGGTCGGCGCTCGCTTATGTGCAGACTCGCAGCTTCTACAACAGCTTCGCCTCCGTGAGCCCGGGTCGCGCAGCCGCCAACCGAACCGCGGAGCAATATGAGGTGCCGTCCACCGGACTCGGCGCGCGCATCGAGCTTCGCCCACGCCTCGGCCCAGCCGAGCTTCGAATCGGCGGCGACTGGCGCGAGACGTCGGGCGTGACTCGCGAGCGCTTCAACTTCCAGAACGGCGTCGGCACGCGCGGACGCGAGGCGGGCGGTCGCACGCGGACGGTCGGTGCGTTCGGCGAAGCGAGTTTCGAGGCTGGCGCCTTCGTGCTGAGCGGCGGCGCGCGCATCGACCGCTGGTGGATCGAGGACGGGCGGCTCGAGGAGCGAATCTTCGCCACCTCCGAGCAGATCACCGACACGCATTTCGCCGACCGAAGCGGCTGGGAGCCGACCGCGCGCGGCGGTGTCGCCTGGCGCCCCGCGGCCGACCTCACGCTTCGGGTGGCGGCTTATCTGGGCTGGCGGCTGCCCACGTTGAACGAGCTTTACCGACCGTTCCGAGTCGGGCCCGACGCCACCGCTGCCAATGCCGACCTGCGGCCCGAGCGGCTGCGCGGCGCCGAAGCGGGAGTCGAATGGCGGCCGCTGCCCGCTGCGCGGATCGGGGTGACCCTGTTCACCAACCGCCTCGAAAATCCGATCGCCAACGTGACCCTGGCCCAGGGGCCGGGAGTCTTCCCCGGCGTCGGCTTCGTCTCCGCCGCCGGCGAGTATCGCCAGCGCCAGAACCTGGAGGCGATCGACAGCCGCGGGATCGAGATCAACGGCAGCATCGCGCTTGGCCGCTTCAGCTTGAGCGCCGGCTACAGCTTCGCCGATGCGGAGGTCGTGGCAAGCGGCCCCGCCGCGCCGCTCGACGGCCTGCGGCCTGCCCAGACGCCGCGCCACAGCGCCGCCGCCACGCTCGCCTGGTCGCCACACGACGGCGCCCAGGCCTCGTTCAGTGCCCGCTATGTCGACACGCAGTTCGAGGACGACCTCAACCGCCAGTCGCTCGACGACGCCCTCACCTTCGATGCCGCCTTGCTGTGGCCGCTGTCGCGCAACCTGTCGGTCGAGACCCGCGGCGAGAATCTCACCGACGAGCGGGTGGAAGCGGGGATCAGCTCCGACGGGACGATCGAACGCGCCACGCCGCGCACTTTGTGGATCGGCCTGCGCATCCGCGGCTGACCGAAAACACCTCCCCAAACGAAATCCGCCCGCCCGGGAGGTCCCGGACGGGCGGACGCCCCTTAAAGGGTAGTTCGTCTTAGCTGACGTGCTTGGACAGGTGCTTGTTCATCTCGAACATCGACACCTTGTCCTTGCCGAAGATCTTCTTCAGCTTGTCGTCGGCGAGGATCTCGCGCTTGTTCTGCGGGTTCTGCAGATTGTTCGCCTTGATGTGATCCCACACCTTCTTGACCATCTGGCTGCGCGGCAGCGGCGCGCTCCCGGTGATCTCGGCAAGATCCTTCGACGGCGTGACCGGACGCTGCAGACCGGACTGTTGCGCATTCGCCATTTACATTCCCTCCTGTGAACCTGTGCCCTCGATTAGAACCAATGCAAATCAGTTTGCAAGTGGAGTGCGTCACTCTGTTGCGCACGAATGCTTTCTCTGAGGGTCCTATGGGAAAGTGTGGCCTTCAGAACACGCCGAACGGCACCACCTTGTTGTCGGCATCGTGGCCGATATCGGCGCGACCCAGGAAGGGAATTCCCGAGCGCTCGCACCAGTAGCGCGCGATCTCCTCGCTGGTCGCGCCGAAATCCGGATCGTTCTCCGGGATGTCGCTGACTCGCCCGAGGCGAAGACCCACGATCCGGCGCAACTGCGGCTGGCCGGTGATATGGAACAGCGCCCGGTCGGTCCGGTAGGCATGTTCCGCAACGTCCTCGACCAGCAGGACGTGGCCGCCGAGGTCCGGCTCCAAGGCTGTGCCTGTTAGCAGCCCGAACACGGTGAGATTGAACGCGGCATAAGCGGTGCCGCGCTCCAGCCCAGGCTCGAGCGCATCGGGAGAGCGCTCAGTTAGCCAGGCAAGCGCCCGCCGCACGGCCGAGACGCCGCCGTCGCGGGCGATGTCGTGGACGACGGGGCCATGGGCCACGTGCGGAAATCCTGCTTTGTAGAGACCGGCAAGCAGGTAGCCGCCGTCGCTATAGCCGAGATAAGCCTTGTCGCGCGCGGCGGGATCAAGCGCGGCCACCGCCTCCTCGGCGATCCGGCACGCACCATAGCCGCCGCGCGCGAACCAGATCGCGTCGAGCGACGGGTCGTTCGCCGCCGCGACGAACGCCGCAAATCGTGCGTCGTCGCTGCCCGCGAAATGATTGTCCTCCATGAAGCATTGCGGATGGAAGACCAGCTCGACTCCCGGGAAATCCTGGGCCGCCAGCGCCGTCACTCTTTCCGCGCTTTCCCGGACGAAGCGCCCACTGGGCGCGACGACGCCGATCCGCATTGGCCCCTTCCCGTTTGAAGTTCCTCGCCTCTGCCAATAGGGCGGCGCCATGAAGCTCGACAAACGCTATTTCTTCTGCGGGATCGGCGGCAGCGGTATGCTCCCGCTCGCGCTCATCGTCCAAGGCCGCGGGGGCAATGTCGCCGGCTCCGACCGGACGCTCGACCAGGGCAAGCTCGGAGCGAAGTTCGAGGCGCTGCGCGCGCGCGGTATTCCCCTGTTTCCGCAGGACGGTTCCGGCCTCACCGACACCGACCAGATCCTCGTCGCCTCCGCAGCGGTGGAGGACAGCGTCCCGGACGTGGTCAAGGCGCGCGAGCTCGGCCTGGAGCGCCTCGGCCGTGCCGAGCTGCTTGCCCAGCTGTTCAACGAGGCGGAGACCGGAATCGCGGTCGGCGGAACGTCGGGCAAGTCGACCGTGACCGGGATGATCGGCTGGATTCTGCACGCGGTCGGCCGCGATCCGACCGTGATGAACGGCGCGATCATGAAGAATTTCGTGTCACCCGACCAACCCTTCGCCAGCGCCCTCGTCGGCGGCGGTCCGGACTTCGTCAGCGAGGTCGACGAGAGCGACGGCACGATCGCCCTCTACCGGCCCAAGGTCGCGGTTCTGAACAACGTCACCCTCGACCACAAGTCGCTGGAGGAGCTTCGCCACCTGTTCGGCGACTTCGCCGCCAGGGCGGAAAAGGTCGTCGCCAATCTGGACGACGACGAGACTCGTCTCCTCGCCGCCGTGCTGCCGGCAGACAAGCTGATCGCCTACAGCCTCAATGGCAACGAGGCCGACCTTGTCGGGTCGGATCCTCGCGAGGAGGCGTTCGCGCTCACCCTCACCGTCACCGATCGCCGCACCGGCGAAACCGCTCCACTCCGGCTTCAGGTCCCCGGCCGCCACAATGCCGCCAATGCGCTGGCCGCGATCGGCGCGGTGATGGCCGCGGGCGTGCCGCTGGCCGACGCCGCGCGCGCGCTGGAAGGCTTCACCGGCCTGCGCCGCCGCTTCGAGAAAGTCGGCGAGGCGAACGGTGTCACCGTCATCGACGATTTCGGGCACAATCCCGACAAGATCGCCGCCACCTTGCACACGCTGCACATCTCACCCGGCCGGCTTCTGGTCTTCTTCCAGCCGCACGGCTTCGGGCCGCTCGCCAAGATGGGCCGCGAGCTGATCGACACGTTCGTCGATAAGCTGCGCCCCGACGACGTGCTGATCATGCCTGATCCGGTCTATCATGGCGGCACTACCGACCGCTCGGTCGGCAGCGGCCAGATCGTCGAGGGCATCCGCGCGCGCGGCCGCAATGCCGAGCATATCGCCGAGCCGCCGCCGGAGCGCACCCAGTCGACGGCGCGCCTGCTCGAGCTCGCCCGTCCGGGCGATCGCATCGTCATCATGGGCGCCCGCGACGACACGCTCAGCCAGTTCGCCCAGGACCTCGTCGACGGCCTCGCCAAAAAGTAACGCCCGCCCGGCACTGAGCCGGACGGGCGCCTGTTGGAGCGAAGAAGAGGGATTAGCCGGCGACGGCGACGTCGACCTTCTCGACCCAGTCGGGAACGAACATCGGCTCGCGGCTCGACCAGCCCGGCGCGGTCGCGGCGGCTTCGCTGATCGACTGCAGCAAAGTGCGGCGGCGGGTCGGATGGAGGTGCGGAAGCGCCGCCGCCGAGCAGAAGGCGGCCGGCAGCCACGGGCGCACCGACGCGCCGATCAGCCGCTCGTAAAGAAACCGGTAGGAAGGGAAGCAGCTCAGCCGGTCCTGGCCGAGGTCGAACGCGGTCATGGTGACCAGCGGCGCCATCATCGGCTCCATCGTGTCGAGCCCACAATCGTCCGGAACGAACGAGCGGACATGCTCGAGCCGCTGATAGACGCGCTCCTGGGCGCGGATGCTTGCGGCTTCGGCAATGTCGCGCGACCAGCGCTTGACCGCATCGCGGCGGCCGAGACCGACGTCGAGCGAGCGGCGGATGTAGCGCTGCGTGCCCTTGGTGAAGGTTGCGAACTCACGCATCTCCGACAGGGCCAAGGCCCCGTTGGGCTGACGCGGCTGACGCGTATTCGTACTCATGATCCCGCTCCTTATCCCCGCGGAGCATCATGCAACATATTGGCTTTCCAGCCCGTTAACCCTGGCACCCCGCGTGCCCCGAAGAGATAGAATCAGAGATGGGAGTCGGCGGCAATGCGAAATCCTCGCCGTCGCCACAGGCCTGTGGAACTGTCACTGACGTGCAACATAAGTGAGAGGCGCGGGCCAAGGACGCCCTAGCGTCGTTGCGGCGCCGCACCGTTCCCCGGCCGAGTCCCTACAGTAATCTTTCCGTAGCTCAGGACGCGCACGGCCGCTTTTCTCGGCGCTGACCCGACGCCCAAGCGCTGCTAGCAAGGCCGGGGGGGGGGGGGGGGAGTGATGAGCGAATCGCGGGGAGACTCGGCGCGGCAGGGCCGCACATTGGCGAGCGAGGCTGACTCGTCCGGCTATCGCCGGCCGCTGCCGGACCGCGGCGCGCCCGCATTTTCGACCAAGGGCGGCGCCGCTTCTGCGAACGCCGGCCCGACGGGCGGCGCTGGCATCGGTCATCGGTTAGACGGAGGCATGGACCGCGCGCTTCCGCGATCGCACGGCCGCTGGCTGCCGGACTGGCCGCTGGCGGTCAAGACGATCCTCTTCTTCTGGCTCTTCTACCTTGTGCAGGCGACCCTGCGCGGGGTGATCGTCGCCTATGAGGGCCAGCTCGAGATGCTGGAGCGGCGCGTCTTCGTGGTCGTGGCGGGAATGCTGCTCACCGGAGTCATGTACGTGCTCCTGCGCCCGACCCACAATTCCCCGGTACGCACCAAGATCATCGCGGCTGCAATCCTGTGCCTTCCCGCCGCCGCCGCATTCTCCGCGTTCAACCATTATATGTTCTACGTTTACTCGCCGATGGACGCGGTGTGGATCGTCCGCGACAACGCGATGCTGACGGACCGCGAGAAGAGCACGGTCGCGATGCTCGCCGACGGCGCCTTCTCCTGGTATTTCTTCTTCGCGGCCTGGTCGGCAATCTATGTCGCGCTCAGCTATTCCCGCCAGCTCCGCGCCGCCGACCAGCGCGCCGCCGCGCTGGCACGCGAGGCCCAGGACGCCCAGCTCCGCGCGCTCCGCTACCAGATCAACCCGCACTTTCTGTTCAACACGCTGAATTCGCTGAGCTCGCTCGTCCTCGCCGAACGAACCGAGACGGCGGAGAAGATGCTGATGAACCTGTCGGCCTTCTTCCGCTCGACGCTCGCAGCCGATCCCGCCGCCGACGTGTCGCTGGCCGAAGAGATCGACCTCCAAAAGCTCTATCTCGAGATCGAGCAGATCCGCTTCCCAGACCGGTTGAAGATCGAGGTCGACGTGCCCGAGCATCTGCTCGGCCGCCGCGTGCCGGTGCTGATCCTTCAGCCGATCGTCGAGAATGCGGTGAAATATGGAGTCGCCCGCTCGCGCCACCCGGTCACCATCCAGCTCTCGGCCTACGAAGAAGCGGGGCGGCTCCACATCAAGGTCAAGGACAATGGCGGCGACGCGGCCGAGATCGCTCCGGGCGGCGGCACCGGGGTCGGCCTCGCCAATGTCTGCAATCGCCTGAACGCGCGGTTCGGCGCCGGCGCCGGCTGCCTTCACGGCCCCGACCCGGGCGGCGGCTATACCGTCCACATCTTCATGCCGGTGGTGAGTGATGACTGACCTAAAGGTCCTGGCCGTCGACGACGAGCCGCTCGCGGTCGAACGTCTCCAAATCCTGCTGTCCAAGCAGCCGGGCGTGGAACTCGCCGGCACCGCGAGTGATGGCGAGTCCGCGCTCTCGATGGTCGACGACCTGAAGCCCGACCTCGTCCTCCTCGACATTGCAATGCCCGGAATGGACGGGATCGACGTCGCCCGGGCGCTGAGCGGCCGGCCGCACGTTCCGCTCGTCATCTTCGTCACCGCTTTCGACAATTTCGCGGTCGCCGCGTTCGACGTCGACGCGGTCGATTACCTGATGAAGCCGGTGCTGCCGGACCGGCTGGCCCGCGCCCTCGACCGCGCCCGCGAGCATCCGCGCCGCGCCCCGGCGGAAGCGGGCGAGCCGCCGCGCTATGTCAAGGAATTCTGGGTGCCGGAGCTTCACGGTCTCGTTCGAATCGGCGCCGACAAGATCGAGCGGATCACCGCCGAGCGCGATTACATGCGCCTCCATGTCGGCAACCGCTCCTGGCTGATTCACCGAACCATCGCCAAGCTCGAGGAGGAGCTCGATCCCGCCCTTTTCGTCCGGGTCCACCGCTCGGTGATCCTTCGCCGCGACACAATCGTCGGGCTCCACCGCGACGAAGCGGGCCACTGGAACGCCCGCCTCCCCGACGGCGCCGAGCAGCGCATCGGCCGAAGCTATGCCGACAATGTCAGGCGGATGGCGGGACGAGGCTAATTGAGGTCGATGGTGACCGAGCCCCGGTCGGTCTCGACGTCCACCTCGGTCAGCTCGTCACAGTAGAAAAACGTCTTTGTGTAGGTCCTTCCCGGGCCAAGCTGGGCGCCCGGCGTGTCGACGCATTCGGCGCGGCCGGGACGGTCGTTGGCGACGATCTTTTGGATGGTGATCGGCTCGTCCTCGGCGTTGGTGAGCATCACGACGCGGTTGGCGATCGTCTCGGCCTCGATGTTCGGGCCGCAGGCCGCGACGCCGGCGCAGATGGGCAGAATGAGCAAGACCCGCCTGGACATGGCTCCCCTATCGGGTGGCGGTCCAGGTGGGTCTAGGAAAAAATGGGAGGCGACGGGCGTGTCGTCGCCTCCCTGGCCGCCGGAGCGGGAGCTGCGAGGGTGGGCAGACCGTGGCAGCTGGCCGGCGGGCGTTTCTTCAGCGGCGGCTAATCGTCTCCCTGACGACCGGCTGCGGCGCATCGAGCGCTGCGAAATCCAGGTCGCTGTAGGACGGCGCAACCGCCACTTCGCGAGCGTCGCTCGAAAGATCCGGACCCGCGGCCGCACTCATCATCGTGCCTGCGGCGGCGACGGCGAGGATCATGGCTCCAACGCGCATGTTCGTCTCTCCTTCATCACTGCGGCCTGGGAACGGCCTGGTTGACGGGTTGCGGGCCGGGAAGGTGACAGGGGCGTGCTGGCTTCCCGAACCCGCATCGACCTTGTGGCCCAAGCGGCGGCGCGGCGCCTCTCCGCTTCGACCGCGGCGCCAGAAGCTTCGGCGAAGCTGCACCGATACGACGAAAGCGACCGAAGCGACGACCGGCGCACAGGGGGGAGCATCTAAACCGGACGGCTCGCGCCTGTTCCCCGATGGGACGGCACGGAATCAGCCCGAGCCGAGGCGGCTGCCCTCAGGTAGATCAGCGGTCGAGCGATGCGGAGCAGCGGCGCGGCGATGAGTCCCTCGAGGCGAAGGAAGACGAAGCGGCGGCTGCCGGTGCCGCGGCGCGGCTACGTCATGACCTTCGCCGTCGCGGCGCTCACCGGATCGTGCGCGCCAATGGCGATGGAGGCAGCCGGGGTCGCCCGTCCCGGTACCCTCATCCCGATCACCGAGGTCGCGGCTCTGGATTCGTCGCTGCCGCCGATGCTGACCGGTTCCGAGGCGATCGAGGCGAACGCGCACCTGCCGCTCAGTGGCGCGGCCGGGCCCGCCGCAGCCTCGCTCGCCTTCAGCAACATGGACGCGCTCGCGGGCATGCGCGCACTCGATTGCCTCGCGCAGGCCATCTATTACGAGGCGCGCTCGGAGCCGGAGGCCGGTCAGCGCGCGGTCGCCCAGGTCGTGCTCAACCGCGTCCGTCACCCCGCCTGGCCGAACAGCGTGTGCGGAGTCGTCTATCAGGGGCCGGCGCGGCCGGGCGGCGGCTGCCAATTCACCTTTACGTGCGACGGGTCGCTGCGATTCCGCGCTTATGGCGAGGACTGGCTGCGGGCCCGCCGTTTGGCGGCCGAGGCGCTTGCGGGCCGGGTTCACGCGCCGGTCGGCCTGTCGACCTTCTACCATGCCAATTACGTGCTTCCCGCCTGGGCGCCGCGGCTGCTCAAGACCGCGGTGATCGGCAATCACCTCTTCTACCGCCTGCCCGGCGGGGCCGGCATGCCCGCGGCTTTCACCGCCCGCTATGCCGGGGCGGAGCCGATCGCCCGGCCGAATCCGATCACCGTGCATTACGGGCGCCGGCCCCAGCTCGCTAACCAGCCCGCCTGGCTCGCCGCCGCGACGACCGCCCGACCCCAGCCGCGCGGCTTCGACAGCGCCGCACGACCAACCGAGCCGGTCCAGGATCTGCAGGTGCGGCCGGAATATCGCCAGTCCGGCCAGTGGCGCGACGACGCGCCCTCCGCACTGACCGGCCGCTAAGCGATCCGGGTCAACCGGGCCCCGAGCGTGGCGAGGCCCGGCGCGAGGGTCATCAGCCCCATGGCCGCGCGGCGCGGACCTGCTTTTTCCGCAGCCCAGCGCAAGCCCTCGGCGACCCTCAACGGACGCGCCGACCGTGCCGCCCACCGACGCTGGAATAGGTCTCCGCTGTCGCCCCGCAGGAACGCCTCGGCCGCCGCAATTCCACTGGTCAGCGCCATGGCGATGCCGTCGCCGGCAAGCGAGGCTATGACCGAACCCTGATCGCCGACGCGATAGAGGCTCGCCGCGCTGCCCCTCGCTCGCCAGCCATAAGGGACGTTGCTGACGCTGATCCACTCGGCCCCCGCCGCCTGAACGATCCGCTCGCCCAGGAGGGGTGCTTCGAGCGCCAGTCCAGCGAGGAGACCGTCGATCGTGCGCGCGGCGCGCAGCCTTTCGGGCGCCACGGACAGGCACAGATTCGCCCGACCGTCTTCCTGCAGGAGCAGGCCCGCATAGCCATCGTCGAACGGGTGGAGCTCGATCACGCCGGTAAGCGCGGCCACGAGCGCAGGATCGGGGACGAATGCGGCGCGCAGCCCCACCGCCCAGCCGCCGCGCTCGGGCAGCGGCCTCGCCATCCCGCGCAGTTCGTGTTTTCCAGTCGCGAGGAACAGCGCGGCGCCGGCGCGAAGCTCGCTGCCATCCTCCAGACGAACGCTGAGCCCGGCGGCGTCGCCTCCGCGAACGGTAAGGCCGCGGCGGATCGTCGCCCCGGCGGTTTCCGCCGCATGGCGAAGCGCCTCGTCCAGGCAGCGGCGCGACAAGCCGGCCGCCATCCTGGGCAACCGAGCCTCGATGACGTGGCCCCCGCTCGCCAGCCGAAGCCGCGAGATCGGCCGTGCGCCCTGTTCTTGCGCATGGACGCCGAGACGCCGAAGCGCGGCGAGCGCGTCCCAGCCGAGGAAGCCGCCGCAGACCACGTCATGAGCTCCCGGCTGACGCTCGATCAGCTCGACCGCGACTCCGTTGCGCGCCAGCGTCATGGCCGTGGCCGAGCCTGCCGGCCCACCGCCGACGACAAGAGTTTCGACGATTCGCCTGTCGGCGTTCACCCAGCCCGCTCGAAGCGGAACCCTTCCGCGGCCAGACCCGGACCGAAGGCGATCGCCACGCCGCGCCTTTTGTCCGGACGTTCGAGCAGGTCGGCGAGCACGAACATCAGGGTCGACGACGACATATTGCCGAAGTCGGCGAGGATGCGCCGCGAGCTGTCGAGCGCGTCGGGCGCGAGCTCCAGCCCGCGCTCGACGGCATCGAGGATCGAGCGGCCGCCGGCATGGACCGCCCAGGCGTCTACATCCGCCACCGACCAGCCGTCGAGAAGGCGCGAGCGCACATGCGGCTCGTGAAGCGCCGCGCCGATCCGCCCCGGCACCTCGCCGGAGAGCGTCATCTCAAAGCCGGTGTCGCCGATCGTCCAGCCGATCAGTGCCTCGGACTCCGGCAGAGTGGCGTTGAATTGCGCCTTCATTTCGAAGCCCTTCTGCTCGGCAGTCACCAGCGCCGCAGCGGCGCCGTCGCCGAACTGGAGGCCGGCGAGCAACGGCTCCGGCTCGGTCATCGGCTGGAGGTGAAGCGAGGACAGCTCGACCGTGACCACCAGCACTCGAGCGCCAGGCTCCGATCGAACGATGTGGAAGGCGGTGCGAAGCGCCGCGACCGCGGCATAGCAGCCCATGAAACCGACCAGGGTGCGCTCGACGTCGCCGAGCCCCATCCGCGCGGCAATGATCTGGTCCACCCCGGGGGCGACGAAGCCGGTGCAGCTCGCAACCACCAGATGCGTGATTGCGCCGAGCGCGATCTGCTCGCGAAGCCGCCCGATCGCCGCCATAGCAAGGTCGGGCGCGGCCTCGGCATAGAGCTTCATCCGCTCCGCCGTTCCCGGCATCCGCTCGGCATAGAAGCCGCCGGGATCGACCGGCGAGCCGCCTCCTGGCGCCGGCGGCAACACCGACCAGCGATGCTCGATCCCCGACCGTTCGGCCATCCGCTCGAACAGAAGCTTCAGGCGCCGGTCGGTTATCTGCGCCCGCGCCCAATCGACATAGGCCTGGTGGATGTCATGGTCGGGCACCGCGCCGGCGACGGCATTGATGTACGCGCCCTTACTGCTCATCCGTCGTCCTCGGCCGGCACCTTCGCTCACTTAGAAGCTATCCATTCAACGCCCAGAACCGGATTTCGGGCGCGGCGCGAGGACGGTCTTCTTCAGGGCGTGCCAGCGTTCTGCCGCGAAGCGAAGTGGGTGAAGGCGAGCACGGTGATTCCGACGATCAGCGGAACGATCGCGGCGCGAAGCATCTCGCGGCGATCGGACGGATCGCTGTCGGTGATCGCGAGCAGGGCGATTCCGATCGTGAAGGCGATGAAGATCCAGCCGAGCATGGCGTCGGCCCAGGGCTGCCGCGCCTCGAGCCTCTGGACGAGCATCGGCACGCTGCTCGGGTCGCTGCGCATGGCCTCGCGGATGGTGCGGTGGTGCATGGACGTGGCGATCAGCCGGGTGATGAAGCTGATGATCACGGCGAAGGTGATGATGCCGGCGATCGGGATGAAGACCTCAAGAGTGCCCATGGCTCATACTCCCCTGTCCCCGCGGCTCTCGCGACCGCGCGGGATGGAGCATGCGCCTGAAGCCGCGGCGGCTCAAGCCGTCGTGAAGCGCCACTGGATGAGGTTGCGGTAGGTCTCGCCCGGATCCAGCCGCAGCGAGCCGAATTCGGGCCGGTTGGGCGTGTCTGGGAATTTCTGAGGCTCGAGCGCGACGGCGTCGCCCATGCGGTAGAGCAGGCCCGCCTTGCCGAAGCTCGTCGCGTCGAGGAAGTTGCCGGAGTAGAATTGCAACCCGGGTTGGTTCGACCAGGTTTCGAGAACGCGTCCCGAGGCGGGGCCCTCGAGACGCGCGAGGAGGCGCGGCTCGTCGGCGACGTCGCGGGCGATGACCCAGTTATGATCGTAGCCGCGGCCGAAGCGGATCTGCTCGTCGGATGCGTCGCGCACCCGCGCGCCGATCGCGGTTGGGCGACGGAAATCGAACGGCGTACCGTCGACGGGGCGGAGCTCGCCGGTCGGGATCGCGGTGGCGTCGGTCGGCAGATATTGGTCTGCCGGGATTGTGAGGAGATGAGCCATCGCGCCGTCGGCCGAGCCGTCGCCCGCAAGGTTCCAGTAGGCGTGGTTGGAGATGTTGACCAAGGTCGGCCGGTCCGTCGCGGCGCGATATTCGACGGCCAGGATGTTTTCATCGGTGAGCGCGTAAGTGGCGGTGACCTTGAGAGTGCCGGGATAGCCCTGGTCGCCATCGGGGCTGACGAGGCCGAGCGTGACGCTCGCCGGCGGCCCTTCGCCGGTCTCGAGCACCTCCCAGTTCAGCTTGTCGAAGCCGGCCGAGCCGCCGTGGAGCGAGTTGGGGCCGTTGTTGACGGGAACCTGATGGTCGACGCCGTCGAGGCTGAAGCGGCCGCCGGCGATCCGGTTGGCGACCCGGCCGACGGTCGAGCCGAAATATTGCGGCTGGTCGAGATAGGGCTGCAGGGTCGAATGGCCGAGGGTCACGTCGGCGAGCGCGCCGTCGCGGTCCGGGACCAGCACTGACTGGAGCGAGGCGCCGTAGGTGATGATCCGAGCGCTCATGCCGGCGCGGTTGGCGAGGGTGATCGCCTCCACCGCCTGACCGCCGGTCAGCCTTCCAAAGGGCTCGCGCTTCACCGTTGCCGACACCTTGCCCTCCAGCCCTTCCTATTTGGCGTATTTATCGGATAATAGCGGCTCCCCTTCCCCGAGGAGCTTTGAGTGCGCAAGCCCTTCCTGTTCGCTTTGGCAATCCTGGCCTGCATCGCGCCGGCCCAGGCGCAGGAGCAGCCGGCCTTCGTTCCGGTATTCGAGACCGATTTTCCCGATCCCTTCATCCTTCGCAACGGCGGGGAGTTCCTCGCCTACGCGACCAACAACCGCGCCAACGTCCAGATGGCGCGATCGACCAACCTCGTCGACTGGGAATTGATCCGCGACGGCGACGAGCGCCACGACGCGATGCCGGTGCTTCCGCCGTGGGCGCGGGAGGGCTTCACCTGGGCGCCGGAGGTGATCCGCACCGATGCGGGCTACGTGCTCCATTTCACCGCCAAGGACCGCCGATCGGGCTTGCAATGCCTCGGCTCCGCGTTCAGCACCGATCCGCGCGGGCCCTTCACGTCGCAAGCGACCGAGCCGCTCGTCTGCCAGACCGAGGATGGCGGGACGATCGACTCCCACGCTTTTCGCGACGCCGACGGGCAGCTCTACCTCTATTACAAGAATGACGGGAACAACCCGCGCTTCCGCCGCCCGACCACAATCTACGCGCAGCGGCTGACTCCCGACGGCCTCAACGTAGTGGGCGAGCCCGCTGCGCTGATCCGCAACGACGCGCGCTGGGAGAACCATGCGATCGAGGCGCCGACCATGGTGCGCCACGGCGACGGTTATTTCCTGTTCTACTCGGCCAATCATTTCGGCTGGGAGGAGGACCAGCGGCTGTCAGCCTATGCGATGGGCTATGCCCGCTGCACCGGGCCGATGGGTCCTTGCGTGAAGGCGCCGAACAACCCCATCCTCTACAGCTACAATGACCGCGAAGCGGGCTGCCTCAGCGGCCCCGGGCACCAGAGCGTGTTCGAGGTCGGCGATCGCCAGTTCATCTCATTCCACGCGCACGGCGCGGCCCGGGGCTGCCACCGCGCGCAGCTCGGCCGCTACATGTACATCGCTCCCCTGCTCTGGCGCGACGGAGCGCCGGAACTTGGTTTCGGCCTGAGGTCCCAACGATGATCCGAATATTGTTACTTCTCCTCGCCATGACCATCGCTCCCGCCGCCGCCTCGGCCCAGTCCGACACCGCTCCGCTCTACCAATATCGCGAAGGCGAGCGGCCGCACTGGATCAGCCCTGAGAATCCGACCGGAGCGCCCGGCGCCGGCGGACGCGAGAATCGCGGCGCCAAGGGCCATGCCTTCGACACGATCCCGGTCGGCCAGTCGCACGTCCTCGCCGACATCCAAGGCGCCGGCACGATCGATCGCATCTGGATGACGATCGAGGACCGCTCGCCCGAGGCGCTTCGAGGCCTGAAGCTGGAGATCTTCTGGGACGGCGCGCGGACCCCCGCCGTGTCGGTGCCGCTCGGCGACTTCTTCCTCCACGGCGCCGGCGAGATGGTGCCGATGGAAACGGCGCTCCTGTCGAGCCCCGAGGGTCGCTCGTTCGTCTCCTACGTACCGATGCCGTTCCGCCGGAGCGCACGCGTCGTCGTCACCAACGAGTCCCCGCGCCAGGTCAACCTGATCTTCTACGACATCAATTACCGCCGCCTCGCCCAGCAGCCGGACGACGCGCTCTATTTCCACGCCTGGTGGAGCCGCGACCGGGCCACCACACTCGGCCAGGATTTCCGCATCCTGCCGCGGGTGCGGGGTCGCGGCCGCTTCCTTGGCGCCAGCGTCACCGTCCTCACCAACCCGGTCTACAACGAGACCTGGTGGGGCGAAGGCGAGGTCAAGATCTACCTCGATGGCGACCGCGGGCTCGCTTCTCTCGTCGGCACCGGGGCCGAGGATTATATCGGCACCGCCTGGGGCCAGGGCGCTTATGTCAACCGCTTCCAGGGCGCACCGATCGCCACCTGGGAAGGCGACGGCCGCTGGACCTTCTACCGCTGGCACATTCCCGACCCGATCTTCTTCGCGAGCGACGTCGAGGTCACGCTCCAGCAAATGGGCGGGGCGCGCAAGAACATCGTCCTCGACCTGCAGCGCCAGGGCGCGCCGCTGATCCCGGTCACGATCGACCCGGCCTCCCGTAACAACTTCCAGCAGCTGCTGACGCGCCAGCCGCAGGTGCCGCTGTCGGATCCTTCGCTTCCGGACGGCCACACTAACTACTACCGAAGCGACGACGTCGCGGCCGTGGCCTATTTCTATCTCGACCGTCCGGAGAACGGCCTGCCGCCGATCGCGCCGGCCGCCGAGCGCCTCACCGCGCTCCGCCCACCGCCGCCGCCCCGGCCGGCGCCGGTGCAGCAGCAACCGCAGCAGCAGCCGTAAAAGAAAACGGGCCGGAGCATCGCTCCGACCCGTCTCGTTCCCCGGTGCTGCTTCCGGTTACAGACGGAAGCGCAGGCCCAGTGAGACCGTGGTCTCGTCGTAGCGCAGGTAGCGGACATAATCCGCCCGCGGAGCCCCACCCCGCGCCGAGCTGAATTCCTGGCGGAACGGGCTCTGAGTGATGTTCGTCCAGTCCGCAAAGATCGTCGCGTTCGGGAAGACCTCGTAATTGAGCGACAGGTCGAGCCGATCGGCGGGGAACGCCGTCTCGGTGTAGATGTCATCCGGATTGCCCGGCGAGCCGCCGCGGAACTGGCGGGTCGCCGCATATTCCGAGCGCCCGTTATAGGTCAGGCGGGCCGAGAAGCCGGCGCGCTCGTAGATGCCGACCAGGTTGTAGTTCCAGTCGGAGACGCCATTCAGCTGATCGGTGATCGGGAAGAAGGCCAGGCCGCCCGCGCCGTCGGGCTGTTCCGTCGCGGCGTCGATATAGGTGACGTTGGCCTGGACGCCGAAGCCCCGCGCCCAGTTGGGAAGCCAATCGAAGTCGGCAAAGGCCTGGAACTGAAGCTCGACGCCATCGATGCGGCCAGCGCCGGTGTTGGTGGGGCCGGTAATCTGGACGACGCCCAGCTCGGGATCCGTGAAGCGGAACGTCGCCGGCTGAATGAAGCCGTCGAGGTCGCGATGGAACACGGTGAGTGCCGCGAAGCTCGCCCGGCCGAAATAATATTCGATGCTGGCGTCGTAGTTCCACGACTCGAACGGCCGAAGGAAGGGATTGCCGCCAAAGCCCGTGCGCGGGGCGCTGTCGGTGCCGATGCCGCCAGGAGGCGGCGCGCCGAGCGTGATAGAGGGTACGAGATCGGAGAAGTTCGGCCGCGTAACGGTCCGCGAGACCGAGGCGCGAAGCTGGATGTCCTGGGCCGGGCGCCAGCGGATGCTCGCGTTCGGCAGGAGCTCGTCGCTTTCGGTCCCCTCGTCGACCGACGGGATGCCGGTCGGCGTCGGCCCGGCGACCCGGGTGCTCACCTGCAGGTAGCGCAGGCCGAGGACGCCGTCGAACTGCTCGCCGATGCCGATATTGAGCTGGGCGTAGCCCGCGAAGGTTTCCTCGGTCGCGTTGAACAGGGTTCCCGGGACAAGGTCCTCGACCGTGTAGTTGGTGCCGCCGTTCGCGATCACGAACTGGCGCAGCTCGGCCAAGTTGTTGCGGATGCTCGCGTAGGTCGGCGCCAGGAAGCTTCGGAACCCGCTCTGGACGTTCGTTCCGACGAAGCCCGGCGGGGTCAGCTGAAAGTCGAGCGGCAGCGAGGAGACGGGAATGTTGCGGCCGCGGAAGCCGGCGAAGCGATTGCCATATTCACGGTGAGCGTCGCGGTCGGTGTAGCGGAGACCGAGCTCGACGCTGCGCAGGAAGCCGAAATCGCTGATCTCGTAATCGGCGTCGAGGCGGACCTGCCAGTCCTCGCCGGTTGCTTCCTGCTTCTCCTCGAAAAGACCGTCGAACAGATAATTGCCGATGTTCGTCGGATCGAAGTTACGGATCGTGAATTCCGGCACCTCGAGATTGAAGTCCACGGCCGTCCCGGCCTGGCCGGTGAAGATCCGGTCGACGGACTCGGTCGAGCCGCGGAAGGTGGTGTCGGTGTGCGCGATGTCGAGAGCGACCCGTAAAGGGCCGGATTCATAGATGCCGCCGGCGGCATATTGGAAGGTGTCGGTCCGGTTGTAGGTGCCGCCCTGGAAGCTGAAGATCGGATCGGCGAGGCCGGTCAATGTCCCGCTCGACAAGACATTTGTTCCGTCGCGGAAGACGAGGTTGGAGTAGGTGCCGTTGCCGTAGAGCGGAACCGCCACCAGACGGTCGTCGATCTTGTTGCGGAAGCCTTGCCACAACATTTCGGCGTAAAATTCGAAATTGTCGCTGGGGCGCCACTGGAAGGCGGCGTTCACCGACGGGCGAACGCGGTTGCCCGAGCGGTAGAAGAGGCGCTGGATGTCGGGGAAGCGGACGCGCTGACCATTGATGATCGGGTCGGCGATGAAGTCGGTGTTGGACGGTTCCGAGTCGAGATAGTTGAGCTCGGTATAGGAGGCGTTGAGCAGAAAGCCCATTTCGCCGTCGCCGACGTTCCACCGCTCGGTAAAGAGCAGGTTGGCGTTGGGCGTCACGCTGTCCGCCTGGACCGTGTAGATGCCCCACACCGATCCGGCGATCTGGCCCTCCGAGAAGTCGAAGGGTCGACGTGAGCGCACGTTGACGAGACCGGCGAGGCCCGGTTCGACCAGGTCCGCCGACGACGTCTTGAAGACTTCCAGGGCGGCGATGTTCGCCGACGGGAAATCCTGAAGCGCGACCACCCGCGTTTCCGCGGTGAAGATCTCGCGGCCGTTATAGGTGGTCGTGAAGTTCGGAAGGCCGCGGACGAGAACGTTCGAAGCCTCGCCGCCCTGGCGATAGACTTGCACACCGGGGATTCGCGCCGCGGTCTGCGCAGTGTTGAGGTCGGGGAGCTTGCCGATGTCCTCGGCCACCACGGCATCGACAATCTGGTCGGAGTTGCGCCGGATATTCTGGCTCGAGCGCAGCGATTCCCGGATGCCGGTCACCACAACCACATTCTCTTCCTCGCCAGCCACTGGCTCGGGCTGGGCTGTCTGGGCGTCGTTCGTCGGCTGCTGCTGGGTCGTCCCGGGCTGCGCCCAGGCCGGCGATGCCGAGAGTGCGAGGACGGCGGCGGAGGCCGAACAACGGACGAAAGTTCTCAGGCGCATCGTGCTTCTCCCATGTCGCAGCGACCGCCTTTCGGGCGGCTCTTTTCGGCAGCGTTATAAGAGGCGCTCCAAACGGCTTACAAGCCATTTGTAAGATTTATCGGACAGCGTGTTTTAGAGGGCACAGGCGGGCATTGTACCACCGCGGGATCGGCTATCGCTCCGTCACCACTCGGCGAAGCTGCCGTCCTGGTAGCGCCAGATCGGGTTGCGCCAGCGGTGGCCTTCGGCATGCGCCGCACGCACCGCGGCCTCGTCGATCTCGATGCCGAGACCGGGACCTTCGGGGATCGGCAGGAAGCCGTCGACGGGGGTCAGCACGTCGGGGTTCGAGCAGAAGTTCAGCAGGTCGTGGCCCTGGTTGTAGTGGATGCCGAGCGACATCTCCTGGATGACGAGGTTCGGAGCGCAGCCGGCGAGCTGAAGGCAGGCGGCGAGCGCGAGCGGACCCAGCGGGCAGTGCGGCGCCACGCCGACGTCGAAGCTTTCGGCCATCGCGGCGATGCGGCGGCATTCGGAGAGGCCGCCGGCATGGCTGAGATCGGGCTGGATGATGTCGACCGCGCCGCTCGCCAGGAACGGCTTGAAGTCCCAGCGCGAATAGAGCCGCTCGCCGACCGCAATGGGGATGCTGACTAGGTTGGCGAGCTGGGTCAGCGCCTCCGGATTCTCGGAGAGGATCGGCTCCTCGATGAACAGCAGGCCGAGCGGCTCCAGGGCCTTGGCGAGCTGCTTGGCCATGGCGCGGTGGACGCGGCCGTGAAAGTCGAGGCCGACATCCATTCCTTCCGCTTGCGCCGCCTTCACCCGCTCGACGACGTCGTCGAGCTTGGGCGCGACCAGATAGTCGAGCTCGGCGGTCGCATTCATCTTGATCGCCGAGAAGCCCTGGTCGCGGCGCACCTTCGCGGCGGAGGCGACGTCGTCTGGCCGGTCGCCGCCGATCCAGGCATAGGCGCGGATCTTGTCGCGGACCTTGCCGCCCAGCATCTCCCAGGCCGGGATGCCGTAATGGCGGCCCTTGAGGTCCCAAAGCGCTTGGTCCAGGCCTGACAGGGCCGACATCATCACCGGGCCGCCGCGGTAGAAGCCGCCGCGATAGGCGACCTGCCAGATATCCTCGATCCGGCGCGGATCGGCACCGACGAAACGGTCGCGGAACGCCTCGAACGCACCGATCACCGCTTCGGCGTGGCCTTCAAGGCTCGCCTCGCCCCAGCCGAAAGTGCCGTCATCCGCCTCTACGCGAACGAACACCCAGCGGGGCGGGACAAGGAACGTTTCAATGCGTGCGATCTTCATCAGGCAGCCTCAATGGGAGCGGCGAGCTCTGGTTCATTTATATGATAAAACGGCTCTAGCAAGGTTCGTCGCGGGCTGTATGGAGTCGCTGCGGAATAAGGAAGACTTACACTCATGAGCTTTCGCGACGGCTATATTGCGGTCGATTGGGGCACCACCAACCGCCGCGCCTACAGGATCGCGAGCGACGGGCGGGTGACAGACAGCTTCGAGGACGAACGGGGCCTGATGGCGGTTCCCAAGGGCGGGTTCGACGACGCCGCAGCCGAAATCCGCGAGCGGCTCGGCGACCTGCCGATGCTGCTCGGCGGAATGGTCGGCTCCAACCGCGGCTGGCGCGAGGCCCCGTATGTCCCCTGCCCCGCCGGCCCTGAAGGTCTCGCCGAGCGCATATTGTGGATCGAGCCGGGCCGCACCGGGATCGTCCCCGGGGTCTGCCAGGGCGCGCCCGACGAGGACGTGATGCGCGGAGAGGAAGTCCAGGTGCTCGGCGCAGTCGCCGCCGGGCAGGTGCCGCCGGACGGCCTGCTCTGCCACCCCGGCACGCACGCCAAATGGATCCGGATGGAGGGCGGCCGGATCACCGCGTTCAACACGATGATGACCGGCGAGCTGTTCAGCCTGATCCGCAAGCATTCCATTCTCGGCGAGCAGCTCCAGGGCGAGGTCGCGCCTGACGACGATTTCCGTCGCGGAGTGGCCGAGGGCCTGGACGGACGGGATCTGCTTTCCACCCTGTTCGGAATCCGCGCCCGCCACGTGCTCGGAGTCAGCGCCGGAAGCGCCGCCTCCTATGCGAGCGGCCTGTTGATCGGCAGCGACGTCCGCGCCGGCCTCGCGCTCGGCGGCGACGGCACGATCGCGCTGATCGGGCGGCCGGACCTTTGCGTGCTCTACGCCGCGGCGCTCGAAGCCGCGGGGCGCGACACGATCGAGGTCGACGGCGCCGCCGCCTTCCTCGCCGGAATACACATGCTCACGGAGATGCTCTGATGGACGCAGTCGCACAGTTCCGTGCCTGTTTCGCCGAATGCCCGCTGGTCGCGATCATCCGCGGCGTCCGCCCGGAGGAGGCCGAGGAAATCGGCCAGGCGCTGTACGACAGCGGCATTCGAATCATCGAGGTGCCGCTGAACTCGCCGGAGCCCCTCGACAGCATCGGCCGCCTGGCGCGCCTGCTCGGCGACAAGGCGCTGATCGGCGCCGGCACAGTGCTCGACATCGATCAGGTCGCCGCGGTGAAGGAGGCGGGCGGCAGCCTCGTCGTATCGCCGGGCTACGATCCCGAAGTGATCAAGGCCACGGTCGCGGCGGGCATGGTATCCTCGCCGGGCTATTTCACGCCGAGCGAGGCGTTCGGAGCGCTGAAGGCCGGCGCCCACGCGCTGAAGCTGTTCCCGGCCGAGGCCGCCTCGCCGGCGGTGGTCAAGGCGCAGCGGGCGGTGATCCCGAAATCGACGCCGCTGCTCGTCGTCGGAAGCGTGACGCCGGACAAGATGGACGCCTATCTCGATGCGGGCGCCGACGGCTTCGGCCTCGGCGGGGCGCTCTACAAACCGGGGCAGAAGGGCGCTCAGGTGCTCGAGCAGGGCCGCGCCTTCGTTGCGGCGCTGAAGCGGCGCGGCTGATGGCGATCCGCATCGCCATCGTCGGCTACGGCAAGATCGCCAGGGACCAGCATGTGCCGTCGATCGCCGCCGACCCGCGCTTCGAGCTGGTCGCCGTCTCGACCCGGAGCCCGGACCACGGCAGCGGCCTGCCCTGCTTTCCCGAGCCGGCGCAATTGTTCGAAGAATTCCGGGGGAAGCTAGACGCCGTGGCGATCTGCACCCCGCCGACCGTCCGCCACGCCATCGCCCGCGACGCGCTTCGCGCCGGCTACCACGTCCTCCTGGAGAAGCCGCCCGCGGCGACGCTGGGCGAGATCGAAGATCTCGACGCGATCGCCCGCGAGACTGGCCGGACCCTCTACACCGGGTGGCATTCGCAGCATGCCGCGGGCGTCGAAAAGGCGCGCGAGGCGCTCGCCGGGCAAAAGGTGGCGAAGCTCCACATCTCCTGGCTGGAGGACGTGCGCAAATGGCATCCGGGCCAGGAATGGATCTGGACGCCGGGCGGCTTCGGCGTGTTCGATCCCGGCATCAACGCCTTGTCGATCGCGACGCGAATCCTGCCCGAGCCGCTGTTCGTGCGCGAGGCGAGCCTGCTCTTTCCGGAGAATAAGCAGGCGCCGATCGCCGCGAGCCTCACCTTCGCCGGAGGCGACATGCGCGCCGAAATGGACTGGCGGTTCAGCGAAGGCGAGCAGTGGACGATCCGGGTCGAGACCGAGGCCGGCCGCACTGTCGAGCTTCGCGACGGCGGCGCCCGCCTCTTCATCGATGGGGAGGAACGGGCGCTCGGAAAGCATGGCGAATATCCGTCCATCTACAACCGCTTCGCCGAGTTGATCGAGGCTGGCGCCAGCGAAGTGGACCGTGAACCGCTGCGCATCGTCGCCGACGCGTTCATGGTCGGCAGTCGGGAGATCACGGAGCCGTTCGCGTGATCTCGGCTCGCTTTGCGTCGCCGGGTGAAATGTGATTGATCGGACGAGGAATGATCGAGGTTAGGGAGGAAGCGCTGCGAGTGACGAGCGATGCGGCCAGTCTGCAGGCGTCCGCCTCCGCGGGCCGGAACCTCACCTACGGCCTGCTGGACTCGCTCGGCCGGGCGATCGTCACCGGCCGCTACAATGACAGCCAGTTCCCGACCGAGGCCGAGCTTGCCAAGCAGCATGGCGTGAGCCGGTCGGTCACCCGCGAAGCGGTCAAGATGCTGACCGCCAAGGGCCTGCTCACCGCCCGCCCGCGCAAGGGCACGACGGTTCAGCCCTCGTCGAGCTGGAACCTGTTCGACGCCGATGTCCTGCGCTGGCTGCTCGAGCGCAAATTCTCGCTGGAGCTTCTTCGCCAGTTCACCGAGCTGAGGATCGCGATGGAGCCGGCCGCCGCCGCGCTCGCCGCGCGGGCCGCCGACGAGAGCGGCCTCGCCTCCATCCGCGCGGGCTACGAGCGGATGGAGGCGGCGGAAGCGGGCGACGACGACCCGCTCGAGTCCGACATCGCCTTCCACATCGCCATCCTCCACGCCTGCGCCAACCCCTTCTATCAGCAGTTCCGCGACGTCGTGGAGACGGCACTTCGCACCTCGATCCGCTTCACCAACCGGTTCAAGGGCCGCACCGCGAGCCTGCCGCAGCATCTCGAAGTGCTCAACGCGATCGAAAAACGCGACTCGGAAGGGGCCAAAGCCGGCATGACCGCGTTGATCGCCGACGTCATGACTTTGATCGCGGACGCCGAAGGAAAGGCCTGACATGGAGTGTATTGCGGACGTCCGAGCGACGCTCGGAGAGGGTCCGATATGGGTCGAGCGCGAGCAGGCGCTCTACTGGGTCGACATCCCCGAAAAAAAGCTGTTCCGCTGGTCCGAGGTCGACGGTGTCCGGGTGACCGAGCCGGGCGTCCATGTCTGCTCGATCCTTCCGCGCGCGAAGGGCGGCTTCATCGGCGGCGGCTATGACGGCTTTCTCGAAATCGACCTCGAGGGCGGCAGCTTTCGAGTGATCGGCGATCCCGAGACGGAGCTCGAGAGCAATCGGTTCAACGACGGCAAGGTCGACCGCGAGGGGCGCTTCTGGGCCGGAACGATGGACCGGTTCGAGCAGCAGGACAGCGGCTCGCTCTACCGCCTCGACCCCGGCCTCTACTGGACCAAGGTCGACAGCGGCTACCGGGTCACCAATGGCCCGGCCTTCAGCCTCGACGGCCGCACCATGTACCACACCGATTCCGCTCGCCAGCGCGTCTACGCCTTCGATCTCGCAACCGACGGCAACGCCTCGAACCGCCGCACCTTCCTGCAGTTCGGCGAGAGGGACGGCTATCCCGACGGGATGACCATCGACGCCGAGAACTGTGTATGGATCGCCTTCTGGGGCGGCTGGTGCGTGCGCCGCTTCTCGTCGACCGGCGAGCGGCTCCAGGAAATCGCGGTCCCCGCCCAGCTCGTGACAAGCTGCGCCTTCGGCGGTCCGAACATGGACCGCCTGTTCATCACCACCGCTTCGCGTGACCTTTCGCCCGAGGAATTGGACGGCCAGCCGCAGGCCGGCGGCCTGTTCGTGACCGTTCCGGGCGTCAGGGGCGTTCCGGAACCGCTCTTCGCCGGCTGACCCGGCGAGCCCCCAAGGAGAAGACCAATCGCAAACTTCATGTTCGCGACCGGGATCGAGAACAGCATCCCGACCATCGACAACGGCCGCACCCGCGTGGACCAGATGGAATCCTGCGGCCACTACAAGCATTGGAAGCTCGACTTCGACTGCGTCGAGGAGATCGGCCTCCACTATCTGCGCTACGGCCCGCCGCTCCACACCACCTATACCGGCCCCGGCGAATATGACTGGGAATTCGCCGACGTCACGCTCGCGGACCTCAAGCGCCGCGGAATCGTGCCGATCATCGACCTGTGCCATTTCGGAGTCCCCGACTGGATCGGCGACTTCCAGAACCCCGACTTCCCGCAGCTCTTCGCGCTCTACGCGGGCGCCTTCGCCGAGCGCTATCCCTGGGTGCAGCTCTACACGCCGGTGAACGAGATGTTCATCTGCGCGGTCTTCTCGGCGAAATACGGCTGGTGGAACGAGCAGGGGAAGACGGACCGCACCTTCGTCACGGCCCTCAAGCACATCGTCAAGGCGAACGTCATGGCGATGATCGAGATCCTGAAGCGGCGCCCGGACGCCATCTTCATCCAGAGCGAATCGTCGGAATATTTCCACGCCGACAGCCCGGCCGCGATCCACGACGCGGAGGTGATGAACCGGGTCCGCTTCCTGTCGCTCGACCTCAATTACGGCAACCGCGTCAACAGCGACATGTACGAATATCTGCTCGAGCACGGCATGAGCCGGGAGGAATATAACTGGTTCCTCGAGCACCGCCTCAAGCAGCACTGCATCCTCGGCAACGATTATTATTACACCAACGAGCACCGCGTGTTCGCCGACGGCCACACGACCTCCGCGGGCGAGGTGTTCGGCTATTCCGAGATCACCCGCCAATATTACGAGCGCTATGGCCTGCCGGTGATGCACACCGAGACCAACCTGCGCCAGGGCGAGCGCGGCGACGAGGCGGTCCAGTGGCTGTGGAAGGAATGGGCCAACGTGCTGAGGATCCGAAACGTCGGAATCCCGACCGTCGGCTTCACCTGGTATTCGCTGACCGACCAGATGGACTGGGACACCGCGCTCCGCGAGAAGAACCACCGAGTCCACCCGGTGGGGCTCTACGATCTCGACCGCAACATCCGTCCAGTCGGCAAGGCCTATAAGAAGCTGATCGCCGACTGGCGCGACATCCTGCCGGCCTCGAGCATGTGCCTGGTGGTGCCGGTGAAGCCGCTGGTGCCGGAGACGGAGCGCGGCAAGGGCGAGCGCGCCGCGCAGTCGCACGGCAGCGTCCACCCGCTGTTCAGCGAATCCGTCAGTCCGCAGACTGACGGATAAGCAGGTTCAGGCGACCGCCCGGAGCTTGACCGGGCAGCTGCCGTAGCGGCCTTCGACGGCGGCTTCTTCCGCGGTCAGCGGGCGGAGGAAGGAGACGGCGAGGTGACGGCCGAACACGTCGTCGCCGCGCATCACCAGTTCGGCCTCTGCCTCGGCAGGCATGGCGTCGCGGATCTCGCTCAGCCGGGAAATCAACTCGTCGAGCGACAGATGGTTGTCCAGCTCGACATAATCTTTGATCAATCTACTCATACAACCCCCCCGGGTTGGCAGTGGGTGTTCATAACGCACGGCGGAATCACTCGCCAAGCATTGATCCAAATTTACTCACAGATAGTTTTCGAACTTCTGAACCGCCCTCGCGCCTCCGTCGTAAAGTGTATCCAATTGTCTCAGAGCGACTGGGCGAGGAGCTCGTTGACCCGGCGCTCGGCGTCGGCGAGCGCGCGGTCGACCGGCTTGATCCCCGCCACGGCCGCTTCCAGCTCCTCGCCGATCAACCCCTGGATCGCCGACTGACGCTGGACATAGTCAGGCAGCTGCGCCCCCGTCGCTGCCATCGCGGCGATGCCGCTCCGGTGCGGCAACGCCCTGAACCGGGGCGTTTCGAGCACGTTCCGGAATGCCGGCAGGTGCCCGGTCCGCGACCAGTCGAAATTGTGCTCGGCGAGGAAGCGGAGGAATCGTCCGATCGCCTGCCGCTCCGCCGCCGTGCGTCCTTCGTCGCGCGGCATGACCCAGGCATGGCCGTCGACGAATGCCGCCTCCTGCCCCCACAGGCGGGGGAAGGGAAGAACCGCATAATTACCGTAGAGCGGCCGCCCCGGTGTCTGCGCCTCGGCGTCGTAGGGGCCGATCATCCAGGTGCCGGTCGGGAAGATTCCGCCCTCGCCGTTCATGAAGGCGGCGGTGGCAGCCGGGAAATCCTGGTTGCGGGTTACGAGATTCTGGGCGTTCAGCGCCTTGAACAGCTCGACGATCCGGCGTGCCTCGGGCGTGTTGAGGCGGATGTGGCGCTCGTCGGGGAAGATCTCCGACCCTTGCGCGAGCAGGTAGGTGTAGAGATTGGCGACGTGGTAGTCGGGCGCATTGACCTGGGCGAGGATGAGATAGGGCTTGCCGGTCGCCTCGCGGAAGCGGCGAGCGTGCTCGATCAACTCCTCGGGCGAGGTCGGCAGGATCGGACGGTCGCCGTCCATCAGCCCGGCCTGGCGCATCAGTCCGGCGTTGATGTGCCACAGGCGCCCGATCGTGTCCCAGGGCAGGCCGAAGACCTGGCCATCCTTGATGACCCCGGCCTGGCCTGCCTCGGTGAAGGTCTCCCGACCGATGCCGACCTGTCTCAAAAGCCCGTCCATCGGCTCGAGGAGGCCGCGGCGCTGATAATCGGAGATGACGGACTGGTGCATGGTGACGAGGTCGGGCGGGTCGCCGGCGGCCATCTGCGCGGAGAGCTGCGGATAGCCAGGCCAGGCGACGACGTTGACCTTGAGGTTGATGTCGGGGTTCTCGGCCTCGAACTTGTTGATCAGCGCGGTGAGAATCCCGCACTCGCCCTCCGCCTTCGAGACGTCGGTCATCTGCCCGTAGACCGCGCCGCATTCGCCGAAGAAGCGCTGGACGACGATCTCGGTGCGGTCGTCGCTGCTTCCGCAGCCGGCGAGCGCCAGCGCGGCGCCGAGGACGATGGCGAGCCGCTTCAGCATCACCGCGCCGCGGTCCCGGCCATCGCTCGCACGATCTGCTTCTGGAAGATGATGTAGACGATCAGGATCGGGATCGACGCGAACACCGCCTGAGCCATCAGGAAGCCGAGGCCGCTCGTCTGTGCATAGTTCATCTGGGCGGACGCCAGCCCGACCGTCAGCGTGAAGCGGTCGCTGGTCGTCGCAGAGATCAGCGGCCACCAATAATCGTTCCATGCGGCGAGGAAGGTGAACACGCCCAAAGTCGCCTGCGCCGGGATGGTGAGCGGCAGAAGCACCTTCCAGAACAGAGTGAAGCGCGACGCGCCGTCGAGCATCGCCGCCTCGTCGAGGTCGCGCGGGATCGCCCGAAAATATTGCGTCATGAAGAACACGCCGAACGACCCCGTCAGGCCCGGCAGCATCAGGCCGATATACGAATTGTGCAGACCGAGATCGGCGAAGAATTGGTGGCGCGGAAGGATCACGGCCTGCTCGGGAATGGCGAGCCCCAGCAGCACGAACACGAACAGGGTGCGGCGGAACGGAAATTCGAGCCGGGCGAAGCCGTAGCCGGCGAGCGAGCACAGGATGAGGACGCCCGCCGTGGTGCCGAGCGACACGATCAGGCTGTTTAGCAGCCACCGGGTCACCTGCGAACCGAAGATCGCCCGATAATTCTCAAGCGTGTAGGGCGCGTTGAAGGCTTCGCCGCTGTCGCGCATCAGATCGGCATTGCTCTTGAACGACAGGAGCAAGGTCCAGAGCAAAGGCGTCAGCATGATCAGCGCGCCGATCGTCACCGCGATCAGCGCGGGCAGCGGCAGGCGGGCGCGGGACGGTCCGGCGCTCATCGTTCGGTCTCCCGCCGAGTCACCGCCCAATATTGGAAGAGTGTGACGCACAGGATGATCAGGAACAGGATCTCCGCCGCCGCGACGGCGTAGCCGAGCTCCCAGCGGCCGAACGACACCTCGTAGATGAACAGGACGATCGTGCGCGACGCGCCGCTCGGCCCGCCGGCGGTGAGCAGCTGCGACTGGCCGAACAGCTGAAGCTGGGCCGCGGTCTGGAGCATGATGACGAGGACGAGGGTCCGGCGGATCGACGGCAGGGTGATCCGCCAGAAGGTCGTCCAGCGGCTCGCGCGGTCGAGTGCCGCCGCCTCGGACATGTCGTCCGGGATCTGCTGGAGCCCCGCCAGGAACACCATGATCGGGAAACCCAGCGACCACCAGATGGTGGTGACGGCGAGCGCCGGAAGGACGAGGTCGGGATCGCTGAGGAAGGGGATCGGCTCGCCGCCGAGGGAGGTCGTGATCTCGGCGACGAGGCCCGCATCCGGCGTCAGGATGAATCGCCAGATCAGGGTGACGATGGTCACCGACAGGACCGACGAGGTGAAGAACACGCCGCGGAAAATCGCCGCCGCTCGGGTCGCCCGGTTGAGCGCGAGGGCCAGGAGCAGGGCGATGATCGTCAGCGGCGGAACGATCATCAGGGCGAGGATGAAGGTGTTGGTCAGCGACTGCCAGAAGATCGGGTCGGCGAGCAGCCGCGCATAATTGTCGAGCCCGACCCAGGTGCGAGCGCCGAACGGATCGGCCTTGTGGAAGCTGATGCCGATGCCGAGCAGCAGCGGGTAGATCAGGATCGTCGCATAGACGAGCAGGAAGGGCCCGACGAAGAGGAAGCCGTCGAGGCGGCGGCGGTTCATCTCAGGCCTCGGCGTGGTGGCCGGCACCGTCCGGCCCGAACAGGTGAGCCGCGCTGCCGTCGATGACGAGGCCGACCGTGTCGCCCATCTTCACCTGGCTGGTGCCGACATCCTCGCCGGTAATGGCCTGACCGTCGGCGAGCTTGCCGTAAATGAGCGTGCGTTCGCCGAGCCGCTCGACCAGCTCGACTTTGGCGGTGATCGCGCCGTCGCCGCTGCCGACGCGCACGTTTTCCGGCCGAACGCCGAGCTGCAGCCCCTGCGCCGGAAGGCCGTCCTTGGCGACTCGGGTCGCGATCTCGGCGCCGCCGCCGAGCCGAACCTTGGCATGCCGCTCGTCGCCGGCGGTCAGCTCGGCCGGAAGCAACGACATCGCCGGCGATCCGACGAACCGCGCGACGAAGGTATTGGCTGGGCGGCTGTAGATTTCCATCGGCGGGCCGACCTGCTGGATCTTGCGGTCGTTCATGACGACGATGCGGTCGGCGAGGGTCATCGCCTCGGCCTGGTCGTGAGTGACCATGATCACCGCTGCATCGACCCGCTGACGGAGCTGGGCGAGCTCGACGCGGGTGCGCATTCGGAGCGCCGCGTCGAGGTTGGACAGCGGTTCGTCCAAAAGGAAGATCCGCGGCTGCTTGACGATGGCGCGCCCGATCGCGACGCGCTGGCGCTGGCCGCCGGACATCTGCCCCGGCTTCTTGTCGAGCTGGTCCTCGATCTCCAGCACCCGCGCCGCCTCGGCGATGCGGCGGTCGATCTCTTCCTTCGAAACCTTCGCGTTCTTGAGCCCGAACGCCATGTTCTCGCGAACGGTCATGTGCGGGTAGAGCGCGTAATGCTGGAACACCATCGCGACGCCGCGGCGGCCCGGCGGAAGACCGTCGATCCGCTCGCCCTCAAGCCAGACCTCGCCGCTGTCGGGGGTCTCGAGGCCGGCAATGATGCGCAGCAAGGTCGACTTGCCGCTGCCCGAGGGGCCGAGGAAGGCGATGAACTCGCGCGCGTCCATGGTGAGCGACACGTCGTCGAGGACGAGCGTCTCGCCAAAGGCCTTGCGGATGTTCCGGAGGTCTAGGCTGGCCAAGGCATCCTGCTTTTATCTTATTTATTCGTTTTCCTTGGCGGAGCACCGCCGCGCCGTCAATCGCGGTCAGTAGGTCGGTTTCAGCAGGCCCTCGATGACATGGTGCTGCACGACCGGTTCGAGCCGGTCCACGACACGATAGGTGAGGTGGTCTCGGACTCGCGGCGGAAGCGCGTCGAGGTAGGCCTGGGTGGCCTGCAGGTCGTGATGCGCGGCATTGGTCGCATCCGGCGCGTCGACCCCAACGACGAGCACCGGCCGCGCCTCGTTGGACCGGTTGGCGGTGCCGCGGTGGATGGTCAGAGCAGAGCGCGCCGAGATGTCGCCACGCTGCGGAAGCTTCTGAACCGCGCGCTCGATATAGCGCGGCCACAGATGCTTGGGCGGGAACATGCCCTTGTCGCAGCCTTCGAACTGGTCCCATTGGGTGCCCGGCGCGACCTCGAACGGGCCGTGCTCCTGCCGCGTGTCCACCGTGGTCAGGTTGAAGGCGAGCGAGTTCAACCGCCGCCCCTTCGTCGTCGCCTCGGGCACGAAGAAGTCGCGGTGCCAGGGCTGGTCCGCCGCGCCGGGGAAGGGAATGTCGAAGCCGACCTCGACGATCCGGTAGTCCGGCCCGAGCACCGCCTCGCACACCGCGACGAACCAGTCATGGGTGACGATCTCGACGAAGCCCCGGATCCGCTCCGGCTGCACCTCGACATACCAACGCTCCGGCCCGCGCGGCAGGGCGCCGCCGGGCACCTGCTTCGCCTCGGCATAGAGCACCTCGATATCCTCGCGCAGGCGGTCGGCGAAATCGGTGCTGAACGCGCCCTTCAGGCCGATGATTCCGTCGCCATAGAGGCCGCCCATGATTTCGGCGGGCTCCCATGTCGCGCCGGGGTCGCTGCTCATCCGTCCGCTCCACTCCCGATTTGTCTTATAAATAAGGTTTAGCTATCGGGCGGCGGATGTCGACTCAGCCTTTCGAGGTGGAGGCCCGAGCCGAGGGCATCGCCACCCGCATCACCGTCCGCCGTTCCGGTATGCAGCGCAGCTATCGCCTGCCGACCGGCAACCATCAGCATTATACGCTCTTCTACAGCGAGCTGGCCCGCGATTTCGGCACCCGGGTGCCGCACGCGCATTCGGGTCCGCCGCTCGCGGGGGACGAGGAGGAGCCCGACTGGCGCCCGCTGATCCTCGAGAATCTGAGCCCGCTCACCACCGCCGGCTATGGCGATCCGGCGGTGCTCAAGACCGACGAGGGCTATTGGCTTGTCGCGACCTCGAACGACGCCCCCGACGCCTTCCCGATCCTTCACAGCAAAGACCTCGAGAGTTGGAGTCACGAGGGCTTCATCTTCCCCACCGGATTCGCCCCCGCCTGGGCGGCGCACGGCCGCACCGTCGGGGACTTCTGGGCGCCCGAGATGGCCAAGGTCGGAGACGAATATTGGCTGGTCTATACAGCGCGCCAGCGCAGCAACGCGCTCGCCATCGGGCTCGCCAAGGCGCCGCACCCTACTGGTCCTTGGAAGGACCTCGGCCACCCTCTGGTCGGCGGCTTCGCGATCAACACGACCGGCCTGCCCGACGACCCGGCCCAGCCGAGCTTGAGCGGCGGCGTCATCGATAGCCACATCTTCATCGACGCCAACGGCGACCGCTACCTGTTCTGGAAGCGGGACACGAACGGCGTGTGGCCGCGCCCGCTCGCCGGATTGCTGCGCCAGCATCCGGAGCTGATCGAGCGCCTCTTTTCCTCGGAAGCCGATCGCGCCACTGCCGCATTCGCCGCAGCGGTGCTGCCCTGGGCGAACACGCGCCGGCCGATGGAGCGTTTCTTCTTCATGCAACCGCTGATCGAGGCGGTGCTCGACAATTGGGCGCATGTGAAGGAGGTGCTCGCGACGGTCGAGCGCGCCGACTGGATCCTCGACGCGATGAGCACGCCGATCCACGCGCAGCGTCTCGACGAGAATGGCGAGCTGATCGGCGAGGATACGGTCGTCCTGACCAACGACCAGGAATGGGAGGGACATCTCATCGAGGGGCCGTGGGTGACCCGCCAGCAGGGGCGCTACTGGATCTTCTACGCCGGCAACGATTTCGGAACACCCGCCTATGGCATCGGAGTCGCCGTCGCCGATCACCCGCTCGGCCCTTACGTCAAGCAGGACGCACCGCTGCTCAAGACCACTCGAAGCTGGTGGGCGCCGGGCCATGCCTCGGTGGCGCCGGGGCTAAACGACGAGCCGCAGCTCTTCTTCCACGCCTTCTTTCCCGGCACCGGCGGCTACAACGCCTTCCGGGCGCTGTTGACGACGAAGCTGGAGTTCGGCCCGGATGGGGTCACTGCCGGATAAGGCGGACGCGTTCGTACAAATGAAAAGGGACCGGAGCGCCCATGCTCCGGTCCCTCAGGAAAGCCGTCGTCCGCCGTCGCGGCAGGTGGGAGTGTGCCGTTTTGGGGGAGAAGGCTGCCCGGCGGCTTTCCGTTGAGCTTGTTCTGCATCAGCCCCATCTCCCGAGGCGTAGCGGGAAGCATGGAATAAACGTGGAAAGCGCATGAAGGCCCTGCTAGGCAGCCGCCAACAGGGGTGTGTGACTGACGGAATCGAATGAACCCCTGGAAATTGAAGCTCCTCGGCGACTGCGCCCTGCTGTCGCCCTCCGGACACACCACCCGTCTTTCGACTCGCAAGTCGCTCGCGCTGATGGCCTATCTGGCCATGCAGCCGGACCGGCGTGCGCGGCGGCAGCGCATCTCCGACCTGCTCTGGGAGGATGCCGACGCCGAACAGGGCCGCCTCCACGTGCGCAAGGCCTTGTGGCTGGTCCGCTCGGAAAGCGCGAAGACCGAGGCCGACGGGCCGGCGCCGGTCGCCGGCGACGGCGAGTTCCTGGCGATCCCCGACGGGATGGTCGCCACAGACGTCGATGAATTCGTCGCCGCAGCGGAGGGGGCCGGTGACGATCCGGAGCTGCTCGAGGCCGCCGCCGCGCTCTATGCCGGCGACTTTCTCGGCGGCTTCGCCATCCGCAACGCCTCGGCTTTCGAGGATTGGGCCGAGTTCGAACGCCAGCGCCTGCGCGAGACGGCGGTCTCGGTCCTTCGTCGACTGCTCGACGCTTATTCGTCGCGCCCCGATTCGAGTGAACCTGCGATGCGCGCCGCGCTTCGCCTGCTCATCCTCGATCCGCTCGAGGAGAATGCCCACCGCACGGTGATGCGCGCCCACGCCCGCCAGGGCCGCGCCGCCGCCGCGCTAACGCACTATCACGGTTTCCGCGAGACGCTCGCTCGCGAGCTCGGGGTCGACCCCGAGCCGCAGACGCAGGCCCTGTTCCGCGAGATCAGCGCCGGGCGCCGGAGCGGCGAGAAAGCGGCGCCCTCCCCCGCGCCAGTGCCGGCGCCGGCGCCCGCGTCGGCCGAAATTCCGCTTGTCGCGGCGACCGTGGAAGATGCAACGGTCGTGCCGCCGGCTCCCGCCCCTGCTCCGGCCGCTCCGCGCCGCAGCCGCTGGCGCCTGGCGGCCGAGATCGCGGCGCTTGCGGCGGCCGGGATCGCCGCAGGCGGCTACAATTGGTTCAGTACCGCCAATGCCGCTCCCGCGATCGACCGGGTCTTCCCGATCGCCAACGGGCTCGTCGTCACCGGGCGGCCCGCCCTGTCGCCCGACGGAAGCCGGGTCGCCTTCACCGCGCGCGCCCCGGACAGTCCCAACGTGGACCTTTATCTGTTCACGATCGGCGACAGCGCGCCAGTGCGGCTAACGCAGGACGAGGCGGTCGACGACAATGCCGCCTGGTCGCCGGACGGCACCCGGATCGCCTTCACCCGCGCCGCGCCCGACGGATCTGTGCCGTGCCGGCTCTTCGTGATGACCGTTCCAGCCGGTACCGAACGCCCGGTCGGCGCGTGCCGGGCCGTCAGCTCGACTCGTCTTGCCTGGACTCACGACGGCGACGAGCTCCTGTACAGCGACCGGGCGGCCCCCGAGGCGCCGCTCGCCATCCGGCGCCTGGCGCTCGACAGCGGCCGCACCAGCGCGGTGACCGAGCCGTCATCCGACCTGTTCGGCGATCTCGAGCCGGTGCTGTCGTCCGATGGCCGCTGGCTTGCCTTCCTGAGGCTCAGCTCGCGCCAGTCGGCCGACATCTTCCTGCTCGACATGGAAAGCGGGGCGATCACGCCGCTCACAACCGACGGCAAGGCGATCGGCGGCGTCGCGTGGAGCGCGGGCGACTCAGGGATCCTGTTCTCGTCCGACCGCGCGGGCGATGCGGGCCTGTGGTGGGTGTCGCGTCGCGGCGGCGAGCCGCAGCGGATTTCGGAAGGCCTGCTCCGCTACGGCAACCTCAGCCAGGCGCGCAGCCGCCGGCGGATCGTGTTCGAGGGCATTCGCGACCGAAGCAGCCTTCACGAGCTTCAGCCCGGGGCTGAGCCGGCGATCCTCGCCGGGGAAGCGGAGTTTCGCGACTGGTTCCCGGACGTCGCCCGCGACGGCACCTTGTTGTTCGTCTCGACCCGCACCGGCAGCGAACAAATCTGGATGCGCGACCCGGGCGGAGCGCCGCGCCAAGCCACCCAGCTGGACGGCTGGCGAATCGTTCAGCCGCGCTGGTCGAGAGACGGCCGCCATGTCGCCTTCGTCGCGGTCGTCAACGATGTCGCCGACCTCTACGTGATGCCGCGCAGCGGCGGCCAGCCGCGGCGCGTGACCCGGGATGCGGCCGAGGACGGCTCCCCCGACTGGTCGCCGGACGGGCGTTATCTGTACTTCACTTCGCGGCGCGAAGGCGGACCGGCCGTGTGGCGGATCGATCCGTTCGCCGACCGTGCAGAGGCGGTTCGGGTGACTGAGCCCGGGATCGCGCATTTCCGCATCGGCCGAGCCGGCGCCTGGCTCTATCATGTGCAGTCGGGCCAGACCGGGCTGTGGCGGCGCGCCCTCGCGCGTGGCGGCGCGGCGGTGACGGGACCGACCCAGAAGGTGGTGGACGGACTCGCGGTCGCCGACTGGACCAACTGGGACCTCTCCGACGACTCGGTGTTCTATGTGGAGAGGCCCGACGGCGTTCGCCGCGGCGCGCGCCTCAAGCGCATGGACATCGGCTCCGGCGCGGTGACTGACCTCGCCGACGCGTCGCTGCTCAACCGCAGCGCAGGATTTGCGCTCACCCCCGACGGGCGTCCGGTGCTGAACCTTCAGAGCTTCAAGATCGAGCTCTACGGAATGGACTTCCGCTAAAAACGGAAACGCCGCCCTCTTTCGAGAGCGGCGTCCCGCAAATTCTGGAGAAAGAACGCCCCGGAAGCTCGTGCTCCCGGGGCGTCCCTCTTCGCTCAGCTTAGAAACGCACCTGAGCGCCCACGTAGAAGCGCCGGCCGAACGGATCGTACAGGTCCGCTGCGGTCTCGGTGCCGGTCGGCGACAGATTGAACGGAGTACCGGGAAGGAAGGGGGGTTCGGTATCCATCACGTTGTCGACGCCCACGTAGAAGGAGAAGCGACGATCTTCGCCGATATCCCAGCGGACCTGCGCGTCGTGGTAGAAGCGCGGGCCGACATGGTTGAGCGGCGCCGCATCCGGATCATCGAGCAGGTCGATGTCGGCGATGCCGCCACCGAGATAGTTCACCTGCCAGCTGAGGGTGAAGCCACCCGTCATGTAAGCGAGGCGAGCCGTTGCCTTGTGCTCCGGATAGTAGATCGTGCCGGCGAACTCACGGTTCGGAGCAGTCGGGTTTGCCTGCTCCTTATAGTCCATGAGGTAGGTGTAGTTGCCGGTCAGCTCGATGCGGTCGTCCGCTGCGAGCAGCGGCAGGGCGCGGGTGTAGCGAAGACCGAGGTCGACGCCGCGGGTCTGGATCTGCGCGACGTTGACCAGTTGATCGTTCACCGTGCGGATGAAGCCGGTGTTCTGATCGCGGATCACGTTGTTGCAGAAGACCGGATCGCTGGTGGTCAGGCACTGACGGATCGACAGGTTGCGGCCGACCGTCGCGATCGCGTCGTCCACCTTGATGTCGAAATAGTCGACAGTGAGCGCCAGGCCGCGGACGAACCGGGGCTGGAACACCGCACCGACCGTCAGGGTCGTCGCGGTCTCTTCCGCCAGGTTCGGGTTGCCGCCGATGAAGCCGTTGATGCCCTGGGTATCGGCCAGGGTGTAACGGAACTCACCGTTCTGCGCGATCGCCGCGGCGATCTGCGGAATGGCGCGGCAAGCAGCGTCGAACTCGCCGGTGCTGGTCGCGGTGACGCGATCGCACGGATCGTTCACGCCGGCAAAGGTCTCCGACGGCGCCGAGGCGAATTCGGAGATGTTCGGGGCGCGGTTGGCGCGGGCGTAGACGCCGCGGAAGCGCAGGCCGTCGACCGGCTCGAGCTCGGCGCCGACGTTCCAGCTGAACACGCCCCCGACGTTCGGCTGGCTATATTCGGAGTAACGGGCAGCGCCGGTCACACCGAAATAGTTGACGAACGTGTCGGCGAGGATCGGAACGCTGACCTCACCATAGACTTCCCACACGTCGAACTCGCCGACCGTGTCAGGGATGACGTTGCCCGAGTTGCCGCCGGTGTTGGTGAGAATGTCGAGATCGTCGACGCTCTCTTCCTTGCGGTACTCAGCACCGACAGCGACACCGACACCGCCGGCAGGCAGCTGAATCAGGTTGCTGTTGGCGAGGCTGACCGAAACGACCTGCTGCTGGTTCACGATGTCCTCGGACTTCGGAACAACCGCCTGGACGTAAGCCGAAGCCGCCGGCGAGGCGGTGCCGAAACCGAACAGGTTGATCGGAACGCAGCCCTCGGCGCGCGCCGCTTCGCTGCGGCACACGATCGAGCCGTCCGCCAGCTGCACCGCGTCAAGCGCGTTGCGATAGCGGTTGTTGTCGATGTCCTCCGACGACGTGAAGTCGTGCAGGCGGCCGTAGACGTAGCTCGCTTCCCAGTTCCAGTCATCGGCGATGGTGCCGCGAAGGCCGGCGGCGACGCGCCAGGTGTCGCGCTGGTTGTTGTTCGAGCGGTCGAACACCTCGTTCTGACGGCGACGGAAACCGATCTGGGTGATCGGGTTGGTGGCGGCATTGCCGTCCGCGAGCGCGGCGGCGTTGTAAGCGGCGACCTGCGCACGCACCGCGGCCGGCAGGAACGGGTTGTCGATGCCGATGCCGAACTGCGTCTCGCCATCGTAGATGTCGAGTGCGTCGAGCGCGAGCGGCTCGATCTGCGAGCTCGAGGTCACCCGCGAATAGGTCACCTCGGCGAACGCCTTGAGGTTGTCGCTGACCTCATAGTTGAACATGCCCGCGGCGAGGTAGCGCTCAACCGGGGTCGAGATCCGGCGCACGCCGTTGCGGTTGAAGCCGACGCCGCTGCCCGCGATGACATTGTTGTTCGGGTCGAACGAGAAAAGCGAACCGCCGTTGAAGCCGTTCTGCGCAGCGCCATTCGCATCGAGCAGCTGGAAGCGGCCCTGCGCCGAGTAGCTGGAGTAAGCGCCCGGACCGCAGATGTCGTAGAAGCAATCCTGGCTCGAGATCTCGCGCTTGCGCGACAGCAGGCCTTCGTCGGCATCGTAGGAGAAGTGGACGATGGCCGAGCCGCGGTCGTCCGCGCCGAAGCTGGTGCCGGCGGTGATGGCAGCCATGTAGCGCGGGTTATCGCCCTCGCCGGTGATGCCGTACTGGGCGCGCGCCTGGATGCCCTCGAAGCGGTCCTTCATGATGAAGTTGACCACGCCGGCGATGGCCTCCGAGCCGTAGACGGCCGAGGCGCCGCCAGTGACGACGTCGATGCGCTGGATGAAGTCTGTCGGGATGTTGTTGAGGTCGACCGCCGAGGTACCGGCAAGGCCAGCGACGAAGCGGCGGCCGTTGACGAGGACCAGCGTACGGCTGGAGCCCAGGTTACGCAGGTTGATGGTCGCAACGCCGTTGCCGGACGTCAGGAAGTTGGTGTTGGTACGGCTGGAGCCGATACCCACCTGGGGGAGTTCCTGAAGCGCATCCTGGACGTTGATCGCCGCATCGCGCTGCAGGTCCTGCGCACCGATCACCGCGACCGGAACGTTCGACGTCAGGTCGGGACGCGCGATGCGCGAGCCGGTGACGATGATCTCGCCGCCGGCCTCGGGCTGAGCCGCGGCCTCGGCGAGGGCCGGATCGGCCGGGGTCGCGTCGGTCGCATCCTGCGCGGCCGCGATGCCGGGCATCCAGCCGAGCCCGATGGCCAGCGCCGCGGCGCTGGCGCGGGGAAGAAGGGAACCTGTGCGCCGGCAGCGCACGTTTGCCGTAATCATCTAATCGCTTTCCTTCGAGTAAGGACGGGACAAGCCCCGAGCGGCCGGCGCGGCGAGAGCGTCGCGCGGGTCGTCAGCCCACACAGCGCGGCACTGTGCCGGGAGCGTAGCCGGGAGCGTGGAAAAGCCGTGGAAACCGGGAATTGTTACGCTTTGGCGTCGGGCCGTTGCTCAGGTGCAACAGGCCCGGGCGGCGCCCCCCGAATCAGAGCGTTGTCGGCTCAGTCACGACCTTGATGTCCTTGCCGAGTGCACCCTTGATGTAGAGGCGCTGGACCAGCACGAAGGCGACCACGGTAAGCGGCGCCGACAGAAGGATTCCGAGGAAGCCGAACAGGACTCCCGCTCCTGCAACCGCGAACAGAAGCACCGCCGGCGGAACGTCGACCGCATAGCGCTGCACCAGAGGCTGCAGGATGTTACCCTGGATCTGCTGGACGAGGAGGTAGAGGCCCAGCGTCCACAGGGCGGTCGACGGGCCGACCAGGAAGGCGAGGATGATTGCCGGGATGGCCGCAATGATCGGACCAACGAAGGGGATGAAGTCCAGAAGGCCGGCGATGAGCGCGAGGCCGAGCGCGGCGGGTACTCCGAGCAGCCACAGGCCGGTGAAGGTGAGGAGGCTGACGACCAGCATCGACAGGAGCTGGCCGCGAAGCCAGCCCTGGAGGGCATGGCCGGTATCGTCGAGCGCCTGGGCGGTCAGTGCTTCATGCGATTTGGGCACCAGCATCACCAGGCCGCGCCGGTAGATGTCCGGCTGCGCGGCGAGGAAGATCGCCCCGACCAGGACGAGCAGGAAGTCGGCGACCCCGCTGGTCGCGGACAAGGCGTAGCCGCCGGCTCGGGAGACGATGGCGCTGACATCGCCGGCACCCTGGTCGATCAGCCGCCTGATGCTCTCAGCTTCAACGCCCCACGCCTGGAGCTGCGCCTGGGCAGAGGCGAGCGCAACCGGAAACCGCTCCTGGATCGTATCCATCTCGCGGGCGATCTGTGTTCCGAACATGGTGAAGACGCCGGCCAGGACTCCGATCACCGCGAGCACAGCGACGGCGAGGGCAGCGCCTCCCTTGAGGCCGGTGAGCCGGGTGATGCCGCCGCGCGCCGCAGAGAAGATGCTTGCGATCGTCGCCGCCGCGAAGATCAGCAGCAAGAGGTTGAGCATCTGGTAGAGCGCCAGCGCGACCACCGCGATCGCGAGCACGATCAGGCACCGCCGCGCAAATCGCCCTGTATCGGTCATCGGCCCCGCTCTCCTTCCCTCGCCCATTCCGTAGGGGGAGAGCGGCGGCGAGGGAAGCCGGTTCAAGCTGGGGCTAGGGGGCTGAGCGGAAGGGCCACCCGAGAGAACTCGGGGTATCGGTCCGAGCACGTTCCGCCGCCGAGAAGCTCTATGCCTGTTCGGCGCGGATGAAGGCCTCCAACTCGTCATAGGCTTCGTCGTCGGTGACCTGACGTGGCGGGTGCTTGCAGAAATACATGGCGGGAGCGTCGATCGGGCCGGCGAGGCCGCGGTCCTTGGCCAGCTTCGCGCACCTTATCATGTCGATCGCGACGCCTGCGGAGTTGGGGCTGTCCTCGACCGAAAGCCTCAGCTCCAAATTCATCGGAACGCCGCCGAACATGCGTCCCTCCATGCGCAGGAAACAAACCTTGTTGTCGTTCTGCCAGGCGACATAGTCGCTGGGCCCGACATGGATGTCGCAGTCGTCGAGGCGGTGCTCGGCGACCGACTGGACGGCCTCCGTCTTCGACACCTTCTTCGACTTGAGCCGCGAGCGGTTCAGCATGTTGAGGAAGTCGGTGTTTCCGCCGGTGTTGAGCTGGTAGGTGCGGTCGAGCGCGACCCCGCGCTTGTGGAAGAGGTCGGTCAGCACGCGGTGGACGATGGTCGCGCCGAGCTGCGCCTTGATGTCGTCGCCGATGACCGGAACTCCGGCTTCCTCGAAACGGCGCGCCCAGCCGGGATCGCTGGCGATGAACACCGGCATGTTGTTGACGAAGGCCACGCCCGCTTCGAGCGCGCACTCGGCGTAGAATTCCGTCGCCTCCTGGCTTCCGACCGGGAGATAGTTGAGGAGGACGTCCGCGCGGCTTTCGCGGAGCGCTTCCACCACGTCGGCCTGGTCCGGTTCCTGCAGGTCCGCGGGCAGAAATGTCCGGTCATCGGGCGCGTCTGCCATGTGCTCGGACCAGCCGTCGAGGATCCGGCCCATGCGGACCTCGACGCCCGAGGGCTGCACGTGATCGCAGAAGACGGTCGTGCAATTGGGCCTTGCGAAGATCGCCTCGGCGAGGTCGAGGCCGACCTTGCGCCGGTCGATGTCCCAGGCCGCGACCAGCCTGATGTCGCTCGGCCGATAGCCGCCAAGGTCCCAGTGGAGCAGCCCGATCTGCTCGTTGGCGCCGCCATTCTGGTAATGGGCGATCCCCTGGACCAGAGAGCTCGCGCAGTTGCCGACGCCGACCAGCGCGACCCTGATCTCGTGCCTCCGGGATCGATCCTCTCTCATGCCACCGCGGCCTTGCGCTGCGCTGGCGCGTAACGCTCGATCATCCGCGCGCAGAAGTCGGCGAAATACATCGGGTCCTTCGGCGGGCTCGTATAATGGGGCGCGATGCCTTCATGGTCCGGCGTGAAGCAGAAGGTGACGGTCGTCTCGAAATCCTCGAGGGCCTCCATCTGCCGGTCGAACCAGTCCTCCCAGCCGGGCCGGTAGCTGTCCCACCAGCTCAGACCAGTGCGCAGGTGCGTGATCCCGAGCCGCTTCATCCAGGCAACCGCATCGTCAAGGCGATGGTCGTTGAAATGGAACCACTGCATGACGCCCATCTGAGGCGTGAGCTGCGCGAAACGGTCCAGCGCGAGCTTGGGCGTACCGTCCTCCTTGATCAGGCCCATGTAGAAATGGCGGTAGTAGCTGGAGCCTTCGGCCTCGCGATGCCGGGTGGTCGCCTCCCATTCCCGCGGAAGATCGAACAGGCTGTACCAATAGACCCGCGGCACTCGGCCCAGCAGCAGTTCCGCAGTCCGCTCTAGGCCGAACAGCTGGACCTCCTCAGCGCCGAAGCTGCCGACTCCGACCTCGGTCGCCCAGATCTCGTGATCGGGCGCCACCGCCTCGATCTCGGCGATGCGCTTCGGCCACTCGTTGATCGGCCACAGGTTCCAGTCGAGAGGGAAGCCGTGGACAGCGACCACCTCGACCTCGTCGAGGACGCCCATGCTCTTCATCCGATTGATGAAGTGCGGATCGATCGGCGAGATGCCGCCGAGCACGCGCTTCACCTCCGGATTGACCGAGGCGATCGCCCTGCCCGCCTCGATCGCGGTCTTGGCGAAGATCGACCAGTCGGGATCGAGCTCGGGGTCCCAATGCGACTTGTTGTTCGGCTCGTTCCAGATCATCGCCGCTTCGATCACAGATTTCCTCCCTGCACGGGGTAGAAGGCGCCTTCGTCCCAGTCCGCGAACGGGACCGGCCCGGCCCGGCACAGATAGACCTCCTCCTCGATGCGTTGCTCGATGGTGAAGCCTGCGGAGCGAAGCATCGCCTCGACGCAGGCGCGGTTGGGGACCCACCAATTGGTCCAGTCGCGGGCATATTGCCGCTCGACGAAGTGGAGCTTGGGGAAGCTGGTTTCGAAGAAGACCCCCCATTCCTCGAAGGGATAATCCTCCTCGGTCTTCAGAACGTGCGGGGAGCCGCGCTGCATCGACTGGAACAGAAGCATGTCGCCGGCGACATGGTCGCGGATGAGGTCCAGCGCGAGCAGGGGGTGCCTCAGGTGGTAGAGAACACCCATGAAAATGACGAGGTCGAAGCGCTCGCCCAGCTTTCCGACGTCGTAGACGGAAAGCGTTCGGAACTCGATGTCCTGATCCAGCGCCTCCGCGGCGAAGCGGGCTTGGTCGAGGTAGCGGTCGTCGCTGTCGATGCCGAGCACGCGCTCGGCCCCCCGCCGCTTCATCTCGATCGAGTAGAAGCCGGCGTTGCAGCCGATATCGAGCACGCTCTTACCGCTGAGGTCGGCGGGAAGCTGCCGGGCGAACCGGCGGAATTTCTCGCCTGGATAGTCGCCGAGGAAATGGTCGGGAGCGGTCCAGCTCTCGCCGATCTTCATGTTCTGGAACCACGGCCCCAGCGCCTCGATCCGCTTGGCGATCTCGCTTTCCTGTTCCGGCCCGACGGTTCTCAGAAGCTTCATCGTTGATAGAGCCCTTCGTTGACGCTGATGACCCGCCCGCCCCAGCCGCCGAGCGCGAGCCGGGACACGGAGGCGGGGTCGATGTCGAAGCGGAGGATGTTGTCGAGCGACAGGCCGAGATAACGGGCGATGACCGCGCGGATGATGTCGCAATGGCTGACCGCAACGACCGTCTGGTTCGGATGATCGCGCGCCACGTCCTCGAGCGCCGCGACGGCGCGGGCGCAGGCTTCCCCCATGCTCTCGCCGCCGGGCGGCCGAGCCGTCGAGCGCTGCTCGTTCCACAGCTTCCACTCGGGCTCGCCGGCTAGCTCGTCGAAACTTCGGCCGGTCCAGTCGCCGAAATCCACCTCGTCCAGCGCGTCGGCGATCCGGACCTTCTGCTCGTATCGATCCGCGATCTCGCGGGCGGTATAGTAAGCGCGCTCGCGCGGGCTGGCGTAAACCGCGGCGATGGGCTCGACCGCGATCAGGTCGGCCACGATCTCCGCCTGCTCAAGTCCTTCCCTGCTCAGCGCCACGTCGCGTCTCCGCCCGCTCAATGTCCGCCCCAGCTCCACATGCGCGGCGTGCCGAACGAGAAGGATCTCGGTCGCCGTCATCGGCCGGCGGTCCTCGGGCAATCGAGCATCATCTACAATGCTCAAAGACGCTAATGGAGATTAAGTTCCACTCCTTGGTACATTTCCGCAATGAAAATAGCGCGGAACAATGATCTTGCTCGACCTGTTGATGATGAAGATGATGCTGGGGGGGGGTTGATGTACATTAAAAACATGGATCAAGCGCGTATCTAACTATATCGAAATAGAGAGTTACGCTAAGCTAAACTTGCAAATACGTCACCGGTATTTTGCCTCCGTAAGCGGTTACGAAGTAAAACCGCAAGCACCGGGGCTAGTGGAGGAAGAAGTCAATGGAGACAATTCTCGTAACCGGCGGCGCAGGATTTATCGGACGGGCGACGTCGCGCGAGCTGCTTCGCCGCGGCTACCGGGTCCGCGTGCTCGATAGCCTGATCGAGCAGGTCCACGGCGGCGGCGGCGGGGCGCATTCCTTGGACCCGGATATCGAGTTCGTCCAAGCCGACGTACGCGACGGCGACAAAGTCGCCGAGGCGCTGCGGGGCGTCGACAGCGTGATTCATCTCGCCGCCGAGGTCGGCGTCGGCCAGTCTATGTACGCGGTCGAGCGCTATACGTCGGTCAACGACGTCGGAACCGCCGTGCTGTTCGAGAAGCTGATCGAGCGGCCGGTGCGGCGGGTCGTCACCGCCTCCTCGATGAGCATCTATGGCGAAGGCCTCTATCTCGACCTCGATGGCGAGATGGTCGAGGACGCCCAGCGCAAGCCGCGCACCAGCGCCGACCAGGGCTGGGACCCGCTCGACGGCCGCGGCCGGCCGCTGGCTCCGGTGGCCACGCCGGAATGGAAGCGGCCGCAGCTCGCCTCGATCTACGCCCTCAACAAATATGTGCAGGAGCGGACCAGCCTCATCCTCGCCGAGGCCTATGGGATGGAGGGCGTCTGCCTGCGCCTGTTCAACGTCTATGGGCCCGGGCAGGCGCTCTCCAATCCCTATACCGGGGTCCTCGCCATCTTCGCCTCGCGCCTGTTGAACGGACAGCGGCCGATGGTGTTCGAGGATGGCGAGCAGCGCCGCGACTTCGTCCATGTCGGCGACGTCGCCCGCGCCTTCGCCGATGCGCTGGAGCTTCCGCAGGCTGCGGGCGGGGTGTTCAACATCGGCTCGGGCGACGACCGCTCCGTCAACGATGTGGCGCGGGCGCTTGCGCAGGCGCTCGGACGCAACGACTGCGAGCCGGAGATCGTCGGCAAGTCGCGGATCGGCGACATCCGCCATTGCTTCTGCGACACGAGCAAGGCGGCCGAGACGCTGGGCTTCCGCGCGGCCAAGGATTTCCAGGAGGGCCTCGGCGAGCTCGCCGAGTGGGTGGCGGAGCAGACCGCCGACGACCGGACCCAGCAGGCGCGGGCCGAGCTCGAAGCGCGAGGGCTGGTCGCATGATCGCCGACGGCCGACCGATCCTCATCACCGGCGGCGCCGGCTTCATCGGCTGCAACATCGCCGACCGGCTCGCCGGCGAAGGCCATGACATCCTCGTCTACGACGCCCTGTCGCGACCGGGGGTCGAGGCCAATCTCGCCTGGCTCAAGGAGCGCCACGCCGGCCGGATCGCGTCCATCACTGCCGACGTCCGGGACGAGGACGAGCTCGCCCGCGCGGCGCGGCAGGCGAAGGCGGCGTTCCACCTGGCCGCGCAGGTCGCCGTAACCACGAGCCTCGCCGACCCGCGCGAGGATTTCGAAGTCAATCTCCGCGGCACGCTCAACCTGCTCGACGCACTTCGGCTGCAGGGTGACAACACTCCGGTCATCTTCGCATCGACCAACAAGGTTTACGGCGACCTCGCCGACCTCGGCTTCCGGCTCGAGGGTGGCAGCTATGTGCCGCAGGACGCGGCAGTCGCTGCGAACGGGGTAGGCGAGGAAAGGCACCTCGACTTCCACACCCCCTATGGCTGCTCCAAGGGCGCGGCCGACCAATATGTCCTCGATTATGCCCGCAGCTTCGGCTTGCCGGCCGCGGTGCTGCGGATGAGCTGCATCTACGGCGTCCGCCAGATGGGCACCGAGGACCAGGGCTGGGTGGCGCACTTCCTGATCCGCGCGCTCGAGGACGAGCCGATCACCCTCTATGGCGACGGTCGACAGGTCCGCGACATCCTCGACGTCTCCAACGCGGTCGAGGCCTATCTCAGCGCCTGGCGGCGGATCGATCGAATCTCGGGCCGGGCGTTCAACCTTGGCGGCGGCCCAACCAACGCAGTCTCCCTGCGCGAGCTCGTCGCCTATATGGCGGAGCTTCTCGGCCGCGAGATCGAGGTTCGTTTCGACGACTGGCGCGCCGGCGACCAACGCTGGTTTGTTGCCGACACGCGAAATGCGCGCCGAGCGCTCGACCTTTCGCCGGCGGTGCCGTGGCGAGAGGGCGTCGCACAGCTCGCCGAGTGGCTTCGCGAGTCCCGCGGCATCGCGGTCCCCTCGCCGATGATCGCGGCGGCGTCATGAGGATCCTGCTCACTGCGGACGCCGTGGGCGGCGTTTGGCAATATGCAGCCGATCTGGCGTCGGGCCTGTCGGCCCTCGGGATCGAAACCGTGATCGCGGTCATGGGGCCCCCGCCCTCCAGCCAGCAGCGCGACACCGCTCGCGCAATCACCGGACTCACCTTGGTCGAGACCGATCTACCGCTGGACTGGCTCGCCGACGAGCCCGGAGATGTGGCCGCGGCCGGACGCGGGATCGCCGAGCTCGCCGATCGGCATGACGTGGATGTGGTGCAGCTCCACGCCGGGGCACTGGCTGCCGAGGCGGCATTCGGAAAGCCCGTCGTGGCGGTCGCCCATAGCTGCCTTGGAACCTGGTGGCGCGCGACGAAGGGGGGCGAGCCTGATGGTGAATTCCGCTGGCGGTCCGAGCTGACCGGCCAGGGCCTCGCTCGGGTGGACCGCGTCGTCGCCCCGACCGCGGCCTTCGCCGAAGCGACCAGGGCGGTGCACGATCTGCGCGAGCTGCCGACCACGGTTCACAACGGCCGCACGCTCTCGTCGGCAATGCCCACCACTCGACGTGACTTCGCCTTCACCGCCGGGCGCCTGTGGGACAAGGGCAAGAACGTCGAGACCCTGGACCGCGCGGCTTCGCGGCTGCCCTTTCCGCTCCATGCCGCCGGCCCCATCGAGGGGCCGGGCGGGGACAGGGTCGACCTCGCCCACATTCACGCGCTCGGCACTCTAAGCGACGGCGAGATCACCTCTTGGCTCGCGGCACGCCCGGTGTTCGTATCGGCTGCCCTTTACGAGCCGTTCGGTCTGGCGGTGCTGGAAGCCGCCGCCGCCGGATGCGCGCTCGTCCTGTCGGACATCCCGAGCTTCCGCGAGCTGTGGCACGGCGCAGCGGTCTTCGTCGATCCGATGGACGAAGTGGGCTCCGCCGAGGCCGTCAGGCTGGTCGTTCACGACGATTTCGCTCGGGCGGAGATGAGCCGCCGGGCGAAACTTCGCGCCGCCGAGTTCAGCGTCGAGGCGATGGCCGGCAAGATGGCTGACATCTACCGGTCGCTGCTTGCCGACACGGGCGTCGTCGCCAGCCAGCCGCAGGTGGCGGCGGCATGAAGATCGTCTATTTCACCCACTCCCTCGCCAGCTGCTGGAACCACGGCAACGCCCACTTCCTGCGCGGGGTGCTTCGCGAGCTGATCGCGCTCGGCCACGAGGTCCGCGCCTACGAGCCCGGAGGCGCCTGGAGCCTTGCCAATCTGCTGAAGGACCATGGACCGGAAGGCCTCCACGCCTACCGCCGGGCTTATCCGGAGCTCGGGTCCGAGACGTTCCGCGAGGAAGCGGATTTGGCGGGGATGGTCGACGGCGCGGACCTCGTCATCGTGCACGAATGGAACGAGCCCGATCTCGTCGCTCGGCTCGGCAGGCTGCGCGCTCGGGGAGGGCGTTTCCTCCTGCTCTTCCACGACACCCATCACCGCGCCGTCAGCGATGCCACGGCGATGCGCGCCTACGACCTGTCGGCCTATGACGGCGTGCTCGCATTCGGTGAGACGTTGGCGGAGGTCTATCGCGGCTGGGGGTGGGGTGATCGGGTGTTCGTCTGGCACGAGGCCGCGGACCTTCGGCACTTCCATCCGCCGGCCGTGGACGGCGAGCGCCGCGGCCTCGTCTGGATCGGCAACTGGGGCGAAGGCGAGCGCACGAAAGAGCTCAGGGAATTCCTGTTCCGCCCCGCGCGCGAAACCGGCCTCGGCCTCGATGTTTACGGCGTTCGCTATCACGTAACCGCGAAGGCGACGGTTCGCCGCTATGGGGGGCGCTATCATGGCTGGCTCCCCAATGCGGGGGCGCCCGAGATATTCGCCCGCCACCTCGCCACCGTCCACGTGCCGCGTCGCTACTATACGAGGCTGCTTCCCGGCATTCCGACGATCAGGGTGTTCGAGGCGCTGGCCTGCGGAATCCCGCTCGTCTCGGCGCCTTGGGACGATGCCGAAGGTCTGTTCCGCACTGGCACCGACTATCTAACTGCCCGCGACGGAGCCGAGATGACTCGGCAGCTCCAGTCCCTGCAAGCGGACGCCGAGTTTCGCGCCTCGCTGGTCCGCAACGGCCTCGAGACCATTCGCGCCCGCCACAGCTGCGCCCACCGCGCCGCCGAACTGCTCCGGATCGTGGACCGGCTCGGCGGGACCGAAGCCGCCGCTGAGCCACGCGTCGTTGAGCCGGCGCTCATGGGGAGCCCCGCATGAAGATCGCCTTTTATGGCTCGAGCCTCCTCTCCTCCTACTGGAACGGTGCGGCCACTTATTATCGCGGGCTGCTCCGCGACCTCGCGGCGCGCGGCTACGAGATCACCTTCTACGAGCCCGATGCCTTCGACCGGCAGCAGCATCGCGACATCGATCCGCCGGAATGGGCGCGGTCGGTCGTCTATCCCGCCAATGAGGACGGATTGCGGAGCGTTCTCGCCCAGGCGGGCGCGGCCGACATCGTCGTCAAGGCGAACGGCGTCGGCGTCTATGACACCGAGCTTCTGGAGGGCATCGTCGAGCATTCGCGCAGCGACGCCCTGCGCATCTTCTGGGATGTCGATGCCGCAGCGACCCTGGACGAGATGCGCGCGGACGAAAGCCATGTCGTCCGGCGGATGCTGCCGTCGATCGACATGGTGCTCACCTATGGCGGCGGACCGCCGGTCGTCTCCGCGTACGAGGGCTTCGGCGCCGCTCTCTGCGCGCCGATCTACAACGCGCTCGATCCCACGATGCATTACCCGGTCGACCCGGACCCGCTGTTCGCCGCCGATCTCGCCTTTCTCGGCAACCGACTCCCGGACCGGGAGGCGCGGGTCGAGCAATTCTTCCTTGAGCCGGCGGCAGCGCTTCCGGAGCGCCGCTTCCTGATCGGCGGCAACGGCTGGGAATCCAGGCCCATGCCGGACAACGTCCGGAACCTCGGCCACGTTTACACGCACCAGCACAACGCCTTCAATTGCACGCCGCTCGCGGTGCTCAACGTCGCGCGCGACAGCATGGCGCATGTCGGCTTCTCGCCCGCCACCCGGGTGTTCGAGGCGGCCGGCGCCGCCGCTTGCCTCATCACCGACGCCTGGGAGGGGATCGAGCAGTTCCTCGAGCCCGACGAGGAAGTGCTCGTCGCCCGCGACGGGCGCGACGTCGCCGACCACATCGCTTCGCTCACCCCCGAGCGCGCCGCCGCGATCGGCCACGCCGCCCTTCGACGCGCCCTCGCCGAGCACACTTATGCGCACCGCGGCGCCGAGGTGGACACGCTCTGGCGGGAGCATCGCCCGAAGCGGAGGAGCGCGGCATGAAGCTCGTCGTCCTCGGCCTCAGCCTGTCTTCGTCCTGGGGCAACGGCCATGCGACCACTTATCGGGCGCTGCTCAAGGCCTTCGCCGCGCTCGGGCACGACATCCTGTTCCTGGAGCGCGACGCGCCCTGGTATGCATCAAACCGCGACCTCGCAGACCCCGATTTCACGCAGCTTCGCCTCTACGCGAGCGTGGGCGAGCTTGAAGATTGGCGCGAGGAGATCGCCGAAGCGGACGCCGTCATCGTCGGCTCCTACGTCCCCGACGGCGTCGCTGTCGGGCGGTTTGTCCAGGGGGCGGCGCGCGGAATCACCGCCTTCTACGACATCGACACGCCGGTCACTCTGGCGAAGCTGGAGCGCGGGGACTTCGAATATCTCTCGCCGGAGATCATCCCAGGCTACGACCTCTACCTGTCCTTCACCGGCGGACCGACTCTGCGGACGATCGAGGAACGTTACGGATCCCCTGCCGCGCGGGCGCTCTACTGCTCCGTCGATCCGGAGGCCTATCTCCCGATCGACGTGCCCAAAAGGTGGGACCTGTCCTATCTCGGCACCTACAGCCCCGACCGCCAGCCGTCGCTGGAGCGGCTGCTGATCGAGCCGGCGCGCCGGCTTCCCGACCGCCGGTTCGTTGTGGCGGGTCCGCAATATCCGGCGGACATCGACTGGCCGGCCAATGTCGAGCGGATCGACCATCTGCCGCCGGCCGAGCATCCGCAATTCTACGCGGCCTCCCGCTTCACCCTCAATGTCACTCGGGCGGACATGATCGCCGCAGGCTGGTCGCCGTCGGTGCGCCTGTTCGAAGCCGCGGCCTGCGCCGTGCCGATCGTCTCGGACGCTTGGGACGGATTGGACAGCCTGTTCGCGCCCGGCAGTGAGATCCTGATCCCGGACGGCACCGAAGGCGTCGTCGAGCTGCTGAGTTCGACGACCACGCCGGACGCGCAACGGATCGGGCAGGCTGCGCGCGCGCGGATGCTCGCCGGCCATAGCGCCGCTCGGCGCGCGGCCGAACTGGAAGCATATTTCGAGGAGGTGGCCGACCGGCCGCTCCTCACCCCCACAATCCCAGAAATTCGCATTCGGAGTGAGGCGCAATGACAAGCAGAGACAGGACGATCCTGGTCACCGGCGGTGCCGGCTTCATCGGCTCGCATCTGTGTGACGCCCTGCTCGCCGACGGCGCCCACGTCGTCTGCCTCGACAATCTCCTCACTGGGCGGGAGGCCAATATCGCGCATCTCCGCCACGACCACCGCTTCGACTTCATCGAATGCGACATTGTCGACGCGCTTCCCTATCGGGTCGCCGGCAAGACTCGCTTCACCCACATCTACAACCTGGCCTGCGCCGCCTCGCCGCCGCACTATCAGGCCGACCCGGAGCACACGATGCTCACCTGCGTGATGGGCACACGCAACATGCTTCGCCTCGCCGAGGAGCTCGGTGCCCGCCTGCTGCTCAGCTCGACCAGCGAGGTCTATGGTGATCCGGAAACGCACCCCCAGCCCGAAAGCTATCGCGGCTCGGTCAGCTGCACCGGCCCACGCGCCTGCTATGACGAAGGCAAGCGGGCGGCCGAAACGCTCGCGTTCGACTTCCACCGTTCCAGCCGGGCCGATGTCCGCGTCGCCCGGATCTTCAACACCTACGGCCCCCGCATGCGTCCGGACGACGGGCGAGTGGTCTCCAACGTCATCTGCCAAGCGCTCTCCGGCGACGAGATCACCGTCTACGGCGACGGGTCGCAGACGCGGAGCTTCTGCTTCGTCAGCGATCTCGTCGAAGGGCTGGTCCGCCTCATGGACAGCGAGCGCGTGATCGACTCTCCGGTCAATCTCGGCAATCCCAACGAGTTGACGGTCGGCGACCTGGTCGAGCGGGTCGTCGCACTGACCGGAAGCAAGTCGCCGGTCACCTTCATGCCGCTACCGATCGACGATCCGCGTCGGCGCAAGCCGGACATCGCGCGCGCCAGCGAGCTGCTCGGCTGGACTCCGAAGGTCGAGCTTCAGGACGGGCTGGAGCGCACCATCGCCTGGTTCGCCGGCGAGGAAAGCGGGGGCGCTCGGAAATGGCAGGGCGTGGGCCAGGGCGGTGTATCCCCCGTGGATCGGCCGCTGATCGCCGCGGCCGAATGATGCTGAGATCCGCAGAAGCTAAGCCCGCTGCGGTCGCTTCCGCCACCATGCGCGCCGCGGTGGTGACCGGCCCGGGTGAGGTCCGCATCGAGGATGTGGCGGTGCCCGACCCGGGCCCGGGAGAGGTGCGCGTGCGGCTTGAAGGATGCGGCGTGTGCGCGTCCAACCTGACCCCGTGGGAAGGCTCCGAATGGATGCGGTTCCCGACTGAGCCCGGAAGCCTTGGGCATGAGGGATGGGGCGTCGTCGATGCGATCGGCGATGGCGTCGGCAACCTCCGCGTCGGCGATCGCGTCGCGATGCTGTCGTACAAGGCCTATGCCCAATATGACTTGGCGTCCGCCGATGCGGTCGTGCGCCTGCCCGCTGCGCTCGCCGGACGCGCCTTTCCGGCCGAGCCGCTGGGCTGCGCGATGAACATCTTCCGCCGAAGCGCGATCGAACCGGACCAGACCGTCGCCATCGTCGGGATCGGCTTTCTCGGCGCCTTGCTGACTCGCCTCGCCACCGACGCCGGTGCCCGCGTGATCGCCATTTCGCGCCGCTCCGACTCGCTCGACGTCGCCCGCCAGATGGGTGCAGCCGAGACGATCGCGATGGACGATCATCATGCGATCATCGAACGGGTGAAGGCGCTGACTGGTGGGCGGTTCTGCGACCGCGTGATCGAGGCCGTCGGCAAGCAATGGCCGCTCGATCTGGCGGGCGAGCTGGTCCGCGAGGGTGGCCGGCTGGTCATCGCCGGCTACCACCAGGACGGCCCAAGGCAGGTCAATATGCAGCTGTGGAACTGGCGCGGCATCGACGTCGTCAATGCGCATGAACGCGACCCCCGGATTTCGATGCGCGGCATGGAAGAGGCCGTCGAAGCCGTGGCCTGCGGCCGGATCGATCCGGACAGTCTCTACACGCACCGCTATCCGCTCGAGCGCCTGAGCGAGGCGCTCGACGCCACGCGCGACCGCCCGCCCGGCTTCATGAAAGCGCTGGTGGTATTTCCATGAGCCGGCCGGCCGAACTCCCCGCTTTTGCACGGCCGCGCCTCGGGTTCCTGGGGGTCGGCTGGATTGGCCGCCATCGCATGGAGGCGATCCTAGGCACCGATGTGGCCGAGATCGCCGCCATCGCCGATCCTTCGCAGGACATGGCGACCGAGGCGCAGAAGCTGGCGCCCGAGGCTGAGCTCGGAAAATCGCTGGATGACCTCCTCGCCCTCGGCCTCGACGGCATCGTGATCGCCACGCCCAGTGCCCTTCATGCCGAACAGGCGACCCGCGCGCTCGAAGCCGGCGCTGCCGTCTTCTGCCAGAAACCTTTGGGGCGCAACGCGGCCGAAGTCCGCCGGGTCGTCGATGCGGCGCGCCAGGCGGACCGGCTGCTCGCCGTCGACCTCTCCTACCGTCACACTGAAGCAATGGTGAAGATAACGGAGCTGGTGCGCTCCGGGACACTTGGCGAAGTCTATGCCGCGGATCTCGTCTTCCACAACGCCTACGGCCCCGACAAAGCCTGGTTCTACGATCCCGCCCTGTCAGGCGGGGGCTGCGTCATGGACCTTGGTATCCACCTCGTCGACCTCGCTCTTTGGCTATTCGACTTCCCGGCCGTGAAACACGTGTCCTCGAATCTTTTCGCCCAAGGCCAGCCGCTTCAGTCGCGGAACCAGGTCGAGGATTACGCCGAGGTGATTCTTGAGCTCGAGACCGGCGCCATCGTGCGCATAGCCTGCTCCTGGCGCCTGCCGGTGGGGCGTGATGCAGTCATCGCCGTCAATATTTACGGCACTGCGGGCGGCGCGGCCATGCACAACCTGGATGGTTCCTTCTACGATTTCCTCGCGGAGCATAATCAGGGCACCACCCGCTCGACACTTGCGTCGCCTCCGGATGACTGGGGAGGCGGTGCCGCTGTGGCGTGGGCCAGCCGCCTCGCCGCGGGCCAGCGTTTCGACCCCCAAGCAGACCTCTTTGTGCAGAGCGCCAGCATAATCGACCGCATCTATAAGCCTAGGGGACCGATGGGACCGCCAAGCCTCTGACGTCGGAGTATTCCGCCGATCCCCGCCACCTCGTCAGAAGAAGGAGGGGCAGCAGGTTTGCGAAGGATGCCCCCACTCCCATAGGCAGTCGCCCCCTGGATACCCCCAAGCAGTTCGCGGATTGCACGGATCGGATCGGACAGTTCGTACGACAGGGGGCCAGAAGATTAAGGAATTTTCGGCGATTCCGAACACGTCGGTGGGGCTGGAAAGCCAGGTGGCGGAGCGGGAGGGATTCGAACCCTCGATACGGTTTTGCCGTATACTCACTTTCCAGGCGAGCGCCTTCGACCACTCGGCCACCGCTCCGCATGCTCTGGAAGGCGCCTCACTTAGTGGCGCTCGGGCTAGGCGGCAAGCGCCTCGATGCGCTTGGCGAGCGCGATGTCCTTGGCGGTGAGGCCGCCGGCGTCGTGGGTGGTGAGCGCGATGTCGACGCGGTTCCAGACGTTCGACCATTCGGGATGATGGTTCGCCCGCTCCGCCTCCAGCGCGACGCGGGTCATGAAGCCGAACGCCTCGTTAAAATCGCGGAAGGTGAAGCGCTTGCGGATCGCCTCGCGCGCCGGATCCCACTCCCAATCGGACAGCGCGGCGAGCGCTTCCCCGCGCTCCTGGTCGCTGAGCGTCGCCGCCACCTCTTCCTCCTCACGGGTCTTTGCCTCTATGTCGGCCCATCGTGACGGATCGTCAAACATTCGCGCCCGACGCCGCAGCGCTCGAACGGCTCGCCGAGGCCGCCCTCGCGCGCCTCCCCGAGCAGTTCCGGGCGCTGATCGAGGGCATCGTCCTGCGCATCGACGAGGAGCCGGACGAGGCGCTCCTCGCCGAGATGGGGCTGGACAGCGTCTATGAGCTGACCGGCCTCTACAGCGGCCGGTCGCTACGGGAGGCGAGCAGCTGGGCGTCGGGCGAGCATCCGCCGATGATCCACCTCTACCGGATCCCGCTGCTGGTCGAATGGGTCGAGACCGGGGTCGCTCTCGAGGACCTCATCACCCACGTCATCGTCCACGAGGTCGGCCACCATTTCGGCCTCAGCGACGACGACATGCACGCGCTCGAGGACCAGGCGGAGTGAAGGACGGCGGGGGCGGAGCGCTGCTTGAGTTAAGGGGTGTCGCCGGCTGGCGCGGCGGGCGGCTGTTGTTCGAAGGGCTCGACCTGCGGCTTGGGCCCGGCGAGGCGGCGATGGTCACCGGGCCGAACGGAATCGGCAAGTCGAGCCTGCTGCGCATCGCGGCTGGCTTGCTTCCGGCGCGGGCCGGCACCGTGTCCCGAGCCGACGCAGCGCTGGCCGACGAAAGCCTCGCGCTTGAGCCGCGCCGCACGCTGGGCGCGGCGCTCGGGTTCTGGGCCCGCCTCGACGGGGTGTCCGCTGTCCCGGGCATGGAAGCGATGGGCATCGGGCACCTCGCCGAAGTCCCGGTTCGGATGCTGTCGACGGGGCAGCGCAAGCGCGCCGCGCTGGCGCGGGTGCTCGCCTGCAATGCGCCCTTGTGGTTGCTCGACGAGCCCGCCAACGGCCTCGACTCCGAGGGCCGTGAGCGGCTCGAGAAAGGCATGGCCGCGCACCGGATCCGCGGCGGCGCGATCCTGGTCGCGACCCACCAGCCGCTCCACCTCCCCGATTGCGCGCGGGTGGAATTGGCATGATCGGCCTCGTCGCACGCGAGTTGAGGCTGGCGGTGGGCGGCGGTGCCGCGACCTTGCCGCTCATCTTTTTCCTGCTCGTCGCCACGCTCTTCCCGTTCGCGGTCGGCCCGGACGGGCCTCTGCTCGCGCGGACCGGCGGCGGCGCCTTGTGGATGGCGGCCCTGCTCGCCGCGCTTTTGCCGATCGATCGCCTGGTCGAACCCGACCTTGCGAGCGGAACGCTCGACCAGCTCGCGTTGCGCGGGATCAGCGAGGAGATGATCGCCATCGCCAAGCTGGCCGGCAACTGGCTGAGCTTCGGGCCGCTGCTGATGCTCGCCGCCTTCCCCGCCGCGGCGCTGATGGGCCTGCCGGAGGAGGTTCTGTGGCGGCTCGAGCTCGGCCTCCTCGTCGGCACGCCCGGTCTCGCCGCACTCACCCTCGGAGTGGCCGCGATTACCGCCAGCCTTCGCCGCAGCGGCGCGCTCGCCGGCCTGCTCATGCTGCCGCTCGCCGTGCCGCTGCTGATCTTCGGCGCCGGCCTCGTGGAGCGCGGCAACGAGAATGGCGCCCTCCAGCTCCTCGCCGCGGCGTCACTCCTGCTGGTCGCTGGCGCCCCCTTCGCCGCCGGCGCGGCGATCAGGGCAGGCCGGGAGTAACTGCAAGGCACGCGGAGACCGCTCGTCCTGAGCATAGTCGAACGGCGTCCGGGAGGAGTTGGTGCAACGTGCCGGCGCCTCGGGCGAACCTTCGCGCAGACGCCCTTCGACTACGCTCAGGACGAGCGTGCAGACTGTGACTGCCGCGAGCAGGTCGCGCGCACCTCGCCGATTCGGTCGCCGAGCCGCGCCAGATCCCAGCGATAGACCCGGTCCGTCGTGCCTTCAGGACCGGTGAAATAGACGTTGCGGCCGGCGACCATCGCGCGGACCAGCCGCGCCTCCACTTCCGCGTCGACGTCCAGGCGCCATTTGTCGCCGCCGAGCCAGGCCAGCGGAAGCCGCAGCGGGGCGCCGTCGTCGATTTTCAAGGAGCCGAATGAGGGCCCCGGCTCGCCCGCCGGCGCGCGCACCAGCTCAAGCCAAAACCAGCTGCGGCGGATTCCGCAGAACAGGTTGAGCAGCGGCCGCCGCCCGTCGATCGAATCTTCCGACTGCAGCGTCACCGTGAAGGCGCCGTCGTCCGCCGGCTCGGCGGCGTTGGGTTGGTCGCCGGAACAGGACAGCAAAGCTCCAGCCAAGGCCAGAGCGAAGAGCCTCACCCGTCGCGGCTCCACCGCGCGAAGATCGCGGTCGGCAGGAGCAGGCCGCGCGCCTCCTCGCGCACGGCCATGTCACCGCACTCGACCCTTCCGCCGAGCTCGGCGAGCGCCTGGTTGAGGAGCTCGCCGATCGCCAACGCGGACATGCGCACGGCATAGACGGTCAGCACCAGGAACCGGCTGTCCGTGTCGAGCAGTTTGCGGCAGTCGGCGATGAGGCCCGGCAGGCCCTCCTCGAGCCGCCACACCTCCCCGTTCGGGCCGCGGCCGAACTTGGGTGGGTCCAGGATGATCCCGTCATAGCGCCGCCCGCGCCGCACCTCGCGCGCGGTGAATTTTGCCGCGTCGTCGATCATCCAGCGGATCGGTCTATCGCTCATGCCGCTCAGCGCTGCATTGGCCTTGCCCGCCTCGACTGATTTCTTCGACGCATCGACATGGGTGAGGCGGGCGCCCGTCGCGGACATGGCCAGCGTTCCGACGCCGGTATAGCCGAACAGGTTCATCGCCTCTGAGCCTTCGCCGAGCCGCTCGCGCATCCACGCCCATTGCGGCGCCATATCCGGGAAGAAAGCGAGGTGGCGAAACGGAGTAGCCTGGGCGCGGAAGCGCACTTCCTTCCAATTGAGGTCCCAGCCTTCTCGCGGCACCGGCCGGCTGAACTGCCAACGGCCGCCGCCTTCCTCGTCGCTTCCGGGTATGAACTCGCCATTGGCGTCCCAGTCCGCCGACGCCGGCGCCCACATCGCCTGCGGTTCGGGGCGGATGAAGCGGTAAGGGCCGTAGCGCTCAAGCTTGCGGCCATGGCCGGAGTCGACGAGGCCGTAATCGGCCCAGGGCTCCGCGATCAAAGTGTCAAGCTTCACGCCGCGCGGACCGCCGGAACTCCGATCGTCGCTCGCGCCCGGGGCCCGGACAACATGCGCGCGCCCGCAGCCCGCACTTGGTCGAGGTTCACCTCGTCAATCTGGCGGACGATCTCGCGCGGCTCGACAAGCCGGTCGTAGGCGGACAGCATGCGCGCGACGTAATTGGCCTGGCCCCAGCTGCTCTCGAGACTGAGCAGGAGCCCCGCCTTGGCCTGCGCCTTGGCGCGGTCGAGCTCGCGCTCGCTGAGGTCGCGAGACGCGCGGTCGAGCACCTCCAGGATGAGGTCCGACGCAGCCGCTGCCTGGCGCCGCGACGTCGCGGCATAAGCATAGAAAATGCCGCTGTCGCGATAGGGCGTCAGCGATGCCCACACCGAATAAGCGAGCCCCCTCTCCTCCCGCACCGCCTGGAACAGCCGGCACGACGCGCCGCTTCCGACGACGTCGGCGAACAGGCGCGCGGGATAATAATCCGGGTGCGGGTGGCACGGCCCGACGAAAGCGGCGGTGAGATGCGCCTGGTCGGCACGAGCGCGGCTGGCGCGGACGCCGCCGGCGAAATTGGCTGCTTCGGCTTCATCGATGAGGCCCGTCGGCAGAGCGCCGAAGCGCTCGGCGGCGAGCGCAATCAGCCGGTCATGGTCGACCTTGCCGGCGGCAACGAGGATCAGGCTTCCGGCGCGATATTGCGAGGCGCGCCAGCCATGGAGGTCGTCGACGGTGATCGCGGCGATGCTGTCCTCGTCGCCGAGCACCGAGCGGCCGAGCGGCTGGTCCGGATAGGCGGCGGTCCACAATTCGTCGAAGATGATGTCTGAGGGCGTGTCGCGAGCCTCGCCAAGCTCCTGGAGCACCACCTCCTTCTCACGCACCAGGTCGTCGGCGGCGAAGTGGGGGCGGAGGATCATGTCGGAGAGAAGCTCGATGCCCAGCGGCAGATGCTCGGCGAGAAGGGTCGCGCTGAAGCTCGTCCCCTCGCGATCGGTCGCGGCGTTGAGGTCGCCGCCGACATCCTCGATCGCCTCGCTGATCTCGCGCGCGGTGCGTCCGCCCGCGCCCTTGAACACCATATGCTCGTAGAGATGGGCGATTCCGTTGAGCGGCGCCGGCTCGTGACGCGACCCCGCTTCTGCATAGAGGCCGACCGCGACGGTCTCGAAGCCCGGCATCGCGCGGCTGGCGACGCGAAGGCCGTTGGGCAAAGTGGTGAGCTTCATCATGGAGGCGCGGAACTTAAGGTTTCGGCGCGCCGCCCGCAACCGAGCGCCGCCGAAGCGCCAGCAGGTAGATCACAGCGGCGGCGAGCGCGAACAGGAACCATTGGCCCGCATAAGCGAGGTGATTGTTCGGTATGTCCTCGACGCGCGGCGGGGCGCTGGCCTCGAGCGGCGGGGCGGGCTGCGCCGCGGTGAGGATGATTGGCTGGCCCGGCTCCGTGGTGCCGATCACGCCTGCCACCGTCGCGGGGAGCGACAGGCGGCGCGCAGCGTCCGGGCGCTGCGACCAGCCGGCATTGACCTGTAGCCGCCCCGCCCAACCCGGCTCGCCCGGTCGGCACGGCACGTAGAAAGCATAGCCGCTCGCGCCTTGGAGGCTCCGCCCCGCCCGCGCGCTGACCTCGACGTCGCGGGCGGTGCAACTGACCAGCGCGCGGCGGAAGGCGATCGGCGCCTCGGGCATGTCCGGGCCGAGCAGGGGATCGAGATCGACGGCGGGCTGGCCCTGAGTGACCGCAAGCTCGGCCAGCATCCGCTCCTTCCACTGAGCGCGCTGGAGCTGCCAGATGCCGAGCGCGATCATCACCGCCACCGCTGCAGCGACGAGGATGGTCGGGACGATCGGCAGCCGCCTCACGCCCTGTCCCTGAGCCGGGCCTCGGACGCTCCACGGCGATATTCGAGGACGAGAAGGAGCGCCTTGGCGACGCGCAGGCTGCCGATGACGGCGATGGTACCGGTCGGCACCCACAGCAGCAGGTGGACCCAGAAAGGCGGCTCGACTGCGAGCTCGAGCCACACCGCGAGTGCGGTCAGGAGGGCTCCAACGCCGAGAGTCAGGAACGCCGCTGGGCCATCGCCCACGTTGAAAGCCGAAAAATCGAGCCCGCAGGCGCGGCAGCGGGCAGCGAAGCGCACCGGTCCGGCAAACAAGGTCTTGTTGTCACAGCGCGGGCAAAGGCCTCGAAGCGCCGCCTCGAATGCTCCCCTCCCGCTTCCGGGAGAGGACGGTGGTGGGGTTACGGACATCGCGCCTGGCGGCTCCTGTGCGCCCACCCCGCAATCCCCTCCCGTAAGCGGGAGGGGAGGATAGGGATCAATGGTATTCGGCGCCCCAGCCGCCCCACACGTAGATGCAGAGGAACAGGAACAGCCACACCACGTCGACGAAGTGCCAGTACCAGGCCGCCGCCTCGAAGCCGAAATGCTGCCGCGGCGTGAAGTGCCCCTTGTGGGCACGGATCGCGCACACGATCAGGAAGATCGTTCCGACGATAACGTGGAAGCCGTGGAAGCCGGTCGCCATGAAGAAGACCGACGAATAGATGTTGTCGCCGAAGCCGAACGGCGCGTGCAGATATTCATAGGCCTGGACGCCGGTGAAGATCAGGCCGAGGCCGACGGTCGCCCACAGACCCTGGATCAGGCCCTTGCGGTCGCCGTGGATCAGCGCGTGGTGCGCCCAGGTCACCGTCGTGCCGGAGCAGAGCAGGATCATCGTGTTGAGCAGCGGCCAGCTGAACGGGTCGAGCACGTGCATGCCCTCCGGCGGCCACACGCCGCCGACCGCCTCGACCGCGGACGGGAACAGCGACGCGTTGAAATAGGCCCAGAACCACGCGACGAAGAACATCACCTCGGAGGCGATGAACAGGATCATTCCGTAGCGCAGGTGGAGCTGGACGATCGGCGTATGGTCGCCGCGATTGGCCTCGCGAACGACGTCGACCCACCAACTGAACATCGTGAAGATGACGCCGATCACGCCGGCGCCGAACACCCACGGCCCGCTGGTGCCGAAATGGTCCGGGTGGAACCACATGACGAGGCCGAGGAACAGCACGCCGGCGCTGATCGAGCCGATCAGCGGCCACAGGCTCGGCTCGAGGATGTGATACTGGTGGTTCTTGGCTCCAGCCATGCGTTTCGTCCCTGTCGATCGTCCCGGCCCGCGCCGGTGTTTGGGTTGCCTCTAGCTGCCGCTTTGCGGCTGCTCAACCGGGTAAAAAGTGTAGGAAAGCGTGATCTCGGTGATGTTGCGCGCGTCCGGATCGTCGAGGATCGCCGGATCAACGTAGAAGATCACCGGCATCTGCATTTCCTGGCCCGGCTGAAGGGTCTGCTCGGTGAAACAGAAGCACTGGATCTTGCTGAAATATTTGCCCGCCTGGACAGGCGTCACGTTGAACGCCGCGGTGCCGGTCAGCGGGCGGGTCGACATGTTGCGGGCGCGGTACAGCGCCATGTTGCGCTCGCCGATCGGCACGGTGCGGTGGGTCTGGACCGGCTGGAAGCGCCACTGCAGGTTACGGTCGGTGTTGGCGTCGAAGCGGATGCTGATCGACTGGCCGGGCACCGGCCGCACCTGTGCGGCGACCGCCTCGTCGACCTTCATCGTGGTACCGCCGAAGCCGGTCACCTGGCAGAAGATGCGGTAGAGCGGAACGCTTGCGAAGGCGAGGCCGACCATCGCCACCACCATCAGGGCGGCGAGGGCGGCGGTGCGGCCATTCTTGCGCGCAAGTCGCTGCCTGTCGGCGATGCTCGTCATTGCGCGCCCATCCGGGCGATAGTGATGAAGTAGAGGAGGATCACGAACGCGGCGAGCACGGATCCCATCACGATGGAGCGGGCGCGCTGGCGGCGGCGCACTTCTTTCTGGTCGAGGTCGGTCATGCAAGCAACATGCGGTCGGCGACGAGCGCTCCGAACAGCACGAAAAGATAGAGGACGGAATATTTGAACAGCGTCTTCTCCGGCTTCATCGCCGCCGGTTCCTCGGCCGTGTTGCGGAGCACCGGCCAGGCAAGCGCGATGAAGACGAGCGAAAGAGCCGTCGCGGCGACGCCGTAGATCGCGCCGGTCTCACCGAGCGGCCACGGCGCGACCGCCACCGCGGCCATGATGAGCGTATAGATGAAAAGCTGGTGGCGGGTCGCGCGGAAGCCGTGGGTGACCGGGAGCATCGGGACGCCCGCCGCCGCGTAATCGGTGCGCACGAACAGCGAGAGCGCCCAGAAATGGGGCGGGGTCCAAGCGAAGACCAAGGTGAACAGGAGCACCGGCAGAAGCGCGATGTCGCCGGTCACCGCCGCCCAGCCGATCACCGGCGGGAAGGCGCCGGCGGCGCCGCCGATGACGATGTTCTGCGGCGTGCGCGGCTTCAGCCACATCGTGTAGACGAATACGTAGAACAAGATCGAGACGGTCAGGACCCCCGCGGCGAGCCAGTTTGTGGCTAGCCCCATCAACAAGACCGAGAAGACAGCTAGCGCGACCCCGAAGAACAGCGCAGAGTCCCGGTCCATCCGCCCGGCCGGAAGCGGGCGCTTGGCGGTGCGCTTCATTTTGGCGTCGAGATCCGCTTCATACCATTGGTTGAGCGCGCCCGCGGCGCCCGCGCCCAGCGCGATGCAGAGGACGGCCGTGAAGGCGAGCACCGGGTGCAGAGTGCCAGGCGCCGCGAGCAGCCCGCAGGCGCCGGTGAAGACGACGAGCGTCATCACCCGCGGCTTGGTCAGCGCGATGAAGTCCCGCCATTCGGCGGGAAGCGGCGGGGAGCGGTCGGCGGCGATCATGATTTGCCCAGCCCTATAGGCCGGACTGACCCCGCGGAGAAGGCCCATTTCCCCGCTACCGCATTGGCCCGAGGCGGAAACTCGCCCTGTTGAGCATGAATCGAAAAGCGCCCCGGAGTTTCCCCCGGGGCGCTTCGCGTTTCAGCCTGAGCGGCCTGCCTCAGTGATGCTTGGCGTCGTCGATCACCGGCAGGGTCTCGAACTGGTGGTACGGCGGCGGGCTGGACAGGGTCCATTCCAGCGTCGTTGCCCCCTCGCCCCAAGGATTGCCCGGCGCCTTCTTCCCCATCGTGAACGAGTAGATGATGTTGAGAAAGAAGAAGATCATGCCAAAGGCCATGATCATGTAGCCGGTGGTCGCGAGCTCGTTCCACGGCTGGTAGGCCGGGGTGTAGTCCGGATAACGCCGCGCCATTCCGTCGAGCCCGAGGAAGTGCATCGGGAAGAACAGGATGTTCACGCCCACGAAGAAGATCCAGAAGTGGAGCTGGCCGAGGATCTCGCTGTACATCCGGCCCGACATCTTCGGGAACCAGTAGTAGAAGCCCGCGAACAGCGCGAACACGGCGCCCAGCGACAGCACGTAGTGGAAGTGCGCCACCACATAGTAGGTGTCGTGCATGTAGTTGTCGACGCCGCCATTGGCGAGAACGACTCCGGTGACGCCGCCCACGGTGAACATGAAGATGAAGCCCAGCGCCCACACCATCGGCGTCGGGAAGGTCAGCGAGCCGCCCCACATGGTGGCGATCCAGCTGAACACCTTGATGCCGGTCGGAACCGCGATCACCATCGTCGCCGCGGTGAAGTACATCTTCGTGTTCACGTCCATTCCGACGGTGAACATGTGGTGCGCCCACACGATGAAGCCGATCACGCCGATCGCGACCATCGCGTAGGCCATGCCGAGATAGCCGAACACCGGCTTGCGGCTGAACGTCGCGACGATGTGGCTGATCATGCCGAAGCCCGGCAGGATCATGATGTACACCTCGGGGTGTCCGAAGAACCAGAACAGGTGCTGGTACAGGACCGGGTCGCCACCGCCTTCGGCGTTGAAGAAGTCGGTGCCGAAATTGCGGTCGGTCAGGAGCATGGTGATCGCGCCGGCGAGCACCGGAAGCGCGAGCAGAAGCAGGAAGGCGGTGACGAGCACCGACCAGGCGAAGAGCGGCATTTTGTGCAGCGTCATGCCCGGCGCGCGCATGTTGAAGATGGTGGTGATGAAGTTGATCGCGCCCAAGATCGACGAGATGCCCGCGATGTGCAGCGAGAAGATCGCGAAATCGACCGCCGGACCTGCCGAGCCGCTCGTCGAGAGCGGCGCGTAGACCGTCCATCCGGTGCCCGCGCCGAGGCCGTTGCCGCCCGGCATGAAAGCCGAGGCAAGCAGCAACAGGAAGGCGGGCGGAAGCAGCCAGAAGCTGATGTTGTTCATGCGCGGGAACGCCATGTCAGGCGCACCGATCATGATCGGAACGAACCAGTTGCCGAAGCCGCCGATCATCGCCGGCATCACCATGAAGAAGACCATGATGAGGCCGTGCGCGGTGATCAGCACGTTCCAGAAGTGGTTCGCGTTGTTGAAGTCCTGCGGACCCGCACCGGCGAGGCCGGCGAAGAAGTTCGCCCAGCTCTCGAGATACTGAATGCCGGGCTCGGCGAGCTCGACGCGCATCATGCCGGAAATGGCGCCGCCGATGATGCCCGCGATGATCGCGAAGATCAGATAGAGCGTGCCGATATCCTTGTGGTTCGTCGACATGAACCAGCGCGCGAAGAAGCCCGGCTTGTGGTCGGCATGCGCATCGTGGTGGTCGTGGGCCGCCTCGAAATGAGCGGCGTTGGCCGTGGTATCCGTCATGATCTGATGTGCCTTACATGCCTTCCGGGGACCGCTCGCGAACCGTCGCGCGGTTCTCGGTGGCCTGAACTTCATTGGTGGGTTCGACCGGCTCGCTGCCGTCCGGCCGCTCGGCGGCCAGAGCGTTGCCGAGGGTGTTCGCCTGAGTCGAGTCCGGGTTCGTGTTGGGCTGGCTGCCCGGCATCGTGCCGCCCTTCGAGGCGATCCAGGCCTGGAACGCGGCCGGGCTCACCACTTCGACGGCGATCGGCATGTAGGCGTGGCGGGCGCCGCACAGCTCGTAGCACTGACCGAAATAGACGCCTTCGCGCTCGGCGCGGAACCAGGTTTCGTTGAGGCGGCCGGGGACGGCGTCCATCTTCACCCAGAAGGCGGGGACGCCGAACGCATGGATGACGTCGGCCGAAGTGACGATGAGCTTCACCGTGGCTCCGACCGGGACGACCATGCGCTCGTCGACGGCGAGCTGCTCGGGGCCGTCAGCCGCGGTGCGGAAGCGGGCGCCGCCCTGCGCGTCGCCCTGCTCGGGCAGCATGTTCGACGTGAGCTCGATGCCGTGATCGGGATATTCGTAGGTCCAGTACCACTGGTTGCCGATCACCTTGACGGTGAGATCGGCGTTGGGCGGCGAATATTGATTCGCCAGAAGCCGGATCGACGGCACCGCAATGACGATCAGGATGAGGACCGGGACCAGCGTCCAGATCACCTCGATCAGGGTGTTGTGGGTCGTGCGCGACGGCACCGGATTGGCGGCGCGGCGGTAACGCAGGATTACCCAGATCATCAGGATGAGCACGATCAGGGTGATGATCGTGATCGCCGGCATCAGAATGTAATTGTGGAAGCCGGCGGCTTCGCGGCCGATCGGTGTGAACTGGTCCTGGAGCCCCATGCGGCCGTCGGGCTGACCGACGCCGGGGGTCGGCTGGACGCTCTGCGAATAAGCCGGCTGGCCGGCGGGAGTCGCGGTTTCCGGAGTCGGGGTCGGCGCGGCCTGGAGGTTGGCGCCGGCCTGCGGCTGAACGGTGGCGGCGTCGCCGACGCGGCCCTCGGGGGCCTGCGCGGGATTGGGCGACTGCGGCGCGGCCGCGGCGGGCGCGCTCGTCGCCGGCGCCTGCTGCGCCAGGGCCGCCGGGCCGAGGCCGAATGCGGCGGCGACGGCAATGAACTTAATCCAGGTCTTCATTTAAGCCCCTCGAGACCGTCCGGACGGACGGTAGGTGGTTGCGCCGGGACGCGCATTCGCGCGGCCTTATAGGCAGGCAGTCCACGCGTCTCAAGCATGTTCAGCCCGCTTTCATGTGCCTTGATGCGGCGCCCGCCGCGGCCATATCGGGGCCGCAGTTTGAAGGCTAGTGGGGGGACCGAAAGGATGATGCGGATGACGAGCGACGAGGTGCTGGCCGAGTTCCGGGCCGCCGGCGCATTGATGGAGGGGCATTTCATCCTCTCCTCCGGCCTGCGCTCGCCGCTGTTCATCCAGAAGATGCGGGTGTTCGAGGACCCGGCGCGGACCGAGCGCCTGTGCCGCGCCCTGGCGGACGTGATCCGCGACCGCTTCGGCGAGGTCGATCTCGTCGTCTCCCCCGCGATGGGCGGGATCATTCCCGGCTACGAGACGGCGCGGGCGCTCGGCTGCCGCGCCGTCTTCGTCGAGCGCGAGGCGGGCGAGTTCCAGCTCCGCCGCGGCTTCGAGATCAAGCCCGGCGAGCGAGTCGTTATCGTCGAGGACATCGTCACCACCGGCCTGTCCTCGCGCGAATGTATCGAAGCGGTGCGCAAGCATCCCGGCACGCTTCTCGGCGAGGGCTGCCTGATCGACCGCTCCGGCGGCAAGGCCGATCTCGGCCTGCCGCTGGTCAGCCTGTGCACGCTCGACATCCCGGCCTACGCCGAGGACGCCCTTCCGCCCGAGCTCGCCGCGATCCCGGCGATCAAGCCCGGCAGCCGCGGCCTCGCCGCCTGATGCTCCGGCTGGGCGTCAACATCGATCACGTCGCGACGATCCGCAACGCGCGCGGCGGCGAGCATCCCGACCCGGTTCGCGCCGCCTTCGCCGCGGCCGAGGCCGGCGCCGACGGGATCACCGCGCACCTGCGCGAGGACCGCCGCCATATCCGCGACGACGATATCGCCCGCCTCAAGGCCGAACTCGCCATCCCGTTGAACCTGGAGATGGCGGCGACCGAGGAGATGCTGGCGATCGCGCTGAAGCACCGGCCGCACGCCGCGTGCATCGTTCCGGAAAAGCGCGAGGAGCGCACCACGGAGGGCGGGCTCGACGCCCACGGTCATTTCGACCTGCTCGCGCCCATGGTCGCCCGCCTCGCCGACGCCGGCATCCGGGTAAGCCTATTCATCGAGCCCGCCGCGCAGCAGCTGGAAGCGGCGATGCGCCTCGGCGCTCCGGTCGTCGAGTTCCACACCGGCCGCTACGCCCATCGCTCCGGCGAGCCGCGCACCGAGGAGCTCCGCCGAATCGCCGACGCCGCAGCGCTCGCCGCCAAGAACGGCATCGAGCCCCATGCCGGCCATGGCCTCACCTACGACAATGTCGCGCCGATCGCCGCGATCCCCCAGATCGCCGAATTGAATATCGGCCATTTCCTGGTCGGCGAGGCGATCTTCACCGGCCTTTCCGACAGCATCGCCCGAATGCGGGCGCTGATGGACGAGGCGCGCGGATGATGGCCCCTCTCCCTACAGGGGAGAGGGAGGGGCCTGCCGCGAAGCGGTGGGGGGGTGAGGGCACGCGCCTTACCTATCCTCCCCGTGCCCTCACCCTTCCGCGCCTTTGGCGCTCCCTCCCTCTCCCCTGCAGGGAGAGGGAAAGATGATCATCGGAATCGGCTCGGACCTGTGCAACATCGAGCGGATCCAGAATTCGCTCGACCGCTTCGGCGACCGCTTCATCAACCGCGTCTTCACCGACACCGAGCGCGCAAAGGCGGAGAAGCGCCCCTTCACCCGCGCCGGCACCTACGCCAAGCGCTTCGCCGCCAAGGAGGCCTTCTCGAAGGCGGTCGGCACCGGCTTCAAACGCGGCGTGTTCATGAAGGATATAGGCGTGGTGAATAAAGCGTCGGGCGAACCGACTCTGGCGCTCACCGGGGGCGCCCGGGAGAGGCTTGACGCTTTGACCCCGGACGGTCACGCCGCCCACATCCATCTCACCATGACCGACGATCATCCCTTCGCAATGGCCGTCGTCGTGATCACCGCCGTTCCGAGGACTGAATGAGCTTGAGCGACACCACGCCTTTGCCGAACCTGGCCAAGCCGAAGAAAGCCACCGACTGGTGGGCCGAGGCGCGCGCCATCTTCTGGCTGATCCTGGCGGTGCTCGCCTTCCACAGCTTCGTCGCCAAGCCTTTCTACATCCCGTCCGAATCGATGATGCCGGGCTTGCTCAAGGGCGACCGGCTGGTGGTCAGCAAATATCCCTATGGCTGGTCGTGGGTGAGCCCGAGCTTCCACATCCTGCCGCAGATGCAAGGCCGACTGTTCGGATCGATGCCGGAGCGCGGCGACGTCGTCATCGTCACTCCGCCCGGCGCTCGCACCGACTATATCAAGCGGGTGATCGGCCTACCGGGCGACCGGATCCAGCTGATCCGCGGGCAGCTGTTCATCAACGGCCAGGCGGTCCGCCAAGAGCGCCGCCCCGACATGATGATCCCGATGGACGCCAACATTCAATGCTCCGGCGTCATCATCACCCGCGCCGACGGGACGAGCCTGTGCAGCCTGCCGATCGTTCGCGAGACCCTGCCCAACGGCCGAAGCTACGACACGGTCGACCTCGGCTATTACCCGCAGTCGGACGATTTCGGCCCGGTCGTGGTGCCCGACGGTCATGTCTTCCTGATGGGAGACAACCGCGACGAGAGCGCCGACAGCCGCGCTTCGACGGAGAATCTCGGCCTCGGCGGAGCGGTGCCGTGGGAGAATATCGGCGGCCGCGCCGAGTTCATCACCTTCAGCCTCGACGGCAGCTCCGACTGGTGGAACCCGGTGAGCTGGTTCACCGCCCTCCGCGGCGGCCGCGCCGGCACGTCGCTGCACCCGGACGAGGCGCAATAAAGCGCTCTCCCCAGCGGGGAGAGGGAGCTAAGACAGCACCCTGGTTAGATTACTGCGCGTTGCCCGGCGCGGTCTGGGGCTGGGTCGGCGGAGCCTGGCCACCCGGCGCCGCCGGCGCGGGACCAACGCCCGGACCCGTAGGCGCGGGACCACCGGGTCCGCCCGGCGCACCCGGGCCACCCGGAGCACCGCCCGGTCCGCCGGGGCCACCAGGACCACCCGGGCCACCCGGCCCGGCGCCCATCATCTGCTGCATCGCGGCCATGCCTTCGAGGATCGAGCCGACGCGGAGGCGGAATTCGAGCACCTCCTCATTGGCGACCGGCGCCCCCGGCGGAAGCGCCTGGCCGAGCGCGACCTGGGCCGGCGCCCACACCTGATAGACGCCGCCTTCGCGCATCTGGAGGATGACCTCGCGAAGCCCGGGGAACGGGCTCTCGACGCTCGCCGGAAGCGGCTGGCCGCTGCGCGCGGTGCTGTCGAGCACGGTTCCGTCGGCCTTGCGGATCTCGAACTCGAGCCCGACCAGGTCGGCTGGGGTCACGGTCGGTCCGGTGCCGGTCTCGACGACCCGGTAGCGAACGCCGTTCGAGGTTTCGCTGACCTGCTGCTTGGCGGTGCCGATCCAGGCGAGGCCGACACCGAGCAGGACGACGGCGAGAAGGCCGATCCACAGCTTGGCGATCGTGCCCTTCTTGAGCGGCTGGAGCGGAACGGCGGTGACCGACGACATTGAGGCTTGTCCCCCTAGGAGCCTAGCGCGGCACTCGCGCAAACGAAAAGAGGCGGCGAGATGTATCGCCGCCCCTTCCGGATGCCAAGGCTTTCCACTCATCCCTCCCGAAGGAGGGAGAGCGACTTACCGAACGCCGTCGCGCTCGGCCCGCTTGCGCTCCAGCTTGCGGGCGCGGCGGATGGCGGCGGCGCGCTCGCGGGCGCGCTTCTCGGACGGCTTCTCGTAATGACGGCGCAACTTCATCTCGCGGTAGACGCCCTCGCGCTGCAGCTTCTTCTTGAGCGCGCGCAGCGCCTGGTCGACATTATTGTCGCGAACGATGATTTGCATAAAGGCCGTCAGCTCCGTTTCAATTCTGGCTTGATTGCCGGCGCGGGCACTTGGCTCCAGCCGCCGTCAGTCCAAACGCATATAGCACAAAACAGGTTTCGCCGCGAGACAGGTCCCGCGACGTTGGCGCGCCCCCTAGCAGCCGAGTCCGCCGAGATCAAGCATTTGTCAGGGGTCGAGCGGGCCGAAGCTCGGCTCGGATTTGGCGAGGCGAGCCCTCACCGCTTCGCCGAGGTCGGCGCTGAGCAGGGTGCCGGCATTCCACAAAGCGACGTCGCGCAACCCCTCCTCGACCGGGCGGCCGCGGCTGTAGTTGAGGCTTCGCTTCGCACCGGCGACGGCGAGGGGCGATTTGGCGGCGATGGCTCGGGTAAGCGCGAGGCCGGCGTCGATCGCCGCCTCGCGGCTTTCGGCGATCTGGTTGACCAGGCCGTAGCGCGCCGCCTCCTCGGCCCCCATTCGTCGGCAGGTATAGGTGAGCTCGCGAAGCACGCCGTGGGGAATCAGGAAGCCGAGGCGCTGGAGCGTGCCGAGGTCGGCGGTGATCGCGACGTCCACCTCTGCGACCTGGAAGAAGGCGTCGGTGCTTGCGATCCGAAGGTCGCAGGCGGAGGCGAGATCGACTCCTGCGCCGATGCAGCCACCATGGATCGCCGCGACGACCGGCACCCGCGCCTGCTCCACCGCGTTGAACGCGTCCTGCAGCCATTCGATATGGCGAAGCCGCGCTTCCGCAGCCCGGCCCGGGTCGCTCGCCGGCGGGAACTGGCCGGCGGCATAGTCGAGGTCGAGGCCGGCGGTGAAATGCCGCCCCTCCCCCGACAGCAGGATCGCGCGCACCTGAGAATCGCGGCCGATGCGGCGGAACGTGTCGCCGATCGCGGCGAACATCTCGCCGTCCATGGCATTGAGCTTGTCCGCCCGCGCCAGCTCGACATGCGCGACCGCGCCGTCCTGCGTGACCGTTACTCGCTCGCCCACGATCCCTCCTTTGTCATGCCCGCGAAAGCGGGGATCCAGCTTCTTCTGTTCGCACGGGGAAGGAAAAGGAAGCTGGATTCCCGCTTTCGTGGGAATGACAAGGGAGGCTAACACCCTCGAATGAGCCGCCTCATCGTCAACGGCCAGCCGGTCCAGTATCGCCTCGATCCGCGAACGCCCCTACTGTTCGCGCTGAGGGAGGCGTCGAACCTCACCGGCGCCAAATATGGCTGCGGCACCGGCCATTGCGGCGCCTGCACGGTCCATGTCGACGGCGCGGCGGTGCGCAGCTGCCAGGTCGCCATCGCCGATTGCGAGGGCAGCCAGGTGACGACGATCGAGGGTCTCGCCGAGAATCGCGCCCACCCGGTCCAGCAGGCCTTCCTCGCCGCCAACCTCGTCCAGTGCGGCTTCTGCATCCCCGGAATGGTGATGGCCGCGGCGGCGCTGGTGGACCGCGCTCATAGCCCGACCGACGCGGAGGTGGACGCCGCGCTCACCAATATCTGCCGCTGCGGAATCTATCCGCGGCTGCGCGAGGCGATCCGGACCGCGCTGCAGGGACGCGGAGGGCAAGTGCAGCCTGAACCGACACCTGCGCCGGAACCCGCGCGGCCGACGGCCGATGCCCAACCCGGAGACGAGATCGTCACGCCCGCGGAATGACCGCGGAAAGCATCACCGGTTCAAAAGCTTGCGGCAACATTTCGGGTCAGTTCAGCAACCGCTCATCCACGCAGGCGCACAGCTCGCCGCACGGGTGGCATGGGCAGAAGGTCTCCTCGAGTCCTCTTTGGCCGCCGCGAAAGGAGTAGAGTATGAAAAGGGCAGTGACCCTGGTTCTTTTGGCCGCGACCACGGCCCTTACCGTCCCCGCCGCCGCCGCGCAGGATCCGGACGCCAATGAGATTCGCGCGGCTCGTCAGGAAGCACGCCAGGCGAACCGTGCGGCCCGCCAGGAAATGCGTCAGGAGCGCCGGAGCGAAGCGCCGCGCCAGGAGCGCGTTCGGGTGGAGACACCGAGCGTCCAGGCGCCAGCCACGGTGCAGGTTGACCTCGCTGCTCAGCGCCGCGATCGCGGTGACCGCGGCGACCGTATTCGCACCGGCCAGTCGCAGACCCTCCGCGACGCCTGGCAGGGCAATCCCAACGACCCGGCTCGCTCGCGCTACGAACGGCAGGCAGCCGAGAATGCGCTTCGCTACGGCACCCGCGAGCAGCGTCGCGAGGTCCGTCAGGACATCCGCCAGGAGCGTCGGGAAGACCGCCGCGACTGGCGTCAGGACCGTCGCGAGGATCGCCGCGACTGGCGACAGGACCGCCGCGAGGACCGGCGCGAGTGGCGCCGCGACTGGCGCAACGATCGCCGCTACGACTGGAACGGTTACCGGAACCAGAACCGGTTCATCTTCCGGCTGAACCCCTATTATTCGCCTTACGGCTACGGCTACGGCTACCGCCGCTTCGGCATCGGCTCGGTGATCGACTCGCTGTTGTTCGGCCGCAATTACTGGATCTCTGATCCGTGGCAGTATCGTCTGCCGCCGGCGCCTCCCGGCTACCAGTGGGTGCGTTATTACAACGACGTCATCCTGGTCGACACGTGGAACGGCCGAGTGGTCGACGTGATCTACGACTTCTTCTGGTAAGACCGCTTACCCGAAGAACCAGAGGAAGCCCGGGGCGCCCAGCGTCCCGGGCTTTTCTCTTGTCAGCATCGGCGCGCCTGCGCATTCCTGCCGGCGATGAGCGAGACCGAAGCCAGTTACCGAGTCCGCATCGGCGCCTGGGTCAGGGCGCGCCTGTCGCGCAACCCGAACGCCATCAAGGTCGACGCCGAAGGGCTCGACCTGTTCGTCGTGCGCGACGTCCTCGACCCGCAGGCTTGCCAGGACCTGATGCGCCTCATCGACGCAGACCTCGTCCCGTCCGGGCTGCTCGGCCCGACCGACGACAAGGAGTTCCGCACCAGCCAGACCTGCAACCCGCACCCGGACCACCCGCTGGTGAGGAAGCTCGAGCAGCGCATCCACGACGTGGTCGGCATCCAGCCCCATCTCGGCGAATATGCCCAGGGGCAGCGCTACGCGGTCGGCCAGCAGTTCAAGCCGCACTTCGACTGGTTCGACACCGGCTCCGACTATTGGCCGAGGCAGATCAAGGGCGGCGGCCAGCGCACCTGGACGGCGATGCTGTTCCTGAACGAGCCGGAGGCCGGCGGCCACACAGTGTTCACCGAGGCCAACGTCACAGTCCGGCCGCGCGCCGGCAATCTGCTCGTCTGGAACAACCTCACCTCGGACGGCCAGGTCAACATCCGCTCGAAGCACCAGGGCAGCCCGGTCGAAGCCGGCGTCAAATATGTGATCACCAAGTGGTTCCGCGAGCGGACCTGGAAGCCGCTCGACGACGATATCCCAACCTACTGATTTCCCGTGACGTCACATTGGCTTGCTCCGGGTGTGTCGTCCTCCTAGGACGCAAGGGACCCCCTGTTTACCGTAAGGACCGCATGACCCGCCGCTCCGCCGCCCTGCTCCTGCTGGGCCTCGCCGCCTGCACGACCCCCACCGCAAGCACCGAGCCGGAGCCGGCGCCGCCGACCGCAGCGCGCCAGAACGAAGGGGAGCGCCTGCGCGCGCTGTTCGCGGCGAGCGACGCTGCGATGCTCCGCCGCAACCCGATCACTGCGATCGGCCGCGGCGACTACAGCAATGCCGACAAGCTCGGTGATTATTACAGCGATGCCTATGTCGCCGCGGAAAAAGCGGCGGTCGAAAGCGACCTCGCCGCCCTCGAACGGATCGACCGCTCGGCGCTCAATGCCACCGACCAACTGGCCTATGACGTGTTCAAGTTCGGCCGCGAGCAGGACCTCAAGGGCTTCGCGCCCGACATCCTGCCGCTGACCATCGTCCGCCCGATCAACCATTTCGGCGGCCTTCAGAGCTTCTACCCGGTCTTCGCCTCCGGCCGAAGCATCGCGCCGTTCCGGAACGTCGACGATTACGAGGACAATCTCTCCCGTCATCGCCAGTTCGGGCCGCTCGTCGACCGCATCATCGCCCGCTTCCGCCAGGGCCTCGCGTCGGGCGTCGTCGACACCAAGCTGACCGTTCGCAACATGGTCGAGCAGATCGACAATCTGCTCCGCGACGCGCCCGAGGCGTCGCCCTTCTACGACCCCATCGAGAATTTCCCGGCCGCGGTTCCCGCCGCCGAGCGCGAGCGCCTGCGCCAGGCGCATCTCGCCGCCATTCGCGACGATATCTATCCAGCCTATCGCCGCCTGCGCACCTTCCTCCAGGAGGAATATCTTCCGCGCGCCCGGGACCAGGTCGGCCTCATGTACATGCAGGGCGGCGAGCGGCTCTACCGTCGCCTCATCGAGGAGAACACCACGCTGCCGCTCGAGGCGCAGGCAGTGCACGAGCTGGGCCTTCGCGAGGTCGCCCGGATTCGCGGCGAGATGGAGGCGATCAAGACCCGCGTCGGCTTCAACGGAACGCTCGCTCAGTTCTTCGAGCATCTGCGGACCGATCCGCGCTTCACTCCGCCGAGCCGCGAGTGGCTTCGCAACCGCTATTACGAGATCGGGCGGACCGTCGACCAGCGCATCGGCCGGCTGTTCTCGAACCTGCCGCGCACCCGGCTGGAGGTCCGCGAGGTCGAGGCGTTCCGCGAGCGCACCGAGGCCGCCGGCTCCTACCAGGACGGCGCGCCGGACGGCTCGCGCCCGGGCGTCTTCTACTTCAACGCCTACGACCTCCCGGCACGGCCGACCTGGGGCATGGAGACGCTTTACCTCCACGAGGGCGCGCCCGGCCATCACTTCCAGATCATGCTGGCCGCCGAGAACGAGGCGCTCCCCAACTTCATGCGCTATGGCGGCAATACCGCATTCGTCGAGGGCTGGGCGCTCTATGCCGAAACCCTGTGGGACGAGCTCGGAATGGAGACCGACCCCTACCAGCGCTTCGGCGGCCTCAACGACGAGATGCTTCGCGCGATGCGCCTCGTCGTCGACACCGGCATCCACGCCCAGGGTTGGACCCGCGAGCGGGCGATCCGCTACATGCTCGACAATAGCGGCCTCACCGAGACCGACGTCACCGCCGAGGTCGAGCGCTACATCGCCATCCCTGGCCAGGCGCTTGCCTACAAGCTCGGCCAATTGAAGATCCTCGAGCTTCGCGCCCGCGCCGAGCAGGCGCTCGGCTCCCGCTTCGACATCCGCGCCTTCCACGACCAGGTGCTGAACAGCGGCTCACTGCCGCTCACCGTCCTCGAAGCGAAGATCGACACCTGGATCGCGGCGCAGCGCGCCGGTTAGGCGGCGACGGGGAACCTCAACAGCCTGTCGCGCACCGGCACCAGCGCCTCGGCGCGGCTGCCGACCGCGCGGAGGATCTCGGGATGATGAGCCTCGAGGCCGCCGGTAAGCGAGCCGAAGGCCGGCAGGATCAGCTTGGTCTCGGCCATCACGAAGCAGCGACGCGAGACAAGGCGACCGCGGCGGTGGACTCGGAACTTGGGATGGAAATGGCCCGACAGCTCGGGCCGGGTCTCAGTGGGGTCGGCTTCGTGGCGAAGCACCAGGCCGTCGACCTCCGCCTCGACCATCGTCTCGCCGCCGACAAGCTCCGACACGACGGGATCGTGATTGCCGGTGATCCAGACCCAGCGGTGCCGCGCGGTCAGGTCGGCGAGTGATTCACAGGCTTGGGGCGGCAGCCGCTCGCAGCCGCCGACATCGTGGAAACTGTCGCCGAGGCACCAGATCTCGGCAGGGTCGGTCGCCGCCGCGAGCGCGCCGAGATCGGCCAGGGTCGCGAGCGAGTCGTAGGGCGGAAGCATCTGACCGCCGCGCGCGAACCAGCTGGCTTTTTCGAGGTGGAGGTCGGCGACGATCAGGGCTCGCCGGGCGGGCCAGTAAAGCGCGCCCTGCGCCAGAGCGACGAGATCGTGACCACAGAACGAAAAGCGAACCATGACCCCGCTATAATGCGGGCGCGCGCGGACTCAAGCGGCTGAAACGGCCCGCTTACTGCGCGGCCTGGACCGGCGCGGCGATGGCGGTGGGCGCCGGCAGTTGCGATGCCTCGGCGGGCGCCGGGCTGGCCCAGATGAAGATGGCGCCGGCCGCGAATCCCTGCACCCCGAGCAGGATGGGATTGCTGATGATGGCCTTGAGCTTCTTCACGGGACGGCTCCACGGGTTGCAGGCTCCAGTTGGCGGAGCCCGCATAAACGAATGATGAATCTGACGTTGGAAGGCACCGGCGCCGCGACGAACGGCGCCGGTGAGGCGATCAGGACGTCTTAGGCGCGTTCAACCTCGCCTTCGACGCGACCAGAATCCTCGCTGGCCTGGTTATTGATGGTCTGCTGCGCCGGGGCGCCGCCGCTGATCTCGATCTTGCGGGGCTTCATCGCCTCGGGAACCTCGCGGATCAGCTCAATGGTAAGCAGTCCGTCGGCGAGGTCGGCCGAGGTCACGCGGACGAAGTCGGCCAGCTCGAAGCGGCGCTCGAACGCCCGCGTAGCGATGCCCATATGCAGGAAATTGCCGTCGCGGTTGCGGTTCTCCGCCTTGCGGCCGGTGACCACCAGCATGTTCTGCAACGCGGTGATGTCGATCTCGTCTCGGCGGAAGCCGGCGACCGCGAGGGTGATTCGATATTGGTCGTCGCTCAGCTTCTCGATGTCGAACGGCGGATAATTGTCCTGTTCCGCGCGCGCGGTGTTCTCGAGGAAGTCGAACAGCCGGTCGAAGCCGACGGTGCTGCGACGATAAGGCGAAAAGTCGAATCCACGCATGATCATGTCCTCCTTTGAGCAACAGTTCACGTGAGGGGAGCGCCCGGTGCGGAGCGCCCCCGGGTACAGGCCGGACACCTTCAACCTGGTCGCCCGACACAAGGAATCTGGGATGATTCGTTACGGCTTCAAGGGGCCGCGGCCCCCAGAAATCAGGCCTTGGCGCTGCCCATGGGGTCGCCGATCGCGGCCGCCAGCTCGTCCATGCTGAACGGCTTGCGAAGCAACGGGGCATCGCTGCCGAGCGCGGCATCGATCTGCTCGCTCTCGGCATAGCCGGTGACGAAGACGATGCGCTGATCGGGTCTCCGGCCGCGGACCTTGCGCGCGAGCTCGGCGCCGTTGCACCCGGGCATCGCGAAATCCACGAGCATCAGGTCGGGCGCACCGTTGTCGAGCTGGCGAAGCGCCTCGTCGGCGCTCGCCGTCGTTTCCACCTCGTGACCGAGTGCGCCGAGCGCGTCGGCGAGGAAGCTGCGCACGTCCGGATCGTCGTCGACGACGAGGATCCGGCAGGCCTTCGGGGCCGGCGCGACCGGGCCCGCTGACCCGCCGCCGACCTTCGGCCGATCTCCTCCCTCCGCAACGTGCGGAAGCAGGATCCGAACGGTCGTGCCCCGGCCCTCCTCGCTCTCGATCCGGACCGTGCCGCCCGCCTGCTGGGCCACGCCGTAGACTTGGGAGAGGCCGAGGCCGGTGCCCTTGCCGACGGGCTTGGTCGAGAAGAACGGCTCGGTCGCCCGCGCGAGCACCTGCGGCGGCATTCCGTGGCCGGTGTCGCTGACCGCGATGCAGACATAGTCGCCGGCCGCGAGGTCGCCGCCGGTCGCTTCGTTGTGAAGGCCGGTCGTGATTGTGAGCGTGCCGCCCTCGGGCATCGCGTCGCGGGCATTGATGGCGAGGTTGAGAACGGCATTTTCGAGCTGGTTCGTATCGCACAAGGCGTGGCCGGAATCGTCGGCGAGATTCGTCTCGACGGCGATGTTGGGGCCGATCGTGTGATGGAGGATTCCCCGAAGGTCGCCGATCAGGCCATTCACGGCGACCGGCTTCATCGCCAGCCGCTGGAGCCGAGAAAACGCGAGCAATTGGGTCGCGAGCTTGGCACCGCGCCGACCCGAATCGAGCGCCGCCTGGGCGAGGCGCTTGAGTCGCGGCTCCTCGACGCCCCGAACGATCATCTCGAGGCCGCCGATGATCGGCGTGAGCAGATTGTTGAAGTCATGGGCGATGCCGCCGGTGAGCTGGCCGACCGCCTCCATCTTCTGCGACTGGCGAAGCGCCTCCTCGGCGCGCTCGCGCTCGGCAACCTCCTGGTGGAGCCGCTCGAGCGCCTCGACCAGGTCGCGCGTGCGCGCCTCGACTCGCCCCTCGAGCGCCGCTTCCGCTTCCTTGGCCTCGGTGATGTCGTGGGCGACACCGATGAAGCCCTCGACGCTGCCGTCCGGCCCCCAGCGCGGCTGCGACATCGAGCGGATCCAGCGCCACTCGCCGTCGCGATTGCGGTAGCGCCCCTCCAGCGTGAACGGCTTGAGGCTGGCCTCGCCCGCGACGGACTCTGCGACAATGCGGTCATGATCGTCGGGATGAAGGATGGTGCGCCAGTCGAGCCGGGCGGCCTCCTCATAGTCCATCCCGAGGAACTCGACATAGGCCTTGTTGACGAAGCTTCGGGTGCGGTCGGGATTGCTCACCCACATCGGCACCGGCGCGGAATCGGCGATCAGCCGGAACCTCTCCTCGCTCTCGCGAAGCTTGAGCTGGACCAGCCGCTGCTCGGTGACGTCGGTTCCGGCCACGAAGATTCCGCTGACCGTGCCGTCCTCCTCGACGATCGGCTGATAGATGAAATCCACGAGCCGCTGCTCCGGCGGCGAACCGGGCGAGCGCGCCAGCGAGACCTCGGTGGAATAGCCGGCATAGGGTTCGCCGGTGGCGTAGACCTGGTCGAGGAGGTCGAAGAAGCCTTGGCCGCGGACGTCGGGCAATGCCTCGCGGGCGGGTTTGCCGATCACCTCGCGACCGCCGATCAGCCGGAGATAAGCGAGGTTGGCGATCTCGAAGACATGGTCGGGCCCGGCGAGCACCGCGATGAACACCGGCGCGCGGTCGAACAGGGTGCGCAGCCGCTCCATCTCGGTCTCGCGCCGCCGCTCGCCCAACACCGTCGCGGTGGTCTCGGTGCAGGCGCAGAACATCCCCTCGATGGAGCCGCTATCGCCGCGCAGCGGGCTGTAGGAGAAGGTGAACCAGGTCTGCTCCTCATAACCCTTGCGGGTCATCAGCAGGGGCAGGTTCTCCCAATAGGTTGCCTCGCCGGCCAGCGCCTGGTCGATGATCGGAGAGATGTCGGACCAGATCTCCGACCAGATCTGCTGGAACGGAAGCCCAAGCGCCGGATGCTTGGCGCCGAGGATGTCGATGTAGGAATCGTTGTAGAGGAAGGTGAGCTCCGGTCCCCAGGCGAGGAACATCGGGAATTTGGAGCTGAGCATGATGCCGACCGCGGTCTTCAGCGACTGCGGCCATTGCTCGATGGGGCCGAGCGGCGAGGCGGGCCAGTCATGGCTCCGGATTGCGGCGCCCATCCGTCCCCCCTCGTTGAGGAAGGACAGCGAGCTCAGAGTCTTGGAAGTCGGGTCGGCGGGCTCCATCCGGGGCACTTCACTCCCATCTGCCCGCCCCGTCCTCTCCCTAGCCAGCCGGTGCCCGGTTGCAAACCCGCTCTTTCCGCCGCGTCAGCGGGCCGGCTGAACCGCGGCTCCCGCCTGTGCCTGGCGCATCACGCGCATCAGATTGCCGCTCATGATCTTGGCGATGTCGGCTTCGCTAATGCCTTCGCGGCGAAGTCGCGCAGTGATCCGCGGCAGCAGCGAGATGTCCTCGAGTCCCTGCACCCCGCCGCCGCCGTCCCAGTCGGCGCCGAGGCCGACATGGTCGACGCCCATCACCCGGATGACGTGCATGAGCGCGCGCATATAGGTTTCGAAGTCCGCATTGCTGAACGGCTGGCGCGCCTCCAGCGCCGCACGATCGCGAAGCAGCTGGCGGCGCTCCGCGTCGGTCATCTGGCCCCAGCGCCGCTGGCGCTGCTCCATGTCGTCATGGCCTTCCGAATTGACGCCGGGCGCGAGGAACAGGCTGTTGAGGAACAGAACGCCACCGGTTCGCGCCAGCCGCCGAAGCCGCTCGTCGTCAAGATTGCGGGGGTGGTCGAAGATCGCCTTCGGGCCCGAGTGGGAGGCGATCACCGGAACCCGGCTCAGCTCGACCATCTGGTCGAATGCCGCGTCGGACGAATGGCTGACGTCGATCAGCATGCCGAGCCGGTTCATCTCCGCGACCCAGCGCCGGCCGAGCGGCGACAGGCCGCGCCAGCGCGCCTCGCCGGTGGTGCTGTCGGCGAGCTGGTTGGTGCGGCTATGCACCGGCCCCGCCATGCGCACGCCAAGCTTGTGGAAGGTCTCGAGCAGGCTGATGTCCTCGCCGAGCGGCCAGCTGTTCTCGATGCTGAGGAAGGCGATCCGCTTGCCGTCGCGCCACGCCTGCTCGGCCTCGTTGGGGGTCGTCACAAGCGCGATGTCGTCGCGATGGGCCGACAGCATGCGGTGGATCTCGGACGTGCGCAGAAGCGCCGCGTCGCGCGCCTGGCGATAGCCGGCCGGGCTCACCTCGCCCTGCGGCGTGTAGATCACGAAGAAGCCGCCATCGAGCCCGCCCAGCGCCATTCGCGGCAGGTCGACCTGGCTGTTGTCCTCGGCGAAGTGGTGATGGTCGCCGAAATCCCAGCCGTCGCGGAAGCGAAGCGGCACGTCGAGATGGGTGTCGAGGACCATCATGCGGTCGTGGATGTAGCGGTCCTCGGGCGTGACGTCTGAAGTCTGCGCGGAGGCGGGGGCGACGAAGGCGAGAGGCAAGGCAAGGAACGGAAGGAAACGCATCTTCTTCTCCGGCTGGCTGCGCCGGTTGAAGCCGGGCAGGCCCGCTCGGTCAAGCTACTCGTCGCCCATCGCGGTGCCGGCAAGCGCTTCGACTTCCATCAGCAAGGCATCCTCGCCGGCGCCTTCGGTGACCGCCTCGCGGCCGATCATCACCAGCACCGGCACCGCCATCGGCGAGACACGGTCGAGCCTCGCGTGGACCATCGTCTCGGCGGCGCGCTCGACGAGGTCGCCGAGCCGGGCCACTTCGGTGAGGCGGGTGCGGGCGTCCTCCCAAGCGGCGCGAAGCAGTAGATGGTCGGGCTCATAGCGCCTGAGCACGTCGTAGATGAGGTCGGTCGAGAACGTGACTTGCCGCCCCGACTTGCGCTTGCCCAATTGCTGGCGCTCGACCAGTCCGCCGATGATCGCGACCTCGCGGAACGCTCGCTTCAAGAGGTTGGAGCTCTGCACCCAGTCGACGAACTCGTCCTCGAGAATGTCCGAGGAGAAGAGCGTGCGCGGATCCTCGATCGGCTCAAGGCCGTAGCAGGCCAGCGCATAATCGTTGCTGACGAAGCCTAGCGGCTTCAGCCCGGCGCTTTCCATCCGCCGGGTGATCAGCATGCCTAGCGACTGGTGCGCGTTCCAGCCCTCGAAGCTGTAAGCGACCATGTAGTGACGGCCTTCGTGCGGGAAGGTTTCGACGAGCAGCTGGTCCGGCTGCGGCAGGATCGAGCGGCGCTGCTGCACCTCCAGCCAGTCGCGAACGTCGTCCGGGAAGCGCTGCCACGTTGATGGATCAGCGAGGAAGTGGCGCACGCGGTTGGCGAGATGTGTGGTCATCGCCATCCGGATTCCGACATAGGTCGGGATCCGCGCCGGCTTGCTGCTCGCCTTTACGATCAGCTCGGGCGCGTCGATCCGCTCCACCTCGAGGGTCAGGCCGGCGAAGTAGAAGGTGTCGCCGACCGACAGGGTCGAGGCGAAATAATCCTCGATCGTGCCGAGCTTGCGCCCATTTCGGAAGCGCACCTCCAGAACCGGCGCCTCGACGATGATCCCGGCATTCTCGCGGTGCTGCTGAATGAATTTCGGCGAGGTGACCCGCCACTTTCCGTCCGCGCCCTTCCTGAGGCGCTTGAACTTGTCGTAGGCGCGAAGCGAGTAGCCGCCGCTCTCGATGAAGCTCAGGATGCGGCTGAAGAGATCGGCGTCGAGCCCGGCATAAGGCGCGGCCGCGGCGATCTCGGCGAGCAACTCGGCCTCGTCGAACGGCCCCGAGCAGGCGACCGCCATGACATGCTGGGCGAGCACGTCGAGGGCCCCCGGCCGGAAGATATCGGGATCGAGCGCACGCTCGCCGATCGCGTCGAGCGCCGCCCGCGCCTCGAGATATTCAAAGCGGTTGCCCGGAACGAGCAGAGCGTCCGAAGGCTCGTCGAGCCGGTGATTGGCGCGGCCGATCCGCTGCAGCAGCCGCGACGAGCCCTTGGGAGCCCCCATCTGGATGACGAGATCGACGTCGCCCCAGTCCACGCCGAGGTCGAGGCTTGCGGTGCAGACGAGTCCGCGCAGCCGTCCCGCCGCCATCGCCTCCTCGACCTTGCGCCGAGCTTCGACCGACAGGCTGCCATGGTGGATCCCGATCGGCAGGCCCTGGTCGTTCACCGTCCACAGATCCTGGAAGATGAGTTCGCACAGGCCGCGCGTGTTGCAGAAGACCAAGGTCGTCTTGTGCGCCTCGATTTCCCGCATCACCTGGTGAGCGGCCCAGCGCCCCGAATGGCCTGCCCAGGGGACTCGCTCGTCCTGCGGCAGCATGATCGAAACCTGCGGCTCGGCGCCGGGATCGCCGGTGACCATGTCTACCAGGTCCATGTCGCCGTGCGGCGCCAGCCAGGCGCGATAGGCGTCCGGGTCGGCAACGGTGGCGGACAGGCCGACGCGGCGGAAGCCGGGCGCGAACTTCTCGAGCCGCGACAGAGCCAGAGACAGAAGGTCGCCCCGCTTGCTCGGCGCGAAGGCATGGATCTCGTCGATGACCACGGTCTTCAGCGAAGCGAAGAGATCGGCGCTGTCCTCGTGCGTGAGCAGCAGGCTCAGCGACTCCGGCGTGGTCAGGAGCATGTGCGGCGGCTGCTTGCGCTGCCGCGCCTTGCGGTCGGCGGGCGTGTCGCCGGTGCGGGTCTCGACCTTGATCGAAAGCCCCATCTCCTCGATCGGCGTCAGGAGATTGCGCCGAACGTCGACCGCCAGCGCCTTCAGGGGGGAGATATAGAGCGTGTGAAGGCCCTCTCCCGGCTGCTCGATCAAGTCGATCAGGCTCGGCAAAAAACCCGCCAGAGTCTTGCCCGCGCCCGTCGCCGCCACGAGGAGCACGCTGCGTCCGGCACGGCCGGCCGCGACTATCTCGAGCTGATGACGGCGCGGCGCCCATCCGCGCGCGGCGAACCAGTCGGCGATCGCCGGAGTCAGCGCGTTGCCGCCCTCGCCGCCTTCTCCTAACGTGGGCCCATGGAGCCCCGCCTCATCGCGCGCGCCGCCGCGCTCGGCCTTGCCGCGACGGCGCTTCTGACGGCGGTCATCCTCGCCTGGGTGCTGGTCTATGCCTATGTCGTCGCGCCCGGCCATGCGCCCGCTTTCTATCAGGCTCATGCGGCGCGTGTCGCCCCGATCGCCGGGATCATCCTCGGGATGCCGGTCTTTGCTCTGGCCGGTTTCTTCGCGGTCCGCGGCCATGCCTACGCCTTGCCGCTGGCGCTGACGCCGGCGGCTACCTTCATCCTGATTGACCTGGTCCTGCTCGCCTCATTCCAGAGCTCGGCCTTCGCAGCGTGGCTGGCGCTGCTCCTGTCGTGGCTCAGCAAGCTGGCCGCGGCCTTGCTCGGCGGCCGACTGGCGACGCGCGAAATTGCTTAGATGCGGTCCTCATCATCGTCGTCGCGATGGACCCGGTCTTCCTCACGATAGAGATCGCGCGTCGCCCGCTCGCTCTTGTCGGCGACGTCTCGTGACACCCGGTTGCGCAGAAGCGCGATGATGATGACCACGGCCAGCAGCAGCGGCCCGATGATGGTGAGCAGGGTCCAGTTGAAGCCCCCGAGATCCATGCCGTCTATCCTTCCGTTCGTACGTCCGCTGCTTGGCCTCTAACGGACCGTCGCCCATATAGTGCCGATGGCGCGGCTTGGTTCCTGGATCGTACCGTCTCCGGAAGGGATTTATGTGGCGCCCGCCGACGCCTGGATCGATCCGTCGCGGCCCAAGGATCGCGCGCTCGTCACTCACGGCCACGGCGACCATGCCTGCGGCGGTCACTCCGAAGTGTGGGCGACTCCCGAGACCCTCGCGATCATGGACTGCCGCTATGGGGAGCAGCAGGGGCGGCCCGTCGCCTATGGCGAGGTGATGCGCGTCGGCGAGGTCGAAGTCAGCTTCGTCCCCGCCGGCCACGTGCTCGGCTCGGCCCAGATCGTCCTGGACCATGCGGGCGAGCGAGTCGTCGTTTCCGGCGACTACAAACGCCGGCCAGACCCCACCTGCGCGCCCTTCCAGCCGGTGCCGTGCGACATCTTCATCACCGAGGCGACCTTCGGCCTGCCCGTGTTCCGCCACCCGGCGACGGAGAGCGAGGTCGACAAGCTGCTCGCCCGCCTCGCCGACAATCCGGACCGCTGCGTGCTGGTCGGCGCCTATGCACTCGGCAAGGCGCAGCGGCTGATCATGGAGCTTCGCGCCCGCGGCCACCACGACCCGATCTACATTCACGGCGCGCTTCAGAGGCTGTGCGATCTTTATATCGAATGGGGCGTCGAGCTCGGCGACCTCCGGCCCGCCACCGGGGTCGCCAAGGAGGAGCTCAAAGGACGGATCGTCATCGCTCCGCCCGGCGCTCTCAATGACCGCTGGTCGCGCCGCCTGCCCGAGCCGATCACCGCCATGGCCTCCGGCTGGATGCGGGTCCGCCAGCGCGCCCGCCAGCGGAATGTCGAACTGCCGCTGATCATCTCCGACCATGCCGATTGGGACGAGCTCACCACCACCATCCGCGAGATCGCCCCGAAGGAAGTGTGGATCACCCACGGCCGCGAAGAAGCGCTCATGCACTGGTGCATGACCCGCCAGATCAAGGCGCGCGAGCTGAACCTCGTCGGCTACGAGGACGAGGACGACTGAGCCTCCTCGTCGCCGCGCCTAAATGTTAACCGGCCGAGCTTAGTATCCGCACGCGCAACAGGGGGCGGATCATGAAGCGCGTGGCCGGAACCATTGCCCTCGCGGCGATCCTCGGCGGCTGCGGCGGCGGCCGGGAGCCAGGCGTGTTCGATGTCAGCGTCGACGAAGCCTATCGCCGCCTGTCCGAGAGCCAGCTGCCCGAGCTGCGGCTTGGCCGGCAGTGCGGAATTCTCATCCACCTGCGCCCCGAAGGCGTGCCAAATCGGTCGGTGACCTGGCGCGTGTTCAGCAGCGGTCGTGAGATGCTCAACTTCACCGTCAACCTGTCCCCCGCCGGAGAAGGCAGGGTCAGGACTGCAATCCAGGTCTCGCCCGACCCTCGCGGCGGCGAGGCTTATGACGGTGACAAATTCTACCCGCGTCCCGCCTTCGCTCAGCCGATCCGCCCGGCGATCGAGGAGCAAGTGGCGGCGCTGCTCGAAGGCCGGCACTATGACGCCGCGCGGGTTCCCCGCAACGGCGACAACCATGTCTGCAACGTCCAGCGCGCCGGGCTCGAACACGGCCACCGCTTCAGCGTCAACGACGACATGGGCACTGATTCCGCAGGCACTGCCCGCGCCCGCGCCGCACGCGGCTGGGGTGCGGAGCGAAGCGAAGGGTGGGGGCGATGATCCCCATGGGCCGCAATCTCCTCGCCCTCGCCCTGCTGGCGCCGCTAACCGGCTGCGGCCAAGGCTTCGGCCTGATCGCCGCACAGCAGGTGCAGTCGGAAGCAGTCTATCCGGTCGCGATCGGGGATGCGCGCCGAATTCTGGCGATGACCGGCCAGCCGCCCTTTGTGTTCGGAAGCCGCCCACCGCGCTTCCGGCTGGTCGAGCAAGCCCCGACACGCTTCGTCTGGGCGATCAGCCAGAATGGCGCAGAGATGATGCGCTTCACAGCTGATCTCAGCGCGGCGGGCGGCGGCTCCACCCGGGTGGCACTCAACCTCGTCGGGACCGGCAATGTTGAGGCGCGGCTGGCGGAGAAACCGAGCGTCCGCCGCCTCTATCTCGCAGCGATGCAGGAGCAGATCGGCGCCGACCTCGAAAGCCGGCCGTTCCAGATGAGCGCCATCTACCCGGAGATGACGGCCGCGACGATCGCGAACATCGGAGAGATCTCGGATCAGATGGACCGCGCCGCGGTCGAGTATCGCCGCCGCGACCGCGAGGCGATCGAAAAGGCCTATCGCGACGAGGCGGCCGGCCGCTCCTACTAGAAGCCGGATCAGCCCCGCGTCGCGTGAACCAGCGCGAGGATAAGCCCCGCGCCGATCAGGATCGACCAGCGAACCGTCCGCTCGAGGACCGCGTCGTCTTTCTTGCCGAGCAGGTAGCCGCTGACCGGCATGAGAACGCCCATCAGGCCGAAGGTGAGAAAGGCTCCGGCAAGAAAGCCTTCGAGTACATAACCGGCCGTCGCGATCGCCACCCAGGCGATGCAGAAAGCCGCCGCCTCTGGATGCCAGAGCGAGCCCGGGCCCATGTCAGTGGCCCGCCTGCGGCCCGCGCTTCACACCCGACAAGGCGAGCTGCTCGTCGATCTGCGCGACCAGCCGGTCCAGCCCCGCCTCGTCCTTCGCCTCGGCACGGGCGACGAGCACGTCCTGGGTGTTCGAGGCGCGCAGAAGCCACCAGCCGTCGGCCGTGTTCACTCGCGCGCCGTCGGTTCGGTTGACCTGCGCGCCGCTGCCTTCGAGCCGCTCCAGCACCTCGTCGACCACCGCGAACTTGCGGCTCTCGTCGACCTGGAAGCGCATTTCCGGCGTGTTGACCATGTCCGGCATCTCGTCGCGGAGCTGGGCGAGCGGCTTGCCGAGACGGCCGAGCGCCCGGATCAGCCGCACCGCCGCATATAGGGCGTCGTCGAAGCCGTAATATTCATGGGCGAAGAAAACGTGACCGCTCATCTCGCCGGCGAGCGGCGAGCCGGTTTCCTTCATCTTCTGCTTGATGAGGCTGTGGCCGGTCTTCCACATCAAGGGCTGGCCGCCCAGCTCGGCGACCCGGTCGTAGAGCGCCTGGCTCGCCTTGACGTCGGCGATGATGGTGGCGCCCGGCACCTCCTCCAGAACCGGCGCGGCGAGGATCGAGAGCAACTGGTCGCCCCAGATCACCCGCCCCTGCCCGTCGACCGCACCGATGCGGTCGCCGTCGCCGTCGAAGGCGATCCCGAGATCGAGGCCCTTCTCAGTCACCAGCTTCTTGAGGTCGGCGAGATTCTTCTCGTCGGTCGGATCGGGATGGTGATTGGGAAAGCGGCTGTCGATGTCGGTGTAGAGCGTGTGATGCTCGCCCGGCAGCTTCGCGACCAATTTCTCGAGCGCGGGCCCGGCGGCGCCGTTGCCGGCATCCCAGCCGACCTTGAGCGCAGGCCCGTCGTAGCCCTGAAGGAGCCGCTCGACATAGCGGTCCTCAATGGCGACCTCTTCGACCTTGCCCTCGCCGCTCTCCCAATCCGCGGCTGCGGCCATCTGCCCGAGCTTCTGGATGTCGGCGCCGAAGAACGGTCCGTGCTGTATGACCATCTTGAAGCCGTTATAGTCGGGCGGATTGTGGCTTCCGGTGATCTGGATACCGCCGTCCACGTCGAGCACGGCTTCCGCATAATAGAGCATCGGCGTCGCCCCGAGGCCGACGCGGACCGCGTCCACGCCCGACGCGGTCAGGCCGCGCACCAGCGCCGCTTCCAGCGAGGGCGAGCTTTCGCGCCCATCATAGCCGACCGCGACCCGGCTTCCGCCGGCGCGCCGAACCAGCGTTCCGAAGGTGCGGCCGATCGCCTCGGCGTCGGCCTCGCCCAGCGTCTGACCGACGATTCCACGGATGTCATATTCGCGCAGGGTCGTCGGATGGAATTGATGCATGTCTGCTGAGGCTCCCAGGCGCGCGGTCAGGAAATGGAGTCGCGCCGGGACCCGTTGCCGCGAGTGTGCGCCGCGATCAAGGCGTCGCGCGCCGCGTTGATCCGCCGAGCCAATTCTTCCGAGCCGCCGGCGTCGGGATGGACCTTGGCGATGAGGCGCCGGTGCGCGGCACGGATGTCGGCGATGCTGGCCCCTTCCGCCACGCCGAGAAGGCGGCGGGCGTCGTCGAGCGGCATTCCCTGGTCATGGCGAAAACGGCCGCGGCGGAAACCGACATAGAGCAGGCCGCCGGCCATCAGGATTGCGCCGGGCAGGATCTTTCCCGTGGTCAGCAAGCGCAGGCCGAGGATGAAGACCGTCGCTCCGATCGCGTCGTCGAGCGAGAATTGCTTCAGCTTGCCGGTCCACCAGGCCCAGATCAGGGCGACGGCGAGGATCGGCAGGAGGATCTGCACGTCACCCGGCCATGCGCTGCGGCTCGGGCGCTTCGTCGGCATCGCCCGGCAGGTCGAGGCCCGCGATCATCTCGCGAAGCTCCTGACGGGCGGTGATGTGGGCGAAGCTCGCCTCGCCGATATGGGGCAGGTCGATGAGCGTCAGGCCCTTGGGGAAGAGCTCGCGATAGATGACACGCTCGCCCAAACCCGGAATGACCCGGAAGCCGACGCGGCGCGACAGGTCGCCGAGCGCCTCGGCGACGCGGTGCATGTTGCGCGCGTTGACGTGCTGGAGGCGGTTCCTGAGCAGTACCCAGTCTACCGTCGCGCCCGTGGTCTTGGCGCGGCGGGTGCGGCTCTGCCACACGACCTCGGCATAGAAGCTCGGCCGGCGCACCTTGTAGGTGTCGGGATCGACCTCGCCGATGAGGTCGAGATCAACGAAGCTGTCGTTGATCGGAGTGACCAGCGTGTCCGCCCGGATCATCGCCTCGCGCGAATAAGGATCGTCGCGGCCGGGCGTGTCGATGACCAGTACGTCGACGCCTTCGCCGACGCGTTCGATCACGTCGCCGATCTCACCGCTCTTGGCGGGATCGAACGTCTCGTGCTCGACCAGCGGGATCGGGATCAGCAGCCGGCGCTGGGTTGCGGCGCGGTTGTCGAGATAGCGGCCGAGCGTGCGCTGGCGGGTGTCGAGGTCGAGCGCCGCGACCTTCCTGCCCATGCTCGCCAGAGCCACGGCGGTGTGCACGGCCGTCGTCGACTTGCCGGTGCCGCCCTTCTCGTTGGCGAAGACGATGATGTGGGGGCGGCCTGGGCCCATAGACGCGTCTTCCTCGACCACTTGATCTTACACAAGACGGCCCGCAAAGGGGCCGCCTTCTCTCTTAAGCCCTACCTGTATCGGAGGCCAGAAGGCCGTGCAAATCATCCGTGGAAAAGCCGAGCTTCGCCAAGCGTTAAGCATGTTGCGCGAAGGCGGCGGCACGGTCGCTCTGGTGCCGACCATGGGCGCGCTGCACGCCGGCCATATCGCGCTGGTCGCGGAGGCGCGGCAGCGCGCGGATCACGTCGTCGCCTCGATCTTCGTCAATCCGACGCAATTCGGGGCGAACGAGGACCTCGGCCGCTATCCCCGGCGCGAGGCGAGCGATGCGCGGATGCTCGAAGAAGCCGGGACGGCGATCCTGTGGGCGCCAGACGTCGACACCATGTACCCGAACGGGCCCGAGATCACCGTGAAGGCCGGACCGGCCGCGGCCGGGCTCGACGGCGACGCCCGCCCGGGCCATTTCGATGGCGTGGCGACGGTCGTCGCGCGACTGTTCGATCAGGTCCGGCCCGACATCGCCGTCTTCGGCGAGAAGGACTATCAGCAGCTCCTGGTCGTCCGGCAGATGGTCGCTTCGCTCGGCCTCGGAATCGACATCGTCGGGGTCCCCACCCAGCGCGACGCCGACGGCCTCGCCCTCTCCTCGCGCAACGCCTACCTCTCGGAGGATGAGCGCCGGGCCGCCCGCGCCCTGCCCCGTTCGCTGGGCGAAGCGGCCCAGGCGATCATCGCCGGCACGCCCGTCGTCGAAGCGATCGACCGCGTCCGCGAGAAGCTCGCCGCCGCCGGCTTCGATCCGATCGACTATGTCGAGCTTCGCGATGCATCGACGCTCGAGCCGATGACGACTCTGGACCGCCCTGCGCGCCTGCTCGCCGCCGCCTTCCTCGGCCGCACGCGCCTCATCGACAATCTGCCGGTCGAGCCGGCCGAATAGTTCCTCCCTATCGCCGAAGGCGATGGGGAGGGGGACCATGCGAAGCATGGTGGAGGGGTAGCGTGCGCCCGCGCCAATCACCCCTCCACCACCTGCTCGCGCAGATGGTCCCCCTCCCGATCCCGCTACGCGGGACAGGGAGGAACTGCGGCCTCGTATCCCCCGCAAATCAGGGCAAATTTGGCGTTAACCATTTGTTTGCCGGTGCGGCCTCATTCTGATTCACGCAGAAATAGGGGGCATCACATGGGACACAGCCTACAAGCCGCCGCCTTCCTCATGGAGACGCGCATCGCCGATGCCGCGATGGGCAGCATCGACGCGCTCTTCCAGCTCGGAATCGCCTATTCGACCGGCAGCGACGGGGTCGAGGTCGATTTCATCGAAGCCCACAAATGGTTCAACCTCGCCGCGCTGTCGGGTTCGCTCGAGGCCCAGCAGTGCCGCGCTGACATCGCCGACGAGATGACCGCCCGCGAGATCGCCGAAGCCCAGCGCGGCGCCCGCGCCTGGCTCGCCTCGACCGCGACGGAACGCCGCGCCGCCTGACCTATTCGGCGGCTGCGGTCCGCTGCGGCGGAGTCCAGCCGTCGCGATAGCGCTCGAACCAGGCGAGGATTGCGCTCACGCGGGCTGCGCTCTGCGACGGGCGCCCGACCAGATTGTGAGGCGCCCCCGGCACCCGGATCAGGGCAGTGGGAACTCCGCGCAGCTGAAGCGCCGTATAATATTGCTCGGCCTCGCTCGGCGGCGTGCGATTGTCCTCCGCCCCGACGATCACCAGCGCCGGAGTCTGCACGTTGCCGACCAGCGACAGCGGCGAGCGGCGCCAATAGGCCTCGTGATCCTCCCACGGCATCCGTCCGAACCAATAGCGGGCGAAGTAGGCGGGGCCGTCCGACACCAGCGCTATGGTGATCATGTTGATGACGGGCTTCTGGACGGCAGCCGCCCGGAAGCGGTTGGTGCGGCCGATGATCCAGGACGACAGTACACCGCCTCCCGAACCGCCGGTGACGAACAGCCGCTCTGGATCGGCATAACCCTCGGCGATCGCCGCATCGACCGCGCTCATCAGGTCGTCATAATCGTTGCCGGGATAGGCGCGATGAATCTGATCGGCGAAATCCTGCCCATAAGAGGTCGAGCCGCGCGGGTTGACCGACAGCACGGCATAACCGGCGGCTGCGAAGAGTTGGTTGTCCGTGGCGAAGTGCGGGCCATAGGCCTGGTAGGGGCCGCCATGGATTTCGAGGATCAGCGGGTGGCGCTGCCCGTCCGTATGGCCGGGCGGGAGGGTCAGCCAAGCATCGATCGGCAGCTGGTCGTGCGATGAGCGGGTTTGGATCCGCCGCACCTCGCCCAGCCTTTTGTGCTCGAGCAGGTCCGCGTTGAGCCGGGTGAGCTGCCGCGCATTGGCGCCCCGCACCAAAGCGATGTCGGCGGGCCGGAGTGCGCTTCCCGAGGTGATCGCCAGCGTACCGTCCCGCGCCACGCTGAATTCGCCGCCGCTATAGGGCCGGTCGAGGCCGGCCGGGCTCAATCCTTCGGCGACGGTGCGGATTGTGCCGTCGAGACCAACCCGCGCGACCTTCCTGACGCCGCGCTCGTCATAGCTGACATAGATGGAGCGGCCGTCGGCTGCCCATTGCGGCGCCTGCACCTCGCGGTCCAAGCTGCCGGTCAGCAGGCGCCGGTTCGATCCGTCCCGGTCCATCACGTACAGCCGTGACTGGTCATAGCCATAGCCGCGGTCGTCGAAACCCAGATAGGCGATACGGCTTCCGTCCGGGGAAACGACCGGCGAGAAATCCGGTCCGTCACGGTCGGTCAGTGCTTGCAGCGATGCATTGGCGACGTCGACGGCGTAGATTTCCGCCTCGACGGGCTCCCTCTCCCAGTCCGGGGAGCGATTGGCGCTGGTGTAGAGCGTGCGACCATCCGCCGACCATTCAACGGGGCCGTCATGATGGAAGTCGCCGAACGTGACCTGGCGCGGCGCGCCGCCTTCGGCAGGGACGACAAACAAATGGCTGTAGCCGGGCTTGAGGAAACCCTGCCCGTCGGCGCGGAAGGTGACGCTGGTGATCTGCTGGAGCGGCTCGGCCCATTGCGCCCCTTCCGGCTTGGCTGGCGCGCGCCCCAGTCGCGGCTGCTCGACCGGCACCAGCATCGCATAACCGATCTGCCGCCCGTCGGGGGACCAGGCGATGCTGCTCGGCGCGTTGGGAAGGCCGGTGATCCGGATCGACTCCCCGCTCGCCAGCCAGCGCACATAGAGCTGCGAGGCGCCGCCCTCGGCGGAGGAGATGTACGCGAGCCGCGTCCCGTCCGGCGACCAGCGCGGCGAGAGGTGGGCGCCGGGGCCCGCCACCAGCGGCGTATGCTCGCCTGTCTGGGTGTCGATCAGCCAGATGGTCGGCCTCATCCGGTCGGTCATGATGTCGCCTGAGCGCCGGACATAGGCGATGCGGCGGCCGTCAGGGCTGATCTGGGGGTCGCTCGCCACTTCGAGCCCGAACAGGTCGGAAGCGTCGAAGGTGCGACTGGGTCCCGGCGTCGGCGGGGTCGCCTGCTGGGCGAAGGCCGCCGGCGACAGCGTGAGCAAGGCGAGCGCGATCAGCTTACGCATGAGACCCCCGTTTTTTCCGCCCCTCGATCCTAGCGGAAGCTGGCAAACCGGCAAGCCGTTAGCGCTTCTTGAAGGGGGTGTGTTCGTCCAGCATCCTGATTTCTTCGACCACCGCCGGGCGCTCGGCCTCAAGGTAGCGGGCGACCGCCTCTAACAAACGCGGATCGGCGAAATAATGGGCGGAATAGGTCGGTACCGGCCGATAGCCGCGGGCGAGCTTGTGCGATCCCTGGGCGCCGGCCTCGACCCGGGCGAGGCCGCGCGCGATCGCCGCTTCGATCGCCTGGTAATAGCACAGCTCGAAATGGAGGCCCGGCACGTCGTCTATGCAGCCCCAATAGCGGCCGTACAGCGCGTCCGAGCCGATCAGGTTCAGCGCGCCGGCAATCGGCGCGCCGTCGCGAAGCGCGAGGATGAGCAGGATTCGGTCCGCCATCCGTTCGCCGATCAGCGAGAAGAAGCTCCGGGTCAGATAGGGCCTTCCCCACTTCCGGGCGCCGGTGTCCTGGTAGAAGGCCCAGAAGGCGTCCCAATGCGCTTCGGTGATGTCGCCGCCGCTGAGGTGGACGATGTCCAGCCCCTCGGCCGCCCGGGCCCGCTCCTTGCGGATCGACTTTCGCTTGGCCGACGATAAGGCGGCGAGGAAATCGTCGAAGCTGGCGAAGCCGTCATTGTGCCAGTGGAACTGGCTGTCGATGCGGATCAGCCAGCCGGCGCGCTCGAACAGATCGACCTCGGACGCGTCGATGAAGGTGGCGTGGGCCGAGGAGAGGTGGTTCTGCTCGACCACCCGCTCGGCCGCGGCGATCAGCGCCGGCGCCAGCGCCGGCTCGGCCGCGAGCAGCCGCCGCCCCGGCACTGGCGTGAACGGCACCGCGATCTGAAGCTTCGGGTAATAACGACCTCCGACGCGCTCGAACGCATCGGCCCAGCCATGGTCGAAGACATATTCGCCCTGGCTGTGACTTTTGACGTAAGCCGGCAGCACCGCATCAGGCTTGCCGCCGGGTCCGACGATCGCGATCGGCGCCGGCTGCCAGCCGGTGCGCGCGCCGACGCTGCCCGATTCCTCGAGCGCAACCAGGAAAGCGTGGCCGAGGAAGGGATTGTCGTCCCCCGCGCAGCGGTCCCAGGCGGCCGCATCGAACGCGGCTACGCCGGACGCGATTCGCGCGACGATCTGCTCGGCGCTCATGCGCCGGGGCTCGTCAGGTCAGGCGGGGCGGACCGCGACGACGGCATCGACCTCGACCGCTACCCCCAGGGGAAGCGCCGGGACTCCGACCGCGCTTCGGGCGTGGCGACCGGCCTCGCCGAACACGTCCTGCATCAGCTCGGAGGCGCCGTTGGCGACCTTGGGCTGGTCGGTGAACGATCCGGCGCTGTTCACGAACACGCCGAGCTTCACGATTCGCTCGACCCGGTCGAGGCCGACCGCTTTTTCGATCTGGGCGAGAAGCATGATTCCGCACGAGCGGGCGGCGGCGGCCCCGGCCTCGACGTCCATATCCTCGCCGAGCCGGCCCTTGATGAGCTGGCCGTCCGCCTGGCTGACCTGCCCCGAGATATGGAGCAAGCCATTGGCCTCGACGGCGGGCACGTAGGAAGCGACCGGAGCGGCGGCTTCGGGGAGTGAGAGGCCGAGCTCGGCCAGGCGGTCATGGATGGGGCTGGTCATGGCGCCGAGCTAGGCTGTCGCCCCCTCCCGCGCAACCGTGAAACCGGCGAAGCTCTGGCTGACCGGCATCAGCTCGATCGTGTTGATGTTGAGATGCGGCGGAAGGGTCGCGAGCCAGAACAGCGTGTCGGCAATGTCGTCGCCGGTCATCGGGGTCATTCCCGAATAGAGGGCGTCCGACGCGGCCTGGTCGCCCTGGGTTCGGACCAAAGTGAATTCGGTCTCGACCATGCCGGGCTCGATCGACGTGACTCGGACGCCGGTGCCGTGCAGGTCGCAGCGGAGGTCGAGCGAGAATTGGCGGACGAACGCCTTGGTGCCGCCGTACACCGCGCCGCCGCGATAGGGATAGGTCGCCGCGACCGAGCTCAGGTTGAGGATCGCGCCCTTGCGCTCGATGAGGCCGGGGAGAAGGTGACGCGTGAGCGCAATCAAGCCGGAAATGTTGGTCTGGACGACATTCAGCGATGCATCGAGGTCCGCCTCCTGAAGCGGCTGCATCGGCGGCGCGAGGCCGGCATTGTTGACCAGCACGTCGACGGCGCGGAAGCGCTCGGGCAGCGAGTCGATCGCCGCCGGGATCGCCGCGAGGTCGCGGATGTCGAGATCGAGGCCGTGGAAGCGGTCGCCCAGCTCCTCCGCGAGGGCGTCGAGGCGCTCCTGCCGACGCCCGGTGCCGATCACCTGCCAGTCCTCGCGCGCGAATCGCCGTGCCGCCGCCGCCCCTATTCCCGCCGTCGCGCCCGTGATGAGAACCGTCTTGGTCATTCACCCATTCTCCAGCTGTCGGCGCGCCTCTACGAGATCGGACGGAGAAGCGCCAAGATCGCTCGCGCAGGCGACGAGGTCGGGCTCCCAGGCTTCGAGGAAACGGATGCCGGCGGCGAGCACAGCGGCGTCGCCGAGCCCGTCCCGCAGCTGGTCCGGTGTTAGGCCGGTCGTCGCGAGAAGCCTCTGCGCCCGCGATTCGTCCGACAGGATCCACGCCAGCGCAGAGAGCGCGACGGTGTCCGAGGAAGCCTTATTTGTTTCGTTACGCATCATCGCCTAGGACGCGGCCGTGGGTCAGAAAATCCTGATTGTCGAGGACAACGAGCTCAACCTGCGGCTGTTCTGCGACCTGTTGCGGGCGCACGGCTTCGAGGTCGAGCCGGTGCGCGACGGCCGCCAGGCGCTCGAGCGGGCCCGCGCCTTCGAGCCCGAGCTCGTCGTCATGGATATCCAGATGCCGCATATCAGCGGCCTAGAGCTCATCGAGCAGATGAAGCAGGAGGAGGCTCTGGCGCCGGTGCCGGTGCTTGCGGTGACGGCTTATGCGGCCAAGGGCGACGAGGAGCGGATCCGCGACGCGGGCGCCGAGGGTTATGTGTCAAAGCCGATTTCGGTGATGAAGTTCGTCGAGTCGGTGCGCGCGCTTCTGCCGGCTGAAGAGGACGCAGCGCCCGAGGGGCAGCTGCTCTAACGGCGAAAGGCCACGGTCATCCCGAACCGATTCGGGATCCATGGCCATGCCGAGCTTCGGATTTTTCGGGGAAGCAAGGCGCCCGCAGGCGCCGGGACGATGGCGGGCAGGCGCCCGCCGCGGCGTCACTTGATCTTGGCTTCCTTGAACTCGACGTGCTTGCGCGCGACGGGATCATACTTCCGGAAGGTCATCTTCTCGGTGATGTTCCGCGGGTTCTTCTTCGTCACGTAAAAGAAGCCGGTGTCGGCCGTGCTGACGAGCTTGATCTTGATAGTGGTCGGCTTGGCCATGGCAGCCTCTGATGATCCCGATGGATGAAAAAAATGAAGCGGCGCTTCCGCCGCTCACGTGCGGGCGGGCAAATGCGGGCAAATGGGCGAAAAGTCAAGGCGGGCCGGGTTAACCCGGCTGGAAGGGCGGCGGGCGCATAAGAGCGTCCGATGGACGCCCTCCTCTTCGCCTTCGTCGCCGCGGCGCTTGCCGGCATTGGCGACCAGACGCAAGTGCTCGCCGGCACCCTGTCGGCGCGCGGCGACCGTCCCGGCGCGATCCTCGCCGGAATGGCGCTCGCCGCCGCGGCCATGGTCGTTCTCGCCTTCGTCGCCGGTTCCTTCGTGGGCGGCCTAGTCGGCGTCCGCGCCGAGACGCAGTTCGTTGCCCTCGCCTTGGTCTTTGCCGGAATCATCGGACTGATGAAGCCCGAGCCGTTGCGCTGGGCGGAGCGGTTCCGCTGGGGCGGCTTCCTCGGCGCATTCGTCTTCGGCGGCTATTCGGCGGCGAGCGGGCGAATCCAGTTCCTCACCCTCGCCTTCGCGGCCCGCGCGGAAACGCCTCTCCTCGCATCGATCGGCGGCGCTCTCGGCCTCCTCGCCGCGGCCATTCCGGCCACTTTGCTCGCCGACAAGTTCCTCGCGCTCAACCTTCGCCCGGCGCGCATCGCGATCGGCATCGTGCTGCTGATCGCGGGCGCCCTCGTCTTCCTCAATGCGCCGGCGCCGACGGTCTAGGACCGACTTCGACCAGCCACAGATCGGGCACGGCGCCGAGCCGGAACGGCAGGACGCTCGTTCCGAGGCCGGCGCTGACGATGACCGTCCGGCCATTCTCGTCGACCCGGCCGCAGCTGTAGCGGCTGCCGTGGCGCGATTCGCTGGTAATCGCCCCGACCAGCGGAAGCCGGATCTGGCCGCAATGGGTATGGCCGGCCAGCATCAGTCCGATTTCCGACGGAAGCTCGGGAAAGGGATCGGGGCTGTGGCTGAGCAGGATGGGAACGCCGCCGACGGCGCGCATCCGTTCCATCGTCCGGGGAAGGTCGTCTCGTCCGGTGAAATCGTCGTCGAGCCCACCGACGGCGAGGGGGCCCGCACGCAGCGCATCGTTGGCGAGAACCCTAACGCCGTTGGCGACAAGCGCTCGGCTCGCAGCGCCCGGATCGCGCCAATGATCGTGATTGCCCAGCACCGCCACCGAGCCGAGCGGTGCACGGAGTCCCGCCAGCGGCGCGAGCGCCTCGTCATAGGAATACCAGCGCGTCGCCAGCTGCCGATCGCCGCTGAAGTCGCCGGCGAGAAGGACGAGGTCCGGCCGAAGCGCGTTGATCTGCTCGACGATCCGGGCAAGCCGCTCGGGCGGCATGTCCGGCCCCTGCACGTGCAGGTCGGACGCGAGCACGACCCGCAACGGCCTCTGTCCCTCCGGCCAGCCGTCGAGCCCGACCCGTGTCTCCCGAACCACAGGATCGCGGGTCGCGGTCCAGTAAGAGAAGACGGCGAGAGCGAGACCTGCGATCAGGCCGAGCAGCATCAGGCGGCGAACAAGGCGGATGGCGTTTTCGTTTCGGCTGTGGAGCTTGTCGCCGTCTTACCTATTTTGACTGGCGATGCGCGACTTTTCCCAGCTTCTCGACGCCCTCGTCTACACGCGCTCGCGCAATGCTAAGCTGAAGCTGATCGGCGACTACCTTAAGCGCACGCCCGACCCCGACCGCGGCTGGGCGCTCGCCGCGCTGACCGGCGAGCTCGACATTCCCGGCGTTAAGCCCGCGCTGGTCCGCGCGCTGATCGAGGAACGCTGCGATCCGCTGCTGTTCCGGATGAGCTGGGACTATGTCGGCGACATGGCCGAGACGGTCGCCTTGCTGTGGCCCAAGCGGAGCGAACAGCCGGCCGAGATCGACGACGGCACTCTGAGGATCGGAGCGGTTGTCGAGCGGCTGCGCACGCTCGGCAAGGCCGAGGCACCCGCGGCGATCGCCGAGATGCTCGACCATCTCGACGCCTCAGGCCGCTACGCCCTGCTCAAGTTTGCCACCGGCGAGCTTCGAATCGGGGTCAGCGCTCGCCTCGCCAAGACCGCGCTGGCGCAGGCGTTCGGGCTCGATGTCGACGAGGTCGAGGAGGTGTGGCACGGCATCGGGCCGCCTTATCTGCCGCTGTTCGACTGGGCGGAGGGGCGTGGGCCGCAGCCGCGCGCCGTAGACGTGCCGGTCTTCCGCCCGTTCATGCTCGCCCACCCGCTCGAGGACGGTCAGGTCGACCTCGCCGACTATGCCGCGGAGTGGAAATGGGATGGGATCCGGGTCCAGCTCGTCCGTGTCGGCGGGGAAACCCGTCTCTACAGCCGCGCCGGCGACGACATCACCCGAAGCTTTCCCGATGTCGCCGAGGCGTTTGATCATGATGGCGTCCTCGACGGTGAGCTGCTCGTGAAGGGAGAGGCGCAGGGCGGGCTCGCCGCGAGCTTCAACGCGCTTCAGCAGAGGCTCGGCCGCAAGGCGGTATCGGCGCGGATGCTCGCCGACTATCCGGCATTCGTCCGCCTCTACGACATCCTTCTCGACGGCGAGGAGGATCTGCGGCCACTCCCCTGGTCGGAACGGCGCGAGCGGCTCGAGCGCTTCGTTCCCACCCTCGATGCCGAGCGCTTCGACCTGTCCGCGCTGATCGACGCCGCCAGTTTTGACGAGCTCGAGGAGATCCGCGCCGGCGCCCGCGACGCCTCGATCGAGGGGATGATGCTGAAGCGCCGCGACAGCCCCTATGTCGCCGGACGGCGCACCGGCCTTTGGTACAAGTGGAAGCGCGACCCGCTCACTGCCGACTGCGTTCTGATGTACGCCGCCCGCGGCTCGGGCAAACGCTCATCCTATTATTCGGATTACACGTTCGGCTGCTGGAGCGGCGACGAGCAGGGTGAAGGCGAGCTTCTGCCCGTCGGTAAAGCCTATTTCGGCTTCACCGACGAGGAGCTCATGTGGCTCGACCGCTTCGTTCGCAACCACACGCTCCAGCGCTTCGGCCCGGTCCGCGAGGTCGAGAAGAGCCTGGTTCTCGAGGTTGCGTTCGATTCAATCCACCTCAGCAAGCGACACAAGTCCGGCCTCGCCATGCGCTTCCCGCGGATCTCGCGAATCCGCCGCGACAAGCCCGCCAACGAGGCGGACACGATCGACGCGCTGAAGAAGCTGGTGACCTAGATGTCGTCGGAGCGGCGGATTAGGCTTTCCCCGAGCGCGCGGAAATCGCGGCCGTCGGCGCCCATCGCTTCCCCGCAACGGCGAACGAGTTCCTCACGCTCGGTGAGGGGCTCCGCCGGCGCGCTGCCGGCCGTTTCCGGGTCGAAGCCGGGATCGGCGGCGTCGAGCCTGCCGAGGAAATATTGTGCGCCGGTCATGCCGGCGGAGCGGATGCGCGGATCCTCGTCCTGCGCCAGCTCGGCCATCAGCCGGTAGCAGCGCAGATCGAGCGAATTCGCATCGGTGGCGGAACTGAGCGCAAACAGCGCCAAGGACAATACGCTTCCCATGGCCCCACCCTAGGCGCCCGCCATGAAACAAGCGATGCCGGGACAAGGTTTACGCCGCGCAAACCATATCCGCATGAAAAACAGCCGCCCCGACGTGAACCGAGGCGGCTGTCTTGGACAGCGGGATCTATGTCACGAGTGCCGGCCGCAGCCGGCACGTCGCCTTATTACTGGATCGCGACCAGGTTGACCGCGGCGGTCTTGCCGCGGCGGTCGACTTCCAGCTCGAACTCGAGCCGGTCGCCTTCCTGAAGCGACGGGATGCCCGCGCGCTGCATGGCCGAGATGTGGACGAAAGCGTCCGGCTGCCCGTCGTCGCGGGTGATGAAGCCGAAGCCCTTGGTCGCGTTGAAGAACTTGACGGTGCCCGTCGCCTTCTCTCCGGTCAGCTCGCGCTGCGGGCCGCGCCCGCCGCCGAAGCCGCCCGCGTCGCGATCACGCGGAGGGCCGCGATCCTCGACCGGGAGCGGGTCGCCCTCGATCTTGAGGTCGGTCGCCGAGATGCGCCCGCCGCGGTCCACCAAGGTGAACTCGAGCGGCTGGCCCTCGGCGAGGCCGGTGAGGCCGGCCTGCTCGACCGCGGAGATGTGGACGAACACGTCCTCGCCGCCGTCATCGCGGACGATGAAGCCGAAGCCCTTCTGACCGTTGAAGAATTTGACGACGCCCTTGCCTTCGCCGACGACCTGGGGAGGCATTCCGCCGCCGCGGCCGCCGCCGAAGCCGCCGCCGCCACCGCCGAAGCCGCCACCGCCGCCGCGGAAACCGCCGCCGCCGCCGCCGAAGCGGTCACCACCGCCACCGCCATAGCCGCCGGAACGTTCGCCGAAGCCGCCCCCACCGCCGCCGCCGAAGCCGCCGCGCTCGAAGCCGCCCCCGAAATTGTCGTCACCAAACGAATCGCGCTTGTCTCTGCCGCGCCCGCCGCGATCCCCACGGCGCCCTTTGTCAAAACTCATATGTCTTAATAGTCTTCCCGGCGCCGCATCCCCTGTCCTCTGAACCGCCGCGCTGGGCCGACACGCGCAACAGCCCCTGGCGCCAAACCCACGGCGCCAACGATCCCCTTAATGCAAAAAGTGGCGTCAAGATAGTGATTTCGCCACAGTTTTGACTCTTTTGCTCACACGCTCGTCCACAGCCGGGCGAGCCGCGATTTCATGGGGATTATCAATGCTTGTGCTTCACGAACGGGTGAAGCGCCGCCGCGATGATTCCGCCGACCACCAGGCCGAGCAGCCCGGCGCCGGCGGTCGTCACCAGCCATTCGACGAATCCGTGCATCGCGGGCACGGCGTGGCCGGCGGCGACTGCGACGTCGTGGATGACATGCTCCGGCTGGTCGAGGCCGAACTCGGCAAGACCATGGACGATGATGCTTCCGCCGACCCAGATCATCGCGGCGATTCCGACCACCGAGAGGACCTTCATCAGCTTCGGCATCAGGTGCACCAGGCCGCGGCCCAACGCCCGGCTGCCGGCACTGGCGCGCTGTGAAAGATGAAGGCCGACATCGTCCATCTTCACCATCAATCCGACCACGCCGTAGACTCCGGCGGTGATCGCCAGCGCGACCACCAGCAGGATCGCGGCACGCGACAGCAGGGGCTCGTCGGCGACTTCGGCGAGTGCGATTGCCATGATCTCCGCCGACAGGATGAAGTCGGTGCGCACCGCGCCGGACACCATCTTCTTCTCATGGTCCGCGCTGTTGAGCTCGGCCGCCTGCTCGGCGAGGCTCTCCTTTTTGTGGGCGATCGCCTCCCACACTTTTTCTGCGCCCTCGAAGCAGAGATAGGCGCCGCCGATCATCAGCAGCGGCGTGATCGCCCACGGCAGCAGCCAGCTCAGCAGCAGGGCCACGGGAAGAATGATGACGATCTTGTTGAACAGCGAGCCCTTGGCGATTCGCCAGATGATCGGAAGCTCGCGGTCGGGCGTGAAGCCGGTGACGTAGCGCGGGGTCACCGCGGTATCGTCGACGACCACTCCGGCGGCCTTCACTCCCGCCCGTCCGGCGGCCGCGCCAATGTCGTCGACGGACGCCGCCGCCAGCTTGGCGATCGCGGCGACGTCGTCCAGAAGCGCTGCAAGTCCACCGGCCATAGGTTTCGGCTCCCCTGTTGAGCCGGCCCCTGTGCCGGGACGCCGCTGCACGATCAAGCCCGTGATCATTGAGCCTTCAGCCGGTTGGCCTTAAGCGAGAGCCATGACCGTTCATTTTCACGAAGAAGACCTGCCGGAAGGCGTGCTCGCCGCCGGCCCGGTCGCCGTCGATACCGAAACGATGGGCCTTCAGCTGGGCCGCGACCGGCTCTGCGTCGTCCAGATCTCCGACGGCCGCGGCGACGAGCATCTCGTCCGCTTCGGCGCCGGCAGTTCCTACGCCGCTCCGAACCTCAGGGCCGTCCTCGCCGACCCGCAGCGGCTGAAGCTCTACCATTTCGCCCGCTTCGACCTCGCCTCGATCCGCGCGTACCTGGGGGTGATGGCGGCGCCGGCCTATTGCACCAAGACGGCCTCTCGCCTGATCCGCACCTATACCGACCGCCACGGCCTCAAGGACCTTGTGCGCGAGCTGCTCGGACACGAAATCTCCAAGCAGCAGCAATCGTCGGATTGGGGCGCTCCGACGCTCTCCGACGCGCAGATGGAATATGCCGCGACCGACGTGCGTTATCTTCACGCCATGAAGGACATCCTCGACGAACGCCTCGCCCGCGAAGGCCGAACCGAGCTGGCGCAGGCCTGTTTCGATTTCCTGCCCCACCGCGCGATGCTCGATCTCGCCGGCTGGGCCGACGAGGATATTTTCGCCCACGTCTGACGCGGGCGGTTTGAGAAGGTTTGAATGTCGCAGCTCGCCGAACAGGATCGAAGGACCAAGCGCCGCTGGGCGAAGCCCGGCTCGTCGCACGACCGGCTGATCCGGCTGATGAAGTTCGGCCTGCCGCTGCTGATCGGCCTCATCCTCGCCTTCCTCGCGCTGATGCCGCTCGAGGAGCGCAAGGACGTCAGCTTCCTCCTCGACAAGAACAAGGTCGAGAAGGCCAATGAGCGGCTAAAGATCGAGAACGCCCAATATCGCGGCCAGGACGAGGCAGGCAGGCCCTTCACCCTCGACACGCGCTACGCGGTCCAGGCGAGCTCGGCGATCCCGGTGCTGGAGGTGATGGGCATGCAGGCGCAGCTTCTGCTCGACGACGGGCCCGCATCGCTGGTCGCCCCGCGCGCCCGCTACAATATGGACACCGCGCAGGTCGGCGTGCTCGGACCTGTCGAGTTCCGCGCCGCCGACGGATACCAGCTCAACACGAGCGACGTCGTCATCGACCTTCGCGACCGCGCCCTTCAGAGCCGCGGACCGGTCCAGGGCCGGATCCCGCTCGGCACGTTCAGCGCCCAGCGGATGGCGGTCGATCTTCCCGAGCGCAAGGTCGTGCTCGACGGCCGCGCCCGCTTGCATATCGTCCAGGGGGGTCTCAATAGACAACCATGACGCGCCGCTTTCTCACCATCGCCACCCTGGGTCTCGGCATCGCCGCAGGCGGAGCCGCGCTTGCCCCGGCCCTGGCGCAAGTGCCCGGCTCCGCGCTCGAAAATCATGACACCAATGCGCCGGTGGACGTCGCGGCCGACCGCATCGAGGTTCAGGACCGGCTCGACCGGGCGATCTTCTCTGGAAATGTCGACGTCCGCCAGGGCCGGCTTCAGCTCAATTCCGAGCGGATCACCATCGCTTATTCCAGCCAGGGCGGGATCGATATCGACCGCATCGACGCAACCGGCGGGGTGCGGCTGACCAGCCCGTCCGAGACCGCGCGAAGCGAGAGCGCCATCTACGATCTCAACGAGCGCATCGTCACGATGCTCGGCAACGTGGTCCTGAACCAGGGCCCGAACACCGTCCGCGGCGGCCGCCTGGTGCTCGACCTCGACACCGGCCGCGCCGTGATGGACGGCGGCGTTCCGGGAGCGCGCGGCACATCGACGAATCCGAACGGGCGGGTCACCGGACGCTTTACCGTTCCGCAGGGCCGGGGCAGCTGAGCTTTCCCAATCTGGATCAACGGATTTTCCGCCCCGCTCGCCCCGCGCGGGTTGAGGCGGCGGGCACCATGGCCTAAGTCGCTGGTTCCCGGGGCATAGGCTTTCAATGAACGAGACGATCGCGATCAACCGTCACGACGACGCGGCTGACGCTGCCGAAGCGGCGGCGGCGACCCGCGGCCTGTCGGTCGTCTCGATCGCCAAGTCCTACGACAAGAAGGTCGTCCTCTCCGACGTCTCTCTCCATGTAGAGCGCGGCGAGGTGCTCGGCCTCCTGGGGCCCAACGGCGCCGGCAAGACGACCTGCTTCTATTCGATCATGGGGCTGGTGAAGCCGGACAGCGGCCGCATCATGCTCGACGGCCAGGACATCACCGGCCTCCCCATGTACCGCCGTGCCATCCTCGGCCTCGGCTACCTCCCGCAGGAGACCTCAATCTTCCGCGGCCTCACCGTCGCCCAGAACATCATGGCGGTGCTCGAAATCGCCGAGCCCGACCGCCAGGCGCGGCGCGACCGGCTCGAGCAGCTCCTCTCCGAATTCCACATCGAACGGCTTCGCGACGCGCCCGCCACCGCACTGTCCGGGGGCGAGCGGCGCCGCTGCGAGATCGCTCGGGCGCTGGCCGCCAATCCCTCGATCATGCTCCTCGACGAGCCGTTCGCCGGAATCGACCCGATCTCGATCGGCGACATCCGCGACCTCATCAAGGAGCTGAAGCAGCGCGACATCGGCGTCCTTATCACCGACCACAATGTCCGCGAGACTCTCGACATCGTCGACCGCGCCTGCATCATCTATGGCGGCCAGGTGCTGTTCGCCGGATCCCCGGAGGACCTGGTCCTCGACGAGAATGTCCGGCGCCTCTATCTCGGCGAAAGCTTCGCACTTTAGCGGAAAATTCGTTACGGGCACGATTCCTGCTTAAGCAGGAATGACATCGGTAACGATTGGTGGAATAAAGGGCGGGCATGAGCCTCGCTCCTCGCCTCGACCTGCGCCAGAGCCAGCAACTGGTCATGACGCCGCAGCTTCAGCAGGCGATCAAGCTGCTCACGCTGTCGAACCTCGAGATCGAGACCTTCATCGCCGAGGAACTGGAGCGAAACCCGTTGCTCGACACCGGCGGCGGCGACGAGGCCGGCCCTGCCATCGACATGCCGGAGCCGGCGGGCGAAGCAGCGGTCGACCGGACCGAGCCCGAGGGCCTCGACGAGATCGTCCGTCCCGACGCGCCGCTCGCCGAGACCGCGCTCGACATCGACCCGCACAGCGACGACTTCGCCCAGGACTGCGCCGCCGACCGCATCGGCGGGCTCGACGGCGGCCTCGGCCTCACCGGCTCGACCGCAGGCGGCGGCGAGGACGGCCCCGATTTCGACAGCTTCGAGGGCGCCGGCCACAACCTTCACGAGCATCTGATGGCTCAGGCCGGCGAATTGCTGTCCGGCGCCGACCTGCTCATCGCCGAGCGCATCGTCGATCAGATCGACGAGACTGGCTACTTCCTCGGCTCGCTCGTCGACCTCGCGCAGAAGCTCGGGATTCCGCTCGCAGAGGCGGAGCGCGTCCTCGCCGTCATCCACACGCTCGATCCGGCCGGAATCGGAGCCCGCAATCTCGCCGAATGCCTCGCGCTGCAGGCCCGCGACGCGGACCGCTACGATCCCGCCATGGCGCGGCTGATCGCCAATCTCGACTATCTCGCCAAAGGCAATTTCTCTGCCCTCAAGCGGATCTGCGGAGTCGACGACGAGGATCTCGCCGACATGATCCGCGAGCTTCGCGCCTACGATCCGAAGCCCGGCTGCCGCTTCGAGCGCGAGGAGCGGGTCGACGCGGTCGTCCCCGACATCATCGTCGCCCGCCGCGGCAGCGGCTGGGCGGTCGAACTGAACAGCGCCACCCTTCCGCGGCTGCTCGTCAACCGGACCTATTATGCCGAGCTCGCCACCGGCGCACAGGACAAGAAGTCCAAGGCCTGGCTCGCCGAATGCCTCGCCGACGCCAACTGGCTGATGAAGGCGCTCGACCAGCGCGCCCGCACCATCATCAAGGTCGCGACCGAGCTGGTGAAGCAGCAGGACGGCTTCTTCCGCCACGGCGTCTCGCACCTCAAGCCGCTCACCCTGCGCACCGTCGCCGAGCAGATCGGAATGCACGAGTCGACGGTCAGCCGGGTCACCTCGAACAAGTACCTGACCTGCGACCGCGGCCTGTTCGAGCTCAAATATTTCTTCACCAGCGGCATCCAGTCCGCCGACGGCGGCGACGCTGTCTCCGCCGAGGCGGTGAAGAGCCGAATCAAGGCGCTGATTGCCGCCGAGGACCCGCAGAAGATCCTGTCCGACGATACCCTGGTCGACATGCTCAAGGGCGAAGGCTTCGACATCGCCCGCCGAACCGTCGCCAAGTACCGCGAGGCGATGGGCATCGGCTCGTCCGTGCAGCGGCGGCGCCAGAAGGCGATCGGCGCCCGCGCCGCCTAGCAACCACGCCCCTTCCCGTCCGTTCACTCCTGCCGAAGGAGACGCGCGATGACCGACGACAAGAAGAAGGGCGATTTCGACCAGTGGCAGCGCGAGGACGAGGGCGGCAACAAGAAGGCCCACGCCAAGGGCGAGAGCGACAGCCGCACCGGCCATAAGCAGAATGCGGGGCACGGTGGGCACAAGTAGCGCCCCACCGCCTTCCCATGTCGGGGAGTCTATGCTTTAGGCGCGCCCAACCACAGGTGCGATCCGAAGGACTCCCGCAGACATGAACATCCACGAATATCAGGCCAAGGAGCTGCTCGCGAAGTTCGGCGTGCCGGTTCCGGCCGGCGTCGCCGCGATGAGCGTCGAGGAGGCGGTCGCCGCCGTCGACCAGCTTCCCGGGCCGCTCTACGTCGTCAAGGCGCAGATCCACGCCGGCGGCCGCGGCAAGGGCAAGTTCAAGGAGCTGGGCCCCGACGCCAAGGGCGGCGTCCGCCTCGCCCGTTCGAAGGAAGAGGTCGAGGCCGCCGCGCGCGAGATGCTCGGCAACACCCTCGTCACCATTCAGACCGGCGCCGAGGGCAAGCAGGTCAACCGCCTCTACGTCACCGACGGAGTCGACATCGCCAAGGAATTCTACCTGGCGCTGCTCGTCGACCGCTCGACCGGCCGGATCGCCTTCGTCGCCTCGACCGAGGGCGGCATGGACATCGAGACCGTCGCCCACGACACCCCCGAGAAGATCCACACGCTGGCGATCGATCCGGCGACCGGCTTCATGCCGCATCACGGCCGCGCCGTCGCCAAGGCGCTGGGGCTGACCGGCGACCTCGCCAAGCAGGCGCAGAAGGTCGCGGCCAAGCTCTATGAGGCTTTCCTCGGCACTGACGCCTCGCAGATCGAGATCAACCCGCTCGCGGTCACCGACAAGGGCGAGCTTCTCGTCCTCGACGCCAAGGTCGGCTTCGATTCGAACGCCATGTTCCGCCACAAGGACCTGATGGAGCTCCGCGACGAGACCGAAGAGGACCCGATGGAGCTCGAGGCGTCCAAGTACGACCTCGCCTACATCAAGCTCGACGGAAACATCGGCTGCATGGTCAACGGCGCCGGCCTCGCCATGGCCACGATGGACATCATCAAGCTGAACGGCGCCTTCCCAGCCAACTTCCTCGACGTCGGCGGCGGCGCCAACAAGGAGAAGGTGACCGCGGCGTTCAAGATCATCCTCAGCGATCCCGCGGTCGAGGGCATCCTCGTCAACATCTTCGGCGGCATCATGCGCTGCGACATCATCGCCGACGGAATCGTCGCCGCGGCGCGCGACGTCGATCTCAAGGTGCCGCTGGTGGTGCGCCTCGAAGGCACCAATGTCGACGAGGGCAAGCGGATCCTGGCCGACTCGGGCCTCGACATCGTCCCGGCCGACGACCTCGGCGACGCCGCCCGCAAGATCGTCGCTCAGGTGAAGCAGGCGGTGCCGGCATGATCAAGCGGGCGGCGGGCAAGGCGCGGAAGATCTACGATCCGACCCCGCGCCAGCTCGCCGTCTCCGCCCTGAAAGGCGCCGGCATGGGCGCCTTGCTGGCGTTCGTGCTGATCAAGGCTTTGACCTGAACCGCTTGACGTTAACGTAAAGCCGCGCAAAGAGCCGCACCACACCGTCACCCCGGCGAAGGCTGGGGTCCTCCGCCGCCCGTCGCGGTCTTCCGTGGATGCCAGCCTCAGCCGGCATGACGATTGAGGAGAGAAGAGATGAAGCTCCTGGTCCCGGTCAAACGGGTGCTCGATTACAACGTGAAGCCGCGGGTGAAGGCGGACGGAAGCGGAGTCGACCTCGCCAACGTCAAGATGAGCATGAACCCGTTCGACGAGATCGCGGTCGAGGAAGCCATTCGCCTCAAGGAGAAGGGCGCCGCGACCGAGATCGTCGCGGTGTCGATCGGCCCGGCCAAAGCCCAGGAGACTCTCCGCACCGCCCTCGCGATGGGCGCGGACCGAGCGATCCTCGTCCAGACGGACGACGAGGTCGAGCCGCTCGCGGTCGCCAAGATCCTCGCGAAGATCGCCGAGGAAGAGCAGCCCGGGATGATCATTCTCGGCAAGCAGGCGATCGACGACGACAGCAACCAGGTCGGCCAGATGCTCGGCGCCCTGCTCGGCTGGGGACAGGGCACCTTCGCTTCGAAGGTCGACGTCTCGGGCGACAGCGTCAGCGTCACCCGCGAGGTCGACGGCGGCCTCGAGACCGTGAAGCTCAAGACCCCGGCGATCGTCACCACCGACCTTCGCCTCAACGAGCCGCGCTACGCGACCCTGCCCAACATCATGAAGGCCAAGTCCAAGCCGCTCGCGACCAAGAACCCCGCGGATTACGGCGTCGACACCGCGCCGCGCCTCACCGTGCTCAAGGTGACGGAGCCGCCGAAGCGCCAGGCCGGCGTCAAGGTCGGAAGCGTCGACGAGCTCATCGACAAGATCAAGGAAACGGGAGTGATCGGATGACCGTCCTCGTCCTCGCCGAACATGAAGGGGGCAGCCTCAAGGACGCCACCCTCGCCACCGTCACCGCCGCCGGGAAGCTCGGCGACGTCCATGTCCTCGTCGCCGGAGCCGGGATCGGCGCAGTCGCCGAGGCGGCCGCGAAGATCGCCGGGGTGAGCAAGGTGCTCGCCGCCGACGACGCGTCGCTCGAGCACCAGCTGGCGGAGAATGTCGCGCCGCTGGTCGCCGCGCAGATGGCCAATTACGACGCCTTCCTCGCGCCCGCGACGACCACCGGCAAGAACATCGCCCCGCGCGTCGCCGCCCTGCTCGACGTCATGCAGATCAGCGACATCCTCAGCGTCGAGGATTCCGACACCTTCACCCGGCCGATCTACGCCGGCAACGCGATCGCGACGGTCAAGTCGTCGGACGCCAAGAAGGTGATCACCGTCCGCGGCACAGCCTTTGCCAAGGCCGCTGCCGAGGGCGGCAACGCGAGCGTCGAGCAGGTTTCGGGCGCCGCCGACGCGGGCCTGTCGAGCTTCGTCGGCGCCGAGATCGCCCATAGCGAGCGGCCCGAGCTGACCAGCGCCAAGATCATCGTCTCCGGCGGCCGCGCGCTCGGTTCGTCGGACGCGTTCCACCAATATATCGAGCCGCTCGCCGACAAGCTGGGCGCCGCGGTCGGCGCCAGCCGCGCCGCGGTCGATGCGGGCTATGTCCCCAACGACTATCAGGTCGGCCAGACCGGCAAGATCGTCGCCCCCGAGCTCTATGTCGCAATCGGCATTTCGGGCGCGATCCAGCATCTCGCCGGCATGAAGGACAGCAAGACCATCGTCGCCATTAACAAGGACGAGGATGCGCCGATCTTCCAGGTCGCGGACATCGGCCTCGTCGGCGATCTGTTCAAGCTGGTCCCGGAGCTGACCGAGAAGCTTTGATCACCAGTCTGTCATTCCCGCGGAAGCGGGAATCCAGCTTCACTTTGCCAGCTCGACAAAGCAGCTGGACCCCCGCTTTCGCGGGGGTGACATAGGGGTGCAATGATGCGTCTCTTCTTCGATTCTCGCCAGCTCGAGCACGACCCGAGCCAGGAGCTGCATAACGGCGCCTGGATGGCGCATTCGGAGCATCCGGGGCGTACGCGCTCGATCGTCGCGGCGATCGGAGCGACCGAGACGCCGCGCGACTTCGGCGAGGCGCCGCTGCTCCGCGTCCACCCGTCCGATTATCTCGACTTCCTCAAGACCGCCCATTCGGACTGGCAGGCGGCGGGACGGCCGGGCAATGCGATCGGCTATACCTGGCCGGTCGTCGCGCGGCGGCCGCTCAACCTCAGCCGCATCGACGCCCGGCTCGGCCAGTACAGCTATGACGCCGCGACTCCGGTCGCCGCGGGTACCTGGACGGCGGCTTATTGGGGCGCGCAGACCGCATTGGCGGCAACCGAGGCGGTGCTCGGCGGCGATCGCACGGCCTTCGCGCTGTGCCGCCCGCCCGGCCACCATGCCGGCGCCGACTATCTCGGCGGCTATTGCTACCTCAACAATGCGGCCATCGCGGCCGAGGCGGCGCTTGCAGCGGGCAGGACTCGCGTCGCTGTCCTCGACGTCGACTATCATCACGGCAATGGCACCCAGGACATCTTCTACGAGCGCGGCGACGTGCTGTTCGTGTCGATCCACGCCGACCCGTCGACGGACTACCCTTTCTACTGGGGCCATAAGGACGAGACCGGCGAAGGGGCCGGCGCGGGCGCGACCCTCAACCTCGCGCTGCCGCACGGCACGAATTTCGCCGCCTATCGGCCCGCACTCGCCAAGGCGCTCGACCGGATCGCCGCACTCGGCACGGAGCTTCTGATCGTCTCCTACGGCGCCGACACCTTTGTCGGCGACCCGATCTCCCATTTCGCGCTTGAGACGACCGACTATCCGCTGATGGCCGGGGACATCGCCGCGCTCGGCCTGCCGACCGTGATCGTGATGGAAGGCGGCTACGCGACCGGCGCGCTGGGCGCCAACGTCGCCGCCTTCCTCAGCGGCTTCTAGGCGGCCTCGCGCTCCTCCTGGAGCGTCGGGTAGTCGGTATAGCCTTCCGGCCCCTGGCTGTACCAGGTCGCCATCTCGTCGGCATTCCACGCCGCGCCGAGGCGGATTCGCTCGGGCAAGTCGGGATTGGCAATGAACGGCCTGCCGAAGGCAATCCCGTCCGCGGCGCCGGCGCCGACCGCTGCTTGCGCCGCGGCGGCAGTGAAATCCTGGTTGAGGATCAGCGGAGTCTTCACCGCGGTGCGGACTTGCGGCGAGATCTTGGCCTGGTCGCTGCGCCCGAACGTGCCCTCCGGTCCTTGTTCACGGAGCTCGATGAAGGCGAGGCCGATCCGCTCCATCTCCCGGGCCGCCGGCACGAACACCGACGCGGGGTCGCTGTCCTCGACGCCCTGAGACGCGCCGTTGGGCGAGAAGCGGACGGCGGTCCGCTCAGCGCCGATCGTTCCGGCGATCGCCTCGGCCACCTCGACGAGGAACCGGATCCGGTTCTCCGGGGCGCCGCCATAGTCGTCGGTGCGGAGGTTCGCGCTCTCGCGCAGGAACTGGTCGATCAGATAGCCATTGGCGGCGTGGATCTGCACGCCGTCGAAGCCCGCGGCGAGCGCCTTCCCGGCCGCGACCGCATAATCGTCAATGATGCGCTGGATGTCGTCCTGGGTGAGCGGCCGCGCCTCGACGTAGGGCTTCTTGCCTTCATAGGTGTGGGCATAGGCCGGCGCGGTCGTGGCGGAGGCGGACACCGGCTGGCCGCCGCCGAGATCCGGGTGGACGAGCCGGCCCATATGCCACAGCTGAGCGAAGATACGGCCGCCGGCCTCGCGGACGGCGCCGGTCACCGGCTTCCACGCCTCGACCTGCGCCTCGTTCCACAGACCCGGCGCATAGGGCCAGCCGAGGCCCTCGCGGCTGATCCCGGTCGCCTCGGAGATGATCAGGCCGGCACCGGCGCGCTGGCGGTAATAGTCGGCCATAATCGGAGTCGGCACCGCCTCGCGCGTGGCGCGGGCGCGGGTCAGCGGCGCCATCAGGATTCGGTTGGGCGCGCGCACCGCGCCGAGTTGAATGGGGTCGAACAGGCTGGCCATTGGTGCCGCTCCTTGAATGGCCGGCACCATGCCGGCGGCCCAGAAGGATAGGTACGAGAATGAAACCTTCCAAGGTCGCCAAGGATGAAATCTGCGAAGGATCGCATCGATCCTCCTTATGGGTGCCGGCGGCTGGCGAGGGTCGCGAGGCGCCGCTAACCAAGGTCGCCAGTCAGGCAGGAGAAGTCGGCATGAAGTGGCTCTTGAGCGTGGTCGCGGCGCTGCTGCTCGCCGGATGCATGACCTCGCAGGATCGTGCCGACAGTCTCGACGCGGTCGCCCGGGAATATGTCGGCCTCAGCCTCGAGATCGGCACCCACGAGGAAGGCTATATCGACGCCTATTACGGGCCGGCCGAGTGGAAGCAGGCCGCCGAGGCGAACCCGCGCGCGGTGCCCGCGCTGGCGCAGGCCGCGGCCGATCTCCAGGCGCGGCTGCGCGCGACGCCGCAAGCGGCCGACCCGCTCGTCCAGCGCCGCCGCGCCTTTCTTGACGCCCAGCTCACCGCCGCCCGAACGCGCCTCCGGATGATCGCCGGCGAGCGGCTGAGCTTCGCCGAAGAGGCACAGGGGCTGTTCGGAGTGACCCCGGAAATCCGCCCGCTCACCGAATATGACTCGGTGTTGGCTCGCATCGACCAACTGGTACCAGGCACGGCCCCGCTCCCCGAGCGGGTCGAGGCGTTCCAGAGCCGCTTCGTCATTCCCGCGGACCGACTCGACGCCGTGATGCGCGCCGCAATCGCCGAATGCCGCCGCCGCACCGTCCAGCACATTCCGCTTCCCGAAGGCGAGGCGTTCACGCTGGAGTTCGTCCGCGACAAGAGCTGGTCCGGCTACAATTGGTACCAAGGCAATTACCGGAGCCTCATCCAGATCAACACCGACCTTCCGGTACGTCTCAGCCGCGCCGTCGACCTCGGCTGCCACGAAGGTTATCCCGGTCACCACGCCTACAATGCTCTGCTTGAGCAGCATCTCGCCCGCGGCCGCGGCTGGGTCGAGTACATGGTCTATCCGCTCTACTCGCCGCAGTCGTTCATCGCCGAGGGCTCGGCAAACTACGGAATCGATCTCGCCTTCACGCCGGAGGAGCGTCTCGCCTTCGAGCGCTCGACCCTCTACCCCCTCGCCGGCCTCCAGCCGGGTGACGCGTCGCGCTATCTCGACCTGCAGCTCGCGATGGAGGAGCTGGCCGGTGCCCGCTTCACCATCGCCCGCGACTATCTCGAGGGCCGAATCGATCGCGCCCGAGCCGTCGCGCTGACCCAGCGCTACCAGCTCGTCGGCACCCGCCGCGCCGACCAGTCGGTCGCCTTCATCGACCAGTATCGGACCTATGTGATCAATTACGGGCTTGGGAAGGACATGGTCCGCGACCATATCGAAGCGGTCGGTCCCGATCGCGCCGCGCGCTGGGAAGCGATGCGGCGGATCCTCAGCCAGCCGACCCTGCCCTCGGACCTGCGCTGACGAAAAAGGCGCCCCGGATCCCTCCGGGGCGCCTCCCTCGCAATCACTCGCCGGGCTTAGCGCAGCGGGTGAATGGCAATGACCTGGTTGGTCCGCGCGTCGATCTCGTAGACGCGCTGGCCGTCAGAGCGGAAATAGACGTCGCCGCGGCTCTGATAGCTGGTGCTCGGGGCCGGGCGGAGCACGCTTCCGATCGTGCCCGTGATCAGGTCGCCGACCCGGAGGCCGCCGTTACCGAGGATGCTGCCGAGGATGTTGCCACCCAAGCCGCCGCCGCCGAGCACGCTGCCCAGCACACCGCCGAGGACGTTCCCGACGCCGCTGTTGCTGGTCGACGGGACCGGCACGTACGGGCCGCCCTGGCCGTAATAGCCGTTATTCACCGTCACCGGCCGGCCATATTGGTCGTAGGTGTAACCCTGCGTCTGGATCGGCCGCCCGTACTGGTCATAGCGAACACCGGTATTGCCATAGGCATAGCCGTTTCCGGGCTGGGCATAGCCGTAAGCGTAACCGCCGCCCGCGACCTGGATCTGCTGGCTGAGGTTACCGACCCGCTGCTGGAGCAGGTTCCATTCCTGGCTGGTGATGCCGTTGGCCGCATATTGCGCCCGCAGGCGCGTCAGCGTGCGGATTTCCTGGCGCAGACGGCGACGCTCGGTCGCGTCGATCGTGCCGGCCCGGACACCGGCGTTGAGCTGGGTCTGAAGCTGGGCGATCTGGTTCTGCACCGTCACGTCAGCATTGGCGCTGCTGGTGACATAGGTCTGCGCGTGCGCTTCGACCGCCATCGTCGCGATGGGGACCGCGGCCAGCGTGATAAGAAGCTTTTTCATTGCCTTATACTCCACTACGCCCCCTCGCGCCGTGTGGAGTGTAAAACCGACGAAGCCGCGAGCCGTTGCACAGAAAAGCCTGCGACGGCCCGCAAAGTCGGGCTTTCACATGCACTTGGCCGCTAGTGCCGAACGTTTGGGCGTTACTGTCTGGCGGATGAACGGATCGGGACTAGTCGACCCGCGATAGCGCGGGAGCGGGGTCGCTGGCAGGAAAACTCTCGTCGACAGCCTCGTCGACTCGATCCCAGCTCTTGGGCGGATCGCGCATCGCGCCGGGCCCGGCCGCGCGGGTCGCATTGACGTCGCTGCTGCTGACATGGTCCTCGCGCTCGCTGACCGCCGGCGCTCGGCCGCCGCCGCCGTTCATCCGGCGAAACAAAGCGACGAGGCCATAGCCCGCCGCGGCGGCTCCCATCATGGCAAGGATCGCGTTGGTGCGGTTGCGTTGCATGGGCGTTAACCTCGTAGTGAAGCTCGTGGTTGGTTGCGGTGGAGGAACAATCCGGGTGACGCGCCGGTTCCGCCGCCCTAACCACGCGAAAGACGAGGAAGGCCGCCTTGAACGAGACCGAGACACTGTCCCCCGCAATCCCGGGCGAGCTCGAGGAAGCGACCCACCGCCTGCTCAACAAGGCGTGCGAGCGCGACATCAGCCTCGCCACCGCCGAGAGCTGCACCGGCGGGATGCTGGCCTCGCTCCTGACCGACGTTCCCGGCGTCGCCCACGCCTTCGAGCGCGGCTTCGTCACCTATACCGACGAATCCAAGAACGAGATGCTCGGCGTGCCCAAGGAGCTGCTCAAGGAGAAAGGCGCGGTGTCGAAGGAGGTGGCGATCGCAATGGCCGAGGGCGCCGTCGAGCGCTCCCGCGCCAACATGGCGCTTGCGGTCACCGGCTTCGCCGACAAGGGCGAGGAGCCAGGCCTCGTCCACTTCGCCTGCGCCCGCGCCGGCCGAAGGACTGCGCACCGCGAGGAGCATTTCGGCCCCATCGGCCGCGGCCCGACGCGTGTCGAATGCCTGCGCGTCGGAATCGAGATGATGACGGAGATGCTGTGATGGCGGCGGAGGTGAAGGAGATCGAGGCGCTCCCGTTCGAGTCCATCCACCGCCACGGCTTCGTCCGCGTCGCCGCCGCAAGCCCCTGCGCGTCGTCGGGAGACGTGGAGTTCAACGTCGACCAGACGATCGAGCTGGCGCGGCAGGCACATGAGCGCGGAGTCGACCTCGCGGTGTTCCCCGAGCTCAACATCTCCTCCTACTCGGTCGACGACCTCCACCTCCAGGAGGCTTTCCTCGACGCGGTCGAGCGCGGCATCGAGCGGCTCGCCGCCGAGACGGTAGATGTGAACACGGTGCTTCTGGTCGGCGCTCCGCTGCGCCGGAACGGCCGGCTCTACAATTGCGGCCTCGCCCTTTCCCAAGGCCGAATCCTCGGCGTCGTGCCCAAATGCTTCCTGCCCAATTACCGCGAATATTATGAGAAGCGCTGGTTCGCCTCCGGCATCGGCACCGAGGGGCTGACCATCCGAGTCGCGGGTCAGGAGGCGCCGTTCGGGCCGGACCAGATTTTCGCCGCGGAAAGCCTGCCCGACTTCATCTTCCACATCGAGATTTGCGAGGATTATTGGGCGCCGCAGCCGCCCTCGACCAACGGCGCGATGGCGGGGGCGCTGATCCTCACCAACCTCAGCGCCTCGAACATCACCATCGGCAAGGCCGACGAGCGAAAGCTTCTGTGCGCGGCGCAGGCCAGCCGCTGCCACGCCGCCTACGTCTATTCCGCGTCGGGGCCGGGAGAGAGCACCACCGATCTCGCCTGGGACGGCCAGGGCTCGATCTACGAGCTCGGAGAGCTGCTCGCAGAGACCGGCCGCTTCGATCGCGGCAACGAGCTGGCGGTCGCCGACATCGACGTCCAGCGCCTCCGGCTCGAGCGGATGCGCAACGGCACGTTCAACGACAATGCCCGCGCCGCCGGCCATCCCGAGAAGAGCTTCCGCCGAGTGACGTTCGATCACGCGATTGCCGATCGCGACATCGGTTTCGAGCGGATCCTGCGCCGCTTTCCCTATGTCCCGAACCGCGCCGATCAGCTCGACCAGGATTGCTACGAAGCGTTCAACATCCAGATCCAGGGCCTCGCCAAGCGCTTCCAGACGACCAGCGGCAAGCATCTCGTCATCGGCGTGTCGGGCGGGCTCGATTCCACCCATGCCCTGATCGTCGCCGCCAAGGCCTGCGACTGGCTCGACATCCCCCGCTCGACGATCCTCGGCTACACCATGCCCGGCTTCGCCACCGGCGAGAGCACCAAGTCCAACGCCTGGGCGCTGATGCGGGCATTGGGAATCGAGGCGGCCGAGATCGACATCCGGCCCGCCGCCACTCAGATGCTGAAGGACATGGACCACCCGTTCGCGAAGGGCGAGCCGGTCTACGACATCACATTCGAAAATGTGCAGGCGGGCCTCAGGACCGACTATCTCTTCCGCCTCGCCAACCACCGCGGCGGGTTCGTCGTCGGCACGGGCAACCTTTCGGAGGTGGCGCTCGGCTGGTCGACCTACGGAGTCGGCGACCAAATGAGCCATTACGGCGTCAATGCCGGCGTACCCAAGACGCTGATCCAATATCTCGTGCGCTGGGTGATCAAGTCAGACCAGTTCGACACCGAGACCAACCGGGTGCTCCAGGCGATCCTCGACACCAAGATCTCGCCCGAGCTGATCCCGGCAGACGAGCAGGGCCTTCAGTCGACCGAGGACAAGATCGGGCCGTACGAGCTCCACGACTTCTTCCTGTGGCACATCCTTCGTCACGGCCAGAAGCCATCGAAGGTCGCCTTCCTCGCCTGGCAAGCGTGGAAGGACCGCGGCGCGGGTCTGTGGCCGTTCGACTATCCCGAGCAGCTCAAGCGGGAATATGACCTCGGCACGGTAGTGAAGTGGCTCGAGGTTTTCCTCTTCCGCTTCTTCCAGATCAGCCAATTCAAGCGCAGCGCCATCCCGAACTCGCCGAAGGTCTCAGCAGGCGGCGCGTTGAGCCCGCGCGGCGACTGGCGCGCCCCGAGCGACGGCACCGCCGAGCCGTGGCTCGACGAGCTGCGGCGCGCCGTAGGAGACCGCACAAACAGAGCGGATTGACGCAGATTAGACATTTCGCCGCGCGCCGGGGGAACCCCGCTCCGATTCGCTACGTTGTCGAAATGTCCACACTTCTTCAGGGGTTTAGCGTTGATCGAAGTTAATCGCGCCAAAGAGCGCTCGGCCGCGCATGCGTCAGGCAATCCTCTCATCTGCTTCTCCCACCTGCGGTGGAACTTCGTCTTTCAGCGGCCCCAGCATTTGATGAGCCGCTTCGCCGCCGAGCGACGGGTGATCTTCTGGGAAGAGCCCGAATTCGGCGATTTCGCTCCTCGCACCAACAGCCGTATTTGCGACAAGACCGGGGTCGAGGTCGTCACCCCTCATTTGCCCGCAGGCCTAGATGAGGCGGCGCAGGAAGAGGCGCTTCGCGGGCTGCTCGACGCCTATCTCGCCGACACCCCTGACCCGCTGATCCGCTGGTATTACACCCCCATGATGCTCGCCTTCTCGGCGCATCTGCCGGCGGCCTGCACCGTCTATGACTGCATGGACGAGCTGTCGGCGTTCCGCTTCGCGCCGCCGAGGCTGCTGCCGCTCGAACGAGCGCTGATGGAGCAGGCCGACCTCGTCTTCACGGGCGGCTTCAGCCTCTACGAGGCCAAGCGCGACCTTCACCCCAACGTCCACCCCTTCCCGTCGAGCGTCGATCGCGCCCACTTCATGCAGGCGCGCGCCCACACCGACACGCCGGTTGACCAGATTCCGATCCCGGGGCCGCGGCTTGGCTTTTACGGAGTCGTCGACGAGCGGATGGACCTCGAGTTGATCGCGCGAGTCGCCGATGCTCGGCCGGACTGGTCGATCGTCATGGTCGGCCCCGTCGTGAAGATCAGCCCTTCCGATCTGCCGATTCGGCCGAACCTGCACTTCCTCGGCGGCAAGGACTATTCGGAGCTTCCGGCCTATCTCGCCGGCTGGGACGTCGCGCTGATGCCGTTCGCGATCAACGAGTCGACGCGCTTCATCTCGCCGACCAAGACCCCGGAATATCTCGCGGGCGGCAAGCCGGTGGTGTCGACGCCGATCAAGGACGTCATGCGCCACTATTCCGACCTAGAGGCGGTGAAGATCGCCGACGGAGCGGACGAGTTCGTCGCCGCCTGCGAGGCTGCGCTCGCGCTCGCCGCGGACCAGAGCCAAGCCTGGCTCGCCGAGGTCGACGTCAAGCTGTCCAATCTCAGCTGGGACACCACCTTCGCCCGCATGAGCAGCCTGATCGCCCAGGCGATCGAGGGCGAGGCAAGCACGGCGCCGATGATCATCGACGGCGCCAAGGCGAAGTACGACTATCTCGTCGTCGGCGCCGGCTTTGCCGGCTCGGTCATCGCCGAGCGGCTTGCGAGCCAGCACGACGCCAAGGTGCTGGTCATCGACCGGCGCCCGCACATCGCCGGCAACGCCTATGACAAGCTCGACGAGGCCGGCGTGCTGATCCACCAGTACGGCCCGCACATCTTCCACACCAACTCCGACGAGATCGTCGACTATCTCAGCCAGTTCACCGCGTGGCGGCCCTACGAGCACCGCGTGCTCGCCGAGGTGCGCGGCCAGCTGGTGCCGATCCCGATCAACCGGACGACACTCAACAAGCTGTTCGGGCTGGACCTCAAGACCGACGAGGAAGCGGCGGCCTATCTCGCCTCCCGCGCCGAGCCGGTCGACGAGATCAAGACGTCCGAGGACGTGGTGATCAACGCTGTCGGACGCGAGCTCTACGAGCTGTTCTTCCAGGGCTATACCCGCAAGCAGTGGGGCATCGACCCGAGCGGCCTCGACAAGGCGGTGACGGCGCGGATCCCGACCCGCACCAACACCGACGACCGCTATTTCGGCGACAAGCACCAGGTGATGCCGGCCGACGGCTACACCGCGTTGTTCGAGAAGATGCTCGACCACCCGAACATCACCGTGATGCTGGGCGTCGACTGGGCGCAGGTGAAGGACGAGGTCGATGCCGGCCACATCGTCTTCACCGGGCCGATCGACGAATATTTCGGCTACCGCTTCGGCAAGCTGCCCTATCGAAGCCTGCGCTTCGAGCACCGGACGCTCGAGCAGGAATGGAGCCAGCCGGTCGCCGTGGTGAACTATCCCTCGCCCGACGTGCCCTACACCCGCATCACCGAGTACAAGCACCTCACTGGCCAGCAGAGCCCGCGGACGAGCATCACCTTCGAATATCCGTCGGCGGAGGGTGATCCCTATTACCCGATCCCGCGGGCGGAGAACCAGGCGCTGTTCAAGAAATACGAGGCGCTTGCGGACGCGACCCCGGGTGTGACCTTCGTCGGCCGCCTGGCGACCTACCGCTACTATAATATGGACCAGGTCGTCGGTCAGGCGCTCGCCACCTTCCGCCGACTCGACGCCGCCAAGCGCGCCGCCGAGGCCGGCGAGACCGTCACCGCCGAGCTCGTCCAGGCGGCGGAGTAGAACCCTATCCTCCCCGGCATTTGCCGGGGAGGGGGACCGCCGGAAGGCGGTGGAGGGGCCGCGCGAAGCGCGGTTCTTCTTTGACGTGGATCGGCGGCTGCGCCGCCGCCCCTCCACCATGCTGCGCATGGTCCCCCTCCCCGCGATATCGCGGGGAGGATATTTTATTCGGCGGCTACCGCTTCGGCCGGCCGCAGCTCGTCCCGCATCTCGTTCGCGTAATCGGCGATCGCCTGGTCGAGCGGGCGGAGCAGCGGGCCGTGGTTGCTCGCGAGGGTGGTGTCGCGCACTTGCTCGGTCTGCGGGACGGCATCGATGAGGCTTGTATCGAGCCCGGCCGCCTCGGCGACCCGGACCGCGAATTCGTGCCAGCTCACCCGTCCCTGATTGGCGAGGTGCCACAGCCCGGTCTCGCCATCGACGAGCAGGTCGAGCGTCGCGTGGCAGAGATCCGGAACGAAGGTCGGCGATACGAAGCTGTTCGGGCAGGCGGCGAAGCGACGGCCCTCGGCAAGGCTGCTCAACACCGCCCAGGCGAAATTGTAGCGGTCCCACGGTCCGAAGAAGGCCGCCGTCCGGATCACCATCGCGCCGGGATGAGCGGCAAGGACCCGGTGCTCGGCCTCGGCCTTGCTCGCGCCGTACGCTTCGCCGGGACAGACGGGATCGTCCTCGACATAGGCGGCACCTTTGAGACCGTCGAACACGAGATCGGACGAGAAGGTCACCAGCGGAACGCCGGCGGATGCGCAGGCCTCCGCCAGGTTCGCGGCGCCGTCGCAATTCCAGGCGAAGCAGGAATCACGCTCCACCTCGGCATCGGCCACACGCACGAAGCCGGCGGTGTTGATCACCGCCCAGGGCTCGTGCTGCTCCATCGCAGCCGCAATGCTCTCAGGCCGGCAGATATCGAGCTCGTCGCGAGCCGTGAGGCAGAAGGGCATCGCCCGATCCTCGCACATCCGTGCCAGCGCCTGGCCCAACGTGCCGGTCGCGCCGGTGATCAGCAGCTTGCGGCCGTGCCAGTTCATCGGCTTGCAGCTGCCGCTCCACGGATAGAGGCGCGGCGGCCGGCGCCACCAGCCCGGGCTGTCGAGCACCGGATGGTCGAACTGCTCGCCGCGCGCATAGGCCGCAGCCGCCCTGGCGACGACAGTCGGCCGCGGCTCCGGACCGCGCACGTCATAGGCGCCGGTGTCGTAAAAGCCGTTGCGCTGGGTCAGCAGCGAACGCCAGTCGACATTGCCGAACGCCGACCAGAAGGTGACGGCGCGAAGGTCGACGCCCTCGTCGCGCAGCTTGCCGGCGGTCTCCCACACTTCCGCGAACCAGCGCAGCTGCTCCGGCCGGTTGCAGCCGTGATGCACCTCGGTGATGGCGATCGGCAGGCGATAGCGTTCCCACGCCTCGCGAAGCCGCGGCGCAAAGCCGGTGTCGTCCTCCAGCCGCTTCACGCGGACCGCCTCGGCATCGACATAGGTGTCGCGCCGGTTTCCCCCGACGCCGTGGCCGGGATAGAGATGGGTGCGGTGGTCGAGGAAGCGCTCGCTGGTCAGATAATGGTTGATGCCGAGCAGGTCCGGACTGGCCTCGCCGCTCTCCATTGCTTCCATCTCGCCCCAGCCGATGCCGGCGCCGAACAGGATCTTGTGCCAATTGTGCCGGGCCGTCACTCGCCCGCACAGCAAATCGAGGCTGAGCCAGCGGCGTTCGTTCTCGTGAGCGGCCTGGTAGCGCAAGGGCGCCGTCGAGAAGGTCTTGCCGAGATCCTCGGTCTGGATGAGCCGTGCGCCCGGAACCACCTCCCGGATCCGCCGCATCGCCTCGAGAGTCCCGCGGCACTGACCGTACAGCGCGCGGAGGAAGCCGGGATAGTCGCGGCGGTGCGGGTACCAATGACCGTAGAGTGCCGAGAAGCGTGCGGTGGTCAGCGGTTCGTTGACCGGAGTCCAGTCCTCGATCCAGGGATAGCGCTCCGCGACGCGGGCGGCGTAGTCCGCCAGCTTCCACGGGAAAGCGGGGTCGAGGAGATCGGTGTAGAGCGGTCCCGAGCCGTGATGGAGAAGGCCCCCGATCACCCGGATCCCGGCTTCGCGCAGGCGCTCGAGCCGCGCGTCGGTCCAGGTGAAGTCGAGCCGATCGATCCGCTCCGGAGCCACCCTTTCCCACAGGATCGGGAAGCGCACCGCCTTGACGCCGAGGCCGATCAGCCGGTCGATGTCGTCGAGCCGGTCGTGATGCCCGGTCTCGACCGCCTGATCGCGATATTCGTTCCCAAGTCGCACCACCGTGCATTCGGCGCCGCCCCACAGTTCGAGCGTCGGATGTCGGTCGGTCATTGCGGCTCCACTTTTAGCCCCGGCAGATCGCTCCGGCCGTCAAACGAACCGCAGAAATACGGTGTCGTTCCCGCCAAATGGCTGATCTTGCTGTAGATCAGGCGGATTCCCGCGCCTCCCGGGCCGGAGACGCAGCGCCGCGCCTCGTCGACCGCTTGCCTGCCTTGGTCGAATCGTGCAGCGCAGCGGCACCACGAACCAGAACATGAAGCGGGCAGAGACCCGCTCAGGGAGGGTTATCAATGTTCAGGGGCCTCGCCGCCGTTTCGCTTCTTTTGATTTCCAGCACGAGCCTCGCCGCCGCCCAGCAGGGCCGCGGCGGCAGCGGTTCGGCGAGCCAGCCGACGTGGGACGTCAACGCCCCTCCCGGCCAGCGCCTGCGCGAGGTCCGCATCGACACCGACGAAGGCACCTGGATGAACGTCGACCTGTCGCCCGACGGGCGCACGATCGCGTTCGACATGCTCGGCGACATCTATGTGATGCCGATCGCGGGCGGCACGCCGCGCCGGCTGACCTCGGGCCTCGCCTTTGATCACCAGCCGCGCTTCTCGCCCGACGGCAGCCGGATCGCCTTCACCTCCGACCGCGGCGGCGGTGACAATATCTGGGTGATGAACGCCGACGGCAGCGGCGTCCGCCAGATCACCAACGAGACCTTCACCCTGACCAACGCTCCGGCGTGGAGCCCCGACGGCCGCTTCATCGCCGCGCGCAAGCACTTCACCACCCAGCGCTCGCTCGGCACCGGCGAGATCTGGCTCTACGACGCCAGCGGCCAGGGCAACGGCGTCGCTCTGGTCGAGCGGCCCAACCCGCAGCACCAGAAGGAGCTGGGCGAGCCGATCTTCAGCCCCGACGGCGCGCACATCTATTTCTCGCGCGACACCACGCCCGGCGGCACCTTCCAATACGCCCAGGATTCCAACCAGCAGGTGTTCGCGATCGAGCGCTACACCGTCGCGACCGGCGAGCGCACGACCATCGCCGGCGGCCCAGGCGGCGCGGTCCGGCCGACGCCGTCGCCGGACGGACGAAGCCTCGCCTTCGTTCGCCGCGAGGGCGGCCGAAGCCGCCTGTTCGTCAAGGACCTCTCCACCGGCGCCGAGCGGCGGATCTATGACGATCTCGACCAGGACCTGCAGGAGACCTGGGCCGTCCATGGCGTGTACCCGACGATGGACTGGACCCCCGACAGCCGCTCGATCGTCTTCTGGGCCGGTGGCCGCATCCGCCGGATCGACGCTTCGGGCGGAGCCGCGACTGACATCCCGTTCCGGGTGAGCGACACGCGCGCGGTGATCGACCCGCCGCGGCCCGAGGTCGACGTCGCGCCGGCGACCGTCACCACCCGGATGGTGCGCTTCCCGGCCATCTCTCCGGATGGCCGCCAGGTCGTCTATGAAAGCCTAGGCCGCCTCTACATCCGCGACATGAGCGGCGCCTCGGCGCGTCCGCTCACCGCGGCCGACGGCGACTTCCAGCTGTGGCCGAGCTGGTCGCGCGACGGCAGCCGGATCGTCTTCGCATCGTGGAACGACCGCAATCTCGGCCATGTCCGCACCGTGTCTCCGGACGGATCGAACCTGCGCACCGTCACCGCGACGCCCGGCCATTATCGCCGCCCGCGTTTCTCGCCGGACGGCCAGATCATCGTGTTCGAGCGCGACAGCGGCGGCTTCCTGACCTCCGAGCTCTATTCGGGCGAGACCGGAATCTATCGGGTGCCTGCGAGCGGCGGCGAAGCCACGCGCGTGCTCGGCTCGGGCGCGAACCCGCATTTCGCCAACCTCAACGACCGCGTCTTCCTCCAGGTCTCGGAAAACCAGAAGCAGCGTCTCGTCAGCGTCGACCTCAATGGCGGCAACCGCCGGGTCCACGCCGAGGGCGATCTGATCACCGGCTTTGAGGTCGCTCCCGACGGCCGCGCCCTCGCCTTCCGCGAGAATTACAACTGGTTCGTCACGCCCTTTTTCAACGGCGCGGCGACGATGAACCTGTCGAGCCGCTCGGGCCCGCTACCGGTCACCCGAGCCACCCGCCACGCCGGCCAGTTCGGCCGCTGGGGCGCCGGCGGCCGCACTTTCAGCTGGACCTTCGGCCGGACGCTCTACACCGCCGACACCGCCGCACTGGTGAGCCGCGCCCCGGGCGCGACCTACACCCCGCCGGCGCAGGGCACGAACCTGTCCATCTCCGTCCCGGCAGACGTCCCGCAGGGCGTCGTCGCGCTGGTCGGCGCGCGCATCGTCTCCATGCAGGACGACAATGGCGGGATTATCGAGGACGGCGTGGTGATCATCGAGGGCAACCGGATCCGCGCGGTCGGGCCCCGCGGTTCGACGCAGATCCCGGCCAATGCCCGCCAGGTCGACATGGCCGGCCGCACCATCGTCCCGGGCTTCATCGACGGCCACGGCCACGGGCCGTACGGCGTCGACGAGCTGGTGCCACAGCAGAACTGGTCGATCCTCTCGCACCTGGCTCTCGGCGTCACCACCATCCACGACCCGTCGAGCACGGCGAGCGAGGTGTTCGCCGCGGCCGAGATGCAGCGCGCCGGAATCATCCAGGGCCCGCGCCTCTTCTCGACCGGCGAGGTCGTGTACGGCGCCCGCAGCCCCGGCGTTTACGCTCAGATCGACAGCTATGACGACGCGCTCGGCCACGTTCGCCGCCTGCGTGCGGAAGGCGCCCACTCGGTCAAGAACTACAACCAGCCGCGCCGCAACCAGCGCCAGCAGGTCGTCGCTGCGGCTCGAGCAGAGAACATTGCCTCGGTCGCCGAGGGCGGGTCGCTGTTCACCATGGACATGACCCTGATCGCCGACGGCAACACGGTGCTCGAACACAACATCCCGCAGGCGCGGCTCTACGAGGACGTTCTGAGCTTCTTCAGCCAGAGCCGGGTCGCCTACAACCCGACCCTGGTCGTGACCTATGGCGGCCTCGCCGGCGATCCCTACTGGTCGCAGGCGGAGCCGGTGTGGCAGCATCCGCTGCTCACCCGCCACGTGCCGCCGGGCGAGCTCGCCAACCGGGTCCGGGTCCAGACCGCGCCCGCCGATCAGTTCGTCGACCAGGTCAGCGCCCGCGAGGCCGACCGCCTGTCCGATCGCGGCGTTTTGGTCGCGACCGGCGGCCACGGCCAGCAGCAGGGCCTCGCCACCCATTGGGAGCTGTGGAGCCATGTCCGCGGCGGCGCCACGCCGCTCGAGGCGCTTCAGCATGCGACCGTCGACGCGGCGCGCGCCTACGGCTTCCGCGATCTCGGCGTCATCGCCCCGGGCAAGCTCGCCGATCTCGTCGTGCTGTCGGCCGATCCCGTGGCGGACATCCGCAACAGCGACGACATCACCCATGTCATGGTCAACGGCAGGCTCTACAACGCCCAGACCCTGAACGAGGAAGTCACCGGCAACCGCCAGCGGCAGCCTTATTTCTGGGAAGATTCGCAATCCGCACCCGCACAGTAATTTCTCGTTAGGGAGTGGGGACTTACCGTCCCCACCTCATTTGTGCGGGGACCGGGGCAATGTTGGCGAAATTCGACGAGAGCATTTTGCGGCGCGTGCCTTTGCTCAACCTCCTGCGCCCGCCGCAGGTCGAGCAACGCGCCGAGCCGCGCTACACCTGCTCGGAGGGGCAGCGCGCGACATTGTTCCTGAGGGCTGGGGGCTCCTACGCCGCTCGGGTCGGCAACATCTCCGCGAGCGGCGTGATGCTGAAGGTCGCGGCCCGGCCGCTGGTCGACGATCGCGTCGTCGTCGAGTTCGAAGGCTGCGCGCCGCTCCATGCCACGGTGCGCTGGGCGAAGGACGGCTGCGTCGGCCTTCAGTTCGGCGAGGGACTTCGCCTCGCCTGACCCGCGCCGCAGACGCCTGCGACGCGGCCCCGAGACCTAGGAGGCGAGGTTGAACTCGCCGCTGATCTGAAGCGGGATCTCGTCGCCGAGCGCCGGCACGCCGTAGTTCATGCCATAGTCGCTGCGCTTGATCGTACCCGTCGCTGAGAAGCCGGCGGTATAGACGCCACCCATGTTGGCGCCCGCTGCGTTGAACGTGACGTTCAGGGTCAGCGGCCGGGTGATGCCCAGCATCGTGAAATCCCCCGTCACTTCCGCCGTCGTCGCGCCGGTGCGGCGGATCGACGTCGAGTTGAACGTCGCGGTCGGGTGATTGGCGACATCGAAGAAGTCGGCATTCTTGAGGTGCGCGTCGAGCGCGTCATTGTGGGTCGCGACCGACGGCGTGCTGACCGTCACGTTGAGCCGGCTGCGCTCGGGATTGGCGGCATCGAGCATCAGGCGCGCGTCGAAATCGGTGAACTCGCCATAATAAGTCGAGAAGCCGAAGTGCGAGACCGACCAGACGATCTTCGCGTGACTCTTGTCGAGCGCGTAGGCGCCCGAGCGGACCTGAGGCGCGGACTGGGCGGCGGCGGCCGCCGGCGCAGCCTCGGCCGGGGCTGAAGACAGCAGAACCGGCGTGCCGGCGGCGAGCAATGCCGCGGAACCGGCGGCGAGAAGCAACTTACGAATGACAGCCTCCTGTTTGGATTGGATGCGCGGTAGGCGCAGATATCCCGACGCATCTGGCAGGATCGGAGGCGTTGCGGAAGGCGCGGTGGCCGAATGATTGCGTTGCGAGACTCGTAACGCTCGCGTCGGCGTCAGACCAGCCCGACGGTGCTTGCGAAGCCGAGGCTGTCGAACATCTCCATGAACTTGACGGCCTTGCCGTCGCGGAACGTCCAGATGTCGACCTTGGGCGAGTTGATCTCGCGGCCGCTGGCTTTGTGACGCCAGTGACAGCGGCCGATCCACACGACGGTATCGCCGTTCGCGACGATCTTCTCCTGCGGATAGTCGATCATCTCCCAGTCACGCGACAGGACCTCGAAATATTGGCGGGCTTCCTCGCGCGTCTTGCGGTCGGCGGCGAGGTCGTCGGGGAGGCCGGGATCGAGCACCGATCGCATCTCGACCTCGTCGGCCATCATATCGATGACCTCGTCGACATTGCTTCCGCGGCTTTCGCGCCAGGTGCGATAGGCATCGGCGACCTGGTTGATCGGTAAATCAGCGTCGAGCATCGGGGAGTCCTCCCGCTAGACCGCCGAAGAATAGCATAAGCAGTGCGTCGGACTGAGTCCCGTTTGCCCTTGCGCCGCGATTCGCTTTACTGGCGCAGGACTTCGACCACGCGCGGCGTGATCGTGCTCACCATCCGCTTCACGCCCGGGAAGTTGGGGTGGATTCCGTCCGCCTGGTTGAGCGTGCGGTCTCCGGCGACCCCCTCGAGAAAGAAGGGATGGAACGCCGCCCCGTGAGCACGCGCCAACTCCGAGAACATCGGGTTATAGGCGCGGGCATAGTCCTGGCCGAGATTGGGAGCGGCAATCATGCCTGCGAGGAGCATCTTGATCTGGCGCCGCCCGAGCTCGGCAAGGATCGCGTCGAGCGCCGCGCGAGTCTGAGCGACTGGAAGCCCGCGCAGCATGTCGTTGGCACCGAGGGCGACGATGGCGAGATCCGGCGTCCGCGCCAGCCCGTCGAGGGTCCATGCGAGACGCTGGAGCCCCTGCGCCGCGGTGTCGCCCGACACGCCGGCATTGGTGAGGCGTGCCGGCACACCGTGTCGCCGGAGATGGGCTTCCAGCTGCGGTACGAAGCCGAGCTCGCGCGGCAGGCCGAAGCCCGCGGTGAGGCTGTCGCCCAGAGCGAAGATGTGGACCTCGTCGCCCGCCGCCGGCCGCTGCTGAGCCGCGGCCGCGATCGGCAGGCCGAGTCCCGCCAGCGCAGCATGGACAAGGAAGCGCCGCCTCCCATAAAGCGCCGCCTCGCTCCCGCTCTTTTTTCCGGACCGCATGACCGCGCCTTACGTCATCGACGCTTCCCAAGTCACGCTGTCACTCGGCGCCCGGGCCGCGCCCGTCGAGATCCTGCGCGGGATCGATCTCCAGGTCGCGGAGGGCGAGACAGTGGCGCTGCTCGGCCCCTCCGGCTCGGGCAAGTCGTCGCTGATGGCGGTCCTCTCCGGAATGGAGCGGCCGAGCGGCGGCACGATCCGGATCGCCGGCCTCGATTTTACCGGCGAGAACGAGGACGGCCTCGCCAGGGCCCGCCGCGGCCGCATCGGAATCGTTCTGCAGGCCTTCCACCTGCTCCCGACAATGACCGCGCAGGAAAATGTCGCGGTCCCGCTCGAGCTGGCCGGCGCCCCCGACGCCTTCGACCGGGCCGCCGCGGAGCTGGAAGCCGTCGGGCTCGGCCACCGTCTTGGCCATTATCCGGCGCAATTGTCGGGCGGCGAGCAGCAGCGCGTTGCCATCGCCCGGGCGCTCGCGCCGCGTCCCGCCATCCTCTTCGCCGACGAACCGACCGGCAATCTCGACGGCGCCACCGGCGCCGCCATCCTCGACCTCCTCTTCCAGCGCCAGTGCGACACCGGCGCGACCCTGTTCGTCATCACCCACGACCCCGCCCTCGCCGGCCGCTGCGGGCGCGTGCTGGAAATGGCCGACGGGCGGATCGTCCGAGACAGCGGCAGATGATCGTCCGCCTCGCCCTGCGCGACCTGCGCGGCGGATTGACGGGGCTTCGCCTGCTCGCTGTCTGCCTGTTCCTCGGCGTGGCGGCATTGGCCGGCGTGGGCAGCCTCACCTCGGCGGTGCTCGACGGCCTCGCCGACCAGGGCCAGGCGATCCTCGGCGGGGACGTGCAGGTCGAGATCAACCAGCGCGAGGCGACGCCCGACGAGCTCGCCGCCTTCCAAGCCGAGGGCGAGGTCAGCCACTTCACGCGAATGCGCGCGATGGCGGTGCCGGTGCGCGGCGGCGACCCCGTGCTGGTCGAGCTGAAGGGCGTCGACAGCCTCTACCCGCTCTACGGCGACTTCCGCCTTCGCCCCGGCGCGCTCGCCGAGCGGCCGAGCGGCAACCAGGTCGCGATCGGACCCGAGCTGGCGGAGCGACTCGGCATCGGCGTGGGCGATGCACTGCGCGTCGGCAATGCCGAGCTTCGCGTGATCGGGGTGACCGCGCAGGAGCCGGACCGCGTGAGCCAGGGATTCGCGCTCGGGCCGACCGCGATGGTCGACCGCGCCGGCCTCGCGGCCACCGGTCTCGTCCAGCCCGGCAGCCTCTATATTTCGGCTTACCGGATCCGCGCTCCGGCCGAAGCCGATCCGGCCGAGGTCGGCCGCCGCCTCGACGTCGCTTTCCCGGCGGCCGGCCTCAAGGTCGAGAACCGGTTGAACGCCGCGCCGGGCACGCGCCGCTTCCTCGAGCGGCTTGGCCAATTCCTCACCCTGGTCGGGCTCAGCGCCCTGATCGTCGCCGGAATCGGCGTCGGCAACGGCGTGACCTCCTATCTCGACGGCAAGCGCCAAGGCATCGCGATGCTGAAGACTCTGGGCGCGACGTCGGCCACCATCTTCCGCCTCCACCTCGTCCAGATCGCCGTCGTCGCAGCTGCCGCCCTGCTCGCCGGCCTTGCCGTCGGTGCGCTCGTTCCGACCATCGTCTCGTCGCTCGCCGGCGACCTCCTGCCCGTGCCGCCGCATGGCGGCCTCTATGCGGGTCCGCTCCTCCTCGCCGCCGGCTACGGCCTGCTCGCAGCGCTTGCCTTCGCGCTGGTCCCGCTCGCCCGCGCCCGCACCATCCCGGCCGCTTCGCTCCTGCGCGGCGGCGTCAACGGCCAGCGGCGCGCGCCCTGGTGGGCCTATGGCGGCAGCCTCGGCGCCGGAGCGGCGATCGCAGCGGTCGCGGTGCTGACCGCTCCGGAGCGGATGTTCGCCCTGGGCTTCATCCTCGCCTGCCTGGCGCTGCTCCTGCTGCTCGCCCTGCTCGGCTGGCTCGTCCGGCGCGCGGTCGCCGCCTTGCCCAGGCCGCGCAGCCCGCTTCTGCGCCTCGCGCTCGCCAACCTCCATCGCCCCGGCGCGCCCACGGGCCGGCTGGTCGTCGCGCTCGGCCTCGGCTTCACGCTCGTCACCACGCTGGCCGTCATCGAGACCAACCTGTCCGGCCAGATCCGCTCGACCATTCCGGCGCGTGCGCCGAACTTCTTCCTGCTCGACGTGCCCTCCGACGGGCTCGCCGACCTGCGCGCGGTGGCGGAGCAAGCCGCGCCCGGCGCTCGGCTGGAGCTGATGCCGACACTGCGCGCCACCGTCACCGCGATCGGCGGGCGCCGAATCGCCGACATGGCCGAGCTTCCCGAGGGCGCCTGGTTCCTGCGCGGCGACCGCAATTTGAGCTTTGCCGCCACGACGCCGCCCGGGAGCCGCATCGTCGAAGGCCATTGGTGGTCGGAGGACTATCATGGCGACCCGCTCGTCTCGCTGGACGCCGAGAATGCCCGCGCCGCAGGCTTGGGCGTCGGTGACACCATCACCGTCTCCGTCCTCGGCCGCGAGATCACCGCCCGAATCGCCAACCTGCGCGAGGTCGACTGGTCGCGGATGAGCCTGAACTTCGTCATCATCTTCTCGCCCGGCACCTTCGAGGGCGCACCGCACAGCCTGATGGGCACGGCGCATATGGCGCGCGACCAGGAGACAGCTTTCGCGCGGGCGGTGAACCGCCGCTTCCCGAGCCTGTCGGCCGTCCGCATCCAGGACGTCGTCGCCGACGTCGCCCGGATCATGGGCCAGCTCGCCGCCGCGGTGCGGGCTGCCGGAGCAGTCGCGATCCTCGCCGGGATTGCCGTCCTGATCGGCGCCCTCGCCGCCTCGCGCCGCGCACGGATCTACGACAGCGTGCTCCTCAAGCTGCTCGGCGCGACCCGCGGCCGGATCCTCGTCATGCAGGCGATCGAGTTCGGCCTGCTCGCCCTGATCCTCGCAGCGCTCGCACTCGCGCTTGGCGCCGGCGCCGGCTGGTATGTCGTTGTCGAGCTCTTCGAGCTGCCGTGGGGCCCCGACTGGACCGCGGTGCTCGGAACGCTTGCCGCCGGCGCGGGTTTGACCCTGCTCCTCGGCCTTCTCGGCTCGCTCCCCGCTCTGGCGGCGCGGCCGGCGCAGGCCCTCCGGCAACTCTGACGTTCATGCTGGCGACAGGCGAAGCGAGCAACTTGCCGGTCGAAGAGCCGGGGCCTAAGCCAATTCAAAGCTTTAAGGGATGATCCAAATGCGCAAGCTCCTCCTGCTCGCCGCCGCCGCGGCCGTCGCGGCACCGGCCCTCGCCCACCAGGGAGAGAGTGCCGCGCAGACCAAGGCGCAAGTCACTGCGCCGCCCGCCGCGCCCCCGCTCCAGCTGACCGACGCGCACCGCGCCGCCATCGCCGAAGCGATCCGCCGCGGCCGCCTCATCGCAGCGATCGACCGCGCCGGCGCCGTCACCACGCGCGACATGCTGACCCGCATTTCCGATCCCAATGCCGCCGGCATCGTCGGTTGGGCCGCCGAGCCAGAGGGCAACGGGGTCACCGTCACTTATTATGCTCGCCAGGGCGACGACTATGTCGCCGTCTATCGCAGCCAGATGCTCGGCGGCCGCGCCGTATCGCCGCAGGTCTTCGAGGCTGGAAGCCGTCCCGCCTTGACCGGCAACGCCTTGCGCATGGCGCGTGCGCGCACCGCGGTCGGCGATCTCGACCGGCCCGTGTGCGGTCGCGGCAGCGACTTCAACACCATCATCCTTCCGCCGGCATCGGACGATGCGCCGGTGCTGGTCTATCGAATCAGCCCGCGTATGGCGGCTGGGACCGTCCCCGCCGGCGGACATTACCGTACCGAGGTCGCCGCCGACGGCACGGTCGGCGAGACGGTGGCGCTAGCCGACGAGTGCACCGAGCTTCGGCTGACGCCGGCCGCCGCGGGCCAGCGGCCGCGCCCGCTCGTCGTCAACGCCCGCGACTCCGAAATTCCGGGCGAGCTGTTCGTATTCCTGTCTCTGTGGAGCGGGCGCCCGCTCGCCGTCGCCACGGGCACCGATGCCGTGCGCATGTGGGGGGTCACCGGCGAAGGGATCGGCGAGCTTGCGCAAGGCCCGTCGACCCACCCGGTCGGCAGGTGAGTTAAGCCGCTAATACGGATTTTGCTTGCGCGACTCGGCGCAAATCGCAAAGGCTGGTCCCCTGATCTGACCGGAGGGGATTATCATGAAAAATCATCGCCTTGCGCTTTGCGCAGTCCTGCTGCTCGCCGGCACCGCGCCGGTTTACGCCCAGTCGCAGCCGCGCGCCGCCGAGGCCCGTCCGCCGCAGGCCGCAGGGTCGGCCGCCGCGCGCACCCAGCCCCGCTACGGCCCGTTCGGAGTCGACCTCGCCGCGCGCGACGTCGCAGTCGACCCGGGCGATGATTTCTACCGCTACGCCAACGGCAGCTGGCTAAACACCACCGAGATCCCGGCCGACCGCACCAGCTGGAGCCTGTGGACCGTCCTCTCCGAGGACATCGAGCAGCAGCTTCGCGCGATCGTCATCGACGCCGCCGCGTCCAGCGATCCGGCGCAGCGCAAGGTCGGCGATTTCTACGCCGCCTGGATGGACGAGGCGGGGATCGAGGCGCGCGGCACGGCCCCGCTCCAGCCCTATCTCCAGCGCATCTCCGGGATCAGCAATCGCGATCAGCTGCTCGCCACCTTCGCCACGCCGGGCTTCCAGTCGCCTGTCGGCGTCGGGATCATCCCGAACCTCGCCGATCCGACGCGCTACACCGCCGTCGCCGGCCAGGGCGGCCTCGGCATGCCCAACCGCGATTATTATCTGCGCGAAGGCGCGGAATATGACCGCTATCGCGCCGCCTATCGCGACTACATCACCCAGCTCCACACGCTCGCCGGGATCCCGGACGGCGCCGCCAAGGCCGACCGGATCATCGCGCTCGAGCGCAGGATCGCCGAAGCGCACTGGACCCCGGAGCGCAGCCGCGACATCGCCGCGATCAACAACCCGATGACCCGTGCCCAGCTCATGGAGCTGGCGCCGCAATTCCAGTGGGACAGCTATCTCCAGCGCCGCGGCCTCGGCTCGGTGGAGTCGGTGATCGCCACCCAGACGACGGCGATCCAGGGTGTCGGCCGACTGCTCGACGAAGTGCCGCTCGATACCTGGAAGGACTATCTCGCCTTCCACTTCATCAACAGCTACGCCCAATATCTGCCGCGCGCGTTCGACGAAGCGAAGTTCAACTTCTTCAACCGCACCATCGCCGGCCAGCAGCAGCAGCGCGACCGCTGGAAGCGCGGCCTCGGCCTGGTCAACGGCACCCTCGGCGAGGCGGTCGGCCGGATCTATGTCGAGCGCCACTTCCCGGCCGAGAGCCGGCGGCAGATGGACGAGCTGATCGGCAACCTGCGCGCAGCCTTCGCCGAGCGGCTTCAGAACCTCGAATGGATGGACGACGCCACCCGCCAGCAGGCGCTCGCCAAGCTCGAGACGTTCGAGCCGCGCATCGGCCATCCGGAGGTGTGGATCGACTATTCGAACTATCAGGTCGATCGCGGCGATCTGCTCGGCAACATGGTCCGCGCTGCTCAGTTCGGCTGGAACCTACAGCTATCGCGGCTGCCCAACCCGGTCGACCGGCGCCTGTGGAACATGAACGCGCAGACCATCAACGCGTCCTACAACCCGTTGATGAACCAGATCACCTTCCCGGCGGGCATCCTTCAGCCGCCCTTCTTCGATCCCAATGCCGATGCGGCGGTCAATTACGGGGCGATCGGCGCGGTGATCGGCCACGAGATCGGCCACGGTTTCGACGACCAGGGCCGCCGCTTCGACCCGACGGGCCGCGTTCGCGACTGGTGGACGGCGGCCTCGGCTGAGCGCTTCACCGAGCGCACCACCCGCCTTGGCCAGCAGTACAGCCAGTACAGCCCGCTGCCCGGCCTCAACGTCAACGGCCAGCTCACCATGGGCGAGAATATCGGCGACCTGGGCGGGCTCGAAATGGCCTACGCCGCCTATCGCCGCCACGTCGCCCAGCATGGCGAGCCGCCGGTGATCAACGGCCTCACCGGCGACCAGCGCTTCTTCCTGTCCTGGGCGCAGGTGTGGCGGAGCAAGCAGCGCGAGGGCGCTCAGCGCCAGCAGGTGCTGACCGACCCGCACAGCCCGGACGAATATCGGGTCAACGGTGCGGTTCGGAACATCGACGCCTGGTACCGCGCCTTCAACGTAACTCCGGACGACGAACTTTATCTGCCGCCGGAGCAGCGCGTCCATATCTGGTAATATGCTAAGGGGCCGGGCAACCGGCCCCTTATTGTTTGGAGTGCCCGTGACCCTTCGTCTGTTGCTCGCCGCCGCGCTGGCTTTCGCCGGCCCCGTTCCGGGTTTTGCAAGTCCCGCCCCGCCCGCGCCGGCACCGATCACGCGCGAGCAGGCCGTGGCGATGCTGCTCGGCTTCAACGAGACCGGCATCAACCTCGCCGCCCGCGACCTCAACGTCCGCCCCGGCGACGACTTCAACCTCTACGCCAACGGCAGCTGGATGCGCTTCATCCGGGTCTCCGGAGGAGCCCAGGAATTCTCCTATTCGATCCAGGCGCAGCTGAACGAGGATGTCGAGGCGCAGGTCCGCGCCATCGTCGAGAACCCGGCGGGAGATCCGGCGGCGCAGCAGATATCCGAACTCTACCGCGGCTTCATGGACACCGCGACGATCGAGCGTCTCGGGGCGACTCCTCTGCGGCCGTATCTCGAGCGCATCGCGCGCATTCGCAATCGCGCCGACCTCCTCCAGACGTTCAGCGAGAACGGCTACAATATGCCGTTCAGCATCGGCGTCATCCCGGACCCGGGCAACCCGACCCGCCACATCGTGGCGATCGGCCAAGCCGGCACGCTGATGCCGACCCGGGATTACTATCTACGCGAAGGGCCGGAGTTCGACCGCTACCGCGCCGCCTACCGCAGCTACGTCACGCAACTGCTTCAACTCGCCGGAATCGATGGCGCGCCCGCGAAAGCCGAGGCGATCTTCGGTCTCGAGCGCCGGCTGGCGGAGGCTCACTGGCCGCCCGAGCGCAGCCGCGATGTCTCGCAAAGCATGAACCGGATGACCGTGGCCGAGCTTCAGCGGCTCGCCCCCGAGTTCGACTGGCCAAACACCCTCCGCCTGCTCCAGATGGGCGACGTCGAGAACCTGCTCGTCGCCGAGACGACGGCGATCCAGGCCGCGGGCCGCCTGCTCGAGGAGGTGCCGCTCGACACCTGGAAGGCGTGGCTCACCTTCCACTTCATCGACGCCTTCGCGCCCTACATGTCGTCGGCCTTCGACCAGGCCGCCTTCACCTTCCACAACCAGGTGCTCAACGGCATGAACCAGCCGCACGAGCGCTGGCGGCGCGGCGTCCAGCTCGTCGACGGAGCGCTCGGCGAGGCGGTCGGCCGGATCTATACCGCCCGTCACTTCCCCGCGGACAGCAAGCGCGTGGTCGAGGAGATGATCGGCAACCTGCGTGGCGCCTTCGCCGAGCGGCTGCGCCGGATCGACTGGATGGACGAGCCGACCCGCCGCGAGGCGCTCGCCAAGCTCGAGGCGTTCGGCGCCCGGGTCGGCGGCCCGGAGCGCACGATCGACTATGGCCGGCTTCGGATGGACCGCACCGACATGGTCGGCAACATCATGCGCCTCGGCGAGTTCAACTTTGCCCGCGAGATTGCCAGGCTTCATCAGCCGGTCGACCGCACCCTGTGGGACATGACGGCGCAGACGGTCGGCGCGTCCTACAACGTCCTCACCAACCAGATCACCTTCCCGGCCGGCATCCTCCAGCGCCCGCTGTTCCACCCGACCTATGACGCCGCGGTCAATTACGGCCGAATCGGCGCCGCCATCGGACACGAGCTCGGCCACGGCTTCGACGACCAGGGCCGGCGGTTCGACGGCGCCGGCCGGCTCCGCGACTGGTGGACCCCGGCCGCGGCTCAGCGCTTCCACGAGCGCACGGAGCAACTCGGCCGCCAGTTCGCCACCTACGAGCCGGTTCCCGGCTTCCGGGTCAATGCCGAGGCGACGATGGGCGAGAATATCGGTGACCTCGGCGGCCTCGAGATCGCCTACGAAGCCTATCGCCGCCACGTCGCACAGCATGGCGAGCCCGCGGTGATCAACGGCCTCACCGGCGACCAGCGCTTCTTCCTGTCCTACGCGCAGACCTGGGCCAGCTATATCGGCAACACGCTCATGCAATCTATCGTGCTGACCGACGAGCACGCGCCGCCCGCCTACCGGGTCAACGGCATCGTCCGGAACATGGACGCCTGGTACCGCGCCTTCGACGTCAAGCCCGGCGACGCGCTTTACCTCCCACCGGAGCAGCGCGTCAGCATCTGGTGAGCCAGATCGGAACCGGGTGATAAACTTGGTTATGGCCAGTTGACTCACTTATACTTCGGCAATTAACAAAACAACTTAGGTGCGTAGCGGGCAGTCCTCGACGGGGCGCCTTCTGGGCCGTGGGGGATTTAAGCCAATCGACGCGTGTGCTTCGCTGGCTTCACTCGCGACTTCGGTCGTGCTGCAGCCTGCACCGAGCAGCCGGTGACGGCGCAGCAGCGGAGCCCGCTCGCCTCGTGCCCGCATCGATTGGGAGTTTTCATGCGCCGCCTGTTTCTCGCCATCGCCCTCGCCGCCGCGGTCCCTTCCGCCTCACCGGCGCTCGCACAGACCGCCGAGGAGCAGCGCATGCTCGACTGGGCGCGCGAGCGCGGCCGCCTGATCTTCGCTCTGGACCGGGTCGCCTGGGTCGCGACGGACGACATGCGCAACCGCATTCCTGACCCAGTGGCGGCGGGCGTCCGCGGTTACATTGTCGATCGTGACGAAAACGGCTTCATCCCGATCTTCTTCGGCGAGGAGGATGGCCGTCTGGTCGCCATCTACCGCGCCCGAGTGACCGGACCTGGCGGGGTGTCCGAGCCGACCGATTTCGCGCCCGGGCAGAGACCCGTCCTGACCCCGCGCCAGGCGCGGCTCGTCCAGGCGCTGAACATTGTGCGGCAGGGGCAGGTGGCGCGCTGCACTCAAGCGGCTCCGAACGTCTCTATCATCCCGCCCGAGAGCGACGGCGATCCGATCGACGTCTACGTCACCGCTCCGCAGATGAGGCAGGGCTTTCTTCAGTTCGGCGGGCATGAGCGTATCTCGATCGGTCCCGATGGTCGCGAGATCGCGCGGCGGCCGTTCACCCGCACCTGTCTCGAAATGCCGCTGCCGCCGGAGGCGATGCGTCGTCAGGGTGCGATGGCGACGTTCAACCATGTGCTCGACCCGGTGCCGAACGAGATCCATGTCTTCCTGGCGATGGCCGCACGCATGCCGATCGGCATCGTCACGCGTAACCCGGACCGCACTTGGCAGGTCACCGGCGATGGGATCACCCTGCTCCAGGAAGGGGCGCCTCGGCGGCGCTGAGTCCTTCTTGCCTTCCCCCGAGACCCGCGGAACAAGGGAGCGTCACGACAGGGGGATTGAGATGCGCTTCACCGCCGCCGCCTCGGCCTTGCTTCTCGCCGGCTGCTCGGTTGCTTCGACACAGGAGCGCCCGGCTTGGCGGCCGATGCCAATCTCCGGCGCGACCGAGCCTTCGCAGGTGATCGCCAACAGCGCGCCCTCCGACTGGCGCGAGATCGCTCCCGAGAACCTGATGGTGATGGAGCTCGGCGACGGCGGCCGCGTCGTCATAGAGCTCGCCCCCGAGTTCGCGCCGGTCCATGTCGCCAACATGCGCGCCTTCGCCCGCGGCGGCTGGTGGAACAACGCGACCATCTATCGCGTGCAGGACAATTATGTCGCCCAATGGGGCAACGGCGATGCCGAGGTGCCGCTTCCACAGGGGGTCGTTCAGCGCCCGCCGGCCGAATATGAGCGGCCGCTCGCCGGGCTCCAGCTTCTCGAAATCCCCTACCCCGACGCTTATGCCGGCACCGTCGGCTATGCCGACGGCTGGCCGGTCGCCTTCGACCGCTCGGCGGGCCTCGCCTGGCTTCCCCATTGCTACGGCACCGTCGGCGTCGGCCGCGACCTCGCGCCCGACACAGGCACCGGCGGGGAGCTTTACGCGGTGATCGGCCACGGCCCGCGCCACCTCGACCGCAACATCGCCAATGTCGGCCGGGTGATCGAAGGCATGCCGCTGCTGTCCGCCCGCCCGCGCGGCACCGGCGACCTCGGCTTCTACCGGACGGAGAACGGCGAGACACCGGTGCCGATCCGAAGCATCCGCCTTGCCAGCGACATGCCCGCGGCGCAGCGGCCGCGCTTCGAGGCGATGCGCACCGACACGGCGGCGTTCAACGACTATGTGCGGGGTCGCGCCAATCGCGGCGGCACCTTCTTCAACCGGCCGGCGGGCGGTGTCGACATCTGCAACGCGCAGGTGCCTGTGCGGCGCAAGTCCTAGCGCAGCACCATCCGTTCGGAGTCGACGCTGACGGAGACCTTGTCGAGGAAAGAGCGGCCGAGCAGCGACACCGGCAGATCGGGGGCAACGACCGCGTCCACGCTCGCTGCGCCGATTGGGCCGAGCGCCAGTGTCGGGAGCGTGGCCGGAGTGAATCCATCCCCTGCGTGAATGCCGAGGCGCGCCGCGTCGTCAGGCGTCAGGAGAACCGTCGAGGCACCGGGATCGACGAGCATTCGAACGCGATCCGCGCCAATACTCACGTCGGTGTAGAATTGGCCGTCAGGGGCTCGGAGGATGGTGAAGCCGCCGGCGGCGACCGTGGTGCTCTGAGGCGCAGGCGCGGCTTGGTCGAGGGCGGGCGTCAGCGAGACGAGGCCAACCAGCCCCGCGGCATACCACAGCAAAGAACCGCTCCCCGCCATGGGAAACGGATAACCCGGCCATGCTCAACGATTGGTTAATGCGAGGGGGTGGCCGGGGCCCTGGGGAGGGGAGAGGGCCCCGGCGGGGCATCCAGGTCAGGCCGCGAGCGGGTGCTGATAGTCGCGGCGGGTGTGGCGCACGGTCTGGTTGCCCATGAGCGCGCCGTTCTCGAGCGGCAAAGCCGTGGCGCAGAAAGCGCACTCCGCCATCAGCCGGCCGATCAGCCACTGGCTGCGTCCGCAGCCCGGGCAATGATTGGTTTCATGGTCGCGATAAACGACGTGATAGCCCCGCTCATGAGGCCGGGAAGGAAGACTGCCGCTGCGGGCCTCGAAGATACTGGTCGCCATACAATTGGCTCCTTTCGAACTCGACTTGGCTGTCCAACGCCCGTTCTACAGGAGAGGTTGCATGTACCGAAATGTCCGCAGTGGCGGATGACGCCAGGATGGTCGCTAGACGAGCCGACCGCTAACCATGAAAGCCTAGGCGATGAGCCGTTTGCGGTGAGCGATGAGCCGTTTTTGCAACAGTTAGGAAAATTTTAGGATTCCCGATCCGGGACAGGAGCCGAAAAGGAATTAACCCTTTCGCGGCCGCTTCTTAACCGCCCCACGCTTGCCCGCCTCGACGGCGAGTCGGGCCCAACGCTGCAACTCGTCGGCATCGTCATAGGCGGCATCCGGTGCGCGGCGATAGTTCATCACCTCGACCCGGCCGTCCTTACCGGTAAAGGTGAAGCGCTCGCAGCCCGCCTCGTCCCACTCGGCGTCGCTCTCGGCATCAGACTTGAACCAGAGCTGGTCGTCCGCGATCGCGAAGATGACCCCGTCGAGATAGAGCGTCGCCGCGCCCATCATCTTACGCATGGTCACCGTCCCGAGCGGCTCCAGCCCTTCCTGCACCCACGCGACGAGGCCTTCGTCATAGGCCATCAGTGGATCAGCTTCAGGCCGGCGATGCAGGCGACGATTCCGAATATGAGGGCGATTCGAAGCGCTCCCGCAGCCTCGCCGAAGAAGAAGATCCCGACGAGGACGGTGCCGACCGCGCCGATGCCGCCCCACACCGCGTAGGCGGTGCCCATCGGGATGCTGCGCGAGGCGAGCTCGAGAAGCGCCATGCTGATCCCCACCGACACCAGGAAGGCGAGCGTCCAGGGAAGGTTGCGGAAGCCGTCAACGAAGCGGAGCGAGGTGGTGAAGCCCACTTCGAACATGCCGCCAAGGATCAGCCAGAACCACGCCATCATGCACCTCCAGGAACGCCGCTCTCGACCTCGCCGCCGACGTCGGGCCGCCGCCGGGTCGCCGCGAGCAGGCATGCGCCGACGATCATCGCGGCGCCGAGAAGAGTGAGCGGCTGAACGACCTCACCGAAGAAGATCCAGCCGAGCATCACCGCCCAGATGAAGGCGGTATATTCGACCGGCGCCAGATGCTGAGCCTCCGCCCGGGCATAGGCCCAAGCGAGAAGCATCAGCGACCCGAACGACAGCAAGGCCGCCGCCGCGATGGCGGGCCAGGCGTCGACCGGGGGCGGAACAGCGAAAAACGGCGCGGCGGGCAGAAGGCCGAGCGTGGTGAACAGGCTCATGAAGAAGGCGACCTCCAGCGGCCCCGCGACCAGCGCCTGCTGGCGCATCAGGATGATGTTGTAGGCGTAGAGGCAGGCCGAGGCGAGGATGGCGAGCGAGCCGAGCAGCGCCTCCGGCCCGAGGTCTGCCCGCGCCTGGCCCGCGAAGATCACAGCGACCCCCGCAAGCCCGAGCAGCGAGGCGAGGATCGCCCGCCGCTCGATCCGCTCGTGGAGCAGGACGGCGGCGAGATAGAGCGCGATCAGCGGCGCGATGAAGGCGAGCGCCACGCCCTGCGCAAGCGGAACGCGTCCAAGGCCCCAGAAGAACAGGAAGCCCATGACAGTGCTGACCAGGCCGCGGATGACATGGATCCGCATCACCGAGCGTGACGGCCACGCCGAGCGAAGCGCCGCAAAGGCAATCCCGCCGAGCAAGGCCACCGCGCCCATGCGCCAGATCAGCGCGTTATAGGCGCCGATCGTCATCACGAGATGTTTCATCACCGCGTCCATCGCCGAGAAGCAGGCGATGCCGAGCGTTCCGACGGCGAAGGGGACTGCGATGCTGGAGGAGCGCGGCGCGGACATGGTCCGGGGCGCTTAGCGTGTTCGGTCCGGGTGAACAGCCCCTCTCGGGGCCTAGCGAAGGACCATCTCGTCGCCGCGCATCTCGACGCCACTGATCCGCGACAGGTAGGATTGGCCGAGCAGCGAGACGTCGAGCCCTTCGAGCACCACGCCCCGGATCGAGCGCACTTCCTTGCCGTCGACGCTCACGCTGCTGAGGGATATCTCGTGGCCGCGCACCGCGCCGCTGGCGCCAGTGCCGACCACGTCGAAGCGGGACGGATCGACCGCTATCCCCGCCCGCTGTGCGTCGGCAACGGTCAGTGCGACGGTGGACGCGCCGGTGTCGACGACGGCCTGGATCGGCTGGCCATTGATGCGCGCCTGCGCGAGGAAATGACCGCCGCTTTCGCGCCGAAGCCTGGTCTCGGTGCCCCATCCCGCCGCTGCGGGCCCGGCGGGCCGCTCGGCTGCTACTTCGGCCGGCTCGGCGGATTGCGCCACTTCGGCCTTGGGCGAGTCACCCTCGTCGAGCGGAATCAGGAATCCGAGCCCAAGGCCGACGAGCACGACGAGGAGAAGCGCCTTTCCCATGGCGATGCTTCTAGCGGCCGAGCGCCAAGACCGGCTTAAGCCGCATGGTGAACGATCGGTAAGCGCCGGTCAGCGCAGGATCATCGTCGCGCCGCTCATCTGCACGGAGCGGAAGCGGGTCAGGAAATCCTGGCCGAGCAGCGACTGCTCGAGACCGTTGGCGACCATCGCGCGCATGTTGGTGACCGTGCGCCCTTCGACCTCGACGCTGTCCAGCCGGCTGATCTGGCCCTGGACCGGTCCTGCCGCTCCGCTGCCGATCACTCGGAAGCGCGACTTGTCGACGTCGAGCCCGACCCGCGCGGCGTCCTCCACGGTAAGGACCACGCTGTCCGCGCCGGTATCGACAAGGAACTCGACGATCTGTCCGTTCACCATGCCGTGAAGGTAGAAATGGCCGTCGCCGCGCCGCTGCAGTCGGATTTCCTCGGGTGCGTCCGCGGCGACCGACGCCTGGGGCGGCGGCGGCAACGGCTCCTCGCCCGGCCGGAACAGCGCGTAGCCGATGCCGAAGATGAGGACGAAGAGGATCTTGAGCCCACCGTTCATGCCGCTGCCCTAGCCGCGACGGCCTTCAGGCAGGGTGAAGAGCGGTGGTTAACTCACTCCGCAGCGGCGGGGATGGCCTGGCTCGCCGCTTCGATCTCGGCCGCCTTTGCTTCCACGAGGCGGACGATGTGGTCGATCATGTCGGCGTCCTGAACGTGGTGGTCGGTGACGCCGCTCAAATAGACCATATGCTTGCCGTTGCCGCCGCCGGTGATGCCGATGTCGGTCTCGCGTGCCTCGCCTGGGCCGTTGACGACGCAGCCGAGCACCGACAGCGACATCGGCGTGCGGATATGCTGGAGGCGCTCCTCAAGCGTCTGCACGGTGCGGATCACGTCGAAGCCCTGGCGCGCGCAGCTCGGGCACGACACCACCCGAACGCCGCGGTTGCGGATTCCGAGCGCTTTCAGGATCTCGTAGCCGACCCGCACTTCCTCCTCGGGCTCCGCCGACAGCGAGACCCGGATCGTGTCGCCGATTCCGAACCACAGAAGCGAGCCGATGCCGATCGCGCTCTTCACCGTGCCGCCGACGAAGCCGCCCGCTTCGGTAATCCCCAGGTGCAGCGGACAGTCGACCGCCTCGGCGAGCTGCTGATAGGCCGCCACGGCGAGGAACACGTCGCTCGCCTTCACCGCGACCTTATATTCGTGGAAATCGTGGTCCTGCAGGATCTTGATATGGTCGAGCGCGCTTTCGACCAGCGCCTCGGGGCACGGCTCGCCGTACTTCTCCAGCAAGTCCTTCTCGAGGCTTCCGGCATTGACCCCGATGCGGATCGCGCAGCCGTTCGCCTTGGCCGCCGCGATCACCTCGCGCACCCTTTCCTCGGAACCGATATTGCCGGGGTTGATCCTGAGGCACGCCGCGCCCGCGTCCGCAGCCTCGAGCGCCCGCTTGTAGTGGAAATGGATGTCGGCGACGATCGGCACCCGCGCCGCGCGGACGATCTGCTTGAGCGCCGCAGTGCTCTCCACATCCGGGCAGGACACGCGGATGATGTCGACGCCCGCCTCCTCGCAGCGCCGGATCTGGTCGATCGTCGCCTTCGCGTCGGAGGTCGGCGTGTTGGTCATGGTCTGCACCGTCACCGGCGCATCGCCGCCGACGGCGACGTTGCCGACCATGATCTGCCGCGACGGGCGGCGAACGATATCTCTCCAGGGACGTACGGACATGGCGCGGATATAGGCCTTTGCGGTTACAAGCGAAAGTCGAGCCGGTTCAGGCGCCGCCATCCTTCTTCGGCCGGCCGCGCGGGCGCTGCTCGGGCGGGGCGACCTTGATTCCGCGCCGCGCCAGCGCCTCGCGCAGAAGCACTTCGATCTGGGCATTTACGCTTCGGAACTCGGCCGCCGCGCAGCGCTCGAGCTGGTCCCACAGGGCCGGCTCGATGCGCAGCGGGAAGGCCTTCTTGGGATCGGGCGGTTTCGAGTTCGGCACGGGGGCCTCCCGCGCTTACTGGTAGAGCGTGCCCGTGTTGACGACCGGCTGCGCCTCGCGCTCGCCGCACAGCACGACCATGAGGTTCGAGACCATGGTCGCGCGCCGCTCGTCGTCGAGCTCGACAACGCCCTTCTCGCTGAGGCTGTCGAGCGCCATCTCGACCATCCCGACCGCGCCCGCGACCAGGGTCGCGCGGGCCGCGACCACCGCCTGCGCCTGCTGACGGCGAAGCATCGCGCTGGCGATCTCCGGCGCGTAGGCGAGGTGGGTGAGGCCGCATTCGTCGATGGTGATCCCGGCGACCTTGAGCCGCTCGATCAGCTCCAGGCGAAGCTCGCTGTTCACCACCTGGTGGGAGCCGCGCAGGGTCACCTCTTCCTGATGCTCGAGATCGTCATAGGCGTAGCGCGAGCCGATCGAGCGCACCGCCGCCTCGGTCTGAACCACGACGAACGCCTTGTAGTCGTCGACGTCGAACAGCGCCTGCGCGGTATCGGTGACCCGCCACACGATCTGCGCCGCGATCTCGACCGGGTTGCCGCGCAGCTCGTTGACCTTGATCCGCTCGGAAATGAAGTTGGTCGCGCGCACCGACACCTTCTTGCGGATCATCCACGGCAACACCCAGCGCAGCCCAGTCGACCGGTCGGTGCCGCGATAGTCGCCGAACAGGGTGATCGCCGCCGCCTGGTTGGGCTGAAGCATGTAGAAGCCGCAGGCGACGAAGAGGGCCAGCAGGGCGCCTCCGACGACCGCGGCAACGACAAGCGCTTCCTCGGACGTTCCGCCACCGACCTGCAGCGCGCCCCAGATCGACAAGGCAATCGAGGCAACCAGCAACAGCAGCATCGGGTAGCCGCTCATTGTCGAGGCCGGCGCTTCCCGGCTTACGCGCAGCCCTTCTGTACGGACGTCAGTCATCATTCCCTCCCACAAATTATGATATCATATTTATATGAGTCGGGAGGACCCCGCAAGCGGAATCCATCCATTTGGCATCCCCGCCAAAGCGGGGATCCAGCTTTCTCTTGGCGGGGCGCAAGAAAGGCAGCTGGATTCCCGCTTTCGCGGGAATGACAGTAGCGCAGCGTGGCTTCACCTCGGCCGCCGCACCTCCTAAGGACCGGGAGCCCAATGGAGGTCCCCATGCGTTTGCTGCTGCTGATCGGAGCCCTGCTGATGTCCACCCCCGCCGTCGCCCAACCCCAGAATCAGGGCGAGCGCCCCGCCTGGCGGCTGGTCATCCATGGCGGCGCCGGGGTGATCGAGCGCGGCCGGCTGACTCCCGAGAAGGACCGCGAGATCCGCGCCGCCCTCGACCATGCGCTGGCAACCGGCTCGGCGGTGCTGGAGCGCGGCGGAAGCGCACTCGACGCGGTCGAGGCGGCAGTGCGCGAGCTCGAGGACAATCCCAATTTCAACGCCGGCCGCGGCGCCGTCTTCACCTATGACGGCACGATCGAGCATGACGCCTCGATCATGGACGGCCGCGACCGCCGCGCCGGCGCCGTCACCGGAACCTCCAACACCCGCCACCCGATCAGCCTCGCCCGCCGGGTGATGGAGAACTCACCCCACGTCTTCCTCCGCGGCCTCGGCGCCGACCAGTTCTCGCGCGAGCAGGGCCTCGAGCAAGTTCCCAACGAGTGGTTCCACACGCCTGAGCGCCGCCGCCAGCTCGAGGAGTTCCGAAGCCGGCCGTCGGCGGAGAGCTTCGACATCGACCTCAAATACGGCACCGTCGGTGCGGTCGCCGTGGACCGCGAGGGCCATGTCGCGGCGGCGACCTCGACGGGCGGACTCACCGGCAAGCGCTGGGGCCGGATCGGCGATTCCCCGATCATCGGCGCCGGCACCTATGCCGACGACCGCGCCTGCGCCGTCTCGGCGACCGGCGCCGGCGAGTTCTTCATCCGCGAAGGCGTCGCCCACGAAATCTGCGCCCGGCTGCGCTTCACCAACGACACCGCCCAGGAAGCGGCCGACACGGTGATCCGCGAGATGCACGCCTTGGGCGGCACTGGCGGGGTCATCGTCGTCACCCCGCGCGGCGACGGCATCTACAGCTTCAACACGCCGGGAATGTATCGTGGCCAGGCCAGCCCCGCCGGCCGAAGTGTCGCCATCTATGGTGACGAGGAGAACCAGGAGACGGTCAGCGCGGCGCGGGGCGAGCGCGGCTGAGCCGAAGACCTGCTCCAGTACAGAGTTGTAACATGATCAAGATCGTGCGGGTCCGGCTGGCAAAGCCGCTGCTCAAGCTGTCCTTCCTTGGAGCGCTGCTCGCTTTCTCGACGCCCGCCGCTGCTTGGTGGGAATATGGCCACGAGACCGTCGCGCGCATCGCGCTGGAGGAGGCGAGCCCCGCCGCGCGCGCCGAGGTCCGGCGCATGCTTCGCCAGGGCGCCCTGCTCGACACGCCGACCTGTCCGATCGCAACCGTGGGGCAGGCGGCGGAATGGGCCGACTGCGTCCGGGCGATGGGCGACCGCTTCAGCTACACCGCACCCTGGCATTATCAGAACGTCAACGTGTGCCGGCCCTTTGACCAGTCGAGCGCCTGCGCCAACGGCAACTGCGTGTCGGCGCAGGTCGAGCGCAACTTTCGGCTGTTGAAGGACCGCGCCTTGCCCCGCCGCGAGCGGCTCCAGGCTTTGCTCTTCCTGATCCACTTCGCCGGCGACCTTCACCAGCCGCTCCACGCCGGGGACCGCGGCGATCTCGGCGGCAACCGCTTCCGTGCCTATTACAGCCGGATCCAGTCCAACCTTCACGCCATCTGGGACGGCTATCTCGCCGAACGCTCGATCTCGACTCCACCCGCGGACGCGCACGGCCTCCTGAGTGCGTTCGGCAGGGATGAGCGCAGGGGCATGGCCCAGGGCAGCGTAGAGGACTGGGCGCGCGAGAGCTGGGAGGTCAGCCGCCGGTTCGCCTATGGCGGAGTCCTCGCGGATCCGTGCGGTGAGGTGCTGAGCGAACCGCCGGTCATCAGCCAGGAGCAGATCCGCGACTTGATTCCGGTGGTGCGCACGCAGATCACCCGCGGCGGGCTGAGGCTCGCCCGGCTTCTCGATGAGGCGCTCGGCTGACCGTCAGCCGCCCGTATTCTCATCCTCGATGGGGCTGACTCCGCCGGCCGACTTGCCGCCCATTCCGCCGGGGCTGCCGGCGTCCGGGGTGAAGCCGCTGGCAGGGCCGCCTTCGCTCGTCGCCTCGCTTCGGCCGGCCCTTGCATCGCCGGAGGCGCCGCTGCCGATAAATCCGGAGCCTTGACCTTCTTGGCCGCCGAGGCGGTCGGCGAGATCGTCGCCCTGCCCTTCGCGAACGTCGAGAGCGGCATCTTCGCCTGCCGGGCTGTCATGGCCAACGACGCGGCCGCCACCGGCATAGTTGGAGTCCTGCGAGCCGCTGCTCGCGCGGTCGGTCGCTTGCTGCTTGCTGTCCATCGCTTCGCCTCTGAAAATTGCCTGATCACGCTCCCAACGCGTCCGCTTCACGGCGCGTTGCAACTGCAGGCGAAACAACTGAAGATCGCGGAATAGGCGCTGCCTTCCGGACGAGGCGTTCCCACAAAAAATCCTCTCCCCACGGGGAGAGGATACGAAGGCTTAGCCGCGCAGCGGCTCAGTCGGAGTTGGCGAGGGCAGCATGTGCCCTCACCCGGCTTGGCTTCGCTCAGCCCCCTCTCCCCGAGGGGAGAGGGTATTGGCTTACTCCGGCACCACCGTGACGGCGCGACGGTTGCGGGCGTGGGACTGCTCGTCCGAGCCGAACGCCTCGAGACGCTCCTTGCCCCAGCTGATCGTCTGCATCCGCGCCGCCGAGACTCCGCGGCTCTCGAGATAGAGCCGAACGGCGTTGGCCCGGCGCTCGCCCAGCGCGAGGTTGTACTCGCGGGTGCCGCGCTCGTCGGCATGACCCTCGATGGTGACGTTCACCGCCGGGTTGGCGTTGAGCCACTGCGCCTGCGAGTCGAGCACCGCGCGCGCCTCGTTGGCCAGCGAGTAGCTGTCGAGCGCGAAATAGACCCGGTCCGACGGCACCTGCTGGAGGAAGTCGGCGCGCGAGCCGGGCACGATGGCGCCGACGCCGGTGCCGCTGCCATCGGCGCCGATTCCGCCCCCGTTCTGGCTGCCCGGCGCCGGCGGCAAATTCTCGGGCCTCCGCGACGAGCAGGCGGACGTGGCGACCAGGGCCGCGCCGAGCGCGATCGTTGCGATGATACGGGTCTTACTCAACAGACTTCTCCTCTAAGGGACGGACAAATTAATTCGGATTGAGCGGCGACCATGACGGGTCGGAGCCTTCGAGCGGGGTCGCCACGCGGCGGGTGCCGCCGCCGGATGCCTCGACATACCAGAGGTTGCCCCGGCTCGCGCCGCGGAAGAACATGATCGCCCGGCCGTTGGGCGCCCAGGTCGGTCCCTCGTCGTGCGGGCCGCCGGTGAGGATCCGCTCGCCGCCGCCCGATGGCGTCATGACTCCGATGCGGAAGCCGCCGCCGATCTTGGTGAAGGCGATGAGGTCGCCGCGCGGGCTCCATTCGGGAGTGCCGTAGCTGCCGCCGCCGAAGCTGATCCGGCGCTGGTTCGAGCCGTCGGCGTTCATCACGTAGATCTGCTGGCTTCCGCCGCGGTCGCTCTCGAACACGATCCGGCTGCCGTCCGGCGAGTAGCTGCCGCCGGTGTCGATGCCAGGAGCGTTGGTCAGCCGCTGCGGAGTGCCGCCCTCGACCGGAATCCGGTAGATGTCGGTGTTGCCGTTCACCGCCATCGAGAAGACGATGTAGCGGCTGTCGGGCGAGTAGCGCGGAGCGAAGGTCTGGTAATTGCCCGGCACCAGCGGACGCACCCGGCCGGAGCCCATTTCGAGCACATAGACCCGCGGCCGGTCGTTCTCGTAGCTCATGAAGGTGATGGTGCGCTGGTCCGGAGCGAAGCGCGGGGTCAGCACGGTCCACTGGCCGTTGGTCAGGAAGCGGTGGTTGCCGCCGTCATAATCCATGATCGCCAACCGCTTGATGCGGCGGCCGGGAGGGCCGGTTTCCGACACATAGACGATGCGCGTGTCGAAGAAGCCGGTGTCGCCGCTGAGGCGGCTGTAGATCGTGTCGGCGCAGCGGTGTGCGGCCCGGCGCCACTGGGCCACCGGAACGTTGAAGCCCTGGCGGGTAAGCTGGGTCTGGCCACCGACGTCATAGAGGTAGCAGCCGACCGTCAGCGTGCCGTCGGCATTGGCCTGGACATAGCCTTGGACGAGGTTCTGCGCGCCGACGCCCTGCCACACGCCGTAATTGGGCGAACTCACCTCGCCGAAACTCGGCGTCGGCAGCCCGCCCGGGCCGCGCGGCTGGAACAGGCGCGAGTTGCGAAGGTCCGAGACGATGATCTCGGCGACCTGCTGGCCCAGCCGCTGTGTGTTGCCGGCCGGCGTGTCCACCGCCTGCGGAGTCGGCATCACCGGCACCGCGACGTTGAAGCTGCCGACCTGCCCGCCGGTCACGTCGACGACCAATTCATCGGGCGGCGTGCCCTGGGTAGGCGGCGGTTCCTGCCGGTTCTGGGCCAGGGCCGGCTGCGCGAAGAGGGCCAAGGCGGCGAGGAGCGGGGCGATCAAGGGTCTCAACACAATCATCCTCATCCGGGGAAACGGAAACGCAAAGTGAAGGTCTGCCAGCCGCGCGGAACGTCGTAGAGCTCCTGCGGCAGGTTTCGGAGCGGGCTGCACTCGCGGAAGGCGAGAATCGCGCGCTCGCGCACCAGCTCGGCATAGCGGCGGTTGTCCTCGTCGATCCCGGCCTGGCCAACGACCTGAGGCGGGGACGCGAGGCGACCATCTCGGGTCAAGTGAAGCCGGATCGACGTGACGATCTCGCGCGCTTCGGGTGCCGGCGGGCGTTGGCGGATCGCGCAAGGCTGGACCTGGCGCTGGATGGCCGAGCCGATGTCGGCGGCGGCCTGTCCGGTCATCTGCGCGGCCGGGCGGGTGTTGCTGCCGGCGTCCTCGCCGAAGCTGCCCGCGCTCGGGAGGCGCGAGCCGCGGCTCTGTGGGGGCTGGCCTCGGCCGGGCTGGCCCTGCCGCTGCGGCTGCGCCTGGGCCGTCCGCTGCTGCTGTTGGCGCTGCGGCTGGGCCTGGGGACGCTGCTGCGGCTGCGGGCGCGGCTGGCTCGGCACATTAGAGCGGGCGGTGCGGCGAGGTTCCTCCGGGCGGTCGCGCGGCGTCGGCGGGCTCGGCGTGCGCGCCGGCTCGGGCTCCGGAACGGGGAGCGGCTCAGGCACCGACGCCTCACCGCCGGCGGCTTCCTCGGCGGGGCCGGGCTCCTCGCCCTCCGCGGGCGCCGAAGCCTCCGTCTCCGGAGCGGTCGAGACGAGCCCGACATCCTCGGCGAACGACACCTCCATCGCCGGCGGCGGCGTGAGCGCGCCCGACTTGTCGAGGAGGAACATCAGCGCCACGACCAGCGCGATGTGGCCGACCAGCGCGACTCCGAAGCCGGTTGCCTCGGTCCGCTCCATCACCGCCGTTCCTGGGCCGCCGTGCTGACCAGCGCGACGCGCCTGAGGCCTGCGGCATGGAGCTCGCCCATCACCGCCATGACCCGGCCATAGTCGAGGCCCTGGTCGGCGCGCAGGTAAATGCGCGGCCCGCCCGCCTCGGTGGACGCTGCGGCGATCTGCTGAAGCCGGGCGCCGAGCGAAGTGCCGTCCACCTGGTCGTCATTGACGAAGATCGCGCCCGAAGGATCGATCGAGATGCTGACCGGGTCCTGCTCCTGTTGAAGCGCCTCGGCCTTGCTCTCGGGCAGGTTCACCTCGACCCCGCTGGTCAGCAGCGGCGCGGTCACCATGAAGATGATCAGAAGCACCAGCATGACGTCGACGAACGGCGTGACATTGATCTCCGCCATCGGCGCCCGCCGCCTGCCGCGGCCCGACACGGGACCGGTCGACATGCCCATTTAGCCCTCCAGCTCCAGCTCGCGGGACAGGGTCCCGTGGAAGCCGTCGGCGAAGCGGGCGAGGCGCGCCTCCATCTTGTTGATGCCATGGGTCATGCGGTTGTAGGCGATGACCGCCGGGATCGCCGCGAACAGGCCGATCGCCGTCGCGAACAAGGCCTCGGCGATGCCCGGCGCGACCACCGCGAGGTTGGTGCTCTGCTCCGCCGCGATGTCGGTGAAGCTGCGCATAATTCCCCAAACGGTCCCGAACAGGCCGACGAACGGGGCCACCGATCCCACCGTGGCGAGGATGTTGAGCCGGTCCGAAGCGCGATCGACCTCGGCGGACACGGCGGCGTTCAATGCCACCGCGAGCCGCGACCGGGTCCCTTCGCGGTCGACATGCTTGCCCGCGGTCGAACGGCGCCACTCGGCGATCCCTGCCGACAGCACCTTGGCCGACGGGAAATCGTCCTTGCCGCGCGTCTCGTAGAAGCGGTCGATGTCGTCACTCTTCCAGAAGTCGCGCTCGAACCGCTCATTCTCGCGCGCGATGCGACGCATCTTCACCCACTGGGCGATGATGATCGCCCAGGTCCAGATGCTGGCGAGGAGGAGGCCGATCATCACAACCTTCACGACGATGTCGGCCTGCAGGAACAGGGCGACCGGGGACATGCTTGCTACTGCGGCTGCTCCGGTCGTTTCGGCTAGGCTCACGCTTTTCCTTCCTTCGGGGCTAGTGGCTTGAACAGCTCGAGCCATGCCCGCGGCTGCCGCTTCGGCCGTCCGTCCGGGGACAGGAAGGCCGCGACAATTGTCGCATCGGCAAGCAATTCCCCGCCCCGCATGACTCGTTGATGAATGGTGACGGAGGCGGCGCGCAGCGCCTCCAGCGTCGTGACCACGACCAGGTCGTCGTCGAGCCTGGCCGGTGAGCGATATTTGATGCTCGCCTCGGCGACGACATAGACGCCTTCGCCGGCGTCCATGACAGCGCGCTGGTCGATCCCGATCGCTCGGAGCATGTCGGACCGCGCGCGCTCCATGAAACGCAGGTAATTGGCGTAATAGACGATCCCCGCCGCGTCGGTGTCCTCGAAATAGACGCGCAGCGCGAAGCGGTGGGTGCGGCCGTCGAATGCGCCGCGATAGGGTATGTCGATGCTTGTCCCGCTCAAAGTGCCTTCAGCCTCTAGAGGCTGCGGATTCCACGGGGCAACCCCAAGAGCCGGTGAACCGAGCCCTTTTCGCGGTGGCGTTAAGGATTTGTCCGACAAAAGGCCTCGCTCTGGTCCTGCACCAGCCGGATGAGGTCGCCCTGCGCCACGGACATGTCGATGATGTGGAGGCCCCAGCCGGGCGCGATCCGGCCCAGCAGATAGACGTCGCCGGGAATTCGGTCGGTGCGCACATCGGCCGGATCGGCATTCACGCGGATCGCGAGATAGCCGAGCGGCCCGTCATTGACGCACTCGCCGCTGACCAGCCCTTCGGCACGAAGCCACGGCGTCGGCGGCGCGCCCTCGCTCGACCAGGTCACCGGCTCCGCCCCCTGCTGCGCCGGCACCGCGGCGGGGAAATAGGAATCGAGCGGCGCCGGCCCGCGCGCCAGCGTCGCCGGATTGGTGCAGGCGACGGTCATCCCGGCCGGGGCCGGCGGGCCGAAGCTGTTGAAGTCGGCGCGGCCGAACATCGCCTGCGCAGGCGGCGGGCTTTCGGCGCGGAACGACACCCAGGTGACGACGCAGCCGGTCTGGCCCCAGCGTCGGCAGAGCGGCGTCGACTGGAACGTGCCGCCGACGTCGCGCCCTTCCGGAACTATCGTGTTGAACCCCGGGATGATCGCCGAGACCAGGCGCCGGGCGAGCGGCGTGCCCTCGATCTCCTCGCGGATCAGCCGCTGGAGATGGATCGATCCCTGGCTGTGGCCGATCAGAACGAAAGGCCGGCCGTTGCTCCGGCTTGCGATGAACTGACGAAAGGCGTTGCGGACGCCTTGATAGGCAATTTCGAAATTGGCGGTGATGTCCTGGCCCAACATTGCAGGCACCAACGCGGTCAGCGTAACCTGGCGGTAGATCGGCGCGAAGGTTCGGCACACCTCGTGAAAGCGCGCGAACTGCGCCAGCGCCGCAGCGCGCTCCTCGCTGACGTCCATGTCGCTGTTGAAACCGGGATCGCGCGACACGGTCGGATAGACGTAGAAACAGTCCACCGGCGGGTCCGCGGCCGGGCTGCTCCGCCCGACCGAACCGTAGCCGTTGGTGTTGAGGGCGGTCGTCGGCAGCGGCGCCGTGCACACGTCGGTCTCGCGCCCCGGCAGGCACAGCCAGTTGCGGTCGTCTACATAGTTGATCGGAGGCGGGGCCGGCGGCTGCAATCGCGGCTGGGCGGAGACGACGCTCGGAAGCGAGGCCAGGGCAGCACATGCCAGTAAAAGCCTCTTCAAGTCACCCTCCCCAGCTTCAGCTCTCGAACAATCCCGTCTGCCCGTTGTTCGGCTGCGGCAGGCCAAGATGCTTCCACCCCGGTCCGTTGAGGCAGCGCCCGCGCGCCGTGCGGGCGATCAGGCCAAGCTGGATCAGATACGGCTCGATCACTTCCTCGATCGTGTCCCTGGGCTCGCTGAGGCCCGCCGCCAGCGTCTCCACGCCGACCGGCCCCCCGCGATAGATGTCGGCGATCATCATCAGGTAGCGCCGGTCCATCGCGTCGAGGCCGAGCCCGTCCACCTCCATCCGCGTCAGCGACGCGTCGGCGACCTTGGCATCGACCGCCGGCGCCCCCGCGCTCTCGGCGAAGTCGCGCACCCGCCGAAGCAGCCGCCCGGCGATCCGCGGAGTCCCCCGCGAGCGTCGAGCCACCTCGCGCGCGCCGTCCTCCGTGATCTCCAGGCCGAGCAGGTGCGCCGCCCGGCGCACCACCTGCTCCAGCTCGTCGACCGTGTAGAAATTGAGCCGCACCGGGATTCCGAACCGGTCGCGCAGCGGGGTCGTCAGCAATCCCTGCCGGGTCGTCGCCCCGACGAGCGTGAAACGCGGAAGGTCGATCCGCACGGACCGCGCCGACGGTCCCTCGCCGATCATCAGGTCGAGGACCCGGTCCTCCATCGCCGGATAGAGGATCTCCTCGACCGCCGGAGCGAGGCGGTGGATCTCGTCGATGAACAGGACGTCGCCGTCCTCGAGGTTCGTAAGCAATGCGGCAAGGTCGCCCGACTTGGCGATCACCGGCCCAGACGTCGCCCGGAAGCCGACGCCGAGCTCGCGCGCGATGATCTGCGCAAGCGTCGTCTTCCCCAGCCCCGGCGGCCCGAAGAACAACACATGGTCGAGCGCGTCGCCGCGCCGGCGAGCCGCGTCGATGAACACGCGCAGATTATCGCGCGCCGCTTGCTGCCCGACGAACTCGTCGAGGCTCTTGGGCCGAAGCGCCGCGTCCACGTCCTCGGGTCGGCGGTTGGGGGTGGTCAGGCGCTCGTCGGTCACCGCTCCCGCATAGCGCAGCGCCCGCCTCTGTCTAACCCCTTAACCCGTATCAACACCGTTACGGGAACGAATCCGCTGCCCCCGCCGTTTTCCTGAACAAGACCTAAACACAGGACCTTACATGGCGAGCATCTTCAGATGGGAGGAGCAGAAGCGCTCCTCCCAATTCCTCAACGACGCCTTTCAACAGGGACTGGCCAAGTGGAACCGGCGGCGCCTCGCCCCCGGCTTCCCGTGCAACGACTGGCAGCTGCAGATGGACGAGGACCATCGCATGCAGCGGCTCGAAGGTGCGTTCCTCGAGGAGCTTCGCGCGGAGGTCGCGCCGCGCGCCGCGCAGGCGCCGACCGACGTCGAGGGCTTCCTCGCCTGGTTCGAGGACCTCCAGGTCACCGGGCCGGGCCAGGGCGACCCGCTCTTCCCATGGCTGGTCCGCGAGGCGAGCGTCGACGAGTTCAAATATTATCTCGCCCAGGAAGCCGCTGGCGAGGCCGGCTTCGACGACCTCGCCGCGATGACCCAGGTCAAGGTGCCGCCCGCCGCCAAGATGGAGCTCGCCAACAATTATTGGGACGAGATGGGCCGCGGCAATCCCAAGGGCATGCACGGCCCGATGCTCGACGCCATGATCAAGGAGCTGGGCCTCAACGCCGAGATCGAGGATACGGTGTGGGAGAGCCTCGCGCTCGCCAACGCGATGACGGCGATGGCCGCCAACCGCCGCTACGCCTTCCACTCGATCGGCGCTCTCGGCGCGATCGAGCTGACCGCGCCCGGCCGAAGCCGCGCCGTCGCCGACGGCCTCAAGCGGCTCGGCTTCGACGGGAAGGCGCGCCGCTATTTCGAGCTTCACGCGGTTCTCGACGTCCGCCACAGCGAGGACTGGAACGAGAAGGTCCTGCGCCCGCTCGTCGCCGAGGAGCCGCTGTGCGCGACCGCGATCGCGGAAGGCGCGCTCATCCGGCTCCAGGCCGGCGCACGCTGTTTCGAACGCTATCGTCAAGTGATGTGGGGGTAAAAATCCATGTACCTTGAATCAGCACAGACCTCGGTCACGGGGCTCCGCCATTCCTTCGCCAATCCCGCTCCGGCGCCGCGACCGAAGGCGCGCGTCGGCGGTCATGTCGACAGCGAATATGGCCGGCTTGACCAGGTGCTTCTCGCGGATCCGAGACATCTCGCCCTGGTGCCGTGCAACTCGGTCAGCAACGAGAATCTTCGTGAGGGGCGCGAGCCGTGCCAGGAGCGCGCCGCCCGGCAGCATGCCGGCCTCGTCGCCGCGCTCCAGGCCGAGGGTGTCGACGTGCGACTGGTCCCCGCGGACGCGACCCTTCCCGATCTCGCCTTCACCCGCGACACCAGCCTGATGACCCCGTGGGGCCTGCTCGGCCTGTCGCCGGGCGCAGCCCATCGCCGCTGCGAGGTTCCCGCCGTCATGGCTGCGGCCAAGGCCACGGGGGCGCCGATCCTCGGCCGTATCGAGAACGGCCGGGTCGAGGGCGGCGACGTGGCGATGATCCGGCCCGGCGTGCTCGCCATCGGCATTTCCGGCGAGCGTACCAACGCGATGGGCGCGGAGCAGCTCGCCGCCATCTACAAGCGCTACGGCTGGGAGGTGATCCGCTATCACCTCGACCCGCACTTCCTCCACCTCGACACCGTTTTCTGCATGGTCGACCGCGACCTTGCCATCGCCTGCACCGACGTGCTCGACGAGCGTTTCATGGAGCGGATCGAGGATCTCGGAATCGAGCTCCTCCCCCTCGGCTACAAGGAAGCGCGCAAGCTCGGCTGCAACCTTCTCTCGCTTGGGCAGAAGCGCGTGGTGACGTCGGGAACCTGCTCGCGGATCGACGTCGAGCTGGCGTCGCGCGGATACCGCTCGATCGCGCTGGACCTCAGCGAGTTCACCATGTGCGGCGGCGGAGTCCACTGCCTGACCATGCCGCTTCGCCGCACCGCCGGCTGAGGATGGCGGGGCCGGAAGCGCTGACCAAGGACGAAGCCGCGCACCTCCGCCTGCTCGAGGCCCTGGAGAACCGCGGCTACGACTTCGTCACGATCACGCCCGAAAGCCACCGCCGAGTCCTCGCGCGTTCGACCATGCGCCAGGCGAAGGACCTGCGCGGCGTGTTCGGCTGGAGCCTTCCGTTCGACGAGGACGTGGTCGGCCCCGAGCTGTTCGCGCTGCTCCGTGAAGGCCGCCTGCTCCAGGAAACGCCGGCCGGCTGGAAGGCCAAGGTTCGGGTCTCGCGAATCCGCGACCGGCTGTTCATGCACTCGGCCTTCCCGACCGACAGCGACGACAGCGTCTTTCTCGGCCCCGACAGCATGCGATTCGCCGACTTCATCGTCGATGAGCTAGGCCGGCGCGGCAACATCACCCGCCTGGTCGACATCGGCACTGGCGCCGGAGTCGGCGGCATCATCGCGGCGGGCGTCGTGCCGGACGCGCAGGCTGAGCTCGCCGACATCAACACGGACGCTCTGAGCCACGCCCGGGTCAACGCGGCCTTCGCAGGCATCGAGGCGACGACGATCGAAAGCGACGGCGTCGAGTCGATTGCGCCCGGCTTCGACCTCGCAATCTCCAACCCGCCCTTCATCTTCGAGGATGATGCCCCCGCCTATCGCCGCGGCGGCGCGATGCACGGCGCCGAATTGTCGCGCGACTGGACGATTGCCGCCGCCCGCAAGCTCGCCCCCGGCGGCCGGATCCTCCTCTACACCGGAAGCGCCATCGTCGACGGCCGCGACCAGCTCCGCGAGACGCTGGACCGCGAACTCCCCGCCCTCGACTGCACCCTCGATTGGCGCGAGCTCGACCCCGACATCTTCGGCGAAGAACTGGAAAAGCCGGCATACGCCGACGTCGACCGTATCGCCGCCATCGGCGCCGTGGTTGAGAAGGTCGTCTAGCCCCCTCATGTCATCCCCGCGAAAGCGGGGATCCAGCTTCTTCTTTCCGGCTCAGGCAAAGGGCAGCTGGATTCCCGCTTTCGCGGGAATGACAGGAGATTAGCGCGCCGCCTTCTTGAGCGCGCCCCGGACAAGCGCATCCAGAGTGGCTTCCGGCCCGATCTCGGCCTCCGCCTTAGCCACCGCCTCGGAGGCCTCCGCCGGCCGGAAGCCGAGATTCAGCAAAGCCGAGACTGCATCCGCCGCGAAGCCACCGCGAGCCGGCGCCACGCCGCCGCCGGCCGGCCCGAGCGCCACGCCACCAGCCTTATCCTTCAATTCGTTGGCGATGCGCTGGGCAAGCTTCGGCCCCACCCCGTTGGCCCGCGCGATCATCCGGTGGTCGCCGGCCGCGATCGCGCTGTGGAGTTCATCGGCCGACAGCGCCGACAGGATGGCCAGAGCCACCCGGCTCCCCACGCCCTGGACGCTCGTCAACAACCCGAACCAGTCCCGCTCGGCCGCGCTCGAAAAGCCCACCAGCCGGATCATGTCCTGTGCAACCAGCATCTCGGTGTGGAGCACCACCTCCTCGCCGATCGCTCCGAGGCTCGACAGCGTCCGGCTCGACGCGAACACCAGATAGCCGATGCCGTTGACGTCGATCACGGCCTGGTCCGCGGTGAAACTGTCGAGCCGTCCGCGCAGCTTGGCGATCATGCCGCCACCCCGCGCCGGGCGCTCGCCAGATGATGGGCATGGGTGATCGCCACCGCGAGCGCGTCAGACGCGTCCGCTCCGGCAATCTGAGCTCCCGGAAGCAGCCGCTGCACCATCGCATGGACCTGGTTCTTGTCCGCGGCGCCGGTGCCGACCAGCGCCTTCTTGACCAGCCGAGGCGCATATTCGCCGACCTCGACCCCCGCCTGAGCCGCGGCGAGCAGCACAACGCCGCGCGCCTGCCCGAGCTTCAGCGTCGACTGCGGATTGTCGTTGACGAACACCTCCTCGACGGCCGCGCCGCCCGGCCGATATTTTGTCACGACCTCGCCGAGCGCCGCATGCAGTTTCGCCAGTCGCTCCGGAAGCGGCGCCCGCGCGTCGGTGCGCACCTGCCCGTTGGCGATGTGGGACAGCCGGTTGCCCTCGGCCCGGATCACGCCCCAGCCCGTGCAGCCCAGCCCAGGATCGAGGCCAAGGATGATCATTTGCGGGGGTCTAGCAGCTTGATTGCGGGCCGCGAAGCGGCGAAGGGCGATCCATGCCGATCCCCACCGAACTCCGCGAGGCCGCGAAGGTCTCCAAGGCCTGGCCCTATGAGGAAGCGCGCAAGCTCCTGAAGCGCTATCCGGACGGCCCCGGCGAGAAAGGGATCGTCTTCGAGACCGGCTACGGTCCCTCCGGCCTGCCGCACCTCGGCACCTTCCAGGAGGTCGCGCGCACCCTGATGGTCCGCCGCGCCCTTATCGAGATGGTCGACTGGCCGACCCGCCTGATCGCGTTCAGCGATGACATGGACGGAATGCGCAAGGTGCCGCCCGGCGTTCCCCACCAGGACATGATGCACGCCCATCTCGACCAGCCGCTCTCCCGGGTGCCCGACCCCTATGGCTGCGGCCACGAGAGCTATGCCGACCACAACAACAATCTGCTCAGGCAATTCCTCGACCGCTTCGGCTTCGACTACGAATTTCTCGCCTCGTCCGACTGCTACAATGGCGGTCGCTTCGACGAGGCGCTCCGCCAGGTCCTTCGCAAATATGACGAGATCATGGGGGTCATGCTCCCCACCCTTCGCGAGGAGCGGCGCCAGACCTATTCGCCCGTGCTCCCGATCAGCCGGGTCAACGGCAAGGTTCTCCAGGTCCCGGTCGAGGTCATCGACGCCGAGTCCGGCCTCGTCCGCTATGTCGAGCCGGAGACCGGCGAGAGTGTCGAGCAGTCGATCCTCGGGGGCGGCGCCAAGCTCCAGTGGAAGGTCGACTGGGCGATGCGCTGGTACGCGCTCGGGGTCGACTACGAGATGGCCGGCAAGGACCTGATCGACAGCGTCATCCAGAGCGGAAAGATCGTCCGCATCCTCGGCGCCCGCCCGCCCGAGGGCTTCAACTACGAGCTGTTCCTCGACGAGAATGGCGAGAAGATCTCGAAGACCAAGGGAAATGGGGTCACCATCGACGAATGGCTGACCTACGCTCCGCAAGAGAGCCTCGCCTTCTACATCTACCGCGAGCCCAAGCGGGCCAAGCAGCTCTCCTTCGGGATCATCCCCAAGGCGGTCGACGAGTACCAGCAGTTCCTCGCCGCCTACCCGACGCAGGAATGGGACAAGCGCACCGGCAACCCGGTCCATCACGTCCATGCCGGCAACGTCCCGCCGGCGCGGATGCCGCTCACCTTCGCGCTCCTGCTCAACCTCGTCGGGGTCGCGTCGACCGACAACAAGGACCTGCTCTGGGCCTTCGTGAAGCGCTACGCCCCGGAGGCCTCGCCTGCGACCCATCCCGAGCTCGACGCCCTGATCGGCTACGCGGTCGTCTATTTCCGCGATTTCGTGAAGGACTCGCTCGTCCGCCGAGCCCCCGACGAGAAGGAGGCCGCCGCGCTCCGCGACCTCGACGAGCGCCTCGCCGGCTTCCCCGAGGACGCGAGTGCCGAGGAGCTCCAGAACATGGTCTTCGAAGTCGGCAAGGCGCACGGCTTCGAGAATCTGCGCGACTGGTTCAAGGCGCTCTACGAGACCCTTCTCGGCACCAGCCAGGGCCCCCGAATGGGCAGCTTCATCGCCCTCTACGGAGTCGCCAACAGCCGCAAGCTCATCGCCGAGGCGCTGGGAGGCGCGTAATCCCCAACCTGCTCGGCCTTAGCCGGTCGAAGGCGTGGCCTCCTCCTTACGAGCCTTTGAGGGCGAAAAACGCGTCCGGCCCCCGGAGTCACTCGTCGGAAGACGCAAGTCGCCGAGATATCGCTCGATGATGGCGCTCCAGCGCAACCAGCAGATAGAGGAACATGAGACCCAGGAAAGCGACGAACGCCAACACTGCCTTCCAGACCCAATCTTTGCCGGATTGGTTGCGCTCCAAAATCCGCTGGCGCTGAAGCTCTGCCTCCCGCAGCGACCCGGCGATCTTGCCGTCCAATGCGGCAAAGTAGCGGTTTTGGAGGCCTCGCATCACTTGCATCGGATTGGCCAGGTCCTCGGGGAACTGCATCCGGCAAACGCGCTCCTCATATGGCTCGCTGACTTGGCGCCTGCTCATGCAGCCGTACGGGGGTTCGTACCAGTACGGGCAGTTACGGGCGGAATAGTCCCAATATTCCACCGCCCGGCTGCGTGTCCGCTCTTCGTTGCGGCAGACCTGGATTCGCTGCGCGTCCTTATAGGCCTTGAGTTCGCGCCGGACGCCCTCCTGCCCCGCTGCGCCTTCGACGGCGCTCCGCAGGCTCACCAAAAGCAGACGTTCATTGCCGCCCTGCCGGCCGGCCTCCTCGCCACCTTGTGAGAGCTGGAGCCTCGAATCGTCGACCATCTCAATCTCGTCCAGCACCTCATCCGGGAACATCTGTTCGAAGAAGGCCTGCTGCTCCAGCGGCCGCTCGTTCGGCCGGTAGGAGGGAGCGAAGGCACTTCGGTACAGCTGGTAATATTGGCGCCTGAACTCCGGAGAAAGGACTCGGGCCCAGTGCGGTTGCTGCGCTGCCTGCCGGTTCGCCGGCGCGGCTTGGGGCGCGGGCGGCGGCACGACATCCACGGGCGTGACTTCGACGGGATTGACCTGAACGGAGTCGGGATCCTGGATCTGCAGCCCGAAGCCGAGCGCGAGCAACACGATCGATGCGACGATGAGCAGGCCCGCGGTGACCAAGGCCACTGCGCGCAGAAGACCGAGAAACGATCGCTCCGCGCCGTCCAGCCTGCGATTTATCTGCGGCGCCCGCCTTTCAAACCAGGCTCGCCACCTGCTGGCCCGCGATTGCTCGCTGGACGCATCGAAACCACCGTCCCCGACATTGTCGGCCCCGCCAACATCGTTCATCTCAGATGCCCCCTCTAACCTACGTTAGATCTCGTGGCGCGAGCAGAAAGTCAAATCGACAGTGGTCGCTTCGGGAAATAGGTATCCCGCCGCGCGGGGGATAGTTGATACGCGCGGCGGGACTTGGCGTCCCCTCCGCCCAGGGGGCGAGGCGAAGGGGGACTAACGCTTGGAGGCTTCAGCCGCGGCGGCGGTCGCTGTCGCGACGCTCGAGGCGAAGCGCCTGGCGGACCTGCTGGACCTGCCGCTGGAGCAGGGCCGTCTCACGCCGGTCGAGGCCGTTGCGGGCATATTGGCGATAGCTGCGCTGCACCTGGGTCGCCTGGCGGCGAAGGCTGTTGGCCTCGCGCGGCGAGATAGTGCCGCGGCGCTGCGCCTGGGCGATCTGGTTCTGCAGCTGGTTGATCTGCTGCGAGATCTGGGCGCCGTTATAGCCATGACCCTGATAGCCCCAATTCTGGGCGGCGGCCGGGGTTGCGACGACCGCCGCACCGGCGATCAGAGCGGAGATGACGATCTTGCGCATTGGGAACTCCTCGATTGAACGCGCCGCCTTCCTTGGCGACGCTCCCTAACTGGAGCCCGCGCGTCGCAGCCGAATGTCGGCCGCCGGCACAATTGGTCGCGAATTGTCGCGGACTATTTCCGCCGGGGACAGGTCGTCAGCCGGTTCAGCCGCCGCCCCCTGTCATTCCCGCGAAAGCGGGAACCCAGCTTTCTTCTTTGCGTCTTCGCGTCTTCGCGTGAGCCACCTTGATTTCACGCGAAGCCGCGAAGGCACGAAGAAGACGATCCGAACCGCTCGGCGGTGACGCTGCGCACGCCGGCGACATTCTTCGGCGCGACCCTGAAGCCGGATACCTGGCCGAACGCTTCGCTGACGCGGGGTAGAACCTGCTCGCAATGGGCACCTTTCCAAGGCGAATTTTCTAGCGCGCCGAGGGCACGCGCACGCGCCGTGCAAATTTCTGCCCCGCCCTGGCGGATCAGTTTCGAATCGATATCTGATGCCGCATGGCCAGTGCTTCGTCCCGTTCCGTCCTTCCGTCGTTCGGTGTCCAGGTCGCTCTCGGGCTGGCCGCTGGCCTCGTGCTCGGCCTCGTCGCGCGCGAAATGGGCGGGGAGACCAACTGGCTGACCGAGCTTCTCGGCACCGTCGGCACGGTCTTCGTCCAGCTCTTGAAGGCGATCGTCCCCGCGCTGGTCTTCACGGCGATCGTCGCGAGCATCGCCAATCTTGCCACCCTGCAGAATGGCGCCCGACTCGCCGCCAAGACCCTGCTGTGGTTCGCGATCACCGCTGGGATCGCGGTCGCGATCGGCCTGGCGCTCGGCCTGCTGCTCGAGCCCGGAAGCCATGCCGGGGTGGCCGCCACCGCGGCCGCGCCGCCGAGCAGCGTCGGCGGCTGGACCGATTTCCTCAAAGGGCTGGTCCCCGCCAACCTGTTCGGCCTCACCGGCTCGACCACAATCGCCGCCGACGGCAAGGCCTCGACCGCGCTCGGCTTCAACGTCCTCCAGATCGTCGTCCTGTCGATCGCCGTCGGGATCGCGGCGCTGAAGGCGGGGGAGGCCGGCAAGCCCTTCCTCGCCTTCGTCCAGTCCGCGCTCCAGATCGTCCGAGTGATCCTCAAGTGGATCATCGCTCTGACCCCGATCGGCACCGCCGGCCTGATCGGCACCGCCGTCGCCCGCTACGGCTGGGAGGCGCTCGCCCCGCTCGGCCAGTTCGCGCTCGCCATCTATCTCGGTCTCGGCCTCGTGATGTTCGTGGTCTACCCGCTGCTTCTACGCGCCAACGGCCTCAGCCCGTCGCGCTTCTTCGCCGCCGCCTGGCCGGCGATCAGCGTCGCTTTCGCTTCACGCTCCTCGATTGGCACGCTCCCAGTCACCGAGGACGTGGTCACCGAGCGGCTCGGCGTTCCTCGCTCCTATGCGAGCTTCGCCGTGCCGCTCGGTGCGACCACCAAGATGGACGGCTGCGCCGCCATCTATCCCGCCATAGCGGCCCTGTTCGTCGCGCAATTCTACGGAATCCCGCTCGGCGCCTTCGATTACGCCCTGATCGCCTTCGTCTCGGTCCTCGGGAGCGCCGCGACGGCGGGAATGACCGGCGCCACGGTGATGCTGACGCTCACCTTGTCGATGCTCGGCCTTCCGCTCGAAGGCGTCGGCCTCCTCCTCGCCGTCGACCCGATCCTCGACATGGGCCGAACCGCGGTCAACGTCGCCGGCCAGGCCCTCGTCCCAACCATCGTCGCCCGCCGCGAAGGCCTGATCGAGGGCGACCTCCCCGAGCCCGGCCGCTTGGCGCCCCAGCCGGCCTGACGAAAGGCGCAGCCATCGCAGCGCGCCCGCGTTAGCTAGGAGCCATGGCGCGGCTCCCGTCCATTCTCCAGAACCAGATCGAGGCGCTGGCCGGCCAGCTGCTCGCCCCGCCCGGCGTGCCTCGTCCGGACTTCGCCGCTCCGCCGGGAGAACCGGCGCTGCTCCCGCCCGACTCCGTGTCGTGGCGCGTGTTCGACAACCCGGTGACGCTCTTCATCGGCGGCATCGCCGCGGTCCTGCTCGAGCTCGGGGAGCCGCGCATCCGCCACGGCGTGTGGGACCATAGCGACTTCCGAACCAACCCCTTGGCACGCATGCAGCGCACCGGCCTCGCCGCCCTCGTCACCGTCTACGCGCCCGAGAGCCAGGCGCGCGCGATGATCGCCGGGGTTACCCGCGCCCATGGCGGCGTCACCGGCACGACACCGGCCGGCGAGGCCTACAGCGCCTCCGACCCCGACCTGCTCGACTGGGTCGGCGCCACCGCCCTCTACGGCTTCATGGAGGCGTACAGCGGCTACGACCGCCCGCTGAGCTCCGCCGACAAGGACCGAGTCTTCGCCGAAGGCCAAGTCACCGCCGGCCTCTACGGCGCCACCGGCGCCCCCGACAGCGCCGCCGGCTGGGAGGCCCTGCTCGACCGCATGCGCCCGAGGCTGGAGCCGTCCGAGACCCTTCTCGAATTCCTCGCCATCATGCGCCGGGTCCCTGCCCTTCCCGCCGCCGCGCGGCCCTTGCAGCACGTCCTCATCCGCGCCGCCGTCGACATCTTGCCGCCCGGAATCGCCGCCCAATTGCGCATCGCCGACCGCGGCCTTCGCCCGCTCGAGCGCCCGCTCGTCCAGACCGCCGCCCGCACCGCCGGCGCAATCCTCATCCGCAACTGGCCGTCGGTCGCCGCCTGCCGCCGCCTCGGCCTGCCCGACGACTGGCTGCAGCGCCGCGATTGACCTATCGCCCGGCCATGGACCCGCTTCACCCGAGTTGGCGCGAGGCGCTCGAGGACGAGCTCGACAGCCCCTATATGGCCGAGCTCCGCGCCTGGCTCGATGCCGAGCACCAGGCCGGCAAGCGCATTTTCCCGGACGCCGACAACTGGCTGCGCGCCCTCGACCTCACCCCGCTCGACGAGGTCCGAGTCGTCATCCTCGGCCAGGACCCTTATCATGGCGAGGGCCAGGCCCACGGCCTGTGCTTCTCGGTCCAGCCCGGCACCCGCACCCCGCCGAGCCTCGTCAACATCTACAAGGAGCTCGAGGCCGACCTCGGCATCCCGCCCGCTTCCCACGGCCATCTCGACCATTGGGCGCGCCATGGCGTGCTCCTCCTGAACGACGTCCTCACCGTGGAGATGGGCCGAGCCGCCTCGCACAAGGGCAGGGGCTGGGAGCGCCTCACCGACGCCATCGTCCGCGCCGTCGCCGCCAAGACCGACCCGGTCGTGTTCATGCTGTGGGGCGCCCCCGCCCAGAAGAAGGCATCTTTCGTGAAGAGCGTCGACGAGGGCGGCCGCCACCTCGTCCTCAAGGCCCCCCACCCCTCGCCGCTGTCCGCCTACAAGGGCTTCCTCGGCTGCCGCCATTTCTCCCGCGCCAACGCCTTCCTCGAAGCGAACGGCCGCGAGCCCATCGACTGGCGCCTCCCCGACTGCGCTTGAGCCGCGGCCCCGATCGGCCTATGCCGCTCCCATCCCCGGGGAGCCTGCCTTGGCTGAGAGGGGCGGATGGCGCCGCCCGACCCGCTGAACCTGATCCGGCTGACACCGGCGTAGGGAGGGAAGCGGCCTTTCCGGAAAGACCGTCTCCCTCCACTGGAGAGGAGATTTCTGACGTGGCCGACGCACCTGCACGCACCGAGCTTAAAGTCACCACCGGGCCGATCCGCGGTTCGCGGAAAATCTACGTCGGCGAGCATCGAGTCGCGATGCGGGAGATCGACCTCGAGCCGAGCTCGGGCGAGCCGCCGCTGCGCGTCTACGACTGCTCGGGCCCCTACACGGACCCCGCCGCCACGATCGACATCATGGCCGGCCTTCCCGAGCTCCGCCGCGACTGGATCCGCGGCCGCGGCGACGTCGAGGAGGTGCTCCAGCGCGAGGTGAAGCCCGAGGATAACGGCCAGCTCGGCCCCGACCGCTCCGGCGGCGTCCAGCCCTTCCCGAACGTCCGCCGCAAGGTCCTCCGCGCCAAGGCCGGCATGAACGTCAGCCAAATGCACTACGCCCGCCGCGGCATCATCACCCCCGAAATGGAATATGTCGCCGTTCGCGAGAATCTCGGCCGCGAGCAGCTGCGCGAGCACATCCGCGACGGCCAGGATTTCGGCGCCGCCATCCCCGATTACGTCACCCCCGAATTCGTCCGCGACGAGGTCGCCCGCGGCCGCGCCATCATCCCCAACAACATCAACCACCCGGAATCCGAGCCGATGGCGATCGGCCGCAACTTCCTGGTCAAGATCAATGCCAATATCGGCAATTCCGCCGTCGCCTCCGACGTCGCGTCCGAGGTCGACAAGATGGTGTGGGCGATCCGCTGGGGCGCCGACACGGTCATGGACCTCTCCACGGGGCGCAACATCCACGACACCCGCGAATGGATCCTGCGCAACTCGCCCGTGCCGATCGGCACCGTGCCCATCTACCAGGCGCTCGAAAAGGTCGGCGGCATCGCCGAGGACCTCACCTGGGAAATCTACCGCGACACCCTGATCGAGCAGGCCGAGCAGGGCGTCGACTATTTCACCATCCACGCCGGCGTCCGCCTGCCCTACATTCCGATGACCGCGAAGCGCGTCACCGGCATCGTCAGCCGCGGCGGCTCGATCATGGCGAAATGGTGCCTCGCCCACCACAAGGAGAGCTTCCTCTACACGCGCTTCGAGGAGATCTGCGAGATCATGAAGGCGTACGACATCGCCTTCAGCCTCGGCGACGGTCTGAGACCAGGCTCGATTGCGGACGCGAACGACGAAGCGCAATTTGCCGAACTCGCCACGCTCGGCGAGCTCACCCAGATCGCCTGGAAGCACGACGTTCAGGTCATGATCGAGGGCCCCGGCCACGTGCCGATGCACAAGATCAAGGCCAATATGGACAAGCAGCTCGAGGCCTGCGGCGAGGCGCCCTTCTACACGCTCGGGCCGCTCACCACCGACATCGCGCCGGGCTACGACCACATCACATCCGCGATCGGCGCGGCGATGATCGGCTGGTTCGGCACCGCGATGCTCTGCTACGTCACCCCCAAGGAGCATCTCGGCCTCCCCGACCGCGACGACGTCAAGGTCGGAGTCGTCACCTACAAGCTCGCCGCCCACGCCGCCGACCTGGCCAAGGGCCACCCGGCCGCGAAAATGCGCGACGACGCCCTAAGCCGCGCCCGCTTCGAATTCCGCTGGCGCGACCAGTTCAACCTGTCCTTGGACCCGGACACCGCCGAGCAATATCACGACCAGACCCTCCCCGCGGAAGGCGCCAAGACCGCCCACTTCTGCTCCATGTGCGGCCCCAAATTCTGCAGCATGAAGATCACCCAGGAAGTGCGGGATTTCGCCGCCCGCCAATCCTCCCCGAACTTGTTCGGAGAGGGGGACCATGCGCAGCATGGTGGAGGGGTAGCGGCGCGTGCCGAAGCGGAGATCACCAAGCCCCTCGTAGTCGAGGAAGCCGAAGCCGGCATGGCCGAAATGAGCGAGAAATTCCGCGAGCTCGGCAGCGAGATCTACCTCGGCGCCAACGGCCGCGAGCACGACTGAGCCAGGGCCCTCCCCGGCGGCACGGCCCCGGGGAGGGCGCCTACCTCTTGCGCACGAACTCCGCGCGCAGCACCAGCCCCTTGATGCCTTCGAACTTGCAGTCGATCTCCTGGGCGTCGCCGGTCAGCCGGATCGACTTGATCAGCGTCCCCTGCTTCAGAGTCCGCCCCGCGCCCTTGACCTCGAGGTCCTTGATCAGCGTCACCTGGTCGCCGTCGGCCAGCACATTGCCCACCGAGTCGCGCACCACGACCGCCCCCAGTTCATCCTGAGCCTGTCGAAGCGCCGCCCGCTTCGCCGCCAGCTCGGACGCCGGCATCCACTCGCCGCTCTCTTCGTCGAATTGATAGTCGTCATCGCTGCCGGTCATGTCGCGTCTCCTGTGCAGGGGCCGCATACACAGGGGGGAGTCCGATTGGCCAGCCGGGATCGAAACCGCAAACTTCTGCTCGATGAAGATTTCGAGGGGAGGGACTTCGCAGGGAAACAAAGTGCGAGCGCGGACACGTTCCTTGCAGTTGAGGTGGCTAAGGCATGAAAGAGTTGGCACAGAAGTATCGTGATGGCGGTCATTCGCACAATGCCGCCGGGATTACTTGAGCGACACCAGGTTTTCCGATACCGTTCCTCCTATGTTCGGGGAGGGACGGCCATGGAAGCGCAGTCTTTCGGAGACAAACACACGGTTCGGAAGCTTGAGACTGTCCATCGGTATCTCCAGACGTATACGACCGCGCTTAAGTTTCAGCGGTTCGAACTGCTCTATGTCGACGCCTGCGCGGGCTCGGGCTCCTCGGTGCCAAGAGGTGCCTTGGAGCCAACAGAGTCGATCCAAGTCCGGCTAGACGGGTTCGCGCATCCGGTGGCGGACACCGACGAGATCATCGTCGGGTCGGCAATCAGAGCTCTTGGGGTCAACCCTCCCTTTCACAAATACCTTTTGAACGACGTAAAGCAGTCAAATGTGGATGCGCTCCGAAAGGCGGTGCGACAAGATTTTCCCCACCTAGCAGACCGCGTCGAGCTGACCCGCTTGGACGCGAACGAAATGCTTCGAAATCTCTGCACCTCGACGGACTGGAAAGAAACGAGAGCGGTGGTCTTCCTGGACCCGTTTGGCCTTCAGATAGACTATAGCACCCTAGAGCTGCTGGGTCAGACAAAAGCGGTGGACCTGTGGTACCTCGTCCCTGTGTTCGCTATGTACCGACAGGTGTCGGGAGAAGGCCAGATCAACCCTGACGGCGGGCCCCGTGTCGATGCCGCGCTTGGCACAGATGCCTGGCGGCACGTTGTAGTTGTAGAAGAGCGATCTACAGACCTCTTCAATCAGTCCCACTGCCGGTCGAAGCGCGCGGTTGACATTGCGTGGTTTGAGAAGGTCGCAAAGGAGCGGCTAGGCGAAGCTTTCGGGGGAAGGGTCTTGGACGAAACACTACCTCTCGGCAGGAACGGCATCCAAGAATTCTCCCTCATGTTTGCATGGGCCAATCCTGGGGAGAAAGCCAAGCTCGCCGCTAAGCTCGCGAAGGCGGTGTTAGCGTAATGGCTGGCACGTCGGAAATCGAGTGGACCGACGTGACGTGGAACCCGGTAGCCGGGTGCACGATCGCGTCCAGCGGGTGTTCAAACTGTTATGCTATGCGAATGGCAGCGCGCCTGCAGGCGATGGGTCATCCGAAATATAGCGGCACGACTCGTAAGAGCGGTGGGCGATATGTTTGGACGGGTCGCGTCAACATAGACGAGTTCAGCCTGCCTGCCCCGTTTGAGTGGCGAAAGCCGAAGCGCATTTTCGTTAATTCGATGTCCGATCTATTTCACCCTGACGTGCCCGATGAATTCATTAAGCGCGTCTGGGACGTCATGGCGGAATGCCCGCAACACCATTTCCAGATTTTGACAAAACGTCCTGACCGGATGGCTGGACTCTTTGAAGCCAAGAAGATCACCACCTTACCCAACGCGTGGCTCGGCACCTCTGTCGAAAGCTCCGATGTCGCGGGCCGGGTGCAACACCTCGCCCGCATCAAAGACTCGACCCTCTTCGTCTCGTTTGAGCCGCTTATCGGAAAGATTGATGAGATTGATCTCCGCGGAATTCACTGGGCAATTGTGGGCGGGGAGTCCGGACCACGCGCCCGTCCAATGGAAGAACCTTGGGTTGAAAGGCTCTATGAAATTTGCCGCCGCGACGACGTCGCGTTCTTCTTCAAGCAGTGGGGCGGCAAAAACAAAAAAGCGACCGGTCGTGAGCTGCATGGCCGAACATACGATGAATATCCGCTGAGCCTTGAGATGTAGCTGGAGGCTTTATGGCAAATCCTTGGTCAGGGTATCGACAAGTTGTAATCGAAACCTTCAATGGAGGCCCACGGGGGCACCATGGAAATGTGCGAGCGCGCCCGATAAAGGGTGAGTTTTACTCTTCCTCGATGGTTGTCGAGTGCTCAAAAGAGATGAGAACTCGATACCCAGTCGGCACTAGGTTTCGGATTTATGCCAAAGAAACGGACCGTGAGGGAAGCCCACCATTTTTATACACGCATTTCAGTTGGCCTTATGAAGTCGTAGAGTAGCCTCGAAACCGCAGCGGTGCCATAGATCAACCTAATGTCGCGCGGTGACGGCGCGGCCTCCCTCCTCGGCCCGTCCCACCGCCAAATCCTATTTGCTTCCAAAATAGGATTTCGTCTGATCTACACTCGTGGATGAGCGACTCATCCGATCCGGCCCCCAGCCCCACGCCCCGGCGAGCCAGGAGCTTGCCGCCACCGACGCCACCGAACAGGGCGCCCCGCCGCCCGCCGCCTACGACCCCGCCGACTATCGCTGGGTGCCGGTCCGCCGCCGCCCGCGCTATGACGGCTGGACCGAGGAGAAGCAGCGCCGCTTCATCGTGCTCGCCGACACCGGCCTCGTCTCCGCCGCCGCTTTGTGCGACCCCTGCCCCATGGTCCAATCCCGGCCCGAGGGGTCTTTGCCATCGTCGCCATCCGCCCGCCCGCGATGCCGCCCCCCGCGCCCGCGGCCGTCCCGAACACCCCCATGGCCAGTGCGAACATTGGTGACCATTGGCCCCGCGCGAAGCTGCTAGAGCGCTCCCATGCACATGACTCACGACTCCTCATCGCCGGCCGCGCCCGAGATCGGCTTCGACCAGTTCCTCGCCGTCGACGTCCGCGTCGGCACCATCGTCGCCGCGCATCCGTTCCCGGAGGCGCGCAAGCCCGCCTTCATCCTCGAGATCGACTTCGGCCCCGCCATCGGCCGCAAGCGGTCCTCGGCGCAGATCACCGAACATTACCGCCTCGAGGACCTGCCCGGCCGCCAGGTCGCCGCCGTCGTCAACTTCCCGCCGCGCCAGATCGGCTCGATGCGCTCGGAAGTGCTCACCCTCGGCTTCCCCGATTCCGACGGCAAGGTCGTCCTCGTCCAGCCGTCGCACCCGGTCCCGAATGGGGGCCGGCTGTTCTGATGCCCCAGCCACAGCGGGAGCCGCGATGACCTACGCCGCCGACGCCGCGCCGCCTTTCTATCACGGCACCCGCGCCGACCTGCGCGTGGGCGACCTGCTCGCGCCTGGCTTCCAGTCCAACTTCGCGGACCGCAAGCTGTCCTGGATCTATTTCTCCGCCACCCTTGAGGCGGCCACCTGGGGTGCCGAGCTTGCCCGGGGCGAGGGCAGGGAGCGCATCTACATCGTCGAGCCGACCGGCCCGTTCGAGGACGACCCCAACCTCACCGACAAGAAATTCCCCGGCAACCCGACCCAATCCTACCGCTCGCGCGACCCGCTGAGGATCGTGGGCGAAGTCGCCGAATGGCAGGGCCGTTCGCCCGAACAGCTCCAGGCGATGAAGGACGGCCTCGCGCGGCTGAAGGCGGAAGGGCGCGACCATATCATCGACTGAAGGCGGGCACCTCACCGATCGTGGCACACCCCCGCCGCACCTTCGGCGGCGGCGGCCCTCGCAACCTCCCGGCCCCGGTCGAGTTGACCAACCGGGCAATGCGCATCGGCGCCGATTGCCGCTCGCGAAAACGGGAGACTGACATGCGCCTTTCCGGCTCGATCGCCTTCGCCCCGCTGCTGCTCCTCGCGTCGTGCGGCGGCGGCACGGACGCCACGGAGACGCCCGCCAACGGCGCCGGAAACGACTCTGCTCCAACCACCGGCCCCGCAGCCGCTCAGCCCGGCCGGCCCTCCCCAGGCCAAGGCTGGGACCTCCAGTCGAGCGGCGAGGGCTCCGCTTTGGTCCTGCTGTCCACATCGGGCGAGGCCACCGTCCGGCTGTTCTGCCAGGCCGCCGACAACCGCCTGCTCGTCAACGTCCCCGGCTTCCGCGCCGTCGGCAGCGAGGAGCGGATGTCGGTCGGAAGCGGCGGCGAGGTCGTCGCGCTCGTCGCCGACACGCGCGGCGACCGACAGCGCGGCGGAGTCACCGGCGCGGGCGACGTGCCCGCCAATCTCGCCGCGCTCATCGCCGGCCCGGTCGCAGTCAATTACGGCGCCCAGAACAGCGGTCCGCACCCGGCGCCGCCGGCCGAGCTCGCCCGTGGCTTCGTCGCCGCCTGCACCGATCGCGCGCCCTCCGGCGACTCCCCTGCCCGCCCCGGCGGCGAAACCGCCGGGGTCAGCCCCTGCCTGATCCAGGGCAGCGAGCGCCTCCAGGTTGCTCCGCTTCGCGCGGTCGGCACCGAGCCCTTCTGGGGCGCGCGCATCGAGGGCCGCTGCGTCACCTATTCGCATCCCGACGACCAGTCCGGCACCCGCGTGTGGACCCGCTATACGCCGACCGCGACCGGCGGCACCTGGTCGGGCGCGCTCGGTGGCCGGCGGTTCGAGCTCACCACCCGCGCCGCGCCGGGCTGCTCCGACGGCATGTCCGACCGGCGCTATCCGATCGCCGTCGACCTGCTGGTCGGGGGCGAGCGCCGCCGCGGCTGCGCCGCGCCGCTTTGAAGGACGCGATGGCCTCCGCCGCCGACGCCTTGCCGCTTTTCCCGCGTCGCTGCCCCGCTGCGCGGCCCTCGCGGCCTCAGCGGTTCTTGATGTCGCTCACCGCGCCGCGCGAAGGCGCGGCCGCGTTGGTCTTCGGCTTCTCCTTCTTCGGCTTGCGGATTTCCTTGTTCGACTTCTGCTGACCCTTGGCCATGACCGTCTCCTTCGCCGACTGCTGCCCGCCGCCTGTCTAGGCCTCTCCGGCGCCGACTCCTATCGCAAAGGAGTTGGCTCAGGACGCCCGCAGGATCTTCTCCATCGGCCGGCCCTTGCCGAGCTCGTCGATCAGCTTGTCGAGATACCGGACCTCGCGCATCAGCGGGTCCTCGATCTCCTCGATTCGGACTCCGCAGATGGTGCCCGTGATCGCGGTTCGCGCGGGGTTCAGCCGCGGCGCCTCGGCGAAGAAGGTCTCGAAGTCGGCGCCCGCTTCCAGCCGCGCCTCCAGCTCGTCCTGCGAATAGCCGGTCAGCCAGCGGATTATCTCGTCGACCTCGGCCCTGGTCCGCCCCTTCTTCTCCGCCTTGGCGACATAATGCGGGTAAACGCCCGCCACCTTCATCGTGTAGATTCGGTGCTTGGCCACGCTCCCTCCGTCCGCCGTTGGGCCGCTTCTGGATAGCATCCGGCTCGGCTCGGGGCGACCGGTTCAGGCGTGGGCTGCGAAATATCCGGACGTCCGCTATCTCGACATCCACCACGGCGCGCTCGACGAGGCGCAGTTCACCGACTGGGTCCGCCAAGCCAGCAAGCTGCCAGGAGAGACAATGTGACCGATTCCGCCACTGCCCTCATCGACGCGAAGATCGCGGGGCTCGACGATTGGCGCGGCGCGACGCTCGCCCAAGTTCGCGATCTCATCCGCCAGGCCGATCCGGACGTCGTCGAGACGGTGAAATGGCGCAAGCCGACCAACCCGTCCGGCGTTCCGGTGTGGGAGCATGACGGCATCATCTGCACCGGCGAGACCTACCGGAACTACGTCAAGCTCACCTTCGCCAAGGGCGCCGCGCTTCCCGACCCCGCCGGCCTGTTCAACGCCAGCCTCACCGGCAACACCCGCCGCGCCATCGACATCAAAGAGGGTGAGTCGATTGACCAGGCCGCCTTCAAAGCCCTCGTCCGGGCCGCCGTCGCGAAGAACGCCAGCTGAGATCCACCCGGCGGCACTGGCCGCACCGGCCGCAAGCTGCTAATTTGCGGCGATAATCCGGGAGGGAGTGAGATGCGCGTGATTGCTCGATCCGGGTTCGCCTTGGCGGCCCTTCTGCTGTCCGTGCCGACGGTCGCGCAGGAGCAGCCCGCCGAGCCTTCGGAGATCATCGTCACCGGCGCGCGGGAGCGCGAGCAGCAGGTTCGCGAATTCGTAACGGCGCTCACCCACGCGCCCTCCGGGTCGATCCCGCGCTTCATCGACCAGGTCTGCCCCCTGGTCGTCGGTCTCGCGCCGGCGCAAAACGAGATCGTCGCCGCAAGGCTGCGCACCATCGCTGAGGCTGCCGGGCTGCAGGTCGCCGAGCCTGGATGCGCTCCAAACGCATTCGTCATCGTCACCCGCAACAAGCGCGAGTTCATCGAAACGCTGGCGCGACGCAGGCCGGAATCCTTTGCCAACCTGTCTCCGACCCAGATCCGCCGGCTTGCCCGCTCGCCCGGCCCGGCCGCGGCCTGGCAGCTGGAAGGTCTCGTCGACGAGGACGGAACCCCGCTCTATGTCGATCAGGAGCTCGGCGTCCTTCGGAACAACTCGTTCTCATCGGCGAGCCGTATCAGAACGCCTACGCGCAGCGCGTTCGACGCCGCGGCCGTTGTCGTGGAGGCGGGCGGGCTGGACGGCCTCACCACGATCCAGCTGGCCGATTACGCGGCGATGCGATTGCTCGCCAAGGTCGATCCGGCGCGGCTTCCGCCAACCGCCCCGGCCACGATCCTGAACGTGCTCACGACCCCGATGGGGAGCCCGGTGCCGATCACCATGACCAACTGGGATCTCGCTTTTCTCCGCGGCCTGTACGGCGCCGCTCCCGACCTCAACATCAACGGCCAGCGCTCCGAAATCGGCCGTCTGGTGAGGCGCGAACTCAACGCCGCCGCGGAAGATGATCGCGACTGATTCAGCGCCGTCGTTGCCGCCCCCGCCAATCGCGCGCCGCGGCGAGCATGGCGGGAACATGGCCCTGCCACTCGCCTGCACTGTGAACCGCGAGGATCCGCCCATTGGGGGCGATCAGGAATGAGGTGCGGTTGCTCATCGGCGATCCGGCGCGAAGGCGCACGTCGTAAGCGTCGATCATCGCGCTGGTCGCCGTCGCAACCGGGAACGCGCTTCGGCACGCCTCGACCGAGAAGCGGCGAAGAGTGGCTGCGTCATCCGCCGACACACCGACGACATTGACCCCGAGCCTACGGAAATCGTCCATCGCTTCTGAGAAGGCGCGCGCCTCGAGCGTGCACCCCTCGGTGAAGGCGCGCGGATAAAAATAGAGCACCAGCGGACCGCGCCTCAGCTGCTCGGCGAGGTGAAGGCGGAACGGCCGCCCGCCGACTGATCCTTCCGTCCAGAAGTCGGGCGCCTGCGCGCCCACCGGAAGCGCCGCCGTCGCCGGACCCGCGAGCGCCAGGAGGAATGCGGCGATCATCGCTTGGAACAGGCGCGTCATTCCAGATCTCCCCGAGGCATTCGGCACAGCCGGCGGAAAGCCTATACCATCGGCAGGAGCGCAGCGAAAAGGGCGCCGCCACATGGCGACGCCCTCTCCGTCAGGGACTGGAAGTGGTTCAGCTCTGAAAAGCCGGCTGGCCGAATCCGAACAAGGGCTGCGAGGCCGGCCGTTTGGTCGTGCGCGGGGCAAAGGCCGGCGCTTCGGCGCGAGCCGCGACCTTCGTGGTCACCGAAGCGTCCGGGGACGCGCTCATCGGCTGCGGCTCGATGGTCGCAGGCCTTCCGCCCGCCATGCGCTCGCGGCGATCGAAGAAAGCCGCGCGCTTCAGACGGCGCTTGAGCGACAGCGACGGATTGTCCGGCGTCGGTCCGCGATAGGCGGCCTGGGTGTGGCGGCCGTAGCGGGACAAGTCGAGGCCGGCCGGCGCTGCAGTCCGTTCGGGCGCGGCGCGCGCCGCCAGCGGCATGATCGGAGCCGGCTCCCGATCGATCGTCCCGACGTGATCGCTATCGACCGTTTCAGGGTCGTAGGCCACCTCGTCGTGGCGTCTCCGGCGCCGGTTCAGAGCGACCGCGCCGCCAACCAGGGCGAGCACGCCCACGCCCGCGGCGCCCGCGATCGGCAGAACGTCGTCAGCCGCCTCGGCCTGGGCCGGCGCGACCTGCTGGACCGGAATGGGCGGCGGCGCCGTTGTCTGGGCAGGCGCCGGGATCGGCGCAGGCGCGGCGGCCGGCGCTTCTACGGCTGCGGCGGGCGCCGGAGCGCTCGTCACGGCGCTAGCGACCGGTCGCGCGGCGGGAGCGGAGGCACGCCGAACCGGGCCAGTGGCCCGACTGGTCCGAGCGGCGACCGGAGCGCTTTGCTGAGGCGCCGCCTCGGCGACCGGCGCGGCGCTTTCCTCGGCCGGAGCCGCGGTCTCAGCCGCCACCGGTTCGGGCGCGGGGACGACTGGCTCGGGCGCAACGACGGGCGCTGGCGGCGCGTCGGCGGTCGCCGCATCCTGTGCAAGCGACGGAGTGGACGAAAGGGCGAGGACGGCGGCAATCGCCGTCATTCCCGGGCGAAGCACGTTGTTTCGGTTTGTCATGGGGAAAGGATCGTGCCGGGTCCGAATCAGGTTCCGATTTTTCCGACGAGCTGCGTTAACCAATCGGCGAGCCGAAAAAGCATTGGGTTTTTCAGCAGATGCAAAGCTGCCGAAACGAGACTTCGTACCGCTTACGCAACGAAGGCTAGACAAGCCGCTTCCGGGCGACGAGCAAGGGAGCCATGCCTCACTTCCTCCTCAGCTACGAACTGACGCCTGGTTATCTCGAGCGCCGCCCCGGCTTCCGCGACGCCCATCTCGCCCTCGCCTGGCAAGCCGCCGAAACCGGCGCCCTCCTGCTTGGCGGCGCCGTCGGCGACCCGGTTGAGTCCGCGCTCCTGCTGTTCACGGATGCCGACGCCGCGGCGGACTTCGCCCGGTCCGACCCATATGTTCGCGAAGGCCTGGTGCGCAGCTGGCGGGTCACGCCCTGGGCCACGGTGGTCGGTTCGACGGCCGCCAATCCGGTGCACCCGACGGGCGAGTAAGGCCGCTCAGCGCCCGCCGCGCCGGCCGCCCATCCTGATCGCCTTCTGCTTGCCGAACCGGGTCTTGCGAGTGCCCGGCTTGCCTTCCGTCGAGTTGCCGAGGACCGGCGCCCGGCGCTGGTGGTCGGGCAGGCCGAGCTCGTCATTCTCGAGCTTGCGGATCTCGTCGCGGAGCCGCGCCGCTTCCTCGAATTCCAGGTCGGCCGCGGCCTTGCGCATGCGCGCTTCCAGGTCCTCGATGTATGCGCGGAGATTGTGGCCGACGAGGTGCGGCGCCTCCTCGTCGCCGGTGTCGACCATCACGCTGTCGCGGTTGCTGACGTCGGCGAGGATGTCGCTGATGTTGCGCTTGATGGTCTGCGGGGTGATGCCGTGCTCGCGGTTATACTCCTCCTGCTTCTCGCGGCGGCGGTTGGTCTCGTTGAGCGCGCGTTCCATGCTGCCGGTGATGCGGTCGGCATAGAGGATGACCTTGCCCTCGACGTTGCGGGCGGCGCGGCCGATCGTCTGGATGAGCGACGTCTCGGAGCGGAGGAAGCCTTCCTTGTCGGCGTCGAGGATCGCGACGAGCCCGCATTCCGGAATGTCGAGGCCCTCGCGCAATAGGTTGATGCCGACGAGCACGTCGTAGACGCCTAGCCTCAGGTCGCGGATCAGCTCGATGCGCTCCAGCGTCTCGACGTCCGAGTGCATGTAGCGAACGCGAAGGCCGGCCTCGTGGAGATATTCGGTGAGGTCCTCGGCCATGCGCTTGGTGAGCGTGGTGACGAGGGTGCGGTAACCCTTTGCCGCCGTCGCCTTGGCTTCCTGGATGAGGTCCTGGACCTGCTCCTCGACCGGCTTGATCTCGACCGGCGGGTCGATGAGCCCGGTCGGGCGGATGACCTGTTCGACGAAGACGCCGCTGGTCTGCTCCATTTCCCACGGACCGGGAGTGGCCGACACCGCGACGGTCTGCGGGCGCATCGCGTCCCATTCGTTGAAACGCAAAGGCCGGTTGTCGATGCAGCTCGGCAGCCGGAAGCCATATTCGGCGAGCGTGATCTTTCGCCGGTGGTCACCCCGCGCCATCGCGCCGATCTGAGGCACCGTCTGGTGGCTTTCGTCGACGAACAGAAGCGCGTTGTCGGGCAGATATTCGAACAGGGTCGGCGGCGGCTCGCCGGGAAGGCGGCCGGTGAGGAAGCGGCTGTAATTTTCGATGCCCGCGCACGAGCCGGTCGCCGCGATCATCTCAAGATCGAAATTGGTGCGCTGCTCCAGCCGCTGAGCCTCGAGCAGCTTGCCTTCCGCGTGAAGCTCCTTGAGCCGCTCGCCGAGCTCGTGACGGATCGCCTCCATCGCCTGCTTCAGGGTGGGGCCCGGAGTCACATAGTGCGAGTTCGCGTAGACCTTCACATAGTCGAGGCTCGCCACCTTCTTGCCGGTCAGCGGATCGAACTCGACGATCTCCTCGATGTCGTCGCCGAAGAAATTGATCCGCCAGGCGGTGTCCTCATAGTGGGATGGGAAGATTTCGAGATTGTCGCCCCGCACCCGGAAATTGCCGCGCGCGAAGCCCTGGTCGTTGCGCTTGTACTGGAGCGCGACGAGCTTTCGGATGATCTCGCGCTGGTCGACGGTCATGCCCTTCTTGAGGCTGAACACCATCGCCGAATAGGTCTCGACCGAGCCGATGCCGTAAAGGCACGAGACGGAAGCGACGATGATGACGTCGTCGCGCTCGAGAAGCGCCCGGGTCGCGGAGTGGCGCATCCGGTCGATCGCCTCGTTCACCGAGCTTTCCTTCTCGATGTAGGTGTCCGACCGCGGCACATAGGCCTCGGGCTGGTAGTAGTCGTAATAGCTGACGAAATATTCGACCGCATTCTCCGGGAAGAAGCTCTTGAATTCCCCGTAAAGCTGCGCGGCGAGGATCTTGTTGGGCGCGAGCACCAGCGCCGGCCGCTGAAGCTCCTGGATCACCTTGGCCATGGTGAAGGTCTTGCCCGAGCCGGTGACTCCGAGCAGGACCTGCGTCTTCTCGTCCTGCCGCATCTGGTCGACCAGCTCCGCGATGGCCGCCGGCTGGTCGCCGGCCGGCTCATAGTCGGAGACCAGCTTGAACGCCTTGCCGCCCTCGGCCTTTTCGGGTCGGGTGGGCCGATGGGGAGTGAAATCCTGGGTCTCAGGCTCGGCCAGGCTGGTGCGGATCTGGATTGCCATGGCGCCCATATGGCCATTGCGGCGGCTCCGCGCTACCGTCCCGCCATAACCACAAGCGAGGGGAGACGAGGATGCGTTACTTGGGGTTTGTGCCGTTGGCTGCGCTGGCCGCCTGCGGGGGCGGAGCCGGGAACGACACCAAGGCTGCGGCACCGGACACGATTCGGGCGGGCCTCTATGAAGTCACCGCCGAGGCGACCCAGTTCCGCCAGGCCGACCAGGGCGAGGCCGCGCTCAACATGGCGGTCGGTACCCGCGAGGTCCGCTCTGTCTGCATCGGCGACACCACGCCGGCCGACCTGTTCGCCGCCGAAGGCCTGACCTGCCGGTCCGGCACCTCCGACTATATCCGCAGCGGCACGATCAGCTCGACCTATCGCTGCACGGTCGAAGGCCATTCGGGCGAGGCCGCGCTAGCGGTGAGCGGCAGCTTCACCGAGGAGGGCTTCGAGGCGACCCGCAACCTGCGCACCGCCTTCTCCGGCGATGGCGACATCGTCGCCGACGCTCGCCTGACCGGCCGCCGTACCGGCGACTGCACGCCCGCGGCCGAAGGCGCCAACAGCACGGCTCCGGCCAACTCCAACTAGGACGATTGCTTGCGCCTCGCTCTTCCCTTCGCCGCGTCCCTGGCTGTTGCGGGCTGCGGCGGAGGGAGCGAGGCGCCCGGCAACATGACCGGCGACCAGGTGAAGGCCGAAGTCGCCGACGTCCGCGTCGCGCCCGGCGAGTGGGAGCAGCGCACCGAGATCCTGAGCGTCGAGGCACCTGATATGCCGCGCGAGCTGGTTTCGCGCTTCCGGCAACCGCGCCCGCCCTTGCGCTATTGCATCACGCCCGAACAGGCGGCCCAGCCGGCGCGCGTCAGCGACGCCATCGCCCGCCCGCAGGCCGGCTGCACGATGCGCGGCTTCACCATGCAGGACGGGCGGATGGAGGGCCAGATGGTCTGCCGCGAAGGCTCGCCCGCCCAGGTCAGCACCGCGATGAGCGGCACCTATTCACCGGAGAGTTTCGACTATAGGTCGCGCATCGAGATGCCGCCGCCGATCGGCGACGGGGTCATCCGGATCGAGGCGCGGACCACGGGCAGGCGGATCGGCCCCTGCCCGGCACAGGCACCTGGGGAGGGCAAGCAATGATCGGTTACGTGACGCTCGGCACCAATGACCTCGAGCGGGCGCGCGCCTTCTATGATGCGCTACTGGCCGAGATCGGCGCCAAGCGGCTGCTTCAGCTTCCCCACGGCTTCACCATGTGGGGAACCGCGATGAACCGCCCCGGCCTCGTCGTCACTCCGCCCTATGATGGCGAGAAGGCGGTTCCCGGCAACGGCAACATGGCCGCCCTCGTGGTCGACAGCCGCGAGAAAGTCGAGCGGCTCCATGCCAAGGCGCTCGAACTCGGCGGCACGTGCGAGGGCACGCCTGGCCTTCGCGGCCCGGAGGAGCTCGGCCAATATTTCGCTTATTTCCGCGACCTCGACGGTAACAAGCTCGCGGTGTTCAGGATCGGCCCGGCCTGAGCCCGGCTTACTGCCCGGCGCGCGGCAGGAGGGTGAAGCCGGCAGGCGCGCGGTCCTCGCGATGTTCGTCATGATATTTGTCCATGACGATCGTGAAGCGGCCCGGCGCCGCGCTTCCGCAGTCGAGCACATAGCCGTCGACCAGCGATCCGAACGCTCCCGCGCCCATCGACGAAGGCTGGCCGATCTGGGGCGCGCTGCCGTCGCCGCAGCGAAGTCGGGCGAGATAGGCCTGCTCACCCTCCGGGCCGCCGACGCGGATCGGGTTGTCCATCGTGCCGAGCGGCCGGCTCTGGGCGGCGGCGATGACAGCCTCCTCTTCCGAAAGGCGGGCCGCGAGGCCCTGAAGCATCTGCTGCGGAGCGGCAGTTCGCTCGCCGATCGGCGGGCTCGCGGTTTGAGTGGACGCGACCAGGGCGGCAGCGATGAGCGCGGCAAGGGACATATTCTCTCCGGGGATTCGACTTTCGCCGAATGACTTAGCCGATCGGCGGCTGCCCCGCTAGCGACGGCTCAGCGATGCGGCGCAGGCGTCGCGGTCGGCATCGCGGCCGTCCGGCAGGCGCGCGTCGGCATGGGTCGACACCGGCTCGCCGCCACGCCGCTGCGCGTAGAGATAGAGATCCAGGACGCAGGCGGCGCCGGAAAATTGCAGCTTGCGCGCCGCGCCCTCGTGCACGTCGAGGGCCGGCCGTCCGAACAGCGCGATCAGGCTGGAGGCGGTGCGGCCCATCAGCGGGTCGTCGGGGTCGACCACCGGATTACCGGCCTGCGGGCCCGGCCGCTCGGTCACCGGCGGCGTCGGGCGCCCGGGCGCGACGCAACCGGCGAGCAGCACCAGCATTCCCGCCACTGCCAACCTGTGTGCCGTCCGACCCATATTCCTGCTCCTCAACTGGTCCCTAGGAATCACGAAGGGCCCGCGGCCGCAAGGCCGTTCCCATCATTGCTCGGCAACGCTAAGCCTTGGCCATGGCCCAGCTTCACCCGTTCCACCTCGCCTTTCCCGTCGACGACCTCCCCGCCGCGCGCCAATTCTACGGCGAGCTGCTCGGCTGCCCGGAGGGGCGAAGCTCGGACAAGTGGATCGATTTCGACTTTTTCGGTCACCAGATCGTCGCACATCTCGCCCCCGGCCGCGCCGGCCGCGAGGCCAGCAACGAGGTCGACGGCGACGACGTGCCGGTCCCGCATTTCGGGATCGTCCTTCCGATCGCCGAATGGGAGAAGGTGGCCGAGCGGCTTCAGGATGCGGGTGTCGACTTCATCATCCCGCCAACCATCCGCTTCCCCGATCAGCCCGGCGAGCAGGCGACGATGTTCTTCCTCGATCCCGCCGGCAACGCGCTCGAGCTCAAGGCGATGCGTGACCCGGCGAACCTGTTCGCCAGGCAGTAATCAGCACGGATTGATGTTGCCGTACTGGCCGTTCCAGTAGAGCAAGGGCGAGACGTCCTCGCGAACGCAGACGTCCTCGATCACTCCGATGAAGATCGAGTGGGTTCCGAACTCGTGATGGTCGATGCGCCGGCACAGGATCGAGGCCTGGGCGTCCATCAGCCGCGGCGGCAGGTCCGGGAACAGCTCCCACCCTTCCGCGAAGCGCCGTTCCTCCTCCCGCCGGTCGGCGAACATGCGGGCGATGTCCTCCTGGTCGCGGTGGAGGATGTTGACTCGGAAATTGGCCATGTCCGCCATCGAGGCGTGAACCGCGGCCGCGCGGTTGATGCACGCGAGCAGGCTCGGCGGCTCCATCGACAGTGACGAAACCGCGGTCGCGGTGATCCCGAGCGGCTGGCCGTCCACGGTGATGCTGATCACGTTCACCGTTGCGGCCACGCGGCGCATGGCGCGGCGGAACTGGCCAATGACGTCGTCGTCGCTGCCGTTCATGCCTCGAACCGCATCTCGTAGCCGACCAGGATCTCACAGACCCAGCGCGCCGCGGTGAGCGCGGTGATCTCGCCGACGTCGAGCGACGGGTCGAACTCGCTGAGGTCGACGACTGCCACCTTGGGGTGAGCGGCGAGGATCCGCGCCGCGAGGAAGAAGTCGTTGACGCTCATCCCGCCCGGCCGTGCGCCCGGGGCGCCGGGGCACTGGCTTCGGTCGATCACGTCGATGTCGAAGTCGACGATGATCCGCTCGACATGGTCGAGATGGGTGAGCGCGTCGTCGACGATGTTGGCGATGTCGTCGCGGTGGACCATGTCGATGTCGATGACGTCGATGCCGGCGGCGACCGCGTCGTCGTGCATCTTGGCGGTGTTGGCGAAGGGCGCGAGGCCGATTTGGCAGATATTGCGGCCCGGCAGCCCGTCCTCGAGCAGGCAGCGCACCGGGTTGCCGTTGCGCGGGCCGTCCCCGGTGTCGCGCATGTCGAAATGAGCATCGAGCGTGATCAGCCCGACCTCGCCGAGCGGCACGCCCAGACCGTGCGCCGCTGGCCGGGTCACCGCATTGTTGCCGCCAAGCAGGATCGTGAGCGCATGGGTCGAGGTCGCCGCCGCGACCGCGTTGCGGATTGTTGCAAAGCCGTCGGCGGGCATCAGCCCGGTCACCGGAAGGTCGCCTCGGTCGACGATGCGACGGTGAAGTTCCTCGCCCGAGAGCAGGTCGTAGGTGCTGAACCGGCGAAGCGCCTGACGGATGGTGGAAGGCGCGAGATCACAGCGGCCGGGTGTCACCGAGCCCGCCTCCATCGGCGCTCCGATCAGTGCCACCTCCGCGGGTTCCTCGCTGCCGATGAGGTCGGTGATGCGGGGCCAGTCGCTCATCCCTTGGCGCTTATCGCTCCTTCGTGCCAAAGGCGAGTGTATGTGGGATCTGATCCTGACCGACTGCAACATCGCGACCATGGACCCGGCGGTGCCCGGGCCGTTCGGGGCGATCGAGAATGGCGCCATCGGAGTCATCGACGGCCGGATCGTCCAGGTCGGCCGGCGGTCGGAGATTGCCGGCTCGCGCGCCAGGCGGGTCGAGGCTTTGGGCGGCGCCTGGGTGACTCCGGGCCTCATCGACTGCCACACCCATCTCGTCTTCGGCGGCAACCGCGCCAACGAGTTCGAGATGCGGCTCCAGGGCGCGAGCTACGAAGAGATCGCCAAGGCGGGCGGGGGGATCGTCTCGACCGTCTCCGCGACCCGCGCAGCGAGCGAGGAGGAGCTGGTCGAGCAGGCGCTGCCCCGACTGGACGCGCTGATGCGCGGCGGAGTCACCACCATCGAGATCAAGTCGGGCTACGGCCTCGATAAGACGACCGAGCTCAAGATGCTCAAAGCGGTGCAGGCACTCCGCCGCGACCGCGCGGTTCGCATCGCCCCCACCCTGCTCGCGCTCCACGCGCTCCCCCCCGATTATAAGGACCGGCGCGAGGCGTTTGTCCGCCTCGCCACCGACGAGATAATCCCGGCCGCCAAGGCGCTCGGCCTGGCCGAGTCTGTCGACGCCTTCTGCGAAGGGATCGGCTTCACCCCGGCCGAAGTCCAGGAGGTGTTCGAAGCCGCCGCCGCCGCTGGGCTCCGGATCAAGCTCCACGCCGAACAGCTCAGCAATCTGAACGGCGCCGCCCTCGCCGCCCGCTACGGCGCCCTCTCCGCCGATCATCTCGAGCATCTCGACGAGGCCGGCGCTGAGGCCATGGCCCGCGCCGGGATGGTCGGCGTCCTCCTCCCCGGCGCCTTCTACGCGCTCAAGGAGACGCGCAAGCCGCCGGTCGACCTGCTGCGCAAGCACAAGGTGCCGATGGCGGTGGCGACCGACTGCAACCCCGGCACCTCGCCGGTTCTGTCGCCGACGCTGATGCTCAGCATGGCCTGCACCCTGTTCGGCCTGACGTCCGAGGAAGCGCTCGCTGGCATGACCCTGAACGCCGCCCGCGCTCTCGGCCGCGAGGACGAGATCGGCTCGATCACCACCGGCAAGGCCGCGGACCTGTGCGTCTGGAACGTCACCCGCCCCGCAGAGCTCTGCTACTGGATCGGCTTGCCCGGCCCGGCGCGGCGGCTCTTTGGTGGCATTGAGAGCTAAACTTCTCGCTCCTCCCGAGCGAAGTCGAGGGGCGCTGGCACAACGTCCGAGCGGACGCCCCTCGACTTCGCTCGGGACGAGCGGATAGGGCAGGGAAATGCAGAGCAGACGCGACAACAGCCGCACCATACGAGCGCGGACCGGCAGCGACATCAAGGCCAAGGCCTGGACTACCGAGGCCGCGGTGCGCATGCTGATGAACAATCTCGATCCTCAGGTCGCCGAGGCCCCCGAGAGCCTCGTCGTCTATGGCGGCATCGGCCGAGCGGCGCGCGACTGGGAGAGCTTCGACCGAATCGTCGAGACACTGGAGCGGCTGGAGGAGGACCAGACCCTGCTCGTCCAGTCGGGCAAGCCGGTCGGCGTGTTCCGCACGCACACGGACGCGCCGCGCGTGCTCATCGCCAACTCCAACCTGGTGCCCAAATGGGCGACCTGGGACCATTTCAACGAATTGGATCGCAAGGGTCTGATGATGTACGGCCAGATGACGGCCGGCAGCTGGATCTACATCGGCACCCAGGGCATCGTCCAAGGCACCTACGAGACCTTCGCCGAGATGGGCCGCCAGCATTATGGCGGTGATCTCAAGGGTCGATGGATCCTGACCGCGGGCCTCGGCGGCATGGGTGGCGCGCAGCCGCTCGCCGCGGTCATGGCCGGAGCTCACTGTATCGCCATCGAGTGCCAGGAAAGCAGTATCCAGAAGCGCTTGGAAACGCGCTATCTCGACAGGCGCGCGACCAGCATCGACGAGGCGCTTGAGATCATCCGAACCGCGACCGAGCCGACCTCCGTCGGCCTGCTCGGCAACGCGGCCGAGATTCTGCCCGAGATGGTCAGGCGCGGCATTCGCCCCGATGCGCTGACCGACCAGACGTCAGCCCACGACCCGGTCAACGGCTACCTCCCGATCGGCTGGACCGTCGATCAATGGATCGCCAAGCGCGAGAGCGATCCCAAGGCGGTCGAAGAAGCGGCGCGCAAGTCGATGGCGGTCCATGTCGAGGCGATGCTCGCCTTCAAGGACATGGGCGTTCCCACCTTCGACTATGGCAACAACATCCGCCAGGTCGCCCGGGACGAGGGCGTCACCCACGCCTTCGATTTCCCCGGCTTCGTTCCCGCTTACGTGCGCCCGCTCTTCTGCCGCGGCATCGGCCCCTTCCGCTGGTGCGCGCTATCGGGCGACCCGGAGGACATCTACCGCACCGACCAGCGCGTGAAGGAACTGATCCCCGACGACGCGCACCTCCACCGCTGGCTCGACATGGCGCGCGAGCGGATCGCCTTCCAAGGCCTGCCCGCGCGCATCTGCTGGGTCGGCCTCGGCCAGCGCCACCGCCTCGGCCTCGCCTTCAACGAGATGGTCCGCAACGGCGAGGTGAAGGCGCCGATCGTCATCGGCCGCGACCATTTGGACAGCGGCTCGGTCGCCTCGCCCAACCGCGAGACCGAGGCAATGATGGACGGCTCCGACGCCGTCTCCGACTGGCCTTTGCTCAACGCCCTCCTCAACACCGCGTCCGGCGCGACCTGGGTGTCACTCCACCATGGCGGCGGAGTCGGCATGGGCTACTCACAGCATGCCGGAATGGTCATCGTCGCCGACGGCACCGACGAAGCCGCCCGGCGCCTCGAACGCGTACTGTGGAACGACCCCGGCACCGGAGTTATGCGCCACGCCGACGCCGGCTACGACATCGCCATCGACTGCGCCCGCGAGCAGGGCCTCGATCTGCCGATGGTGAACCGGTGACGATTGAGCTGAACCCGGGCTCGATCCCGCTCGCGACCTTGCGCGACATCTGGGCCGGCGCCCCCGTCAAGCTGGCAGGCAAGGCGTGGGACGCGGTGCGCGCCTCGGCCGAAGCGGTCCGCGCGATCGTCGCAAGCGGCCGCACCGTCTATGGCATCAACACCGGCTTCGGCCTCCTTGCCCAGACGCGCATCCCGGCCGAGCGGCTCGCCGAGCTCCAGCGCAACCTCATCCTGTCCCACAGCGCCGGCCTCGGCGCACCGCTGAGTCCTGAGGTCGTCCGCCTGATGATGGTCCTGAAGGCGATCGGCCTCGGCCGCGGCCTGAGCGGCGTCCGCCCCGAGCTCATCGAGCGGATCCTCGCGATGATCGAGGCCGACGCGCTTCCGGTCATCCCAAGCCAGGGATCGGTCGGCGCGTCCGGGGACCTCGCTCCGCTCGCTCATATGAGCGCGGCGATGCTCGGCGAAGGCCGAATCACGCTTCGCGGCGAGGACATGCCCGCCGCTGAGGCACTTCAAAAACTCGGCCTCGAGCCCCTCGTCCTCGGGCCCAAGGAGGGCTTGGCGCTGATCAACGGCACCCAGGCCTCCACTGCGATCGCGCTCGACACCCTGTTCACCGCCGAGCGCGTGTTCGGCGCCGCCCTCGTCTCCGGGGCGCTCTCCACAGACGCGCTCAAGGGCACCGACGTCGCTTTTGACCCGCGCATCCACGAAGCGCGCGGGCAGAGGGGCCAGATCGCCGTCGCCGAGATGCTTCGCGGCCTACTCGCCGGAAGCGGCATCCGCGCCTCGCACGAAGACTGCGCAAAGGTCCAGGACCCCTACAGCTTCCGCTGCCAGCCTCAGGTAATGGGCGCCAGTCTCGACCTCATGCGCAACGCCGCCGGCGTGCTGGAGATCGAGGCCAATGCGGTGACCGACAACCCGATCATCTTCGGCGAGGACGGCATCTCGGGCGGCAACTTCCATGCCCAGCCGGTCGCCTTCGCCGCCGACACCCTGACCATGGCCCTGTGCGAGATCGGCTCGATCGCCGAGCGGCGCATGGCGGTCCTGGTCGATCCCAAGATGAGCGGCCTGCCGCCCTTCCTGATCGAGGACAGCGGCGTCAATTCGGGCTTCATGATCGCCCAGGTCTCGGCCGCCGCGCTTGTCTCGGAGAACAAGTCCCTCGCCTGGCCGGCGAGCGTCGACACCGTGCCGACTTCGGCTGGCCAGGAGGACCATGTCTCGATGGCCACCCATGCCGGAGTAAAGGCCCGCCGGGTCGCCGGCAACGCCGCCGGGGTCATCGGCATCGAGCTTCTCGCCGCAGCCCAGGGCATCGACTTTCATCGCCCGCTGACTAGCTCGCCGCCGCTCGAGCAGGCGATGGCCACGATCCGAGCCTCCGTGCCCTTCTACGACAAGGACCGCTACATGGCCGACGACATCGCCTGGGCGCAGCGCGCAGTGCTCGAAGGCGCATTCGGCGTCGGAGAAGATTTCCTATCGCGGCACTGACCAGGCGACCGTCGTCAGGATGACGGCCAAAAAGCCGACGAAGAGTAGGCCGAACAAGGCGACGACCACGCCGAGGACGATGCCGCCGATGCTCATGATATAGGGCGCCCGGTCGGCCAGGTCCTGGCCTAACCGCTTGCCCTTGATCCCGAAGATGATCGCTGGAATCGCCACCAGCAGGCCTATCGGCCAGAACATGAAGCCGATCCCGCCGCAGACCAGCGAAATTATGGCGTAATTGGTCGCCTGCCGCGCAGCCTCGCTCTGCGGCGACGGATAGCCCAAAGTGGCCGGTCCGCTCGGCGCGAGCATGAAGATGTCGCTCGGACGATCGCCGACGATCTCGAAGTCGACGTCCCTGCCGGCGGTCAGCTCCTCGGGAGAACGCCAGTCGCCGCTGTAGAAGGTCCGTCGATGCCCTGCCGTATCGCTGATGATGCCGCTTCTTTCAGCGGGATCCCAGTGAATGATCGTGCCGCGCATATCCTCCCCCCGACGACCTCTCTCAATGGACATTAGCCCCGGGTGAGCGAGAGAGAAACCGGCGGGCTCAGGCCTCGCCGCCCCTCTCTTCCGCAGCGGCGAGCAGGTCCATGAGGTTGCGCGCCGCCTCCCGGTCCGCCTCGTCCTTGAACGCGACGTCGAGATCCGGCGCTTCGCCCAGCGTGAACAGCAGGGCCCAGAGCGCGAAGCGGCGGGCGCGGTCGGTTTCGAGGCCGAGATCGACCTTCATCCGGTCGACGCCCGCGGCGAGCGCGTCGTGCGACAAGGCGGCGAGGTCGGTGGTCCCGAAATAACGCTGGAGCTGGTCGTCGAAGGTCATGGGGCTACTCCGCCGGCGCGGCCTGGCCACGCGCCCGCGCAGCCTTGCGGCGGCGGCGCCATGACGTGAAGCCGAGCCGGCTCGGGAACATGATGAAGCCGGTGACGATCACGAGGAGGCCGAACGCGGTCGTGATGATCAGCAGCGGCGTGTTGAAATCCTCATGGTTCTTGAAGTCCATGATGTGGAGCGACCACAGGAAATCGAACGTGCGCCACAGGGTCGAGCGGCGAGCCGCCACGGCGCCGGTGTCGGCGGCGACGTAGAGCGCGCGGTTCGCCCCGTCATCGAAGCCGACGCGCCACGCCGGCAGCGCTCCGCGATATTCGGTCGATTCCTCCTCGACCAGGGAAACGCTCACGGCGCGCTGGTCGCCGGAATGATCGCGTTCGGCGATCCGGACGGCGAGGGCCTGGGGGATCGGCGACAGCTGCCGGCCAGACTCGAGGTCGTAGAGCCGCGGCCGCGCCTCGCCCCCGCTGACGAGAGCCACCGGCCGGCCGAGCAGGCTTCGGAACTCGATCTTCTCGCCGGGCTGGGCGCCCGCCGAATGGAGCCGCTGGAGGCCGGCCGCGGCGTCGGCCATCGAGATCGGCACCGGCGGCTGCTCGGCGACCATATGTTCGCTACGCACCCGCTCGATCGGCGCGATCGCGAAGAACAGGCCGCTCACGAACCAGAAGAGGAACGGAACGGCCAGCACCAGAGCGAGCCATTTGTGAATCTTACCCGCAATCCGCGACGGTGCCGCCATTCTGATTCCCCCTCTTATGTCCTTGCTAGATCACGATGTTGGTCGACGCGCTACTGCTTGCAGTGCCCCATGGCTTCATGCTCGGGCGTGCAGGTGCTCGCGGGCGGCGGCGACGGCTCCTGCTTCGGCGCCGGCCGGGGAGCGCTCCGCTCCGTGCGGGCGGGTCGATCGGCCTGCGCGTTGGGCGCGGGTTCGGGCCGGGCAGCAGGAGCAGGCGGGGTCCGGACCGGAGCCGCCGGGCGCGGCTGCTCGACGGCGCTCGAACCGGCCGTCTCGTTGGCGGCCGGGGCTTCGGCGGTTCCATTGAGCGAGATGTCGCCCGCGACATTGGCCAGAACATTGCCGTCGATGGCGAGCGCGTTGCCGCCCGCCAGGTTGTTCTCGCCGCCGCTCGGCTCCGAGCATGCCGTGATCATGGCGGTGCCGGCGACCGCCAGCAGGAATGAAGTTTTCATCATCCAGTTTCTTCCTTCGTTCAGAACCATATGCGCAAGCCCGCGACGAAACGCAGAGCGCCCAAATCCTCTCCCGCGGCCTCGCGGAAATCGGCGGTCTGCCCGTAAGACTGTTCCCATTCGACCCCGACATAGGGGGCGAACTCGGGCACGATCTCGTAGCGCAGCCTGAGGCCAGTCTCGGTCGAGCTGAGGCCGGCGCCGATGCCGAGCTCGGGGGTGTCCTGCGCCGCCAGCTCCACCTCGACCAGCGGCTGGAGGATCAGCCGCTGGGTGATGCGGAGGTCATATTCGGCCTCGATCCGCGCCGTCAGCTCGCCCTCGTCGGAGAGGAAGGCGGCGGCGTCGATCTCGATCCAGTGGGGCGCGGTGCCCTGCACGCCGAGCACGAGGTGGGCGCGCT
>JBKBPQ010000005.1:0-238552 GCA_046293155.1 Allosphingosinicella sp. | reverse complement strand
ACACGGCCGGCCGCGCATTGTTCGTCACCTGCTCACCTTCGCCGCCCTCCGCCGGGCGATGACGAACGCGGACCTCGCCGGTCACTCGAACGCCGCGCGCCTCCAGCAACGTGCGAAGCCGGGTCGCGGCGTAATGGGCGGGGTCGTCGATCCCGACCCGCAGATTCTCTGGGTCGGCGGCGGCAGCGATTCGGCCGGTCACTCGGATTACCATGCTTCCGGGCATGCGCGTGTAGCGAATCTGCGTAGGCCCGTCCGCGACTGTCACGACCTCGTTGACGATCCGATAGTAAGGTGGATGTTCGAGCGACGGCCGCTGCCCGACCGCGCCGGGCGTGACTCGCACGCGCATCTCGTTGTCGTCCAGCGTCAGCGCCGAGATCCCGGTCCCATAGGCAGTGACGATGTTGTTCCAGCTCATCCCCGGGCTCCAGCGCTGGTCCGGGAACAGGGTATCGTCGCCGATCACGTCGTTGACCCGCCGGGTCCGCGCGGCGACCGCGTCGGCAAGAGCCGCGAGGCAGTTGATCACGCAATCGGGAGCGCTCGACAGGCGGGCGTCGCCATGACCGATCAGGACGACGTCGGGGGCCCTGCGCCGGCCTTCGAGCCGTACGGCAGCTCCGCCGGCGGCGTCCGGCTGGTCGAGTCCGGTCAGCGTCGCGAACGCCGCCGCTGTGGTGAACAGCTTGGTGTTGGAGGCCGGCACGAAGCGGTTGTCGGGATTGATCGCGATCAGCTCGCGCCCGTCCTCGGTCGTCACCACCAGGCCGAAGCGCGGCCCCGGGCCCGCCCGGTCGAGCTCGGCCTGGACCCGCTCCTGGAGCGTAGGCTGCCATGCCACCGCCGGCGCGGGTGCGGCGGCGAGGGCGAGCGCCAACATGGCGGTGCGGATAAGGACCGGGGTTCGCATCAAGCTTCTGCTCCTAAATCCGGTTGGCGGCGTCGCTGAGACGCTCAGACATAATGGGGGCCGTCGCGCTCGCGCAGCGCCTCGTAATGAACCATGGCCGGCTCCCGGCCCAGCGCGACCGGGTGGCCGGCGCGGAACGCCCATTCGCCTCGGTCGCAATCCATCGCCCGGACATAGCCGTTGATGTAAAATCGGCGCTGGTGACCGGATCGGTTCGTGCCCGAGCCATGCACCAGATAGGGGTTCCACAAAGCGAGGTCGCCGGGTTCGAGATCGAGCTGGATCGCGTCGGTCGCGGACAGGCCGACCCGTTCCAACGCCGCGTCCTGCATCGTTCGGCCGAGCACATCGGCCGAGGTGTCAAGATCGAGATCGCCGTGAAGGTGGCTGCGCGGGACGAAGGCCATGCCTCCGGATTCGGGCTTGTGCGGGTCGATTGCGAGGCCGGTCTGGACGTACGACGTCCCAAGGTTGCGATAGCACTCGACCGGCAGCCGGAAGCGCGAATCCTGGTGCCAGGCGAAGTCGCCGGCGGCGCCCGGCGCCTTCCAGTGGATCTGGTTGATGATCTGCTTGACGTCGCGGCCGATCAGCGGCTCCAGAAGGGCGGCGAAGCGCGGATCGAGCCGCACTGCGTCCAGCGCGGGCCGGTGATAGGCCGGCCATTGCACCATTTGCACGACGGGGCCGTGCTCGCGCGGCGCGACATTGTAGAACAGGTTGCCGTGGCGAAAGCTGCGGCCGTGGGCGATGCCCTCGGCATGGACCGCGTCGATCTCATCGCCGATCGAGGCGACCTCCTGAGGAGTGAAGAATTGGCGGACGACGGCATAGCCGTCGCGGTGCCAGGCTTCAGGATCGACGACCCGGGACATGAGCCGATCCTAAGGGCGATGCGTTCGGAAGGAATAGCGAGGCGGTCATACAGAGCGTTTCGGCGGTCATAACATGGCTGCATGTTGCGCGGTGGCGAGCTTGCCGCCGGCTGCGACAGCCTTTCATAACGCCCCCATGTCACGACGCCTTTTCTTCCGCCTGTGGCTTGCATTCGTCGGATTGGCGCTCGCGCATCCGGGCGCCGCAGCTGCTTCCGACCCGCTGGCCGAGGCGCTTGCGCTGCCCACGGCGGGATCTTTGACCGGCGCGGCGGACGTCCCTGTTTTTGGCTGGGTCGAGAATGCGGCGGGAGTCCGCAACATCTGGGTCGGCGCGCGGGGGCAGCCCGCGCGTCGGCTCACGGCTCATACCCAGGACGACGGTCTTCAGCTCTACGATCTCGCCTTCAGCCGGGACGGCTCGAGCCTCGCCTTCGTCGCCGGCGGCGACGAGGAATATCCGGACGAGGAGAGCCTCCCCAATCCCGCCGCCCGTGCCGAAGCGCCGGCGCAGCAGGTGTTCATCGTGCCAGTCGCGGGCGGGGCCCCGCTGCTGATCGGGCGTGGCCATTCGCCGGTCTTCTCGCCGGACGGCCAGCGCCTCGCCTTCACCCGCCGCGGCGAGGTGTGGTTGTGGAGCCGCAGTGGTCAGGCCCAGTCGCTGGTCAAGGTGGACGGACGGATCACGAGTCTCGCCTGGTCGCCGGACGGCGCACGGCTGCTTCTGTCAGAGAGCCGCGGCGAGCACAGCTATGTTGCATTGCTCGACGCCGGTGATGGGCGTCTGCGCTATCTCGATCCCGGTCTCGGCCATTCGACCGATCCGGTCTTCTCGCCCGACGGTCACGAGGTCGCCTTCATCCGCTATCTGTCGCCGCCGCAGGGCGCCGCCCATGACGTCGGCACCTATTGGTCGATCCGCGTCGTGGACGTCGCGAGCGGACGGGCGCGCAGCTTGTGGGCGGCGCCGGCCGGCCGCGGCGGCCGCTATGCCGGCACGCGCAGCCGCAACCTGTTCTGGAGCCGCGACGGCCACATCCTGTTCCCCTGGGAGCGGACCGGCTGGATGCATGTCTATGCAATCGATGCCGCGCGGGGAGGGGAGCCACGCGCCCTGACCAGCGGCGCGTTCGAGGTCGAGACCTTCCTGCTCGGCGGCGATCGTACGTCACTCGTCTATGCCGCTAATGACGGCGACATCGACCGGCGTCGGATCTGGCGGCGGCCGATCGCCGGCGGCCCGGCCGTCCGCCTCGGCGGGCGCGATTCGACCATGCTCTTCTATCCGACCGTAGCGGGCGACTCCGTGGGCGCCATCGCCACCGATGTCGCCCGTCCGGCCCATGCCGTGCTGCTCGACGAGCGTGCGTCGCCGCTCGGCAGGGCGCCCGCCGCGCAGGGCTTCATCGCACCGGAGGCAGTGACGTTCAGGGCTGCCGACGGAATGGAGAGTCACGGCCAGTTCTTCCGCGGGCGCGGCGAGGGCCGGCGACCGGCCCTTGTTTACATCCATGGCGGGCCGCGCCGGCAGATGGTGCTCGGCTTCCACCCGTCGCGTTACTATTCCAACGGCTACATCATGAACCAGCAGCTCGCCGCCCGTGGCTATCACGTGCTGGTCGTCAACTACCGCAGCGGCACCGGCTATGGCCTCGCCTTCCGCGACGCCCCCGATACCGGCCGCGAAGGCGCGTCAGAATATCGCGACATCCTCGCCGCCGGGCGCTGGCTCGAGGCGCGCGCGGACGTGGACCCGGCGCGGGTCGGAGCCTGGGGCGGAAGCTGGGGCGGCTATCTCACCGCGCTTGCGCTCGCCCGCGACAGCGACCTGTTCGCCTCCGGGGTCGATTTCCACGGGGTCCACTCGATGCTCCGCCCGGTCCCGAACAACCTCTCGCCCGAGGCGCAGGAACGGGCGCGGCAGCTCCAGTGGGCTTCGTCACCGCTAGGCGCGATCGACCGGTGGCGCTCGCCGGTGCTCCTGATCCATGGCGACGACGATCGTAACGTGGACTTCGCGCAGTCGCTGGTGCTGGCACGCGAGCTTTCCGCGCGCGGCATTCCCTATCGTGAGCTCGTCTTCCCCAACGAGCGGCACAGCTTCTTCCGGCACGACAGCTGGCTCCAGAGCCTTCGTGCCACGATGGACTTCCTCGACCAGACGCTGATGCGGCGACAGCCGCTGCAATGATGTGGAAGCGTCTGGTCTGCGCCCTGTCCGGGCTGCTTTGTCTCGGCGCGTCTCCGCCGGCGAGCCACGTCCTTATCCGCGGCGGACACGTCTTCGACGGCACCGGCGCGAAGGCCATGCGCGCCGACGTGCTGATTTCAGGCGATCGGATCGTCGCGGTCGGTCCTGACCTGCAGGCGCCTCGGGACAGCCGGGTCGTCGATGCGCCCGGAATGACCGTGCTTCCGGGCCTCCACGATCTTCACACGCATCTTCGCTCGCCCGGCTTCGACGCTCCGGACGATCTCGGCAAGGCCTATGCCGGGCACCTCCTCAATGGCGTGACCAGCGTGAACGACTTCTCGGTGTCGGGTGAGATGCTGTCGCCGATCCGGGAGATGGTCGCGAGCGGCGAGGTGGCGGCGCCGCAGCTTCAGCTCGCCATCCGCATCGGCGTGCCCGGCGGACACGGCACCGAATATGGCTGGGGCGACTTCTTCACGATGGAGGCGGCAACCCCGCGCGCGGCCGAGCTGGCGATGAACCGGGCGCTCGCCTATCAGCCCGATGTCATCAAGGTGTTCGCCGACGGCTGGCGCTACGGCCGGTCGCCGGACATCAACAGCATGAGCCTGCCGACCCTCCGGGCGATCGTGAACAGGGCCCATGAGGCCGGGATCGCCGTCATCACCCACGGTGACGCTGGAAGGCGCCAAGACCGCTGCGGCGGCTGGCGTGGACGCGCTTGGCCACGGCATCGGCGACGCGCTCGTGGACGACGAGCTGATCGAACTGATGAAGGCGAACGGCACGGCCTATGTCCCGACCATGGTCGTCTACGAGCCGCAGCAGGACCGCGCCTTCCTTCCGGTTGAATGGGATCGGCTGCGTCCGCAGGAGCGGGCCCGCGAGGACGCGCGGCTCGCCCGCCCGCCCGCGGAGATCCCTGAGCTCGAGGCGCGTCGCTGGAGCATCCTCCGCGAGAATTTGCGCCGGCTGAGGGCAGGGGGCGTGAAGGTCGGAATCGGCACCGACGCCGGCATCGGGGGAGTCTATCAGGGCTCTTCGGCGGTCCGAGAAATCCGCCTACTGACGGAGGACGGCTTCACGCCCGCCGAGGCCCTGACCGCGGCGACCAGCGTAAGCGCGGGCATCCTGCGGCGGGAGGATCGCGGCCGCGTCGCTCCGGGCCAGCGGGCCGACCTTCTCCTGGTCGGCGGGCGGCCCGACCAGCGGATCGAGGATCTGTACGACGTCCGCCGGGTCTTCGTATCTGGGCGCGAGGTCGCGCTGGAGCCGCTTCGGCGCCTGCTCAAGTCCGACGAGCCTTCGCCCCTTCCGGTTCACCGCCTTGCCGGCCCGATCGATGTCGGCGGGGGCCGCGACGGCCGCACCGATCTCGGCACGCTGCCGGTCGAGACCAGCGAATCCGGCATCGACCACAGCCATCTTCACTATGTCCGCCAGCGCGGCGAACCGGGCCACTTCTTCCTTTTCGCCCGAATGGGCGCGGCGCCGCAGCCCTACGCGAATCTCGTTCTTCCGCTGACCGCGGGGCCAGTCCATCTCGCCGACGCGCGCGGCTTCGAGGGGATCGCGTTCGAGGCGCGGGGATCCGGACGCTACGCGCTGCTTCTCGATTCCTATGGCGTCGACAGTCGGAGGATGTTCCGAACCGCATTCACGGCCGGGGACACGACGCGGGAAGTGCGAATCCCGTTCAAGGAATTCCGCAGCTCGAACGAGGCGGCGCGACTGGACCTCGCGCGGCTGCGCGCGGTCGTCATTCGGCTTGAGGGACAGCCCGGTGGTCAGGAGACTCTGGAGCTGGGGAATATCCGCTTCTACCGCTGAGCACCGCCTCGTCGAACTCGCCTTCCCAGCGCGCGACAGTGGTCGCCACCGTCAAATTGGCGCTGGCGCTCGGCACCGTTCGGGTCATGTCGAGGAGGCGGTCGAACGGAAGCACGAAGCCGACGACCAGGGCGGTCTGCTCCGGCGCCACTCCCACCGAAGACAGCACCGCAGCGAGCATGAACAGGGATGCGGACGGAACCGGCGCCGTTCCGAACGCGGCAAGCGCGCCGGTCAGCAAGACGAGCGCATAAACCGTGGGCGTGAGCGGGACTCCGAGCGCCTGCAGGCTGAACAGGCTCAGCAGGCCGACATACATCGCCGTGCCGTCTTTGCCGATGCTGGCACCCAGCGGGAGGACAGTCGAATAGACCGCCCGACCGACGCCGAGATTCTTCTCCGCCACCCGCATCGCTACCGGCAGGGTCGCAGAGCTCGATGCGGTCGAGAAGGCCACGGCCAAAGCGTCGACGATGCCGCGGAAGAAGCGGGTCACCGGTACGCGCGCGACGAACTTCAGGATCAGGCTGTGGACGAGGAGGATCTGGAGCGCCGAGCCCAGCACGACCGCGAGCGCCAGCCAGCCGACGTTGACGAACACCGCCGCGCCGTTGGCAGCGACCGCGTTGGCGATCAGCGCGAACACGCCGAACGGAGTCGCCTCCATGACGATCCCGACGATCTTGAGCAGGACGGAGGTCGCCGATTGGAGGAGACCGGCGAAAGGCCGCCCCGCCTCTCCTGCGAGCAGGGTGCCGACGCCGAGGAGGATGGCGACGAATATGATCGCAAGCATGTCACCTTTGACGAGCGCGTCGAAGATGTTGGTCGGAATGATCCCGACGAGCTGCTCGTAAGGGGTCGGTGGAGTGCCGAGAGCGCGTGCCGTGGCGGTTCCCAGCGGCGCGCCCTCGCCCGGGCGGACCAAGGTTGCCACGAGCATTCCGACCGACACCGCGATAGCGGTCGTAAAGGCGAATAGGCCGATGGTGCGCGCCCCGAGCCCGCCTATCCGCTTGGGATCGCCGAGGGTGGTGATCCCGGCCGCGATTGTGACCAGAACGATCGGCACGACGAGCATCCGGATCGCGCGAACGAACAGGTCGCCCATGAACTGCACGGCCGGGGTCGCCTGCGGCCACAGCGCGGCGAAGAGGAGCCCGAGCGCAAGCGCCCCGAGCACGCGCTGCCACAGGGGAATGGCGAACCAGCCGCGCAATAGTTTCATGGACAGCTCCCCGGGGTCGGTGTGTGGGCGAGGCCGCGTCCTGCCGCCGCACCGGTCATCGCGCCGTTCTCGACCGCCGCAACTCCGTTGACGATGACGGCGCGGACGCCGACGGCGAGCTCGGTCGGCCGTTCATAGGTGGCGTTCGCCGCATAACGGTCGGGATCGAACACGACGATATCGGCGAAGGCGCCCGGCCGAAGCCGCCCGCGGTCGACGATCCCGAAGGTGTCGGCAGTCAGCGCCGTGCTCCGCTCGATAAATTCCCGCAGGCTCAGCACGCGGCGGGCGACCACATATTCGGCATATTTGCGGGCGAAGCTGCCATAGACCCGGGGATGCCCGGTCGAGGCGTCGGAGCTGGTCATCACCCAGGGGCGGCGCATGAAGGCGGCGATGTCTTCCTCGGTCTGGTTGAATGAGGCCACCGCCGGGTCTTGAACCCTGATCACCGCGATCGCCGCCGCGATCGGGTCCGCGCCCCGCGCGCCGGCGACCTCGGCTAGGCGGCGGCCGCGATGAGCCCCTTCGGTAATCAGCAGTGAGGCCGCACCGCCGCGCCGGCGCAGGTTGTCGGCCATGTCGGCGCGGAGCCGGTTCGCGACCGCCGGATCGTCGAAGCGCCGCAACAAGGCGGCGCGGCCGCCGTCCTGGGCCCAACGCGGAACGAGGGATGCTGCGAGGGTGGTCCCCGAGGCCGACCAGGGATATTGGTCGGCGGTGACCCGCCGCCCCGCGGCCTGCGCCGCCTCGATCCGGGCGATGATCGCGGGTGCCTGGCCGTGCACGTCGACGCCGAGCGCCTTGATGTGGGAAATGTTAACTGGAAGCCCCGCCTCGCGCCCGATCGCGATCGCCTCGTCGATCGCCGCCACGAGGCCGATCCCGTAGCTCGATTCGTCGCGGATGTGGCTGTCGTAGACTCCGCCGCGCCGGCCCGCCTCTCGTGCGAGCGCGGTGACCTCCTCGATCGAGGCGAAGCTCTGCGGCGCGTAGAAGAGGCCGGTCGACAGGCCGAGCGCACCCTCGCACATCGCGCCGGCCACCATCTGCCTCATGCGGTCGAGCTCGGCCGGAGTCGGTGCGCGGTCGTCGTTGCCGACCGTCGCCGTGCGCACCGGCCCTAGGCCGACGAAGGTGGCGTAGTTGATCCCGACCGGGCGCGTCCCGGTCCGGGCGAGCACCGTCGCCACGTCCGGTTCGCCACCGCCGTCATTGCCGATGAAGGCGGTCGTCACGCCTTGCATCAGGAAGGCGGGGATCAGCCGCGTGCGGGCATCGTCCGACGCGAGTTGCGGGCCGGCATGGGTGTGCGGATCGATAAACCCCGGCGCGACGACCATCCCGCGCGCCTCGACGATTCTCGCGGCCGAATAAGGAAGATTCGGGCCGACGGCGAGGATGCGGTCGCCCGAGACCGCCACGTCACCGACGAATGGGGCTTCTGCGCCGGTGTAGATGGTGCCGCCGCGGATGATCAGGTCGACCCGTTCGGGCGGCGTCATCGCGCCGACCAGCAACGGCGCGAGCAGCCATGCAACCCATCCCGCCCTCATGAAGTACCCCAGAATCGGTCGACGGGAGGATGGAGGAAACCGCTCTCCTGACGCACCCCGCCGAAGCGATCCTCACGAAGCCAGAGAGGACCGTCAAGGTCGACGAAGTCGGAAAGCATGGCGACGTGCAGAGCGGGCGCCATCGACAGCGACGAGCTCACCATGCAGCCGGTCATCAGCCCGAGGCCGCGTTCGCGCGCAGCCTGCGCGAGCGTGAGGGCTGCGGTCAGCCCCCCGGTCTTGTCGAGCTTGACGTTGACCGCCTGGTAGCGGCGGGCGACCGTCGGCAGGTCCTCGGCGACGTGGATGGATTCGTCGGCGCAGATCGGCACCGCCGGAGCGAAGCCTTCGAGCCATTCGTCGGATCCGGCGGGGACCGGCTGCTCGAGCAGGTCGACATGCATCTCGATGAGCAGCGGCTGCATCGCCTCTACGAGGTCGCGGTCCCAACTCTCATTAGGATCGACGATCAATCTCGCGCGGGGCGCCGCCTTGCGCACCGCCCGGATCTGCGCCTCGGGATCGCCGGCATCCACCTTCACCTTCAGCAGGGGCATTTCGGCAAGGCCGGCGGCCGTCCGCGCCATCGCCTCGGGATCGTCGATTGTCACCGTAAGCGCGCTTGCAACAGGCCTTGGCACAGGCCCTCCGATCATGCTCGCGACGTCGCGGCCGGACAGCTTCGCCTCGAGGTCCCACAAGGCGCAGTCGATCGCATTGCGTGCCGCGCCGGCTGGGAGCAGGCTCAGCAGCTCCTCGCGGCCGGCACCCTCCTCGATCCGGTCACGGACCGTCTCGATGGTGGCCAGTGCGCTCGCCGGGCTCTCGCCATAGCGAGGGTAAGGCACGGCTTCGCCGCAACCGGTCCTTCCATCCTCGCCGATCGCCACCGTGACCACCTCGGCTTCCGTCTTCACGCCGCGCGCGATTCGGAAAGGGCGGGTCAGCGGGAAGCGAAGGTGCTGAGCGAGGACGGTTCGTGGCATAGGAGCTTGTCAACGATGCGCTCGACGCCGAAGGCGATCGGATCGGTGCAGGGAAGGCCGAGCCGGTCCTCGGTCGCGGCGCACAGGCGGAGCGCGGCCTGGCGGTCCATAGCCGATGTGTTGAGACAGATGCCCGCGGCACGAACCTCCGGGCTGGTCAGCCGCGCCGCCTCCAGATTTCGCTCGATACATTCGGCGAGATCGGGAAGGGGGCGTCCCGGGATGCCGCGCATATGCGACCGCCCAGGTTCGTCGCAAATCACCAGCGCCTCCGGTTGAGCGCCGTGGAGCAGGCCGAGCGAGACCCCTGCGAAGGACGGGTGGAAGAGCGAGCCCTGGCCTTCGATCACGTCCCAGCCGCGGTCGTCGCGGGCGGGGGCGAGCTGCTCGATCGCTCCGGAGATGAAGTCGGCGACAACTGCGTCCACGGCCACGCCGCCCCCAGCGACCAGGATCCCGGTCTGGCCGGTTGCACGGAAATCGGCCGCGGCGCCGGACTCGCGAAGCCGCCGGGTGAGCGCGATCGTCGCGTACATCTTGCCTACCGAACAGTCGGTTCCCACGGTGAGCAGGCGGCGTCCCGCACGGGCATAGCCGGTCCCCACCTTGAGGTTTGCCGGCGGATCGCGAACGTCAAACAGGTTGAGCGACCGCTCGCGCGCAAGGGTCGCGAGGCGTGGCTGGTCGCGCAGCCGCTGATGGAGCCCGGAGGCGACATTCATGCCGGCTTCCAGGGCCGCCGCCGAGTCCTCGATCAGGTCGTCGCCCAGCCTCCCACCGGCGCCGGCGATGCCCAAGATGAGGGTTCGAGCACCGGCCTCGGCGGCCTCGCGCATGCCGAGCCGAGGCAAGCCGAGCGTCTGCGGGCATTCGTCATGCCGGAATTCGCCGACGCAATCCTCGCGCCGGAACTGCGCGACGCCGCGCGACGTCTTGATCGCGAGCGGATCTGAGCTTCGGCCGAGATAGAGAAGGAAGGGCGCAGGGATCATTGAGCCCTTGAGCCTAATCGGCGATTCGGCCACCGACGCATAGTCAGTTGGCGGCCCGCCATAGCCAGCCGCTATGGTGCGTCGAGGATCCGCCCGAGCGTCTTCAGGAAGTCAGTCGCCAGCGCGCTCGGCGGTCGATTGATCAGGAACATTGCGTGGATGTCGAAGGCGACGCGCGGTTTGAGCGGACGCATCGACAGGCCAGGCGCGAGGTAGGCCTGGGCCGTGAAGTTATCCACCACGGTCATTCCGATGCCCTGCCGTACCAGCGCTCCGGCCATGTAGAAGGTTCGGGCGGAGACGACCGCATCCAGCTCGAGGTCGAGCCGCTGAAGCTCCTGGGTAAACAACTGGCCGATCGGCCCGCTGGACGCCAGGCTGATGAAAGGCTGGCCCTTGAGACGTTGGAGTTCGACGCAGGACGGCGCGTCGGGCATGTCCTGCTCGCGGTACAACACGACCAGCTCGCTCTCTCCTATCCAGCGCTGGGCGATCGGGGCCGCGGCGGGGACCTCGCAGGCGATCGCGATGTCGGCCTCGCGCTCGTACAGCTTGCGGAGCAGGTCATCGTGATGGGCGGTCTGAAGGTCGAACTTCACGTCCGGGTGCGAGCGCAGGAAATGCGAGACCGCTGCAGGGATGGCTTCGAGGGCAAGCGAAGGCAGAGCCAGGATGCGCAGGGTGCCGCCAGTTCCCCGGCGCAAGTTCCTCCCGGCCTCCCGCAGCCCCATTACCCGATCCTGGATCTCCTTGACGTCTGCAAACAGGGTGTGGGCATCCTCCGTCGGCACCAGGCCGCCATTCGTGCGCTGGAAGAGCTGGAAGCCGAGCAGGCTCTCGGCGTGGCGAAGCATCTTGGAGACGGACGGCTGCGAGACGTTCAGCGCTCGCGCCGCCGCACTTACGGAGCCGTTCACATAGACGGCATGAAAGATTTCGATGTGTCGGAGGTTCATCATACGCAACCATCATCGCTTAGACATCGGACAGCGCAATATGTCACCTTCCTTTGAGCAGAGACCGATGGACGGCCGGACCACTCGCTCCAAAAGTCTTGGCCGCCGCGATCGAGAGCTTCTGGGCTGAGGTCGGCCCGGAAGGACGCTTGTTCAGCCGGCTTTTCCGACGAGAATCTCGAACGCTTCCGTGGTGAGTCCAGCGGAGGGGATTCGCAGTGGTGCGCGCCATCGGATGATGATTTCGCTCGCGTCTCGGCGAAGTGTCAGATCTTCTCTCGTCTCTTCAGCCGCCGTGAGTAATCGTCCTCTCTTGGCGGCAGCATAGCACGTTTCGCGCGCTGAATAAGCTAACGAGACACGTACAACTCGTTGTCATGCCGCCACTCGGCCGTGTCAGAGCCTCGTTGCTCCCAAGACTATTCTCGGGCGTAAATCAACGCTGGAGAGGAGCCTTACGCAGATCGACGATCCAACGCGGGCCCGGTGCCCATCTTTGACCGGGAATGGTGCCGGGTGTCGGACTCGAACCGACGACCTACCGCTTACAAGGCGGTTGCTCTACCAGCTGAGCTAACCCGGCGTTCGCACGCCCATGCGTCAAGTGTTGCCCAAAATCCAGTCATCCACAGGAAGTGCACAACGGAACAAGGGGAGTCCGGCTAAACCCCTTGCCTTGGGTCACATTCATGCAACAAAGGCCGCCTAGGGGCGCCTCCGGACATCGCTGATTCCCAGCGAGCGCCCATCTTGCGCATTTAAATCAAAGTGCATTTTCACCGTCTCCCCGGGGGGTAGAATGAAGAAGACCAGACTGCTTTGTGCCGCCGCAGCCATGTTTGCGGCGCCTCTCGCCGTTCAGGCGCAACAGATCACCAGCCAGATCGAAGGCTCGGTCACCGACGAAGCCGGCGCTCCGCTCGCCGGCGCCACCGTCGTCATCACCGACACCCGCACCGGCGCCTCGCGCACCATCCAGGCCGCCGGCGACGGCCGTTTCACGGCGACCGGCCTCACCGTCGGCGGTCCCTACACGGTCACCGCAACCGCGCCCGGCTATCAGGGCCAGACGGTCGGCGACCTGGTCACAACCCTTCAGGGCGCGACCAGCCTTCAGTTCAACCTCGCTTCGGCCGAGGCCGGCGCCGAGAACGTCATCGTGGTGACCGGCCAGCGGGCCAACGTGCAGCTGCGCGCGATCGGCCCGGGCACCGCCTTCGGCCAAGCCGTTCTCCAGAACGCACCGACCTTCAACCGCGACGTCCGCGACATCATCCGAATCGACCCGCGCGTCAGCCTCGACCGCGACGACGGCGGCTCGGGCCAGGACCGTATCTCGTGCCTCGGCGGCAACGACCGCGGCAACGCCTTCACTGTCGACGGCATCAGCCAGGGCGACGTCTACGGTCTCAACGACACCGGCTTCTCGTCACGTTCGTCGACTCCGCTTCCCTATGACGCGGTTCGTGAGGCCCAGGTCCAGTTCGCGCCGTTCGACGTGGACTTCGGCCAGTTTACCGGCTGCGCAATCAACGTCGTCACCCGCGGCGGCACCAACGAATTCCACGGCACCGCCTTCTTCGAATATTCGGACGCAGGCATGCGCGGCGACACCGTCGACGGCCGTCCGGTCGCTCCGATCGAGCCGGAGAAGCGCTGGGGCGTGTCGCTCGGCGGGCCGATCATCCCCGACCGCCTGTTCTTCTTCGGCGCATATGAGCACCAGGAAGCCGGCCAGTCGCAGGACGACGGCCCGGCCGGCGCCGGCTATCCGAACGAGCTCGCAGGCGTTCCCGTCGCCGAGTTCAATCGGATCTCCGAGATCCTCAGCCGGGTCTACGGCATCGAGACTGGCCCGCTGGTGCGCAGCCGTCCGTTCACCAACGACCGCTATTTCGCGCGCCTCGACTGGCAGATCAACGACGATCACCGTCTCGAGGGCACCTATCAGCGGCTCGAGGAAGGCACCGTTCGTCCCGACGACTTCTTCACCTCGGTGAACTCGCCGCAGGTGACCGGTCTCAACACCTTCCTGACCAGCGGCACGATCTCGAATTACTATTCGGGCCGTCTCTACTCGACTTGGTCGGACAATTTCTCGACGGAAATCCGCTATTCGCGTTCCGAGGTCGTCGATCGTCAGGACCCGGTCGGTGGCGGCGAGGCTCAGTCGGCCAACCCGATCCCGCGCATCATCGTCGGCATCGACAACCCGACCGGTCCCGACGGTGCCGTGCTCGCTGGCCCGGGCACGTCGCGTTCGGCCAACGACCTGCAGACCCTGGTCGAGCAGTATCGTGCGGTCGCAAACATCTCGGCGGGCGCCCACCAGTTCAAGATCGGCGCGGAGCTCAACAGGGCGGACATTTTCAACCTGTTCGTCCAGAACGCGACCGGCACGCTGACTTTCCGCAACGCAGACGCGCTCGAGCAGGGTCTGCTCAACACCGGCTCGTCGACTACGACGACCCCTGCCAACTTGGTCAGCAACAGCTCGGTCGGCGCGTTCGGCAACTTCAGCCGGACGGGCAACGTCGCCGACGCCGCCGCGAACTTCATCCGCAGCGTCTACTCGATCTATGCCCAGGACGAGTGGACGGTGAACGACCGGCTCGACGTCACCCTCGGCCTGCGCGTTGACTGGTATGACGGCGATCAGCCGGACGTGAACCCGAACTTCGCCCGCCGCTACGGCTTCAGCAACACGACCGGCTTCAGCAACCTGGACCCGGTCGTGATGCCGCGCCTCGGCTTCACCTACGATCTCGACGATTTCGCCGTCTTCTCGCGGACCCAGATCCGCGGCGGCGTCGGCATCTTCTCTGGCGGCGATCCACTGGTCTGGTTCGGCAACGCCTTCCAGAACAACGGCTTCGGTTTCGCCGAGGGCACGACCCGCTCGGCGGGCTGCCCGGCCGGCCAGATCGACGTGGTCGTCAACGGCCAGTTCACCGGCGTCCCGACCTGCTTCCAGGCGGCTGCTCAGGCGACCGCGGCGGCGGGCGGTGGCGACACCCAGTCGGTCGACCCGAACATTAAGATCCCGACCGTGCTGCGTGCCAACTTCGGCGTTCGCACCCAGTTGAACTTCGCCGAAACGGGCTTCTTCAGCGGCTGGAATCTCGATTTCGACTATATCTACAGCCAGTTTGAGAATCCGTACACGCTCGTCGACCTCGCTCAGACCCCGGACATCACGCGCGGCCTGAGCGGCTTCACCGTCGATGGCCGGCCCATCTATCAGTCGATCGAGCCGACCCGTGCGGGCTGCACCGCGCGGCTGGTGGATATCACCCCGACCCCGATTTACACGGGCGTCAACGCGGCCTGCTTCGGCACCAGCCGTGACGACGAGCTGATGCTTACCAACGCGGACGGCTTCCGCAGCCATATCGCGTCGTTCATCCTGTCGAAGAATTTCGACGGGGGCATCTTCACCCCGGGTGGCTCGGTCTATTTCAATCTGGGCTACGCCTACACGGACGCCCAGGACCGCCGGAATATGTACAACTCCACCGCCGGGTCGAACTATGACCTGTCGGCGGCGTTCGATCGGCAGAACCCGGCCGCGTCGCGTGGCTTCTACGAGAGCCGGCACAACATCACGCTTGCTGCGAGCTTCCGCGAGGAGTTCTTCGAGGATCTGACGACCTCGCTGGGACTCACCTTCGTGGCCCGGTCGGGCCGTCCGTACAGCCTGACTTTCGCCGGAGGTGGGGTATTCAACGACAGCGTCTCGGGCAACGACAATGCTCTGGTTTACGTGCCGACCGGTGCCAACGACCCGAACATCTCGCCGTCGTCCAACGCGACCGCGGTTAATCAGCTCATCGATTTCCTGAGTGGCCTGCCGTGTGCACGCGGGTATGCCGGTCGGACGATCGATCGCAATACCTGCACCAACGACTGGTATTACGACCTCGACCTCAGCTTCTCGCAGGAGCTCCCTGGTCCGGGCCGACTGCTGGGCATCGGTGGGATGAATGACTCGCTTCGCGTCTTTGCGATGTTCGACAACTTCCTGAACTTCCTCAACGACGGGTGGAACGTTCAGCGCCGGCGGAACTTCTCCGGCCTTCAGGAAGTCATCGGCCTCTCCGGCGTGGACGCCCAGGGGCGCTACATCATCACGCCTCTTTCGGGTGGATGCGCGACGGCGACGCAGACCAACTGCACGACCCCGGCGTCGAACTTCCTTTCCGACAACCAGATCAACATTTCCTCGTCGGTCTGGCGTGTGAAGGTGGGTGTCGGCTACCGCTTCTGATCCTGAGCGAATCCGAGCAAAATGGAGAGGGCGGCGAGGCAACTCGCCGCCCTTCTTCTTTGCGCTTCAGAGGATTCCGAAGGTCCAGCCTTCGGTAGCCGCGAGTTCGGGGGTGAGGCCTTCGGGCGCGAAAGCGCGCGGCTCGCTCGCCGCGAGCGCGCGCATGCCCGCGCCGGTCACGAGCGCGTCGGTCTGGTGGTCGTTGGGCTCGAAGGGCAGCCGGACGGGCTTGCTGCCGAGGCCTTTGAGGGCCTGATTGAGCTCGCTCCTCGATCTCAGCTTGGTTCCCGCCATTCCGGCGCGGCGGAGATAGATGCGGGTGTAGATCTCGACGACGGCGCTACCGTGCTGAGGCAGCGGGTCCATCGGCCAGATCGCGACCTTGCCGTCGAGGCGGTGCAGTAGCCGCATACCGGCGAAGCTCGCCTTGGCGACCTGCGCCGCCCCGATCGCGTCATAGGCGCTCGCCGTCTTTCGGCCGCCCTGGGCGTTGAGGCGCGCGTCGCAGCGGCGGAAGTGCATGAACTCGGCTTTCACGCCGTCGGCGATACCGAAATAGAAATGGCGGCGGTGGCTCTCCTCGAGGAAGCTGGCGGCACCGAGATCCTCGTCGTCGCAATGGCTGTCGACATAGTCCCAGAACTCGCGGGCCGTTAACGGCACGCGGGGCTGGCCTGGCAGATATTCGCCGCGCTCGGCGATCGGCGGGGCGAAGCTGAAGTCGAAGCCGAACAGGGTGGGGGCCTTGGCCGCCTCTGCCAGGAGCCAGTCCAGAACCTCGCTTCGCGACCAGACATGGTCCGGTCGAACCAGCCTGGGGGCAGCCGACCCGGCGTCGGCCATCGCAATGGCGATGCCCTTGTGGCGCCGGCCTTTGGCACCGGACCAGTCGATGGCGGCGAAGCGGGTGAAGTGGGTCAGGGCCGCTCGACCATGTTTGCGGCGGCCCGCTGCGGTTTCTTAGCGCGGTCCCACCAGGCGCGCTGGATGTAGAGCTCTATGCGGTCGCGCGCGAGGGTGCCGTAGCGGGCGAGGAGCATCGGGTAGTTGTGATAATGGTCGGTCTCCCAAAATGTGTCGGGATCGGTCTCGAACAGGATCTGCTTCTCCGGATGGGTGACCATCAGGGCGAAGCTGCCCTTCTCCCGCCCCGGCGACATGAAGCCCTTGCCGTTGATCTTCGGGCAGGTTGTGCCCCACCATTTCTCCATCACCACGTCAGGCAAGGAGCAGGCGAAGGCGACCGCCTCGTCCCAGTCCTTCATCGGCGCGGCTCCAGCGCGGCGAGCAGGTCGCGGGTGAAGGCGCTGACGTCGAGCTGCGAGGCCGCCCCGCCGTCGAAACCGCGGCGGACGACGACCAGCTGGCGGGACGGGATGACGACCACGAACTGGCCGCGATTGCCCTGGGCGACGATCGAATCCTGGGGCAAGCCGCTGTCGGCGGGAAAGGTCCACCAGGTCATGCCGTAGCCGAAGCCGCGCGCTGGCTGGGCGGCGCCGGGGCGGCGGACCGTGTCGGTCCAGCCGGCGGGAAGCACGCGCTCGCCGTTCCACATGCCGTCGGCGAGGTGGAGGAGACCCAGGCGGGCAAGGTCGCGGGCCGTCGTCCACACCTGGCTCGACATGATGAAGTGGCCGCTTGGGTCAGTCTCGGGGAACGTCCGGGTCATGCCGATTCGCCAGAACAGACGATTGAACGGATACGCCAGAGCGCGCTCGCCATCGCCGAGCACGTGGCTGAGGGCGCGCGTCGCGGCGACGATGTCGTTGTTCGAATAACGGAAGTGCTGGCCGGGCGGCGCGACCAGCGGCAGGCCGGCGATGGTGTCGGCGACGGTCATGCCGCCGAAATAGAGGGCGTCGGTGCGGTTACCGGCATGGTCGCTGTTGAGGCCGCTGTTCATGTGCAGCAGGCGGTCGAGCGTGATTGCGGAGCGTGGGTCGCCTGGGCGCTGCCATTCCGGCACGGGCACGGGCGCGTCAAGGCGGAGGATGCCGTCCTCGACGGCGACGCCGATCAACGTTCCGGCGATGCTCTTGGCGACGGACCAGGTGCGCTGGGAGGTGTGCATGTCGAAGTCAGGCCGGTAGCGCTCGGCGACGATCCGCCCATTCTGGACGACCACGACGGCGGTGGTCTCGCTGCCCTGGCCGTAGGTGCGGCGGTCGAAGGCGGCGGCGACGGTGCGGGCGAGCGCTGCGGCGTCGCCGGTCGGACGGCCGGTGGCGCGGGCGTCACCCTGTGGCCAGGACTGGGCATCCATCTCCGGCAAATCGGGTCCGCGGGCGGTCAGCCGCGGCAGCTCCGCCGTGGATGCGACCGGCGCACCGATCGGGAGTTGGGCGCAGCCGAGATGCGGTCGCCACTGCGCCACACGCGGCGGCATGTCGTCGCGGTAGCGGACGCTGACCCGGCGGTTGGCGCGGTCGACGTCCGCCGTCAGCTGGTCGAACAAAGGCTCGAGCTCGGGATAGGTGCGCGCGAGGTCGTCCTGCTCGATCACGCTCTCGGGCAGGCCCCCGTTGAACAGGTCGCTGCACAGGAAGCTCGCCTTGTACCCGGCGGCGAGCGCGCGGCGGTAATCGGGCCTGTCATCCTGCGCCGATGCGGGGGCGGCGGCCAGCAACGCGGCGACACAAAGCGCCTTAAGACTTACGCGCACGCAATTCCTCCCAATAGGCGATCCGCTCCGCCACGCGCTTCTCGAAGCCGCGGTCGGTCGGCTCGTAGAAGGTCTGCGGCTGCATCTCCGCGGGCCAGTAATTGTCGCCGGAGAAGCCGCCCTCGGCATCATGGTCGTAGGTGTAGCCCTTGCCGTAGCCGACTTGTTTCATGAGCTTGGTCGGCGCGTTCAAAATGTTCTTCGGCGGCATCAGTGACCCGGTCTCGCGGGCCGAGCGCCACGCCGCCTTCTGCGCCTTGTAGGCGGCGTTCGATTTGGGCGCGGTGGCGAGGTAGAGGGTGGCCTGGACGATGGCGAGCTCGCCTTCGGGCGAACCAAGGAAGTCGTAAGTGTCCTTGGCGGCGAGGCATTGGACCAGCGCGTTGGGGTCGGCCATGCCGATATCCTCGACGGCCGTTCGGACGAGGCGGCGAAGCAGGTAGAGCGGCTCCTCGCCCGCGGTGAGCATTCGCGCGAGATAGTAGAGCGCGGCCTGAGGGTCGGAGCCGCGGATCGATTTGTGGAGCGCCGAGATGAGGTTGTAATGGCCCTCGCGGTCCTTGTCGTAGACCGCGACCCGGCGGTGGAGCAGGGCGGCGAGCTCGGCGGGCTCGAGCGGCTTGTCGAACTCGATCGAGAACAGGGTCTCGGCCTGGTTGAGAAGGAAGCGGCCGTCACCGTCCGCGGTGGCGATCAGAGCCTCGCGTGCGGCGGGCGTGAGCGGCAGCTGACGCTCCATCAGCGCCTCGGCCTTGTCGAGCAGCCGCCCCAGGGCCTCGGCGTCGAGGCGGTTGAGGATCAGCACTTGGGCGCGGCTGAGAAGAGCGGCGTTGAGCTCGAAGCTCGGATTCTCGGTGGTCGCGCCGACGAGCACCACGGTGCCGTCCTCGACATAGGGCAAAAACCCGTCCTGCTGGGCGCGGTTGAAGCGGTGGATCTCGTCCACGAAGAGCAGGGTCTGCCGCCCGAGCTTGCGATGCTCGCGCGCCTCCGCGAACACCTTCTTCAGATCGGCGACGCCCGAGAAGACCGCTGAGATGGCGATGAAGCGCAGGCCGACCGCGTCGGCGAGCAGGCGCGCGATGCTGGTCTTGCCGGTGCCCGGCGGCCCCCACAGGACCATCGAGGCGAGCTTGCCGGCGGCGACCATCCGCCCGATCGCGCCGTCCGCGCCGGTCAGGTGCTCCTGCCCGACCACTTCATCGAGACTGCGCGGGCGGAGGCGGTCGGCGAGCGGCGCATTCTCGTCAGGCTCCGGCGCGGGCGGCGGGGCAGGGGGCTCATCGGCGGCGAACAGGTCGGCCATGGGCCTGATCTAGTCTCCCCGCGCGGCGGTCAAAAGACACAAAAGACATCGCAAAAACGCCGTGCTACGCCTCCTGACACATAGAAAAATGGGAGGCCTGTAAGTTGCTGACTCGTCGTTCGTCCGTCCGGCTCGCGCTGCGCTGCTCCGCTGCATTTGCTATCCTCACCGCCGCCACCGGCGCCGCCGCGCAGGACGTCCCGATCGTTCAGCCGGGAGCGCCCGGCCAGCCGAGCAGAACCATCAGCGCCGATGAAGCAGTTCGGATCGCCGACACGCGCTTCTCGCCCGACGACGTCAAGTTCATGCAGGACATGATCCTTCACCACCAGCAGGCGGTGGAGATGGCGGCTCTCGTCCAGTCGCGCAGCACCCTTCCGGCGATCGGGCAGGCGGCGGGGCGGATCACTGCGTCGCAGGCCGACGAGATCCGATTCATGCAAACCTGGCTTCGCGAGCGCGGCCAGCAGGTGCCGGATCCCGCCGCCGCGCACCACGGCGACCACTCGGCCCATGCCGAGATGCCGGGCATGTCCACGCCCGCGCAGATGGCGGCGCTCGCGGCTGCGCGCGGGGCGGCGTTCGACCGATTGTTCCTCGAGCGGATGATCCATCACCACGAAGGCGCGATTACAATGGCGCGGGCGCTGCTTCGGAGGTCGGGCTCGGCTTACGATCCCGTCCTTTATGAATTCGCCAACGACGTGATCAACGAGCAGCAGGCCGAGATCGAGCGGATGGCCGCTCTTCTCGCGCCGCTGTCCAACGACCGCCGCGCTGTGCTGGCTCCGGGGTTTCGCGACGCGGGCCAGGCGATCAGCAACATGACATTAGTCGCCAGCCTGCCTAAGCCGACCGGCTTCTTCGATCCCAACAACCCCGCCAACCTGCCGCCGCCGATCCCGGCCGAGCCTGGGGCGACTCCTGCGCCAGCGCCCGCTGCCGGTGCTGCTGCCACGCCGGCCGCGCCGAGGGTCGGCGACCGCTCGCCGATGCTGAGCTTCGCCAACACCGACATGGCCTTTTCCGGCGACCTGCTCGCCGTCGGCAATTATCACGGCTTCAACCTCTACCGGCTCGTCGAGAGCGGCGCGCCGCAGCTGATCAGCTCGGTCATCTGCCCGGGCGGGCAGGGCGACCTGTCGATCGTCGGCGACATCCTGATCATGTCGGTCGAGGAACGGCGCGGCCGCACCGATTGCGGGCGCCAGGGCGTCGCCGACGACGTCAGCGCCGAGCGCTTCCGTGGCCTGCGCATCTTCGACATCAGCGATGCGACGAGCCCGCGCCAGGTCGGGCAGGTGCAGACCTGCCGCGGCTCGCATACCCACTCCGTAGTCTCCGGGCCGGCCAACGGCGCGATCATCGTCTATGCGTCGGGCACGTCGTCGGTTCGGCGCAGCGAGGAGCTGGAGGGCTGCGTCGGCGACGTGCCGGGCGACAGCCGCACCTCGCTGTTCCGCATCGACGTGATCGAGATCCCCGTTGCCGATCCGTCGCGCGCCCGGATCATCGACAGCCCGGCGGTGTTCGCCGATCCGGCGACCGGCAATCTCGCCGGTCTGTGGCGCGGCGGCAGCCATGGCGAAGGCACTCAGGACACCAGCCGCACCGATCAGTGCCACGACATCACGGTGTTCCCGAGCCGAAACCTCGCCGCCGGCGCCTGCTCGGGCAACGGGATCATCTTCGACATCTCCGATCCGCGCCGGCCGCGCCGCCTCGATGCCGTCGTCGATCCGAACTTCGCCTATTGGCATTCCGCGACGTTCAACAATGACGGCACCAAAGTGCTGTTCACCGACGAATGGGGCGGCGGCTCGCGGCCGCGCTGCCGGGTGCAGGACCAGCGCACCTGGGGCGCCAACGCGATCTACGACATCGTCGATGGCCGCCTTCGCTTCCGAAGCCACTACAAGCTTCCGGCGGCGCAGACCGAGGAAGAGAATTGCGTCGCCCATAACGGCTCGATCGTGCCGGTGCCGGGCCGGGATATCTTCGTCCAGGCGTGGTACCAGGGCGGCATCTCGGTGATCGACTTCACCGATTCCGCCAACCCGGTCGAAATCGCTTATTTTGACCGCGGGCCGATCAGCGCCGATCATCAGGTGCTGGGCGGTTTCTGGTCGGCCTATTGGTACAAGGGCCGCATCTATGGCACCGAGATCGCCCGCGGCCTCGACGTGCTCGCGCTTCAGCCGAGCGCCCACCTCACCGCCAACGAGATCGCCGCGGCGGCGCTTGCCGACCAGGACGAGCGGTTCAACCCGCAGCAGCAATTCCCGGTGAGCTGGCCGGCCGATCCGGTCGTCGCCAAGGCCTATGTTGATCAGCTGCAGCGTAGCCGCTCGCTCCCCGCCGGAACGATCGCCGATCTCAGCCGCAACTTGAACCAGGCGACGACTCGCCTGGCTGCTGGTGGACGGGACGCCGCGCTCGCCGGCCGGCTCGAGCGGTTAGCGAGCGGCCTTCGCGTGACGGGTCAGGACCCGGCGGCAACCCGCCGTGCGACCGCTCTTGGCGAGACCTTGCGAGGGATTGCCAGCCGTTTGCGCTGAGGCGCGTGCGCAAAGGTAAGGAGGGGAGGAGCCAGTGCCTCCCCTCCTACCCTCGGCGCTCTTGCTCCATGAGTGCGAAAGATATATCTAGAAGCATCACAGAAGGAGAGTTGTGATGCGCTTCAAGATGCATGGCTGCGGCCCCCGGGGCCGGTGGGACTTTCCCGAAGCGATCTTCGCGATGGGCGGGCCGCGCGGCTTCGGGGCCGCGTTCGGCGGCGGCTGGGGCAATGACTGGAGCCAGTGGGGCGGTGGCGGCGGACGCCGCGGCCGGCGCGGCATGTTCAAGCCCGGCGAACTCAGGCTGGTCCTCCTGAAGCTCATCGCCGACCAGCCGCGCCACGGTTACGACCTCATCCAGTCGATCGAGGAGATGACCCACGGCAGCTACGCGCCGAGCCCGGGCGTCGTCTATCCGACGCTGACCATGCTCGAGGATATGGGCCTGATTCGCGAGCAGGCCAACGAGGCGAGCAGCCGCAAGGCCTATGCCGCGACCGATGAGGGCCGCGCCCATCTCGAGGAGCGGCAGGAGGAGGTCGATGCCCTAATCGCCCGGCTCAACGAGCATGGCGACCGCGAGCGCCGCGCCGGCGGAGCGCCGATCAGCCGGGCGGTGGGCAACCTGCTCTCGGCCCTGTGGCACCGCGTCCAGCGGGAAGGCATGGACGAGGAGACATTGCACCAGATCGCCGAGATCCTCGACGAGGCGGCGCGCAAGGTGGAGCGGCTCTAAGCTGGGCTAGGAGACCATCAGCGACCGCGGAACAGGCCGCCGAGCAGGCCGCGCACGATCTGCCCGGCGACCCGGTTGACCACCTGGCGCTGGACCGAGCGGCCGAGCTGGCGGGTGAGGTCGTCCGCCAGACCTCCCTCCCGGCGTCGCTCGCGTTCCTCCCGCGATGCCTGTCGGTCGCGCTGGATCGCCGCTTTTTCCTCCTCCCGCCGGGCCTTCTCGGCAGCGGCTGCTGAAGCGGCCTGTTCGGCGCGGCCGCGAAGCATCTCGTGAGCGCTCTCGCGGTCGACCGCCTCGGCATATTTGGTGCCGATCGGCGAGGTGGACTGGAGCACCTCCCGCTCCGTCTCGGTGACGGGGCCAGCGCGTGAGCGCGGCGGCGCGACAAGGGTGCGCTGCACGGGCGTCGGCGCGCCGTCGGCGTCGAGCACGGAGACCAGCGCCTCGCCGGTCTTCAGCTCGGTAATCGCGGTCGCGACGTCGAGCCCGGGATTGATGCGGAACGACTCCGCCGCGGCGTCGACCGCGCGCTTGTCCTTGGGCGTGAAGGCGCGAAGCGCGTGCTGCACCCGGTTGCCGAGCTGGCCAGCGACGGCCTCGGGGATGTCGAGCGGGTTCTGGGTGACGAAATAGACTCCGACGCCCTTTGAGCGGATGAGGCGCACCACCTGCTCGACCTTCTCGAGCAAGGCCGCGGGCACGTCGTCGAACAGCAGGTGCGCCTCGTCGAAGAAGAAGACGAGCTTGGGCCGGTCGAGATCGCCGACCTCGGGAAGCTCCTCGAACAGCTCCGACAGCAGCCACAGCAGGAAGGTCGCGTAGAGCTTGGGGCTCTGCATGAGCTTGTCGGCGGCAAGGATGTTGACGATTCCGCGGCCCTGGTCGTCGATGCCGATGAAGTCGGCGATCTCCAGGGCGGGCTCGCCGAAGAAGCGGTCGGCGCCCTGCGCCTCGAAGGCGAGAAGTTGGCGCTGGATGGTGCCGACCGACTGTTTGGCGACATTGCCATAGCGGCTGGTGAGGTCGGCCGCATTGTCGCCGACCCAGGTCAGCATCGAGCGCAGGTCGGCGAGGTTGAGAAGGAGGAGGCCTTCGTCGTCAGCGGCTCGGAAGGCGATGTTGAGGACGCCTTCCTGGGTGTCGTTGAGCCCGAGCAGCCGGGCGAGGAGTAAGGGCCCCATCTCCGTAACGGTGGTGCGGATCGGGTGGCCCTGTTCGCCGAACAAGTCCCAGAACACGACTGGGTTATCGGCGTAGGTCCAGTCGGCGAGGCCGAGCTCGGCGGCGCGGGCGGTAAACGGTTCGTGCGCGCGCTGCTGGGCATTGCCCGGCATCGCCATGCCGCTGAGGTCGCCCTTTACGTCGGCGGCGAAGACCGGGACCCCGGCGCGCGAAAAGCCCTCGGCAAGCACTTGGAGGGTGACCGTCTTGCCGGTGCCGGTCGCTCCCGCGACGAGGCCGTGGCGGTTGGCGCGGTCGAGCCGAAGCAGCTGAGCGCCGCCCGAGCTGCCGCCGATCAGAATGCCGTCTTCGCTGCCCATTCGATCCTCACCCTTGCTGCCGGCGCCGGTTCAGGACCCGGACACGTCCCTCGAACGTATTTGGCGCGAAGCGTTTTGGCTATCGGGCCCTGTATTCGATGTTCGAACTCTATGCTGAGCGGCGCAGCGAGCGTCTCCTGCCGATGGCAGGAGTGGCGGTGATGCATGTTGCGCTCGGCTGGTTGCTGATCAGCGGCCTCGGCGCCGATATGGTGCGCGGAGTCAGCGAGAGCCTGCAGACCTTCAACGTCGAGCCGCCGCCTCCGCCACCGCCTCCGATCGAACAAGAGGGCGCGCCGTCCGTCGAGCCTGCCGCCCCTGACGAGCCCGCGCCGGCCGCCCCGCCGGCTCCTGCCGCCGAGGAGAAGGCGGCCGCAACCGAGCCGACGCCCGGCTGGGACGTCCCGCCGCCCGTCGCCGCGGGGCTTGTCCCGTCCGGACCATCCGGCTCGGCCGGAAGCGCCGACGCGGGTACCGGCTCGGGCGCGGGCGGAGAGGGGACGGGCACTGGCGCAGGCGGGTCCGGCTCCGGCGGCGGTGGCGGCGGCGGCAGCCGGGCGCAGCACGTCTCAGGCCAGATCGTCCGCAGCGACTATCCGCGCGCTGCGGTCGACTCGCGTGCCGAGGGACGGGTCGAGACCCGCTTCACCGTCGGACCCGACGGCCGGGTCAGCAATTGCCGGGTTACGCGCAGCAGCGGCAGCGCGGCGCTCGACCAGACCACCTGCCGGCTGATCGAGCAGCGCTTCCGCTGGACCCCAGCCCGCGACGCACATGGCCGCCCTATTTCCGAGGAGCGCGGCTGGCAGCAGACCTGGTGGCTGGAGCGGCGCACTCGCGCCACCCGTCGGCCGGTCGAGCCCGGCGAGAAGGCGGCCCCGACGAACACGATCCGGGAAGAAGTCGAATGAACCCGTTCATTGACAGGTCAGCGGCGCGCCCGCATTCTTAGAAGCAATGGCGTCCAATCTGACTCGTCAGGCTTCAGCCACTCTGCCGCGCGTCGCCGCGGCCGCCCTCTATTATGCCTACGGCACCGCACGGGCGGGACCGGGCTGACGCGTCTTTAGAAGACCTGTTTTCACCGACCCCGTCCGGACCTCCGGGCGGGGTTTTTCTTTGCGCAAAAGGGAGACCCGATGTTCACCGAATTCGAAGCGCCGCCGGCAGCCGGAGCCACGCTCCCGCCGCACGTCCATCTCGTCCGTCCTGCGGGCACGGTCGAGGACTGGACGATGCCCCAGCATTGGGAACGGTTCACGGCCGAGGAGCATCGCGTGTGGGACCTGCTGTTCGCTCGTCAGCAGGAGCGCCTCGCGGGTCGGGTCGTGCGCGCGTTCGCAGAAGGGCTCGACGTGCTGCATCTGTCGCGTCCCGGAATTCCGGAACTCGGCGAGCTCAACGAGCGGCTTCACGCGCGCACCGCCTGGCAGGTGGTCGCAGTGCCCGGGCTGCTGCCGGATGACATCTTCTTCGCGCACCTCGCTACGCGACGCTTCCCCGCCGGCAACTTCATCCGCCGCGCCGACCAGCTCGATTATCTGGAGGAGCCGGACGTCTTCCACGACGTGTTCGGCCACGTCCCGATGCTCGCCAACCCCGCGGTCGCGGACTTCATGCAGAAGCTGGGGGAGGCGGGCCTTGCGGCGCTCGCCAGCGGCAACATCCACCGCCTGTCGCGCCTCTACTGGTACACGGTGGAGTTCGGCCTCGCGCGCGAGGACGGCGAGCTCAAGATCTACGGCGCGGGCCTCGCCTCCAGCTTCGAGGAAGCGGGCTATGCGCTGGAAAGCCCGCTTCCGCGGCGGCGGCCTTTCGAATTCGAGAGGGTGCTGCGTACCCGCTACCGTTCGGACTCGCTGCAGCAGGCCTACTTCATCGTCGACAGCTTCGACGACCTGCTAGCGCAGATCGAAGGGGCGGATCTCGAAGCGCTTTACGACGGCCTGGCCGAGCAGCCGGACCTGTTGCCTTCGGCCTGAAACGAAAACGCCCCGCCGGTCTCCCGGCGGGGCGCTTCGTAGTTCGCTTCGGCCTAGGCCTTAGCTCTGCAGATACTCGCCGGCATCCTCGTCGGTGCCGTGGCCCGAGGGGACCACGTCGCTCAGCGGATCGGCCTGGATCGCGGCTTCCGGACCCTGGGCCAGCTCCGCCTTGTGCTCCTCTTCGGCCGTGTTGGCGGCGATGAGGGCCTCCTGCATGCGGCGCTGGGTCGCGCGCAGGGCGGCGTCGCGGCTCGAGGCGGCGATGCGCATGCGGTTCATGCCCGCGCCGGTGCCCGCCGGGATGAGGCGGCCGACGATGACGTTCTCCTTGAGGCCGTCGAGGGTGTCGACCTTGCCCTGAACCGAAGCTTCGGTGAGGACCCGGGTCGTCTCCTGGAACGAGGCCGCAGAGATGAACGAGCGGGTCTGAAGGCTCGCCTTGGTGATGCCAAGGAGAACCGGCTTGCCCTGCGCCGGCTGCTTCTTCGACGCGGTGAGCTTCTGGTTGACCTCGCGCATCTCCGCCGCATCGACCTGCTCGCCGACCAGGAAGGTGCTGTCGCCGCTCTCGGTGATCTCAACCTTCTGCAGCATCTGGCGAACGATCACCTCGATGTGCTTGTCGTTGATCTTCACGCCCTGCAGTCGATAGACCTCCTGGATCTCCGACACGAGATACTCAGCCAGCGCCTTGACGCCGAGCACTTCGAGGATGTCGTGCGGATCCGGGCTGCCGCCGATCAGGTTGTCGCCGCGCTTCACGAAGTCGCCTTCCTGAACGTCGATGACCTTGGACTTGGGCACCAGATACTCGACCGGATCGCCGCCCTCCTCGGGGATGATCGCGATCTTGCGCTTGGCCTTATAGTCCTTGCCGAACGCGATGCGGCCGGAGACCTTGGCGATGATCGCGTTCTCCTTCGGCTTGCGCGCCTCGAACAGCTCCGCCACCCGCGGCAGACCGCCGGTGATGTCGCGGGTCTTGGCGGCCTCGCGGCTGACGCGGGCGAGAACCTCGCCGGCCTCGACCTTCTGGCCGTCCTCGACCGACAGCATCGCGCCGGGCGCCAGCATGTACCGGGCGGCCTCGCCGCTCTGCTCGTCGAGCAGGGTGATGCGCGGGCGGAGGTCCTCCTTGGACCGGCCGGTGGCGCGATACTCGGTCACCACGCGCTGGGCGATGCCGGTGGCCTCGTCCGTTTGCTCGGTGAGAGTCTTGCCCTCGATCAGGTCCTGGAACTTCACGATGCCACCCTTCTCCGTGATGACCGGCATCATGAACGGATCCCACTCGGCCAGGCGGTCGCCCTTGGAGGCGATGTGGCCATGCTCGACCATCAGGTGCGCACCGTATGGAATGCGGTGCGACGCCCGCTCGCGGCCGTCCATGTCGACGATCGCCAGCTCGCCGTTGCGGGCCATGGCGATGTGCCGCCCGCGCGGATCGATGATGACCGGGAGGTCGCGAAGCTCGATGGTGCCGTCGGTGGCCGCCTCGAGGCTCGACGTCTCGTTGAGCTGGGCAGCGCCGCCGATGTGGAAGGTCCGCATCGTCAGCTGGGTGCCCGGCTCGCCGATCGACTGGGCGGCGATGACGCCGACAGCCTCGCCGATGTTCACCGGAGTACCGCGGGCGAGGTCACGCCCGTAGCACTTGGCGCAGACGCCGTTCTCGCTCTCGCAGACCAGCGGCGAGCGGATGTGCACCGCCTGGATGCCCATTTCGTCGATCAGGCGGGCGCCGTTCTCGTCGATCAGCTCGCCTTCCTTGGCGATGAGCGTGCCGGTCTTGCTGTCGACCACGTCCTCGATCGGCGTGCGGCCGAGGATACGCTCGCCGAGCGAGGCGATCGTGGCGCCGCCCTGGACGATGGCGCGCATTTCCAGGTTGTTCTCGGTGCCGCAATCCTGCTCGACGACGACGCAGTCCTGCGACACGTCGACGAGACGGCGGGTCAGGTAGCCCGAGTTCGCCGTCTTGAGCGCGGTGTCGGCGAGACCCTTGCGGGCGCCGTGGGTCGAGTTGAAGTATTCAAGGACGGTCAGGCCTTCCTTGAAGTTCGAGATGATCGGGGTCTCGATGATCTCGCCCGACGGCTTGGCCATGAGGCCGCGCATGCCGGCGAGCTGCTTCATCTGGGCCTGCGAACCACGGGCGCCGGAGTGAGCCATCATGTAGATCGAGTTGATCGGGGCCATGCGTCCGGACTCGTCCTTCGGCTGGGCCTTGATCTTCTCCATCATGGCGTTCGCGACTTGGTCGCCGCAGCGGCTCCAGGCGTCGATCACCTTATTGTACTTCTCCTGCTGCGTGATCAGGCCGTCCTGATACTGCTGCTCATAGTCCTTCACCTGGTCGCGGGTCTCGTCGACCAGCTTCACCTTCTCAGCCGGGATGACCATGTCGTCCTTGCCGAAGGAGATGCCCGCGCGGAACGCGTGGCGGAAACCGAGCTGCATGATCGCGTCGGCGAACAGCACCGTCTCCTTCTGACCGGTGTGGCGATAGACGGTGTCGATGACGTCGCCGATCTCCTTCTTGGTCAGCAGGCGGTTGACCGTCTCGAAGGGTACGCGGTGGCTCTTCGGGAGGGTCTCACCCAGAAGCATGCGGCCCGGAGTGGTCTCGAACCGCTTCATGTAGGTGTTGCCGTCCTCGTCGGTCTGCGGAACCCGGCTGACGATCTTCGAGTGAAGCGTGACCGCGCCGACGTGGAGGGCCTGGTGGACCTCCTGCATGTCGGCGAGGAGCATGCCCTCGCCGGGCTCGCCCTCACGCTCCATCGACAGATAGTAGAGGCCCAGCACCATGTCCTGCGAGGGCACGATGATCGGCTTGCCGTTGGCGGGGCTGAGGATGTTGTTGGTCGACATCATCAGAACGCGCGCTTCCAGCTGCGCCTCGAGGCTCAGCGGGACGTGGACTGCCATCTGGTCGCCGTCGAAGTCGGCGTTGAACGCGGCGCAGACCAGCGGGTGGAGCTGGATCGCCTTGCCTTCAATCAGGACCGGCTCGAACGCCTGGATGCCGAGGCGGTGGAGCGTCGGCGCGCGGTTGAGGAGGACCGGGTGCTCGCGAATGACTTCGTCGAGGATGTCCCAGACTTCCTTGCGCTCCTTCTCGACCCACTTCTTGGCCTGCTTGAGGGTCATCGAGAGACCTTTGGCGTCGAGGCGCGAGTAGATGAACGGCTTGAACAGCTCGAGCGCCATCTTCTTCGGAAGGCCGCACTGGTGGAGCTTGAGCTCCGGACCGGTCACGATGACCGAGCGGCCCGAATAGTCGACGCGCTTCCCGAGCAGGTTCTGACGGAAGCGGCCCTGCTTGCCCTTGAGCATATCGGACAGCGACTTCAGCGGACGCTTGTTGGCGCCGGTGATGGTGCGGCCGCGGCGCCCGTTGTCGAACAGGGCGTCGACCGCCTCCTGAAGCATGCGCTTCTCGTTGCGGACGATGATGTCCGGAGCGCGCAGCTCCATCAGCCGCTTCAGGCGGTTGTTGCGGTTGATGACTCGGCGATACAGGTCGTTGAGGTCCGACGTGGCGAAGCGGCCGCCGTCCAGCGGGACGAGCGGGCGAAGCTCGGGCGGGATGACCGGAACGACGTCCAGGATCATCCACTCCGGACGGTTACCGGACTCGAGGAAGCTCTCCACGACCTTCAGGCGCTTGATGATCTTCTTGGGTTTCAGCTCCGACTTGGTCTCGGCCAGCTCCTTGAGAAGCTCTTCCTTCTCGCCCTCGAGGTCGAGGTCGATGAGCATCTGCTTGACCGCCTCGGCGCCGATGCCGGCGGTGAAGGCGTCCTCGCCATATTCATCCTGAGCGTCGAGAAGCTCGTCCTCGGTGAGGAGCTGGAACTTCTCGAGCGGGGTGAGGCCCGGCTCGGTGACGATGTAGCTCTCGAAGTACAGCACGCGCTCGAGCTGCTTCAGCTGCATGTCGAGAAGCAGGCCGATGCGCGACGGCAGCGACTTCAGGAACCAGATGTGGGCGACCGGCGCGGCGAGCTCGATATGGCCCATGCGCTCGCGGCGGACCTTCGAGACGGTGACCTCGACTCCGCACTTCTCGCAGACGATGCCCTTGTACTTCATGCGCTTGTACTTGCCGCACAGGCACTCGTAGTCCTTGATCGGACCGAAGATGCGCGCGCAGAACAGGCCGTCACGCTCCGGCTTGAACGTGCGGTAGTTGATCGTCTCGGGCTTCTTGATCTCGCCGAACGACCAGGAGCGGATGCGCTCGGGAGAGGCGATTCCGATCTTGATCTGGTCGAACGTCTCCGGCTTGGCGACCGGGTTCGCGAAGTTGGTCAGTTCATTCATTTCATTTTCCCTTTCGCGGGATCAATCTCTTTCAGCGGACGGAGGTGAGGGGCGCCCGAAGGCGCCCCGTCAGATCACTCCGCGGCCTCGGCGAACCCATCGTCCTCGTCGGCATCGGCGAGGCTGTTGAGCTCGACGTTGAGGCCCAGCGACCGCATCTCCTTGACCAGCACGTTGAAGCTCTCAGGGATGCCGGCCTCGAAGGTGTCGTCGCCCTTGACGATCGCCTCGTAGACCTTGGTGCGGCCGATCACGTCGTCCGACTTCACCGTCAGCATCTCCTGGAGGGTGTAGGCGGCGCCGTAAGCCTGAAGCGCCCACACCTCCATCTCACCGAAGCGCTGGCCGCCGAACTGCGCCTTACCGCCCAGCGGCTGCTGGGTGACGAGGCTGTACGGGCCGATCGAGCGCGCGTGGATCTTGTCGTCCACGAGGTGGTGGAGCTTCAGCATGTAGATGTAGCCCACCGTCACCTTGCGGTCGAAGGCGTCGCCGGTGCGGCCGTCATACAGCGTGACCTGGCCGGACGGATCGAGACCCGCCTTCTCAAGCATCGCCGCGACGTCCGCTTCCTTGGCGCCGTCGAACACCGGAGTGCCCATCGGCAGGCCACCGGTGAGGTTGGAGGCGAGCTCCATCACGTCCTCGTCGGTGCGGGCGTCGATGTCGGCATGATAGGCCTCGCCGTACATGTCCTTGAGCTTCTCGCGGACCGCGCCAACGCCCTTACCTGCGAACTCCGAGCCATTTTCATGCATCTGCTCGAGCATGCCCTTGATCTGCTGGCCTAGGCCGCGCGCGGCCCAGCCGAGATGGGTCTCGAAGATCTGCCCCACGTTCATGCGTGACGGCACGCCCAGCGGGTTGAGCACGATGTCGGCATGGGTTCCGTCCTCGAGGAACGGCATGTCCTCGATCGGCAGAATGCGGCTGATGACGCCCTTGTTGCCGTGACGGCCGGCCATCTTGTCGCCCGGCTGAAGCTTGCGCTTCACGGCGACAAAGACCTTGACCATCTTGAGCACGCCCGGCGGCAGCTCGTCGCCCCGCTCGAGCTTCTCGATGCGGTCCTCAAGGCGGCGCTTGATGACGCCTTCGGCCTCGTCATACTGGGCCTTCACGGCCTCGAGGTCGGCCTGGCGCTTGTCGTCCTTGACCGCGAACTTCCACCACTCGTGCGGCTCGACGGAGTCGAGAGCCGCGGAGTCGATCTCGGCGCCCTTCTTGCCGCCCTTAGGGGCCGCGGTGGCGACCTGCCCGACGAGCATCTCGCGAAGACGCGCATAGGTCGACCGCTTGAGGATCGAGCGCTCGTCGTCCGCGTCCTTCTTGAGCCGGTCCTTTTCCTCGGACTGGATCTGACGGGTACGGTCGTCGATGTCGATGCCGTGGCGGTTGAACACGCGGACCTCGACCACCGTGCCGGAGACGCCCGGCGGGAGGCGGAGCGAGGTGTCGCGGACGTCCGAAGCCTTCTCGCCGAAGATGGCGCGGAGGAGCTTTTCCTCCGGAGTCATCGGGCTCTCGCCCTTCGGCGTGATCTTGCCGCACAGGATGTCGCCCGGCTCGACCTCGGCGCCGATATAGACGATTCCGGCCTCGTCGAGGTTGCGGAGCGCCTCCTCGCCGACGTTCGGGATGTCGCGGGTGATGTCTTCCGGACCCAGCTTAGTGTCGCGGGCCATCACCTCGAACTCCTCGATGTGGATCGAGGTGAAGACGTCGTCCTTCACGATCCGCTCGGAGATCAGGATCGAGTCCTCATAATTGTAGCCGTTCCACGGCATGAACGCGACGAGCACGTTCCGGCCGAGGGCGAGCTCGCCCATTTCGGTCGAGGGACCGTCTGCGATGACGTCGCCCTTACGGACCAGGTCGCCCTTCTTCACCAGCGGGCGCTGGTTGATGCAGGTGTTCTGGTTCGAGCGCTGGAACTTCATCAGCGTGTAGATGTCGACGCCCGACTTGCCGGCCTCGACGTCTTCCGTGGCGCGGATGACGATACGGGTCGCGTCGACCTGGTCGACGATGCCGGTGCGGCGCGCGGCGATGGCCGCGCCCGAGTCACGAGCGACCGTCTCTTCCATGCCGGTGCCGACGAACGGCGCCTCGGCCTGGACCAGCGGAACCGCCTGGCGCTGCATGTTCGAGCCCATGAGAGCGCGGTTGGCGTCGTCATTCTCGAGGAACGGAATGAGCGAGGCCGCGACCGACACGAGCTGCTTCGGCGACACGTCCATCAGCGTGATCTGGTCGCGCGGCGCCATCAGGAAGTCGCCGGCCTGACGGCTGGAGACGATCTCCTCGATGAACCGGCCTTCCTCGTCGAGCTCGGCGTTCGCCTGGGCGACGGTGTGCTTCTGCTCCTCCATGGCGGAGAGGTAGATGACCTCGTCGGTGACCTTGCCGTCGATGACCTTGCGGTACGGGGTCTCGATGAAGCCGTACTTGTTCACCCGCGCGAAGGTGGCGAGCGAGTTGATCAGGCCGATGTTCGGGCCTTCCGGAGTCTCGATCGGGCAGATGCGGCCATAGTGGGTCGGATGGACGTCGCGGACCTCGAAGCCCGCGCGCTCGCGGGTGAGGCCGCCCGGCCCGAGCGCCGAGACGCGACGCTTGTGCGTCACTTCGGAGAGCGGGTTGGTCTGGTCCATGAACTGGCTGAGCTGCGACGAGCCGAAGAACTCGCGCACCGCGGCCACTGCGGGCTTCGCGTTGATGAGGTCGTTCGGCATCACGGTCGACACGTCGACCGAGCTCATGCGCTCCTTCACGGCGCGCTCCATGCGGAGCAGGCCGACGCGATACTGGTTCTCGAGCAGCTCGCCGACAGAGCGGACGCGGCGGTTGCCGAGATTGTCGATGTCGTCGATCTCGCCCTTGCCGTCCTTCAGGTTCACCAGCTCCTGGACGACCGCGACGATGTCCTCGGTGCGAAGGGTGGTGACGGTGTCCTCGGCGTCGAGGCCGAGGCGCATGTTGAGCTTCACTCGGCCGACGGCCGAGAGGTCATAGCGCTCGGAATCGAAGAACAGCCCGTAGAAGAGCGCCTCGGCGGTCTCCTTGGTCGGCGGCTCGCCGGGGCGCATGACGCGGTAGATGTCGGCGAGCGCGCTGTCGCGGTCCTCCGACTTGTCCGCCTTAAGAGTGTTGCGGATCCACGCGCCGGTGTTGACGTGGTCGATGTCGAGCAGCTCGATCCGGTCAATTCCGGCCTTGTCGAGCTTCTCGAGATTCTCAGGCGAAACCTCGTCGCCGGCCTCGATGTAGATCTCGCCGGTCGACTCGTTGATGAGGTCATAGGCCGAGTAGCGGCCGAAAATCTCTTCGGTCGGGATGAGGAGGTTCTGGAGGCCGTCCTTCTCCGCCTTGTTGGCGGCGCGCGGCGTGATCTTGGTGCCGGAGGGGAAGACGACCTCGCCGGTGTCGGCGTTCACGACGTCGTAGAGCGGCTTCTGGCCGCGCCAGTTCTCCTTCACATAAGGAACCTGCCACCCATTGGGACCGCGCACATAAGTCACGCGACCGTAGAAGGTGTTGAGGATTTCCTCGCTGGTCAGGCCGAGCGCGTGGAGGAGGGCGGTGACCGGCAGCTTGCGCTTGCGGTCGATACGGACGTTGACGATGTCCTTGGCGTCGAACTCGAAGTCGAGCCACGAGCCGCGGTATGGGATGACCCGCGCGGCGAAGAGATACTTGCCCGAGGCGTGGGTCTTGCCGCGGTCATGGTCGAAGAGGACGCCCGGCGAGCGGTGCATCTGCGAGACGATCACGCGCTCGGTGCCGTTGACGATGAACGTGCCGTTCTTCGTCATCAGCGGCATGTCGCCCATGTAGACGTCCTGCTCCTTGATATCCAGCACGGAGCGGGTCTCGGTATCGGGATCGACCTCGAACACGATGAGGCGGAGGGTGACGCGCATCGGCGCGGCATAAGTCATGCCCCGCTGGCGGCACTCGTCGGTGTCGTACTTGGGATCCTCGAGCTCGTAATTGACGAAGTCGAGCTCGGCGGTGCCTGCGAAGTCGCGGATCGGGAAGACCGAGCGAAGGGTCTTCTCAAGGCCGGAGACGTAGCCGTCAGCGGGCCGCGAGCGGAGGAATTGCTCATAGCTTTCGCGCTGAACCTCGATGAGGTTCGGCATCTCGCTGACTTCGTGGATGTTGCCGAAAATCTTGCGGATGCGCTTGGACGCGGAAGAGCGCGTCTCGGTCGCCGGAGCTGCAGTCGCCATAAATGTTTGTCTCGCCTTCCCAGAACAGGAGCGCTCCAGACGCAAAAAGCCGCGGCTCCGAGAGGGTGGAGACGCAGCTTCAGCGACCTGGCAGACCCATTCCCGTCAATGCGTGCGATGCGCTGCGCGACGGCGCATCCTGTTCCGGCGGGAAGGGTGAATGCGCCATATAGGTAAAGGCGCTCCGGATGTCAAACCCGGTGGCAAAAGAAAATCGGGTTGCGATGCCGTTGACGATTCGTCTCAAAATGGCCTCTGGCCATTGATTTGTCACCGATATTTCTTGGACGAAGTCTAGGGATCGCGGCATGAGCGATTCGGGGCAGTGATGCGTGGGGCGCGGCCGATTCGCTGATCGGCTTCCTTCAAACGAGCGCAGCAGGGCCGGAACCGTGCCAGGCGTCCGGGGCGACGCCATCGTTGGGAGAGCAGAGCAATGCCGGTTTGGATCAACGAATTCCATTACGACAATCCCGGCACGGACACCGGCGAGTTCATTGAGATCGCCGCCACGGCCGGCACCGACCTCACCGGCTGGTCGATCGTCCTCTACAACGGCTCGAACGGCCTGATGTACAGTACGCGGCCTCTATCAGGCATCATCCCTAACCAGCAGAACGGCTTCGGCACGATCAGCCTCTCCTACCCGGTGGACGGCATCCAGAACGGCTCGCCGGACGCGATCGCCCTGGTCAACAACCTCGGCCAAGTCGTCGAGTTCATCACCTACGAAGGTCCCTTTACCGCAGCGGCCGGCCCCAACAACGGGCCGGCGGCCGGAATGACCGCGACCCAGATCACGCCGACCGAGCCCGGCGCTGCCGGCGGCACGTCCATCGGCCGTATCGGCGCCGGTGACGAGGCGTCCGATTTCACCTGGGCACTGATCAACGACGACACGCCGGGGGGCGTCAATGTCGGCCAGTCCTTCACAACGGTCGTTGTGGACAGGCCCGGCGCTTTCTCGATCAGCGACGCGAGCGTCATCGAGGGCAATTCGGGCACCACGCCAATCACCTTCACGGTGACCCGCGGCAGCGACAGCGACGTTGCAGCCTCGGTCAGCTACACCGTCAACCTGCCGGGCGGTGCCACCGGCGCGAGCGCGTCCGATCTCTCCGCTCCAACGCTTTCGGGCACCCTCAACTTCGCCGCCAACGAGTTCAGCAAGACGATCACGCTCAACGTCGCCGGCGACCTGGTCAACGAGGCCAACGAGACCTTCACCGTCACCCTGTCGACGCCGACCAATGGCGCGACGCTCGCGGACGGCGTCGGCGATGGTCTGATCAACAACGACGACGCGGCGGTCGGGCCCGGCGTGCCGTTCATCAACGAGATCCATTACGACAATGCCGGCACGGACTCGAACGAGGGGTTCGAGATCGCCGGCCCGGCCGGGACCAACCTCGCCGGCTGGACCCTCGTCCTCTACAACGGCAGCTCCGACAGCAGCTCGGGCAGCCCCAATGCGGCCACCGTCTACAACACGCGCAACCTGACCGGAGTCGTCCCCGACCAGGACGACGGCTATGGCACGCTCGCCTTCACCTACGCCGCCAACGGTGTCCAGAACGGCGATTTCGACGGCGTGGCCCTCGTCGATCCAAACGGCAGGGTCGTCCAGTTCCTCTCCTGGGAGGGAAGCATCGTCGCGGCCAACGGACCGGCCGCGGGACTGCGCAGCACCGACATCGGAGTCTCCGAGGGCAGCTCTTCGCCGGTCGGTTTCTCGCTCCAGCTGGTCGGCTCGGGCGCAAGCGCCGCCGACTTCACCTGGACCTCGGCGCGCGACGACAATTTCGGCGCGGTCAATACCGACCAGGACTTCATCGGCCCGAACGCCACCGGCCAGGTGCGAATCCATGACGCGAGAGTCGTCGAGGGCGACAGCGGCACGTCGACTCTGGTCTTCACCGTCACCCGCGCGGGCGGCCTCGGCCAGAGCGCCGCAGTGGACTGGTCCCTCAATCTCACCGGCAGCGCCGACGCCGCCGACCTCGGGGCCGGGCAGCCGCTCTCGGGCAACGTCCAGTTCGGCGTCGGGGTCTCGTCGGTGACCATCTCGGTCGCCGTCAGGGGCGACACGGTGGGCGAGGGCAACGAGACGCTCAACGTCCTCCTCGCCAGCCCGACCGGCAACATCGTCATCGTCGATTCATCGGCGACGGGCACCATCCTCAACGACGATCCGCTCGCTCTCAAAATCTACCAGATCCAGGGCGAGGGCCATTCGACCGCCTATGCGGGCCAGCCGGTCACCACCACCGGCATCGTCACCGGCGTGGTCGGCAACGGCTTCTACCTCCAGGATCCCGACGGCGACGGCAACGTCCGCACCTCGGACGCGATCTTCGTCTTTACCGGCGCCGCCCCGAACGTTGCGGTCGGCGACGCCGTCTCCGTGACCGGAACTCCCGAGGAGTTCGTGCCCGGCGCCGGAAGCCTCAGCATCACCGAGCTCGTCGCCAGCAACGCCAACGTCATCGTCAGCTCGCATGGCAACGCTTTGCCCGAGGCGGTGCTGATCGGAGTTGGCGGCCGCACTCCGCCGACCGAGGCGATCGAGGATGACGGCTTCGCGACCTACGATCCCGACACGGACGGCCTCGACTTTTACGAGTCTATGGAGGGCATGCGAGTCACGATCGAGTCGCCGACCGCGGTCTCCAACACGACGAGCTTCGGCGAGACCTGGGTGCTCGCTTCCGGCGGCGCCGGAGCGACCGGCTATACCGGCGACACCGGGATCACCATCTCCGCCGGTGACTTCAATCCCGAGCGGATCCAGATCGACGCCACCACCGCCTTGTTCGCCGGCTATACGCCGGACCACAGCATGGGCGACCAGCTCGCCGACGTCACTGGCATCATGTCCTACAGCTTCAACAGCTATGAGGTGCTCGTCACGGAGGCCGTTACTGTCGTCACCGACGTCGCCGCCGCACCTCGCGAGACGACCAGCCTCACCGGCGACCGCAACCACCTCACCATCGCCAGCTACAATGTCGAGAATCTCGATCCAACTGACGGCCCGGTGAAGTTCAACCTGCTCGCCAACAACATCGTCTACAACCTCGCCGCGCCCGACATTATCGGCCTGCAGGAGATCCAGGACGCCAACGGTCTTGGCGGCTCCGATCCGCTATCGGGCGTCGTCACCGCGCAGATGCTGATCGACGCGATCGCCGCGATCGGCGGACCGAATTACGTCTATGTGGAGATCGCTCCGTCGGGCAACAATTCGACCGGCGGCGAGCCCAACGGCAACATCAGGAACGGCTTCCTCTACAATGCCGACCGGGTCTCCTTCGTGGAGGGCAGCGCGCAGCTGATCGAGGATCCGGCCTTCGCCGGCAGCCGCCGCCCGCTGGTTGCGGACTTCACGTTCAACGGCGAAACCGTCCGCCTGATCAACGTCCACTTCACCTCGCGGCTCGGCAGCGACCCGCTGATGGGGGCGAACCAGCCGCCGGCCGACGCGGGTGACGGGTCGCGCACCCAGCAGGCTGAGGCCGTCGCTGCGTACGTCAACAATTCGCTGGCGACGAATCCGGAGCTGCGTCTCGGCGTGCTCGGAGATTTCAACGGCTTCTATTTCGAGGATGCCGTCGGGACGATCGAAGCCGAGGGGCTGCTCGACCTCCATCGCCTGCTGCCTGAGCAGGAGCGTTACACCTATCTGTTCGACGGCAATCTGCAGGCGATCGACCATCTCCTCGTTTCCGGCGGGCTGCAGGCGCGCGCCTTGTTCGACGCGGTGCACATCAACGCCGAGCAGACCTCGACGACTCCGCGCGGCACCGACCACGATCCGATCGTGGGCCGCTTCTTCATAGAGCATCCCAACGAGGCGCCGACCGACCTCGAGATCGACGACGCGGCCGTGGCCGAAAATGCGCCGGCAGGAACGCTGGTCGGGACGCTCAGCGCCGACGATCCCGACGAGGACGTGCTGTCCTATGAGCTTGTCGACGATGCCGGTGGGCTGTTCGACGTCGATGCCGCGACCGGAGCGCTCACCACGACCGCGCCGCTCAATTTCGAGGATCGGTCGAGCTACACGATCACCGCCGAGGCGGTCGATCCGGATGGGTTGCGCGTCAGGCGCACGTTCACCATCACCGTCGCCGACGTCAACGAAGCGCCAGTGGCGGTCGATGACGCGGTCGAGGTCGACGAGGACGCGAGCACAGGCAACCTGTGGAGCACGCTGACCGGCAACGACAGCGATCCGGACACGGGCACCACGCTGATCATCCAGTCGGTCGATACCTCGGCCACCAACGGCAGCGTGATCTTCGACTCGGCGACCCAGACGCTTCGCTACGTGGCCGACGCCGACGCCTACGACCTGCTGCTGCCTGGGGAGACCGCGATCGACCGCTTCACCTACACGGTGACGGACGGCAACGGCCTCACCAGCATGGCGACGGTGGAAGTGACGGTCACCGGCCGGTTCGACAGCGAGACCCGGTTCGGCGGCAACGGCAACGACATGATCATCAGCGGCAACGGCGAGGATTTCCTCTACGGCGGCAACGGCAACGACACGCTGTCCGGCGGCGGCGGCCACGATCTGCTCGCCGGCGGCAACGGCAATGATTTCCTCGACGGCGGCGCCGGCCGCGACGACCTCTATGGCGGCAACGGCAACGACCGCATGGCGGGCGGGGAGGGGCCGGACTCCTTCTGGTTCGCGCGCGGCGGCGGCAACGACACGATCCTCGACTTCGACGTTGCGGAAGACCGGCTCGTGCTGGGCGAGGGCGTTGGCGTTCAGGGCCACCGCGTCGGCGACGTGAACGGCGACGGCATCGCGGACCTCACCATCGCGTTCAGCCGCGGCGGCGGCTCCGTCGTACTGCTCGGCGTCGACGACTTCAGCGCGGTGACGATCGATAGTGACGGCGCGGGTACGGCCGGGGTGCGGCCGGAGCCGCTCCTGGTGGCGCCGGAAGCGATCTACTTCTGAGCCGTGGGGGAGGCTTCGCCTCCCCTCGTTCACAACAGCCGGATCGTGGCGGCGACTTCGTCCGGCGCATTGTGGTGGACCATGTGGCCGATGCCGTCGAGCAGGTGCAGCCGGCTCTTCGGCAGCGCCTGGTGGAGCCGCTCCGACTGGGTCGGCGTGTGGACCATGCGGTCGCCGCGCCCGGCGACGATCGCGACCGGTAGCTCGATGTCTGGATAGCGCTGCGCGAGGGCGGCCGCACCCGCGATCATCAGCGCCGCGTCGGACGCACCGGCTCGGATTCGCGATGGCCGGAGCGCCATCGGCCATGGAAATTGCTCCCGCCATGCCGGCGGCGGCTCCGCTGGACCGAACAGGCGCGCGGTGAAGCGCCGGCGCAGGGCATGGGCGAGCGGCGGCACGACCGTGTGGCGGAGCAGGTCGCCGACACCGGGAATGGCTGACGGCGCGACGAGCCAGACGTCGGCGCGCGGCGTCGGATAATAATAGCCGCCGATGAGCGCGATCCCGCGCACCCTCTCCGGGTGGTCGAGCGCGAGCGCCGCAGTTACCAGCGCGCCATAGCTGTGGCCCACGACGACGACCTCCTTCGCATCCAGCAGGCCGAGTGCTTCGGCGAACAGGCCGGCCTGACGCTGGGCCGTCCAGCTTGTCCCTCGCGGGCGGCTGCTGTGGCCAAAGCCCGGGCGGTCGATGGCGATGACCCGGTTGGTCTTGGCGAGCTCGTCGACGAGACCGGAAATGAGCCAGTCCTCGACCATCGTGCCGTTGCCGTGGACGAGCAGGATCGGGGCACCGCTGCCGCGCTCGATATAATGGAGCCGCGTTCCGCCGACTTCGAGGAAACGGCCGAGCGGCGGATGGTCGCGCTGCGCCCGTTGCGACTGGAAGCGGTTGACGAGAGCGAGGCCGGCGAGTGTGCCGCCGGCGGCGAGGAGGGGAGTGCGGGTGATTTGCATGAGGCGCCGTCAACCGGTCGTGCCGGCCGCGGTTCCCCGTTCCAGCTTTTCCATGAGGTCGAGCGCGTTCATGGTCGCGCCTCCCAGCGTGTTATCGAAGATGCACCAGGCGTCGCCAGGGGCAGCGCGGATGGCGGCCGCATAGGCATCGAGCGCTTCATCCTCATAGGAGGAGCGGTAGATGACTGGCGATCCGTGGAGGCGCAAATAGGTGATTCCGCGCCAGCCGCCCGGGACCGCCGCCTCGGGGACCCGCGCCGGATCGGCGGCCACCCGGCCGACCTTGTGACGTTCCAGCAGCGCGTTGGCGGCGGGCTCGAACCAGGAGGGGTGGCGCGGCTCGCACACGATGTGAGCGTTCGTCGCGGCACGGAAGGAGCTGAAGAAGTGCTCGGCTGGCACCTCGTCGAAAGCGAAGCTTGGCGGAAGCTGGACGAGGTGGACGGCGAGCTTCTCGCCGAGGGCGCTGGCTTCGTCGAGATGCACTGCGAAGAGGTCGCCGCAATCAGCCAGCCTACGTTCGTGCGTGATCGCCTTCGGCGCCTTGACCGAGAAACGGAAGTGGTCCGGGACGCTCGCGGCCCAGCGTTCCCACGTCGATCGCCGATGCTGGCGGTAGAATGACGAGTTGATCTCCGCCCCGTGGAAGCGGCTGGCGTAGCGTTCGAGCGCGGAACCTTCGCTAGGGAAGGGCGCGGCGTGGCGCGAGGCGATGCTCCAGCCGGCGGTTCCGATGACGATGGTCATGGGCGCCTAACGCCGCGGAAACGAAAAAGGGCGGCCCGTCTCCGGACCGCCCTCTCCCTCCACGGGCGCTTCAAGACACCCGCAAAGCTCGTTCGAGAAGCTTACTTCAGCTCGACGGTGCCGCCGGCTTCCTCGATCTGCTTCTTGATCTTCTCGGCCTCGTCCTTGGCGACGCCTTCCTTGATCGGCTTCGGAGCGCCTTCGACCAGCGCCTTGGCCTCGCCGAGGCCCAGGCCGGTGATCGCGCGGACTTCCTTGATCACGTTGATCTTCTTGCCGCCGTCGCCGGTGAGGATCACGTCGAACTCGGTCTTCTCTTCAGCAGCCGGAGCGGCGGCGCCGCCACCGGCCGGGCCGGCAACCGCGACAGCAGCGGCGGCGGAGACGCCCCACTTCTCTTCGAGGGCCTTGGCGAGATCGGCCGCCTCGAGGACGGTCAGTTCGGAAAGCTGGTCAACCAGAGCGTTGATGTCTGCCATTTGTATTCTCCAATCTATGTGTCGTCATGCCAGCGAAGGCTGGCATCTACGGTGGGCCCCAGCCTTCGCTGGGGCGACATTTGGTTCAGGCTTCTTCTTTGGCCGCGTAAGCGCCGACCACTCGGGCAAGCTTGGCCGCGGGCGCGTTGGCGAGCTGAGCGAGCTTGGTCGCGGGCGCCTGGATGAGGCCCACGATCTTGGCACGCAGTTCGTCAAGCGACGGCAGCTCGGCGAGCGCCTTCACTCCGTTCGCGTCGAGGACGGTGTCGCCCATCGCCCCGCCGACGATCTCGATCTTGTCGGTCGTCTTGGCGAAATCGACCACCGCCTTGGCGGCGGCGACCGGGTCGGACGAGGTGGCGAGCGCCGTCGGCCCCGTCAGCAGGTCGCTGATGTTGGCGTAAGGCGTGCCCTCGGCGGCGATGAGAGCGAGCCGGTTCTTCGAAACCTTGTAGCGAGCGCCAGCGTCACGCATTCGGATCCGAAGAGCCGTGGACTGCGCCACCGTCATGCCCAGATTGCGCGTGACGACGACGACCCCGGTCTCCTGGAACGTCTGCTTCAGCTCGGCGACCGCCTCAGCTTTTTGAGCTCGATCCATTCACTCTTCCTTTCGCATCCCCGCGAGACGGGAATGCACACGTAACCCGACGGGAAATTCCGCCGGGCAGATGTCCGAGGGGATTGGTCGCGCGTCCGCGGGCCTGAAAGCCGTGGCAGACACAGCCGCGGCAGTGCCGCCGGCTGGTGAAACTTCTTCCCCGTCTAGGCTGGACGATTAAGGGCTGATGCCCACCAGCTGTCTCGGACGGCGACAAGCGGCGCACCGCTCGTCAAGGGCGGCCCCATAACAGATCGGGCCGCGCGGTCAAGGGAGGCGCCTCGTCTCCGCACCGATTCGAATTGGTTAACGGAGTTGGCTAAAAAGCGCCCGCAAACTTTGCAGACAAAGAAAAAGCCCCGCCGAAACGGGGCTTTATGGGTTTTCGTCAGCGTTGACGGATCAACGCCAGCTGCCACCGCCCCAAAGCCAAGCCCACATATTTACCTCCCTAGTTGGGGTCATTCCCTGAGAGGCCTATTAACCTTAATTGGTATCCTTAACAAGTTTAAACCGGACGATATGAACACGCGTCTCCTGTTTTGAGACAGGAGTGCGACGGAATGCTAGTCGATCAGGATTTGCCGCCGAGCGATAGGAATCAGGCGGCCCGCCGGCCCATTTTCATCTTGAGGAGCGCGAGCAGCGCGGAGAGCGGGACGGGGCGGCCGGTGTGATAACCCTGCACGAAGTCGCACCGCATGTGCCTGAGATGGTCGAGGATCTCCTGACTCTCGACGCCCTCGGCAACGACCTTGCGGCCCAGCGAGTGGGCGAGCTGGATCGTCGAGTTGACCATGATCCGATCGCTCTGCGAGGTATGCAGCATGGTGACGAAGCTGCGATCGATCTTGATCTCGGAAGCCGGGATCCGGCGCAGATATTCCAGGGTGGAGAAGCCGGTGCCGTAATCGTCGATCGACAGCTCGACTCCGATGTCGGTAAGGCGGCGAAGATTGGCGATCGCCTTCGCCTCGCTGCCCATCGTCGAGGTTTCCGTCACCTCAAGCGTGAGCAAGAACGGCGACAGCCGATGCTTGCGCAAAAGGCCTTCAACGAGCGGCACCAGGCTGTCATTCCCCAGCAGGACCGCCGATAGGTTGACCGCGATACTGAAGCGCCGCCCCCCCGCATTAATCTTGGCAGCGGTCCCGATGGCAGTGTCGAGTACAAATTCAGTCAACCGTTCGATGCGGCCACCCTGCTCCGCAGCGCCAATGAACTGGTCCGGAAACACTTGACCCTTCTCAGGGTGAGTCCAGCGGACCAGCGCCTCCGCGCCGAGGATATCGCCCGAGCGGCAGTCCAGCTTCGGTTGATAGGCCACCCACAACTCACCATGATCGATGGCGTGGTCGAGACGCGCGAGGAGCGACATGCTCCATTCGGCGTCCTCAAGGCTGGCGGGATTGAAGCTCGCCCAGCGCTTGCCGTCGCGCGCCGCTTCGTCGGCAGCCACGAGGGAGCTCGACACGCGCTGGAGCACGGTCCGCGAGCCATCAGCATCGAGGCCGAAAGTCACCGCGAGATCAATGATCCGGCTGGCAATGACGATGGGGCTTCGAAAGAGAGCATGAAGGCCCTCCAGTTGCTGGATGACGCTGTCCTCGCCGGGCTGGGTGGAGAGCCACACGAACACGCCTTCATCCGCCTGATAAATGTCCGGGCTGCCCGTGCCGAACTTCAGCCGGGCGACGATCTGCTCGACCAGGTCCTTTTCGTGCTGGGCCGGAAGGGTCGTGGCGATGTGGGCGTAATTCTTGACCCGTGCCGTCACGACAACGGTGTCTGGTTGCTCGCCCGCATTTCGGAGCGCCTGAAGATTGGGCATCCCAGTGACGATGTTGATTGTGCCGCGCTTTTGATAGGAGCGCATCGCGCTGCTGAGAGCGCGGGCGCCCACCACGGTAATGATCGCTGCGAGCGCAGGCATCACTTCGATGTGAATATGCTTGATCTCAAGCAAAAGCGGACCAGCAAAGAAGAGGAGGCCGGCGAGACCGATGACGGCCAGGAGGACCCAGCGTCGCTGCAAGCGAAGGATCGCCCATGCCAGGGCCAAACCCAATAGGAGCGGCGGGAACCAGCCAAGATTGATCGGCGCCCCAGCGAGCAGGGTTTCCGCGGCGACGATGTGGATCAAGACCGCGGGGACGAGGCCTGTGCCTGGCGCGCGGTATTGATTGGCACCGATGTCGGTACGGGCAATGACTACCGATTTGCCTCTTAGAGATCCGGGCGTGACTCGCCTGCTGAGCAGGTCGTCTGCGCTGACCACGGGGACGCTCCGGACGTCGATGCCGTAATCGACCGGGAACATCTGCTCCGAAGAGTCGGTGATCCCGCCAAGTGAAGCGCTCAGCGACGGAATCACCCGGTCGCCGACCATAGCCCCATAGGGATGTTGCCAGATGACGTCGTCCCACCAGACGAACAGATTCGTGTTCACGAGCCGCGCGTGGCGAGCGAAGCTATCGAGCGGCACGATCGCGCTGCGCTCCGATAGGCCATCGACGGAAAAGCGCGCGGGCAAGGTAACGGCGCCTTCGGCGGCAGCAATCGACGCTTCGAGGCGACGGGCGTCCGCCGAACCACCTGCTGCAGGAAGGGGCACGTCCAGATGAACCCGATCCGCGCCGGCGTTACGGGCGTGATCGAGCAATTCGGCGACCCGGTTACCGTTCCACGGCATTTGGCCATGTTCGGCAATGCTCCGATCGTCGACTGCGACGAGCACGATCTCTCCGCTTGCCGGATGGTCCCTCAGCTTGAAACGGCCGAGCTTCATCGCGTTTTCAAGAGGTTCGCCGACATCGGCGATTCCGAACAGCATGCCAATCAACAGCGCCGCGAGCAGCGCTTTCAGCGGGAATGATCCGGAACGGATGCGGCGCAGGGTCAATGATCGGGCTTCAAGCTGGTTGATCGCCCGAAAACGCTAGTGGCAAAAGGTTAAATATCTCGCAGCGACGGCGGCCGTATCATGCCCGGCACGGTGGAGGGGAACGAGGGGCATCCATTAACCCGTTCGCGATTTCTCCATTCCGGATCGACGCGATGCGCGGAGGTCGCGGTTAACCTCAATCAAACTCTAGGAAAAGCCTCAGCCACGCTCGCCGATCGGCGCGGCCAGGCGAACGCTTCGGACCTGGCGCACCATGCCCCTCACGTCGGCGTCGCCGCTCGAGAAGCGGCCGCAGCGGCCTTGGAAATTGGCTTGTTCGCACAGTTCCCAGGCGCCACCCGCGACTCGGATCGAGCGCAGCTGGACGGTTCGGCCGAGATCCGCCTGAGCGCCGGTCACGACGGTCGGCGTGCCGGCGTAATTGCGCTGCTCATAGAGGCTGACCTGCGCGGGCGCGTTCTGCGCCAGCGCGGCACCGGGCATTGCCAGGGCGGCGGCGGCGGCAAGCAGTGAAACGGACCTCATCGCGATCTCCAATCGGGGCCAAGCGGCGAATGCAGCTATAACGCCGCCTCCGCGAACCAACTCTGAACGGAGCCGCAAGCTCCGCTTGATGCCAAGATGGGGACTTCCCCGACGTTTCTGAAGGGGGTGCAAGGCCGTGGCTGATCAGCGGGTTAGCTCCCGCGGCTGCCACCCCAGCTGCTCGCTCGGCCCGAGCGGCCGCCGAAGCCGCCGCGCGATGCCACGTCGCTTCGGCTGTAGGTGCGCGGCGCGCCGACCGGCCGCTCGAAGCCGGCGCGGCTGAAGCCGTAGCCGCCGCCGCTTCGACGGCTCAGCGGGCCGTAGCTGCTTCCGCCATGATACCAGGTCCCTCCGGCGCTCCGGTAAAGCGGAGCATAGCGGCGGCGCCTGCGGTCGATGTCGATGTCGTCGATGACGTTGCCGATGACGAAGCCGGCAAGGAGCGGGACCCAGAAGCTGTTGCCGCCGCTGGTGCGCTGCTCGCAGCGGTTGGAGCCGAACTCCTGCTCGCACAGCGACTGGCTGTCGAAGCGCGGCGCGCTGTCGCTGTCGTCGATCCGGGCCTGGGCATAGGCATTCTCGCACTCGGCACGGTTTTCGCCGGCGGCCACGCATTCGGAGACGCTGGCATAGACCTGGCCCTCGGCATTGGCGTCCGACCAGTCGGAACTTCCGCAGCCGCTCACCGCGACCGCGCTCGCCGCGGTGAGGGTGGTCAGAACCACCCGCCGCGAGCGCTTGGATTTGCGAAACTCGGTCATGGTCGCCTCATTCGGTCATGCTGGCGGCGTTGAGCAGGCCGACCGCGATGGACAGGGACGCAAGATAGATCGCGGTCGAGAACTCGCCGCGCTCGATGCGGGCGGCGAGGTCCTTCACGACCAGGGTTCGGACGATGACGAAGGTAACGATCTGGATGATCCCGGCGAGCGCCGCCCAGGCGAAGAACTCGGCGAGGCTGTGCGCCTGGCTCATCGACATGGCGACCGGGATCGCGAAGCCGATCGTCGCTCCGCCGAGAGTCAGCGCGGCGCACTGGTTGCCGTCGCGGATCAGCTTGAGCTCGTTATAGGGCGTTGCGAACTGATAGAGATATTTGAAGACGATGAGGACGAGCCCCGCCGAGCCGAAGGCGAGCAGGAAGGCGAGCGCACCGTCCTGGAAGGCCTGGATGTCGAAATTCATGCGTGTTCCCCTTTATCCTCTCACGCGTTGAACTGAGCCGGCGTCAGCGGAACGCCGATCATGATTTCTTGCGAACTGTATCCCTGGGTGCCGCCCTGTATGTCGAGCGCGAGCAGAAGCTCGGCGCCGTCGGGCGGCAAGGGCCGGCTGTACAGCATGCAGACCTGGCTGACCTGACGGACCGGGCGGCCGCTATGGTCCTCGAACACGTCCTCGATCAGCCGGAGCGGCGGCTGGTCGAGGTCGTTCCCTTCGAACCAGAAGCGGCGGTATGCTGGCATCCCGCCGTCCTGCCACCAGGCGCGGTGCATTCGGCCGATGAATGCCTGGCTCTGGTAGCTGTCTGCGGCTTGAGTGCTCGACCAGGGCTGGAACAGGGTGAAGTCGTGGGCGTCGCGGCCGTCCGGCGAGCGGGACATCGCCTGAAACATAATCTCTTCGTCAGTGTAGAAGCGGTGCACCGACGTGCCGTCGTCGAGCCGGATCAGCCCTTGAGCGGTGACGGGAAGCTCGTAGCTGTCGAGCGCGAAATAGGTCTCCTCGCCGTAACGCTGCCAGGCGCGCGGATCGAGTGAGACGGTGCGGCCGATCGTCACGCCCTCGACGACGGGAAGGGTGTAGGCGCCCGCCATCACGCCGCGGCTCCGACAAGCTCGGGGCGCAGCCGCTGGCCGGCCACGTAGAAGAAGCGGTCGCCCGGTGTCACCTCGCCGGCGTAGCGAAACGCGCCCTGGCCCCCCGACCGATATGCCACCAACACGGCATCCCGGTCGAGCAAGCGCGTCGACAGGTCGCGGAAGGGCAGGGCGCCCGCGCGCCAGTCCATGCTGAACAGGGTCATGCCCTCGTCGGTGGCGCTGACGAGGTCGGCGAGTAGGTGGCTCGCTCCCGGATCCTTCACCGCCTTCACCACCAGCTCCACCGCCGGCGCCAGAACCGCGTCGACATTCGGGCAGTGCGAGGTGAGCAGCCGAGCCACCGCCTCGTCCTCGAAATAGCAGACGATGTGGCCGCGCTCATTGAGGTCGGCGATGGCGAGCCCGGCGGCGAGCGTGTCGTTGTCGCTTCCGGCGAAGATGATCACCCGGTCGGCATCGGCGACGCCGGCACGTTCGAGGTCGCCTCTCGACGTGAGGCTCGCTGCTCGCACGTAGCGGATTCGCGGATCGACGTTGTCGAACGCATCGGTCGTGAGGAGGATGAGCTCCTGCTCGGGCTCTGCGTCGGCGCAGAGCTCGTCGATCATACGTGGCGTCCGAACGGGATCGTGGCCGACCAGCACGATGGCGTGGCGGACCTCGCTATAGTCAGCCATGCCCGCCCTCGCGCGCCGCAAGCGGTCGGACACGCCGGCGATCGCCTTGGTGATGATTCCGGTGAAGATCGCGATTGCGCCGGGGTAAACGACGAAGGCGTTGATCAACCGGCCGGCGTCGGTCTTGGGCGACAGGTCGCCATAGCCGATCGTCGAGGCGGTCGTCGCATACCAGTAGATGAAGGTCGGAAGCCGCCTGAGATCCTCCTCCTCGCCGACGAAATACATCAGCAGCCAGACGACGATCATGTGGCCGACGAGGAGCGCGAGCAGCACCGGCCAACGCAGATCCGTGATCGCGTGATAGACCCGCAGCAGCCATCGCTTGAGCTGAATCGGGCATGCCCCCCTTCGCGCTTTCCCGGCCCGAATGCTGCGGGTAAGCCTTTGGCGAGTCAAGCAGGGGAGGGCGGATGCGCCGCATCCAAATCGGCGAACGGCCGGACTGGCGGGAGATTGCCGCCGCCGAAGGCTTCACCTTCCACTATCTCGACGGCGAGCAATATTGGGACGAGAGCGCCTGCTACGCCTTCACGCTCGACGAGATTGAACGGGACATCGAGGAACCGACGGAGGAGCTCCACCAGATGTGCCTCGCGCTGGTCGACGAGGTGGTGCGCAGCGAGGAGCTGATGGAGCGCATCGCGATCCCGCCCGAGCAGCGCAATTTCATCGCCGAGACGTGGCGGTGGAAGTCGCCGTCGCTCTACGGCCGCTTCGACTTCGCCTATGACGGCACCGGTCCCGCCAAGCTTCTCGAATATAATGCCGACACGCCGACCAGCATCTATGAGACCGGTTATTATCAATGGTCGTGGTTTGAGGCGCGGATCGGGGATGGGGCGCTGCCGCGGGATGCGGACCAATTCAATTCGCTGCACGAGAAATTGATCGACCGGCTCGCCGAAATCTTCCGGCCGGGCAGCTTCGTCCACTTCGCAAGCATCGAAGACCATGTCGAGGACCGCCAGACGGTCCGCTACGTCGAGGACCTCGCGGCCCAGGCCGGGCTCCAGCCCAGATTCGTCGCGATCGACAAGCTCGGGATCGACGTCAACGGCCGCTTCGTCGACGACGAGAGCGCGATCGTCACCGCGGTTTTCAAGCTCTATCCCTGGGAGGACATGTTCCGCGAGCCCTATGCGGACGCACTGATGCGCAGCGGAGCCCTGTTCATCGAACCGCCGTGGAAGGCGATCCTGTCGAACAAGGCGATGCTTCCGCTGTTATGGGAGCGCCACGCCGGCCACCCCAATCTGCTGCCGGCCTTTTTCGATGGCGACCCGCGCGCCGCGGAATTGGGCGACCGCTACGTCCGCAAGCCCTTCTTCTCGCGCGAAGGATGGGACATCGAGTTGGTCGACGGCGCCGAGCGCCAGGAGGGGCCAAAGGGAGGCTATGGCGAGGAAGGCCATGTCCGCCAGGGGCTAGCCACGCTGTCGAGGCTCGACGGTCATTATGCGGTTATCGGCAGCTGGATCGTCGGCGAGGCGGCGGCGGGGCTTTCAGTGCGCGAGGACGACAGCCGCATCACCCGCAACGTCTCACGCTTCCTTCCTCACTATATCGAGGGTTAGCGCAGAAGCAGTGCCAGCGCGTCCTGGCGACCGACATTGGCTTGGGCGAGCATCGCTGCGAGTGCGTCCTTCATAATCGCCGCAGCGGTCGGGGACGGATCGATCGCGTCACCAGCGGCAGAAAGTGACCAGTCGTCGTCGACGACGTCCCATCCCGGGGAAACCTCGGCCTCCTGACGGATACTGCTGAACAAGGTGTCGGTGGGGTAGCTCGGCCGCACTTCCGCATCCGGGTCCCGGCGCGCGGTAGGCGCGGGTGTCGGAGCAGGCGTGGGAGTCAGCGTAGGGCTCGGCGTGGGGCTCGGCGTCGGAGGCGACGTTGGGCTCGACGTAGGAGTGGGGGCCGGCGTCGGAGCCGGTGTCGGTGCAGGTGTGGGCACGGGCGGGAACTTGATCGGGCCGATCGCCATGGGCGCCTCCGGGCTGCGATGAACCGCGCTATCCCGCAAAAGGCTTAACCGTCCGAAGAACGGCACGCTTAGTGTCGGGTTAAGCATGGGTAGCCATCGGGGTCGGAATTCTCTCCTACGGGCGCAGCCTTCATGGCCCAGGTGCGTTGCTGTCCTAACCCATGTAAGCGGTGAGTTGCGGCGCGCGCGCTAACGTCATGCCAATCAAGGACCTTTCCGGTGGTGGGCGCCCTGGCAATACGGTTGCAGAATTATACCCGGCTCTCCACCGAAGACCGGGCTGCGTTCGATTCCATTAGCCGCGCTTCCGTCCACGAAGCAGCGCCGCGCCGCGACATCGTTCGCGAGGGAGACGACCCAAAATTCGTGCGCCTGATCCTCAGCGGATGGGCGTGCCGCTATAAGGGATTGCCCGACGGCCGCCGCCAGATCGTCGGCATCTTCATCCCCGGCGATTTTTGCGACCTCAACGTCTACATCCTGAAGGAGATGGACCATACGATCGGCGCGATCACGCGGGTCCAATATGCCGCGATAGCGCCGGAAGAGATGACCCGGCTGTCGTCGACCCGCCCGCGCATCGCGCAGGCGCTGTGGTGGCATGAGCTGGTCGATGCCGCCATCCAGCGGGAATGGCTGCTCAACATCGGCCAGCGCAGCGCCTACGAGCGCATCGCCCACCTTCTCGCGGAGCTTTACCTGCGGCTCCGGTCGGTTCAGCTCGCCGAGAATGGCACGTGCGAGTTCCCGATCACCCAAAACGACCTCGCCGAGGCGACCGGCCTCACGCCGGTGCACGTCAACCGGACCCTTCAGGAATTGCGCCGCGACGGCCTGATCGAGCTCGCCCATAAACGGCTCACCATCCCAGACCTGGACAAGCTGATGGGTGCGTCCATGTTCAATCCGAACTATCTCCATCTCGACCATGAGGGAGCGCACCTGGACGCGAATGACTGAGCAATCTCCCTGGCCGGCGGGCGGGGGAGAGATGGGTGCGCGCGTCCGCGCTCATGATTGGGCGGCGACGCCTTTAGGGCCGATCGCGGACTGGCCTGCCGAGCTGAAGCTGGCGACCGCTCTCGTGCTAGAAAGCGGGTTTCCGACAGCGCTGGTGTGGGGGCCGGATCTCGTCACCATCTACAATGACGGCTTCCGGCCTATCCTCGGCGGAAAGCCTGAAGCGCTCGGGCGGTCCTTCGCCGAGATATGGAGCGAGGCCTGGGACGAGGTCAGGCCGGTTGTTGAGCGCGCCTTCGCCGGTAAGTCGACATTCAACAAGGATTATCCGGTCGAAGTCGAACGCTCGGGCAGGCCCGAGCAAGCCTATTTCAGCTTCTCGTACAGCCCGGTGCGCATGCTCGACGGCTCGGTCGCGGGGATGATCGCCATGATCGTCGAGACGACCGAGCGGGTGATGACCGAGTCGAGAATCGACGTGACCGAGGAGCGGCAGGCCTTCCTGCTCAAGCTCAGCGACGCGCTTCGTCCGCTGAGCGACCCGCTGGAGATCAAGGCGACCGTCTGCCGGATCGTGGGCGAGCACATGAACGCCGCGAGAAGCTATTATGTCGAACTCGATATGGCCCGGGAGGCCTACGTCGTCGAGCGGGACTATCACCGGCCCGGCGACGCGGGATTGGCGGGGATATTCCCTTACTCAGACTACGGTCAGCCGCTCGAGATCTTCAAGAACGGCGTTCCTCTCAGGGTCGAGAATGTTGCGACCGCCCCCGAGATGGCCGGGATTAGCCCTCCCTACGAGTGCCTCGGGATCAAGTCCTTCCTCAGCGTTCCGCTGTTCAAGGACGGCAACCTCGTCGCGGCGCTCGCGGCGACGGCCGCCCGGCCTCGGCTGTGGACGGACGAAGAGGTGAGCTTGCTGGTTGCGGTCGCGGAGCGGACGTGGGAGGCCGTCGAGCGTGCCCGCGCCGAGGGGGCTCTGCAGGCGAGCGAACGGCGAATGCGTAGCCTTGCCACCGGCATTCCACAGCTCGTCTTCCAGTCGAAAAGCGACGGTTGCCGGATTTGGGTCAGCCCCCAATGGATCGAATTCACCGGCCTTGGCCTCGAGGAGAGCGTCGGCCATGGCTGGCTCGACGCGATCCATCCCGACGAGCGGTCGGCGACGCTTGCCGGCTGGGAGGGCGTCGAGGAACGTGGCCTATATTATATCGAGCACCGCATTCTGCATGCCGCGAGCAGTGAGCATCGCTGGCACCAGACCCGCGCGACGCCGCTCCGCGACGAAGACGGCCAGATCGTCGAATGGCTGGGAACCTCGACCGACGTCGACGAGCTGCGGGCGCTCCAGCGCCGCCAGGAATTGCTCGTCGCCGAACTCCAGCACCGCGTCCGCAATCTGCTCGCGATGATCCGCTCGATCGGCCAACGCACGGCGGCCACGGCCGAAAGCGTCGACGATTACGCCCAGCATCTCGAAGGCCGGATCAGCGCTCTGGCGCGCACGCAGGCGCTGCTCACACGCGAGATCGGCCGCGGGGTCGACCTCCAGAATCTCGTGCTTGACGAGCTGGAGGCGCAGGCGGCGCTCCCCGGCCGCTATTCGGTCAAGGGTGAGGACGTGTCGCTGCCGCCGAAGGCGGCCGAAGTCCTGACCCTCGCGGTCCACGAGCTCGCGACCAACGCTGTCAAATATGGCGCGCTCACTCAGGCCGGGGGCCGGATCGAGATCGGCTGGATGATCGAGGACAGCGATGAAGGGCGCCCGCGGTGGCTGTGCTTCACCTGGACGGAATCTGGGGTGACTATGGAAGGCGGGCCGCGCCGCGAGGGTTTCGGCACCGAGCTCATTACCGCGCGGGTGCCCTATGAGCTGAAGGGGGAGGGGCGGATGGACTTTCGCGAGACCGGGGTCGAAGCGACGATCCGCTTCCCGCTGGTATCCGGCGCGAGCGTCCTCCAGACGGACGCCGGCCCGGGGTCGAGTGCGCGATGACGGCGAAAGCGCCTCTCGCCGGCATCAACGTGCTCGTCGTCGAGGACGATTTCTACCTCGCCTCGGACGAGAAATCAGCGCTGGAGAAGGCGGGGGCGCGGGTGATCGGCCCGTGCCGTGATGGTGACGAGGCTGCCGGTCTCGCCGCCGCCGAGCGCATCGACTGCGCCGTGGTCGACGTCAATCTCGGCGAAGGCCCCGAATTCGCCTTCGCGCGCGTGCTGCATCGGCGGGGTGTGCCGTTCGTGTTCGTGACCGGCTACGATCAGGCGCTGATCCCCGCCGAACTGGGGATTGCAGAGCGCCTCGAAAAGCCGATCCGCAACCGCGACCTCATCGCTGCGGTCGCCCGCGCCTGCCGCTAGCGGTCGACGGCGATTTCGCGGTCGGCGCTGCTCGTCTCCCCGCGGTCGCGATTCCCGGGAGAGGGATCCTCGCCGCGCTCTTTGGCATTTCCGGTGATGTCGAAGGCGGAGCCGCGTTCCTGCATAGTGGCGCTCTGCAGGGCGGGACCCTTGCCGCCTTCATGATCCCGCATGGTGGGATCGCGCATGTTATTCTTCGACTCGCCCTGGCCGCTGTTGTCGCGCATCATCCTGCTCCTTCTTCGAGGGGAGGAACGGCCGGGCGCCGTGAGGTTTCCCGATAACGAAACGGGCCGGAGCATCGCTGCCCCGGCCCGTCCTGTTTCGTCATGAAGCTGAGGCTCAGGCCGTCGCGACTTCCGCCACGTCGAGCTTGAGGCCCGGACCCATGGTCGAGCTCAGCGCAGCCTTCTTGACGTATTTGCCTTTGGCGCCGGTGGGCTTGGCTTTGACGATGGCGTCGACGAAGGCGTCGAAGTTGCGGCGCAGGTCCGCGTTCGAGAAGCTCGCCTTGCCGATGCCGGAGTGGATGATTCCGGCCTTTTCGACCCGGAATTCGACCTGTCCGCCCTTCGCGGCCTTCACCGCCTCGGCGACGTTCGGAGTGACGGTGCCGAGCTTCGGGTTCGGCATCAGGCCCTTGGGGCCCAGCACCTTACCGAGGCGGCCGACGATGCCCATCATGTCCGGGGTCGCGATCACGCGGTCGAAGTTGATCTCGCCATTCTGGATCTGCTCCATCAGATCCTCGGCGCCGACGACCTCGGCACCCGCCTCGCGGGCCTCGTCGGCCTTGCCGGCGCGGGCGAAGACGGCGACGCGGACGTCCTTGCCGGTGCCCGCGGGCAGCGACACGACACCGCGAACCATCTGGTCGGCGTGGCGCGGATCAACGCCCAGGTTGAGCGCGATCTCGATCGTCTCGTCAAACTTCGAAGACACGTTGGCCTTCAACGTCTCGATCGCCTCGTCGATCGCGTAGAAACGCTCGGTATCGACCTTGTCGGCGAGTGCCTTCTGCTTCTTGGTCAGCTTAGCCATGTGCGCTTACCCCACCACCTGGAGGCCCATGGCGCGAGCCGAGCCTTCGATAATCTTCGCCGCGGACTGAACGTCGTTCGCGTTCAGGTCCTTCATCTTCGCCGTCGCGATCTCCTCGAGCTGCGCCCGGGTGACCTTGCCCGCGGTCACCTTGCCCGGCTCCTTGGAGCCCGAGTTAATCTTGGCGGCCTTCTTGAGATAATAGGTCGCCGGCGGGGTCTTGGTCTCGAACGAGAAGGACCGGTCCGCATAGACGGTGATGATGGTGGGCAGCGGAGTGCCCTTTTCCTCACCGGAGGTCTGGGCGTTGAACGCCTTGCAGAACTCCATGATGTTGACTCCGCGCTGACCGAGCGCGGGGCCGATCGGCGGCGCAGGCTTGGCGTCGCCCGCCGGCACCTGCAGCTTGATATAGCCGGTAATTTTCTTGGCCATGTGTCTCACTCTGTAGTTCCGCCTTCGCACGAGGCTATGGCGGATGTTCAAGTTTAGCGGTCCAGACGGCCGCCCTAACCCGAAGGGCGAAGGAGGCCTCCCGCACGATCGGATCGAAGTGGTGCTTCGATCCGACATCCAAAGGCCTGCATCCGGGCCCGTCGAGGGCGCGCCTCGATGGGAGAATCCATTGCTGTGCTTTGGAAGGGGGCGCCTGTAGCAGGAGAGGGGGGCGAGGGCAACTGGCGGGAACACGTTGAGATTCACCAGAAGCGCCCGTCTACCCTGCGGCAGCTTTTCCGCCCTAGCTGTCACTATAAGTCGAAGGGCGCGAGAGCTAAAGTTGCCGTTCTGAGACCTCTTCTGGATTAGGGTTCCGGATGCCCTCTTTGCCCCGTGACGAGCCTAAAATTTATCAAGGCGCTCAATCCTGCCTTTACTGCGGAGACACGGATCGGCTTTGCGACGAGCATATCATACCCTTCGGGTTAGGTGGGCGCTGGCTTGTTCCGAAAGGAAGCTGTCGTCCGTGCGCAAAGGTAACCAGCGCCTTTGAGGGGGTGGTTCAGCGTACGATGCTCGGCCCTTTGCGCATGAAGTTCGACATGCCCACCCGTCGCCGACGCGAGCGGCCAGACAAGTTGCCTCTGAAGGTAAGGCTCACAGAAAGCAGCGATTGGTCGTTCATTCAAGTAGATCGTGACCTCTACCCGTTTCTCGTGCTGCTCCCGATCCTTACCCAGCTCCGCAACGGCATAGGCATGTGCGATTTTAGCTAACATCCGGAAGAAGGCGGGAACATCTGCCGTCGCTGTCGGCATAATCTCGTGGACGCCCAAAGTAGCGGCCAACCGGCGGCACTGCTCGTGAAAATCCCCGTCGAGCGAGCCAGCGCGAATCCAAAAATCCTTGGCTGCAGCTTTTCGCGAACCCCGGCGCCGTCTGCCTGTGATCTCGTCTGGGAGAGTAACCGCTGCGGCGCCGGTGCCGACTGGGTCTACCTGCTCTACATGCCAATCCAGGGCCGTCACGGGAGTAAATCCCGTGACGTCAGTCCTGTCGCCCGGCTCAAGGCCGGACGTAGGCTGGCCGGCCGTCGCGTGCCTTCGGCACCGGCGCGCTACTCCGGCGGCGGCTTTGCCGCCGGCGTCGCTACGCGCCTCGCTCCTTGCAAAATAGGATTTCGTCTGCGCTAAGATCGACATGAGCCGTCCCTTCAATCGCCGCCAGGCACGCGAGAATGCCGCATTCCTCCGCCTGCTGGCCGAGACCGGCAACGTCATGCTCGCCGCGCGGGAGTGCGGGCTCAGGACCCAGACGCTCTATGCGCGGCGGACGACCCATGCCGCCTTCGCCGCCGAGTGGGACGCGGCGCTGACCGCTGCCCAGGCGGCGATGCGGGCGGATCCGGGGCGGGCGGCTCGGGCGGGGAAGGGGCGGTGGCCGGACAGTCCCGGTGCCCCTGAGCGGTTCAAGACGGCTGGCGGGGAGCCGGCGGTGACTCGGCTCAAGGAGGGGCGGCTTCAGCTTCGGCGGGCGAAGGCGGGCGGGATCGGCTTTCGCGCCGAGCAGGCGTTCCTCCGGGCGCTGGCGACGTGCGGCAACATCGCGATGGCGGCCGAGGCGGTTGGGGTGGCGGCGCGCAACATCTATGCGGGGCGGGCGCGGAGCAAGGTCTTCAAGGCGGAGATGGACAAGGCGCGGGCGATCGCCAGCGACCGGCTGGAGGGGGCTCTGCACGAGCGAGCGACCGCGGCGCTGTGCGGCGACGGGGCTGACGATCTGTGGGCGGAGGAGGAACTCGGCGGGCTGCCCGAGATGACCGTCGACCAGGCGCTGATGCTTCTGCGCTTCCACATGCTTCGCGACTCGCTCGCCGACGAATGGGGGCGCTACGCCACGCGCAAGCGGCGGGGGCCGCTGTCGAGCGCCGAGATCGGGATCGAGCGGCAGATCTGGTGGGTCAGGGAGGAGGAGCGGCGGCGGCTGGACGAGGTGCGGCGGAAGCGCGCGGGGCGGCGGGCGACGGCCTATGAGAAGACCGGCAACTGGTTCCTTCCGGGGGAGAAGGTGCCGGATGCGTTGCGGGAGAGGGGGAGGAAGAAGAGGTGAGGGGGCCGGCAGCTGGCCCCTGAGCTGGATATTATGGCCGCAGCGGCTCCTCAGCGGGCGACGCGGATGATCCGTGAGGCCGAGGCGAGGCGCCCAGACGTGCCGTAGCCGGCGATCGCGGCGGCGACCTGGTCCTGAGCGCCGGCAATGGCGCCGTCGCGGCAGGCGATTCCCGCCTGGCGCCACTCGAGAGGCTGCAGGCCCGGCTCGATACAGATTCGGGTGGCGGCGCGGCGGACGCGGTTGTGGAGGGCGTCGACTCCAGCGGCGCTGGCGAGGTCGAGATCGCCGTAGTGAACCGCCGTGGTCACGAGCTCTTCGCCGTAGCGAAGGGGTTCCGAGCGTAATTCGCCGGTAACGACGGTTTCCGGCACCGGCTGCGCGAAGGCGGCGGTCCCGCTCAGGCATGCGGCCAGACCGACGGCCGCTGACGCGATTATCTGTCTCATTCGAACCTCCCAGAATTGAAGGGGAAGCTTCACTCGTTCCGTCGATGCCGACGGGACGGGAGGTATTTTACGAGGTCCGGGACGGTGTCCGGAGCCGGCTTCGTCGAAGCGAAGCGCGGTTTCGACAAAGGGGCGACGTCAGCGGCGCGCCTTGGTGAGGAGGCCGGGGCGGGCCATCGGCTCGAAGTCGCCATTGGCGCTTTCGGGGTCGAGGACCTCCTTCTCGGCGAGCGCGCGCTCGAGCTTGTTGGGCTCCTCGGGCTCGAAGGGCACGAGGTCGCGGCCGGTGCCTCGGCTCAGCGCCTCGATGGTGCCGATGAGCGAGCCGGTCTCGGCGAACGTGGCGGCGACTTCGTCGGGCTTGCGGGCGAGATGCTCGGCGAGGAGGTCCGAGCGGAGCATGGCGATGGTGTCGCCGGCGCCCGCATTGGCGGGGATGCCGCAGTCGATCATCAGGTCGCACTCGCTGTCGAGGCCCATCGAGCGGTTGTTGAGGTTGGCCGAGCCAACCCGGATTTGCCGGTCGTCGACGATCATGATCTTGGAATGGACGTAGATGTCGTCGCGCGCTTCGGTGACGGGGTTGTAGATCCGGAACCGCCGGCGGTGGTCGTGCTTGGCGATGAGCTCGAACAGCTCGGCTCGGGCGGGGCTCATCGCCTCCTCGTCGAGCCAGCCCATCCCGGTGCGCGGACTGACAATGACGAATTCGGGCGGGTCGGGCTCCTTGAGGCGCTCGACGATCGCCTGTGCGATGACCCGCGAGGCGAAATACTGGTTCTCCGCATAGACGAAACGCTTGGCGCCCCTGATCATCTCGACGAACAGGCCCTCGATCTCGCGGACCGACTTCTGCTCGCCATATTCGGAGCGGGTTCGCGCGATGGCGATGTCGACGTCGCGGAAGTGCGGCTCGAGCTCCTCCGGCCAGGGATGGGTGGCGGAAGTGGGCGGCTCGATCGGCTTGCCGCCGGCCGCGGCCCAGCGGTCGCGGGCGAGCTTGCCGAGCGCGGCGGCGACCTTGCCGTCCACCGCCATCGTGGCGTCGTGCCAAGGCTCGTAGCGGCGATGGGTCGTTGGCCGCTTGCGATGCTCGTCGTCGTCGAGATGGCCGCGCGTGTCCCAGCGGTCGCCGGTCATGTCGATCCCGCCGCAGAAGGCGAGCGCGTCGTCGATCACGACGATCTTCTGGTGGTGGCTGGCGCCGGCGGCGTGGGCGCCATCGAGCTTGAAATGGACATTGGGGTTGGCGATCCAGCGGCCGACCCGAAGGACGGTGGTGCCGCGGGCGAGCAGCTGGATGGCGCCGACGTCCCATTTGAGGATGTACACCTCGACCCCCGGGCGGTGCTTGGTGAGCCAGGAGATGAACGCGCCCAGCTCCCGCGGAGCGCCGTCCTCGGCCTCGTAATCGAGGCAGATGCGGGTGTCGAAGTCCCAGCCGATCAGAAGGATCTGCTTCTCGGCCCCGCACATCGCCTTGCGGGCGATCCGGAAATAGTCGGCGGCGTCGACGATCAGCGACGCGCGGCTGGCGCGCTCGACCCGCCAGCAATGGCGGTGAAGCTCGGAGAGATGCTTTTCGCTTGATACACGGGTCACGATCGCTGGAGAACGTCGCAACGGCGACTAGGTTTCGGGACCGAAATGGCTAACGTCGGAACGATGATCATTTTGCTCTCGTTGTCTTGAGCGATGAGCGAAGAAGGGCCGGCGGCCACTCCAGTTCGACGGGCGGCGGCATGGGCCGTCCACGCCTTCACGGCGAGCGGCGCGGTGCTCGCGCTCCTCGCTTTGTTCGCCATTCAAGGCCACCGCTGGAGCGAGGCGATGCTGTGGCTGCTTGCAGCCCTCGTGGTGGACGGGGTCGACGGCAGCCTCGCGCGGGCGACTCACGTGAAGACGCTGGCGCCGCGGATCGACGGCGACATCCTCGACCTCGTCATCGACTATCTCAACTACGTGTTCGTGCCGACGATCTTCATCCTGGAGGCGCGGCTGCTTCCGGCGGAGCTCGCCTTTTCGCTCGCCGCGCTGATCCAGATCGCCTCGCTTTACGTGTTCGCTCGGCGCGACATGAAGACGGAGGATTCCTATTTCCGCGGCTTCCCGGCCCTGTGGAACGTCGTCGCGCTCTATCTCTTCGCGGCGGATGTCGGCGGGGGCACGGGCGCCGCGGTGGTCGCCGCCTTCGTGCTGCTCAGCTTCGCGCCCATTCACTTCGTGCACCCGTTCCGAGTGCGCGACTACGGCATCTGGCCGGCGGTGCTCGCCTGCGTATGGACGGGCTCGACTATCGGGCTTCTGCTCGGCCCCGGCCCGGCGCTGCGACCGATCCTGCTTGCCGTCTCTTCAGCCGCCGGCGTCGCGATCGTGGCGATGGGGCTGCTTCGGAGCGTGCGGGGACCGAAGGCCTCGCGGGCCGGCTGAGGCCCTTCCCGGCTTACCCCTCCTGCATCGAGGCGAACAGGAACCAGGCGCGCTTCTCGGCTTGGTCGGTCCAGTCGTCGAGCATTCCGCCGGTGGCGTTGTCGCCGGCGGCGTCGACCGCTTCCTTGGCCTCGCGCAGATATTCGACGAGCTTCAGATTGTCGCGGTGGAGCTCGGCGAGCATGTCGCGGGCGCCGACGAAATCGGCATTGTTGTCGTCGATCCGCTGAAGGCGGGCGATGTGGCCGATCGACTTGAGGGTGGTTCCGCCGATCTTGCGGACCCGCTCGGCGATCGCGTCGGTGGTGCCGAGGATCTGCGCCGCCTGCTCGTCGAGAAGCAGGTGATAGTCGCGGAAGTGCGGGCCGGTGACGTGCCAGTGGAAGTTCTTGGTCTTGAGGTAGAGCGCATAGCTGTCGGCAAGGACGCCGTTCAGCGCGTCGGCGACCGAGCGCACCGAGTTGCGCTCGAGGTCGGTCGGGGTCTTGAGTTCGGTAACGGTGGACATGTCTCTCTCCTGTTGTGTCGTGATCTCCTTGCTGCGCCGCGGCGGGCGGCCCGGATCAGCTGATCCGGACCGCGCTCACCGGGTCGCTCGCGGGGAAGGTGCCCTTGAGCGCCTCGTCGAGAAGCTCGTCGCGGCGCTTCGCCGCCATTTGCCTGCGAAGCAGGGCGGCGTCCGGCGCGACAGCCACGGCGGGCTGCCATTGCGCGAACCAGTTTCCCTGCAAGAACATGACAAAATCTCCTTCTCCTGCTGCTCAGCCGTGGAGCTTGCTCGCGACCTCGGCGACAAGGCGGCCCTGGAAGCGGGCGCCCTTCAGCTCGTTGTCGCTTGGCTGGCGCGAGCCGTCGCCGCCGGAAATCGTCGTCGCGCCATAGGGGGCGCCGCCGGTGACCTCGTGGAGAATCATCTGGCCGCCGAAGCTGTAGGGCAGTCCGACCAGCACCATCCCGAAGTGAAGGAGGTTGGTGTGGATCGCCATTAGGGTCGTCTCCTGGCCGCCATGCTGGGTGGCGGTGGAGGTGAAGGCGGAGCCGACCTTGCCGTTGAGAGCGCCACGGGCCCAAAGGCCGCCCGTCTGGTCGAGGAAATTGGCCATCTGCGAGGCCATGCGGCCATAGCGGGTGCCGACGCCGACGATGATCGCGTCATAATTTTCGAGCTCGTCGACGGTTGCGATCGGAGCCTCCTGGTCGAGCTTGTAGCCCGACGAGCGGGCAACCTCGTCGGGGACGAGCTCGGGAACGCGCTTGACGACGACCTCGGCGCCATCGACCGAGCGGGCGCCTTCGGCGACGGCCTTCGCCATCGTTTCGATGTGGCCGTAGGTCGAGTGATAGAGGATCAGAATCTTAGCCATTGTTGGTCCTTTCGCGAGCTTTCCGAAGCGGGGCGATCGGCCAGAGCGACCGCGCTTTCCCAGACGGGGAGGCGCAGTGCGCCTGCCTCCCTCATTCCATGTAGGAAGCTCGACCTTTTTCGATCAGACCGATAATCTCGTTCGGAACGTTCGATGGAGTAGTAATGTCGGAGCCCGGCACACCGACTTTCGACCAGCTGAAGATCTTTCTGACCGTGGTTGAGACCGGGAGCTTCGCGGCGGCGGGGCGGCGGCTCAACCGGGCGACGTCGGTGATCAGCTACGGGATCGCCAACCTCGAGGCGCAGCTCGGCATCCGTCTGTTCGAGCGCGAGGGCACCCGCAAGCCGCGGCTGACCGCGGCGGGGCAGGCTGTGCTCGCCGAGGCGCGCTCGATCGGGCAGGGGGTCGACGGGCTGAGGGCCAAGGTCAAAGGCCTCCTGCAAGGCCTTGAGGCGAAGGTCGACCTGGCGGTCGACGTCATGCTCCCGTCGAAATGGTTCGGGGAAGCGTTGCGGGCATTCTACGTGGAGTTCCCAACCGTCGCCCTCAACGTCCATGTCGAGGCGCTCGGCGCGGTCACCGCCCTCGTGATGGAGCAAAAGGCGGTGATCGGGATCAGCGGGCCGCTGGCCGCCGACATGCCGGGCATCGAGAATGTGATCATTGGGTCGGTGCCGCTGATCCCTGTCGCCTCGCCCGACCATCCGCTCGGGCGCGCAGGGGCGCTCGAGCCGGGGGAGGGGCGGAACCACGTCCAGTTGGTGCTGGCGGATCGGTCGCGGCTCACGGAAGGGCAGGATTTCGCGGTTGTCAGCCCGCACACGTGGAGGCTGGGCGACCTGGGCGCCAAGCGGGCGCTGCTCCGGGAGGGGATCGGCTGGGGGAACATGCCGCTTCCGATGGTCGAGGACGATCTGGCGGCGGGAAGGCTGGTCAAGCTGGCGATGCCGGACGAAACCGGGGTCAGTTATCGGATGTCGGGCATCTACAGGCGCGATGCTCCGCCGGGGCCCGCGGCAGCCTGGCTGCTCGAGCGGTTCGTGGCGGTCGGACGCAGATATGCGGGGTGAAGGGCCGGGGCGCCATGGATGCGCCTCGGCCCTCCCATTGGTCAGAAGCGGTAGGACAGGCCGAACAAGGCCTGGTGACGGTCGAACCCGCCATCGCCCTCGCCGAGGTCCGAATAGCGATATTCGACACGCGCCGAGACATTGTCGCTGAGCGCATGCTCGACTCCGCCGCCGACCAGCCAGCCGTCGCGATTGGTCGAAGCGCTGCGGATTCCGGCCGAGTCCTCGATCGAGGTCTTGACCCGGGCGTTGGTGTAGCCGCCACGCGCATAGAGCAGGGTGTCGTCGTTCACGAGATAGCCGGCGCGGGCGGTGAGATCGAGCGACCGCTCCGGATCCATGGTCACTCGCGTCGATCCGAAGTCGCGGACGATGCTGTCGTCCGCGCCGAGCTGGACGCCCGCCTCGGCGCCGACGACGACGTTCGGGCTGATCTTGTAGTCATAGCCCATGTACAGGCCGCCCGAGGCGGAATCCCGGGAGCGGTCGAACGCCACGTCGCCGGCGGGCGTCGAAGGCGCGCCGAGGTCGTCCTGGCTCCAGCCGGCTTGGACGCCGACATAGGGGCCGTTGAACGGCTCGGCCGACGCCGCGGTGGCGAAGCCTGCGCTGAGGGCGACGGCTGCTACTGAAGAAACGATACGCTTCATCTGAATACTCCTTCGATCTGGCCGATGGTGGCCTCACACGAAGAAGCTAGGGACGATATTTGTCGGGGGGAGCCGAACAATGTCGAACGGGATGTTCGATATTTTCGGCAAGCTGGCTGCAGCGGTCACTCAACGATATTGATAGTCACTTGCAATAAGGCGTGCCAGTCGCTAGCCGGCCCCCATGTCCACAAGGGGGATTGTCATGCGTTTGTCCCTGGCCTCCGGCGTATCGGCGGCCCTGTTGCTCAGCTCCACCTCGGCTTTGGCCCAGCCAACCCAGGGCCGGTCCGCGACCGAAGAAACCCAGCTGGCCGAAGCGGCGGTCGCGGCGGACGATTCGAACGAGATCGTCGTGACTGCGGCGCGGACGGCGCTGCCGCCGTCGGCATTGCCGCTCACCGTCGACGTGATCGGCAAGGAGGATCTGGATCAGCAGATCGCGATCGCCGGATCGGTCACCGACGCGGTCGCCAACCTCACCCCGTCCTTCTCGCCCACCCGCCAGAAGCTGTCGGGCGCGGGCGAGACCCTGCGCGGCCGTTCGCCGCTCTACGCGATCAACGGCATTCCGCAGTCGACTCCGCTTCGCGACGGCAGCCGCGACGGCTTCACCATCGACGGCTTCTTCGTCGACCGGGTCGAACTCATCTATGGGTCGAACGCGCTCCAGGGCATCGGCGGCACCGGCGGAATCGTCAACCAGGTGACCGTCGGAGCGCCGCGGCGCGAGGGCCTGTCCGGGCGGGTGCTGGTCCAGGGCACAGCGGACAACGACCTCAACGACGAGGGCCTCGGCGGGAAGGTCGCCGGCTTGGCCCAGTATCGCGCCGGCAGCTTCGATGCCTCGGTCGGCGCGGCTTACGAGACCCGCGGCCTGTACTACGATGGCGAAGGGCGGCCAGTCGGGATCAACCTGACCCAGGGCGAGACGATGGATTCGGACTCGGTCTCGCTGTTCGGCCGGTTCGGCTACGACCTGTCGCCGAGCGCCCGACTTGACCTCATCCTCTCGCGCTTCGAGCTGGAGGGCAATCACCGCTACGTGCCCGTCGCCGGCAACCGGCTGACCGGCCTGCCGACCAGCACGCGCCGCGGAACGCCGCCGCTCACGCCGGCGACCAACCTCGCCGAGAGCGCGTCGCTATCGCTGACCGACGGCGACCTGTGGGGCGGCAATTTCGTCAGCCAGCTTTTCGTCAGCCGGACCCAGGAGACGTTCGGCGCCGACGTCAATCCGCAGCCGAGCCAGCAGGACCCGTCCATTGCTCCGGTCGGCACCCTGTTCGACCAGACCGAGAACAGGTCGCGCAAGATCGGCGCCCGGGCAAGCTACGAGCGCGCCATCCCGGGCTTCGAGGACTTAACCGCGACCGTCGGCTTCGATGCCTTGTGGGACCGCACCGAGCAGAGGCTGATCGCGACCGACCGCACCTATGTGCCGCCGACCTATTTCCGGAGCCTGGCGCCGTTCACCCAGCTCAACCTTCGCCTCCTCGACGGGCTGTTCCGGCTCGCTGGCGGCGCCCGCTGGGAGAATATCGAGATCAAGATCGACGATTACCGGACGATCGCCTCGACCACGCTCGGCACGCTAGGGAGCTATGGCGGGGTCGACGTCGCCGGCGGAAGCCCGGAGTTCGAGGACCTCCTGCTCAACGGCGGGATCATCGTCGAGCCGCTTCGCGGCGTCCGCGCCTATGCGAGCTATGCCGAAGGCTTCACCGTGCCCGACGTGGGCCGGATCACGCGGGCGATCGGCACGCCAGGGGTCGATATCGACAGCTTCCTCGACATCAGCCCGATCGTCTCGAACAACCGCGAGGTCGGAGTGGAGGTGCGGCGCGGGCCGCTGGACGCGAGCGTCAGCTATTTCTGGTCCTCGAGCGACAAGGGGCAGCTGCTGATCCTCAATCCCGACCGAGTGTTCGACGTTCAGCGGCTTCGGGTCGAGATCGAGGGGATCGAGATCAACCTCGGCATCCAAATGCCGATTGAGGGCCTTCGCCTCAACATCGGCTATGCCGACCTCGAAGGCCGCTACGACAGCGATGCGGTTCCGGACGGGATCGTGGACACTGACCTCGACGGCGTGAACATCTCGCCGGACCGGCTGAACCTCGCCGCGAGCTTCGACCGCGGCCCTCTGGCGCTCCGGCTGCAGAGCCAGCATTATCTGTCGCGCAGCTTCGTCGGCCGGGTCCGCGATCCGCGCAACGATTTCGGGGGATATGCGGTGGTCGATGCCTATGCTCGTTACGACACCGACTTCGGCGGCATCAGCCTCGCGGTCCAGAACCTCACCAACGAGCAATATATCGACTATAACAGCGACACCCGGCTGCCGAACGACAATTTCGCCTTCTTCGCCGGGCGGGGCCGGACCTTCACGTTGAGCTGGGACTACCGCTTCTGATGCGGCGCTGGCTCGCCTGGCTCCATCGCTGGACCGGCGGGCTGGCCGGCCTGCTGCTGGCGGTTCTGGCGCTGAGCGGCACCGTGCTGGTATGGGAGGAGGCGTGGATCGGCCTGCCCGGCGCGGGCGATCCCCTGCGGGAGGATGCGGCTGCGACCGGGGCGGCGGTGGAATCGGCGCTGGCGGTCGATCCCGCGCTCAGCCGCATCACCTTCGCCGATGAGGGAATGGCCCTTCACCAGGCCATCTACACCAATGGCGGCGGAGCCTATCTGACCCAGGCGGGGCAGGTGGTGGACCGCTGGGACAGCCTGTGGGGCCGACCCGAGCTGTGGCTGTTCGATCTCCACCATTATCTGTTCATGGGCGAGACCGGGAAGATCGTGACCGGCGTGCTCGGCCTGCTGCTGCTCGCCTTCGCGGTCACCGGGCTGATCCTGTGGTGGCGCACGCGCCGTAAATTCGAGTTCCGGCTGTGGCCCGCCGAGATGACCAAGAGCGCGATCATCCGCCAGCATCGCGATATCGGCGTCGTCGCCTCGCCGCTGCTGGTCATGACCGCGCTGACCGGCTCGTTCATGGTGTTTCCCGGCCTCTCGGACGCCATGCTGTCGCCATGGGCGCGTGAGGCGGCGACTCCCGCGCCGGTCGTGGCGGGACCAGTGGGAGCCGACACTGACTGGCGCGCGGTCGTGGCTTCGGCCCAGCGGGCTTTCCCCGACGCTCTGCCGCGCCGGTTGATGATGCCGAAGGAGGCGGGCGCGCCGCTCGTCCTGCGCATGCGGCAGGATTTCGAGTGGACTCCGAACGGGCGCACCTATGTCTATCTCGATCCGGCCACCGCGCGGGTGCTCGCGGTCGACGATCCCGCGGCGGGCGACACCGCGTCGGCGATCACCGAGAAATATTATCCGGTCCATGCCGGCAAGGTCGGCGGCGTGCTGTGGCGGTTGATGCTGACCTTCTCCGGCCTGTCGCTGGTCCTGCTCGGAACGCTGGCGACGTGGAGCTTCTGGTTCCCCAAGGCGGCCAAGCGCAAGAGGCGGCGGCCGACACCGCCGGCGCTCGTTCAGCCCGCCGAATAGGTGCCGAAGGCGCTCGGGCCTGCTAGGTTGATTCGACATTCAGCACCAGAAGCTGAGTGATGCGAGGTAGAGGCTGGCGAGGTAGTTTGCGGGCAGTCGGTCGTATCGGGTGGCGATGCGTCGGAGCTGTTTGAGCTTGCCGATGGTGCGCTCGATGCGGTTGCGGTGCTTGTAGATGGCGGGATCGAAGTCGCGTGGTCGGGTCATGCAGGAGCGCTGCGGGATGATGGGGCGGGCGCCGATCGCCTCGGCATGGTCGAGGATCGCATGACTGTCATAGGCGCGATCGGCGATGATGTGGGCGGCGGAGAGGCCGGCGATCAGCGGCAGGGCGTTGGCGGCGTCATTGGCCTGGCCACCGGTGAGGAGGAAGCGGATCGGCCGGCCGAGGCCGTCGACCGCGACGTGCCACTTGCTGGTCAGTCCGCCTCGGGAACGCCCCAGAGCCTGGTCCTTGACCCCCCTTTTTGGCCGGTGGCGGCCTGGGCATGAGCACGAACGATGGCGCTGTCGATCATCAGATACTCATTGTCGCGGTCCCGGCTCAGCGCCTCGAACACCCGCTCCCACACCCCCGCTCTGGCCCAGCGGGTGAAGCGTTTGTGGACGCTCTTGAACTTGCCGTACCGCTCGGGAAGGTCGGACCAGCGGGCGACCGAGCGCAGCACCCACAAAACCGCATTGACGAACAGCCGGTTGTCGGCCGCCGTCCGGCCAGGATCGCTCGCCTTGCCCGGCAGCATCGGCGCAATCCGCTCCCACTGAGCATGGCTCAGCTCATACCGCTTGATCCCCACCACCAAACTCCGCCGCCAAAGACGGAGACCTATGAATCAGACATCAAGCCCGATGGGAATCCTCTGAATGTCGATACAGCCTAGCGGTGCGGGCATGGATTTCGCGACCCGCGCCTGGAACCAGACCTTTCCGTTCGACCCGATCGTTCGCTCGCTGCTCGACAACGATTTCTACAAGCTGCTGATGCAGCAGTTCATCTGGGAACATTATCCCGATGAACGGGTCGCCTGGGCGATCACCAACCGCACGAAGCTGGTGAAGCTCGGGAGCCAGCTCGACCTCGGCGCGGTGCGCGAGCAGCTCGACCATGCGCGGAACCTGAGGCTCACCGCGTCGGAGATCATCCATCTGCGCGGGCAGAGTTTCTACGGCCAGAGCGGGATCTTCAAGGAGGGCTATCTCGACGCGCTCAAGGACTTCCGGCTGCCGGAATATGAGTTGAGCCTCAGCGACGACGGTCAGCTCGATCTGCGCTTCAACGGGCCGTGGTGGCAGACTTCGATGTGGGAGATCCCGGCTCTGGCGATCCTCAGCGAGCTCCGCGCACGCGCGATCATGCGCGACATGAGCCGGTCAGAACTCGACATCCTTTATGCGCGGGCGAAGGTGAAGCTCTACGCCAAGCTCGAGCGGCTGAAGGGGCTGCCGGGGCTCAACCTCACCGATTTTGGGACTCGCCGGAGGCACGGCTTCCTGTGGCAGGAGCATTGCATCCTGACCGCGGCGGAGCTGCTGGGCGAGCGCTTCACCGGCACGTCGAACGTCTTCCTGGCGATGAAGCATGGGCTCGAGGCCAAGGGCACCAATGCGCACGAGCTGCCGATGGTGATGGCGGCGCTGACCCGGCAGCGGCGGCCGGGCGACGACGCGGCGCTCAAGCAGTCGCAATATAACATGCTCGCCCAGTGGCAGAGCGAATATCGCGGCAATCTGCTGGTCTTCCTGCCCGACACGTTCGGAACGACCCAGTTCCTTCGCGACGCGCCGCCCTTCGTCGCCGAGTGGACCGGGGCGCGGCCGGACTCCAAGGATCCGTTCGAGGCGGGGGAGGAGCTGATCACCTTCTGGAAGCGGACCGGGCTATCGGACGCGGAGGTAGCCGCCCAGCGGCTGATCATCTTCTCCGACGGCCTTGACGTCGCGGTGAACGGGACCCCGGCCAACGGCACCGATATCATCGACATCCACCGTCATTTCGACGGTCGGGTGCAGATGGGCTTCGGTTGGGGCACCAACCTCACCAACGACTTCATCGGCTGCCATCCGCGCGGCGCCGACGTGATGCGGCCCATCTCGCTGGTGTGCAAGGTGACAGCGGTGAACGGCCAGCCGGCGGTCAAGCTCAGCGACAATTACGAGAAAGCGATCGGGCCGGCGGAGGAGATCGCCGCCTATCGCGCCGTCTTCGGAACCGAGGGGGTGAAGAACGTGCCGGTGACGGTGTAGGGAGATGGCCATGGATATCGAAGCCCGCGCCGGCGACGCGCTCATCGTCATCGACCCGCAACTGGACTTCTGCCCCGGCGGTGCGCTGGCGGTGGCCGGCGGTGACGAGATCATGGGCGCAATTGCGGAGCTGGCGGAACGGTTCGAGCTGGTCGTGATCACCCAGGACTGGCACCCGCGCGGGCACAAATCGTTCGCGACCAGCCATGACGGCGGCGAGGCGTTCGGGATGACCGAGATGACCTACGGCACGCAGGTGCTGTGGCCGGACCATTGCGTCCAGGGCAGCGCGGGCGCCGATTTCCATCCGGGTATTGCGGCGACCGTCGAGCGCGCGTCGCTCATCCTGCGCAAGGGCACCAATCCGGGGATCGATTCCTATTCCGCCTTCTTCGAGAACGACAAGGCGACCCCGACCGGTCTTGCCGGCTATCTGCGCGAGAAAGGCGTGAAGCGCTGCGTCTTCGTCGGCCTCGCTTACGATTTCTGCGTCGCGTGGTCAGCGCTCGACGCGCGGAGACTGGGCTTCGAGGCGGTCGTGGTGAAACCGCTCACCCGCGCCATCGCCATGCCCGCGGAGAGCGGCGGAACCACGGCGGATGCCGCCGAGGCCGAGTTCGAACGGGCAGGGGTGGCGCTGGTCGCCTAGGAGCGTTTCGCTTTCTTAAGTCCAGTGGGGTAATAAGGGCGCCTTCCCGGGGGGACAGCGCGGACGTGAAGCCGACCGAGCCATTGCCGCTTCACCACAGCTGGCCGCTATTCGAGAGCGAGCGGCGGTTCGAGCTTGGCCATGCCTTCGAATGGCCGAGCGCGGCGCCGGCCGTGGCAACGACGCCGCTGTCCGAAGAACTGGCGCGAAGCGGCGTCGGCCTGTGGGCGTGCGACCTCGCCAGCAAAAGGCTCACCTGGTCGGCCGGCGTGTACGACATTTTCGGCCTGCCGCGCGGAGTTCGGGTGCGCCGCGACGAGGCAGTCGCGCTCTATGCCGAGGAGTCCCGCGCCGCCATGGAGACCCTTCGCGCCTACGCGATCAAGCATCGGCGCGGCTTCACCCTCGACGCCGAGCTTCGGCCCGCCCAGGGCGGCACCCGCTGGATGCGGCTGATCGCGGTGCCGGTCTGTGAGGGGCGCGAGGTGGTGCGGCTGCACGGGGTCAAGCGGCTGATCTGAGCCGAGCGCCTCCGGGATTCCCCTTAGGGGGAATATCCAAATTTCGCGGCATCCCTGGTCTTCGTAACTTCTCTCCATCGAAGCAGCCGCGGGCTCGCGGCCGAGGAGGGGACGGACGATGCGTCACGAACAGATTTTCGACAGGGACAGCTACACCAAGGTGGAGATGCCCGCCGCGTGGCCGGTGGACGGTCGGATCGCGCCGGCGCCAGTCCCGGACCTCGCCGAGACGGTCCAGCCCGAGATCCACACGATGCCGACGCCGTCCGCCGCGGACGTTCCGGCGTCGGTCGGCGGGCTGATCGTGATGTCCTATGCGGCGCTGATCGCCGCCTTCGCGATCGCGACGATCGGATCGGCCCATTCCTGGTACATGATCACGATCAGCGCCTTGTTCCTCGTCGCCTTCTTCACGGTGCCGCGGATCTTCATCGGCATCGAGCCGAAGCAGGGGCTGCGGCCGGACTTCGACCGGTTCATGGCCGAGGGCATGCAAACCCTGACCGGGCACAGCAGCGGCAGCGCGGCGCTGGTGCAGATGCTGATCGTGCCGGTGTCGCTCACGCTCGGCGTGCTCGCCATGGCGGTGGCCGTGAGCTTCGCACTCTGACGAACAGAAACAGGAAAGGCCGGGGCATCGCTGCCCCGGCCTTCTTTTTTTCGCTGAATCGAAGCGAGCTACTTCATCCGCTCGACCTGCTCGAACTCGAGCTCGACCGGGGTGGCGCGGCCGAAGATGGAGACGCTGACCTTGACCCGGCTGCGGTCGAAGTCGAGCTCCTCGACGACTCCGTTGAAGCTCGCGAACGGGCCCTCGAGCACCTTGATCTGGTCGCCGATCTCGTAGTCGACGTTGATCTTGGCCTTCGGACTCGCGGCGGCGGCTTCCTCCTTGGTGCTGAGGATCCGGTTCGCCTCGGCGTCGCTGATCGGCTGCGGCTTGCCGCTGGCGCCGAGGAAGCCGGTCACCTTCGGCGTGTTCTTGATGAGGTGGTAGACGTCGTCGGTCATGCTGAGCTTGGCCAGCACGTATCCCGGGAAGAACTTGCGGTCGGAGGTGACCTTCTTGCCGCGGCGGACCTCGGTGATCTTCTCGGTCGGGACCTCGACCGCCTCGACGAGCTGCTCGAGCCCGAGCCGCGCGGCCTCGGCCTGGATCGCGTCGCGGACCTTGTTCTCGAAGCCCGAATAAGCGTGGATGATGTACCAGCGGGACATGTGTCGGCTGCGCTCCGGTTTAGCTGATGAGGGCGATGAGGTTGCGAACGATCGCGCTGAACGCCGAATCGACCCCGAAGAAGAACAGGCCGAGGATCGTGGTCATGATCACCACCATCACGGCGGTCATCATCGTTTCCTTGCGGGTCGGCCACACGATCTTCGCGGTTTCGGCGCGGACCTGCCGGAAGAATTCGCCTGGGGAGGTTTTCGCCACCTGTGCCTGTTCCTTGTGAAATCTGCCGCTTTCGGACAGCCGCCCGGGACCGGTGGGCCGGTCAGCCAAGCGTTTCCGATGTACGGGAGATAGGCCGATTAGCGGCGGCGTAAAGGGAAAGCAAGGCGCCGCTCGACCGGCGAGAGGCATTCCGAGCGGCAATATTGGGAAATGGCAGGAGTGGAGGGACTCGAACCCACGGCCCTCGGTTTTGGAGACCGATGCTCTACCAGCTGAGCTACACTCCTGTGCCGGACGGGCCAGATAGCGAGACTATCCGGTCACCGCAAGGCGGTGCGGGCGCTCAGGCCGCAATATCGTAGGTTGGCATCTCGCCGGCGAGATAGAGGTTGCGGGCCTTGGCGCGGGACAGCTTGCCCGAGCTGGTGCGCGGCAGCGAGCGCGGCGGGACTAGCTCGATTACGCAATTGATTCCCGTGATCGCGCGGACTCGCTCGCGGATGAGCTCGCGAAGCTTGGCGCGCTCCGACAGGTCGGAGGTGCGGCACTGGACGAGGACCGCCGGCGTTTCCTCGCCGCCCTGGGTGGTGATCGAGAAGGCGGCGATGTCGCCGGCCTTGAAGCCCGGCAGCTGCTCTACCGCCCACTCGATGTCCTGGGGCCAGTGATTCTTGCCGTTGATGATGATCATGTCCTTGGCGCGGCCGACGATGTAGATGTAGCCGTCGCTGAGGTAACCCATGTCGCCGGTGTCGAGCCAACCGTCCTCGGTGAGGCAGGCGCGGGTCGCCTCCTCGTCGCGGAAATAGCCGACCATCACGGATGAGCCGCGGCACCAGACCTTGCCGACCTGGCGCTCGCCGAGCGGATTGTCGCTCTCGTCGCGGATCTCGATCTCCATTCCGAGCGCCGGCTTGCCGCAATTGACGACGGCGCGGTAGCGCTGCGGCCGGTCGCGCTCGCCGGTCGTGCCGCCGGCGAGAAGGGTCTCTTCGACCAGCTCGACGACGATGCCTTCGCCCGGGGGCATGATCGACACCGCGAGAGTGGCTTCTGCGAGGCCGTAGCTCGGAAGGAAGGCCTTGGCGTCGAATCCAGCCGGAGCGAAGGCGTCGACGAAGGCTTGCATCACGTCCGGGCGGATCATGTCGGCGCCGTTGCCGGCGATGCGCCAGCGCGACAGGTCGAAGCGCTCGGCGACGTTGACCTGGCTCGACACGCGGCGCGCGCAGATGTCGTAGCCGAAGCTGGGTGAATAGGAGAGGGTGGTGCCCTGGTTGCGGCTGATCAGGTCGAGCCAGGCGAGCGGACGGCGGGCGAAATCCTCGGTCTTGAGATAATCGGCCGACATCTGGTTGGCGACCGGCGACAGCAGGCAGCCGACGAGGCCCATGTCATGGTAGAAAGGCAGCCAGGCGACGCCGCGGTCGCCGTCGCCGATCTTCATTCCGTGGCTGTGGGCGGCGAGATTACTCATCAGCGCGCGGTGAGTAATGACGACGCCGTGCGGAAAGCGGGTCGAGCCGCTCGAATATTGCAGATAGGCGATGTCGTCCGGGCTTGCGCTCGGAAGGTCGACGGCAGATGCGTCCTCCTCGCCAAAGCTGCCCCAGTCGAGGCCCGGAACCCCGGCCGCCTCGGCCGCGGCGCCGGCCAGGTTGGCGAGCATCGGCGGATAGACCAGCATCAGCGGGTCCGCGCTCTTCAGCTGGACCCCAAGCTGATCGATATAGGATTGGGCGCCGCCGAACGAGGTCGGCAGCGGCAGCGGGATCGGCCAGGCGCCGGCATAGACGGTGCCGAAGAAGAGCGAGCAGAATTCGGGCGCGGTCTCGGCGATCAGCGCGATGCGGTCGCCGGGCTTCACGCCGCGCGCGATCAGGCGGTAGGCCCAGTCGAGCGCGTCGCTGCGAAGCTCGCTGAACGGGTAGACACGCTCGAGACGGGCGCGCGCGTCGTGGAAGTTGAGGCCGCGCCGGCCGAGGGCCGCATAATCGAGGGCCTCGCCGAGCGTCGCGAAGTCCGCATAGCGGCGGACCGTGCCATCGTCGGTGGGGGTCGGCTCGGCAATGCCGGCGCCTGCACCATTCTCAATCACGTCTGGCTCAATCCCTTATCACTTAGCTTTGTCTGGTCGCCGCCGGTCGCCGCGCTTCGGGGCAGCACAGAACCCCGAGCCTGCCCCTAAGGCGGCGAGCGCGTTCATAATCCGGCTCTACTGTGGCACAATCATGGCCGTGCAGCAGGAACGTCACAAACGCGCGGTGCCGCCGCTCGACGGCGAGAGGCTCGAACGGCTCGCCGTCAACTATGCCGGGCGCTACGCCGTTACGCGGGCGAAACTCAAGGCCTATCTGGCCCGCAAGCTGCGCGAGCGCGGCTGGGAGGGCGATGGCGAGCCGCCGGTCGACAGCCTGGTCGAGCGCTTCGCCCGACTCGGCTATGTCGACGATGCCGCCTTCGCGACGGCTCGGGCACAGTCACTGTCGCGGCGCGGCTATGGCGCGCGGCGGGTCGAGACTGCGCTGAAGGTAGCCGGGATCGAGGAAGCGGACGGCGCCGCGGCGCGCGAACATGCCGCCGCCGAGGCGTGGAACGCAGCGTTGCGCTTCGCCGAGCGGCGACGGATCGGACCTTATGCGGAGGCCTATGGCGAGCGGCCGGAGCGCGAGAAGAAGCTGGCGGCGATGCTCCGTGCCGGCCATCCGCTGGCTCTCGCGCGCAAGATCGCCGCGGCCCGGCCGGGGGAATTCCCGGAAGCGGACGATTAATCGCCTGCCACAGTTCACAAAATGCGAATTCATGGTACTTCTACGGTGCCGTGGTTGATAGGCCGTTGATGATGTCGCGTAGCGAGAGTGAAGAAGGCGGAGCCGTCGGCGGCACCGGTGAGGGTCATCATGCGGCGGCGGATGGCGACGCGCTTCAGCGCGTCACCGGCACGGTCAAATGGTTCGACGCCACGCGCGGCTTCGGCTTCGTGGTCAGCGAGGAAGTGGAGGGCGACGTCCTCATCCACTTCACGGTGCTTCGCGAGCATGATCGGCGGAGCCTTCCCGAAGGGGCGATCGTGGAGTGCCTGGTCGCTCACCAGGAGCGCGGCCTCCAGGCGCGCAAGGTGATCAGCATCGACTTGAGCCAGGCGCTGGTCCCCGAGCTCAACAGAGCCCAGTCGGACCATAGCGAGCGGGTCAATCCCGCGGCGCTGCTCGACTCCGCCGGGCCGTTCGAACCGGTCAAGGTCAAGTGGTTCAACCGACTTCGCGGCTATGGCTTCCTGGTCCGCGAGGAAGGCGATGACGAGGACGTCTTCGTCCACATGGAGACGGTTCGCCGCGGCGGCCTCAACGACCTGTTCCCCGATCAGCCATTGCGCGCGCGCATCGCGGTCGGCAAAAAAGGGCCTCTCGCAGTCGAGGTGGAAGCGCGCTGAACCCTTGCCACCTCCCCGGATTGGAGGCTAGGCGCGGCCCATGGGTTTCCTCGGCAAGATCTTCACCTGGTGGAACGGCGCGACGATCGGCGCCGGATTGCACATCCGCGGCACGGGCCGCGAGGTGGGCCGCGACCTCAGCGGCAACATCTACTACCAGTCCAAGAAGGGCGACCGTCGCTACGTCATCTACAATGGCGAGAATGACGCGAGCCGGATTCCGCCGGAATGGTATGCGTGGATGCACAAGCAGATCGACGACGTGCCCGAAAAGGCGCTTCCGCCGGCGCCCAAGTTCCTCAAGGAGCCGACTCCGAACCTGACCGGGACGCCCTACGCCTACCGCCCGTCGGGAGCGCTCGCGCGCGGCGGCCAACGCCAGGCGGCGAGCGGCGACTATCAGGCCTGGACGCCCGAATAAGCTTCATGCGCCGCGCTCTCCTCTCCGCTGCCGCTCTTGCCGGCCTGACCGCGCTCGCCGCGTGCGGCGGGGGCGAGGAGAACCAGGCGACCAACGGCCAGGTCGAGTCTGAGCCGGTTCGTGCGTCCGCCGATACCCTCGCGCCGGGCACCACTCCGATGGCGGAGCGGGTCGCGGTGATTGGCCTCATCAACAAGCGCAACGGGATCGCCCGCGATCTCACGCTGCGCCCGGGCCAGGCGGTGCGCGACAACGACATCATCATCCGCCTCCGGGCTTGCGAGACGACCGCTCCGCACGAGCCTCAGCAGCTCACAGGGGCCTTCCTTCAGGTCGATACCGCCGATCGCCAGGGGACGTTCCGGAGGATCTTCTCCGGCTGGGTCTACAAGGAGAGCCCGTCACTCAACGTGGTGGAGCATCCCGTCTACGACGTCTGGGTCAAGAGCTGCGCGATGACGCACCCGGGGGCGCCGGAAGCGCCGGCGGAGTCCTCGAGCAACCGGTCGAGCTTGCCGAAATCGGGCTCGGCGACCCCGCCGCGGCGCACCGAGGCGACCGGCGGCGAGTCGAACGAGCCGGCCGCCTCCAATTCCGCGGTCAACATCTCCAGGTAACGCTGCTGGCTGACCTCGATCGCCCCGAGGCTCTTGAGGTGATCGGTCATGAACTGGCAGTCGAGGAGGCGGAAACCTCCGGCGATGAGCCGCGCGACCAGCCAGGCGAGGGCGACCTTCGAGGCGTCGGTGACTCGGCTGAACATGCTCTCGCCGAAGAAGGCCGGGCCGAGGCGGACTCCGTAGAGGCCTCCGACCAGCTCGCCGTCCAGCCAGGCCTCCACCGAATGCGCCTGCCCGAGCGCGTGAAGGGTGGTGTAGCTCTGCTCGATCGCAGGGTTGATCCAGGTCTCGTCGCGCTCGGCGCAGGCGCGGATGACCTGGGTGAAGGCGGTGTCGCGGGTGACGGTGAAGCGGTTGGAGCGGATCGTCTTGCGGAGCGACTTCGACAGGTGGAAGCCGTCGAGTGGAAGGATGGCCCGGCGGCGCGGCTCGACCCAGTAGACGTCCTTCGCCTCCCGGCCGTCGGACATCGGGAACACGCCGATAGCATAAGCGCGCAGCAACAGGTCGGGATCGATTGCCGCCATGAGCGGCAGGTTAGCGCGAGTCCGCCCGCGGTGGAATCACCTGGATCGCCCGCGGCGCAGTTAGAGGATTTCCTTCACCGTCTCGGACGGGCGGGCGAGGCGCACGCCCTTTTCGGTCTCGACGAGCGGGCGGTTGATGAGGATCGGATCGCGCATCATCGCGTCGAGGATCTCGTCGTCGCTGGCCTCGGCGAGGCCTGAAGCGGCCTCCTCCTTGGCGCGCAGCCCTTCGCGCGGCGTGATCCCGGCGCGCTCGTATAGGCGCTTCAGCTCGTCGCGGCTCGGCGGGGTCTTGAGATATTCGATGACGGTGACGTCGGAGCCGGCTTCCTCGAGCATCGCGAGGGCGTTGCGCGAGGTGCCGCAGCGCGGGTTGTGATAAATGGTCGCCTTCATCAGGCCTCTCCGGGCTCCCGCGCCAGCCACTCCTCGAGCCATTTGATGGTGTACTCGCCCGAACGGAATTCGGGGTCCTCAATCACCGACTGGTGGAGGGGGATGGTGGTCTTGATACCGTCGATGACGAACTCCTCCAGCGCGCGGCGGAGGCGGCGCATCGCGCCGTCGCGGGTGGTGCCGTAGACGATGAGCTTGGCGACCATCGAGTCGTAATAAGGCGGCACCCGGTAGCCCGAGTAGAGGCCGCTATCGACCCGGACGTTCATCCCGCCCGGCGCGTGGAAATTCTTCACCAGGCCGGGGGAGGGGGCGAAGGTCGCCGGGTCCTCGGCGTTGATGCGCACCTCGATGGCGTGGCCGCGCAGGTGAACGTCCTGCTGGCGAAGCGTGAGGCCCTTGCCTTCGGCGATGCGGATCTGCTCGCGGACGAGGTCGAGGCCGGTGATCATCTCGGTGACCGGATGCTCGACCTGGAGCCTCGTGTTCATCTCGATGAAATAGAAACGGCCGTCCTCGTAGAGGAACTCGATCGTGCCGGCGCCGCGATAGCCCATCTCGGCCATCGCCTTGGCGACGATTCCGCCCATCTCTTCGCGTTGCTCGGCGGAGATGACGGGGGAGGGGGCCTCCTCGAGCACCTTCTGGTGGCGGCGCTGGAGCGAGCAGTCGCGCTCGCCGAGATGGATGGCGTTGCCCTCCCCGTCGCCGAACACCTGGAACTCGATGTGGCGCGGGTTGCCGAGATATTTCTCCATGTAGACGGTGGCGTCGCCGAAGGCGGCCTTCGCCTCGGAGCCGGCCTGGGACATCAGAGTCTCGAGCTGGTCCTCGCTCGCGCAGACCTTCATGCCGCGGCCGCCGCCGCCCGACGCCGCCTTGATGATCACCGGGTAGCCGATCTCGCGGGCGAGTCGGCGCGCCTCGCCCACGTCCTCGATCGCGCCGTCGGAGCCCGGAACGAGCGGCAGACCAAGCGCGCCGGCGGTACGCTTGGCCTCGACTTTGTCGCCCATCGTCCGGATATGCTCGGGCTTGGGGCCGATCCAGATGAGGTTGTGGGCCTCGACGATCTCGGCGAACTGGGCGTTCTCGGAGAGAAAGCCGTAGCCGGGGTGGATCGCGTCGGCATGGGCGATCTCGGCGGCCGAGATGATGTTGGGGATGTTGAGATAGGATTCGGTCGCCGACGGCGGGCCGATGCACACCGCTTCGTCGGCGAGGCGGACATGCATCGCGTCGGCGTCGGCCGTCGAATGGACCGCGACGGTGCGGATGCCCATTTCGCGGCAGGCGCGGTGGATTCGAAGCGCGATCTCGCCGCGGTTGGCGATCAGGACCTTCTGGATATCGGGCATCTTACTCGATCACGACCAGCGGCTGGCCGAACTCGACGGGCTCGGCATTCTGGACGCAGATTCGGGTGACGGTGCCTGCGCGCGGCGCCTGGATCTGGTTCATCACCTTCATCGCCTCGATGATCAGGAGGGTCTGGCCTTCCGACACCGAGTCGCCAACCGACACGAACGGCTTCGATCCGGGCTCGGCGGAGAGATAGACGGTGCCGACCATCGGCGAGGGCACGGAGCCCGGGTGCGGGCCCGACTCGGCGGCCGGAGCAGGCGCGGCGGCGGGCGCAGGCGCGGCGGCCGGAGCCGGGGCGTGAGCCGCAGGCGCGCCGTGCATGACCGGAGCGGCGGTGATGGTGCGCTTCACGGAAATCTTGCGATCGCCGTCCTCGACCTCGATTTCGGTGAGGTCGTTGGCGTTGAGCATCTCGGCGAGCTGGCGGACCAGGTCCGTGTCGACCCGCATGGCCCCGTTGGAACCCCCGTTGGATTCGGTGTCGTCGTTCATTCTCAATTCCCCTGTTCGGGGCTCCCTGTCAGAGACGTGCGGCCGCGTCCAGCGCGAGCTCATAGCCCATCGCTCCGAAGCCGCAGATGCTTCCCTTGGCTGCGCGAGCCACCAGGCTGGTGTGCCTGAACGCCTCGCGCGCCTGCGGATTGGATAGGTGGACCTCGATCACCGGCACCGACACCGACTTGATCGCGTCGTGCAAGGCCACCGAAGTGTGGGTGAAGCCGCCGGCATTGAGGATCACCGCCTTGGCGCCCTCCGCCTGGGCTTCGTGAAGCCAGTCGATGAGGTGGCCCTCATGGTTCGACTGGCGAACCTCGACGGCGAGGCCGAGTTCCCGCGCACGGTCCTCCAGCCGCCCGGCGACGTCGTCGAGCGTGTCGGATCCGTAGATTTCCGGCTCGCGCAGCCCCAGCAGGTTGAGATTGGGACCGTTGAGCACATAGATGGTAGGGCGGCTCGCCATTGGCGGCGCCCTATATGACTAACTTATTGCAGTGGAAAGCCTTGGACATGACGACGGACGGCACGCTCTCGATCACGGTCAACGGCCAGCACCGGCGCGTGACCGAGGGGATCACCATCGCCGAGCTCGCCGCCGAGCTGGGGCTGGTGCCGGAAAAGGTCGCGGTCGAACGCAACCTGGAGATCGTGCCGCGCTCGACCCTCGCCGAGGTGAGGGTCGAGGACGGCGACGATTTCGAGATCGTCACTTTTGTGGGTGGCGGCTGAGGCAGGCACTCGACTTTCCTCGAAGCGAGGGACTAGGCGCGAGCTATGAACGCAATGCATGACATCGAAGCCGCCAGCGACAACTGGACCGTCGCGGGCCGCACCTTCACCTCACGCCTCATCGTCGGGACCGGCAAGTACAAGTCGTTCGAGCAGAATGCGGCGGCGGTCGAGGCGTCGGGGGCGGAAATCGTCACCGTCGCGGTCCGGCGGGTGAACATCTCCGATCCGAACCAGCCGCTGCTGACCGATTTCATCGATCCCAAGCGATACACCTATCTGCCCAACACCGCCGGTTGTTTCACCGCGGAGGACGCGATCCGCACCCTGCGGCTGGCGCGCGAGGCGGGCGGCTGGGAGTTGGTCAAGCTCGAGGTGCTTGGCGAGGCGAAGACCCTCTATCCTGACATGCGCGAGACCCTGAAGGCGACCGAAATTCTGGTCAAAGAGGGTTTCAAGCCGATGGTCTATTGCGTCGACGATCCCATTGCCGCGAAGCAGCTCGAGGAAGCCGGCGCGGTGGCGATCATGCCGCTGGGCGCGCCGATCGGGTCCGGCCTCGGAATCCAGAACCGGGTGACGATCCGGCTGATCGTCGAGGGCGCGAACGTGCCGGTGCTGGTCGATGCCGGCGTCGGCACTGCTTCGGACGCTGCTGTGGCGATGGAGCTCGGCTGCGACGGTGTGCTCATGAACACCGCGATCGCCGAGGCCAAGGACCCGATCATGATGGCTCGGGCGATGAAGGCAGCGGTCGAAAGCGGCCGTCTCGCCTACCGCGCCGGCCGAATGGGCCAGCGCCGCTACGCCGACCCGTCGAGCCCGCTGGCCGGATTGATCTAGGCCGGATCGGGCGCTCTTGCCGTGAAGACGTGAGCGGACATTTCCACGTCGAGAACAGGGCCTGACAGGCGCTCGAGCGCGCGGGTGGCGGCATCCACGGCCGCATCGAGCCGGGTCGGGTCGCGGGCCTCGATCTCGGCCCTCAGCGGGCTTCCCTGGCACATTCCGGTCGCGGCCTCGCGGGCGGAGGGCGCACGGCTGGGCAGAACGACGGTTTCGAAGCTGATGTCCGCGAATCCGGCGGCGCGCAGGTCGTCCTCGATTTGGCCGGTGTCGTGATATCCGAACGGCGTGCGCTGGATGAAGCTTGGAGGGTCGTCGGGGAAGACCTCGCGCATCGCCTCCGCCATCGCCTTAGACGCCGGATTGGACTCAAGGCTGTTCCAGGCATTGAAGATGAAGGTGCCGCCCCGTCGAAGCACCCGGCGCGCCTCGCGGTAGGCGCCGATGCGGTCGGGGAAGAACATCACCCCGAACTGGCACAGCACCGCATCGAAGCTGGCGTCGGGAAAAGGAAGCGACTGTGCATCCGCCGCCTGGAAACTGACCCGAGGCGACGAGATGCGCTTGGCGGCCACGTCGAGCATCGCCTGGTTGAGATCGGTGGCGACGATGTCCGTCTCCGGCAGGGCGTCGGCCAGAGCGGCGGTGACGATGCCGGTGCCCGCTGCCGTCTCGAGGAGGTTGCCGGGCCGGATGGCCGTGACGCGCCGGGCGAGATCGCGCGCATAGGGTTCGAACAGCATCGGCCCGAGGCACCGATTGTAGATGGCGGGGATCGAGCCGGCGAAGGCGCTGTCGGTGGATGCCATGGTCACCCCCCTTTCGGAACGGCGGCGGCGCGTGTCGGTTACAGCCGCGGCAGGAGAAGGGAATGCCAGATTTCGCCGCTCTTCGCGAGCGAATGGTGGTGGAGCAGATCGCCGGCCGCGGCCTGATCGACGCGAGGTTGCTCGATGCGTTTCGCGAGGTGCCGCGGGAGTTCTTCGTTGCGCCGGATTTCGCGGTCGAAGCTTATGACGACAAGCCGCTGCCGATCGAGGCGGGGCAGACCATCTCGCAGCCTTACATCGTTGCCTTCATGATCGACGCGGCGCGGGTGCGCCCGGGGCAGCGCGTGCTCGAAGTGGGCGCCGGGTCGGGCTACGCCGCCGCCTTGCTGGGCCGCATCGCCGACGAGGTCGTGGCGATCGAGCGGCATCCGGAACTGGCGCGACTGGCGCGCGAGCGGATGGAGCGGCTCGGCTATCGAAATGTGCGCATCGTCGAAGGCGACGGGACGCTCGGCTTTGCAGAGGCGGCGCCTTATGGCGCAATCCTCGCGGCCGCGGCGGGCCGGCACGTGCCGGAAGCATTGCTCGACCAGCTCGCGGAGGGCGGCATCCTGGTCATGCCGCTCGGTTCCCCCGGCGGCGCGCAGCGGCTGGTGCGGGTGCGGCGCCGCGGCGGCCGGTTCGAGCGCGAGGAGATGGATGCGGTTCGCTTCGTGCCGCTGATCGGCGAGCAGGGCTGGCCGGAGGAGCGGGAATGAGCGGGTTCGGACCTCTCGTCGAGCCGCTGCCGCAAATCGACGATGCGGCATTTTCGGAGGCGTTCGACCGCTACGGCGACGCGCGGGTCGTGCTTCTCGGCGAGGCGAGCCACGGCACCAGCGAATTCTACCGGGCGCGGGCCGCGATCACCCTGAGGCTGATCGAGCGGCACGGCTTCAATATCGTCGCGGTCGAGGCTGACTGGCCGGACGCGGCGCATATCGACCGTTTCATCCGCCACCGCCCGCGCCGGGACGGCGAGGAAGCGGCATTTCAGCGCTTCCCGACCTGGATGTGGCGCAATACGGAAGTCGATGCCTTCGTGCGGTGGCTGCACCGATGGAATGAAGAGCGCCCGGAGGCGCAGCAGGTCGGCTTCTACGGGCTCGACCTCTACAATCTCAGCGCCTCGATGCGGGCGGTGATCGATTACCTCAAGGACGTCGACCCGGAGGCGTCCGAGATCGCTCGGGCGCGCTATGCCTGTCTTCAGCCCTACAGCCGCAACCCGGCAGCTTATGGCGCAGTTGCGCTCAGCGAAGGCTATGCGAGGTGCGAGGCGCAGGTGCTGGCGATGCTTCGCGACCTCCAGGCCAACCGCATGCAATACAGCTACAATGACGGCATGGAGTGGCTCGACGCGGCGGCCAACGCGCGCCTCGTCGCCAATGCCGAGGCTTACTATCGGGCGATGTATCACGGCTCGGCCGAGAGCTGGAATCTGCGCGACACGCACATGTTCGAGACTCTCTGCCAGCTGCTCGACGCGGGCGGCGCCGGGTCGAAGGCCGTGGTGTGGGCGCATAACAGCCATATCGGCAACGCCGCGCATACCGAGATGGGGCAGGTGAGAGGCGAGCTCAACATCGGCCAGCTGGTCAAGGAGCGGTTCGCGGATTCCTCCCGGCTGATCGGCTTCGGCACGCATAGCGGGACCGTCGCCGCGGCGGACGACTGGGACGAGCCGATGCAGGTGAAGAGGGTGCGTCCGTCTCTGCCGGGAAGCTGGGAGCGGCTGAGCTTCGAAACAGGCGTGCCGCGCTTCTTGCTCGACCTTCGCGAACCGCCCGAGCCCGCCCTCGAGACTCGCCTGGAGCGGTTCATCGGGGTCATCTACCGGCCGGAGACGGAGCGCTGGAGCCACTATGCCGAGGCGGAGCTCGGCAGCCAGTTCGACGGCTGGGTGTGGTTCGACGAGACCCAGGCGGTCACCCCGATGGCCGGGCCGGAGCGGAGCGGCGAGGATGATCTGTGGCCGTTCGGGATGTGATCGCAGGAACGTTCAGCGCTCTGGTTCGTTCACTCAAGCAACTGTAATACTAGGAGAATTTTCATGGGTGAACTTGGCGACAAGATCAAAGGCAATGTCAACGAAGCGGCCGGCAAGCTGAAGCAGCAGAGCGCAAATCCCGTCACGCGCGACGAAGGCGCGGCGCAGGAACTGAAGGGCAAGGGCGAGCAGTTCAAGGGTAAGGTCAAAGGCCTCCTCGGCGACGACATCTAAGACGCCGATGCCCACGGCCATTTAACCAACCGTAAGGACCAGGACTGGTAGCAGCGCTTGCCCCGCGCGTTCGCGCGCGGGCGGGTTGCCACTCTGGGGACGGTTACCGCTGCCTGCGGGATCCGCCGGGAGCGCTGGATGAGCTTGAAGTCGCGCCTGGTCAGCGGACTGCGGAATTCCCGCCCGGGCGAGGCCGAGGAGCAGGCCAGCTTCGAGCTGAGCGACGACCTCGCTGTCCAACTGGTCCGAAGCTTCGAAGGGCAGGGGAGCGGCTGGTTCTGGCGCACCGACCCTGCGGGGCGGCTCGTCTACATCTCTCAGAAAGTCGCGGGGCTGCTTCGCGCTGACGAGGCTGGCCCGCTCGGCCAGCCGCTGACCGAGTTGCTCGACATGAGCGGGGAAGTATCGGGGTCCGAACGAACGCTGGGCTTCCATCTCAACTCGCGGACCTCTTTCTCCAATTTCGAGGTTCGGTCGGCGCGCGGGCCGACCGATTGCATCTGGTGCATCTGGGGCCGGCCGGTGGTCGACGAGGCTGGCCAGTTCGCGGGCTTTTCCGGCTACGGAACCGACCTCTCCGCCGAGCGCCGCTCGGATGCGGAGATCAAGCGCCTGGCGCTGTCGGATTCGCTGACCGGCCTCGCCAACCGCGCGCGGATGCGCAACCAGCTCGACCAGATGCTCTCCCAGCTCGAGATCTCGAAGCGTCCCATCGGGCTGTTCATGCTGGATCTCGACCGGTTCAAGGCAGTGAACGACACGCTCGGCCACCAGACCGGTGACCAACTGCTCAAGATCGTCGCCCAGCGCCTAGAGCGTACCGTCGGGCAGGTCGGGCTGGTCGGCCGCCTCGGCGGCGACGAGTTCCAGGTCATCCTGACCAAGTTCAACAACGAGGCCCAGCTTGAACGGCTCGCCGACGCCATCATCCTGGCCTTGTCGCAGCCCTACGTCATCAACGGCACCAACCTGTCGATCGGCTGCTCGATCGGTGTGGCGCTCGCGCCCAACCATGCCCGCGACGCGGAGACGCTGGTGCGCAATGCGGACCTGGCGCTTTACGCGGCCAAGGCCGGAGGCCGGGCCAACCACCGATTCTTCCAGCCCGAGCTGCTGACCCAGGCGCAGACCCGCAAGGCAATGGAAGACGACCTCCGAGCCGCGCTCGACGGCGGCCAGTTCCGGCTGGTCTATCAGCCGGTGATCAGCACCGCGACGAAGCAGATCAGCGGCTACGAGGCGTTGATCCGCTGGGATCATCCGGAACGGGGGCCGGTGTCGCCGGCCGAGTTCATTCCGATCGCCGAAGATTCGGGACTTATCAATTCAATCGGCGAATGGGTCCTGCGCACGGCCTGCGCCGAAGCGGCCGAATGGCCGATACCGGCACGGATCGCGGTCAATGTGTCGCCGGTCCAGTTCACGAAATCGAGCCTGCCGGTGATCGTCACCCATACATTGGGCCAGACGGGCCTCGATCCCGACCGGCTGGAGCTGGAGATCACCGAGGGGGTGTTCCTCAACGGTGACGAGACGACCGCCCGGATGCTGAAGACTTTGAAGCGGGCCGGGGTGCGGCTCGTGCTCGACGATTTCGGCACCGGCTATTCCTCGCTCGCCTACCTCAAGAAGGCGCCGTTCGACAAAGTGAAGATCGACCAGTCCTTCGTGAAGGGCGCCAGCCACGATCCGCACAATGTGGCAATCATCAAGGCGGTGGTGGCCATCGCCGAAACGCTGAAGCTCGAAACGACCGCGGAAGGCGTCGAGACGCAGGACGAGATCGGGCTGATCAGCGAGCTCGGATGCTCGCACATCCAGGGCTTTGTCTACGGCAAGCCGGTGAGCGCGTCCGAGGTGCCGGCCCAGCTGACCGAGTCGGGCGAGGCCAAGGTGCTCGGGCGCAAGACCAGCCGGCCGCCCCGGCAGAAGCTCCTGCGCACCGCGACGCTGCAGGCGGCGGGAGCGCGCGAGCCGGTGCGAATCCGCGACATTTCGGTGCGCGGGTTGATGTTCGACGGGTTCAAGCTGGCGCTCGCGCGCGAGCAGCCGGTCGAGATTGAGATCGTCGACGGCCCCACCGTCCGCGGCGTCGTGCGCTGGACCCGGGAGGGCAGGGCCGGAGTCGAGCTCGCCGAGCCGCTCAACCTGGAAGCGCTTGCCGCGCGCCCGAAGCGGTCCTCCATCCTTCGCCGTTAGGCGCCGGGATCCCAGAAGATCGACAGCGCCAGGCTCGCCATCAGCACCGCCTCGCGCTCTGGGCCAGCCGCGCGCGGCGCGTAGATCGTCTTGTCGCCGCCGTTGAGGTCGACCGCCCCGATCCGCCGACCGCCGATATCGAAAGCGTAGCCGAGCGGGGTGCCGCTGGGCAGCCGCCCGCCTTCCATGTCGTGGATGGCGCGGATGCCGATGCGAAGATCGCCGATCTGCAGCTCGCCGGCGCGGGTGCGGCCGGCCAGCACGCTTCCGGACGTCGGCACTTCGGCGAGCAGAAGGCCGCCGGGGAGAGGCACGCGGTCGCGTTCGAAGTTGCAGCCATAAGCGAGCCGGTCCCGGGTCGCGACAACGGCGCCCATGTCGAGCTCGCGCTCATGGAAGCCGCAGGTGGCGCTGACCCGGCCGCCAAGTTCGGGGCCAGCGACCTCGAAGCGTCCCCGCCCGACATTCTCGACCACGAACCCGTCGCCGGTCTGAAGCGACAGCCGGGTGAATTGGCCATGCGAGGCGCCGAGGGTGAAATCGCCGCGCTCGCCATAGCCCATGCCGGCAATCTCCAGCCGCTCGGTGCGTGCCTGGAGGTCGGCCGGCATTGCGATCTGAGCCTCCCGTACGCAGCCGGTCAGCGTCGTCGCGGCGAGCGCCCCCATGATCAGCAGCTTCACCTTCATGAACCCCTCCCTCGTTACGCGAACGTGACGAGGTGTTGCCGCACCAGTCTGTCGCGGGCCTGAACGATACTGACATCGGTGTCAGCCCTTGACCGGTCCGAAGGCCCGATTAGGGGTGGAGGCTGAAACCAGTCACAGGAGAGCGACATGACCCGGAGCGAAGCGGTTGCGAAGATGAACGAGGCTCAAGCCTGGCTCCCGGGCAAGCGCGTCAAGCTCGCCTTCGACGACGGCGCGATCATGCTCGACGGCCAGGCGGGCCAGGCGACGGAGGAGGACGGCCCGGCCGACACGACGCTGAAGGCGTCCAGCGACGACTGGAAGGCGATGTTCGACGGCAGCCTCGACGGCATGACCGCCTTCATGCAGGGCAAGCTGAAGGTCGAGGGCGACATGTCCAATGCCATGCAGCTCCAAGGCGTGTTCGCCAAGCTGCGGTCGTAAGTAACCAGTTCCCCTCCCGCCAGCGGGAGGGGGAATGCGCGTAGCGCCGGGAGGGGAGTGGCTCGCCCTTCAGGCCCTCCCGGCTCCGCTTTGCGGAGCCTGCCTCTCCCGCAGGGCGGGAGAGGGACTGGACGTCACCGAATCGGGCAGCTCGGGTCGAGGCGGTAGTCGAGATAGTCGTCGACCGTCTTCATCAGCTCGGGCATCTCGTTGACGAAGAAGTGGTTCGCCCCCGGGATCGTCTTGTACTCGATCGTGATCCCGCGCTGGGTGCGAAGTTTGTCGACGAGCTTCTGGACGGCGGGCGGGGTGACCACCTCGTCGGCCTCGCCCTGGATGATGATCCCGCTCGCCGGACAGGGCGCGAGGAAGCTGAAATCATACATGTTGGCGGGCGGCGCGATGGAGATGAAGCCGCGCGCCTCCGGGCGGCGCATCAGCAGCTGCATGCCGATCCAGGCGCCGAAGCTGAAGCCCGCGACCCAAGTCTGCTCGGCCTCGGGATGGACCTGCTGGATCCAATCGAGCGCGCTCGCGGCGTCGGACAGCTCGCCGATGCCGTTGTCGAAGATGCCCTGGCTCCGCCCGACCCCGCGGAAGTTGAAGCGAAGGGTCGCGAAACCGCGCTTCACGAAGTCCTTGTAGAGGGCCAGCGTGATCGGGTGATTCATCGTGCCCCCGCCCTGCGGGTGCGGGTGGAGGATGATCGCGACCGGCGCGCGCGGGCGCGGACCGGGCTGGAAACGACCTTCGAGGCGGCCTTCGGGACCGGGGAAAATGACTTCGGGCATTGCACCTGCGTCGGAATAAGGTGAGACCGGCTGGGCCGGAATGAGCGCGCCTCCTATATGGGATTTCCGCGGAATTCCACAAATCTGAGCTTTGGACGTGTCCCAGCCCCGTATCTATCTCGACCACGCCGCGACGACGCCAATCCTGCCGGCCGCGAAGGTGGCGGTGATGGAGGCGATGGAGCGCTGGGCGAACCCGAGCTCGCCCCATGCCGAGGGACGCGCTGCGCGGGCGGCGCTGGAAGATGCGCGGGCGCGGATCAAGCGGGCGCTGGGGTGGGATGGTGAGGTGATCTTCACCTCGGGCGCCAGTGAGGCGATCGACATCGCGCTGCGCCGCTGGGCGGCTGGCGACATCGCGGTGACGGCGGTGGAGCATGATGCCGTGCATCGCGCAGCGCCGGGCGCCGTTCGCCTTGGCGTCGACCGCGACGGAATAATCGGTCCGCGAGAACTGGAACGGCCTCCTGCCATCGCGGCCGTCCAGGTCGCGAACAACGAGACGGGCGTGCTGCAGCCTTGGGACCGGATCGCCACTCTTCGCGAGCAGGGCGTGATCCTTCTCGCCGATGCGGCCCAGAGCGCGGGGAAGCTTTCGCTCCCGGACGCGGACATGGTCGCCGTTTCCGCGCACAAGCTCGGCGGCCCTCCGGGCGTCGGGGCGCTGCTGGTTCGCAACTATGGTCCGCTGTCTGCAGTGGGTGGCCAGGAGCAGGGCTATCGGCCCGGAACCCACAATCTCCCGGGCATCATCGGCTTCGCAGCGGCGCTCGAGGCGCGGGAGGACTGGATGCCGCGCGCCGCCGACCTCCGCGCAAGGCTTGAGTCCCGGCTCGTCGCCGCTGGGGCCGAAGTGGTCGCAGCCGATGCACCGCGGATACCCACGATCGGCGCGTACCGGATGGCAGGGGTCCCCAGCGAAGCCCAGCTGATCCACTTCGACCTCGCAGGCATCGCAGTCTCAGCCGGCAGCGCCTGTTCGTCCGGCAGCATGAAGGCAAGCCACGTCCTCGCCGCCATGGGTTGGGACGAGCCGGCAGGGCGTGAGGTGATCCGGGCCAGCTTCGGGCCGCAGACCGACGAAGCGGAGATTGAGGCCTTTGCCTCCGCCTGGGAAGCGCTCGCACGGCGCCGTTCCGCGGCATGACGCCGATTTATCTCGACTATCAGGCGACAACGCCGCTCGCGCCGGAGGCGGCGGAGGCGATGCGGCCGTGGCTCGACGAGAAGTTCGCCAATCCGCACAGTGCGCACCGGCTCGGACGGGAGGCGGCGGCCGCGGTCGAAGTGGCACGTGAGCAGGTGAGTGCGGCGCTCCAGGCCGGAAAAGAGGGGGGCAGGCTCTTCTTCACCTCAGGCGCGACCGAGGCGATCAACTGGGCGTTGAAGGGTGCTCTCTCGCGTCTCCCGGATAGTCGCCGCCGCGTCGTCACGCTCGCCACTGAGCATGCCGCGGTGCTCGATACGGTGGAATGGCTTGGCCGGATGGGCGTGGAGGTGGATGTCCTGCCGGTCGGCCCGGACGGCCTTGTCGATCTCGATCTTGCCGCGAGCCGTATCGATGATCGCACCGGCCTCGTCGCCGCGATGCTGGTCAATAACGAGATCGGCGTTGTTCAGCCGGTGGCGCAACTCGCGGAGCTCGCTCGCGACTGCGGCGCGTTGTTCCTGTGTGACGCGGTGCAGGGGCTCGGCCGGGTGCCGCTGCCGCTCGACTCGTGCGATCTCGTCGCGGTCACGGCGCACAAGGTGCACGGCCCGAAGGGCGTCGGTGCCCTGTGGGTGCGGGATGGGGTGATCCTCGACCCGCTGCTCCATGGCGGGGGGCAGGAGGGCGGCATCCGTTCCGGCACGCTGTCGCCCGCCCTGTGCGCCGGCCTCGGTGCTGCCGCCAAGCTCCTCAGCGAGCGCGCCGAGGAGGACCATGCGCATGTCGTGAAGCTCGCCGAAACCGCTCGGGCCCGCATGCAGGGCTGGATCCTCAACGGCTCGCCGGTCGAGCGTTACGCCGGCAATCTCAACATTCGCCGCACTGGAGTGGACGCCGCGCGGCTGATCGCCGACGTGCGCCAGGTCGCCTTCTCGGCCGGCTCGGCCTGCGCGAGCGGATCAGGCCGCACCAGCCATGTGCTTCGCGCGATTGGGCTCGACGATGCCGAGGCGCGCTCCAGCATCCGCCTCGGCTTCGGCCGCTACACCAAGGAAGACGAATTGATCCTCGCTCTGGACCTCATCAATGAGGCCGCCGAACGCCAGCTGAGCCTCGCCGCATGACCCGGGTCCGCTTCATCTCCGCCGACGGCCGCGAGGAGCGCGAGGTCGAGGCGCCCGCCGGGGAGCGGCTGCTCGACGTCGCTCAGGCGGACGGTCAGCCGCTCGAAGGCACGTGCGAGGGCCAGATGGCCTGCTCGACCTGCCACGTCATCGTCGCGGCGGAGGATTTCGACCGGCTTCCGCCGGCGAGTGAAGAGGAGGACGACCTCCTCGACCTCGCCGCCCACGTCACCCGCACATCGCGGCTCGCCTGCCAGATCGTCCTCACCGAGGAGCTTGGCACCCTCACCGTGCGCATGCCCAAGGGCGCCCACGACATGCAGAGAACCTAGTTCGTCGTTGCCGGGAACGTCGCGGCGAGGCAATTCAGCCGCGATTGCTGCGGGAGGGTGAGTTGCTTCGCTTCGCTTGGTTGAGTGGATTGTTCGCCCTTCTTCTCGCGGCCTGTGCCGATGCCCAGTCGACACCGCCACCCGCCCAATCTGATTCGCGTTTCACCGATATCGAGCGCCGCACCGGCGGCCGGCTCGGCGTCGCACTGATCGATGCGCAAGGGCGGACAGTTCTGGGGCACCGCGCGTCCGAGCGCTTCGCGATGTGCTCGACCTTCAAGTTCCAGCTCGCCGCGATGATGCTCGACGGCGCGGACGAAGGGCGCTGGCGCATGGACGACGTGCTTCCGCTCACTCAGGCTGACATGGTGCGCGGCCATGCTCCGGTCGCCGAGCGGCTGCTGGCCGGCGGGCGGATCACGATTGCCGAGGCCGCGGCGGCAAGCCAGATCGAGAGCGACAATGCCACCGCCAACCTGCTGCTTCGCAGAGTCGGCGGCCCGGCGGCCTTCACGGCGTGGCTTCGCGGCATCGGCGATTCGGAGACCCGGCTCGACCGCTACGAGCTCGAGCTCAACGAGAACCGGCCCGGCGATCCGCGCGACACCAGCACGCCGGCCGCCTACGGGGAGACGATGCGCCGGCTGATCTTCGGCGACCTGCTCCAGCCCGCCAGCCGCGAGCAATTGCGCGCCTGGACCACGGCCACCACCACCGGCCGGCGCCGAGTCCGCGGTGCCCTGCCGGAAGCTTGGCCCGCGGGCGACAAAACGGGCAGCTGCGGAACCGCGTTCAACGACATCGCCTGGTTCCGCACTCCGGACGGCGCGGAGTGGGTGCTGGCGACGTTCCTCGACCGTCCCACAGTCCCCGCCGCGCAGGCCGAAGCCGCGCTCGCGGAGGTCACCCGGATCGCACTGGAACGCACTCCGTAAGGGCCGCGCGCCGGCGGCTTTACGCTTTGTTTCGTCGGGCGCGCTAAGGCAGCGCAATGGCGACGCGCGTGCTCATCACCGTCGACACCGAATTGGTGTGGCGCCACCACGAGGGCGGCCTGTCGTGGGAGGAGAATTTCGCGCGCTCCTACGAGGCGGCGGGGGTGGGGGTGCCCTATCAGTTGCGCCTTCTCGCCGAGCATAGCCTCAAGGCATGCTTCTTCGTCGACCCGATGCCGGCGCTGGTTCACGGCCTGGAGCCGGTGCGGCGCATGGTCGAGCCGATCCTCGCGGCGGGGCAGGAGGTGCAGCTTCACCTCCACCCGTTCTGGGCGCGGTCGGGCGAGGCGTTTCGCGAGCTCAATCAATATGACGCGGTCGAACAGCAGGCGCTGATCGAGCAGGCGCGCGACCTGCTCGTCGCGGCTGGCGCGCCGCAGCCGATCGCCTTCCGCGCCGGAAGCTACGCCGCCAACGCCGACACGCTGAGCGCACTTGCGGCGCTCGGCATCCGTTACGACGCCAGCCACAATGGCTGCGAGCATCTGAGCGACGTCCCGATGGACGCGGCGCAGCTCGCGCCGGCCGAGATCGAAGGCGTCGTCGAGGTGCCGGTCGGCCAGATCGAGCACCAGCCGGGCAAGCTTCGCCACCTGCAGCTTTGCGCCGTGTCTTTCGCCGAGATGCGGGCGGCGCTCGGCCACGCGGTGCGCGAGCGGCACCCGCTGGCCGGCATCGTCACCCACAGCTTCGAGCTGGCGCGTCGCGACGGGCTGGCGCCGAACGGGCTCGCGGTGAGCCGATTCAAGCGCTTGTGCCGCTACCTCGCAGATCATCGCGAGACGATGCCGACCGCCCATTTCGCCGATCTGGGCGACCTGCCCCTCGGTGGTGAGGCGCGGCCGTTTCGAAGCCCGCGCCTGCTCACCTTCGGGCGGATGGCCGAGCAGGCTTGGGGCAACGCCCGATATGAGCGGGTGCGCCATGTCGGCTGACGCGGTCGCGGCGTCGGTCGCGCTGCCCTTCCAAGTTGGCGCGCGGACCGTTGCGAGCGTGAAGCGGCGGCTGGTCCGGCTGTCGGTTCCCCTCGAGCGGGCGCTTGCCGGTGCGCCGCTCGAGCTTCCCGGACTCCCGCCTATTGCGGACGGCTACTTCGTCCGGGCCCTGCCGGAAAAGATGCGCGCCGATTTGCAGGCGCCCGGCCTGCGCTGCTTCGTGCGCCAATCCTATCCGCGCTACTATGCGCGGCTCGACCAGGGCTTCGACACCTGGTTCGCGGCGCTGTCGGCCAACAGCCGCTCGGGGCTGAAGCGCAAGCGGCGAAGGCTGGAGGAGGCCTCCGGCGGCGCGCTAGACGTGCGGCAATACAGCCGTCCGGGCGAGGTCGGAGAATTCTTCGCTCATGCCCGTGAAGTTTCGGCCGAGACTTATCAGGAGAAGCTGCTCGACGCGGGGCTGCCCGCCGACGCGCTTCCGGAGATGCGCGCGCTCGCCGAGCGTGGCGAGATGCGGGGCTGGCTGCTGTTCCTGGACGAGCGGCCGATCGCCTATCTCTACGCGCCGGCGCAGGGGCGGACCTTGCTCTACGCCCATCTCGGCTACCGCGCGGAGTTCGGCCACCTCTCGCCGGGGAGCGTGCTGCAATTCGAGGCGATGCGCATGCTGATGGAGGAGGGAGCCTTCGCCTATTTCGATTTCACCGAGGGCGACGGGCAGCACAAGCGCCAGTTCGCCTCCGCTTCGGTGCCGAGCCACGACCTCCTCCTCGTCCGCGACACGCTCGGCAACCGAGCCGCCCTCCGCTCCCTCGCCGCGTTCGACTCCTCGGTGGCCCTCGCCAAGCGGACGGTCCATCGTATCGGCCTCGGTGGAGTGGCCCGCGCCGCCCGGCGTTGATAGACAGGCCGCGCCATGCGGCTCCAGACCGACGCCATCATCATCGCCGTCCGCCCGCATGGCGAGCATGGCGCCATCGTGCGGGCGCTCACTCCAGTTGAGGGCGTCCAGGCCGGCTATGTCCGCGGCGGCCGCTCGCGCGCGCTTCGGCCGGTGCTCGTGCCCGGCAACAGCATCGCCGCCGAGTTCCGCGCCCGCACCGACGAGCAGCTCGCCCATTTGAGCGCCGAGCTGTCGCATAGCCGCGCGCCCCTTCTTGGCGAGCCGCTCGCCGCCGCTGCGATCGAGTGGGTGACAGCGCTGACCGCGGCAGCGCTGCCGGAAGGTCAACCTTATCCCGCGCTCCATGTCGGCCTGTCCGGGGTGCTCGCGGCGCTGGAGGCGGCGCCGAGCGCACGTGGCTGGGCGGCGGCCTTGGTCCGCTACGAGCTACTGCTGCTCGGCGAGCTCGGCTTCGGCCTCGACCTCAGCGAATGCGCGGTGACCGGGACGAGCGAGAACCTGCGCTATCTCAGCCCGAAGAGCGGGCGAGCGGTCAGCGAGGAGGGCGCCGGGGCATATCGCGACCGCCTGCTCCGGCTGCCGGCCTTCCTGATCGGTGGCAGGGAGGCGCCCGGCTGGCCGGACATCCTCGACGGCTTCGCCATCACCGGCCACTTTCTCGCGCGCGACGTGCTTATCGAGCGCCAAGCCGATGTTCTCGCCGCGCGGCACCGGCTGCTCTACCGGCTGCACCGGATCGGCGGTTGATTTCGAACGCCCGCGGGCCAAGGTTGGTGCGGTGAAAGAGCTTTTCCCCCACAGCGCCAAGACCGGCGACATCGTCGTCCGGGTGTCGGTCAGCTTCCTCCCGGAGCAGTCGGAGCCGGCCAAGGGCCGCTGGTTCTGGGCCTATCACATCCGAATCGAGAATGAGGGCGAGGCGCGGGTCAAGCTGGTCAGCCGCGAATGGGTGATCCGCGACGGCCGCGGCGGGCGTCATGAGGTGAGCGGCGAAGGGGTCGTCGGGGAGAAGCCGGTGATCGAGCCGGGGCAGTCGTTCGACTATGTTTCGGGCTGTCCGTTGTCGACTCCAACCGGGTCGATGGAAGGCCGTTACAATATGGTCGCCTCGGACGGGTCGAGTTTCGCGGTCGACATCCCGCGTTTCCCGCTGGTGGCCCCGGCAGTGATGAGTTGAGCCGTCAGGCGAAGGCTCGCCCCGATGCGATCGCCTTGGCCCTGGCGTTCGCCTTGCGGGTCATTTCGGGCAGTATGACCGCATCCGCGAGCAGCCACAGGAAGGCGGCGGCGAGCAGATAGAGGCCGAAGCTGTCGCCGGACAGGAACATCATGATCCCGACGAGCCTGAGGCAGACCTGCGCGAAGCCGAGCGATGCGCTGCCCAGGTAGAAATGGTGGCCGGCGAACGCACCGGTGACAAACCACAAGATGTAGGCGGTGCTGACGGACTTCTCGACGAAGGGACGGGTTGGTCCCTCTTCGTGGTCGACCGGCGGGTCGTAGGGGCTTTCCTGCTGCCGGCGGGCACGCTCAGCGGCGATGAATTCCTCGCGGCGGCGATCCATATCGCTGGAGTCGGTCGGCTTGCCGAAGCTGATCGGCTGGCGTGTCGGCTCTTCCGAGCCTTGGCCCTTGCGGCCGAACGAGGCGCGCTGCTGCATTGCGGCTGGCTAACAAAGCCGCGGATAAAATTGGGTTAAGGGCGTCAGCGCACGAGCGGGAGGGCGCGGCCGACCAGCCCGATGAACCGGCCCTCATCGATTGGCGCGGCCGGGTTGTTCCAGCTTCCGGTCACCGCATGCCACACGCCCGCATTGGTGCGGACGAGCCAGGTGAGATTGATCACCCCGGCCTCGGAGCCGCCCTTGAAGCCGAGATAGCTATAGGGCGCCGCGGCTGGACGCGGCATTCCGGGGCTGATCGCGAGAATTCCGTGGGTCGTCTCGTCACCATTGCGGCGAAGCCAGTCTATCACCCGGACGAGATCGGCGGCGGAGGCAAACCATTCGACCGTTTCGATCGCCATCGGCGTGCCGACGCCGAGGCGGGTGACGTCGATCGCAACGCCGCCCTGCTCGTAGCGGTCGCGGAGCATGCGGCGGCGTGCGGCCTCGTCGGCGCCGCGCCATTGCGCCACGATCGGGGCGTCCTCGGCCTTGAGCTGGAACGCTTCCATGGTCGTCAGGAAGGGGCGGTTGCGGGCGGCCGAGCGCATGCCCATCGTCACCATCATCCGCTCGACATTGTCGCGCCCGGCGAGGCGGATCAGCGCGTCGGTCGCGGTGTTGTCGCTGCGCGAGATCATCAGGCCGGCAAGCGTGTGGAGGGTGACCGGCGAGCCGAGCGGCCAGTCCTGGAGAAGGCCACTCGGAAGCGAGTGGCGCTCGATCGGCACGACCTGGTCCCAGCGCAGCCGGCCGGCGCGGACCTGGCGCGAGATCTCGCCAAGGACGATGAGCTTGAAGGTCGAGCCGATCGCCAGCGCCTGGTCGACATTGTTGCCCGCCAGGAAGACGGGACCGGATTCGTCGAGGCGAGCGACGGTGAAATTGACCTGGCCCGGAAGCGCCTGAAGCTCGTCCACGATCGCAGCGAGGCTGTCGCCGCCGATGGGCTCCACGCCGGTGACGAGCAGCTGGACGATGCGGTGCGGCGCCCGCGGCTCGATGCCGAGATCCATGACGAGGATGGCGCGCTCGGTGCGGATGCGGATCGTGCCGGCGGTTGCCGAGCGCGGCTGCACGGAGTCCAGCGCCTGGACCGCGCCATTCTGCTGGGCGAGGCTGGCGGAGATCTGGTTGATCTGAGCCTCTGGGACCTCGGCAAGGAAGCCGGGGGCGAAGACCGTTCCAAGGTCCGCCGTCCCGCGCAGAACGTTGACGACGGACTCCGCCGCCCGGCGAAGCTCCTGCGAAACCGCGGCGGGCGCGGGCTGCTGGGCGAACGCGACGGTGGGTGCTGCGGGCAGTGCGATGGCAAGGCCGAGCAAGATGTTGCGGATCATGGCTGTGTCCCCCTTTGAGGCGAGACTAAGGGAAACCAGTCCCGGCTTCCACCGTTACAGGTCCGAAGCTTTCTTGCGGAGGACATCATGCCCGTTGCCACCACCAGCCTGGTCGAGCGCATCGCCCGAGTCATTGCCGGGCGCGTGCTCAGCGCCAACGCCGATGGCGACGACCCGTCGGCCGGCGACAAGGTCGACGAGGTGTGGTTCATGTACCGCGACGACGCGGTGTCGATCCTCAAGACGATGCGCGAGCCAGACGAGGCGGCGGCGAGCGCCGGTGACGCCGCGGTGTGGGAGCGGATGATCGAGGCATCGATCGAGTCCGCCGCCGCCTCGGCCTGATCAGAAGGCGTCGAGGAAGGGGCTCAGCGCCCACAACGATGGGCCGGCGAGCAACGCGCCTACCGCGACGTCGAAGCCGCGGATCGGCCGGATGCGCACGCCTCTGCGCGGGTTGTTGACCGCGTCGGTGACGGTCGCGAACAGGATGAACAGCCCGCAGGCGGCGGTCACGACGAGCGCCAGAACGTAGGGCAGGACGAAGGTCTCCGGCCAGCGTCCGTAGAGCACCCACAGCAGCAATGCCGCCAGCGCCGCGACGGCGCCATAAGCCGTCACGCGCGGGACGCTGGCGAAGCGGGTCATGCGTCGATCGCTTCCTCGTCCAGCTCGGCGGCGTGGCTCTGTATGAACTGGAAGCGGTGCTCCGGGTTGCGGCCCATCAGCCGGTCGACGAGGTCGCGGACGGCGCTGCGCTCCTCATAATCCTGGGGGAGGGTGATGCGGATCAGCGAGCGCGTCTTCGGGTCCATCGTCGTCTCGCGCAGCTGGCCCGGGTTCATCTCGCCGAGACCCTTGAATCGGCTGACCTCGACCTTCTTGCCCTTGAAAACGGTGCGCTCGAGCTCGGCGCGGTGGGCGTCGTCGCGGGCATATTCGATCGTCCCGCCGCTCACGAGCCGGTAAAGCGGCGGCTGAGCCAGGTACAGCGCACCTTTTCTGACGATTTCGGGCATTTCCTGGAAGAAGAAGGTCATCAGGAGGGTGGCGATGTGGGCGCCGTCGACGTCGGCGTCGGTCATGATGACGATGCGCTCGTAGCGAAGGTCGTCGGGGTTGCACTTGTCGCGGGTGCCGCAGCCCATCGCCAGGATCAGATCCGCGATCTCCTGGTTGGCTCGGATCTTGTCGGCGGAGGCGGAGGCGACGTTCAGGATCTTGCCGCGGATGGGGAGGATCGCCTGGGTCTTGCGGTCGCGCGCCTGCTTGGCCGAGCCGCCGGCGCTGTCGCCCTCGACGATGAACAATTCGGTGCCCGCGGGGTCGTCATTGGCGCAGTCGGTGAGCTTGCCGGGCAGCCGGAGCTTGCGGGCCGAGGTCGCGGTCTTGCGCTTGACCTCGCGCTCCATCTTTCGCTTGAGCCGCTCGTCCATGCGGTCGAGCACGTAGCCGAGCAAAGCGCGCCCGCGGTCCATGTGATCCGACAGGAAATGGTCGAAATGGTCGCGGACCGCGTTCTCGACGAGCCGCGCCGCGTCGGGCGAGGTCAGCCGGTCCTTGGTCTGGCTCTGGAACTGCGGGTCCTTGATGAACACCGACAGCATCAGCTCGGCGGGCGCGAGCAGATCCTCGGCCTGGATGTCCCTGGCCTTCTTCTGGCCGACCAGCTCGCCGAAGGCGCGGATGCCCTTGGTGAGAGCGGCGCGAAGCCCCTGCTCGTGGGTGCCGCCGTCGGGCGTCGGGATGGTGTTGCAGTAATAGGAAGCGGCGCCGTCGCTCCACAACGGCCAGGCGACCGCCCATTCGACCGTGCCCTGGCCGTTCGGGAATTCCTGCTTGCCGGCGAAGAACTGGTTGGTCGCGCACTCGCGGGCGCCGACCTGCTCCTTGAGGTGGTCGGCGAGGCCGCCGGGGAACTGGAACACCGCCTCGGCCGGGACCTCCTCGCCGTCGTTGATCAGCGACGGGTCGCAGCGCCAGCGGATCTCGACGCCGGCGAAGAGATAGGCCTTGGAGCGGGCGAGCCGGTACAGCCGCGCCGGGCGGAAATGCGCGCCCTCGCCGAAAATGTCGGGATCGGGGACGAAGCTGGTGGTGGTGCCGCGGCGGTTGGGCGCGGCGCCGATCTTCTGGAGCGGCGAGGTCGGCAGGCCGCGGGCGAAGGTCTGGCGGTAGAGCTCGCGGTTGCGGGCGACCTCGATCACCGTCTCGGTGGACAAAGCGTTGACGACGCTCACCCCGACGCCGTGGAGGCCGCCGGAGGTCGCATAGGCCTTGTCGGAGAATTTGCCGCCCGAGTGGAGCGTGGTGAGGATCACCTCGAGCGCCGACTTGCCGGGATATTTGGGATGCTCGTCGACCGGGATTCCGCGGCCGTTGTCGGTGATGGTGAGCCGGTTCCCGGGCTCGAGCGTCACCTCGATGCGGGTGGCGTGGCCGGCGACCGCCTCGTCCATCGAGTTGTCGAGCACCTCTGCGGCGAGATGGTGGAGCGCGCGCTCGTCGGTGCCGCCGATATACATGCCCGGGCGGCGGCGGACCGGCTCCAGGCCCTCGAGAACCTCGATATGGGAGGCGTCGTAATCGGCCGCCGTGCGGGAGGAGGACGCGAACAGATCGTCTGACATGGCGGGGTTATGGGAGGTGGGCGGCGCAGAGGCAAGTTGCCCGGATGTTCTATCCACAGGGGAGGTGGGGGGAGGGGCTTGATGAGCGCTCAAGAACGTATGAGAATCGCCTAGGAAGAGAGAAGCGAGAATGCATCATGAACGGTAGAGCGAAGCGTCTGTGGCTTGATCGTGAGGTCATCGGAAACGCTGAGGGCCCATACCACTTCGAGGGCGATTGCGGAGCGGATCGCATCGTCGTGGCGATTTGCCCCTCGATGACTCAGGCGGTGCCGTGCGAGATGCGACAAGGCTACCCGAAATGCAGTGTATTTGGTGTCAGAAGGAGCGCTCAGTTTGGAGCGTCGAGCACATTATCCCAGAAGCCCTTGGCAACACCGAGATCCTACTAACCGAGGGCGTTTGTCGGCCGTGTAACAATGCGTTGAGCGGGGTGGATCGCGCGCTCCTGAGGCAGTTCGAACTCATGACATTCGTGCTGGGAATACCGCGAAAGGGCGGGCGACCTCCCAGCGTTGACGGGTGGCGGGGCGTCCGCGCTCATGTCGTTGACGGGAAACCACATCTGTACTTCAACGCCGGCCCCGGCGATGTCGTTTACCCCGGCAGGCCCTATCAAACCTACCGGTCAGAACTCAGGTATTCTCGAGGTGAGATGGGCCGGAGAGCCGGTCATTGGACGGGAGCAAGAGCTGAGTTTTAAGCAGCAGATGCGTTTCGACCGGAAATTCGTCCGGGGCGTTTACAAATGCGGCTTTGAAGTCCTCACCCGTTATGTGGGAATCGAAGCTGCTAACAATCCCGTTTTCGATCACGTCCGCGATTTTGTCCGATATAACCGGGGCGGCCTACAAGCATTAGCTATTTTCCGCCCTCGTGATGATCCGAGGGAAGGTGCGATGTACTACTACATGGAGGACGGTCGACCCGAGGAATCGGCTTCATCGTTCAGCCTGTTCGGTATCGAATTCGTGTGTGACTTTCACCGGCTGCAGCCGTACCTGCGTTCGCTTGAGGCGGAGTTTCCCGCCGAATACGTAGATGGAACCGTCAGGAGACTGCCGTACTGCTAACCCATCTGGTGAAATACGTTGACAGGCTAGAACAAATCCGGTACATGCCGCTTCAGCGGATTAGCGGGGGCGTGCGGGTGTCGGACAACGTCACGGGCGGGAACAAGCGCAAGGTTCAGGTGCGGAAGGTCCGCAAGGGCGGGTTTACCGACAGGAAGAAGCAGGTGTTCCTCGATCACCTGGCGGGGTGCTGCAATCTCACCCGGGCGGCCGCTGCGGCGGGGGTGTCGGCGGTCACGATCAACTATCATCGGCGCAAGGATCCGGTGTTTGCCGAGCAGGTGCTCCAGGCGCTCGACGCCGGCTATGGCGCGCTGGAGGCGTCGCTGATCGAGCGGGCGGCGCTCGGCGGGAATTACGAGCCGGAGTCCGGCGACGTGCCGGGGCCGGAGAGCGTGGACACCGACCTTGGAGTCCGGCTGCTGCAGATCCGCGGGCGAATGCCGGGATCGCGGACCGGCGATGGCGGGCATCGGCCGAAGCGGGCGACGGCGGAGGAGCTGAACGCCTCGATCCTGGCGAAGCTGGATGTGTTGGCGAGGCGGCGGAAGGCGGCTCGGGAGGGGAGGAAGAGTTCGAAGGGACGGGCGGTCCTTCGAGACGCCGGTTCGACGGGCTCACCGGCTCCTCAGGATGAGCGGGAGGGGAGAGGGGTCCTTCGAGCCCTTCGAGACGGGCCTTCGCCAAGCTCGGTCCCTCCTCAGGATGAGCGGGAGCTTTGATGAAGGCGGAGCGGGCGTTGGTGCGGACGGTGAACCGGTTGGCGGATCGGCCGGCGGGGGAGCGGCGCTGGGTGGTTCGGCGGCTGACCATGCCTGAGAAAAGGACGCTCGACGAACATTGGCCGGCGTGGCGGCATGACGGGCAGGGGGCCCCGGCAGGCCCCTGGACGACCTGGACGATCATGGCCGGGCGCGGGTTCGGCAAGACCCGGGCCGGGGCGGAATGGGTGAGCGAGCTTGCCCGGCGCGAGCCCCGCGCGCGCATCGCCCTGGTCGGGGCGACGATCGAGGACGCGGTCAAGGTGATGGTGCTCGGGCGGAGCGGGCTCCGGGCGGTGGCGCGGACCGGCGAGGAGGTGCGGTTCAACAGGACGGCCGGGGAGGTGCGCTTCGCGTCGGGGGCGACGGCGTTCCTCTATTCGGGGGCGTGCCCGGAGAAGCTGCGCGGGCCGGAGCATCATTTCGCCTGGTGCGACGAGATCGCCAAGTGGCGGGCCGCGGAGGAGACGTGGGACAATCTGCAGCTCGGGATGAGGCTCGGGGCGGCTCCAAGGACATTGGTGACGACGACCCCGAAGGCGGTGGCGATGGTGAGGCGGCTGGTCGCGACCAGCGTGGTGACCCGCGGGCGGACGGCGGACAATCTCAACCTGCCGGCGATCTACGTCGAGCGGATGGAGGCGGCCTATCGCGGGACCCGCAAGGGGCGCGAGGAGCTGGACGGCGAGCTGATCGAGGATGTCGAGGGGGCGCTGTGGACGCGGGCGCTGGTGGAGAGGTGCCGGGTGAAGCTCCCTCTCCCGCTTGCGGGAGAGGGCTGGGGTGAGGGAGCGGCGGGCGGCTCGGACCCTCACCCGCCTTCGCTTCGCTCGGCACCCTCTCCCGCGAGCGGGAGAGGGGTTTTCGCGCGGATCGTCGTGGGCGTGGACCCGCCGGGGAGCGCGGAAGGGGATGCGTGCGGGATCGTGGCGTGCGGGCTCGGCCACGAGGGCATCGGCTATGTGCTCGGCGATCATAGCGTGCGCGGGCTGTCGCCGGAAGGGTGGGCGGCGGCGGTGAGCGCTGCGGCGGAGGCCTGGGGCGCGGACTGCGTGATCGTCGAGAAGAACCAGGGCGGCGACATGGTGCGGAGCGTGCTGGCGGCGGCGGACGTGGGCCTTCCGGTGCGGCCGGTCCATGCGCGCTTCGGCAAGGGCGATCGCGCCGAGCCGGTGGCGATGCTGTTCGAGAGCGGCCGGGCGCGGTTCGCCGGGAGCTTCCCGGAGCTCGAGGACGAATTGTGCGCGATGACCCGCGGCGGCGGCTATGCCGAGGGCTCGCCCGACCGCGCCGACGCGATGGTGTGGGCGATGACCGAGCTGATGTTGGGCAAGGAGGCGGGGCCGCCGCGGGTGGTGGCGCTCTAGGCGGGCGCGGGGCTGTCCGCGGTGTCGCCGTAGATCCGGTCGAGATAGGCGGAGGCGAGCTCGTAATGAGCCTGTACCGCTTGGCTATTCATGGCTTTTTGCGCCAGCGCGACATGGTCTTCGGCGCGGCGTTCGTAATATTCAACAGTATCGGGCGAAGTCATCTTCTGGTCTCAGGGTTTCTGCTCTTGGATCTCTCCCGCGAATGGGCAGGGGGATCAAAAGCAGAAACTCTGGAGACTTACCGTAGGTTCCCGGTAACTTGGCTGATTCAAATCAACGGACGCGGGGACCGCCGAACGGGAGCGGGGGCGGCGGCTTGCGGTCGCGGCGCGGGAGCTGCGCCTGGTAGGCGACCCCGCAATGCTCGACGCAATAGGGGAAGCCGGGATTGGCCTGCTTCCCGCAGAAGTGGAAGTCGGGCTCGCCGGGATGGCCGATCGGCCATTTGCAGATGCGCTCGTTGAGGTCGAGCAGGCTGGTCTTGTCGGCGATCTCCGGGCTCGGCTTGGCCGGCACCAGGCGGCGCGGCGGGGCGGGCGGGATCGGCGCCTGCTGCTCGCCGGGCATCTGGCGCTCGAAGCCGCCGGGACCGATCGAGCGCGCCATCGGAGTCTGCGGAGTCTTGGGCTCGGGCGGCGTCGCCCTGGCGGCCGGAGCGGCGGCGGGCGCCGCGTCATCCTCGTCGCTGAGGTCGAACGGCGGCTCGCCGGGGACGTCGAGAGCGGTCGTCGAGAGCACGTCGGCCGGCGCCGCGGCGGCCTTCCTGGCGGCCGGCTCAGCGGCCGGAGCGGGCGAGGCACCGCCCTCCGGGACCTCGTTCGGCTTCACCGGCGACGGGCGCGACTGGAGGCCGAGGCGGTGCGCCTTGCCGATCACCGCGTTGCGCGACACCGCGCCGAGCTCCTCGGCGATCTGGCTCGCGGTCATTCCGCGGCTCCACATTTCCTTCAGGCGATCGATGCGCTCGTCGGTCCACGACATTCAAACAGTCTCCAGGGACTAAGCTTGCCTGGGCCCACGGCAGCGACTAGCGACGGCGCCGATGGACAGCCAAACTTCGAAATGGGTGCAGGCCGATCCCGGCGTTCCGGTGATCCGCAACGTCAATTGGGGCGGCCTCAAGACCCTTTATGTGAAGGAAGTGCGGCGTTTCTTCAAGGTGCAGCTGCAGACGATCTGGGCGCCCGCGGTCACCACCATGCTGTTCCTCGCCATCTTCACGGTGGCGCTGGGATCGAGGCGCGAGGTGAATCTCGCCGGCACGGGGGTCGCTTTCGCCGATTTCATCGCTCCCGGCCTCATCGTCATGGGGATGATCCAGAACAGCTTTGCCAACTCCAGCTTCTCGCTTCTGATCGGCAAGATCCAGGGGACGATCGTCGACTATCTGATGCCGCCTCTGTCGACGATGGAGCTGATCTCGGCGCTGATCGGGGCCGCGGTCTCGCGTGCGATCCTGGTCGGCCTCGCCGTGTGGGGGGCGATGCTGCTGTGGCCCGGCGTCCATGTCATGCCGCAGCATCTGTGGGCGGTCATCTGGTTCGGGCTGATGGGCTCGGTGATGCTCGGCTTCCTCGGGCTGCTGACGTCGATGTGGGCGGAAAAGTTCGACCATGCCGCCGCGGTCACCAATTTCGTCGTGGCGCCTTTGTCGCTGCTGTCGGGCACCTTTTATTCGATCGACGCGCTGGCGCCGGCGTTCCGGACGATCAGCCATGCCAATCCGTTCTTCTACGTGATCTCGGGCTTCCGCTACGGTTTCGTCGGCGCGGCGGACTCGCCGGTGCTGTTCGGGGCTGGGCTGCTGCTCGCGATCAACATCGCGCTGGGCGCGCTGACCTACGTACTTCTCAAGCGCGGCTGGCGGATCCGCTCTTAACGATAAGCCTGAACGATGACTGTCGGAGCCATTCAGGGTCGTAACAGGTCCGGCACGGTAATTCCTCCTGCAGTTCTTCAAGGAGGCATTGTCCATGCGTAAGCTTCTCATCTCCGCCGCCGTTGCTTCGGCCGCCGTCATCGCGATGCCCGCGTCCGCACAGGGCTATTATGACGGCCAGGGCTACGGCCAGCGCGGCAATTACGGCTATCCCGGCGACCGCGGCCTCATGCAGCGCTTCCACCAGCAGATCAGCCAGCTGGAGCAGCGCATCGAGCGGTCGGCTCAGCGCCGCGCAATTTCGCCGCGCGAGTATCGCGCGCTTCGCGAACATGCCGCCAATCTTCGCCAGCGCCTCAACCGCTTCGCCCGCAACGGGCTCAGCCGCGGCGAGGTGCAGGACATCTCCGACCGGATCGACAATCTGCGCGACCGGATCCGCGACGAGCGTCGCGACGGGCGCCGCGACGGGCGCCGCGGCGGCTGGTAAACGGCTGGGCTCGGGCTTCGGCCTATCTGCCTCAAACCACCACTAAAATTCCCCCGCGCCGGCCCCGGCGCGGGGGAACGTGGTTAAGGCCGGATCGTTTTCGCGGGCATGGCTGACCAAACAATGAGATCCCTTGGGATCGCCCTCGCCGCCGGCTTCGCCGGCACTGCTGCAATGACCCTGAGCCAGGCGCTCGAGCAACGGCTGCGCGGTGAGCGCAGGCCGCGCACCGCGGCCAGCGTCGCCGAGAACGCGACCGGCATGGAGGCCGAGACTCGGGAAGGCCGCGACACGCTGTCGAGCTCGCTTCATTGGCTGTACGGAACCGGCCTCGGCGCCGCGCTCGTGCCGCTGGAAGGCGTCAGCGAACCCTATCGCTCGCTGAGCTTCCTCGGCGGCGTCTATGGTGCCGGCCTCGCCTGGGAGAGCATCGCCGACAAGCCGGACGCTCCGAGCCGCCGCGACGCGACGTCGATGGGAACCGACTTCATGCACCACCTCGTCTACGCCGGCACCGCAACCCTGGCCTATAACGGCCTCAAGGCGCTGGCCGAGGGCGACCAGGACGCCGGCACCACCCGCTCGCTGTTCGCCTCGTGGAACGAGGACAGCAGCTCCGAAGAAAGCGGCAACGCCGGAGACATGGGATCGGCCGGCAGCAGCGAGCGCACCCAGTCGACCGCAACCACCAACGCCTGACGGCAGAGGAAGACCAGGTGCAAGGCCGGGAGCGGAAAGACCGCTTCCGGCCTTGCCGTATCCGCGGACGTCTGTCTGTCCCTCAGCAAAGGCTGGGACCTACCGCGATCGTTCACAGCTACGGTAGATGCCAGCCTTCGCCGGCATGACGTGGTCCGCATTTGACGGTGCTTCGAGCGACCCCCTATAGCGGCGGCAACCCCCAACCGGCCGCCAACAGGAGTTCGCCGCAATGTCGATCACGCCGCTCATGCCCGTCTATCCGCGCTCGCCGGTGCGGCCGGTGCGTGGCGAGGGGGTCTATCTCTATGGCGAGAAGGGCGAAAAATATCTCGACTTCGCGAGCGGCATCGCGGTCAACCTGCTCGGCCACGGCCATCCCGTTCTGACCAAGGCGATCCAGGAGCAGGCAGCGACGCTGATCCACGTCTCCAACCTCTATGGCAGCCCGCAGGGCGAGAAGCTGGCCCAGCGGCTAGTCGACCTCACTTTCGCCGACACGGTGTTCTTCACCAATTCGGGAGTCGAGGCGGTCGAGTGCGCGATCAAGACGGCGCGCCGCTACCACCATCATCACGGCCACCCTGAGAAGAACACGCTGATCACCTTCCGCAACGCCTTCCACGGGCGCACGATGGCGACGATCAGCGCGACCGATCAGCCCAAGATGATCGAGGGGTTCGCGCCGCTGCTCGAGGGCTTCAAGGTCGTCGAGTTCGACAATCTCGAAGCCGCCGAAGCAGCGATCGACAAGCACACCGCCGGCTTCCTTCTGGAGCCGGTCCAGGGTGAGGGCGGCATCCGCCCGGCGAGCAAGGAGTTCATACAGGGGCTCCGCCGCCTCGCCGACGAGCATGACCTTCTGCTCGTGCTCGACGAGGTGCAGACCGGGGTCGCGCGCACCGGCAGCCTCTACGCCTATGAGCAATATGGCATCACCCCGGACATCATGGCGACCGCCAAGGGCATCGGCGGCGGATTCCCGATGGGCGCCTGCCTCGCCACCGAGAAGGCGGCGGCCGGAATGGTGATCGGCACCCATGGATCGACCTATGGCGGCAACCCGCTCGCCATGGCCGCGGGCCAGGCGGTGCTCGACGTCGTCGCCAATGAGGAGTTCCTCGCCCATGTCCGGCGCATGGGCGAGCGGCTGCGCGGGGCGCTGGAGCAGATGATCCCCAATCACGACCATCTGTTCGAGAGCGTGCGCGGCATGGGCCTGATGCTCGGCCTCAAGATGAAGACCGACAGCCGCGCCTTCGTCACCTACCTGCGCGATCACGGCCTGCTCACCGTCGCCGCAGGCGACAACGTGATGCGCATCCTTCCGCCGCTGGTGATCGAGGAGGCGCATGTGACGGAGTTTGTCGAGAAGCTGTCCGAGGCCGCGCGCCAGTATGAGGTGCCGCAGGCGGCTTGACCCCGATCGTCACCCTGAACCTGGTTCAGGGTCCATTCTCCCATCGTCTCAGCAGCCCGAGGATGGATGCTGAAACAAGTTCAGCATGACGGACCGAACATGACGCTGCGCACCCTCTACCCGCCGATCGAGCCCCACCGGAGCGGGCACCTCGAGGTTGGCGACGGCCACTCGATTTATTGGGAGTTGTGCGGGAATCCGAACGGCAAGCCCGCGGTGTTCCTCCACGGTGGGCCCGGCGCGGGGTGCAGCCCCGACCATCGCCGGCTGTTCGATCCGGCGCGGTACAACGTCCTGCTGTTCGACCAGCGCGGCTGCGGCCGCTCGACCCCGCATGCGTCGCTCGAGGCGAACACGACCTGGGATCTCGTCTCCGACATGGAGCGGCTTCGCGACATGATCGGGGCCGAGCAATGGCTGGTGTTCGGCGGCTCGTGGGGATCGACGCTCGGACTGGCTTATGCCGAGACCTACCCGGAGCGGACGTCTGCCCTGGTGCTTCGCGGCATCTTCACCATGCGATCGTCTGAGATCGACTGGTTCTACCAGTCCGGCGCCTCGTTCCTTTTCCCCGACGAATGGGAGAAATATCTCGCGCCGATCCCGGCCGAGGAGCATGGCGACCTCGCCGCCGCCTACCAGCGCCGGCTGACCGACGCAGACCCGGCTGTGCAGCTCGAGGCAGCGAAGGCGTGGAGCGGCTGGGAGGGCGCCACGGTGCGCCTGCTGCCCGACGCCAAGCTCGTCGAGACGGTGACCGAGGACCGCTACGCGATCGCGATCGCCCGGATCGAGAACCATTATATGATCAACCGCGGCTGGTTCGACGGCGACCAGCTGATCCGCGACGCAGGCAAGCTCAGGGCGATCCCGGGCGTGATCGTCCAGGGCCGCTACGACGCCTGCACGCCGGCGGTCACCGCCTGGGACCTCCATCGCGCCTGGCCGGAGGCGGAATTCCACATGGTCCCCGACGCCGGCCACGCCTTCAACGAGCCGGGCATCCTCCACCGCCTGATCGAGGCGACGGACCGGTTCGCACGCTAAGGGGCTGAATCGGCGCGCGGCCGCCCCTATATGGCCGCGATGTCTTCGAACCCTTCGTCCGCTGCCGCCTCGGTCACCAACCTCGACGAGGCGATTGGTTTCACCCTGCCGCACCGCCACGCGCGCGGGCGCCTCGTGCGCCTTGGCCCCGTGCTCGACGAGGTGCTGTCGGCGCACGCCTATCCGGCGCCGATCGCGCGAATCCTCTCCGAGGCGCTGACGTTGACCGCGTTGCTCGGCGCGATGCTGAAGGACGCCGGCGGGCAGCTGACCCTCCAGGCACAGACTGAGTCGGGGATCGTCGACCTGCTCGTTTGCGATTATCGCGGCGGGGAGCTTCGCGGCTATGTCCGCTTCGACATGGAGCGGCTCGCCGAGACCCCGGCGCTTCCGAGCCTCGAGAAGCTGTTCGGCAAGGGCTATCTCGCCATCACCTTCGACCAGGCGGCGACCAAGGAGCGCTACCAGGGCATCGTTCCGCTGGAAGGCGAGAGCCTTGCCGAGGCGGCGCAGAGCTTCTTCGCCCAGTCGGAGCAGATTCCGAGCCTGGTTCGGATCGCCATCGACGATACCGGTCATGTCGCCGGCGGAATCCTTCTCCAGCACCTGCCGGACGGCGAAGAGGGGCGCGAGCGGCTGCACACGAGGCTGGACCATCCCGAGTGGGACCATGTCCGGATCCTCGCCGAGACGATCCGCTCGAACGAGCTGTTCGACCTCGACCTGCCGGTCGAGACCCTGCTGTGGCGCCTGTTCAACGAGGAGGAGGTGCGGATCCTAGCCACGGTTCCGCTGGTGCGCGGCTGCCGCTGCAGCATCGAGCATATCCGCGGCGTGATCGCCCGGTTCAGCGAGGAGGAGCGCGCGGAGATGGCCGACGACAACGGCCTGATCAGCGTCGACTGCGAATTCTGCTCGAAGAGCTTTCCGATCAGGCTCGGCGACGTCGCTCCCTGAGGAAAAAGAATGGCCTGCGTTAAGCGGGGGTTTAGTCGTTAGGTGCTAGGGACGTCATGTGTCCGATGGACACGCTTTCCTCCCTAGAGGGCTTAACCAGCCAAACTGGGCCGTCCATCCGGGCGGCCCGTTTCTGTTTGGGGCGCCGTCGGTGTTGAGTATCGCGGCCGCAATCCCTAGCTGCGCCGCCATGGCGTCCTCAGGCAAACAAGCGATCATCCTCCTTTCCGGCGGTCTCGATTCGATGACCGCGGGCGCGATCGCGCGCGCGCAGGGCTTCGGACTCGTCGCTCTCACGATCGACTACAACCAGCGCCACCGGGTAGAGCTCGAGGCCGCGGTTCAGATCGCGGACATGCTCGGGGTCGAGCGCCACATCGTGCTGCCGCTCGACCTCAGCCGCTTCGGCGGCTCGGCGCTCACCGCCGACATCGACGTGCCGAAGGGCGGAGTCGGCGACGAGGGCGATATTCCGGTCACTTACGTGCCGGCGCGCAACGCGATCTTCCTGACACTGTGTCTGGGTCTTGCCGAGGCGACCGGGGCGAGCGACATCTTCATCGGAATCAACGCGCTCGATTATTCGGGCTACCCCGACTGCCGGCCGGAGTTCGTCCGCGCGTTCGAGGAGATGGCGCGGCTTGCGACCAAGGCGGGCGTCGAGGGGCAGGCCTTCCGGGTACACGCGCCGCTGATGAACATGACCAAGGCCGATATCGTCCACGAGGCAACCCGGCTCGCGATCGACCCGGCGCTGAGCTGGTCCTGCTACGATCCGACGCCGGAGGGCGCCCATTGCGGCCTGTGCGATTCCTGCCGCCTGCGCTCCAGGGGCTTCGAGGAAGCGGGCATTGCCGATCCGACCCGCTACGCGGCTCGGCCGTGAGCTACGCCGTCAAGGAGATCTTCCTCACGCTGCAGGGGGAGGGGATGCAGGCCGGGCGCCGCGCCGTCTTCCTGCGCTTTGCCGGCTGCAATCTGTGGACGGGCCGCGAGCAGGACCGGGCGAGCGCGCAATGCACCTTCTGCGACACCGATTTCGTCGGAATGGATGGCGAGAATGGCGGCCGCTACGAAGGCGAGGCGCTTGCCGACAAGGTCGCGGAGCTTTGGGGTGCGGGCGCCCGTCCGCTGGTGGTGATGACCGGCGGCGAGCCCTTGCTCCAGGCCGACCCGGCGCTGATCGATGCGCTCCATGCACGCGGCTTCGAGGTCGCGGTGGAGACCAACGGCACTCAGGCGGCGCCCGCGGGGCTCGACTGGATCTGCGTCAGTCCCAAGGGCGCCAACGAGGTGGTTCAGCGCTCAGGCGACGAATTGAAGCTGGTATGGCCGCAATCGGGCATCGATCCGGCCGAGCTGCTCGGCTGGGACTTCAAGCATTTCATCATCCAGCCGCTGGACGGACCGGAGCGCGAGATGTCGCTTCAGGCGGCGATCGCCCTGGTCATGGCCGAGCCGCGCTGGCGGCTCGGGGTCCAAACCCACAAGCTGATCGGCTTACCGTGATTCCTGGCAGCGGCGCAGCTCGCGGCCGCGAAGCCCGGCGCAGCTCGGGGCGTTGAACAAGCTGTAAGGCATCGGCTGGAGCGCGGCGAGGCCGGGGACTTCGGAGAACAGACGGTCGCCGGACGGGCGAAGGGCGCTGCGCATCTCGCGGATTCGGCCGCGCGCGACCTCGTAAAGCTGGCCCTTCGGCCGGGTCAGGGCCTCCTTCGCGACGTCCGCGGCGACCTGGCAGAAGCCGATCTGGCCGTAGAGGCTCGAGAAATTCTGATAGGTGCCGGTGTTCCACTCGTCGAACTCGCGCTGGCCCGCGCGCTGGTTGGCGGCATTGCGGCGGAAATAGGCCTCAAGCGTGCTGTAGGCGGTGGCGAGCTCCTCCGAATGATGGTCGAGGATGGCGTTGTAATTGTCGACCGCGCGCAGGTAGCGCGAGAACTGGCACTGCAGCGCCGCCACGTTGAGGCCGGCGCGCAGGTTCCAGAGCAGGGCGGCGCGCAGCTCGGCCTGATTGGCGCCGGGCAGCGCGGCACCGATGACTGCATCGCCGGGCTCGACCGAGCCGCGCTCGAAATTGGGGTCGGTGAAGAAGAGCTGCGCCTGCGCGGTGGCCGGCACGGCAAGGGCGACGGCGGCGGCCGCCATGCGGATCGTCAGTTTGCGCGCGAGATTCTTCATTCCAAACTCCGCCGGCTCCGGGACGCGGGAGCGATGCACGAGCCTAGCAAGCGGAGCGGGAAAGGCCAATGTGGCCGGTGCGCCGATTGCCGTGCTGTTGCACCGGCTTAGCCCCGCGGAATCCGGCCAGCAAGCCGGATAGGCGGTCAGATGCCCGAGAGATTGCCTTGAGCGGCATTGCCGCCGCGATCGCCGCCGGGCGGCGAATCGTCGGCGTCCTCCGCTGGGGGAGGCGCGCTTCGGCTTCGGTCTGTCTCGTCGCCGCGGTCGCGTTCGCTCGGCGGCGCGGTGCCGCGACTGGGGGCCGGCGCGGAACTATTACCCGCGGCCGGCGCCGGCATCGCCATGCTGCCGCCCTGGTTGCCGACGATCTCCATCGCGCTTGCGTCGTTGCCGAGCGGAACGCCGGTCGCGGCGTTGAGGTCGGCGCCGGCATTGGTGGCGGCCTGTTCGGACCCGCAGGCGGAAAGCAGGACAAGGCCGGCGGCGGCGCTGGCGAAAAGATATCTCGTCATCGGCTTGGCTCCCGTCATTCCGTCCAAAGGTTCGAGGCGGGCCTTACCGCCGCCCGCCCCAACGAGAAAGGGCTGCCGGTCGCCCGGCAGCCCTTTCAAACATTCGCTAAAGAGCGAAAGCTTACATGCCGTTGGTCGACACGTTGCCCGAAACGTTGCCGGTCGTGGTGTTGACGGCAATGTTGCCCGACATGTTGGTGTCGGTGGTCATGTTGCTGTCCATGGTGGTGCCCATGGTGTTCATGTCGCCCATGTTGGCCATGGTGTCGGTGGTGTTGTACTCGCCACCCATGGTGTTGGCGGCGGTGTTGTTGGTGGCCGTCTCGCCGCAGGCGGTGACGAGCAGGGCCGCACCAGCGATCATGGACGCCTTGATGATGATGTCACGCATTCGAATTGCTCCCTAGATAGAAGATTTGGTCGGGTTGACCCGTTTCTGCCCAAATCGGTTTGCACACTTATACGGAAAGGAAACGGCTCTCAACCCCGCTTCGTTACGCGGCGAGCGAGCCGAGGAAATCGGCGAATTTGTTGCTTAGCGCCTGATCCAGCTCCCCCCCCTTATTCGCAAGCCCGATCGCTTCGAGGCTCGTGACCGGAAATTCAGAAATACCGCACGGAACGATCCCTGAGAAGTCGGAAAGTTTCGGAGCCACATTGATCGCGAAGCCGTGGGTGGTCACCCAGCGCCGAACGCGAACGCCGATCGCTCCTATCTTGGCCTCACGCCCCTCGGCGTCGGCCGTCCAGATGCCGATTCGCTCCGGCACCGCCCAGGCCTTCACGCCCAGTTCCGCGAGCGAAGCAATCAGCCAAGTTTCGAGCGAATGGACGAAGCGGCGCACGTCGCGGCCGCGCCTGTCCAGGTCGAGCAGGACGTAGCCGACGCGTTGTCCCGGCCCGTGATAGGTGTAGCGGCCGCCGCGCCCGGCATCATAGACGGGGAAGCCCTGCGGGTTAAACAACTCGGCCGGGTCGGCGCTGGTGCCCGCGGTAAAGAGGGGCGGATGCTCGAGCAGCCAGACCAGCTCGCGCGCGTCGCCGGCGCGGATCGCCGTGCTGCGCGCGTCCATCTGCGCGAACGCTTGGGGATAGGGCACCAGCCCCTCCGTCACCCGCCATTCGACATCGTCGATCAGTTCGCTACTCACGGTGCGCCCCGTGCCGAAAAAGGGCGGCCTCTCCAAGCCTTTCTTGCCAGCCGTTCGCAGGCACGGCAAAGCCAGGGCCATGAACGCACCGACCAAGTCCGATTTCTCCTACAGCCGCGTCTGGGACGACACGTTGAAGATGCTGGGCGCCAATGCCGGGCTGCTGACCGCGATCGCGGGCGTGTTCCTGTTCCTGCCCGCCGTGCTGGTCGCGCATTTCGTGCCTCCGCCCGAGGGCGGGACAACCCCGGCCGAGATGATCGAGCTGATGATCGCCTGGTGGCAGAGCAACGCTCACTGGATGCTGCTGTCGGCGCTGGTCAACATGGTCGGGCTCATCGCCATCTACCTGCTGCTGCTCGCGGCGCCGCGCATGACGGTGGGCGGGGCGGTTGCGGCGGCGCTGCCGATCCTGCCCTTCTATATCGTGCTGACTGTGGTTCTGAACCTGAGCCTGGCAGTCGCCTTCCTGCTGTTCGTCATTCCGTTCATCTACCTGCTCGGGCGCCTGTCATTGGCAAGCCCGATCCTCGTCGCGGAGAAGCGGCGCTCGCCCTTCACGGCGCTCGAGCGGTCGTGGGCGCTGAGCCGCGGCCTCGGCTGGCAGATCGCCCTGCTGGTGGTGCTCGTCTATATCGCGGCGCTGATCATCAACGTCGCGGTGAGCTCGGCGCTCGGTATCGTCATCGTCCTGCTGCTCGGCAGCGAGGGCGTCGGCGGCCTTCTCCTCGCCATCGTGGGAGGGATTCTGAGCGCCGCGACCACCTTGGTGGCGACGGTTCTGCTCGCCGCCATCTATCGCGCGCTGACCTCGCGTCCCGACCTCGAGAAAAGGTTCAGCTAGGCTCGACCAGCGGCACCTGAGGCGCGCAGTCGCGGGGCAGGTGGCCGGTGAGGCGCGGGTCGGGGAAGCTCTCGAACGAGCGCGAAACCGCGGCGAATCCGGCGCGGAGATAGGCGGGCATCGCCGCCGGATGGTCGAGCGAGCAGGTGTAGAGCTCGACCTGCTCGACGCCGTCCCGCCATGCCAGCCCGAGCGCCGTCTCGATCAGCCAGCGGCCGTGGCCGCGCCCGGTCAGCTCGGGCGCCAGGCCGAGGAAGCGGATGCGGCAGGCGTCGGGCGCCCGGTCGAGCTCGATCATGCCGGCGTCGGCGCCTTGGGGGTCGAGGACGACATGCACCTCGCCGAGCGCGGCGCGGAGCTCGGCGTCGCTCATCACCAGCCGCGAATACCACAGCCAGCGCGCGCCCACGCGGCGGAACAGCGCGCGGTAGCGGTCCAGGTCCGGATCCGGCCATGGCTCGAGGCGCAACTCGGAGGCGGGGAGAGGGTCGAGCCGCGGCCGCTCGGTCATGGTCAGCGCCGTGACGACCGCGCCGACATGGCCCGGCGGGAGCGGGTGGAGTGGCATCTTCTAATCCTCCCCGCGATTTCGCGGGGAGGGGGACCAGCGAAGCTGGTGGAGGGGCGCCGCCGACGGCGGCATTCTTGGGACGGTGAAGTTCCGCGCCTTCGGCGCGACCCCTCCACCGCCTGCGGCGGTCCCCCTCCCCGGCAAATGCCGGGGAGGAAAAGGCGGCCTCAGCTCCACGTCGCTTCCGGCGGCAGGCTCATCAGGATGGCGTCGACATTGCCGCCGGTCTTGAGGCCGAACAGGGTGCCGCGGTCGTAGATCAGGTTGAACTCGGCGTAGCGGCCGCGCCATTCGAGCTGGCGCTGCTTGTCGTCAGGCGTGAATACGGCGCCCATCCGCCGCCGCACTATGCGCGGATAGACGTCGAGGAAGGCCTCGCCGACGTCGCGGGTGAAAGCGAAATTCTCCTCGAAGGTCGCGCCCTCGCCGGGGGCGGCGCATTCGAGATGGTCGTAGAAGATGCCGCCTACTCCGCGGTGAACGCCGCGGTGCGGGATGTAGAAATAGTCGTCCGCCCAGCGCTTGAACCGCTCGTAATAGGTCTGGTCGTGGGCGGCGCAGGCGGCGCGAAGCCGAGCGTGGAAGTCGGCCGTGTCCTCTTCGTACGGAATGGGCGGGTTGAGGTCGGCGCCGCCGCCGAACCAGCGCCGCGTAGTCACCAGGAAGCGGGTGTTCATGTGGACCGCCGGCACGTGGGGGTTGGCCATGTGGGCGACGAGGCTGATTCCGGTCGCGAAGAAGCGCGGGTCCTCCTCGGCGCCGTGGATGGTACGCGCGAACTCCTCGCTGAACCGGCCGCCGACGGTCGAGACGTTGACCCCGACCTTCTCGAACACCTTGCCCTTCATCACCCCGCGGACTCCGCCGCCGCCGGGGGCGCCATCGGGATCGAGCCGGTCCCATTCGATATAGTCGAAGCGCGCGTCGCTCCCGGCCTCGCGCTCGATCGCCTCGAACTCGGCGCAGATCCGGTCGCGCAGGGCTTCGAACCAGTCGCGCGCCGCCTGCTGCTGGTCGTCGAGGGCCAGCGGGCTGTCCTGCTCGATCGTGTCGGTCATTGGGGCCATCCCTCGGTCTGACATAAGCCTTCGACGTGCGCGATGCCCCCCGCCACCGCGATATTCAAGGACCGGGTGCCACCCCGCCGCAAGCGAACGAGGCAAATAGGTCGCTTTTCATCAAAAGCTCACCTGTTGCTCATGCCTTCCACTGCCGACGGCGACATGAAGTAGCCGGCTGCGCATGGGCTTTGACGACCGTGTGTGACTGTGTTAGTGCAGTGACACGCGAGACAGCCGGCTCGCGGGGTGAGTTTTTCCGGAAAATCAGGGCCTCTCGGCTCGCGGGCGGTTGCTCGGCGGGACTGACGGCTGACACCGGAAGATGGGGAGGAATTGATTTGCGCAAGTTACTCTTGTTGTCCGCCGCGGCAGTCATTCCTGTATCGGCCGCGTCCGCCCAGCCGCAACCAGCCGCCCCGCCCTTGGGGCAGCCGCAACCCGCGCCTCAGGGCCCTCCCGCGACGCCGGCCCAGACGCAGGAGGCCGCGCCCGCTCAACCGGCGGAGCCAGAGAACGAGATCGTCGTCCGCGCCCAATCGGACCAGCGCACCTCGATCGACCGCGAGACCTACCTCGTCCGCGACAATGCGCAGGCGCGGACTTCGAACGCGCTCGACATCCTCGGCCGAATCCCGGCCGTGACGGTGCAGCCCGACAATTCGGTTCGCCTGCTCGGAACGACCGGCGTCACGGTGCTCGTCGATGGGCGTCCGTCGCCCAACCCGAACGTGCTTCGCGACCTTCAGGGCTCCGAGATCGCCCGAATCGAGGTGGTGACGAATCCCAGCGCGCAATTCTCCGCCTCGGGCACGGGCGGCATCATCAACATCATCACGCGCCGCGACGCCGCAGCCGGCCTTCGCGGCTCCATCACCGCCAGCGTTGGCCGCTACGGCAGCTATGAAGTGCGCGCCGCGCCGACATGGAGCAGCGGCAACTGGACGGTCACCGCTAACCTCGGCGTGACTCGCAACGGCACCGAGACCGAGACGATCCGCGAGCGGATCAACCTCAATCCGGCCAGCCCGATCCCCGACACGTTGGAGACTCAGGAGCTGGAGGGCCGCTTCCGCTTCGCCAATGCGAACACGCAGATCACCTACCGGCTCAGCGACAAGAAGACGGTCACCTTGTCCGGCGGCCTGGTCACGGCTGAGGCGCGCAACGACATTGATTCGGATCTGCTGATCACCCCGGGCCCGGCGACGCCGATCAACCAGCTGACCACCAATCGCTTCGATTATAACGGCAACAATATCGCGCTCGAATATCGAGCCGAGGGGCGGCGTCCGGCGGAATTGCTGACCGTGTCGATCCAGCAGTTCAGCTTCAGCCCGAACAGCCAGTCGACGTCCGACTTCAACGGGCGAGTTTTCCAGTCGCGCCTCGATACCGACGCGCGGATCCGCAACTTCAAGCTCGATTATGTCCGCCCGCTCGGACCAGGTTGGCGGCTCCTGGTCGGCGGAACGCTCAACGAGGGATACGATTACAGCCGAAGCGAGCAGAGCGGGGAATTGCCGTTCGGCGGAACGCTGGCGCCGACGGTCGCGGTGGTTGAAGGAACGGTCTTCGAAACGGCCGCTTATGGCAGCCTTCAATTCCCTTTGTTCGGCGGGACCGTCCTCGCTGGCCTAAGGGGCGAGAACCGCGACTATGACCTGGTCGACCCTGTCCTCGGCACCAGCAGGAGCGAGTTCCATCTCTTCCCCAGCGCAAGTTACGAGCGCCGGATCGCGGAGTGGCTGACGGCCAATCTCAGCTATTCCCGCCGCATCGCCTGGCCGCAGATTCCACAGCTCAGCCCGGTGCTCCGCTTCCAGGACTCGACTTCTGCCTTCGCCGGCAATCCCGATCTTCGGCCCGAGCTGACCGATGCGTTCGAGGCGAGGTTTCGCGGCGAGGTGGCGCGTCAGACGGTTTCGCTGACCCTCTTCCATCGGCGCACCGAGGATCTCTTCTCCACCTTCGGCACTCTTACGCCGGACGGCGTCTTCCTGACCCGGCCGATCAACGTCGGCGAGCGGCAGGACACCGGGGTCGCGGTGGCCGTTCAGGGCACGCCGCTTCAGGGGTGGAGCTACAACATCAACGCGAACCTGATCGGAAGGCGCATCGATCAGGAATTTCTCGGATTCACCGACAGCGTGGAGAGCAGCACTTATTCGGCCACCGCCCAGGTGGATTATCGGGATGGCGCCGACGGACGGGCAGGGGCCGACCGAGTCACGCTGAACACCACCTTCTCGGGACCCTATGACGACGGCCTGGTCGAGCGCGCTGCCTTTTTCCGCGCATCCGCCTCCTGGTCGCACGCCATCACCGACCGGCTTACCTCCGTCTTGTCCGTGGATGACATCTTTGGGACGGAGTTCGAGACGATCACTTTCTCGAACTCGGTAAGCTCGCGGGTCCGAAATTTCTCGGACGGGCCGCGCGTCAAGCTCGCGCTGACCTACAGTTTCGGCCGCAGGGGCACCGGGCCGCAACCGCCGCAGCCACAGGCGCCGGCAGCGCCGCCGATCCCGTTCCCGGGGTAGTCGGTGCACCAGGCCTGACGCTTAGCCGCGCCATTGGCCCGTCTGCCTGATCGCTTCGGCGAGGCCGATTCCCGCCGCGACCGCGATGTTGAGCGAGCGGGTGCCCTCCACCTGCGGGATGCGCACCCGCAACCTCGCTGCTTGGTGGACTTCGGCCGGAACCCCCGAGCTCTCCGAGCCCATCAGCAGGGTGTCGCCCTGCTCGAACCGCGCCTCGGGCAGCGGAGTCGCGCCCTTCGTCGTCATCAGCACGAGGCGGCGCCCGCCGAGCGCGTCGGCGAAGGCGGCCCAGTCGGCATGGCGGGTCACCTGGGCGATCTCGGCATAGTCCATGCCGGCGCGGCGCAGCGCCTTGTCGCTCCACGGGAAGCCGCACGGCTCGACGATGTCGACCGGAACCCCGAGGCAGGCGGCGAGGCGGAGGATGGTGCCGACATTGCCGGCCTGGTCGGGCTGAAACAGGGCGAGGCGCATGGGCGCCCCCTTTATCGCGGAGAAGCGTCTGCGCCGAGCCGTGTCGTTGCGGAGGTAAAATCCATGTTGGCAAAGCGCCGCCCGCGCGGCTATCAGGCCGCCGAGCCGCGGTTTCGCGGCCTTTGTTCGCGTGGCGTCGCTCCCACCGGTACGTTCCGGCTCGGGAGCGGTTTCGTGCATCCAGTACAAACTCCCTTCTGGGGTGGGCGCTGAAGGTAGAATATGGCGACTCTCGATAAGACCGGGCCCGGGCCGGAGGACGCGCCGCATGACGGCGTTCGTCGGCGGGACTTCATCAACCTCGCGGCGGTGAGCTTCGCCGGCGCCGGCGCGGTTGCGGTCCTGTACCCGTTGATCAACCAGATGAACCCGTCGGCCGACGTGCTAGCATTGGCGTCGATCGACGTCGACGTGTCGGGCATCCAGCCGGGCCAGGCGGTCAAGACCGAGTGGCGCAAGCAGCCGGTGTTCATCCGTCACCTGACCCCGCAAGAGATCCAGGCCGCCAACGCCGTCGACGTCGGCTCGCTTCGCGACCCGCAGACGCTCGCCGAGCGCACCTCGGAAGGGCGGCCGCAATGGCTGATCACGATGGGCGTGTGCACCCACTTGGGCTGCGTTCCGCTCGGCGCCGCGGAGGGCGAGAACAAGGGTGAGTATGGCGGCTATTTCTGCCCCTGCCACGGCTCGCACTACGACACCGCCGGCCGAATCCGCAAAGGCCCGGCCCCAATCAATCTCGAGGTGCCGGAATATGAATTCACTTCCGATACCGCCGTCCGGATCGGCTGAGGGAGACCAGTAAGATGAGCTTCCCCTGGGCACAGCATTACGAGCCCAAGCACCCCGTCATGAAGTGGCTCGACGACCGTCTGCCGCTTCCGCGCCTCGTCCATGGCGCCGTCGGCCCGGGCTATCCGGTCCCGCGCAACCTCAACTATTTCTGGAACTTCGGCGTTCTCGCCGGCGTCGCGCTGGCGATCCAGATCGTCACCGGGATCATCCTCGCGATGCATTACCGCGCTGACGCCGCGATCGCCTTCCAGTCGGTCGAGCACATCATGCGCAACGTGAACCAGGGCTGGTTCCTGCGCTACGCCCACGCCAACGGCGCGAGCTTCTTCTTCATCGCCATCTACGTCCACATGGGACGCAATCTCTATTACGGCTCCTACAAGGCGCCGCGCGAGATGGTGTTCATGCTCGGCCTCGTCATCTTCCTCCTGGCGATGGCGACCGCGTTCATGGGCTACGTCCTTCCCTGGGGCCAGATGAGCTTCTGGGGCGCCAAGGTCATCACCGGCCTGTTCGGCGCGATCCCCGTGATCGGCGAGCCTCTCCAGGTGTGGCTGCTCGGCGGCTACGCGCCCGACACCGCGGCGCTGAACCGCTTCTTCTCGCTCCACTATCTGCTGCCGTTCGTGATCTTCGGCGTGGTCATCCTGCACATCTGGGCGCTTCACATCCCCGGGTCGGGCAACCCGACCGGCGTGGACGTCAAGTCGCCGCAGGACACCGTTCCGTTCCACCCCTATTACACGGCGAAGGACGGCTTCGGCCTCGGCGTGTTCCTGGTGATCTTCGCGATCATGGTGTTCTTCCTGCCGAACTATCTCGGACACCCGGACAACTACATCCAGGCGAACCCGCTCTCGACTCCGGCGCACATCACTCCCGAATGGTATTTCTGGCCATTCTACGCGATCCTTCGCGCCTTCACGGTCGACTTCATCCTGCCCGCCAAGCTGTGGGGCGTGATCGCGATGTTCGCGTCGATCCTGGTCATGTTCTTCCTGCCCTGGCTCGACACGTCGCCGACCCGCTCGGCCAATTACCGCCCGCTCTACCGGATCTTCTTCTTCATCTGGCTGGCCGTGGTTCTGGTGCTCGGCTATTGCGGCGGCCTGCCGGCGGAGGAGCCCTATGTGCTCATCAGCCAGCTCGCCACGATGTACTATTTCGCCTTCTTCCTGATCATCATCCCGATCCTCTCGAAAATCGAGCGGACGAAGCCGCTGCCTAACTCCATCTCGGAGAGCGTGCTCCACGGCGAACGTCAGGAATCGTCACCAGCGGGGATGCCGACCGGGTCCGAACCCGGTGCCGGCGGCGCCCAGCCGCAGCCTGCCGAATAAGGGAAAGAACCCATGGCACGTCTCATCGCCATCCTGATCGGCCTCGGCTTCGTCTTCGTCGCCGGAGTCTCGTTCATCACCGGCCTGTTCACCTGGTTCACGGCCGAGGAAGGAGCGGGCAGCCACGCCGCCTACGAGCATCCGCGCTCGATCGGCTTCACCTTCAACGGCCCGTTCGGCAGCTATGACGAACGCCAGCTGCAGCGCGGCTTCCAGGTCTACAAGGAAGTCTGCGCGGGCTGTCACAGCCTGAACCTGGTCGCGTTCCGCAACCTCGACGAGCTCGGCTACAGCGAGGCGGAGGTCCGTGCGATCGCCGACCAGTGGCCGATCCAGGTGCCGTCGGTGAATCCGGACACCGGCGAGGCCGCGACCCGCAAGGCGATCCCGGCCGACCGCTTCCCGAGCCCCTATCCCAACGAGACGGCGGCGCGCGCGGCCAACAACAACTCGAACCCGCCCGACCTGTCGCTGATGGCGAAGGCGCGTCCGGACGGCGCCGCCTACATCGCGTCGCTGCTCACCGGCTATCGCGAGGCGCCGCACGGTCACGAGACCCCGGAAGGGCTCCACTACAACGCCTACTTCCCGAACCTCGACATCGCGATGCCGCCGCCGCTCACCGCGGACGGACAGGTCAGCTATGCCGATGGTACCCAGGCAACCCGCGACCAGATGGCGCAGGACGTCGCGGCCTTCCTGATGTGGACCGCCGAGCCGAACCTCGAGAAGCGCCACCAGATGGGTATCGCGGTGGTGATCTTCCTGCTGTTCGCGACGGTGCTGGCCTATTTCGCCTATCGCAACGTCTGGGCCGACCGGAAGGTCAAGAAGGGCAGGGCGCCGGCCGCCGTCTGACCCTCCAACCCTCGAAAACGGGGCTCCGGAGCAATCCGGGGCCCCCTTTTCGTTTGGGGGACCATGCAGGCCTGGGTGGCCCGGATCGGGACGAAATGTCTCGCTCCGGAGCATCTATTCACCGGTGGTTCATTACGGAACGGAAATCCCAACCTGTTGGTTTACCAACGGTTAACACCGACGTCCGTCCACTATGGTGGGGCGGGCGGGCGTCTCTCTCCAGGGGAGACTTTCCGATGGGTCGACGTCGCGTCCTGACGCTCCTGCTCCCGCTGTCCCTGCTCGGGCTCGCGGGCTGCTCAGATTATTATGGTGACGGCTATGGCTACGGCTATGGCGGCGTGTCCCTGGGCTATGGCCGGCCTTATTACGGCAATTACTACAATTCCTATTACCGTCCCGGCTACTACAACAGCTATTACGGCGACCCCTATTGGGGCTGGTACGACAACTTCTATTATCCCGGGGTCGGCATCTACGTGTACGACCAGTGGCGCCGCCCGCACCGCTGGAACGACCATCAGCGCCGCTACTGGGAGGGCCGGCGCCACAACTGGCGCGGCGACCGGCGCGAGCTTCGCGAGAACTGGCGCGAGTTCCGTCAGGAGCGGCGCGGCGACCGGCGCGAGTTCCGGCAAGACCGGCGCGAGCTGCGCCGCGATTTCCGTGACGGCGACCTGACTCGCGACCAGTTCCGCGAGCGGCGCCGCGATCTCCGGCGCGACTATCGCAAGGATCGCCGCGAGGACCGCCGCGAATTCCGCCGCGAACGGCGCAGGGACCGGCGGGATTGAAGGCCCAGGTTCCTCCCCGAGCGCTCGGGGAGGAACCTAATTCGGGCGCCGAGCCACCAGGACGATCGAGGTGAAGCGGGCGACCGGCTCGTCGTCCTGGTTGAAGACGGTGACGTTCGACTTGAACGAGCCGAATTCGGGGCGGCTGTTCGACGGACGCACCTCGATGATCTCGGTCTCGACCGACAGGGTGTCGCCCGGGAAGACCGGCTTGAGCCAGCGCAATTCGTCGACCCCCGGCGAGCCGAGGCCTGCATAGGGATCGGTGCGGCCCTGCTCGACGAGCATGGCCATGGTCATCGCGCAGGTGTGCCAGCCGCTCGCCGCGAGCCGGCCGAAATGGGTCTTCGCGGCGGCCTCGTCGGAGAGGTGGAAGGGCTGGGGATCGTAGTTGCGGGCGAACTCCAGCACCTCCTCGCGGGTCACCTGATACGCGCCGAAGCGCTTCTTCTCGCCGACGTGGAGGTCTTCCCAATATTTCATCACCTTCACCCCTGCACCAGGTCGGGCCGGCCGTGCGGGACGGTCCAGCTCGTGCGCTTGCTGAGCGTGCCGTCCGGCGTGCGGACTCGGTCGAGGACCATGAAGTCGGCGGTCAGGCGCTCGGCATTCACGTCCATCACGGCATAGCCGCGCTGGCTGTTGACCCATTTCAATTGGGGGTTGTTGGCGAGGATCACGTCGCTGCCGCGGCGCTGGTCCTCGCCGTCGCCGCCGCTCGAGGCTGAGGTGACGACCAGCTCGGCCGCCACCGGACGGTCGCGGTCGTCATGGAGCAGGCCCGCCCAATTCTGATGCTCGTCGCCGGTCAAGACGACGACATTGTCGAGCCCGCGCATGCGGGCCAGAAGCCGCTGGCGCGGCACTTCATAGGCGGCCCAGCTATCGAGGTTGATGACCTTGGACGGCGCCTCGTCCGGCGTCCGGCGGCGGTCGAGCGACATCATCATCACCTGCTGGGCGATGACGTTCCAGCGGGTGTCGCGGCTGGCGAGGTTGCGATTGAGCCAAGCCTCCTGCTCGGCGCCGAGCACCTGCGCGTTCGGCGCGTTCACCTCTGCGCAGACGGTCTTGAAGCCGTCGTCGCAGGGCTGGTCGGTTCGGAACTGGCGGGTGTCGAGAAGATCGATCTCGGCGAGATTGCCCCATTTCAGCGAGCGGTGGAGCTGCATCGCGCCGCCACGCGGAAGGGAGGAGCGGCGCACCGGCATATGCTCGTACCAGGCCTGGAAGGCGTGGGCGCGCTTCAGCGCGAACACCTCGGGCGGAACGTCGTCCTCGGAAAGGTCGCCGACCCAGTTGTTCTGAACCTCATGGTCGTCGAGCGCCATCAGGAAGGGGTGGGCGGCGTGGGCGCGCTGAAGGTCGGCGTCCATCTTGTACTGCGCGTAACGCTGGCGGAAGTCGGTGATGTCGTAGAGGTCGCGCCGGCCGGAATGGAGGCGGACCGGTTCGATCAGCTCGCCGCTGCGCCCGACGCGGGGATCATCGCCGCCATATTCGTAGATATAGTCGCCATAGTGATAGACGAAGGCGACGTCCTCGCGCGCCAGATGACGAAAGGCGGTGAAATAGCCTTCCTCATAATGCTGGCAGCCGGCGACTCCGAAACGGAGGGAGGCAGGCGAGGCGCCCGCCGCCGGCAGGGTGCGAGCGCGGCCGCGAAGCGAGCGCTCGCCGAGGATCTCGAAGCGGTACCAATAGGGCCGGTCCGGCTGGAGGCCGGTCACCTCGACATGGACGGAATGGGCCAGCTCCGGCCGCGCAAGAGCCTCACCGCGGGCGACCACCTCACGGAAGCGGTCGTCGGTGGCGATCTCCCATTTCACCGGCGCGTTGCCGATGCCCATTCCGCCGTCGGGCGCCATCGGCTCGGGCGCGAGCCGGGTCCAGATGACGAAGCCATCCGGCGCCGGGTCGCCCGAGGCGACTCCGAGGCTGAACGGATAATTGCGCCACAGCGACTGGGCCTTGAGGATGGCAGGCGCGGCGAACAGGCTCACGGCACTGCCGGCGACGAAGCGGCGACGGCTGATCATTGAGTGGGTCTAGAGGGCGATGCGTTCGGATTGAAGACGCATTCGGCGATGCTTGCCCGCGGCGGGGCGACTGCTAACCTGCATCAGGAAAGGGGGAGGAATGATGCGCAAGCTTGCGATCGCCGCTGCTGCTTTGCTCGGAGTGACGGGGTGCTCGGCCGGCGATCATCTCGCTGCCGCCGAGCGGGAGGTGGAGCGCTTTCACGATCTTGCCGCCGCTCAAGAGATCGATCGGATCTACGACCGGTCGACCGACGAGTTCAAACGCGCGGCGACGCCGGAGCAGTTCCGCTCCATCCTCGAAGTAGTGGACGAGCGCCTCGGCGACGTGCGCAGGGCGAACCGCCAAGGCTGGCATGTCAACTACACGACCGCAGGCACCGTCGTGACTCTCACCTACCAGACCGAGTTCGAGCGGGGTCGCGGCACAGAGCGCTTCGTCTACCGGATCGACGACGATCGGCCGCGGCTGCTCGGCTTTCACGTCAATTCGGATGCGCTGATTGCCCAACCGTCGGACCGTGAGGAAGAGGCGGAGGACGACGCCGAGGTGACGATAACCGCCCCGCGCGACTGAATGAGGCTTGTCCCGCGGCGGGGCGGGCGTTGGCCCGGCTGTGCCGCCGTGACACGTTGAAGAGTGGCCGTTAACCATTTGATCCCGCAGGATTCCGTTGTGGCCCGCTTCTTGCCTGCAAGGGCCCTCGACGAGTCGAAGCGCGTCTCCGCGCCGACATTCGCCTGCGGCTTCCCGCCATGTCGTGGGGGTTGGGCGCCGCGATCCAGGGGCCGGGCGCTGCGTAGAGTGCGCCCGGCTCCTTCCTTTGTCGCCCCTCCTTCCTTTTTGAAGCCCCGCGCGGCATTCCGTCGGCCATGATCAGGATCGACATCGACGGGCCGACGGCGTGGCTGAGGCTCGACCGGCCGCAGGCGCGCAACGCGCTCACCATGGACGCCTTCGAGGAGATGGCGCAGCAATTGGACGCGCTCGGCCACTCGGAGGCGCGGCTTCTGATCGTGACCGGCGAGGGCAGCCATTTCTGCGCGGGTGCCGACCTCGCCGAATTCGCGGAGCTTCAGGCGAGCGAGGCGGCGCGGCGACGCTTTCGGATCGCCATCCGCGCGGCGCTCGACGGCTTCGCCAAGCTGCCAATCCCGGTTCTGGCGCATGTCGAAGGCGCCTGCTTCGGCGCTGGCGTGGCGCTCGCTATGGCCTGCGACACGCGCTTCGCCGCGCCCGACGCGCGCTTCGCGATCACTCCGGCCAAAATCGGAATCGGCTATCCGCAGGAGGACGTGCACCGCCTCGTCTCGTTGGTCGGGCCGGGGCAGGCGGCGCGGCTGCTCTACACCGGCATGGCCATCGACGCTGAGGAGGCGCTTCGGATCGGCCTGATCGAGGTGGTGGGGGAGTCGACGGAGCTCCTCGCCACGATGGACGCTCTGCTCGCCTGTGACCCTGGCAGCATTGCCATGTTGAAGCGAGGCGTCGGTCTCGCCGCCGCGGGCGTGCGCAGCGACGACGGGCAGGACCGCGCGTTCGAGGATCTGCTCCATTCGCCCGCTGCTGTGGAGCTGCTGTCCCGCGCCCGCGCCGGCCGGCGCTTGCCACCCTCGGACTCATGATCCACAAGGCCGGCCGATGCGCGCCGCCTTGCTCCTGACGCTCCTCGTGCCGCTCGCCGCCTGCCAGCCGGCGGAGCAGCAGAATGCGACGCTCGAGGCCGACGGGCGGATCGACTGCCGCATCGGCAATGACGACCAATATCAGCGCTATTGCTCGGTCGAGCGCGAGCGAACGGAGCAGGGGACGTTGCTCACCGTGCGCAAGCCCGACGGCGGCTTTCGCCGGCTGCTCGCGACCCGCGACGGACGCGGCGTGGTCGCCGCCGACGGCGCCGAGGAAGCCGTGGTCACCATCATCGGCGAGAATTTGATCGAGGTCGCCATCGCCGGCGACCATTTCCGGCTCCCGGCGCGGGTCGGCAGCGTTACGCAGCAGTGACCCGTTTCATCCTGACTGCCGAGGAGATGCGCGCCGCCGAGGCCGCTGCGATATCGGCGGGCACGCCTGGCTACACCCTCATGGAGCGCGCCGGGGCAGGAGCGGCGGAGGCGATCTGGCGCTTCGCCGGACCGATGCCGGCACTGGTGCTATGCGGACCGGGCAACAATGGCGGCGACGGCTACGTGATCGCCAGACTACTGCGCGAGCGGGGCCTGGAGGTCACCGTCGCGGCCCTGACTAAGCCTAAAAGCGACGATGCCCGCACCGCCCGCGGCGCGTGGGACGGACCGGTCGTGGAGCTTGCGGATGCGTCGCCGGCGCCATTGCTGATCGATGCCCTGTTCGGCACCGGTCTCGCACGGGGTCTCGACGGGAGTGCGCACGAGCTGCTGGGCCGCCTTGCCGCGGCAGCGCGGGTGCGCGTGGCGGTCGACTTGCCGAGCGGCATCGCGACCGACGACGGGACGGTGCTGTCACCTGTCCCCGATTACGAGCTCACCGTGACCTTTGGGGCGCTGAAACCCTCCCACCTGCTCCAGCCGGCCGCGCGCCACATCGGGCGGATCGTCGTGGTCGACATCGGAGTCGACGCGGCGAGCCGGCTGATCGAGGTCGAGCGGCCGCGCTTGCGCAGGCCGGGACCCGACGACCACAAATATACGCGCGGACTGGTGACGATCATCGCCGGAGCGATGCCCGGCGCGTCGATGCTGGCGGCGATGGCTGCGGCGCGGGCGGGGGCGGGGGCGGTCCGGCTCCAGGCGGAGTCGGTCGTGCTCGGAGTTCCGGCGGCGATCGTCCAGAACGGCAAGGGGCCGCTCGACCGGCTCGACGACCCGCGCATCGGCGCCCTGCTCGCGGGCTGCGGCCTTCCGGCGGACAAAGGTGGACGAAAGCTGCTCGACGCAGCGCTGGCCACGGGTCGGCCGCTGGTGCTCGACGCCGGCGCCCTGCAACTCCTGGCCGAGGACGGGCTCGAGCGGCTCGCCGAGCAACCGCACCGCCCGATCCTGACTCCCCATGACGGCGAGTTCGCCAAGCTGTTCGGTGAAAGCGAGGGGAGCAAGGTCGAGCGCGCCCGTGCAGCCGCGGCATCGAGCAATGCGGTGGTCGTGCATAAGGGGCCCGACACGGTGATCGCCCATCCCGACGGGCGCGTCGCGATCTGCAGCGACATGTCCAACTGGCTGGCGAGCGGCGGCACCGGCGACGTGCTGGCCGGAATCATCGCCGCGATGCGCGCCGCCGGGCTTCCGTCATTCGAGGCGGCTCAGGCCGGCACTTGGCTGCACGGCCGCGCCGCCCAGTTGGCGGGGACCGCGTTCATCGCCGACGATCTGGTCGCGCAGGTGCGCCACGCCTTCTCCGAATGCGTTTGAGCTTCCGATGAGCGAACAGATTATCCGCCTCGCGGCGCGGGGCGACGGAGTGACGGAGAGCGGGCGGTTCGTACCGCTGTCGGCGCCCGGGGACTTCGTGGACGAGGCCGGGGCGATCACGGCGGGGCCGCATCATGCCGTGCCGCCCTGCCGCCACTTCCCGGAATGCGGCGGCTGCCAGCTGCAGCATGTCGACGACGAGGCTTATGGCGTGTTCGTCCAGGACCGCATTGCCTCCGCCTTGGCAGCACAGGGGCTTGCCGCGGCCGATGTCCGGCCGACCCATATTTCGCCGCCGAACAGCCGGCGCCGCGCCGCGCTGAAAGCAGAGCGGCGCGGAGAGACGGTGCTGCTCGGCTTTCACCAGGAAGGCACGCACCGGATTATCGACATGCGGGAGTGCCATATCCTGCGGCCCGAGCTGTTCGCCCTGGTCGCGCCGCTGCGGGGACTGCTTCGCCGGTTGCTCGGGCCGCGCTCGAGCGGGGGCGTTCGTCTCACCCTCGCGGACCGCGGCGTCGACATGCTCGTCGAGGGCGGAAGCGCCGACGGCCTCGAGGCGGCCGAGGCGGTCACCGCCTTCGCGCAGGAGCACGGCCTCGCCCGCCTCAGCCTCGACGACGGCTATGGGCCGCAGACCCTGTGGGAGCCGGAGCCGGTCACGGTGACCTTGAGCGGCATTCCGGTGCCGCTCCCGCACGGGGCTTTCCTCCAGGCGACCGAGGATGGCGAGACGGCGCTGGTCGCGGGGGTGCGGGCGGCGGTTGGGGAGGCGGCCATCGTCGCCGACCTGTTCGCAGGCCTCGGCACTTTTGCGTTGGCGATGCCGGGCCGGGTCTATGCCGCGGAAGGCGCGCGGGACGCGGCCGCTTCATTGAAGGCCGCCGCCAACCGGGCGCAGCGCCAGGTCTTCGTCGATCACCGCGACCTGTTCCGGCGGCCGCTGACGACCGCCGAGCTCGACCGCTTCGACGCGATCGTCCTCGACCCGCCGCGCGCGGGAGCCAAGGAGCAGGTCGAGCACCTCGCCGCCTCAAAAGTGCCGCGCATCGCTTATGCGACCTGTAACCCCGCCACCTTCGCGCGTGACGCAAAGGGACTCACGGACGGCGGCTACATGCTCGACTGGGTGCGACCGGTCGGCCAGTTCCGCTGGTCGACCCATGTCGAGCTGGTCGGGGCGTTCAGCCGCTAGTTGGAGGCGAGCTGGGCGTGGGCGTCGGGCGGCATCGTCCGGCCGATCGCCAGCGCCTGCTCGGCCGAGGCGACGGTCGAGTCGATGACGTGGACCCGAGTGCCGAGGCCGGTCGCGCCGTAGAGATGGCGCGCGAAGGCCATCGGCAGGCGGATGCAGCCGTGCGAAGCGGGCGTTCCCGGGATCTGACCGGCATGGAGCGCGATCCCGTCCCAGGTCAGCCGCTGCATGAACGGCATCGGCGCGTCGTCGTAGAGGTTGGAGAAATGGGTTCGCCGCTTCTGGAGGATGGTGAAGGTGCCGGTCGGCGTGTCGTGGCCGGGCTTGCCCGTCGACACGGTCGAGGCGCCGATCAGCTGGCCGCCGCGATAGACGTAGGCGAGCTGCATCGGGATCGACACGACCACCTCGATGGCTCCCTCCGGCGCTCCGGCGGGGTTCCAGACAAATTCGCCGGGGTCGAGCGAAGAAGATCTTTGCTCGATCTGGCTGGCATCGTAAGCATAAGCTGAAGAAATGGGCGCGGCGGCAAGCAGCAGCGCAATACCCGTCCCGCGCGCCAGGCGGTAAGCCGAACGCAACATTGTCGTTTATCCTGTCTCTGCCAGGTCGGGCGCGAGCCGGTGGCAGCGACATCGCGCCATGCTCTTGCCGTTCCTGCGTTTTGACCGATAAACGCACTTGACAGAAATTTGTGCCGCGCTCGCGGTAACGTATGTGCGAGTCGGAAAGGCGTCAGCAGCGCCGCCCGCGCCCGCCTGGATCGGCGTTGCTGCCGCGGTCGCGGTCGGAGCAGCTGCCACGCTGCCGCCCCCCGCCGATTGGGTCGGCGTAGCGACCTCTGTCGCTATCGGTGAGGCCCTGTCCGCGTCCTTGCCCAATGGGGTCGGCGTAGCGGCCCTGGTCGCTGTCGGTAATGCCGCCACGACCGTTCCCGCGTCCCTGTCCGATCGGATCGGCGTAGCGCCCGGTGTCGCGGTCGGTGACTCCGCCGCCGCGCCCGCCATTAGCGGGATCGGCATAGCGGCCGCTGTCGCTGTCGCTCACGCCTGTCCAGCGTCCCCGGCCGTCGCCTGCGGGATCGGAGGGATCGCGGTCGGTGACTCCGCTGCGCCCGCTGCCGCCGCGCCCGCTCCCGACGGGATCGGACGGATCGCTGTCCGTGCGTCCGCTCTGCGCCCAGCCGCCGCGGCCGTTGCCGGACGGATCGCTCGGATCGTTGTCGGTCACTCCGCTGCGCCCCCAGGAGCCGCGGCCCTGGCCAACCGGATCCGAAGGGTCACTGTCGGTCGCACTTCCACGCCCCCGTCCTGCGGGATCGTAGGGATCGCCATCGCTGACCTGGGCCGCGCGCGCCGAACCGGCAGCGAGAACAGCCGCGCCGGCGCCGGCGACCGTGGCGAGAAACGAACGACGGTTGACCTTGCGACGTGGCTTCATCTGCGCGACTCCCCTCAACCGTACGGGAGCGTAACGAACCCGTCGCGAAGCGCAAATGAACGGGGGTGACAGGAAATGTTCAGAATGGGACCGACGCTCGAGACCGAGAGGCTGCTGCTCCGGCCGACTGCGGCCGAAGACCTCGACGGCTGGGCCGAGCTGATGGGGGACCCCGAAACCGCCCGTTTCATCGGCGGGGTCCAGCCGCGCGCTGCCTGCTGGCGCGGAATGATGACGATGGCGGGCTCCTGGGCCTGCCACGGTTTCGCGATGTTCTCTGCGATCGAGAAGGCGAGCGGTCGCTGGATCGGACGTATCGGGCCGTGGCAGCCGGAGGGATGGCCCGGCACGGAAGTCGGCTGGGGCCTGATCAAGTCGGCCTCGGGCAAGGGTTATGCTTATGAGGCGGCGGTCGCGAGCATCGACTGGGCTTTCGACAATCTCGGCTGGAGAGAGGTCATCCACTGCATCGACCCGGACAACATCGCCTCGATCAAACTTGCGGAGCGCCTCGGTTCCGCCAACCGCGGACCGGGCAAGCTCCCGGCGCCCTTCGACCATTACCCGATCGAGATCTGGGGGCAGACGAAGGAGCAGTGGCGGGCAAGGAGCGGCGTGTCGCGTTCAGGCGATGGTTAAGGCTTTGGTGAGGACGCCAGCCCTATCCGGAGGAGGACCGTCACCGGGACACAGGTGAGACCTGCGGGAAGGGGAGCGTGATGCCAGACATCGCCGCGGTGCTCATCGTCCGGGACGAGGAGCGCTGCATCACGCGCTGCGTGGAAAGCGTTCGTCCCTGGGTCGACCGGGTCGTCGTGGTCGACACCGGCTCCACTGACGACTCGATCGCGCTCGCCCAGTGCGCCGGCGCAGAGGTTCACCGGTGCGACTGGCCCGACGATTTCTCTGTTGCCCGCAACCATGCGCTCGACCTCGCCGATGCCGATTGGAACCTGGTGATCGACGCCGACGAGTGGATCGAGTCCGGCGGCGAGATGCTGCGCGAATGGTGCCAGGGACCGCAACGGCTCGGCACCATCTGCATCCACAGCCGCTATGACCGAGCCGGCGCGGGGGCCGATAGGTCACCTGCTGCCGACCGAAGCTGGATTACCCGCCTGCTTCCGCGGGGCGTGCGCTACGAGGGGCGGGTCCACGAGCAGCCGGTCTCGCCGCTGCCGCGCAAGCGGCTCGATCTTCACGTCGGTCATGACGGCTATCTCGACGCCCAACTGGCGTACAAGCGCGACCGCAACCGCCCGCTTCTCCTGCTCGAGCTCGGCGAGCGGCCCGGCGATCCCTACATCCTGTTCCAGCTCGGCAAGGATGCCGAGATGCGCGCCGACTATCCGGCCGCCTGCGACTGCTACGGACGCGCTCTCGCCGGCACGCGGGCGGCCGCCAATTGGCGGCACGAACTTCTGGTTCGCTATCTCCATTGCCTCGGCCAAGCCGGTCGGGTGGACGAAGCGCTCGGGCTCGCCGGAGCGGAGATGGAAGCCTGGGCGCACTCGCCCGACTTCTTCTTCGTGGTGGGAAATCTGGCTCTGGAGCGCGCCATGTCGGATCCGACGCATGCGCTCGACCAGTGGCTGCCGCTCGCGACATCGGCCTGGGAGCGGTGCCTGGAGATCGGCGAGCGTCCGGACCTGGAAGGCAGCGTCCACGGCCGCGGGAGCCATCTGGCGAAGTACAACCTCGACGTTCTGCGCGCGCAGACGGCGGCGATCTAGACGGCCGGACATCTCCGCCAACCAAAAACCCCCGCCGGTGAGGGCCGGGGGTTTCGGTGTCTTTAGCCGAACATCTTGCCGTAGCGCTTGACCTCGCGGTCGCGCCAGTGGCCGCGGTGGTAGGCGTCGCTGGCGAGGAGCGGCAGGACGGTGGTTGCCTCGGCGAAGACCATTTGCTCCATCGCGGTCGACACCTTGCCCCAGCTCGCCGCCTCCTGAAGTGTCGAGGACGAGCAGGCGCCGTCGCGGACGTCGGCGACGGTGATCTGGACGGCGTACTTATGAACCTCGACATCGTCGTGGCCGAGGATCTCGGCGCACACCACGGTGTCCTGGATGAAGTTCTTCGGAACGCCGCCGCCGATCATCAGGAGGCCGGTGGTGCCCGCCTTGATCTTGATGTCGGTGAGCTCGCGGAAGTCCGCGATGCTGTCGATGGTGAGGTAGGGCTTGCCTTCCTTCATCCGGTCGACCTGGTGCTTGACCAGGCCGAAGCCGGCCGAGCTGTCGGTGAAGGCCGGGCAGAAGATCGGCACGTCATGCTCGTAGGCGAGCTTGACGAGGCTGTTCTCCTTCTTGCCATTCTCGACCAGCCACTTGCCCATCTCGCGGATGAACGCGCGCGACGAATAGGCCTTTGGCTCGAGGCTGTTGGCGATGTCGCCGATCGTGTGATCGGTCTGCTGCAGCTTCTCTTCGTCGATATAGGTGTCGTAGATCCGGTCGATATAGAGCGAGCGAAGCGTGTCGTCGTCGGGGATCTCGAGCGCCTGATAGTGCTTGTGACCGAGCGCCTCGAAGAAATCCATGTCGACGATGGTCGCGCCGGTGGCGACGATCATGTCGACCATGTTGTTGCGCACCAGCTCCGCATAGAGGTCCATGCAGCCGCCCGCCGACGTCGAGCCGGCGACGACCAGCGCCACCGAGCAATCCTTGTCGGCGAGCATCTGGTTGTAGATCTCGGTCGCGCGGCCGAGGTCGCGCGAGGAGAAGCTCATCTTCTTCATCGCGTCGACGATGGGGCGCGCGTCGAAGCTCTTGATGTCGATATGCTCGACCTCATTGGCGAGCAGCTCGGCCTTGCGCTTGTCGTTGATCAGGGTGTCGGTCATTACTTTGTCCATCACTTCCACTATGAACCGCCGTCGTTCATGGGGACGCGGAAACCCGTTCATATCCGCCCCGGGAGTGCCGGAGCGGGGAGCCAGGCCTGGCCTGGTGAGGAGGTCCTCCCCCAGCATGCCGGGGGAGGAATAACAATCGCTCGCTACAGCGTGACGACGTTCGACGGGACGGCGCGTTCCGCCGGCACGCCGTACAGCGTCGCCATCGGCTCGTCGGTCGCCTCGACGGTCAGTCCTGCACCGAATCCGTTGAAGCGGGTCCGCATCGCGGTGCCGTAGGCGCCGAGCATGCCGATCTCGATATAGTCGCCGGCATCGACGTCGGCCGGCAGCATGAACGGCCCCGCCATATGGTCGAGATCGTCGCAGGTCGGCCCGTAGAAGCTGAACGCCATGTCCTTCGTCGTCGACGTCTTCTGCCGCACCAGCTCGACCGGGAAGCGCCAGCCGACATGCGCCGCATCGAACAGGGCGCCATAGGCCCCCTCGTTGATGTAGAGCTGGTCGCCGCGGCGCTTCTCGACGCGCACCAGGACGCTGGCATATTCCGCGCACAGCGCACGACCGGGCTCGCACCAAAGCTCGGCCGAGTAGGAGATCGGCAGGTCCTCGAAGGCGCGGACGATCACGTCGAAATAGGTCTCGAGGGGCGGGGGCTCCATGCCCGGATACCAGGACGGGAAGCCGCCCCCGACATCGACGATGTCGACGGTGACCGCGGCGCTGACGATGGCGGCGCGAACCCGCTCCATCGCCTCGCCATAGGCGGCCGGGGTCATCGCCTGGCTGCCGACATGGAAGCAGATGCCGAGCGCGTCGGACGCCTGTCGGGTCGCGATCAGAAGCTCCTTCACCTCGTCCGGAGCGGCGCCGAACTTGGAGGCAAGGCTGAGCTTCGAATGATCCGAGCTCACGCGAATGCGGACGCACAGGTTGAGGTCGGTCGCTCCGCGGGTGGCGCGAACGATCTTCTCGAGCTCCTCCATCGTGTCGAGCGAGAAGGTGCGAACGCCATACCCGAAATAAGCCTCGGCGATGGCCTCCTCGGCCTTCACCGGGTGCATGAAGCAGAGCGTCGCTTCCGGAAGCGTTTCCGCGACCAGCTTCACCTCGGCGAGCGAGGCGACGTCGTAATGCGTGATTCCGCTGTCCCACAGCACCTGGATCAGGGCCGGGTCCGGATTCGCCTTCACCGCGTACATCGACCGGCCCGGAAACTTCTCCGAAAAGAAGCGGGCGGCACGAGCGGCGGCGTGCGGACGAATGAGCGTGACCGGTGCGTCCGGTCGCAGGGCGGTCGCTAGCCCCAGCGCGCTATGATGCTTGTGCAACTCAAGGGACCTCCAAAGGCAGATTGGGCGAAAAGTGCAGCCTTGCGGTTATTGGAAGTCCCCTTGGGGCTGCGGCGCGCGATATATGGGCGGGGTCCCCCCATGTAAAGTACGTGAATCACGGCGAGCCGTGGCTCTTCGGCGGCGAGCCAAAGAACACCGCTAAGCCGTTGGTTGAGCGGGATGAAATGCAGTTGCGCGAACCCGCAAGGAAGTGCTCAGGAGTAATGATGACGAGACAATCTCCGACCGCCGAAGGCGTCGAATCGGCGGCGAAGCGTATTGAAGACTGGGTGACTCGCACGCCGCTGCTGCCGTTCGAATGGCGCGGGCGGCGCTTGTGGGCCAAGGCGGAATGCCTCCAGCAGGGCGGCGCGTTCAAGCTGCGCGGGGCGACGAACCGGCTGCTTCAGCTCGATGAGGAAGAGAAGAAGCGCGGGGTCGTCGCCTTCTCTTCAGGCAACCACGCCCGCGGGGTCGCTATCGCGGCACGCCGGCTCGGCATCTCGGCCACCATCGTCATGCCCTCCGACGCGCCGGCGGTGAAGCGGGAGGCCACCGCCGCGGAGGGCGCGGAGATCATCCTCTACGATCGTGCAAGGGAGGACCGCGTCGCGATTGCAGCGCGCATCTCCGAGGAGACCGGCGCGATCGTGGTGCCGTCGTTCGATGATATCGACATCATCGAGGGGCAGGGGACGGCCGGAGTCGAGATCAGGGAGCAATTGGCCGCCGAGCCGCCGCTCGTCGTTGTGCCGTGTGGCGGCGGCGGCCTGTCGTCGGGGATCGCGCTGGCGCTGCCTAACTCCGCGATCGTGCCGGTGGAACCAGCCGGGTGGGACGACATGGCCCGCTCACTCGAGCGCGGGGAGATCGTGCCGGTCGGGGAGGGCGCTCCCGCGACCAAGCTCGACGCTCTGCAGACCCCGATCGTGTCGCCTCATACCTTCGGGGTGCTCCATGCCCGCGGCGCGCGCGGCCTCTCGGTGTCCGACGAGGAGGCGTTCGCGGCGATGCGCTTCGCTTTCGATCATCTGCGGCTGGTGGTCGAGCCGGGCGGCGCGGCGGCGCTGGCGGCCGTGCTGGCAGGCACGGTGGCCGACGTGCCCGAAGGCAGCGTCGTCATCCTTTCCGGCGGCAATGTCGATCCGGGGCTTTACGCCTCGGTGCTGAACGGCGCGGCGTAAGCTCGCGGCATCGTCGCCTCGACCATCGCGGTGAGGCTCGACAGCTGGCGGGCGAGCTCGCGCAGCTGGGCGGCCTTCACTTCCGCGTCGACACCGGGATCGGCCGAGGCGGCGGTGTCGATCATCCGGGTCAATGAGGGGAGGACCGTGCCCTCGATGGCCTCGAACGCGGCGTCGACGGCGATCTGCCGGAAATCCTGATGAATCATGCCCGCCCCCTGATGCTGCGGTGGAATGAGAGGCTAGGCTTTCAGGGTTAAGCCGCCGTAAAGAGCCGGGATGACCGGTGCCTCCGCCTTGATCATGTCGCTTCTGATGCTCGCGGGCTTCGCCCTTGCCGCAGGCGGGGCCTATCTGATCGGCAAGCGCAAGGACCGGCGGCGGGGCCTCCTGATGCTGGTTGCGGCGCTGGTCATGTGGGGCAATGTCGCGATCCTGACGCTGTAGAGGAAGTCAGCGGAAGGTCACAGTCCTCAACGGGCAAAGCGCACCGGAATGTCGAAGTGGAGGACCTCCTCACGCGCGCCCAGCGACTCGTAGAGCGCGATGGCGGGGTCGTCGCCATGGTCGGCCTGGACGAAGATCACCCAGGCGCCGCGGTCGGCGGCGAGCTGCTGGAGGCAGGCGATGAGGGCGGTGGCGATCCCGCAGCGGCGGTGGCTCTCGGCGACGGCGAGATCGTAGATGTAGACCTCCGAGCGCTCCTGCTCGAACTTGTCGAGGACGTAGGCGGCGAGACCGCCGACGACGGCTTCGCCGTCGAATGCGGCGAGGGCAATGAAGCTGTCGCGGGCGAGCAGGCGTTCGGCATAGGCGCGGCCGGGGCGAGCGGTGGAATAGCTTTCCAGGTCGTCGAACGCGTCCGCGAAGAGGTCGAGGAGCTTGTCGAACGCGGCGAGGTCGGTGGGGGCGAGGGGGCGGATATCGTGGGTCATGTTTCCTACCCAGCCCGCTCATGCTGAGGAGGCGTTGAGCGTGGCGAAACGCCGTCTCGAAGCACGTACGGCCCTTCGAGACGCGTCTTCGACAAGCTCAGCCGCTCCTCAGGGTGAGCGGACGGTTGTGTACCGGGATTTAGCGGCAGCGGACTTCCTGGCGCTCGACTTCGCGGCCGAGGAGCGCGCCGAGAGCGCCGCCGATCAGGGTGCCCGCGGTGCGGTTGCGGCCGCCGTCGATGACGTTGCCGAGCAGGCCGCCGGCCGCGCCGCCGATGATGAGGCCCGTCGTGCCGTCGCTGCGCCGACAATAATAGCGCCCGTCCGAGCCGCGAAAGACCTGGTCGTTCGCGCTCAGCACGCGCTCGCGGTAGCTCGGATCGTCGCGATAATAGCGGGCGGCGTCCCAGTCCGTCGCGTAACGGTCGTCATAATCGTCGTAGCGCCAGCCGCTCGACGGATAGCGGCGGCGCGCCTCCTCGTAGCGGTCGCGCTCGCGCTCGTAGATGGCGCGCTCCTGGTCGAAGCGCCGCTGCGCCTCCTCCCAGCGCTGCTGGTCGGCGCGGGTCTGGGCGGCGGCCGGAGCGGCGATCGCGGTGGTCGCGGCGGCCAGCGCCAGTGCGAGAATATGCGTCTTCATTGGGACCCCTCCCGGTGAGAAACTTCTGAGGCAAGCTGTGGCACGGCGGGCCGACGCGCGGGAAGGGCACGGCGACGAAACGACTCCTTTGCGCGGCGGAGCGGCGGCCGCGCCGCTCCCTCCGTCCCGGCGCCGATAATGGACTGTCGGGCCGCTTTGGGTTAACCATTGGAAACCAAGGCGCGGGGGCCAAGATCGGCTGCCGGCGTTGGGTGCCGGGCGTTCAGGCCGGCCCCGACCTTCCCCTCACTTCCTGGCTCACGAGGCGCGTGCGCGCCGTGCATGGGGAGCAGGTCATGAAGCCAGAACGTCCCGTCACTCGCCGTTCCTTCTTCTCGATCGTCGCCGGTGGCGCCGCGGCCGGGTCGCTCGGCCTCGTCAGCGGCAGCGCGTCGGGCGCCCAAGGCTGTTCGGACACCGATCCGCTGTCGCGTGGCGGCGACCCGGGGGGGCAGGGTCGCCATTGCCGCAACCTGCCCCAGACCGGGTGCAGCGACAGCGATCCCACCGATCCCGGCGGGCGCGGCCGCAACTGCCAGAGCCGTCCCCAGACCGGATGCAGCGACACCGATCCCACCGACCCGGTTGGCGCCGGCCGCACCTGCCAGAACCGCCCGCACACCGGGTGCACCGACCGCGATCCGACAGATCCGGGCGGACGCGGCCGCAATTGCGCCGGCGGCGGCGCCAGCAGTGACGCTTATCCCATAGGGCGGCGGGAGCGGCGCTATGAGGTTTGCTGGGTCGACCATCCCAGCCGCTCCAACGACGAGTGCAACCTCCAGATCTATTCGGAATGGGCGACGACCTATTCCGACGGCAGCGTTCGCTATGACACGACCGAGGCCATGGCGCGCCGCGGCCAAATGGAGCGCAGCGGCTACACGGCACGCTGGCACCGAATGCTCGTCGACGAGTGGAGGGGCCTGCCGGGATTCGAATAGCGGCGGGCGGCGGTGGGCGTCTCTGGTCCTGCCTTCGCGGGCCTTCCAGCGCGAAGGTGGTGGTGGCGCGGAACTGAGCGCCGCCAGGTTCGGTATGTCGGAACCTTCGGCCACCTGAAATCGCTTGTGCTCGCCGAGTTGCGCCAGCCGCACCCGCGTCGCGCCGAAATCGTCTTGTCCCGCGACTATGAGAAGGATCGCCTCTGATGTCTGAGCAAACGATCAAGCATATGCGCGATCGGATTCAAAGATGCCGAAGGCTTGCCAAATCGACGACGGACGAGAGGACCGCCACCGCGCTCCGCCAGATGGCCGACGAGATTGAGGCGGACGTGAAACAGCTGGAATCGCGCGGCGGCTTTCATACCACCTAGCCGACTGCTCGCAGTGTTCGGGCCGTCCCAAAAGAGTCGAGCTACCCCGGCGCCACAGAGGCGCCGGGATGTCGTTGCTACCTTCCTCGACCTCGCCTAGCGGCGCCGCGAGTCGTTCAGCTGGGTCGTGACTAGCACGTCACCGTTGAGGGTGAGCGAGCCGGGCGCCAGGCTGATCGTCCGGCGCGCGCCGTCGGTCGTCCGCACCAGCACGTTGCGGATCGTTCCGTCAGCAGCGCGGTTCACGCGGGTGACGGTGCCGAGCGGCATGCCGTTGCTGCCGACCACCGACATGCCCGCGGACAAGCCGGTGAGCGGGGTCACTGTGGTGGTTCGAAGCGCGCTGTTGGCATTGGCCCGCTCGAGCGCACGCGGGTTGGCATTGGCAGCGCCCTGGCTGTTCGCGCGGGCGCGCGTGCGCGTCTCGACGCCGGTGGTATTGCGCGCCCTGGGTTGGTCGGCGCGGGTCGCGTTCCTGCGCGTCGAGCGGGTGCCGAACAGGCTGTTCTCATTCGCCCGCTCGCGTGCCCTGTCGGCCGCGCGCTCGCGCTCGATCGCCTCGGCACGAGCGTCAATCCGCGTCTGAACGCCGAAGTCGCGGCCGCCGATATCGCCGCGCATTCCGCCGCCGATACCACCTCCGACGCCGCCGCCGATGCCGCCCGCTCCGTGGCCGCCGCCATGACCGCCGCCGTTGCCGCCGCCGCGGCCCTGCGCCAGAGCCGCCGGGGCCGCAACGAGCGCGATGCCCGCGAGGGCGCTAAGGATTAGCTTCCGTTTCATTGTCACTCTCCCACACACAACAGGGGTGCGCCCGACGACTGGCCGGGAGGCACCCATGGCGGTGCGGAACAGGCAGCAGACCGGCCGGTTCCGGCCCTTTATCTGAGGTTCATGTCCGCGCGGCGGATTGTGCGGCACGTGCGTCGGAAGCGGCTAAATCCTTAACGGAACGCCTCAGTCCAGCAGCTCCACCGCCATCGCCGTTGCTTCGCCGCCGCCGATGCAGAGGGTGGCGAGACCGCGTTTGCCGCCGGTCTGCTCTAGGGCGCTGATCAGAGTGCAGAGGATTCGGGCGCCGCTGGCGCCGATCGGGTGGCCCAAAGCGGTGGCGCCGCCGTGGATGTTGAGCTTGTCGTGGGGGATGCCGAGGTCGCGCATGGCAATCATGGCGACGCAGGCGAAGGCCTCGTTGACCTCGTAGAGATCAACGTCGTCGACGCTCCAGCCGGTGCGGGCGAGGGCCTTGCGGACGGCGGGGACGGGGGCGGTCGTGAACTTGCTCGGCTCGGCGGCGTGGGCGGCGTGGGCGACGATTCGGGCGACCGGCTTCACGCCGAGACGCTCGGCGACGCTGGTGCGGGTGATGACGAGGGCGGCGGCGCCGTCGGAGATGCTGCTCGCATTGGCGGCGGTGATGGTGCCGTCCTTGGCGAAGGCGGGCTTGAGGTTCGGGATCTTCTCGGGGTTGGCCTTGCCGGGCTGCTCGTCGACATCGACGGTGACCTCGCCCTTGCGGCTGACCACCATGACCGGGACGACTTCGCGGTCGAAGGCGCCGGAGGTGATGGCCGCGTTGGCGCGGCGGAGAGACTCGATCGCGTAATCGTCCTGGGCGCCGCGGGTGAACTGGTATTCGCGGGCGGAATCCTCGGCGAAGGTGCCCATGGCGCGGCCGCTGTCATAGGCGTCCTCGAGACCGTCGAGCATCATGTGGTCGTAGACGGTGTCGTGGCCGATGCGGGCGCCGGAGCGGTGCTTCTTCATGAGGTAGGGGGCGTTGGACATCGACTCCATGCCGCCGGCGACGATGAGGTCGGCGCTGCCAGCGGCGATCATGTCGTGGGCGAACATGGCCGCCTGCATGCCCGAGCCGCAGACCTTGTTGACGGTGGTGGCTTCCACAGACTTGGGAAGGCCGGCGCCGAGGGCGGCCTGGCGGGCGGGTGCCTGGCCGAGGCCGGCGGGGAGGACGCAGCCCATGAAGATCTTGTCGACCTGGTCGCCCTGGATTCCGGCGCGCTCCATCGCGCCCTTGACCGCGGCAGAGCCGAGCTCGGTGGCGGAAAGGCCGGCGAGGCTGCCCTGGAACGAGCCCATCGGGGTTCGGGCGTAGGAGAGGATGACGATGGGATCGGGTTCAGTGCTCATCCGTGCCAGGCTCCAGGTTGACGCTCGTCCTGAGCGAAGTCGAAGGGCGCTGACACGAATGGCGGTGCAGACGCCCTTCGACTTCGCTCAGGACGAGCGGGCAGGTCGTTGGCTGGCACATAGGCCGTGACGGAGGCGTATTCAAACCGCGAAAGCGCGGCTAGGCTGGCGCGATGATCAGCCGTCTCGCTCTCTCCGCCGCCGCCCTCGCATTGGCCGGTTCTGTCGCTTTCGCCCAGCCTACGGCGACACCCACGCCGCTGGCCGAGCGCAATTTGCAGGTGCTTCCGCGCGACATGCCGCAGGCGCAGCTGATGCAGGTGATGCAGTCGTTCAGCCGGGCGCTCGGCGTGCAGTGCAGCTATTGCCACGTCGCGGGCGACTTCGCCTCGGACGCCAACGGGCACAAGAGGATCGCGCGCGGCATGCTGCGCATGACCGAGCGGCTCAACCGCGAGCTTCTGCCGGAGATCCCGGGCCTCGGCGAGCCGCGGGTGAGCTGCTTCACCTGCCACCGCGGCGAGGCTCAGCCGGCGACCGCGCCCGGCGCCCAGCCGACCCCGCACACGCACAGCGGAGAGCGCGGCTAGGCTCCTTGTCGGCGCGTTTCCGGCTCTGCTAGGGCGCGGCCAAAGGGAGACACACATGTCCGATTACGGGCTCGACTTCGCGCTCGGCGAGATGGCCGACACGATCCGCGACACCACCCGTCGCTTCGCCGAGGAGCGGATCGCGCCGCTAGCGGCGAAGATCGACGAGGAGGATTGGTTCCCGACCGAGCTGTGGCCGGAGATGGGCGCGCTCGGGCTCCACGGAATCACCGTCGACGAGGCGGACGGCGGGCTCGGGCTCGGCTATCTCGAGCATGTCGTGGCGCAGGAGGAAGTGGCGCGGGCGTCGGCCTCTATCGGACTCAGCTACGGCGCCCACTCCAATCTCTGCGTCAACCAGATCCGCCGCTGGGCGAGCCCTGAGCAGAAGGCGAAATATCTGCCGAAGCTGATCAGCGGAGAGCATGTCGGAAGCCTCGCCATGTCTGAGGCGAGCGCGGGCTCGGACGTCGTGTCGATGAAGCTCAAGGCCGAGAAGGCCGACGGCGGCTACGTCCTCAACGGAACGAAGTTCTGGATCACCAACGCGGCCTATGCCGACACGCTCGTCGTCTATGCCAAGACCGGCGAGGGCAGCCGCGGGATCACCACCTTCATCATCGAGAAGGACTTCGAAGGCTTCGGCATCGGCCAGAAGCTCGACAAGATGGGCATGCGCGGCTCGCCGACCGCCGAGCTCGTGTTCAACGACTGCTTCGTTCCCGACGAAAATGTGATGGGCCCGGTCAACGGCGGCGTCGGCGTGCTGATGTCGGGCCTTGACTACGAGCGCACGGTGCTCGCGGGTATCCAGCTCGGGATCATGCAGGCGTGCCTCGATGTGGTCCTGCCTTACGTTCGCGAGAGGAAGCAGTTCGGCAAGCCGATCGGCGCCTTCCAGCTGATCCAGGCGAAGGTCGCCGACATGTATGTCGCGCTCAATTCGGCGCGCGCCTACGTCTATACGGTCGCCCGGAACTGCGACGCGGGCAAGACGACGCGGTTCGACGCGGCGGGCGCGATCCTGCTGGCGTCAGAGAGTGCGGTGAAGGTGAGCCTCGAGGCCATCCAGGCATTGGGCGGCGCCGGCTACACCAAGGACTGGCCGGTCGAGCGCTACATGCGCGACGCCAAGCTTCTCGACATCGGCGCCGGCACCAACGAGATCCGCCGGATGCTGATCGGCCGCGAGCTGATCGGCGCCGCATGAGCCCGACCGCGCTCTCCATCGTCGAATGGTATGCGGCCGGGGCGGCGGCGGTGGCGGCTCTGCTCGTGTCGCTGGACCTCGGTCGGCGAGTGACGGGCATCGCCTTCATCATCTTCGTGACGAGCTCGATCGCCTTCATCACCTATGGGCTGCTCGATCCGCAGCCGGAGGAGGCGATCGCGAGCCTCAATTTCGCGCTCCTGGCGATCAACCTGTTCGGCGTCTGGCAATATCTCCTGAGCCCGAAGAACCGCCGCAAGCAGGAGGTGATCAAGGAGGCCGTCGAGGAATTCGAGGAACAGGAAAAAGCGGGGGCGGGGGCGTGACTCAGCTGACGAGCAAGATCGACACGTCTTCAGACACTTACCGCGCCTATGCTGCGCACAATAAAGGGCTTGCGGAGGAGCTTCGCGAGCGCGTCGCCAAGGCGGCGCTCGGCGGCAACGAGAAGTCCCGCGAGCGGCATACGGCGCGCGGCAAATTGCTTCCACGCGACCGGGTCGAACGGCTTCTCGATCCGGGCTCGCCGTTCCTCGAGATCGGCCAGCTTGCGGCGTGCGACCTCTATCATGGCGAGGTTCCCGCGGCGGGCGTGATCGCGGGCATCGGCCGCGTGTCCGGCCGCGAGACGATGATCGTGTGCAACGACGCCACGGTCAAAGGCGGAACCTACTATCCGATGACGGTGAAGAAGCATCTTCGCGCTCAGGAGATCGCGCTTCAGAACCGGCTTCCCTGCGTCTATCTCGTCGACAGCGGCGGGGCGAACCTGCCGCACCAGGCGGAAGTGTTTCCGGACCGGGACCATTTCGGGCGGATCTTCTACAACCAGGCCAATCTCAGCGCCGAGGGGATCGCGCAGATCGCCTGCGTGATGGGGAGCTGCACGGCGGGCGGCGCCTATGTGCCGGCGATGTCGGACGAGACGGTGATCGTTCGCAACCAGGGCACGATCTTTTTGGGTGGCCCGCCGCTCGTCAAAGCGGCGACGGGCGAGGTGATTTCGGCCGAGGATCTCGGGGGCGGCGACCTGCACGCGCGCAAGTCCGGCGTAGTCGACCATCTCGCCGAGAATGACGAGCATGCGCTGACCATCGTGCGCGACATCGTCGCGCGCCTGAACGCCGTCAAAAATGTCGACATCGACCTCGCCGAGCCGCGGCCGCCGAAGTACGACCCCGAGGAATTATACGGGGTCATCCCGGACGACGTGCGCACGCCCTATGACGTGCACGAGGTGATCGCCCGGATCGTGGACGGGTCGGAATTCCACGAGTTCAAGCCGCTCTACGGCTCGACCCTGGTGTGCGGCTTCGCGCGCATCTGGGGAATTCCGGTCGCGATCCTGGCGAACAATGGCATCCTGTTCAGCGAGAGCGCCTTGAAGGGCGCGCATTTCATCGAGCTGGCGTGCCAGCGGCGGGTGCCCTTGCTGTTCCTCCAGAACATCTCAGGCTTCATGGTCGGCGGAAAGTACGAGGCGGAGGGGATCGCCAAGAACGGCGCCAAGCTTGTGACGGCGGTGGCGACGGCGAGCGTTCCGAAGATCACCGTTCTGATCGGGGGAAGCTTCGGCGCGGGCAATTACGGCATGTGCGGGCGGGCCTATTCCCCGCGCTTCCTGTTCACCTGGCCCAACAGCCGGATCAGCGTGATGGGCGGCGAGCAGGCGGCCTCCGTGTTGGCCACTGTCCACCGCGACGCCGACAAATGGACTGAAGAGGAAGCGGAAGCCTTCAAGGCGCCGGTTCGCCAGCGCTACGAGGACGAGGGCAACCCCTACCACGCCACCGCTCGGCTGTGGGACGACGGCATCATCGACCCGGCGCAAACGCGGGATGTGCTGGGGCTGGCCTTCGCCGCAACGCTGAACGCGCCGATCCCGGAGCGGCCGCAGTTCGGCGTGTTCAGGATGTGATCGCGATGATTTCTTCTCTTCTCATCGCCAACCGGGGCGAGATTGCGTGCCGGATCATTCGGACGGCGCGCAGGCTCGGGATCAGGACCGTGGCCGTCTATTCCGATGCGGACGCCAGGGCGTTGCATGTGCGGCAGGCGGACGAAGCGGTGCATATCGGGCCGAGCCCGGCGCGGGAGAGCTATCTCGTCGGCGAGAAGATCATCGCCGCGGCGAAGGCGAGCGGCGCCGAGGCGATCCATCCGGGGTACGGGTTTCTCTCCGAGAATGCCGAGTTTGCGGAAGCGGTGGAGGCCGCGGGGCTGGTCTGGGTCGGGCCGAAGGCGGCGTCGATCCGGGCGATGGGGCTCAAGGACGCCGCGAAAAAGCTGATGCAGGAGGCCGGCGTCCCGACCACGCCGGGCTATCTCGGCGAGGACCAGTCGCCGGAGCGGCTCCAGGCCGAGGCGGACGGGATCGGCTATCCGGTGCTGATCAAGGCGGTCGCGGGCGGCGGCGGCAAGGGCATGCGCAAGGTCAACGCGGGCGGCGAGTTCCAGGAGATGCTGCTGTCATGCAAGCGCGAGGCGGCGTCCTCGTTCGGCGACGACCGCGTGCTCATCGAGAAATATGTCGAGCGGCCGCGCCACATCGAGGTGCAGGTGTTCGGTGACACCCACGGCAACGTCGTCCACCTGTTCGAGCGCGACTGCTCGCTCCAGCGCCGCCACCAGAAGGTGATCGAGGAAGCGCCGGCGTCGGGAATGGACGAGGCGACGCGGGCGGCGGTGTGCGAGGCGGCGGTCAAGGCGGCGCGGGCGGTCGACTATGTCGGCGCGGGCACGATCGAGTTCATCGCGGATGCCTCGGAGGGGCTCCGGGCGGACCGAATCTGGTTCATGGAGATGAACACGCGTCTCCAGGTCGAGCATCCGGTCACCGAGGAGATTACCGGTCAGGACCTGGTCGAGTGGCAGCTTCGCGTGGCGAGCGGGGAGCCACTGCCGAAGCGGCAGGACGAGCTCAGCATCAACGGCTGGGCGATGGAAGCCCGGCTTTATGCGGAGGATCCGACCACCGGCTTCCTGCCAAGCACTGGAACGCTCGAGCATTTCGCCTTGAGCGAGGACGTGCGCATCGACACCGGCGTGGACGAGGGCAGCGTCATCAGCCCCTTTTACGATCCGATGATCGCGAAGATCATCGCGACCGGAGAAACGCGAAACGTGGCGATCTCGGCGTTGGTGGAAGCGCTCGATGAAACTGAGGTGTGGCCGGTCAAGACCAACGCGGCCTTCCTGGCCGAAGCCGCGTCTCATCCCGAGTTCCTAGGGGGCGACGTCGATACCGGCTTCATTCCCAGGCACATCGACGCGCTGGTGCGGTCGTCCGGTCCGGACGACTCGATCTGGCGGCTCGCCGCGTTTGCCATGGCAAACACCAGCTTCGACGAGCGTGAAGAACAGGGCCCTTGGGGTGAGATCGAAGGTTTCCGTCTCAACCGTGCGGATGACCTGCGCGTCGCGCTGAGTCATGCGGGAGAAACAAGGGTCATCGATCGGGGGATTCCGGCCGACATGGCTGCCGGTACGGCGACCTGGCTCGACAAGCTGGTGGTCTTCTCTGAAGGGCAGGCCTTCGGGTTCGAATGGCCGGGTCGGGCCGGCGCAGCCGGCGGTGGCGCTGCAGGCGACGGCGCGCTGATCTCGCCGATGCCGGGGAAGATCATCGCGGTCGAGGTCCGGCAGGGGGACAGCGTCGCCAAGGGGCAGAAGCTGGTGACTCTCGAGGCGATGAAGATGGAGCACAGCCTCGTCGCGCCGTTCGACGGGGTGGTGGCGGAGCTGAACGCGGCCGAGGGCGGGCAGGTGAGTGAGGGGGCCTTGCTCGCCCGCATCGAGAAGGGGGAAGGCTGATGCCGGGGCGCTATTTCGACGAGTGGGCGGTTGGCGACACGATCGCTCATCAGCCGCATCGTACGGTGACCGAGACCGACAATCTCCTCATCTCGACTCTGACCCACAATCCGCAGCCGCTTCACCTCGACGCGGAATATGCGGGCGCGACCGAGTTCGGGCGGATCGTCGTCAACGGCACCTTTACCTTCGCCTTGCTGGTGGGCCTCTCCGTCGGCGACACGACGTTGGGGACGCTGGTCGCCAATCTCGGCTACGACAAGGTGCGGATGCCGAAGCCGGTGTTCGTCGGGGATACGCTGCGCGCCTCGACGGAGGTGATCGCGCTCAAGGACAGCAAGTCGCGGTCGGACGCGGGGATCGTCACGTTCAAGCACTTGATGCACAACCAGCGCGGCGAGCTGGTCTGCGAGATGGAGCGGACCGCGCTGATGCGGCGGCGGCCGGCGTAACGAACCATGTCATCCCCGCGAAAGCGGGAATCCAGCTTTTCTTCTTCCAGCGCCTCGGCGAGAAAGGCAGCTGGATCCCCGCTTTCGCGGGGCTGACAGCGGGGGACATCGCGGTGAGACTGCGCAGCTTGCTGTTCGTGCCGGGGGATCGGCCGGACCGGATGCAGAAGGCGTTCGCGGCCGGCGCGGATGCGCTGATCCTCGACCTCGAGGACGCGGTCGCGCCGGCGGCCAAGGCCGAGGCTCGGCGCCATGTCGTCGATTTCCTGCGCGCGGTCGGCGGCAACCAGATCTTCGTTCGAGTGAATCCGCTCGACAGCCTGGAGAATGAGCGCGACCTCGAAGCGGTCGCGAGCGCGCATCCCCACGGTATCGTCCTCCCCAAGGCCGAGAGCGGTCGCGACGTCGACGAACTCGCGCGACGACTGACAAACCATGGCAACGTGTCCGCGCAGATCCTTGCAATCGCCACCGAAACCCCGGCGGCGATCTTCGGCCTCGGCTCCTATGGCGGCGCCAAGCGGCTCGCCGGCCTCACCTGGGGCGCCGAGGATTTGCCCGCGGCGATCGGCGCGGCGACGAGCCGCGAGGAGGACGGCAGCTTCACCGCACCCTACGAGATCGCCCGCTCGCTGTGCCTGTTCGGCGCGGCCGCGGCGGGAGTGGCGCCGATCGAGACGGTCTATCCCAACTTCAAGGACACGGACGGGCTCGCGGCTTATGCGGCGCGGGCGCGGCGCGACGGCTTCACCGGAATGATGGCGATCCACCCGGGGCAGGTCGCGGTGATCAACGACGCCTTCACCCCGAGCGAGCCCGAGATCGCCCATGCCCAGGCGGTGGTCGCGGCGTTCGACGCGCAGCCCGGGGCCGGCGCGCTGTCGCTCGACGGCAAGATGATCGACCGTCCCCACCTCGTGCAGGCGCGCCGAATCCTGGACGCGGCCGGCCGCTAAGGCCGGGATCCAAATGCTTCCCATTGATATTCCGCTCGCCCTGATGGTCCTCGCCGGCGGAGCGCTGGGCGCGATCGTTGGGAGCTTTGTCGCGGCGCTGGTCATGCGTTGGCCGCGGGGGGAGAGCGTGGTCGGGGGGCGGTCGCGTTGCGATTCGTGCGGCGGGACTCTGCGGGCCGGGGAGTTGGTGCCTGTGCTGTCCTATCTCATGCAGTTTGGGCGGTGCCGGCGGTGCGGGGTCCGCATCGACCCGAAACATCCTGCGATTGAACTGGCTGGCGCGCTTATCGGCGTCGTTTCGGTGCTGGCGCATCCGCTCCCACTGGCGCTGGTGACGGCGGGGTTCGCCTGGTGGCTGCTCGCTGTCGCTGCCATCGATGCGGAGGAGCAGTGGCTGCCCGATGCGCTGACCCTTCCGCTTGTGCCGCTGGGGTTGCTCGCCGCCTGGGCCGGCCTGGGACCGCCCTTGCTGGACCGGGCCCTCGGCGCGGTCGTGGGCGGGTTGGGGCTTGCGTTGCTTGCCTGGATCTACCGGGCGCTGCGGGGCCGCGAAGGCATGGGCGGCGGCGATCCGAAACTGCTCGCCGGCATCGGCGCTTGGCTGGGCGTGCTGCAATTGCCGTTCGTGCTGCTCGGGGCCGGGCTGGTCGGCATCGTCGCCGCCTTGGCGATGACGGCGCGGGGGCAGGCAGTGGGCGCGGCGACGCGGCTTCCGCTCGGCTCGCTGATGGCAGTCGCGGCCTGGCCCTTATGGATCCTCGTCGCCGGGAACAGTTCAGCCGCCATCCATCTTTATATGCTATAGAAAATCCAAGGGCGGCGTTTTCCCTAGAGGCGCCGCCCGACCTTCCTCCAGCTCCTGAATACGCGCCGCTTTCCGGCTTGCGAGTCCGCGCAGAACCTGTGACACCTCAATGCGATGGAGGCGGGCGCTTGGGGGCGCTGCGCCGCCCCGAAGCCAGGTCGGCGCCGGGACGGTCGTCACTCAGCTCTCCACCCTCTGTCGCAAATGCGTCACATGCCGCGCCTAGCTGGCACGGCATGGCCGGGAGGGGATTCGAAGCAAGTTCCATGGCGGTGGCCCTGAACCCGCGCGCGGAGCGACTTCTCGCCCGCCTGCCGCGCCTGACCGTCTATTCGGCCGGCGAGCTGCTCCTGCTCGTGCTCGTCGCCGTGCAGGCCGCGCGGCTGTTCTGGGCCATTCTGACGCCGCTCGGGCCAGTCGGCGAATATCGAGCGCTCAACACGGCGATCCCGCTCCAGCAAAGCGTGGGAACGCTCACCACTTTCGATCCCTTCTTCCGCCAGACTGCGGGAGCGGCAGTAGCGCCGTTGACGGTGACCGCACTCGACATCCGCCTCTATGGAACGCTGGAGGACCGGGCGACGGGGCGGGGGAGCGCGATCATCGGCACGCCCGACGGTCGCCAGATGAGCTACCGCGTCGGCGAGGAGATCATGCCGGGCGTGGTCCTGAGCGCCGTCGCTTTCGATCATGTCACGATCACCCGCGGCGGCGCGGCCGAGCAACTGTTTCTCGACCAGTCGCCGGCGCCGCAGGGGCCCGCCGGCCCCGGCTCTCCGACCGCCCCGCAGAATCCGATGACGGCGCCAGCTCAGCCGGTGCCGGTGGTCCGCGCTCCGCCGCCAGCCGCTCCGCCGCCGCCCGCCATGCAGCCGTCCAACACGACGCAGCCGATGAGAGTGAATCAGTGAAGCGTATCCTTATCGCCCTCATGCTCGCCGGCGCGCCGATCGCCTTCGCGACTCCCGCTCATGCTCAATATGTCCTGAACCTGCGCGACGCCGACATCCGCGCCTTCATCCAGGACGCGGCTCGGGTGACCGGGCGCACCTTCATCATCGATCCGCAGGTGCAGGGCCGGGTGTCGGTGGTGACCGAGCGGCCGCTGTCGCGCTCCGAATATTTCGAGCTGTTCCTGTCGACGCTTCGCGCCAACGGTTATGTCGCGGTTCCGGCGGCGGGCGGGGCGCTGCGCATCCAGCCGGCGGCGGGAGCGGCGTCCTCGGCGCCGGTCGGTGGCTCGGCGCGCCGCTCGGCGAGCGGCTTCGTCACCGAGATCTTCCGGGTGAGGAACATCGAACCGGCATCGGCGGTGGAGACCTTGCGGCCGCTGGTCAGCGCCAACGGCTCGATCACCGCGAGCCGGAGCTCCATCGTCGTGTCCGACTTCGCCGACAATGTCCGGCGCGTGCGCCAGGTGCTCGCGCAGATCGACGTCGGAGTCGACCGAAGCTCGACGCGGGTGATCGGCGTGGAGAATATCGGCCCCCGCGAGCTCGCGGCCGCGCTGAGCGCGCTGGCGCCGGAGGGCGTATCGGTGGTTCCGATCGACAGCGCCAACTCGATCGCGCTGCGCGGGGATGCACAGACGCTGGCCCGGCTCGCTGGAGTCGCCGCCGAGCTCGACCAGCGCGCGGCGCGCGGCACCGACGTGCGGGTGGTGTTCCTGGAGCATGCCGACGCGGCGCAATTGCTGCCCGTGCTTCAGACCCTGCTCGGCCAGACCCCGACCTACTCGCAGCCGCTCCAGAACAGCCGCTTCGCCAACAGCGGTACCGGCACGGACACCGCGGGGCGGATGGGTGGAGGCACGCTCCAGGCCAATACCCGGGTGCAGACCGCGCCTCAGCAGCAGGCACAGGGCGCGGCGCCGTCCACGTCGCAGGCCGAGCTGCCGCCGGCCTATCGCAATGCGGTGGTGACTCGGTTCGAGGGGGCCAACGCGATCGTCATCTCGGCGACCCAGGACGTGCAGCGCATGCTGAGCGAGGTGGTCCGCCAGCTCGACGTGCGGCGCGAGCAGGTGCTGGTCGAGGCGATCATCGTCGAGATTTCCGACCAGGCCGCGCAGCAGATCGGCGTGCGGCTGTTCCTCGCGGGGCTGAACGGCTCGGCGATCCCGTTCGGAATCACCAATTATTCCGGCCTCCAGCCCAATCTCGGGACTATCGCGAGCGCGGCGGCGGCGACCCAGCTGGGCATCGGCCAGCGCACCGACACGGACGGCGACGGCGACATCGACGACGATGATGCGCCGGGGGTGAGCGACGAGCTGATCCGCAACGCCGCCAATGCGCTGTCGGGCATTACCGGCGGCGTGGCGGGCCTCGGGATCCGCGCCGGCGACGCTTTGTTCGGGTCGATCATCAACGCGGTTCGCTCCGATAATCGCTCGAACATCCTGTCGACCCCGTCGATCATGACCCTGGACAACCAGGAAGCGCGGATCCTGGTCGGCCAGGAGATTCCGATCACCACCGGCGAGGCGCTGAGCCCCAATTTCGACAACGCGTTCCGCACCGTGCAGCGGCAGAATGTCGGAATTACGCTCCAGGTGCGGCCGCAGATCAACGCCGGCGGCTCGATCAAGATGGACCTTCGGGTCGAGGTGAGTTCGATCGCGGGACCCGTCTCGTCGAGCTTCCAGGACCTCATCCTCAACAAGCGCGAGATCGAGAACACGATCACCGTGGACGAGGGCGAGATCGTCGGGATCGGCGGCCTTCTCGACGACAATGAGCGGCGCACCATCGAGCGGATCCCGCTGCTCGGCGACATCCCGATCATCGGTAATTTGTTCCGGTCGCGCGGACGGGCGCGGGCAAAGACGAACCTGATGATCTTCATCCGGCCGACCATCCTGCGCTCGGCGGAGGATGCGCGAGCAATCGCGGCGCGGCGCTACGATTATGTCCGCGACCAGCAGCTGGCGATCAACCCGACCCGCGAGCCGACCATCGACGAGCTGGTCCGCGACTATCTCGGCACGGTCGCTCCGACCGCTCCACCCGAGCTCGCGCCGACGGACACCGTCGTCGACCCCCGACTTCTCCCGAATGTTGGCGGGCCGGAGACTTCGGCACCCGTGGCCCAGCCCGCGCCAGCCCAGGGCGAGGTGCCGATGCCGACCGATGCGCCGCGGAGGCGGGAGCGGCGGCGGTGATCGCTCCCGGCGAGGACCCGGTCCTCGAGCCGGCGGCTCCGGCGCGAATCCCTTATGCCTTTGCCCGGCGTCATGGCGTCGTCCTCGCCGGCGGCGACAACGGCAAGCCGACGGTGGCGATGCGCGAGGGCGCCGACCCGCAGGCCCTGATCGAGCTTCGGCGCTGGCTGGGACGGCCGTTCGGCCTGCAGTTCGTCGCGCCCGACGCGTTCGACCGGCTGCTTTCAGACCAATATGCGATGAGCGGCGAGGCGGCGGCGGCCAATGCCGGGGACCTCGGCATCGGCGAGGATCTCGGCCATCTCGCAAGCGACATTTCTGCCGAGGACTTGCTCGACACCTCCGATGACGCGCCCGCCATCCGACTGATCAACGGCCTGCTCGCCGACGCCGCGCGGCAGGGGGCGAGCGACATCCATATCGAGCCCTACGAGACCGGCATGGTCGTTCGGATGCGCATGGACGGGGTGTTGCGCGAGGCGCTGCGCATGCCCGCGCACGTCGCGCCAGTCGTGGTCTCGCGAATCAAGGTGATGGCGCGGCTCGACATCGCCGAGCGGCGCTTGCCACAGGACGGGCGCATCGGCCTCACCCTTGGCGGCAAGCTCATTGACGTCCGCGTCTCGACCCTGCCGAGCCGGGCGGGCGAGCGGGTGGTGCTTCGTATCCTCGACAAGGACAATGCGGGTATCGACCTCGAGATGCTCGGGATGACCCCGGCGATCGAGGCCTCCTATCGCGAAGCGCTGGCCGAGCCGAACGGCATCGTCCTTGTCACCGGCCCGACCGGATCGGGCAAGACGACTACGCTCTATGCGGGGTTGAAGCTCCTCAACGACGGCAGTCGCAACATCCTCACCGTCGAGGACCCGGTCGAATATGCGGTCGACGGCGTCGGCCAGACCCAGATCAATCCGCAGGTGGGCCTGTCCTTCGCCACGGGCCTTCGAGCGATCCTTCGTCAGGATCCGGACACGGTGATGGTCGGCGAGATCCGCGACCGCGAGACGGCCGAGATCGCCGTTCAGGCGGCGCTGACGGGACACCTCGTCCTATCGACCGTGCACACCAACGACGCGGTCGGCGCGATCACTCGGCTCCGCGATATGCGGGTCGAGCCGTTCCTGATCGCCTCGACGATGCGCATGGTGATTGCGCAAAGGCTGGTGCGGCGGCTGTGCCCCACCTGTCGGCAGCCGGCCCAGGCGGCGGGGTCGCTGGCGGAGCTGCTCGGCCTCCCCGCGGGCACGGCGATCTTCGAGGCGAAGGGCTGCGCGGAATGCGGCCAGACCGGCTATAAGGGCCGGATCGGCCTGTTCGAGGCGGTGAAGGTGGACGAGACGATCCGGCGGCTCATCAATGCGGGCGGCGACGAGGCCGAGATCGGGGCGCACGCCTTCCGGACGACACCGAATCTGAGTGCGGCGGCACGCCAGCTGGTGCTCGACGGGCTCACCACTGCCGAGGAAGCCGTGCGCGTCTCGCGGCACGAGGGCGGCAATGCCTGACTACGCCTATCTCGGGGTTGACCCGGCCGGGCGCGAGCGGCGCGGGCGGGTTCATGCCGACAGCCCCGAGCTCGCCAAGGCGCAGCTCGCGGCGCGGCGGCTCTACGTGGTCAAGGTCGAGCCGGCGTCGACCACGGACGCGGCGCCGCCTTTGCTGTCGCGCGGGCTCATCCAGCGCAAGAAGCTGACCAACAAGCAGCTGACCTTGTTCACCCGGCAGCTGGCGACCCTCGTCCAGGTGTCGCCGCTGGAGGAGGCGCTGCGCACCGTGTCGCGCCAGTCGGAGCGCGAGGAGGTGCGCACGATCCTCGGTAACGTCCATTCCGGCGTACTGGAAGGACGGCGGCTCGCCGACGCGATGGCGCGCGAGCCGAAGAGCTTCCCGCCGCTCTACCGCGCGATGGTCGCGGCCGGCGAGAGCTCCGGCACATTGCCGCCGATCCTCGAACGGCTTGCGGCCTTGCTGGAGCGCCAGGCGCAGGTGCGGGGCAAGATCCTGTCGGCGCTGGCCTATCCGGTGGTGCTGTCGATCGTCGCGGTGTTCGTCGTGTTCGCGCTGATGATCTACGTGGTGCCCAAGGTCGTGGAGCAGTTCCAGGACGTGGGGCAGGAGCTGCCATGGCTGACACGCGCGGTGATCGGCGCGTCCAATTTCCTCGCAAGCTATTGGTGGCTGCTGCTGATCGGTCTCGGGCTCTCCATCTTCCTGTCGGGACGAGCGCTAAGGGAAGAGAATATCCGCCTTACGTTCGACCGGTTCCTGCTCCGCCTGCCCCTGCTCGGGCGGCTTCAACGCGACCTCCACGCAGCACGGCTGGCACGAACGTTGTCGACCATGATCGCGAGCCGGCTGCCGCTGCTGGAGGGTTTGAGGCTGACGACCCAGACGGTGCACAACCGCGTGCTTCGCCAGGCGTCCGCCGACATCGCCGAGGCGGTGCGTACCGGCGGAAGCCTGTCGGGGGCACTGAAGCGTGCGGGGGTGTTTCCGCCCTTGCTCGTCTATCTCGCTGCTTCCGGGGAGGCTTCGGGTAAGCTCGACGTGATGCTGGAGCGGGCGGCCGACTATTTGGAACGCGAGTTCGACAGCTTCACCGCGACCGCGCTGGCGCTGCTCGAACCGGCAATCATCATCGTCATGGGGGTCGTCGTGGCCGTGATCGTGCTGTCGATCCTGCTGCCGATCCTCCAGCTCGACACCCTCGCCAGTGGAATGGGTCAGGTATGAACGTGCTTTGCAAACATCTCCGTCATTCCAGCGAAAGCTGGAATCTCGCTTCCTTCCTCGTCCGGCGCCGCAAAGGCAGGGAGATTCCAGCTTTCGCTGGAATGACGAAGAGGAAGCGCGAGGACGGCTTCACCCTCGTCGAGATGATGGTGGTGCTGGTCATCATCGGGCTCCTCGCCACCGTGGTGATCATCAACGTGATGCCGGCGACCGACCGGGCGGCGCGGACTCGGGTTCAGGCGGACCTGTCGACCCTGGAGCAGGCGATTGAAATGTACCGGCTCGAGAACCTGCGCTATCCGACGACCGACGAAGGGCTGGCGGTGCTGTCGCCCAATTATATCCGGCGGCTGCCCAACGACCCTTGGAACTCGCCTTACGTCTATGTCTCGCCGGGGGCGAACGGGGCGCCGTTCCAGATCGCTTCACTCGGGGCCGACAAGCGCGAGGGCGGCAGCGGCGAGAATGCCGATATCACCAACTGATCGGCGCGTGAGGGGGCGGACAGCGACATCGTGAGCGTCGAGGACACCTTGCTGGTCTTTGCCGACTCGGCCGGCGTGCCGCACCGCTGGCGGCTGCTGTCCGGCGGCGCCGTGGTCGGGCGCGGCGACGAGGTTGCCGAACTGCCCGAGGCGCGGCCGTGGGTGCGGGTGGTGCTTGCGGTACCTGGCACCGACGTAACTCTGCACTGGCTCGAGCTGGCGGAGAACCTGACGGCGGTGCAGGCGGCCGCGGCGGCGCGTCTCCAGATTGCCGAGGAGGCGCCGGAACCGGTCAGCGACCTGCACATCGCTGCGGGGCGGATCGAGCGCGGTCTCACCTGCGTCGCGGTGGTTCCGACCGAACGGATGAGCGCGTGGATCGCTGCGGCCAGGACGTTGAGGGTGGAGCCCGACATCATTCTGCCAGCGCCGCTGCTGCTGATGGCGCCGGGCGAGGGTCTGGTGCGCTATGCCGGCGGGCCGGTGCCGGACTATCGCGGGGTGGCGCGTGCGTTCAGCCTGGAGGACGAGCTGGCGGCCGTGCTGATCGGCGACGTGCCCGTCAGCGACATCGACGATTCGGGGCGGGAGGCTGGGTTCGGCCCTGCTCTCGCGACGCCGGCGATAAACCTTCGCCAGGGCGTGTTCGCCAGGCGCCGCGAGTGGGCCATCGACTGGCCGCGGGTTCGGCGCATGGCTGCCCTTGCCGCGGTGCTGCTGTTGTTGAGCCTCGCCATCCAGCTAGTCACCATCATGCGCACGACCTTCGCCGCCGACCGGGTGCAGGCCGAGGCGACGGAGCTGCGTGAGGCGACTCCGGGCACGGCTCGGCTGGAATATGCGCCGATCGCCGGCGTGCTGTTCGAGGCGGTCCGCGACACGCCGAACGTGACTCTGACGCAGGTCGTCTATCAGCCCGATGGGACATTGCGCGCGAGCCTGCTCGCCGACACGCCGGCGACGCTCGACCAGGTGCGCGGACGGATCGAGGCGCGGGGCCTCCAGGCGGTGGGCGCGCTGCCCACCGACATGGGCGGCCGAGCCGCGCTCCAGATGACGATCAGGCGGCCCTGAATGGCGAAAGTGGCGATCTCGAAAAGGCCAGCCTGGTGGGAGGCTCGCAGCGCCCGCGAGAAAAGGCTCCTGCTCGTCATGGCGGCGTTGCTCGCCCTGCTTCTCGTTTGGCTGCTGATCATCCGGCCGCTCAATGATGCCCGCGCCAATGCCGAGCAGAGGCTGGACGCCGCGGTGGCCGAGCTCGGCAAGGCGCGCGCGGACGCGGCGGCGCTTCGCCAGCTCGGCGCACGGCCTGCCGGGGCTCAGCCGGTGCCACGTCCGCTCGACGGCTTTCTGATGCAGGCCGCTGGCGAGGCGGGGTTCACCAACCTGAACGTGGTCGCCGACGGAGCGGCGCGGGCGACGATCAGCGTCGCGAACGCACGCCCACAGGCTTTCTTCGGCTGGCTGTCGCAGCTCGAGCGGCGCGGGGTCGTCGTCGAAAGCATGAGCGCTCGGGTGAATGCCGACCAGACCATCGCCGTCGAGGCGGTGCTTCGTGTGGGGGGCAGCTGATGCGCTTCCGGCTGCCGATCGGGCGGACCCTGTTCTTCCTCGTCGCTTTCCTCGTGGCGCTGCTCGCGCTTCTGCCGATGCGGCTCGGGATCGAGTGGCTCGGGCTCAGCACGCGTGGGCTCGCGGCACGCGAGGTCGCCGGCAGCGTGTGGTTCGGATCCTTGAAGGAAGCGCAATATGGTAGCGTCGGCATCGGCGACATCCATGCCGGGCTCCGCGGCCTGCCTTTGCTGGTGGGCAGGGCGCGGGTGGCGATGGAGCGCGATGCCGGCACGGCCGCGGACGCCTTCGACGGCGCCGCGACGGTGACTCGCCGAGGCTTTGGCTTCGATGACGTCGACGGGCGCCTCCAGCTCGCGGGGGCACTGGGACCTCTGCCGCTCACCCAGGTCGACCTCGGCGACGTCAGCGTCCATTTCGCCGACGGCCAGTGCCAGCGCGCCTCGGGATCGGTGCGCGCGGCCGTGGCCGGCGACATTGTCGGGATCGCGTTGCCGGGCGGCCTCACCGGAGCGGCACGCTGCGATGCCGGCGCGCTGCTCCTGCCGCTGGTCAGCCAGTCGGGAACCGAGACTCTCAACCTCAAGCTGTTCGGCGACGGCCGCTACGAGGCGCAGATACTGATGCGCGGCGCTGACCCGACCCTCGCGTCGCGCTTCACGGCGGCCGGTTTTGCGGTGACTCCTGCCGGATATGCGCTGACCGTCGGCGGCGAGCTGTGAGGAAGGATCGTTAGCGGCTGATCTGCGTTAACCGCGGCAGATACGCACACCCGTGCGAGCGGGGCGGGCTTTCCGCCGGCTGTCCGTAAGGATGCCGGAATGAAACGGAGGCCATTGTGAGATCGATCATCTTCGGCGCGACTGCGCTGCTTCTTAGCGGCTCGGCCGTGGCCGCGTCGGCTCCGACCGTCGCGACTTACGGCGCGAGCACCTATTCGTGGACGATGACCCCTCAGCTCAACCAGGCTGCGTGGACCGGCGCGATGACTTATGACGAGGCGGCCGCCTGGACCGCCGACAAGCCGATCGCGCTGACCGACGCCCAGATCGCCGAGAAAGAGGCTTGGGTCGCCGCCAATCCGATGAGCGACACGGACATGGCGACGATGACCGAGAAGCCGCTCGCCGACGCCGATGGCCAGGGCGGCCCTTATGAGCCGGTCGCCGCGACGTCCTGGCCGGCTTGCGATCCGGGCCCGGGCGACGACCGCTGCATCCAGCTCTATGAGCCGGGCGTGCGCGGCGCCTATGCGCAATGGTCCGCTGGCCGCGAGAACATGGCAATGGGCGGCCCCTATGAGCCGGTGAGCAGCGACAAGGCCATGGTCGGCGCGAACCCGACCACCGAGCCGACCGGCGTCCGCGTCGACAAGGCCGCGATGGCGATGGACCATTCCAACATGGTCGTCGCCACCCGCACGGCGGAGGAGATGCAGAACGCGTCCGTCTACGGGAAGGTTGAGCCAGTCTATACCGGCGTCGGCGGTCCGCTCGAGGAGGTCCGCGACTATCCGCGCTGCCGCAGCCGCAGCGACGATCGCTGCCAGCAGGGCAGCTGAGGCGTCAGCCTAGTCTGAAGGCGTCGGCGGGGCTTCCCCCTCGCCGGCGCCTTCGTCCTTTTCGGACAGCCACTCCTTGAGCTTGTCGATGCTCCGCTCCATCGCGGAGATGACGCTGCGGATTCGCTCGGGGTCCTCGTCGGCGAGGGCGATGTCCGACAGCCACCAGGTCTGCGACAGCCATTCGGCCCCGTCCTCGCGGTCGCGAACCGTCATCGACAGATAGGCTTCCTCGGCCGGGACCAGCTCGGCGCCTTCATATTCGAGACCGTGGAGCGCGACTCGCGCCTTCCGGATGTCGTCGCCGCACATCGCCCGCGCGGCCTTCAGCAGCGGCGCGACCTGGTGCCATTCGAGCTTGGTCTGAGCCAGCGCCTCGACCGCGGCGTTGACGAGGTGGTGCTGAACGTCATCGTGGAAGTTCGAGCTGGTGTAAGGTGGCCGGTCGTCCATCGCCCATCGCTGGCCCGCGAGGCGGACGAGGTCAAGCGGCGCGCTTGTCCTTGCGCCCTAGCACGGCGGCGACAGCCGATGCTGCCGCGAAACGCGCGGCGAGCGCGCCGGCGGAGACCGGTTCCGGGTCTCGCTTCGGAACACCGGCCGGCGAGGCTGCGGCTTTGGTCGGCTCCGGTTTGGCAGCGGCAGGGTTGGCGGCGATATCCTGCTCCAGCACCGCGTTCACCTCGGCGCCCAGAAGGACGATATAGGCGCTGAGATAGAGCCAGGTGAGGAACACGATCACCGCGCCCAGCGAGCCGTAGGTCGCGTTGTAATTGCCGAAGTTGGACACGTAGAAGCCGAAGCCGAGGGTCGCGATCAGCCAAACGACCGTCGCCAGGATCGAGCCGGGCGTGATCCACCGCCACTTGGCGTTGGGGCGATCGGGGCCGTAGCGATAGACGACGGCAAGCACGGCGATCACCGCCGCCGCCGCAAGCGCAAAACTGAGCGCCTGGATGAGGAAATGGCCCACGCCTCCCATGTCGGGGAGCAGCTTCTCGATCAGCCCCATCACCGAAAAAGCGAGGATGGCGAGCAGCATCACCAGAACCGCGCCGACGACCATCGCGATCGCCATAAGCGTTCGGGTCACGAATCCTCGCGTCTCTTCCGTGTCATAAGCGACGTTGAGCGCGGTCATCACCGACGTCGCGCCCTTGCTCGCGCCGTAGAGCGCGACGACCAGCGCGAGGACGAGGGCCAGGCCGGTCTTGGTGCCGGCGCTCTGGGTCATGTTCTGGAGCTGGTCGCCGATGATCCCGGCGCTCTCGCGCGGCATCACGCTCGTCAGCGTATCCATGTGCTGGACGACGGACGAAGGCTCCGCGACCAGTCCGTAGGTGAGGACGAAGGCGGTGAGCAGGGGGACGAGCGCCAAGAAGGCATAGAAAGCCACTGCGCCGCCCAGCATTTCGAGATGGTCTTCCCCCGACTCCTTCCACGCGCGCTTCAGCACGTCCCACCAGCCGCGCGGGGGGATTTCGGTCGGTTTCTGTGCGCCCTGCTGCGCCATGTTCGCTCCTCTTCGTCGGGGCGATAAGCGCGGGCGAAGGCAGCGGTTCCCTTCCGCTGTCATTCCCGCTTCCGCGCGGCCGGCAGAGAGATTAGCGGTGCGTCATGACCGGCGCGCACTGGACCTTCTCGATCGACCGCGGCGGCACCTTTACCGACATTGTCGCCCAAGCGCCGGACGGAAGGCGGCACGTGCGCAAGCTGCTGTCGGACAATCCCGGCCAATATGACGACGCGGCGACCGCGGGCATCCGAGCGATCCTCGCCGAGCATGGCGGTGGCCGAGCGGCGACGGTGAAGATGGGGACGACGGTCGCCACCAACGCGCTTCTCGAACGCAAGGGCGAGCGGGTGGCGCTGGCGATCACCGCCGGCTTCGGCGATGCTTTGCGCATCGGCTACCAGTCGCGGCCCGACATTTTCGCTCGGAAGATCGTGCTTCCCGAGCCGCTCTACAGCCATGTCGTCGAGGTCGACGAGCGGGTGACGGCGGATGGCGAGGTTCTTCGCCCGCTCGATCTCGCGGCGGCGGAGCAGGGCCTGCGCGCGGCTTATGACGAAGGCTACCGCGCGCTTGCGATCGTGCTGGTTCACGGCTGGCGCTGGACCGCGCACGAGGCCGCTCTGGCCGAGGCGGCGCGGCGGATCGGCTTCACCCAGGTGTCGGCGAGCCACGAAGTCGAACCGCTGATCAAGCTGGTCGGACGCGGCGACACCAGCGTGGTCGACGCCTATCTGTCGCCGGTGCTCAGGCGCTATGTCGACCGGGTCGTTGCCGGCATCGGCTCGGGACCGCGGCTGTTCTTCATGCAGTCGAATGGCGGCCTTACCGACGCCGCGACCTTCCGCGGCAAGGACGCGATCCTGTCGGGGCCGGCGGGCGGGATCGTCGGCATGGCCCGCACCGCGGAGCAGGCGGGCTTCGACCATGTCATCGGCTTTGACATGGGCGGCACCTCGACCGACGTGTCGCATTTCGCCGGCACCTACGAGCGGACGAGCGAGCGCGCCGTCGCGGGCGTCCGGGTGCGCGCGCCGATGCTCGAAATTCACACGGTGGCGGCGGGTGGCGGATCGGCCTGCCACTATGACGGCACCCGCTTCCGCGTCGGTCCGGAAAGCGCGGGAGCAGTGCCGGGGCCGGCCTGCTACCGGCGCGGCGGGCCGCTCACCATCACCGACTGCAACGTGGTCCTCGGCAAGATCCGCCCGGAGCATTTTCCCGCCGTGTTCGGCCCCGGCGGCGACGAGCCGATCGACGCGGCGGCATCTCTCGCCCGGGTGAGCGAGATCGCCGAACGCGCCGGAATGGAGCCGCGCGCGGTGGCGGAAGGCTTCGTGCGGATCGCCGTCGACAACATGGCGAACGCGATCAAGCAGATCTCGATCGCCCGCGGCCACGACGTCACGCGCTACACGTTGCAATGCTTCGGCGGGGCAGGCGGACAGCATGCATGTCTCGTCGCCGACGCCCTCGGCATCGAATGCGTGATGATCCACCCGCTCGCCGGAGTGCTCAGCGCCTACGGGATGGGTCTCGCGGACATGGTCGAATTGAGGCAGCGCACGGTCGGCGGCGCGGCGCTGGCGGATGTGCTCGGCGAGCTGGAGGCCGAGGCAGTTTCGGCGCTGAAGGCGCAGGGCGTCGAGGCGCCCGAGGTCCGGCGGCGAGCCGCACTGCGCTACGAGGGCAGCGACACGGCGCTCGAAGTGCCTGTCGGTCCGAACATGGAGGCGGATTTCGTCGAGGCGCACCGAACGCGGTTTGGTTTCGTGTCCGATGCACCGGTGGTGGTCGAGACGGCGATCGTCGAGGCGGTTGGCAAAGGAGAATATTCGGGCGAGGCGACCAACTCTCCGTTCGTCCTGAGCGAAGTCGAAGGGCGTCCTGCACACACATCGGGCGGGCGCCCTTCGACTTCGCTCAGGACGAGTGAGGAGGGCGGCGTCCTGCAGCGGGATGCGCTCTCCATTGGCACCGTCGTTCCAGGCCCCGCCGTCATCATCGATCAGGCCGCCACCACGGTCGTCGAACCCGGCTGGCAGGCCGAGGTCGACCCCCACGAGAATCTCATCCTTACCCGCGCCGTGCCCCGCGAGAGCCTGCCCGCGATGGGGACGGAGGTGGACCCCGTCACCCTGGAGGTGATGGGCAATCTCTTCATGGCGATCGCCGAGGAGATGGGGGTCGCCCTGATGAACACGGCGAGCAGCGTGAACATCAAGGAGCGGCTCGATTTCTCCTGCGCGATCTTCGACCGCGAAGGCGCCCTGATCGCCAACGCGCCGCACATCCCGGTCCATCTCGGGTCGATGGGCGACAGCATCCGCACCATCATTGAGGCGCGCGGCGAGGTTCGCGACGGGCGCGGCATGAAGCCGGGTGACGTCTACGTCCTCAATGCGCCCTATCGCGGGGGCACGCACCTTCCCGACATCACGGTGATCATGCCGGTGTTCGCGGATGACGGCGACGGCGAGCCGGCCTGGTTCGTCGCGGCGCGCGGCCACCATGCCGATATCGGAGGGATCAAGCCCGGGTCGATGCCGCCGAACAGCCGCGATGTTCACGAGGAAGGCGTGCTCATCGACAATGTCCTGCTGGTCGACGCCGGCCGCTTCCTCGAGGCGGAGATGCGGGCGCTGCTCGGCGACGGGCACTGGCCGGCGCGCAACCCGGACCGCAACATCTCCGACCTCAAAGCCCAGGTCGCCGCCTGCGCGCGCGGCGCGAGCGAGCTGAAGCGCATCGCCGCGGAGAAGGGTCGGGCGTTCGTCGACGCCTATATGGGCCACGTCATGGCCAATGCCGAGGAGGCGGTTCGGCGGCTGATCGGCACGCTCAAGGACGGCCGCTTCACCTACGAACTCGACAATGGCGCGTCCGTCTCGGTCAGCGTCACCGTCGACCGCGAGGCGCGCTCGGCGGTGGTGGATTTCGCCGGCACGAGCGACCAGCTCCCCGACAATTTCAACGCGCCTTATTCGATCTGCCGTGCGGCGACGCTCTACGTGTTCCGAACCCTCGTCGACGACGCCATCCCGATGAACGACGGATGCATGCGGCCGATCGAGCTTCGGGTGCCGGAAGGGTCGATGCTCAACCCGCATTATCCGGCCGCGGTGGTGGCCGGGAACGTCGAAACGAGCCAAGTCATCACCGACTGCCTGTTCGCCGCGGTCGGAGCGCTGGCGCCGAGCCAGGGGACAATGAACAACTTCACCTTCGGCAACGCGGCCCACCAATATTACGAGACGATCGCGGGCGGCTCCGGTGCCGGGCCAGGCTTCGACGGGGCGAGCGCGGTTCAGACCCACATGACAAACAGCCGGCTGACCGACCCGGAGATATTGGAAACCCGCCTGCCGGTCTTGCTGGAGCGGTTCTCGATCCGGCGCGGTTCGGGCGGAGAAGGCGCAAGCCGCGGCGGCGACGGGGTCGAGCGTGTGGTGCGCTTCCTGGAGCCGATGACCGCCAACATCCTGTCCAACCGGCGGCGGGTGCCGCCGAAGGGGCTCGCAGGCGGAAGCGACGCCGCCGCCGGGATCAACAAGGTCGCGCGCGCCGACGGAAGCGAGGAAATGCTGACCGCGACCGCCTCGGCCGAAATGGCCGCAGGCGACGCGTTCGTCATCCTGACGCCAGGGGGAGGGGGTTATGGTGAGAGGTAGCGGCCGGTGAGCGAGTATCTTCCGCTTCTCGGCATCCTCATCGTCGTCGTCGGGTTCGCTCTGAAGCTCAACCCGATGATCGTGGTGACCGTGTCCGCGCTCGCCACGGGGCTGCTTGCCGGCATGGACCTGCGTGAGGTCATCGAGACGCTCGGCAAGGCATTCAATGACAACCGCATCATCGCGATCGTGTGGATCGTGCTGCCGGTGATCGGCCTGCTCGAGCGCTATGGCCTCCAGCAGAGGGCGCGGGCGCTGATCTCGGGCTTTCGCAACGCCACCGTCGGGCGGCTGCTGATCCTCTATCTCATCTACCGCCAGATCACTGCGGCGATCGGTCTCCATTCGACCGCCGGCCACCCGCAGACGGTGCGGCCGCTGGTCGCGCCGATGGCGCTTGCCGCGGCGGAGAAGCAGGGGCCGGTCGACGAGGCGCGGGCCGAGAAGGTGAAGGCCTATTCTGCCGCGACCGACAATGTCGGCCTGTTCTTCGGCGAGGACATCTTCTTCGCGATCGGGTCGATCGTGCTCATCCAGGCGACCCTCGCGACCTACGGGATAGACCTGACACCGCTGCAGCTTGCGCTATGGGCGATTCCGACCGCCATCGCCGCGTTCGTGATCCATGGGTCGCGGTTGCTGTGGCTGGACAAATCTCTGGGCTCGTCCCGAGCGCAGTCGAAGGGCGTTCGCGAAGAGTCCGTGCCAGGGCCCCTCGACGTCGCTCGGGACGAGCGAGCTGGCCGGGAGGATCGGCCATGATCACTCTCCAGTGGATCTTTACCTTGGTCGGGCTGATGTTCGCGGCCTTCGCGGTGCTGAGCGCGCTCGACCCGAGCAACGGCAAGCGCTTCGGCAACGCGGCCTTCTGGGGGTTGATGGCGCTGAGCCTGCTCGCCGGTTCTTGGCTCGGTGACTTCGCCAACGGGCTGCTCGTGCTGGGCCTCGCGGGGCTTGCGGGATTCGGCTTCCTCGGCCGTTCCGACCCGCCGACCACCACCGACGAGGAGCGCGTGCAGTGGTGCGCCCGGCTCGGCAACAAGCTGTTCCTGCCGGCGCTGATCATCCCGGTGACCGCGATCGTCGGGACGATCCTCTACACCTACACGCCTCTGAAGGACGCCGGCCATTTCGAGGCCAAGCGCGAGACCTACATGTTCCTCGTCATCGGGGTGCTGCTCGCGCTCGCCGTGATCTTTGCCTGGCTCAGGCCGCCGCCGTCGGCGCCGCTGCAGGAGGGGAGGCGCCTCATCGACGCGATCGGCTGGGCCGCGGTGCTTCCGCAGATGCTGGCGGCGCTGGGCGTGGTGTTCGCGGCGGCAGGAGTCGGCGAGATCATCGGCGGCGCCACCCGCGCTGCCATTCCCGAGGGCAGCATCTTCCTCACCGTCGCCGTGTTCGGCATCGGCATGGCGTTGTTCACGATGATCATGGGGAACGCCTTCGCGGCCTTCCCGGTGATGGTCGCGGCGATCGGGGTTCCGCTCCTCATCCAGGCTTATGGCGGCGATGCCGCGGTGGTCGGCGCAGTCGGGATGCTCGCCGGTTTCTGCGGGACTTTGATGACGCCTATGGCCGCCAACTTCAACATCGTGCCGGCGGCGCTGCTGGAGCTCAAGGACCGCAACGGCGTCATCAAGGCGCAGATCGGCACCGCCCTTCCGCTGCTCGTCGTCAACATCGTCCTGATCTGGTGGTTCGCCTTTTGATGTTTCCTCCCCGGCATTTGCCGGGGAGGGGGACCGTCCGTCCAGCGGACGGTGGAGGGGGTTCTTCGATCGGCGACAAGAACCCCCTCCACCGGCTTCGCCGGTCCCCCTCCCCACGAAATCGTGGGGAGGATAAGGGAGCTCAATGACGCACCAACTCACCCTCGCCGCCGCCGAGCGCTTCGCCGAGGCGGCGCTCGGCCACGTCACCCGCGAATATCCGCACAAGCTCGATCACGTCATGGACGGGCCGGAGGATGTGCGCGGCCCGCGCGACCTTCACCCGATCTTCTTCGGGAGCTTCGACTGGCACAGCTGCGTCCACGGTTATTGGCTGCTGATGCGGCTTCAGCGGCTGTTCCCGGAGATGGCGCAGGCGCGGCGCATCGACACCTTGTTTGAGAAGATGATGACCGAGGACAATGTCGCCGGCGAGCTCGCCTATCTCGACCGCGCCTATTCCGGCGGGTTCGAGCGGCCTTATGGCTGGGCCTGGCTGCTCGCGCTCCACCGCGAGGCGCAGGAGCGGCCGGACCAACCTTATGCGGACATCCTGCAGCCGCTCGCCCGCGCCTTTGCCGACCGCTTCCTTACCTATCTCCCGAAGCTCACCTACCCGATCCGCGTCGGCGCCCATTACAACACCGCCTTCGCGCTGATCCTGGCGCTCGGCTGGGCCGATGCGAACGACGCCGATCTGGCGGCGCTGGTCCGCGCCCGGGCCTCGGATCATTATGCCGGCGACCGCGACTGCCCCGGCTGGGAACCGGGCGGCGACGAGTTCCTCTCTGCGGCGATGGTCGAGGCGCTTCTGATGCGCTACGTTCTTGGCGAGGGCGAGTTCGCGGCATGGTTCGACGCCTTCCTGCCTCGGCTCGCGGAGGGCGAGCCTGCGAGCCTGTTCGCGCCTGCCTTCGTGTCGGACCGGAGCGACGGCAAGATTGCCCATCTCGACGGCTTCAACCTGACCCGCGCCTGGTGCTGGCGCGGCATCGCCGACCGGCTCGAGCCGAGCCTCGCCGAACGCGCTCGGGCGACGGCCGATGCCCATCTCGACGCCAGCCTGCCCTATGTCACCGGCGACTATATGGGCGAGCATTGGCTGGCGACCTTCGCGCTGCTGGCGCTGGAGCAGCCGGCCTGACCCTCCGATTGTCGGGATGGTTTACAAAACCCTAACGCGGGCTTTCAGAAAACCGCGGAAATCTGCCATTGGCCCGGCTCTTGCTCAGATACGGGCATGTTACAGAAGATCGGACGCCTCTTCGTCATCAAGACCCGCTTCGAGGCCTGCGCGGTGATCTACGCGCTCGCGGTCGGGGCGATGACCCGAGGGCTTCAATATCTCGAAACCTACCCGGGCTTCCCCGGCTATCTGTTCGTGGCCGCGGCGGCGGGCGTCGTGTTCATGGCCGGCGCCAAGCTGATGGAAGTGACCCGTCCTGACGCCGGCCATCGCCGCCGCAAGGAAGACCTCGACCAGTTCGGAACGTCGGTCCGCACCGCCCGTTGACCTTCAAAGGTCAGCAAGGACAGGCGACGATGACGGACAGCAAGCAGCCCTCGGGCGAAGTCGAAGGCGCGATGGCCAGCGGCGGCGAAAGCCAGGGCGGCGAGAATCCGGGCGCCCGTAAGGAAAAGAAGCCCGCTTTCTCCGGCGGCCAGACCGAGAAGGGCTATCACGGCACCGGTCAGCTCGGCGACGACAAGGTCGGCGACGGCAACCAGAACGCCCCCGCGAAGAGCGAGAGTAAGTAGCTCTTCGATCGTCCCCGGCACGGGGAGGTGACGGAAGGCGGCCGCCCTAGGTCCACCCATCTCCTCCACCACGCGCCTGCGCACGCAGTCCCTCCCGTGCCGGGGAGGAGCAGTGCCAATCCAACACTTGGCGTAAAATCCCAACTCGTGGCGGCGCATTGATCCACCGCGATTGACCTGCCGCGCAAAAATCGCAGTTTTCCGCGGCTCTCCGCGTTTGGCACGCCTCCTGCAAAGTTCCTGGTGTCGCAATGATGCGGCAGGAATTGGGAGGAATGAACGTGAACATCCGCTTCGAGAACATCCGCCGCCAGACCGCTTCGGCGGCTGCCGCCCTGGTCGTTTCGGCCATCTTCATCAGCGCAGCGGTCGGCCCGGCGGTTTCGGCCCCCACGACCCAGATTGCGCAGGTCCAGTCGACGGTCCGCGCCGCCTGACCGCGGCGACGACCATCAAGACCACCCAGGAGTTCGTACGAATGAGCATCTTTTCCAGAGCCCGCGACATCATCGCCGCCAACGTCACCGATCTCATCGATCGTGCCGACGACCCGGCGAAGACGATCCGGGTGATCATCATGGAGATGGAAGAGACGCTCGTCGAAGTCCGCGCCGCTGCCGCGCGCTCCATTGCCGACAGCAAGGAGAAGCAGCGCCAGGTCGCGGTGATCGAGAATCTGCAGGCGAGCTGGACCGACCGCGCCGAGCTTGCGCTTGAGAAGGGCCGCGAGGACCTCGCCCGCGCCGCTTTGGTCGAGAAGGAGAAGCTCGCCGGGATGGCTGACGAGCTTCGCGAGGAAATGGCGGGCATCACCGCGACTCTGAAGGCGTCGGAGATGGACATCGCCAAGCTGGAAGCCAAGCTCCGCGAGGCGCGCAACCGCCAGTCGGCGATCGCGACCCGCATGGAGAGCGCCCAGCACCGGGTCCGGATGCGGGAAATGTATGCCGGGCAGCGCACCGAGGCGGCTTTCGCCAGCTTCGACCTGCTCGAGCGCCAGGCGGATTTCGCGGAAGGCCAGGCCGAGGCGCTCGCGCTCGCCGCTCCGCGCAGCCTGGAGGAAGAGATTGCCGAACTGCGCGTCGCCGAACGGGTCGACGCGGAGCTCGAGGCGATGAAGGCGGCGCGAAAGGCCGCCTGACGGAAAACATGAGAGACCAAGAGGGAGCAAAAGAAATGTCTCGCGGGAAATTCAGGCTGAACCGGAAGGACGGCAAGATCATGGGCGTGTGCGCCGGACTGTCGGACCATTTCGACATCGACGTCACGCTGGTCCGGGTCGCCATGGTTCTGGCGCTGGTGCTGACTTTCCCGGTCGCGGGCTTCGCCTATCTGGTGATGGGTCTGGTCGCCGACGGAGGCGGTACGTCGCGCCACTTCGAGATGGGCGGCCACGCGCCGCGGCTCAGTGCCCACTCGGTCGAGGAGACCCGCGCCCGGATGCGCGACCTCGATGCCCGCATGCAGGCGATCGAGACCCATGTGACCAGCTCGAACGTCGCGCTGGCCAAGGAAATTGACGAGCTGCGCTGAAGACGCGGCCGGACAGGGAGGTGAGATGATGATCGAGAGCATGACGCCGACGATCTTGATGGCAGGGTTCGCCTTCGGCGCGATCGCAGCCACTTTGATGGTGACCCTTCGCATGTGGCAGGGCTGGCTCGACCTCAAGCGCGCCGAGCTCGACCGCCGAGCACCGCCCCAGGGCGAGGAGCGGGTCGAAATCGCCGAGCTCCGCGCCCGGGTGAAGCAGCTGGAGGCCATCGCCGCCTGCGTCGACCTCTAGAACTTCCGCGCTTACCAGTTTGAGGGTGAAGCCGAACGCCCCCGGCTTCACCCTCAATCCTTTTTAGGGGATGCGCGTCCGCGTCGTCGTGCCGTCCGCGCCGATCCGCCACACGTCGCCGAAATCGGGATGAGTGAGCGGGGCAGGGCGGGTGCCCCCAAGCGCCGAGACGATGTCGGGCACGGTGTTGCTGTGGCCGACGATCAGCACCGGCCACGGCCCCTGGCGAACCCGCGCGGCGAGGGCAGGGGTGTCGGCGGGATCGTAGACCACCGGCGTAAGCCCGAGACGGGCGGCTATCGGCGCGGCGGTCTGGCGGGTGCGTTTGTAGTCGCTGACATAGATGATCGCCGGCGGCTCGGACGCGAGCATCGCCGCGAGCCGCTGCGCCGCGGCCTGGCCCTCGGGAAGTAGATCCGGGTCGCGCTGCCCCTCGGGCGTGTGGAGGTGGCGGACGACATAATAGACCGGCTCGGGCGCCGCCGGTGCGGCGGCGGTCATGCACCCGGTGAGGGCCAGCAAAAGCGACATCAGCAACAGGCGCATCGGCATCACTCCTTCGCGGCTCTTGTCGGTGTCCGCGAGCGGCCGCGTCAAGCGCTGCTTCGGCCGGACGTCATGGGGGTGCAACCTCCGGAAAAATCGATTAGGGCCGCCGCGAACATTCGAAGCAACAGGGATGAGGATGTCCAACGATTCCGAGCGCCCCAACCGGCCGGCGCTCTCCCTTCACGTTCCCGAGCCGGAAGCGAGACCGGGCGACGAGCCCGACTTCAGCTGGGTGAAGGTGCCCGCCGCCGGCAGCGCCCGGCGGCCCGACGTCGCTGCGCCGGCGCAGGAGACTCACGAGCTGTGCTACTCGCTCGTGCGGGTGCTCGACGAGGACGGCCGCGCCGTCGGCCCGTGGGACCCGCGCCTGTCGCCGGACGTGCTCCGCAAGATGTATCGCGACATGAGCGTCGTCCGCCGCTTCGACGACCGCATGTTCCGCGCCCAGCGCAAGGGCGAGACCAGCTTCTACATGAAGTCGACCGGCGAGGAGGCGATCGCGGTCGCCGCCGCCCACGCACTCGACTTCGACGACATCTGCTTCCCCACCTATCGCCAGCAGGGGCTTCTCGTCGCGCGCGGCTACCCGCTCGTCGAGATGATGAACCAGATTTACTCCAACAAGGGCGACAAGCTGCTCGGCCGCCAGCTGCCGATCATGTATTCCGACCGCAAGCACGGCTTCTTCTCGATCTCCGGCAATCTCGCGACGCAGGTGCCGCAGGCGGTGGGCTGGGCGATGGCGAGCGCGATCAAGGGGGACAGCCGGATCGCCGCCGCCTGGATCGGCGACGGGTCGACCGCGGAAGGCGACTTCCATGCCGCCTGCACCTTCGCCGGAGTCTATCGCGCCCCGGTGATCCTCAACATCGTCAACAATCAGTGGGCGATCTCGAGCTTCTCGGGGATCGCCGGCGGCCAGCTCACCACCTTCGCGGCGCGCGCGATCGGCTACGGCATCCCGGGCCTTCGTGTCGACGGCAACGATCCGCTCGCCGTTTATGCGGCGACCCAGTGGGCGGCCGACCGTGCCCGCCACAATCTCGGGCCGACGCTGATCGAGATGTTTACCTACCGCAAGGAAGGCCACTCCACGTCGGACGACCCGACTGGCTACCGGCCCAAGGAAGCGGGCTTGAAGTGGCCGCTCGGCGACCCGATCGAGCGGCTTCGCCAGCATCTCGTCGCGCTCGGCGAATGGGACGACACCCGCCAGGCGGAGATGGACGAGGCGATCGACGGCGAGGTGCTCGCCGCCCAGAAGGAATCGCGGCAGCAAGGCGTGCTTCGGGCCGCGACCATCGATTTCCCGCAGGACGTGCGCACCATGTTCGACGACGTTTATGCCGAGCTTCCCTGGCACCTCAGGGAGCAGCAGGCGGAGATGGTCGCCGAGCTCGACACCAAACTCGGAAAGGGTGGCCGCTGATGACCATCCGCAACATGATCGAGGCGCTGAACGACGCCCACCACGTGATGATGGAGCGCGACGACAATGTCGTCGTGATGGGCGAGGACGCCGGCTATTTCGGCGGCGTGTTCCGGGTCACCGCCGGCCTCCAGAAGAAGTTCGGCAAGCAGCGCGTGTTCGACACGCCGATCAGCGAGAACGGCATCATGGCGACCGCGATCGGCATAGCCACCTACGGGCTTCGCCCGGTCGCCGAGATCCAGTTCGCCGATTACATCTATCCGGGTTTCGACCAGATCGTGTCGGAAGCGGCCAAGATCCGCTACCGCACCGCCGGGGAATGGTTCGTGCCGATGGTGATCCGTTCGCCCTATGGCGGCGGCATCTTCGGCGGCCAGACCCACAGCCAGTCGCCCGAGGCGCTGTTCGCCCATGTCGCGGGCCTCAAGGTCGTGATCCCGTCCAACCCGCACGATGCGAAGGGGCTTCTGATCGCCGCGATCGAGGATGACGACCCGGTCGTCTTCTTCGAGCCAAAGCGAATTTATAACGGCCCGTTCGACGGCTTCTTCGACCGCCCGGTGACGCCCTGGTCCAAGCATCCAGACGCCGAGGTTCCCGACGGCCACTATACCGTTCCGATCGGCAAGGCGCGGGTCGTCAAGGAAGGTCCCGAGCTCACCATCCTCGCCTACGGCACCATGGTCCATGTCGCGCTCGCCGCGGCCGAGGCCGCCGGAGTGGATGCCGAGGTCATCGACCTTCGAACCATCGTTCCGGTGGATATCGAGACGATCGAGGAATCGGTGAAGAAGACCGGCCGCTGCGTCGTCGTGCACGAGGCGACGCGCACCAGCGGCTTCGGCGCCGAGCTTGCCGCGCTCGTGCAGGAGCGCTGCTTCTATCACCTCGAGGCCCCGGTGGTCCGCGCGACCGGCTGGGACACGCCTTATCCGCACAGCCTCGAATGGGCCTATTTCCCCGGCCCGGTTCGGCTCGGCAACGCATTCAAGAAAGCTCTGGAGGACTGACCGCAACATGGCGCGCTACGAATTCAGGCTGCCCGACATTGGCGAAGGGATCGCGGAGGCGGAGATCGTCGCCTGGCACGTCGCGGTGGGCGACGAGGTCAATGAAGACCAGCAGCTTGCCGACATGATGACCGACAAGGCGACCGTGGAGCTCGAATCGCCGGTCTCAGGCCGGGTCGTCCAGCTTGCCGGCGACGTCGGCGACCAGATCCCGATCGGCTCGACCCTGGTCGTGCTCGAGACAGCCGACGGAGTCGCCGCCGCCGAGGCGCAGCCTGAGGAAATGCCGATGGGCGACGGCGCGACCGAGATCACGCCTGAGCTGGCCGAGGCGGTACCGAGCGCAGACGTCGAGCCTGAGGATCGCCGCGCCACCGGCGAGCGTCGCACCGGCGCCGACGAGCGCCGCGACGGGGATCGCGGCCAGGACGACCGTCGCCAGGGCGAATGGCGGGCCGAGCCGGCCGCCAGGCCTGAGCCGAAAACCGAGGCCAGGGTGCTGGCCTCGCCCGCCGTCCGCGCCCGCGCCCGCGACCTCGGCATCGACCTCAACCAAGTCCAGTATTCCGGCGACCGAATCCGCCACTCCGATCTCGACGCCTATCTGCTCTACAATGGCGGCGGCGTCCGCCCGGGCGGCGCACGACGCCAGGCGAAGGATGAGGACGTGAAGGTCGTCGGCCTGCGCCGCCGGATCGCCGAGAACATGCAGGAGGCCAAGCGCCGGATCCCGCATTTCACCTATGTCGAGGAAGTGAACGTCACCGCGCTGGAGCAGACCCGCGCGATGATGAACCAGGACCGCGGGTCCAATCCCAAGCTCACCATGCTGCCCTTCCTGATCACCGCGATGTGCCGGACCTTGCCGGACTTCCCGATGATCAACGCGCGCTACGACGACGACGCGAACGTCATCCACCGCTCCGGCGCGGTCCACATGGGGATGGCGACTCAGACCGACAGCGGCCTCTCCGTCGCGGTGATCCGCAATGCGGAAGGGCGCGACGTGTGGGGCCTCGCCGCCGAAATCGCCCGGCTTGCCGAGGCCACGCGCACCGGCAAGGCGACCCGGGAGGAGCTGTCCGGCTCGACCATCACCATCTCCAGCCTCGGCCCGATGGGCGGAATCGTCTCGACCCCGGTGATCAACCGGCCCGAGGTCGCGATCATCGCGGTCAACAAGGTCAAGGAGACGCCGATCGTCGAATCCGGCCAGATCAAGGTCGCCAAGATGATGAACCTGTCGATCAGCTGCGACCACCGAGTCGTCGACGGCTGGGACGCGGCGAGCTTCATGCAGGAACTGAAGAAGATTCTGGAAGCGCCGCTGCGGCTGTTGGCATAAGCTGTCCCCCCGAAGAGGGGGCACGCTCATGCGCAATATCGTCCTGGCATTGATCGCAGCCGGCCTCGGCGGCGCCGCGTTCGCGCAGCCGCTGCGCGAGCCGCCGCTCGACAGCTATGGCAGTGAGCTTCCCGAAGGCGCCGCCAATCTCGACTTCATCCTGGTCAACCGCACCGGCCAGACCATCACCACGGTCAACATCACGCCGTCTGGCGAAGAGTCGCCGTGGAGCGACGACATCCTCGTCCAGCGCGAAGTGCCCTCGGGCGAGCGCGCCGCCGTCTCCTACACCCGCGATATCGAACTGTGCCGCTGGGACGTGCGGGTGACCTACGCCAACGGCCAGCGCCGCACCTGGCCGCTTGTCGACCTGTGCCGAACCATCCGCGTGGAACTGCGGTAGGGCAGCCGACGAGCGGGGAGGTTGGGACCTTTACAAGAGTCTCAGCTGCGGCCCCTGGGGCGGCTCGAACAGGTCGGTGCGGAGGGGTCGCTTGTCCTTGGGGAAGCCGTGCTTCTTGGCGGCGATCTCGAAGCGGGTTCGCAGGAGGTCCGCCCAAGCGCCTTGCCCTCGCATCCGGGTGAACCAATTGGGGTCGTTGTCCTTGCCGCCGCGCATCGACTGGATGGTCGCCATCACCTTACGCGCGCGGTCGGGGAAATGCTCGTCGAGCCAGGCGCGGAACAAAGGCGCGACCTCGTAGGGAAGGCGCACCGGCAAATAGAAGACGCCGCTCGCTCCGGCCTCGGCCGCGGCCTCGACGATCGCCTCAAGCTCGTGGTCGGTGACCTGCGGCACCACCGGCGCGATCGCGACAGTGCAGGGCACGCCCGCATCGACCAGCTTTTTCACGGCCGCCAGCCGCTTGCGCGCCGCCGGCGCGCGCGGCTCCAGCGTGCGCGAGATTTCCGGAGTCAGCGAGGTCACCGACAGCGCCACGTTCGCCATCCGCTGCTTCGCCATCGGCGCGATGATGTCGATGTCGCGCACCACGCGGTCGGACTTGGTCGTGATGGTGAAGGGATGGCGGCATTCGGCCAGCACCTCGAGCACCGACCGCGTGATCCGCCACTTGCCTTCAATCGGCTGATAGGGGTCGGTGTTGGTGCCGAGCGCCATCGGCCGGCACACATAGCCGGGCTTGCCAAGCTCGTTGCGCAGAAGCGCAGCGGCATTGGGCTTGGCATAGAGCTTCGTCTCGAAGTCGAGCCCCGGCGACAAATCGTGGAAGGCATGGGTCGGCCGCGCGAAGCAATAGATGCAGCCATGCTCGCAGCCCCGGTAGGGATTGATCGAGCGGTCGAAGCCGATGTCAGGCGACGTGTTGCGGGCGATGATCGTTCGCGGCTGCTCGACCGTCACCGTTGTCCGAAGCGGCGGCGGTCCGCCGTCCAGCTCCTCGCGCTCGTCGAGCCAGTCGCCATCCGCCTCGCGCTCCTTCAGGTTGAAGCGGGTCGGCGTGCGGTTTTCCGGGGCGCCGCGGCCGGGCCGAACATCGGGGCGTGAGAGTCGCGCGTCCATTCCGCCATAGTACGTCCAGAACATACCAAGAACAATAGCCCAGATATTGCCCTCGCGCGGCGGCCCTGCCATTGGCCGTGGCAGGTGGGGGCCGAGGAGTTTTGTCTATGCGTTCCGCCTGGTTGCTCGCCTTCGCTCTCACCGCCTGCGCGCCGACCGTCTCCACGGCGCCCATTGCCCCGGCCGATCGCGCCGCGCGTTGGCAGGCGCATGTCGAAACGCTGGCAAGCGATGCGATGGAGGGGCGCGCCGCCGGCACCCCGGGCCACGAGCGCGCTGCTGCCTATGTTGCGAACGAGATGCGCCGCCTCGGCCTACAGTCGGCCGGGACCAACGGCTATCTTCAGCCGATCGCCTTTACCGAGCAGCGCACCGATTATGCCGCGTCGAGCCTGAGCCTGTCAGGCACGCCGGTCGCGGCTCCCGCCACGGCAGTGATCAGCCCGCGCTACCAACTCCCCGCGACATTCGACGCGCCGCTCGTCTTCGTCGGCTACGGCCTGCACATGCCGTCGGTCGGCCATGACGACTTCGCGGGCGTCGACCTTCGCGGCAAGATCGCCGTCTTCGTCAGCGGCGGACCCGCCGAGGTCGCCGGCACTCTCAAGGCCCACGCCCGAGCCCAGCGCAATACCTGGCTCGCCGAGCGCGGCGCCGTGGGAGCGATCTCGTTGACTACGCCTGGGCAGACCGAATCGCCGTGGGAATCGACGGTGCGCAATTCGACCCAGCCCGGAATGCTGTTCGCCGACGCCGGCATCCGCGACGAACCCCCCTTCGTCTCGCTGAGCTGGAACGCGGCGGAGGCCGAGCGGCTGTTCGCCGGTGCGCCGCGCACCTTCGCCCAGGTCGCCGCCGATGCCGACGCCTCGCGCCCGCTGCGCAGCTTCCCGTTGGCCACCCGGCTCAGCGGCCGCCTCGCCGTGACCAGCCGCGCCGTCGCCTCGCCCAATGTCGTCGCCAAGCTGCCCGGCAGCGACCCCGCGCTTGCCGATGAGCATATCGTTCTCACCGCGCATCTCGACGGCCTCGGCATCGGCCGCCCGGTCAACGGCGACTCGATCTACAACGGCGCGCTCGACAACGCCGCCGGAGTCGCCGCGCTGATCGACATCGCCGCCGAGCTTCGCCGCCAGCGGCCGAAGCGCTCGATCCTGTTCGTGTTCGTAACCGCGGAGGAGAGGGGGCTGCTCGGCTCACGCTACTTCGCTCGGCAGCCGACGGTGCCGCGCGAAAGCATCGTCGCCAACCTCAATTACGACATGGCGCTGCCGCTCTTTCCGCTGCGCAGCGTCACCGTGCTCGGCGCGGAGGAGAGCAGCATCGGCGACGCTGCCCGCGCTGTCGGCGAGACGATGGGCCTGCCGCTGGCCCCCGACCCCTTCCCGAACCGCAACTCGTTCATCCGCTCCGATCAGTACGGCTTCATCGAGCAGGGGATCCCTGCGGTCGCGTTCAAGTTCGGTTTTGCCGCAAACACGCCTGAGGCGGAGCTCGAGCGCGCTTTCCGCGCCAGCCGCTACCACGCGCCGTCGGACGACATGACGACCCCGATCTTCCGCGACGACGAGATCCGCCTCCACGACTTCATCGCGGCGCTCGCGATGCGCCTCGCCAACGCGCCGGAACGGCCGAGGTGGAATGCCGGCAGCCCGTTCGGGGCCGCGCGGTAGGAAGATCAGTCGCTGCCTTCGGCGATCCGCCCCGGCGCGTTGAGACGCACCGCCTCCGGTCCCGGCGTGCCGGGGAAGCGCGGCCACAGGCCTTGGGCGAGGGCCCGGCGGCTCGACGACTGGTCGGCCTGACGTTCCTCGTAAATCCAGTAATTGCGTAGCACGATCGGGATGTAGCCCCGGGTTTCCCAATAGGGCACCGACTCGATGTAGAGCAGCGGATCGCCGTCGCCTCGGCTCTCAGCGGTCCAGCGCGCGACCGGCGCCGGCCCGGCATTGTAGGCTGCGATCACGCGCGGAAGCAGGCCGTCGGTGCCGCTCTGGTCCCGCAGATACTGCATATAGGCCTGGCCGAAGGCGACGTTGGTCGCCGGGTCGTTGAGGCGGTTCGGATCGGCGTTGGCGCGGCCCCAGCGGACGAGGTCCCCGGCGGTGCCCGGGCGCACCTGCATCAGCCCGCGCGCCCCCGCCTGGCTGACGGCATTGGCGCGGAAACCCGATTCCTGGAGCGCATGGGCGTAAGCAAGTGCCTGGTCGACCTGCCAGCCGCCGCGTGGCGCGATGTCGGGCGCGGGGTAGCGGTCGTGCCGGCCGATGCGGACCCCCTGCGGCAAATTGTGCGCGAGGTACATCTGAGTGCCGGTGAGGTTGAGCCGCGCGGCGAGATGGGTCAGCGCCTCATGCTCGCGTGGGTCGCCGATCCGCGCCTGGTGGCGGAGGAAGGTGTCGGCGAACTCCGTCTGTCCGATCTCGGCGAGCGCAACGGCGGCGCGGACGTTCGGCCGGTTCGCGATCGACGCCCATTCCTCCGGGGTCAGCACGTCGGCCTGGCCTCCCGACACGCGGCGAAGGCCGAGAGCGCTCTCCGCTAGAAGGCCGTAGAAGGTCTCCTCCTGGCCGGCGGCGGCGCGAAGGTGCGGCTGGACCCGCTCGGGATGGCCGCAGCGAAGCGCCGCGCGCGAGGCCCAGTAATGGCCGGCAGCCATCATCTCGGGATCGCCGGTGCGGCGCGCCACGGTCTGGAAGCTCTGCTCCGCGCTGCAGTCGCCGAGCCGCCAGGCGGCGAGCCCCGCAACCCACTCGGCATGGACCGCCCAGTCGCCGACGCCGCGCGCCGCTTGCTGGGCGAGGCGAAGCGCCTCGCGGTCCTGGCGAACCAGATAATAGGACCAGGCGATGCGCTGCTCGAACTCGGTCCGGCTCTCGATCGACAGCTCGCCGCCGCGCGACAGCATGATCGCCTCGGCCGCCGCCGGCTGGTCCTCGACGATGAGCGGCTGAATCAGCGGCTCGAGCTCGCGCGCCACAGGGTCGCCCGTGGTTGCGCGCGGGCGCTGGCGGCGCGGCTGGCCCCGCTGGCCGATGAGCCGCTGGGCCGGGGCCACGAACGGCGCCTGGGTCGCTCCGCGTAGCTGGGCGAGGCGGGCGAGATCGGCCGCCTGCGGAAGCTCGGGCGCCCGGCTGACCAAAGTCATCAGCGGCTCGAGCTCGACCCGCGGCGAGCCCGGCGCGGTATAGAGGATCGCTCGGGCGGCATTGTGCAGCAGCCCTTCGGGAAGCGTGTCGAGCCGCCCGAGCGCGCCGGCCCAGTTCTGCGCCGCGAGATCGGCGAAGAGGGCGCTGTAGGCATCGCGCTGCGCTGGGCTGAGCTGCGGCGGCACCGTCGCGGCGCGGGCGCGGCGGGACTGGGTCACGGTGTCGAGATCGTCGGCGAGTGCCGGGGTCGCAAGCGTGCCGAGGGCGACGGCGAGAGCGAGCTTGCGGATCATGCGAGCGTCTCCTGCAGAAGCTGGAGGTCGGCCCAGGCGAGCGCCTTGGCGGCCGGCTGGCCGAGCAGATAGTCGGGGTGAAGGGTGACCACGGCGGCGATCTCGCCGGCCGGCGTTGCAATCCGGTGGACCTTGCCGCGCGCCTGGGCGGCGCCGAGGCCGAGCAGGGCCTTCGAGCAGGCGTCGCCGACCACAAGCACCGCTTTGGGCGCGACAAGGCCGAGATGGTGGCGGGCGATCTCGGCGCAGCGCGTGGCGCCGGTCGGATCGAGGCGGCCTCCGGTGGGTCGCAGGCAGGACAGGCCGGCGATGTAGCTGGTGTCGCGGCTCCGACCAATCGCGGCCAGCATCCGGTCGAACAGGCGCCCGGACTCGCCCGACAGCATCGTTCCCGCCGAGCAATCCTCGACGGATGGCATGGCGGTCATCACCACCAGTCCGGACGCCGGATCGCCCGACGGACACACCCGAGGAGCGTGCGGCGCGGCATAGGGCAGGGCGTCGCTCGCCTTCAGCCAGTCATGGAACAGCGGCAGCTGGTCGGGCAGCGGCTCCTGCGCGGGTTCCGCTCGTCCCGAGGGAAGTCGAGGGGCGCCCGAGCCCGCTTCCGCGGCTTCGCTCGGCACCGGCACTGGCGCCGGCTTCAGCCAGTCGCGCGGCTCCTCCTGAACGGCGCAGTCGACGCCCGCATCGCGCCACCAGCCGAGCAGGCTCTCCGCCTCCGCGATAAAATCATCCCCGCCCCGATCCATCGCGCCATAGGGACCATCGGCGCGGCGCTGGTCAACCTTCGGGGACTTGCTTATTGCCGCCGCGTCGCGACTTTGCGACCACATGAGTCAGTCACGCGACGAGGAGAGGCCAGTGAGCGAACGCGAGTCCATGCAGTACGACGTCGTCATCGTCGGTGCGGGACCTGCCGGCCTTTCCGCCGCGATCCGCCTGAAGCAGCTTGCCAACGAGGCGGGACGCGAACTGTCCGTCTGCATCCTGGAAAAGGGATCCGAGGTCGGCGCCCACATCCTGTCCGGCGCGGTGATCGATCCCAAGGCCTTGGACGAGCTTCTTCCGGACTGGAAGGAACAGGGCTGCCCGCTCGCCGCCGTCCCTGTCACGCGCAATGAGCATTGGGTGCTGTCGAAGACCAAGAAACGGTCGATGCCGCACCTGATGACTCCGTCGTGGATGCACAACAAGGGCACCTTCACCGGCAGTCTCGGCAATCTGTGCCGCTGGCTCGCCGGCAAGGCCGAGGAGCTGGGAGTCGAGATCTTCCCGGGTTTCCCGGCCGCCGAGGTCCTGTTCAACGACGACGGCAGTGTGAAGGGCGTCGCGACCGGCGACATGGGCGTCGCCCGCGACGGCACCCACAAGCCCGACTACCAGCCCGGAATGGAGCTTCACGGCCGCTACACCTTCTTCGCGGAAGGGGCGCGCGGTCACCTCACCAAGGAGGTGAAGCGGATCTTCGAGCTCGACAAGGACAGCCAGCCGCAGATTTACGGCCTCGGCGTCAAGGAATTGTGGGACATCGATCCTGCCAAGCACAAGCCGGGCCACGTCATCCACACCCAGGGCTGGCCGCTCACCGACGATGCCTGGGGCGGCGGCTTCCTCTACCACCAGGACAACAACCAGGTGGCGTTAGGCTTCGTCGTCGCTCTGTCCTACCGCAATCCGTATCTTTCGCCGTTCGAGGAATTCCAGCGCTGGAAGCAGCATCCCTCGATCCGAGCGATCCTCGAGGGCGGCAAGCGAGTCTCCTACGGTGCCCGGGCGATCAACGAGGGCGGCTACCAGGCCATCCCCAAGCTCGCTTTCCCGGGCGGAGCGCTGATCGGCTGCTCGGCCGGCTTCGTGAACGTGCCCCGGATCAAGGGCACCCACACCGCGATGAAGAGCGGAATGCTCGCCGCCGAGGCCGCCTTCGCCGCAATCTCCGCCGATAGAAGCAATGACGCTCTCGAGGATTACGACACCGCGCTCCACGCCTCCTGGGTGGCGAAGGAGCTGAAGATGGTGCGCAACGTCGAGCCGATGGTCGCGAAGTTCGGCGGCACGATCGGTACTCTTCTCGCCGGAATCGACATGTGGATGCGCACCCTGCACATCGGCCTGCCGTTCACGATGAAGCACCACCCGGATCACACGACCCTGATCCGCAAGGACCAAGCGAAGCCGATTGACTATCCGAAGCCCGACGGCGTGATCAGCTTCGACCGCCTCTCCTCGGTGTTCCTGTCGAACACCAATCACGAGGAGGACCAGCCGATCCACCTCACCCTCAAGGACGCGGCGATCCCGACCGCGGTCAACCTGCCGGATTATGCGGGCCCCGAGGCACGCTACTGCCCAGCCGGGGTCTACGAGTTCGTGGAGGAGGGCGGCGCCACGCGCCTGCAGATCAACGCCCAGAATTGCGTCCATTGCAAGACCTGCGACATCAAGGACCCGACCCAGAACATCAACTGGGTCACCCCCGAAGGCGGTGGAGGCCCCAATTATCCGAACATGTAGCCTCCTCGCCGGTGTCGCCCTGATCGCCTGGGCGGCCCCGGCCGCAGCCGATCCCGCTACCTACATCCAGGCGCGGGTTGCCGCCGATCAGGGCGCGGTGGACCGCGCCGGCCGTAGCTTTCGCTCACTGCTCGCGGAAAACCCAACCAGCCAGCTCGTCGCCCGCCGGGCCCTCGACCACGGCCTGTCCGCCGGCGACTGGCCGCTCGCTCTCGACGCCGCGCGCCGGCTTGAGGCGCAGAACGCGCTTCCCGCCCTTCGCCGTCCGCTGCTCCTCGCCGAGGCGCTCAAGCGCCGCGACTGGGCGACGGCCGAGCGCCAGACCGGGCGGATCGAACAGGACCGGTTGTTCGAGACGATCGTGCCAATCATCCGCGCCTGGATCGCCTTCGGCTCGCGCCGAGGCGACCCCATCGCCGCGTTGGCGCCGCTCGAAAGCGGTGCCGGCGCCGGCTACGCCGTCGAGCATCGCGCTCTGATCGAGCTGGCGCAGGGCAGGGGCTCGCCCGAGATCTTCGCCTCGCTCGATCCGGGCGCAGGCCTTCGTCTCCAGCGCCTGCGCATCGCCGCAGCCGCGGAATTCGCCGCGCGCCGCCAGCGCGACCAGGCTCTCGCCCTCGTTGCCGGCGACCAGCCCGCCTTCGCCGCCGCGCGCCGTCTGATCCAGGCGGGCCGTCCGATCCCGGGCCGCATCGACACCGCCGCCGACGGAGTCGCCGAGCTGTTCGCGCGCGTCGCCATCGACTTCAATCAGCAGGAGCTCGGCAACGAAGCGGTGATGCTCGCCCAGATCGCCCGCTACCTCGCGCCCGACAACAGCGAGGCGACCTTCCTCGCCGCCGAGGTGATGGGCGAGGAGCGCGCCGCTGAGGCCGTGCGCCTTCTCGCCCAGGTGCCGGCGCACGATCCGTTCGCCGATGCTGCCGCCTCGCTTCGCCTCCGCCTGCTTGCGACCAGCGGCCAGCGCACCGCCGCGATGACCGAGGTGCGCCAGCGCATCGCCCGCGGCTCGCGCGACCCCGCCGACCATATCCAGCTCGGCGATCTCCTGGTCGATACGCGGCAGTTCGACGAGGCCGCTGCCGCCTATGCCCGCGCCCACGAATTGTGGCGGGCCGGCACCTATCCGGGGATTCCGGAGTGGACGCTCTTCGTCGCCCGCGGCGGAGCGCTCGAGCAGGGCGGTCGCTGGCCCGAGGCGCGCGAGGCGCTGCGTGAGGCCTATCGCCTCGCTCCCGCAGAGCCGGTGGTCCTCAACTATCTCGGCTACGCCCAGATCGACCGCGGCGAGGAACCGGCGGAATCCGAGCGCATGATCCGGGAGGCGCTTCGGCTCGCTCCCGACAGCGCCGCGATCACCGACTCGCTCGGCTGGGCGCTCTACAAGACCGGCCGGGTCGACGAGGCGATCCCCTATCTCGAACGCGCCGCCCGCGGCGAGCCTTCGGATGTCGAGATCAACGAGCATCTCGGCGATGCTTATTACGCCGCCGGCCGCCGCTACGAGGCCCGCTTTGCCTGGACCGCGGCCCTAGTCTATGCCGATGGCGAGGCCGCCGAGCGCCTTCGGGCCAAGATCGAGCGAGGGCCGCCGCGCCTCGTCCAGCGCTGATGCGCGAGACCGCCTACGCGAAGGTCAACCTCGCGCTCCACGTGCGCGGACGAGAGCCCGACGGCTACCACCGCCTGGAAACGGTTTTTGCCTTCGCCGAGGATGGCGATGATCTGACGGTACAGCCGCAAGCAGCCGGCGAGGTTGAGCTGCGGGTCGTCGGCCCTTTTGCCGCGGAACTAAGCGCAGGCGCGGACAACCTGGTCGTTCGCGCCGCGCAAGCTCTCAGGCAGCATCACGGCGTTGCCAAAGGCGCCTGCATCGTGCTCGACAAGCGCCTTCCCCTCGCTGCCGGGATCGGCGGCGGCTCGGCGGACGCGGCGGCGGCGCTGCGCCTGCTCACCCGCTTCTGGGGCCTCCCGCACGAGCCGGAAATCCTCCACGTCATTGCACGCAGCCTCGGCGCCGACGTTCCCGCCTGTCTCGCCAGCCGAACAGTGCGCGGTGAGGGCAGGGGCGACGACCTTGTCCCCATCGACAGCACGCTAGCCGAAACGCCAATCCTGCTCGTAAATCCGCGCGTACCGGTGCCAACTGGCCCGGTGTTCAAGGCCTGGGACGGGATCGACCGCGGGCCCCTGGGCGCGGACCTTCTCGGCCGCAACGACCTCGAAGTCCCCGCGCTCACCATCGCTCCGGTCATCGCCGACGTGCTGAAAGCCCTCGTCGGCGCCGGCTTCGCGCGCATGTCGGGCTCGGGCGCTACCTGCTTCGCCCTCTACGGCAGCGACGCCGAGCGCGATGAGGCTCAGGCGCGCATCAGCGTCGCCCACCCCGATTGGTGGACTCTGGCGAGCCGGCTTAGACGTTGAAGCGGAAGAGCAGGATGTCGCCGTCCTGGACGACATATTCCTTGCCCTCGGCGCGCATCTTGCCGGCTTCCTTGGCGCCCGCCTCGCCGCCGTATGCGATGAAGTCCTCGTAGGCGATCGTCTCGGCGCGGATGAAGCCCCGCTCGAAATCGGTGTGGATCACACCCGCGGCCTGCGGTGCCTTGGATCCCTTCTCGACCGTCCAGGCGCGCGCCTCCTTGGGGCCGGCCGTGAAGAAGGTGATGAGGTGGAGGAGGTCGTAGCCGGCGCGGATGATCTGGCTGAGGCCGGTCTCCTTCAGCCCGAGGTCGGACAGGAACTCGGCGCGGTCCTCGGCGGGCATCGTCGCGATCTCCGCCTCGATTGCAGCCGATATGATCACCGCCTTGGCGCCCTCCGCCTCGGCCTTCTCGAACACGCGCGCGCTGTGGGCGTTGCCGGTCGCAGCGTCGCTCTCGTCGACATTGCACACGTAGAGGACGGGCTTGGAGGTCAGCAGCTGCGCCCGCTCCAGCGCCAGCTTCTCCTCGGCATCCTTCGGCTCGGTCAGCCGCGCTGGCTTCGACTCGCGCAGAAGCTCAAGCGCCTGGCCGAGCACGCTCGCCTGGATCTTGGCCTCCTTGTCGCCCTGAGCCGCCTTCTTGGCGAGGTTGGGGACTCGCTTCTCGAGGCTTTCCAGGTCCGCGAGCATCAGCTCGGTCTCCACCGTCTCCGCGTCGGCGACGGGATCGACTCGGTTCTCGACGTGGGTCACGTCGCCGCCCTCGAAGCAGCGCAGGACGTGGACGATCGCGTCGACCTCGCGGATGTTGCCGAGGAACTGGTTGCCGAGCCCTTCGCCCTTGGACGCGCCGCGCACCAGCCCGGCGATGTCGACGAATTCGAGCTGGGTCTCGATCTCCTGAGCCGACTTGGCGACTTCCTTGATCTTGTCGAGGCGCGCATCGGGCACGGCGACGCGGCCGACATTCGGCTCGATCGTACAGAAGGGATAGTTCGCCGCCTGCGCCGCCGCCGTCTCGGTCAACGCGTTGAACAGGGTGGACTTGCCGACATTCGGCAGGCCGACGATACCGCAGCGGAAACCCAAAACATTGCTCCTGGAAAGACTGTGCGCCCGCCGCCTAGCGGGTCGCATTTCGTTGCGCTAGGCCGGGCGCACATAAGGGGAGCTCCATGAAAACCAAGCTATCTCTGCTTCTGCTGCTGTCGTGCGCCGCGCCTCTCGCCATGGCGGCCGCGCCCCCCGCCGAAGTGCTTCAGGGCACCCAGGAGCAGACCGGGCTTCTGCAGGTCCACGTCAACCGCTCGACTGGGAAGATCTATCTCGAGCTGCCGCGGCCAGACGCCAACGGTTTCGCCGGCCGCTATATCTACGTGACCGCGCTCGAGACCGGCCTCGGCTCCGCGTCGATCGGCCTCGATCGCGCGCTCGCCGGCGACTCCCGCCTCCTGGTCTTCCGCCGGCTCGGCAACCGCGTTGTCGCCGAGATCGAGAACCCCCGCTTCCGCGCCACCGGTGCCTCCGAGGTCGAGCAGCGTGGCGTGACCGAGGCCTTCGCCACATCCACCCTGTGGACCGGCGAGGTGGCCGCCGAGCGCCCTAACGGCAACATCCTCGTGGACGTCTCGGGCTTCCTCACCCGTGACGACATGAACATCGCGCAGCGACTGCGCGAGCAGGAGAATGGCGACTATCGCCTCGTTCCCGAGCTGAGCGTTGCCGATCCAAATTCCGTCCGCGTCCTCCCCAATAATATCGAGATGGAGGGGCGGCTGACCTTCGTGTCACAGCGGCCGGGGCCCGAGGTCGGCAACATCGCGCCGCACCCCGGCAACGTCACCTTCACGCTTCGCCACTCGATCGTGCGGCTCCCGGAGCCCGGCTACCAGGTCCGCCGCTTCGACCCACGCGCGGGAAGCTTTGGCACCCAGATCATCGACTTCTCGCAGCCGCTCGACCGCTCGGTCGTCACCGAAGTCGCCAACCGCTTCCGCCTCGACAAGGTCGATCCGACCGCGGCCCGCTCGCGGGTGCGCCGCCCGATCGTCTTCTACATCGACCGCGCCGCGCCGGAGCCGATCCGCTCGGCGCTGATGGACGGAGTCGGCTGGTGGCGCGAGGCGTTCGACCGCGCGGGCTTCATCGATGCCTTCCAGGTCGAGCTTCTGCCCGAAGGCGTCGACCCGCTCGACACGCGCTACAACGTGCTCAACTGGGTCAACCGCGCGACCCGCGGCTGGTCCTACGGCCAGGCGATCACCGATCCGCGCACCGGCGAGATCATCTCCGGCCGGGTCCTGCTCGGCTCGCTCCGGGTCCGTCAGGACATGATGATCTACCAGGCGCTGGTGGGTGCCGGCCTCACCGGCACCGGCGACGCCAACGATCCCGTCGCCGCCGCCCTCGCCCGGATCCGCCAGCTCGCCGCCCACGAGGTCGGCCACGCCCTCGGAATCGCGCACAATTTCGCTGCGAGCACGCAAGGCCGCTATTCGGTGATGGATTATCCCGCGCCGCGGGTCGGCCTTGTCGACGGCCGCCTCGACCTTCGCGACGCGTATGGAGTCGGTCTCGGCCGCTGGGACAATTTCGCGGTGCACTGGCTCTACGGCGCCCAGACCGACGCCGAGGCCGAGCCGATCATGGCAGCCGGCCTCGCCGAGGGCCTTCGCTATATCGGCGACGACGACGCCCGCCCGCCGAGCTCCGGCCATCCAGAGGGCGGCCTGTGGGACGATTTCGCCGATCCGGTCGGCGAGCTCGACCGGATGATGCAGGTGCGCGCGGCCGCGGTCTCCCGCTTCGGTCCGGCGGCCATCGCTCGGGGCACCGCCGTCGCGGACCTCCGCCGCGCCTTCGTTCCGATCTGGCTCATCCACCGCTACCAGCTGGAAGTGGCGGCCAAGCAGATCGGCGGAGTCCATTTCACCTACGCCGTCAACGGCGACAGCCGCGAGACCGCGCGCCCGGTCCCGCCCGCCGAGCAGCGCCGCGCAATCGCCGCCTTGCTCGCGACCCTTCGCCCCGATGCGGCGCGGGTGCCCGCGGCCATCCTTCCGGCTTTGTCAGCGGGCTGGTCGGGGAATGCTGACCGCCAGACCGACATCGAGGTCATGCGCACCGCCGGCGGGCCGATCTTCGACCCGCTCGTCGCGACCGAGACGAGCGCGGCTTTGACCCTGACCAACCTCCTCCAGCCGCACCGCCTCAACCGGCTTGAGCTTCAAAACCAGGCCGACCCGCAGTCGCCGAGCGCCCACCAGCTCATCGACATGCTGATCGCCCAAGTGTTCGACTTCGGCGGTCTCACCCCCGCCGACGCCGCGGTCCAGCGCCGGGTCGCCACGACAAGCCTGCTCGCGCTCGCCCGGGTGCAGCGCGACGCCGCGCTGTCACCGACCATCGCCTTGGCGTTGTCCGAGCGGATCGCCCGCCTCGGCCGGACGCTCGCTTCGGCCCGCGGCGACGATCCGCACGGCGACTGGAGCCGAGGCCTTGCCCGCCTGATCGCCGACCGGGAGGCCCTTGAACGCGCCGCCGCCGATCCCCAGCGGCTGCCCCGCATCCCTCCGGGGATGCCGATCGGCTGAGGCAACGCTGTGTTGCGGTGGAGGCAACTTCACCGCGGCACTGCGCGCCCCTAGCTTCCTTTCACTGCGCAACCGAAACGAAAGGGCTCGTCATGGCCGATCTTTCCGCATTCCCGATCACCCGCCGCTGGCCGGCGCAGCATCCCGACCGGCTGCAGCTCTACGCCGCGCCGACTCCGAACGGCGTCAAGGCGTCGATCATGCTGGAGGAGACCGGAATCCCTTACGAGCCGCACTATGTGAACATCATGGAGAATGAGACCTGGAACGCCGAGTTCCTGTCTTTGAACCCCAACGGAAAGATCCCGGCGATCCTCGATCCCGACGGCCCGGGCGGCAAGCCTTTCGCTCTGTGGGAGTCCGGCGCGATCCTGCTCTATCTCGCTGAGAAGAGCGGCAAGCTGCTCCCGGCCGATCCCGCGCAGCGCTACGAGGCGATCCAGTGGGTGATGTGGCAGATGGGCGGCCTCGGCCCGATGTTCGGCCAGCTCGGCTTCTTCCACAAATTCGCCGGCCGCGACTATGAGGACAAGCGTCCGCGCGACCGCTACGCCAAGGAGAGTCACCGGCTGATCCGGGTGCTCGAACAGCACCTCTCCGATCGCGAATGGCTCGTCGGTAATGATTTCTCGATCGCCGACATCGCCTCGCTTGGATGGGTCCGCAACCTGATCGGCTTCTACGAGGCGGGCGAGCTCGTCGCCTATGACGAGCTGGTCCACGTTCCGCGATGGCTGGAGCGCGGCCTCGGCCGCCCGGCGGTGCAGCGCGGCCTCAATATCCCCGCCAAGCCCGACTGATGATATCCTCCCCCCGGCTTTCGAGTCGGGGGAGGGGATCATGAAGCGGCTACTGAAGGCGGCCTGTGCGGTCGCGGCTCTTGCGGCGGCGCAGCCGGCGTTTGCGGACACGGTGTGCGAGTGGATCGACTTTGCCCAGCGGCTCGCGACCGCGAGCCCCGCCGCAGCAGGGTCGGGCAGCGCCCTCACTCCGGTCCCGAGCAATCCCGAGCTCTCGCGCGCCCAGACCCGCGTCGCGCTGGCGATGTTCGAGGCGCTGAACGCGATCGACCGGCGCTACCAATCCTATCTCAACTTTCCGCAGGGCGACGCCAACGCCTCGCAGGAGGCCGCCGCGGTCACCGCGGCCTACCAGGTCCTGCTCCATTTCTATCCCTCGCAGCGCGCCGCGCTCGAGGAGAATTACAATATCGCGATGGAGACGGTCACCGATCCCGCCCGCCGCGAGGCAGGCCGGCTGATCGGCGAGGCCGCGGCGCAGGCGGCGATAAACGCCGGCGGAATCGATCCCGCCATCGCCCAGACGCCCTATCGCCCGCGCACAGCCCCCGGCGAATGGGTCGCGACCGCGCTGCCGGTCTTTCAGCCCTACACGATCGCCTTCCGTCCCTGGATCCTGCCGCGTGCCGATGCGGTCCGGCCCGGCCCGCCGCCGGCCCTGACCAGCGAGCGCTGGGCGCGCGACTATGACGAGGTGCGCCGTCTCGGCGGCCGCGAAAGCACCGCTCGCACGCCCCACCAGACGCTGATGGCGCGCTACCGAATCACGCCCGACATGATGCCGTCGCTTCGCTACGCCGCCGACGCCTCGGCCCGCGCGCCCGTAGAGAATGCCCGAATGTTCGCTCTGATGGGCATGGTCCTCGACGACACCTCGATGGCGACGGGCGAGGCCAAGCTTCACTATAATTTCTGGCGGCCGGTGACCGCGATCCGCAACGGCGAGGTGGACAACAACCCCGCCACCCAGCCCGATCCCGCCTGGGAGCCGCTGATCGCGACTCCGAACCACCCCGAATATCCCTGCGCCCATTGCAGCACCGCGGGAGCTGTCGCCGAGGTCATGACCGCCGAGGTCGGCGCTCGGCCCGCCTACGGCGTGCGGGTCAGCTCCCGCTCCATCCCAAGCGCCGCGGTGCAGGTGCTTCCGAGCTGGGACGACTGGGTCCGCGAAGTGAATTTTTCGCGTACGCTCGGCGGCGTCCACTATCGCTTCTCGAACGAGGCCGGCGAGGAGATCGGCCGCCGCGTCGCCCGAATGGCGCTCCAGAACGTCATGCAGCCGCTGCCGGCAAGACAGCAGAGGCGCGCGCGCTAGAGCCGGTAGTTGAAGCTGATGCTGATCCGCTTGCCCCCAGAGCCTTTAGAAGCGTTGCCGGGGACGACCTCGTGGCGGAGCCAGCTTTCCCACAGGAACACGGTGCCGGGCTTCGGCTCGGCATAGACGAAGGTCCGCAGATCCTCCGGCGCGTCGTCCCGCCGGGTCGGTGCCGCCATCATCATCGGCAGCCGCGGATCCTCGAGCTTCAGCGCGCCCGATCCCGGCGGCACCGTGACATAGACGGTGCCCGACACCACGCTGTGCGGGTGGATGTGGCCGCTATGCCCGCCGCCGCTCTTGAGGACGTTGACCCACAGGCTGTCGAGCTTGAGCCGCTTGCCGCCGAGGTCGAGCGCGCACTCGTCCGTGAACGCCGCCACATGGCGGTTCAACGCCTTGGCGAGATCGGCGAAATTAGGGTCGCGCAACGGCAGGTCGTTGAGCGACGCGTAGGAGGTGTAGCCGCGATAGCCATGCTCCCGGCTCCACCGCCGCCCGGCCTGGTCGTCCTCGGCGAGCGCCCGGCACGATTGCTCGAGGTCTTCGAGCAAATCGGGCGAGGCGAGGTCGCCTTCGTAGAAGCGGGTGGCGAAAAGCGAGCGGACGGTCATGCCGCGTCCGCTAGCGCAATCACCCCTATTCCTCCACCTCGGCGAGCGGCTTGACGGCGGGGCCGTTCAGAACCTGGCCGTCCGGGGCGAATTGCGAGCCGTGACACGGGCAGTCCCAGCATTTTTCGAAGCCGTTCCAGTGCACGACGCAGCCGAGATGCGTGCACAGCGCCGAGCGCTCGATCACCGCGCCGTCCTCGCTCTTGTACACCGCGACCTTCTTGAGACCGCGCCTCATCAGCCCGCCTTCGCCCGGCGCAAGCTCATCCGCCGACGAGATTTCGGCCGGAGTCACATGCTCCATCATGTTCTTGGCCGATCCCGCCTGCTCGCGGACGAATTCCTGGATCGACGCGGTCGCGGTCAGCGACTTGCGCCCCGGATCCAACACAGGCGCGAAGCGGCTGTCCTCGCCGAGGATCAGCGGCGCGATGGCGAGGCTTCCGGCGACCCCGTTGGTAATGCCCTGGCCGCTGTCGCCGGTGTGGATGTAGATGTTGCGCGCTCCGCCGAGGCGCCCGGAGAAGGGCATGAAGTCGATCGTCTCCATGACCTGCCCCGACCAGCGATAGTCGGCGCCCTGGAAGCTCGGATAGCGCGCCCGGGTCCACGTCTCGAGATGCTCGAACCGCGTGTCGAAGTCGCTCGCCTCACCGGAGCGGTGGTCCTCGCCGCCGACGATGAGCAAATCCTCGGTTTCGCTCCACGGCTGGATCCGGACATAATGATAGGCCTCCAGCGTGTCCCACAGGAGCATGTCAGGAACCGATCCCTTCGGCACTCGTCCGGCGATCGCATAGGTGCGGTCCGGCGTCTGCTTGGGATGGATGTCGACCTTCGCGTTGGTCGGCGAGTTGGTGCAGAACACCGCGGCGCCGGCGCGGATCATCGGCCCAGCCTCGGTGGTGATCTCGACGCCGTCCTCGGTCTCCTCGTCCGAGACGTGGACCGTGTTCGCATAGATCCGTCCGCCGCGCGCCAGGATCGCCTCCGCCAGGCCCTTCAGATATTTGGTCGGGTGGAAGCGGCCCTGGTTGGGGAAGCGGATCGCCGGGCCGATCTCGCGCCCGGGCAGCGAGAAGCTGTCGAGCCATTCGCAATCCACGCCGATCTTTCGGCAGGCGTCGAATTCCTCGCGCAGGTCGGACAGGTGGCTCTCCTCCGCCGGGACGAGATACCCGTCGAGACGCGCGAAATCGGCATGGATTCCTTCGTCGCGGCAGATCGCCTCGATCCGGTTCACCGCCGCGACCTGGCTGTCGTGATAGAGCCGCGCCTCGTCCTCTCCGCGCACCCGGATCAGCTCCGAATAGAAATCGTCCAGCTCGGTTGCGAGGTGGGCGGTCGTGCGAGCCGTCATCCCGTTGCCGATCCCGCCGCGGTCGATCACGACCACCGATCGGCCGAAGCGGCTAAGCTCATAAGCGACCGACAGCCCGGTTATTCCGGAGCCGATCACCACCACGTCGCAGCTCTCGTCCTGCGTCAGCCGCGGCGCCTCGATCACCGGCGCTTCCTCCATCCAGCATGACCGGCTGCGTTCGTCTCCGACGTTCATGTGGCTCGCTCCTATCCTCTCGACGCCGCAATTCACGAGGGACGAGGATCGTTCCGGCCGGAGGAACCGCACCGCCACCGCACCGTTCGATCACCACCAAGGCGGGAGACGCCGCATGCACAATAAGCTCTGCTTCTCGACAGCCGCCGTATCAGTTCTTCTCCTCGGCTGTATGCCGCAGGATACCGGCCCGAGTGCCGCCGCCGCTAGTGGCCGGCAATGCTTCCGCGCCCAGGACGTCAACAGCTTCACTCCCGTCGACCGCAACACCGTCGATGTCCGGGTTTCGGCGAACCGCGTCTACCGGCTCGAACTCCTGACCGATTGCCGTGACATCAATTGGTCGCAGCGCATCGCCATCCGCTCGCGCGGAAGCTCGTGGATCTGCACCGGCGCTGATCTCGGCACCGAGCTGATCGTGCCCGACGCGATCGGAATCGACCGCTGCCTCGTCCGCGACGTCCGCCGCTTGAGCGATGCGGAGATCGAACCCAGCCAATCCAATCAAAATTAGGACAAGAACGCTTGCCGTTCACGCTAAGTCATGAGAGCCTTCATTCCCAGTGGCCGAGTCCCTGGGGAGAGGACGAATGGGTCTCACCGAAACGCTGAACGACGCCGTCGGCAAGAACATCAACAAAATCTGTCCGAACCGCTTCCACGATCCGGCGCTGAACCATTGCGCGCATTTCGCATCGCACATTCTCGGCATGGAATTCTCGTTCCATTGCCGCGAGTTTGCCGGCGGCTCCAAGCCCGGTGCCAACATCCGCGTGCATGAGCTGTTCGCGCAATGCCCCAAGGTCGGCAAATGGGAAGATGCCGATCCTGAGCGGACCCAGCTCATCTTCGTCACACGAAGGGACAATGTCGACATCGCCAACAAGCGGATGGTCAACATCCCGCAAAAGCATGTCGGGATCTATCACAACCGCAAGGTCTTTCATTACGGCAACACCGCCGACAAGGTCGTCACCGACACACCGGAGAGCTTCTTCAACAAGTTCGAAGCGATCTATGCCGGAAGGCAGGGCCTGTTCTTCGGCTGGGTCCCCGGCGAGGACCTATTGCTCGAGGTGCGGCCCGAGGGCACCGGAGCGTCAGCCGAGAAGAAGTTCATCCTGCCCGATCCGGTCGGCGGCCTGTGGCGGGCGCAGCTGGTCGGCGAACCGAACGACTTCGTCGTCGGCAGGGAGGTCAACCAGCCCGCCCAGCGCTTCCACGGCATCCGCAACAACATCCCGGAGAACCATTCGCCGATCTACCGCGCCGCCGACTATGTCGACGAGCTCGACCATTGGGCCGTGCTGCTCCAGGTCACCGGCCATTGCGAAAGCGGCAACCGGTTCAACCTGGTCAACACCTATGACCGGGCGAAATTCACCTTCGGCTTCTATCAGCTCGCCGCCCACACGCCGCGCGACAACCTCATCCTGCTGTTCCGCAGACTGGCGGAGCTGCCCGCGTTCAAGAGCTATTTCCCCGAGCTGGAGATGCGCAACGGCCGGCTCACGCGCCGGGATTCGAACGGCGGCTTCACCGATCTCGAGCAGGAGTTCGTCGCGCCCAACGGCGAGACCCAGATCCTCCTGTTCATGAATTATCTGAACCCCAACCGGGTCCCGATCGACCGCCAGGAGGTGCTCCAGGCTGCGCGGCTGATCCACTGGTGTGGCGCCGACGCCGCAATGGGCCGGGCGCAGGTCCAGGTCTCTGCCGAGATCCTCCAGGGCAAGATGATGCGCCGCTACCATCCCAAGCTTGGGCTCGACGGCCGCTCGGACGTGATCTGCGCGATCGTTGCGGACATCTTCCACCAGGGCCGCGCCAAGTTTACCCAGGTGCGCGCGATTCTCGACGGACCGTCGCCGGTCGACAAGCTGCTCAGGATCAACGACTCCGCCCACGCCAACCGCAACGCTCACCTGCGCGAGGCGATCAAGGCGGCGAAGGACGCCGGCCTGCTCGGCAACAAGATCTACAAGGCCGCGGCCAACGAGTTCGTGTGAGGGGTCAGTCCTGCAGGCGCAGGGCGACCTCGTTCATGAAGCGCGCGTCGTCGCCCTTGGCGAGCCAGTCGGCCTCGGCCGCGATCGCCGCGAGCATGTCGCTAAGATCGTCGGTTTCCGCCTTGGCATAATTGCCGAGCACGTGGCCGGTGACCCGGTCCTTGTGGCCGGGATGGCCGATGCCGATTCGCACCCGCCGAAAATCGCTGCCGATATGGGCGTCGAGCGAGCGCAGGCCGTTATGGCCCGCGGTGCCGCCGCCGGTCTTCACCTTGACCTTGAACGGGGCGAGATCGAGCTCGTCGTGGAAGGCGACGACGTCGCCCGGCTCGCGCTTGAAGAAGTCCATCGCGGCGCGAACTGCGCGGCCGCTGTCGTTCATGAAGGTCGCGGGCTTGAGGAGAAGGATCCGAGTCGAGCCGATGCGGCCCTGCTGCGCCCAGCCGTGAAACGCCTTCTTGGGCGGCTCGAAATTGTGGATTTCGGCGATGGCGTCGACCGCCATGAAGCCGACATTGTGCCGGTGCATCGCATATTGCGCGCCCGGATTGCCGAGGCCGACCCAGATCTGCACCGCGTCAAACCCAGTGAAGTCGCCCGCCTCGCCGGTCTGCCCGTGAAGCGCGATCGGCCTCGGGCTGAACAGGGAGGTGAGCCAGGAAAAGGGGGAGGGCATGCGTGCCCCGTAACCGAACGCGCTCGTCCTGAGTAGGGAGCGAGTGTTCCAAGGGTCCGCTCATCCTGAGGAGCCGCTGAGCCTGTCGAAGCGGCGTCTCGAAGGACGTGGTGCGTGCTTCGAGACAGGACTTCGCCAAGCTCAGTCCTTCCTCAGCATGAGCGGGTTTGGTGCCGTTAGCCCTCGCTGGCCTCGCCACCTTCGGCCGGAGCCTCGGCGGTCTCGCCTTCGGCTTCGCCCTCGGCGCCCTCGGCCGCTTCGCCGCCGCCGGTGGCAGTCGTCTCGCCCTTGAGGCTCGACGGGGCGACGAGCGTCGCGACGGTGAAGTCGCGGTCCTCGATCGCCGACTTGGCGCCCTTCGGAAGGGTCACCGCCGAAATGTGGATGGAGTCGCCGACGTCATAGCCCGAAAGGTCGATGACGATGTCGTCCGGAATCTCGGCCGCGTCGACGACGAGCTCGAGGTCGTGACGGACGACGTTGAGAACGCCGCCCTTCTTGAGGCCCGGCGACTTCTCTTCGTTGATGAAGCGCACCGGCACCGCGACCGTGACGGTGGCGTGCTCGGAGATGCGCAGGAAGTCGACATGCAGCGGCCGGTCGGTGACCGGGTGGAATTGAACGTCCTTAGGGAGGGTGCGGGTGGCCTTGCCGCCCACGTCGATCATCACCACCGAGTTCATGAAGTGGCCGGTGCGCAGCACCTTGACCAGCGCCTTCTCCTCGATGTGGATGCTCGTGGGCTCCTCGTTGTTGCCGTAGACGACGGCGGGGACGCGGCCTTCGCGGCGCAGGTGACGGGAGGCTCCCTTGCCAGCCCGATCGCGCGCCTCGGCCGACAGCGTAAGCTGCTCGCTCATATGCATGTCTCCAAAGGTATGGGTTTCAAAAATGCTCCCGCACACGCCTCCAGGGATGACCATGTGCAGGGAAGGGCGCGCCTATAGGGGACAGGGGCGCGAAGGGCAAGCAAAAGCCCCTCTCCCCCGCGGGGGAGAGGGAGGGGCCCATCTGCCGTAGCGTAGCGAAGGTGGATGGGAGGGTGAGGGCACGCCCAAACTTGCCCTCACCCGGGCTGCTGCGCAGCCACCCTCTCCCCGAGGGGAGAGGGTTTAGGGTCACCGCCCGGGCGTCTGGTTCGGCACCCGCTCGGTGCGGATGTTGCGGCGGGCGAGGAAGGCCTGGACGCTGTCGGAACCCGACAGGTGGCCGGCTCCGACCGCCATGAACACGGTGCCCGGCCGGTCCATGCGCTGGTCGATCCACTCGGCCCAACGCTCGTTGCGGGCGCCGAGCAGGGTGCGGCGAAGGTCGGCATTGCCGCTCAGACCCTCGTTCATCATCCGGTCGATGCCCTCGGCATCGCCGGTCCGCCACACGGCGGTCATGCGCGGGAGCACCTGCTGCATCTCGTCCATGTCATCGAGCGTCTCGCGAAGCATGGCGAGCTGCGCCTCGTCGGACATGGTGTCGAACATCTGGATTTGGCCCTCGATCGTCTCGACCGCGCCGATTGTCATGTTGCGCCCCGCGGCAGCGCGCTTCAGCACCGCCTCCGCGCCATGCTCGCCGGTCATGCCGAGGCGCTGCGCCATCAGCGAGGCCAGTGTCATGTTGACGAACCAGGGCTCGAACATGTCGAACGCGCCCGCCGGAGCTCCGGCCGAGGCGAGGGCCGCGCCGAGCGCGCGGTTCTGCTCTGGAGTCAGGCGGTCGGACAGCTTGCGGCCCTGCTGGTCGACCGCATAGCGGGTGATCAGCGGCATCATCGCCTGCTGAATCTCGGCCGGATTGTCGGGCAGGATGATTTCCATGACCAGCTCGTTCGAGCGGTCGAACGCCTCACGGACCTCGTCGTTGAACCAGTCGATGCAGCCGTCGAGCAGGTGGAAGGTGCCGAACAGGTAGACGGTCGTGTCGTCGTCGCGCGCCACCCACATCGCCGGAGCGCCGTCATGGCGCTGGGCGCAAGTCGGCGCGGCCGGTGCGGCGGCGGGCGCGGGCGCCGGCTGGGCCTGGGCCACAGTGGCGAGCGTCGTTGCGGCGAGCAGTCCGATCAAAAGCTTCTTCACGGTATTTCTCCCGATTTATCCGTTAGTTACAGTAACCCGGAGGCGGCTCAACGATATTTCTTCCAAATCCAGATCACGCCCATCGTGGTGATCGTGGCGAAGTAGATGAGGATTCCGTTGGGCTCGGGCGCGAAGCCGCCGCGCCAGGCGAACCACCACAGGGGCGCGCCGATCATGAAGACGTACATCCCCCACAGGGCGCCGGTCTTGTAGGCGTCGGCCTCCTGCTCATCGACGGCGCTGCGGTGCCAGTAGATCGAGATGGCCGGCACCACGAGGCCCAGCACCAGCACCATCAGCAGCGCCACTCCGGCAGGCAGGGGAGCGTCCGAGAAGACGCTGGCCTTTGCCAGGTCCTGGTTGGACGCCAGCATCACCAGCACGCCCATGACCCCGCCGAGCGCGCCCGATCCGATCAGCAGGTTGCGGTTGAGCCGCTCCTTCTTCGTGAGCGGCTCCTCCCCGGTCGGTCGCCGCACATCGCGGACGATCAGCCACACGCATCCGGCGAGAAGCAGCGCGTCCGCGGCCAGGAAGGCGATTGCGACCAGGCCCAAGCCTTCGCCGCGCTCGAGATGGGCCGCGGCGAACCCGCCGGCCACGCCGACGAGGAATACCGCGACAAGGCTCAACCCGACGATCCGAAGCCAGCGCCAGAAGCGCGACGCGACGATGTTCTGCTCGCCGTCAGCCATTGCCGGTCTCCGCACCGTCATCGAAAATCTCCTCGATCCGCATGTCGAACAGCCGCGCCAGCTTGAAGGCGAGCGGCAGCGACGGGTCGTATTTGCCTGTTTCGATTGCGTTCACCGCCTGACGAGACACGTCGAGGCGCGCGGCCAGCTCGGCCTGGCTCCAGTCGCGCTCGGCGCGAAGGACCTTCAGCCGGTTCTTCATGTCGTCGATGTCCATGTCCGCATGTCCCGCATCAGGTGAGCATCACCGCGAGCAGGGCCACCGCGAACGCCACCAGCGCCATCGCGCCGAGCAGCTCCGCCTCCTCGCCATTCAACCATCTCAGCCTCACCATCGGCTCGCTTCCCGGTCTCCTTCACCTGACACAATGTCAGGTAACCATGACTAAATGTCATGTGGGACTGACCGTGTCAAGCGACCATGACAAAAAGTCGCCAGAAGCTGACGGAGGTAGAGTTAAGCTGTTGAAATGCTTGAGGTGGGGGTCGCACTCAGTCGATGCGGCGCGCCATGATTCCGCGCTCGGCGAGCATGCGCTGCACCGAATCGGGGCCGGCGAGATGGCCGGCGCCGACCGCGAACAGCACCGTCCCCGGCCGCGCCATCCGCCGCTCCAGCCACCCCGTCCAGTTGCGGTTTCGGCGGGTCAGCAGCGGCTCGTAAAGATCCGCCGGCATCGTCCGCATCTCGGCGGCGATCGCGTCGACATTGCCGGTCACCCAGTCCTCGTCATTGCTCGGCCTCACGTCCTCGGGAGAGGGACTTTCTCCGATCACCGTCGACTCGAGGAACCGGCGCTGCACGTCGAGCGGCATGGTGCTGAACACGCGGATCTGCTCCTCGATCGTCTCGACCCCGTAGATCGGCCGCCGCGACTTGCGGAAGATCCGGCCGAGCACCTCCTCGGCGCCGCTCAGCGCGACCGGCTGTCCGGTCGGCTCCTCGCCGAACGTCTGGGTCATCTGGAATCCGGTCAGCATGAACGCCACCGCCCAGATATGCATCTCGTCATAGGCTTCGATCGGAAGCCCGGTCGCCTCCAGCGCCTGCTGAAGGTAGGGCCGCGCCTCGGGCGAGACCCGCGACAGGATCGGCACCGTCTTGCCCATCATCATCGGCCCGAACATGCGGTCGCCGGAGAACATCTCCTCGTTGGACGCGTCGGGCGTTTCCATCACCAGCTCGTCCGCTTCGGCGATGACCTGGTCGAGCCGCGCCGAACGCCAGTCGAGGCTCGCCGGGAAGACGTGGATCGTCCCGAACAGATAGATCTTGGTGTCCTCGTCCTCGATCAGCCAGATCGCCGGCCGCGGCGCCGGCGCGGCGGCGGGGGCTTCTGCAGCAAAAGCGGCCGCCGGCTGCCAGCAGCCCAGAAAAGCCGCGGCGAGCAGCGCGCTCCGTTTCAGCCAGCCCCGCACGTCCGCCAATTGTCGCTCCTGCCGCTTCCTTGACCCATAGTGCACCATCCGCCAAAGGCTCGCGACACCTTTGTTCTTCCCAGCCTATCGAAGGGCGCCGCCTTGGCTTCCGCTCCCTTAAGCTTCCAGCAGCTGATCCTGACGCTCCATCAATATTGGAGCGACCGCGGCTGCCTGATCCTCCAGCCCTATGACATGGAGATGGGCGCGGGCACCTTTCACACCGCGACCACGCTTCGCGCGCTTGGCCCCGATCCGTGGAACGCGGCGTTCGTCCAGCCCTGCCGCCGCCCGACCGACGGCCGCTATGGCGAGAATCCGAACCGGCTTCAGCATTATTACCAGTACCAGGTGATCCTGAAGCCGAGCCCGCCCGATCTCCAGGACCTCTACCTCGGCAGCCTCGCCGCGATCGGTATCGATTTCGAGAAGCACGACATCCGCTTTGTCGAGGACGACTGGGAGTCGCCGACCCTCGGCGCCTGGGGCCTCGGCTGGGAAGTGTGGTGCGACGGCATGGAGGTGACCCAGTTCACCTATTTCCAGCAGATGGGCGGCTTCGACTGCAAGCCGGTCGCCGGCGAGCTCACCTACGGGCTCGAGCGCCTCGCCATGTACGTCCAGAACAAGGACAGCCTGTTCGACCTCGACTTCAACGGCCAGGGCGTCACCTACGGCGACGTCTTCCTCGAGAACGAGAAGCAGATGTCGAAGTGGAACTTCGAGATCGCCGACACCGAGACCCTATTCGACGCCTTCCGCAAGGCCGCCGCGGAGTGCGAGAACTGCCTCGCCGCCAACCTTCCCATCCCCGCCTACGAGCAGGCGATCAAGGCGAGCCACACCTTCAACCTCCTCCAGGCTCGCGGAGTGATCAGCGTCGCCGAGCGCCAGGCCTATATCGGCCGGGTCCGCGACCTCGCCAAAGGCGCCTGCGCCGCCTGGATGCAGACCAACGGGTGGGCGGCGTGATGGGGACTCTCCTGCAAAACGCGAACCTCTCCGCTCGTCCTGAGCGTAGTCGAAGGGCGCCCGCACCGACCTTCGTGCAGACGCCCTTCGACTACGGCCTCCGGCCGGAGTTCATCCTGAGCGCCGCCGCAGGCGGCGTCGAAGGGCTCAGGACGAGCGGGAAGTTGGGAGGCTTGGCCATTGGCTGATTTCCTCCTCGAACTCCTCTCCGAGGAAATCCCCGCGCGGATGCAGGCGAAGGCGCGCGCCGACCTCGCCCGCCTGTTCGAAGCCGAGCTCAATACCGCCGGCCTCTCGGCGGAGGCGGTCGAGACCTACGCAACGCCGCGCCGCCTCGTCCTCATCGCCCGCGGCCTCCCGCAGGAGACCGCCGCGACCAGCGAGGAACTGAAGGGCCCGCGCACCTCCGCGCCGCCGCAGGCGCTCGAAGGCTTCCTTCGCAAGACCGGCCTCAACCAGGACCAGCTCACCGACCGCGACGGCATCTGGTTCGCGGTCATCGAGAAGCCGGGTCAGGCGACCGTCGAAGTCCTCGCCGAGGCGATCCCGAACATCGTCCGCGGCTTCCCCTGGCCCAAGTCGATGCGCTGGGGCGCCGCCTCGCTTTCCACCGAGAGCCTGCGCTGGGTCCGCCCCTTGCAGGGCATCGTCGCCATGCTCGACGAGAAGGTCGTCGACTTCGAGATCGGCGACGTCCGCTCCGGCGCCGCGACCGTCGGCCATCGCTTCCGCCACCCAGGCCCGATCACGCTGGGCGGCGCCTCCGATTACCTTGAGAAGCTCAAGGCCTGCCACGTCATCGTCGACCAGGACGAACGCGCCCACATCATCCGCGAAGGCGCCGCCGCGGCCGCCTCCGCCGCCGGCCTGACTTTGGTCGAGGACGAAGGCCTGGTGCTGGAAAATGCCGGCCTCACCGAATGGCCGGTGCCTCTGCTCGGCCAGTTCGACCCCAGCTTCCTCCAGGTCCCGCGCGAGGTGATCCAGCTCACCATGCGCACCAACCAGAAGTACTTTGCGGCGACCGACGCGCAGGGCGCGCTCGCCCCCGCCTTCATCTGTGTCGCCAACATCGACGCCGCCGACGGCGGCGAAGCGATCGTCCACGGCAACCAGAAGGTCCTCGCCGCCCGCCTCTCCGACGCCAAATTCTTCTGGGAGCAGGACCTCCAGCAACCGCTTGAGGCCTACCTTCCGAAGCTCGACGACATGCTCTTCTACGAAGGCATGGGCACCCTGCGCGCTAAGGCCGACCGAATCGCCGAGCTCTCCGCCGAAATCTGCCGTGCATACTTCGTCGATCGCGACCCTGAGACCGCTCGGCGCGCCGGGCTCCTCGCCAAGGCGGATCTCGCCACGTCAATGGTTGGCGAGTTCCCCGAGCTTCAGGGCATCATGGGTGGCTATTATGCCGAGAAGGGTGGCGAGAAGCCGGGCACTGTTTCGGCACTCCGGCAGCAATATTTGCCTGCGGCGGAAGGCTGCATCCCCGCCTGCGTCGCACTCGCCGACCGAATCGATACGCTCGCATCCTTTTTCTCACGCGGTATCAAGCCGACCGGTTCGAAGGACCCGTTCGCACTCCGCCGCGCGGCTCTGTCGATCATCCAGACTATTTTGGCGAACGGCACCAGGATGAGCCTGCGCGACGCCTTCGCGCTTGCCGAGGTGAAGACCGATCTCGATGAGATGATGGACTTCTTCGCCGACCGTCTGAAGGTCCAGCAGCGCGAGGCCGGCGTTCGCCACGACCTCATCGACGCGGTGTTCGCGCTGGGTGGCGAGGACGATCTCGTCCGCCTGCTTGCCCGGGTTCGTGCTCTGCAGAGCTTCGTCGAGACCTCCGAGGGCGCTGATCTGCTCGCCGGCTACAAGCGCGCCGCCAACATCCTCAAGAAGGAAGACTGGAGCGCGGAACAAGGCGCGAACAAAACACTTTCCTACACGCCTGAAAATGCGGAGACTGCACTGATCGCCGCTCTCGATTCGGCGGAACCGGAGGCGGCGGCCGCGGTTGAGCGCGAGGATTTCGAAGGCGCCATGCGCGCCCTCGCCACGCTCCGCGGTCCCGTGGACGCGTTCTTCAACGAGGTGACCGTGAACGATCCCGATCCCGCCAAGCGCGAAGCGCGCCTCAACCTGCTCGCCCGCATGCGCGCGGCAGTTCACCGCGTCGCCGATTTCTCGCGGATCGAGGGATGAGGCAAAGTTCACGAAATCGGGCGGAGACCGTGAACTTCATGAACTTCACCATAAAGGGCTGCTGATGACCCGCTACGTCTATCGCTTCGGGGGCGGCGTTTCGGACGGCGGGGCAGGGGACCGCAATCTTCTCGGCGGCAAGGGCGCCAATCTCGCCGAGATGGCTTCGATCGGCCTGCCGGTGCCGCCCGGCTTCACAATCTCGACCGAGATGTGCGCGCGCTATTACGACGAGGGCGAAAGCTTCCCCGACAGCCTGCGCGCCGAGGTCGCCGAGGGCATCGCCCATATCGAGGGCATCACCGGCCGCCGCTTCGGCGATACTGCCGACCCGCTGCTCGTGTCGGTCCGCTCCGGCGCCCGGGTTTCAATGCCCGGCATGATGGACACCGTCCTCAACCTCGGCCTCAACGACGAGACCGTTGAGGGCCTCGCCGCGGGCTCCGGCGATGCGCGCTTCGCCTGGGACAGCTACCGCCGCTTCATCCAGATGTATTCGGACGTCGTCCTCGGCCTCGACCACGGTTCCTTCGAGGAAGCGCTCGAGATCGCCAAGGAGGACAAGGGCGTCCACCTCGACACCGACCTCGAAGCCTCCGACTGGCAGCGCCTCGTCGCCCGCTACAAGGAGCTGGTCGAGGAGCAATGGGGTCGCGCCTTCCCACAGGACGTCCATGAGCAGCTCTGGGGCGCCGTCGGCGCGGTGTTCGGCTCGTGGCAGTCGGAACGCGCCAAGGTCTATCGCCGCCTGCACAACATCCCGCACGACTGGGGCACCGCGGTTAACGTCCAGGCGATGGTGTTCGGCAATATGGGCGACACGTCGGCCACCGGAGTCGCCTTCACCCGCGATCCCTCGACCGGCGAGCGCGCTTATTACGGTGAATATCTGATCAACGCGCAGGGCGAGGACGTCGTCGCCGGCATCCGCACCCCGCAATATCTGACCCGCACCGCCCGCGAGCGGGCCGGCGCCAAGGCGCCGTCGATGGAAGAGACGCTGCCGGAGGTTTACGGCCAGCTCGCCTCCGTCTTCGACCGGCTCGAAGCCCATTATCGCGACATGCAGGACATCGAGTTCACGGTCGAGCGCGGCCAGCTGTGGATGCTCCAGACCCGCTCGGGCAAGCGCACAGCCAAGGCCGCGCTTAAGATCGCCGTCGACATGGCCCGCGAAGGCGTCATCTCCGAGGAGGAAGCGGTCCTCCGAGTCGATCCGGCCGCCCTCGACCAGCTCCTCCACCCAACGCTCGATCCCTCCGCCGAGCGCAACGTCGTCGCCAAGGGGCTTCCCGCGTCTCCGGGCGCCGCCTGCGGCAAGGCGGTGTTCGACGCCGACACCGCCGAGCAGCGCGCCGCCGGCGGAGAGGCGATCATCCTCGTCCGAATCGAGACCTCCCCCGAGGACATCCACGGCATGCACGCCGCAAAGGGCATCCTCACCGCGCGTGGCGGCATGACCAGCCACGCCGCGGTCGTCGCGCGCGGCATGGGCCGCCCCTGCGTCTCCGGCGCCGGCTCGATCGCGGTCGATTACAAGAACAAGCTGATGTGCGTTGCTGGCACCGAGATCCGCGAAGGCGACGTCATCACCCTCGACGGCACCACCGGCGAGGTCATGCTTGGCGAGGTGCCGACGGTGCAGCCGGAGCTCAGCGGCGATTTCGGCACGCTGATGGAATGGGCCGACGCCGGCCGGCGCCTTCGCGTGCGCACCAATGCAGAGACGCCCGCCGACTGCCGCTCCGCGCGGGAGTTCGGAGCGGAGGGCATTGGTCTCTGCCGAACCGAGCACATGTTCTTCGATCCCGAGCGGATCACCAACGTCCGCCAGATGATCCTGGCCGAGAATGAGGCTGGTCGCCGCGCCGCGCTGGACAAGCTGCTGCCTGAGCAGCGCAGCGACTTCGCCGAGATCTTCCGGATCATGACCGGCTTGCCCGTAACCATCCGCCTGCTCGACCCGCCCCTCCACGAATTCCTTCCCCACGAGGAGGAGGAGTTCGCCGAAGTCGCCCGCGCCTCGTCGGTCGATGTCGAGACCCTTCGCCGCCGCGCCGGCGAGCTCGCCGAGTCCAACCCGATGCTCGGCCACCGCGGCTGCCGCCTCGGGATCACCTATCCCGAAATCTACGAGATGCAGGCCCGCGCCATCTTCGAGGCCGCGGTCGAGGTCGCCCGCGACGGCGACCCGCCGATCCCCGAGGTGATGGTCCCGCTGGTCGGCACGCGCGCCGAATTGTCGATCATTCGCAACCTGATCGAGAAGACAGCTGAGACGGTGTTCGAGGAGCAGGGGATCCGCGTCGACTATATGATCGGCACGATGATCGAGCTTCCCCGCGCCGCTCTCCAGGCCGGAGCGATCGCTGAGGACGCCGAATTCTTCAGTTTTGGGACGAACGATCTCACCCAAACCACCTTGGGCGTCAGCCGGGACGATGCCGGGCGATTCCTTACTCACTATGTCGAGAAAGGCCTCTACGCCCGCGATCCGTTCGTCAGCATAGACGTCGACGGCGTCGGCGAGTTGATCCGGATCGCCGCCGAGCGCGGCCGAGCCACCCGCTCGGCGCTGAAGCTCGGAATCTGCGGCGAACATGGCGGAGATCCGGCCTCCATCGCCTTCTGCGAGGAAGCCGGCCTCGATTATGTCAGCGCGTCGCCCTACCGAGTCCCCATCGCCCGCCTCGCGGCGGCTCAGGCGGCGCTCCGGGCGAAAGGCTAGACGCGCCGCTCGTCCCGCGCGGCGGCGGTCGAGCCGGGGAGGGCGTGCGCCTCCTTCAGTTCCTTGCGCAGCTTGACGTTCTCGCGCTCCAATTCGGTCGCGCGCTTGTTTTCCTCGCGGTAGCGAAGCTTGTGCTTGCGCCCGCCCCCGGCGGCCAGCGCCATCCCGAGCAGCAGGGCGAACAGCATCGCCAGCCCGATCACCAGCCATTCATTGGGCGTGAAGGTGAAACCCATCTGCGACTCCTCCGGTCTGCCTTTTGAAAGGCTCAATCGGAGGAGCGCCGACTTTGTTCCGCAGTCGTGACGACCTTACTTGTTCACGAAGGCGTCGGAGATCGAACAGGCTGCCGGACCGAGGATGACGATGAACAGGGTCGGCAGGATGAACAGGATGAGCGGCACTGTCATGATCGCGGGGAGGCGCGCGGCCTTCTCCTCGGCGCGCATCATGCGCTCGTTGCGGAACTCGGCGGACAGCACGCGCAGCGCCGAGGCGAGCGGAGTGCCGTATTTCTCGGTCTGGATCATCGTCGTAACCACGCCGCGGATCGCGTCGAGGTCGATGCGCTGGGCCAGGTTCTCGAATGCCATTCGGCGGTCGGTGAGGAAGCCCAGTTCGATCGACGTCAAGGCGAACTCGTCGCCGAGCTCCGGATAGGCCTTGCCGAGCTCGCGGGCGACCCGGCCGAACGAAGCGTCGACGGTAAGACCGGCCTCGGCGCAGATCACGAGAAGGTCGAGGGCGTCGGGGAGGCCCTTGCGGATCGCGGCGCTGCGCTTCTGGATGCGGTTCTTCAGCCACAGGTCCGGCGCCTTGTAGGACAGCAGCAGCGTGCCCGCGACGACTCCATAGCGCTTGAGCGGAGTCCAGTCGGACAGCCACCCTAGGCCATACACGCCGACGATGACGATCGCGCCGAACACGACCGGCAGGACCAGGCGCGCGAAGATGACGACGAAGGCATAATCCTTCGAGCGGATGCCGGCCTGGAGCAGCTTCTGCTGCGCCTTCAGCACCTGGTCGGTCTGGAGCACCTTCAGCGACGACAGGATGCCGCGGACCTTGTCCGCCATCTCGTTCTGGTTGGTGATGCTCTTGCGGCGCTTGTTGGTCGAGGCGACGATGCCCGCCTTAAGCTGCTCGCGGCGTTCGTTGAGCGCCTTGACGCGTCGCGCCATCGGGTCGCGCACCGTTGTCACCGCATAGATGGCTACGAGCACGGCGAAAGTCGCGACTGCCGAAAGCAGTGTCGCGACCAGGATCAGATCGATCCCGAGAAGGGTAGGGCCGGCGGGGGGCGTGGTCATTGGTCGCGCGGCTCCATCAGATCTCGAAATTGACCATCTTGGCCATGATGAACACGCCGAGGCTCATCCACACCAGGCCGCCGAGACCGGCCATGATCAGCCGCTCGTCGACGAAAAACTGCGCGAGATATTCGGGGTTCACGTAGTAGATGAGGCCGAACACGATGAACGGCAGCGAGCCGACGATCCAGGCCGAGGCCTTGGCTTCCGACGACATCGCCTTGATCTTGAGCTTCATCTGCGCGCGCTTGCGAAGCACGTCGGCGAGGTTGCCGAGCGTCTCGGCGAGATTGCCGCCGGTCTCGCGCTGGATCGCCAGGCTGATCACGAAGAACTGGAATTCGGGCGTTTTTAGGCGATCGGCAGTGTCCTGGAGTGCGGTCTCCATGGTCTTTCCAATGCGCATCTTGTCGGCGACTTCCTTGAACTCGATCCCGACCGGTCCCGGAATCTCCTGGCCGACGACGGCGACGGTCTCGGAGATCGGAAGACCCGAGCGTAAGCCGCGCACCATCAGCTCGATCGCGTCGGGAAACCGTTGGGTGAACTGCGCACCCCTCTTCTTGACCAGCTTACCGACAATGAAGTGGGGTAGCCCAGCGCCGAGCAGCAGGCCGACGAACAGCGCGAGAATGGCAGGGGCGCCGCGGAAGAACAGGACCGCGAACGTCACCACCGCTAGGCCTGCCGACGCGCCGACATATTGCGGCAGCGTCCAAGCCTTGCCGGTTTGCTCGAGGCGGAGACGCAGCAGGTCCGGATTGGGAATAAGAGAGGACGCTATTCCTTCGGCACGGCTGGTCTGCGTCCGGCTCGCCATGATACGTTTCAACTGAGCTTGGGTCGCGACGTCCGACGAGCGGCTGTGCCGCTCGCGTACGCTTTCCAACCGGCGGCCCTGCGACTTGGCCGCCGACGGTCCCGCGAACAGGCTGGCAAGGACCAGCAGCAGCCCAATCGCGGCGCCACCGATCATCAGCATGGTCGTATCCGGCATTTCAACTCCCACGCGGGCGCGTCACGCCCGTCCTGATCACGACTTGGCCAGAGCGACCTTCTGCGATTCCTTCTTGGCAAGCGACTGCAGGCCGAACTTGCCAAGTTTACCGAGCAGGGAGGTCGGCTGATTGCTGGACGCTTCCTCCCCATCCTCTTCCGCCTGCTCGAGTGTCAGCTTGAGCAACTGGTTCATCGCCTGGGCGAGGCGAGAGCTCTTCGCGACCTTGACCAGCGGCTGGCCCAGCTTGGCGGCCTGGGCGGCGGGCTTGGGATCGTACGGAACCACGACGTCCACCCGGCGCTCGATCGACTGTTCGAAGTCCTTGCGGCTCACCTCCTGGACGCTCGAGACGATGCGGTTGGCGGCAATGATCACCCGCGCCTGGGGTGCGTTCGCCTTGAGCCAGGACAGGATGCGGATCGTGTCGCGGGTGGCGGCGAGGGTGAACTCGACGACCAGCACCACGACCTGCACGTCGGTGAGCAGGTGCGGGAACTGCACCATGACGTTGCGCGGGAAGTCGATCACCGTGCCTTCGAAGGCATGGCGGATCTCTTCCTGAAGCTGGAAATAGGCCGAGCCGTCGGTCAGCATCGGCTGGTTGATCGGGGCCTCCGCCGACAGCACGCAGAGCCGGTCGTTCGCACGGACCATGGCGCGTTCGATGAACAGACCGTCGATTCGGCCCGGATTCTCGATTGCGTCGGTGAGGCCGCGGCCGGGCTCGAGGTCGAGGCTGAGCGCGCCGGTGCCGAAATGGACGTCGAGGTCGAGAAGGGCCGTCGAGCGGCTCGCCTTGTCGCCCATCAGCCAGGCGAGCGAGGTCGCGAGGGTCGACGCGCCGACGCCGCCGCGGACTCCGACGACCGCGGCCATCACGTTCGGCTTGTCCGTCGCCGCTTCCGGGGTGCGCGGACCGGAGATGGTCAGCTGCGCATTGGCGAAGGCGTCGCGCAGATGGTCCGGAGTGAACGGCTTCAGGAGATATTCCTGGATGCCGCTCGCAATGAGGTCGCGGTAGAGGCGGACGTCGTTGACCTGGCCGGCGGCGATCACCACCGTGCCCGGCTCGCACACCTCGGCGAGCGCGTTGATGTCGTTCAGCGGATCACCCGATTCCGACATGTCGACGAACAGGATCGTCGGGCTTGCCGAGACCGACAGGGTCTGGATGGCGTTCCTTAGACCGCCCTTGTTGACCTTTTCGGGCGACCAGCCGTGCTCGACGGCGATCGGGCGAAGCTGCTCGGCCGTCTCGTCGTCGCAGACGAAGGCGGCGAAGGGATCGCGAAGCGCCGCGGCGCGGCCGGAGAAAGGCGCGTTCATGTTAGTTGCTTCCTCCCGAAGAAGAGCCGCTCGAGGTCGTCGGCAGCGGCTGCGTGCCGGTGGGTTGACGCTCACGATAGACCCGCACCGCGCGAGCGGCGGTACGACCGCTGCTGTCGACTGAGCCCTGGCGGCCCCGAATCAGATCGTTCGGATCGGCGACCATCGCAGCGACGTTCGAATTCATCGCGCAGCCGAAATTGGCAGACGTGTTGGTCGTCGGAGCGAGCCTCGGGTCGTTCCAGTTCGGGCAGCTTGGCACCGATGCGGTGGAACGGCTGGCGATCACACGGACGGTACCGGGCGCGACGATGCCGTTGCTGATCGGGGCGCCGTTCTGCATCAGCATGCCATATTCGCCGAGCACGCGACCGACGTCGGCGCGGGCGCCGGGCGAGGGGTAGTCACGCGGCTCCTCGACATAGATTTGATCGCCGTAGCGAAGTTCGATCCCCTCGAACCAACCGATTAGCCGCGCCCTCTCGGACGGGGACAGCGAGTCGCCCGAGGCGTCGAGGTCGAGCACGAAATTGGTGTGCTGGACGATCGGCTGGTGAACCGAATAGATGCTCGGGTTGTTCGCTGCGGTGAGCGGGCCCCGCGGGTTCACGGTGCAGGCGCCGAGGCCGAGTGCAAGGATGCTGATGGCGGTGAAGCTGGTTGCGCGGCGCATCGTCAATCCTCTCATGATCAAAAGTCGAAGCCCGGGCGCGCGCTGCCTTCGGCACGCTGCGCGCTCGAACGGTCTGCGGTCTGGACTGAGGCGGAAGGCGCCTGCGGCGTCGGCGCGGCCTGGCCGGTGACGAGGCCGGGACGGACCGTGCGGGCGGGACCGGCGGTCGGGACCGGACGACCCTCACCCGAACGGCTGGAATGGGACTGTCCCATCAAAATGTTGCTGGCATCGTCCGCCGACCGGTAGCCGTCGGTTGGCAAGGCGATGCGGTTCGCCGACACCGGCTGCACGAGATAAGGGGTGATCACGATCACCAGCTCCGTTTCCGCGCGGCGGAAACCGTTGGAACGGAACAGCGCGCCGATGATCGGAAGGCTGCCGAGGAACGGGGTCCGATTGATCGTGCTGTTGGTGACGTTGCGCAGCAGTCCACTGATCATCATGCTCTGGCCGGAGCCGAGCTCGACGGTGGTTTCAGTCCGACGCGTGATCAGTGCCGGTACCTGGATGTCGTTGATGCGTACCGCGCCTTCGGTCGAAAGCTCCGACACTTCCGGGCGGACGCGCATCGAGATGCGACCATTATCAAGGACGATCGGCGTGAAGGCGAGGCCCACGCCATACTGCTTGTACTCGACCGTGACGGCGCCGAGCGCCTGTGAGATCGGGATCGGGAACTCGCCCCCAGCGAGGAAGCTTGCGGTCTCGCCGGACAGCGCCGTCAGCGTCGGCTCGGCGAGGATGTTCACCAGGCCGTTCGACTCGTTGAGGTCGAGCGTGCCGAGTAATTCGAGGCCGAACAGGCGGCCAGCGCCAGCGATCGTCGTCATTCCAGCGGCGATGTTGAAGGTGCGGCTGGGGGCGCCGGTCGCCGGGTCGAACGTGATGTCGCCCGGATCGCCGCGGCCGATGCCGAACTGGAAGCCGCCGGTGGTGTCGCGGCTGGTCAGGTTGGCGTTGATATCGCGGACTAGCGAGCGGCTGACCTCCGCGATGCGGACCTGCAGCATAACCTGTTGCGGGGTCGCGGTGCGCAGGCGGCTCAGCACTTGCGTGCCTTCGCCGACGAAGGCCTGGACGAGGCGCTGGGCCTCCTCGGCATCTTCTGGCGCGGCGACTGTACCGGTGAGAAGGACCATGCCACTCATCGGCGTCGCGCGGATTTCGGCGTCAGGCATGGCGAGATCGAGCATCTCGTCGACCGAGGCGAGGTTCTGCCCCACCCGGACCGACGCCGAGTAGATCACCCGGCCGTTGCGGTCCGTGGCATAGACGGTGGTCTGGCCCGCCGACTTGCCGAAGATGTAGACCGAGGTGTTGGAGCGCACCTGGACGTCGGCGACGCTGTCGTTGGCGACGAACAGGTCGGCCATCACGCCGTTGAGCTGGACCAGGCGGCCGGCGCCGACCGACAGGGTCACGTCCTCGGCCGGGGCGACGGTCGGCTGCGCCGCCACCGGCATGGCCGGGGCGGCCAGGGTCACCGCCAGCGCGGCTGCGACCGAAAGGCCGAGGCGGCGCGAATTCTTGACTTTCAGCATCTTAGCGGCCTCCGACCGGAACCAGGGTCACGTTGTTGCCGCGGGCGACACGGACGGTCGGGCCAATCGGCACGGAAGGATCATTCTGCGACGGGCGCGAGGGCCGGTAGGCCACCGGTTCCGGCGTGGGGCGCGGAGCCGGACGGGTCGGTGCAGTCCGCCGCTGGAAGCGCGAGACGTCGCCGCCGAGCGTGTAGGTCGAGTTGCCGTCGACCGGCTGGCCGGCGATTGCGATCAGCATTCGCCGCTCGGCATTCGGATCACCGTTCTGCGGCACCTGCACCGCCCCCGACGCGATCGCGCTCTCGAGCTCCGCATTGTTGTCGGCGAGGCTGCGCAGCGACAGCGACAACTGGCCGATCGTCTGGGCGACCGCGATCTTCTCGGCGATGCGCGGCGTGGCCTCCAGGGTCACGGTGGCGATCGGAGCGGCGACCTGGTTGCCCTGCTCGTCGCGGGCGTTGATGCGCTGGTCGGTGGCGAGCACTCGGATATTGCGGATGATCGTCTCGGACACGCGCAGCGGATTGGAGCTGCCGTCCTCGGGACGGACTTCGTGGGTCAGGACGATGTCGACCCGGTCGCCGGGGAAGACGAAGCCGGCGACGCCGCTGGTCGCGGACACGCCGACGGTGATTGCGCGCATGCCCGGCCCCAGAGCGGCGGCTAGGAAGCCCCGGTCGCCCGGACGAACGACGCTGTCCTGGGTCAGCGGCTGGCCGGCGGTGATCTCGGTGCGAACCACGGTGCCGATCAGGTCCTGCGGGTTCACGCCGCCCTGGCCGCGGATGAAATAAGCCGGCTGAACGAGGCCCTGCGGCCACATCTGGTAGCGCAGCGCCTCGGCATCGATGATGGTCCCGACCGGCAGCGTCTTGGTCGCGACCAAGACTTCAGGGCCCTGGGGCGCCTGCACCTGGGCCGCAGCCTCGGGAGCCGCCGCGCCAACGAACATGTTCCTGGCGAGGAGGGCTGTGACGGCGGCGATAATAAGTGCGCCTACCAGCAAAATGATCTTGCGAACGTCCACGCGAAAGGCCTCCCCAAGGGCAGCTCGAAACAGCGCTACCAATCACCCAAAGTGGTTAAGGAACCGTTGGCCAATCAGCCAAATTCCGGCGAAGGCGATGGCAACGCCATAAGGCACCTCGACCGCGCCGCTGAGCTTGCGGATGCGATGCGAGGCGACGGTGGCGAGCGTCAGGACGCCGCCGGCGAAAGACATGATGACGATCAGAACGAGCACGGCCGCCGGCGGAAGCCACAGGACCAGAGCGGTCAGCAGCTTGACGTCGCCGCCCCCCATCCAGCCCAGGGCGAAAGCTCCGGCGAACAGTCCGAACACGATGGTGGCGACGCCGAGCTGGATCGCCATCTCCGGCCACACGGCCAGACCGATGCTCCACCAGAAGACCGGTGCGAGGAGCGCGACCGGGATCACGATCCAGTGCGGGATCTCGCGCTTCCTGAGGTCGCAGACCGCCGCCGCGACCAGCAGGGCCGCGAGCAGAACCAGCAAAGTCCAGGAAATCCCCTCCGTCATGGAAAAGAGTCACTAGACGCTGTTGCTTAGGAAACCGTAACCGCGACGGAATGGGAACCACGGTGGTCGATCGGCGCGCTTATCCGGCCGGTCTCAGGCAATGGAACTGGAGCGCTCCGGACGGGTGGCTTCACCGGCGGGTGGACTGGCCGCAGCCCGACGGGGTGGTCCCTCGCGGCAGCCTGCTGTTCGCGGCCGGCCGCGGCGACTTCGTCGAGAAATATCTTGAGGCGCTCGGCGACTGGCATGCGCGCGGCTGGTCGGTGTCGTCGTTCGACTGGCGCGGGCAGGGACGGTCGAAAGGCAGTAACGCCGCCGGCCATTTCGACAGCTTCGACATCCTCGTCGAGGATCTCGGCCATCTGATCGACGACTGGGCTCGCTCCACGCCCGGCCCGCATGTCGTGGTCGCTCATTCGATGGGCGGGCACATGCTTCTGCGCCTTCTCATCGAGCGGCGGCCGGATATCGCCGCGGCGGTGCTGGTCGCGCCGATGATCACCGTAAACAGCGGCGCGGTTCCGGAATGGGCGGCGGCAGGAATGGCCGCGGCGGCGTCGATGACCGGCTTCGGGCGCTGGCCGATCTGGGGAGTCCAGCTCGCGCGCGCGCCAGTGGGTTCGGTGAGGCAGCGAATCCTCACCGGCTGCGCCGACCGCTATGAGGACGAATTATACTGGTGGGACCGCGATCCCGACACGTCGCCGGCCGCGCCGAGCTTCGGCTGGCTCAACGCGGCCTACCAGTCGGCTCGGGCGTTCACCGCCGAGGCGCTCGCCAAGGTCGATCTTCCCGTGCTGCTGCTCGGAGCGGAGCGGGACCAACTGGTCAGCCCCGCGGCGATCAAGCGGGTGGCGGCCCTGCTGCCGAAAGGCGAGCTCGTCATGTTCGACGACTGCGCGCATGAGATATTGCGCGAGCGCGATCATGTCCGCGGCCAGGCGCTCGCACGGATCGACGCCTTCCTCGACAAGCACGGGCGATGATCGCCGCCCACGATATCGCGATCGTCGGGGCCGGAATGGCCGGCGCGAGCCTCGCCGCCGAAGTCGCGCCTCATGCCCGTGTGCTGCTGCTCGAGGCGGAGGACCATCCCGGCTACCATTCGACGGGGCGGTCGGCGGCCTTCTGGTCTGAGACCTATGGCGGTCCCGGCGTTCAGCCGCTGACCACTGCCTCCCGCGAGTTCCTCGCCAACCCGCCGGAGCATGTGTCGGACCGCTCCTTCCTCAGCCATCGCGGCTGCCTTCACGTTGCCGACAGGTCGGGCGAGCCGTTGCTGGACGGCCTGCTCAGCGATTTCGACGGCTCGGACGTGGTGCTCGAGAGGCGCCGGCGGGAGGAACTGGAGAGAGTCCTGCCGCAGCTTCGGCCGGGGTGGAATCGGGGAGTGTACGAACCGAGCTGCGCCGACATCGACGTTGCCGGGCTCCATGCCGCCTATCTTCGCCTCGCCCGCAAGGCCGGAGCCGAGCTGGTCACCGCCGCGCGAGTCGAGAGCGCGGAGCGGGTAGGTGGGCAGTGGCATCTAAGGACCAGTGCGGGCGAGTTCTCCACTGCTATCCTGGTCGACGCGGCGGGCGCCTGGGCGGATCAGGTCGCCGTCCTGGCCGGCGAGCGCCCGCTCGGCATCCAGCCCTATCGCCGGACATTGCTGCAAGTGGAGGTCGACCCGCCCGCCGCTGCCGACCTGCCGCTGGTCGTGGACGCGGCGGGCCGCTTCTACTTCAAGCCCGAGGCGGGGGGACGCCTGTGGCTCAGCCCCCATGACGAGACCGCCTGCGATCCCTGCGACTGCGCGCCGGAGGAGATCGACGTCGCCCGCGCGATCGCCGGCCTCGAACTGGCCAGCGAGTGGCGGGTCGTGCGCATCGAGCGCCGCTGGGCCGGCCTGCGCAGCTTCGCCCCCGACCGGCTGCCGGTCTACGGCTTCTCGGACAGCGGCCGGGGGTTCTTCTGGTGCGCAGGGCAGGGCGGCTTCGGGATCCAGACCGCGCCCGCGGCGGCGAAGCTGGCAGCCGCCCTCCTGCTCGGCCGCGAACCTGCCGGGATCGACCCTGCTCCCTACCGACCCGCCCGGTCGGCTAACTGAGCCTAACAGTTCAGGCGATGTCCCAAGAGTTGTGGCTGATTTCGAATGAAATCAGCCTCTTCCCCTAAGCGCGTGATCGTGAAACAAGCTGGCACGCAGCCTGCACAGCCGTCGAGGGATAGCGGTTTCCAGGCGGCAGGGTGGGGATCCAAACAGATGAACAGGCGGTCGGTCGGTGCTGCGCTCTTCTTGCTGCTCATCGCCGCGACCTTTGTCGCGACATTCGCCGGCCCGGCGGAGACCCTGCTAACGGTGGAGGGGCTGCAGCGGGCATGCGCCGACCTCAATGCCGCCGCTCAGGGCAGGTGGCCGTTATGGGCAGCCCTGTTCTTCGTCACCTGCGTGGTGGCGACAAGCTTGTCCTTCCCGGTCGGGCCGGTCATCGGAATCGCGTCGGGCGCCCTATTCGGATTCTGGACCGGACTTCTGGTGGCGTGGGGCGCAGCCGCGGTGGGCTCGACCATCTCCTTCCTAGGGTCGCGCCACCTGTTCCGCGACTGGGTCGAGGGAAAGCTCGGCGACCGCTTCAGGCGCATTGAGAGCGCCTTCGAGGAGCAAGGCGCGATCTATCTGCTCACGCTACGCTTCAACCCGTTCGTGCCTTACTGGCTGGTCAACCTGTCGATGGGCCTCACCCACATGCGCCTGCCCATCTATGTGCCGCTGACGCTGATCGGGCTTCTGCCCGCCTTCGTCATCTACGCCCATGCGGGGACCGAGCTCGCGACCCTTCATTCGATCGGCAGCATCATGTCGCCGCCGGTCATTGCCGCCCTGCTGGTGCTCAGCTTCTTCCCGATCCTCGTGAAGCTCTACCAATATCGCCACGCGGCGCGGGCGCGGAACTGAGGGCGGTCAGCGCTTCCTGAATGTGTCGGCGGCCGCGCAGGCGAGCTGATCGGCGCGCTCGTTCTCCGGGTGGCCGGCATGGCCTTTCACCCATTCCCAGCTGATCTTGTGAGGCGCGGCGGCGGCGAGCAGTTCGCGCCACAGATCCTCGTTCTTGACCGGCTTTTTGTCCGCGGTGCGCCAGCCGTTGCGCTGCCAGCCATGGACCCACTTGGTGATTCCGTCGCGGACATAGATGCTGTCGGTGCTGAGCACGACTTCGCAGGGCCGGGTCAGCGCCTCCAGCGCGCGCACGGCAGCGGTCAGCTCCATGCGGTTGTTGGTGGTGAGCGCCTCGCCGCCGGACAGCTCCTTCTCATGCGGACCGAAGCGGATCACGGCTCCCCAGCCGCCCGGGCCGGGATTGCCCTTGCACGCGCCGTCCGTGAAGATCTCGACCTTCGACAAGTGCGTGGATCAGGCGGCGAGGCCAGCGGGGAGCTTGAACACCATCCGCTCGGTGACGCCCTCGGTCTGCTCCTCGGTCACTTCGAAATGCTCGGCGAGACGATCGACCATCTCGCGCACCAGCAGCTCGGGGGCCGACGCGCCCGCGGTCAAGCCGAGCGTTCGAACCCCTTCCAGCCAACCGAAATCGAGGTCGCTGGCGCGCGCCACCAGCCGGGCGCGTGCGCCGGAACGCTCGGCCACCTCGACAAGGCGAAGCGAGTTGGAGCTGTTCGGTGCGCCGATCACGATCACCGCGTCGCACTGGCCGGCGATCGCCTTGACCGCGGCCTGGCGGTTGGACGTCGCGTAGCAGATGTCCTCGCTTCGCGGCGCCTGGATCAGCGGGAATCGGCGCTTGAGCACGCCGAGGATTTCGGTCGTGTCGTCGACCGACAGGGTCGTCTGGGTGAGGAAGGCGAGCCGCTCGGGATCGGCCGGCGTCACCGCCTCCGCATCCTCGACCGTCTCGATCAAGGTCATCCGGCCCTCAGGCACCTGGCCGAACGATCCGATCACCTCGGGGTGGCCGGCATGGCCGACGAACAGGATGTGCTTGCCCTGCTCGACAAGCCGTTCGGCCTGGCGATGGACCTTCGACACCAATGGACAGGTCGCGTCGACATAAGTGAGGCCGCGTTCCTCCGCCTTGGCGGGAACCGCCTTGGGCACGCCGTGCGCGGAGAAGACCACCGGGACCCCGTCCGGCACCTCATCGAGCTCCGCGACAAAGATCGCACCCTTCGCCTTGAGGCTGTCGACGACGAACTTGTTGTGAACGATCTCGTGGCGGACATAGACCGGCGCCCCCCACCGTTCGAGCGCGAGCTCGACGATGCGGATGGCGCGGTCGACCCCCGCGCAGAATCCGCGCGGTGCCGCGATGAGCAGGTGGAGAGGGGGCTTCATGTCTGTCATTGGCAAGGCTGATATGGGCCCTATTCGATTGCTTGCCACCTTGCCAGCCGCTTCCTATGGTCCGCCGGCCCGTTCGGCCCTCCGCCGACGTCATGCCCGCTTGTTTGCCGAGGAAGTCTCACCTGTGTCCAGATTGCTGATCGCCGCCGTGGCCGCTCTTCCCATCGTCCTGACCGGCTGCGCCAGGAGCGGCGACATCCTCGAAGGCGGTATCCTCACCTCCTATTCGGCCTGCCCCCCCGCCGCGATCCCGGCGCCCGCGGGCGACGTCACCCTGTTCAACCCGGCGAACAGCACCGACGCCAGCGCGATCGACGTCGTCGCGACCATCTCCAACGTGCGGGCCTCCTGCACCCAGCAGGGCGACCGGCTGGTGACCAATGCGAGCTTCGAGGTGTTCGGGCAGCGCCGCGACAACCGCGGCGCCCGCGACGTCATCCTGCCCTATTTCGCGACCGTGGTTCAGGGCGGCCAGAACGTCGTCGCCAAGCGCACCGGCCACGTGCTTCTGCGTTTCGCCGACGGCCAGTATCGCGCCAGCACCGCCGCGACGGCCCAGTCGTCGGTGTCGGCGGCCGCCGCGACCCTGCCGGTGAACATCCAGCAACAGATCACGCGGCGCCGCCGCGCTGGCGATCCCAACGCCGCGCTCGACCCGCTGTCCGATCCGGCAGTCCGCGCCGCGGTCGAGCAGGCGCGCTACGAGCTGCTCGTCGGCTTCGAGCTGACCGCCGACCAACTGCGCTACAACGCCACCCGCTAGGAAAGTTGACAGGGCCAGCCGCTGCGCCCAGAGCAGCGGCGTCCTCGGCGGCCTGGCCGCTGCTGGACGCGCGGGAGAGACCCGCCGTCGCCCTTCGGGGCTATGGCGGGCGCCGAAGGAGCAACCGCCCCGGAATCTCTCAGGCAAAAGGACCGCGCGGACAGTCGGGACGCTCTGGAAAGTGCTCGCGAAAGCGGGCCGCCGAAGGGGTAACCCGCCATAGCCTCGGCGAAGGCGGGGAAAGCTCTCAGGTCCCGGTGACAGAGGGGGTATCGAAGCGGCCGCGACTGCCCTAGGCAGCCGGCCCGATGCCTGAAGCCGTCATTGGAGACCCTGGTGTGAGCGAAACCGACCTCAAGCTTCCCCTCGACGGATGGCACCGCGCCCAGGGCGCGCGCATGGTCTCGTTCGCCGGCTACGAAATGCCCATCCAATATGAGGGCATCATGGCCGAGCATCGCTGGACCCGCGAATCGGCCGGCCTGTTCGACGTCAGCCATATGGGCCAGCTGATCATCGCCGGCCGCGACGCCGAATGGGGGCTTGAGGCGCTGCTGCCTGCCGACCTCCACATTCTCAAGGACGGCCGCCTGCGCTACTCGCTGCTGCTGCGCGAGGATGCCGGGATCATCGACGATTTGATGGTCACGCGCCGCGGCGACCACTTCTACATGGTCGTCAACGGCGCCACCAAGCATGGCGACATTGATCATCTGCGCACGACGCTGCCGAGCGGCGTGGTCCTCGACCATATGACGAGCCAGGCTCTGCTCGCGCTTCAGGGACCGAAGGCCGCGGAAGTGATGGCCAGGGTCGCTCCCGGCGCGGAGGAGCTGACCTTCATGACCGGCGGCGGCTTTGACATCGGCGGCGCCCGTGCCTGGATCAGCCGCTCCGGCTATACCGGCGAGGACGGCTTCGAGATCTCGATCGAAGCCCGTCACGTCGAGAGCGTGGCGTCCCTGCTCGTCGAGCAGCCCGAAGTGAAGCCGATCGGCCTCGGGGCGCGCGACTCGTTGCGGCTCGAGGCGGGGCTGCCCCTCTACGGCCACGACCTCGACGAGACGACCACTCCGGTCGAGGCGGACCTCACCTTCGCTCTGTCCAAGCGGCGGCGCGAAAGCGGCGGCTTCCCGGGGGTTCAGCGCATCCTCACCGAGCTCGAAAAGGGACCGATCCGCAAGCGCGTCGGCCTGTTCGTCGAGGGCCGCCAGCCGGTCCGCGAAGGCGCGGTCGTCGTCGATGGGGAAGGGACGGAGGTCGGCAAGGTCACCAGCGGCGGCTTCTCGCCGACGCTCGAGCGGCCGATCGCCATGGCCTATGTCCCCACTGCCGCCGCCGTGCCCGGCACCGAAATCCTGCTCGAGCAACGCGGCAAGATCTTCAAGGCCGAAGTGGCTCCGACGCCCTTCGTGCCGCATCGCTATCATCGCAAGGGAGCTTCGGCATGAGCGTCTATTTCACCAAAGACCATGAGTGGGTGCGGGTCGACGGCGACACCGGCATCGTCGGGATCACCGACTATGCCCAGGGTCAGCTCGGCGACATCGTCTTCGTCGAGGTGCCCGAGGCGGGCCGCCAGCTCGACAAGGGCGGCGATGCGGCGGTGGTCGAATCGGTGAAGGCCGCTTCCGACATCTACGCGCCGGTCGGCGGCGAGGTGATCGAGGGCAATTCGTCGCTCGCCGACGAGCCGAGCCTGGTCAACACCGATCCCGAGGGCGAAGGCTGGTTCTTCAAGCTGCGCATCGCCGACGCCTCCGAGCTCGAAGGCCTGATGGACGCGGACGCCTACCGCGCCTTCGTCGCCGCACAGTAAGGGAAGGCTCCGGGAGCCGCACCGATGGTCAACGCCGCATCACGCTGGTCCGCCGCCGATTACGCGCAGAATGCCGGCTTCGTGCCGGCGCTGGGCGCCGCGGCTCTGGCCCTGCTTGCCCCGAAGCCGGGCGAGTTCGTGATCGACATCGGCTGCGGCGACGGCGTCCTCACCGAGCAGATCGCCCGCGCCGGGGCGCGGGTGATCGGTCTCGATGCGTCCACGGACATGGTCGAGGCGGCGAGGGCTCGCGGCGTCGACGCTTTCGTCGCGGACTGCCAGACACTCGACCTGGACCGTCAGGTCGAGCGCTTCGGCCAGTTCGACGCGGCCTTCTCCAATGCCGCCCTCCACTGGATGCTAGACCCAGCCGCGGTGGCGCGGGGCGTGTTCAAGCTGCTCCGGCCCGGCGGCCGCTTCGTGGGCGAGATGGGCGGGGCGGGCAATCTCGCCATCCTTCGCCGCGGCCTTCGCGAGGAGCTGACCGAGCGCGGTTATTCGCTGCCGGCGGACGACCCGCAATGGTATGCGAGCCCCGCCGACTTCGAGGCGATCTACCGCGCCGCAGGCTTCACCGGGATAGAGACAGACCTGGTCGCCCGGCCGACGCCGCTCCCGGCCGGCATCAGGGGCTGGATCAAGACCTTCCGTGCGGGCCTTCTCGACGTCGCCGGAGTACCCGAGGAGGAGCGCGAGGACATCGCGGCCGCCGTCGAGCATCGGCTCCCCGAGCTTCGGAAGGAAGACGGCACCTTCGTCGCCGACTATGTCCGCCTCCGATTCAAGATGCACAAACCTCAAGCAGCGAGCTGAACCCGAATGCGTTATCTCCCACTCTCACAGGCCGACCGCGAGCAGATGCTCGGCGTAATCGGTGCCGGGTCGGTCGACGATCTGTTCGTCGACGTACCCGAGGCGGCTCGGCTCACCGGCAAGATCGCCGATCTGCCCGACCATGCATCGGAACTTTCGGTCGAGCGCCACCTCGGTGCGATGGCGCGCAAGAACCTGGTCGCGGGGGAAGTCCCGTTCTTCCTCGGCGCGGGCGCCTATCGCCACCATGTGCCGGCGAGCGTCGATCACATCATCCAGCGCGGCGAGTTCCTGACGAGCTACACGCCCTACCAGCCGGAGATCGCTCAGGGCACCTTGCAGGTCCTGTTCGAGTTCCAGACCCAGGTTGCGCGGCTGTTCGGCTGCGACGTCGCCAACGCCTCGATGTATGACGGCTCGACCGCCTGCTGGGAGGCGATCACGATGGCCCGCCGCGTCACCCGCCGCGGCAAGGCGATCCTGTCGGGCGGCCTCCACCCGCATTACGTCTCGGTCGCCAACACGATGGCGAAGTTCACCGGCGACGTGCTTGAGACTCGCCTTCCGGAGCTTAGTGCCGAGCCCGACACGCAGAGCCTGATGGAGGCGATCGACGACGACACCTCCTGCGTGGTGGTCCAGTATCCCGACATCCTCGGCCGCATCGGCGACCTCACGGCGCTGGCTGAAGCGGCTCACGCGAAGAAGGCGCTGCTGGTCGTGGTCGTCACCGAGCCGGTGGCGCTGGGCGCGATCCGCTCGCCCGGCGAGATGGGCGCCGACATCGTCGTCGGCGAAGGACAATCGATCGGCGTCGGCCTTCAGTTCGGTGGGCCCTACGTGGGCCTGTTCGCCTGCTCCGAGAAGCTTGTCCGCCAGATGCCGGGCCGCCTTACCGGCCAGACCGTCGACGCCGAGGGCAAGCGCGGCTTCGTGCTGACCCTTTCGACCCGCGAGCAGCATATCCGCCGCGAGAAGGCCACGTCGAACATCTGCACCAGCTCGGTGCTGTGCGCGCTCGCCTGGACCGCGCACATGACCCTGCTGGGCGAGAAGGGGCTTCGCCAGCTCGCCGCCCTCAACCACGCCAAGGCGGTGGCGGCGGCGGAGCGGCTGGCGAAGGTGCCGGGCGTAAGCCTCGTGAACGACAGCTTCTTCAACGAATTCACCCTGCGCCTTCCCAAGGAAGCGCGCCCCGCGGTCCGCGCGATGGCGGACAAGGGCGTGCTCGGCGGCGTGTCGCTGGGCCGGCTCTATCCGGACGCGGCTGAGCTTCAGAACGGACTGGTTGTGGCGGTGACCGAGACGGTGACCGACGAGGATGTTGAGGCGCTCAGCGTGGCGCTCGAGGAGGTGCTGGCGTGACCATCAACCAGAGCGGCTGGCGCCCGACTGCGCCCGAAGCCGGCAGCACCGACGCGAGCACCTTCACCGGCAACCGCGCGCTGATGCTCGAAGAGGCGTTGCTGTTCGAGATCGGCGACACCGACACGACCGGCGTCGATTTCGCCGAAGTCCGGACGGGAGCGTCGCGCCTTGGCGGCATGGAGCGCAACCGCCCGATCGGCCTTCCCGGCCTGTCGGAGCCGGAGGCGGTGCGTCACTATACCCGCCTCAGCCGCCAGAATTACGCCATCGACCTCGGCCTGTTCCCGCTTGGGTCGTGCACGATGAAGCACAATCCGCGCCTCAACGAGAAGGTCGCGCGGATGCCCGGCTTCGCCGACATCCACCCGCTGCAGCCCATCGACACGGTGCAAGGCGCGCTCGAGCTGATCCACGTGCTCGGCGAGTGGCTGGTGAAGCTCACCGGCATGCATTCGGTGGCGATGAGCCCGAAGGCCGGCGCTCATGGCGAGCTGTGCGGCTTGCTGGCGATCCGCTCGGCGCTTGAAGCGCGCGGCGACAAGCGCGAGGTCATCCTCGTTCCCGAGAGCGCCCACGGCACCAACCCGGCCACCGCGGCCTTCGCCGGCTACCGGGTCGAGGATATCCCCGCGACCAGCCGCGGCCGGGTCGACCTCGAAGCGCTGAAGGCGCGGCTCGGGCCGGATGTTGCCGGCGTGATGATCACCAACCCCAACACCTGCGGCCTATTCGAGCCGGACATGATCGCGATCAGCGAGGCGGTCCACGCGGCGGGCGGCTTCGTCTATTGCGACGGCGCCAATTTCAACGCGATCGTCGGCCGGGTCCGCCCCGGCGACCTCGGCATCGACGCGATGCACATCAACCTCCACAAGACCTTCTCGACCCCGCATGGCGGTGGCGGTCCGGGCTCGGGCCCGGTGGTCTTCTCCGAGGCTCTGACCCCGTTCGCGCCGCTGCCGTTTGTCGAGAAAACGGGCGAGGGCTACCGGCTCGTCGAGGAAGAAAATGCCGAGGAGCATCACGCCTCAAGCTTCGGCCGGATGGTCGCCTTCCATGGCCAGATGGGCATGTTCACCCGTGCGCTGAGCTACATCCTCAGCCACGGCGCCGACGGCCTTCGCCAGGTCGCCGAGGACGCGGTGCTCAACGCCAACTACATCCTCAGGAGCCTCGACGGCGTGCTCGACGCGCCGTTCGGCGGCAGCGGCCCGTGCATGCACGAGGCCCTGTTCAGCGATAAGGGCTTCGGCGAGGGTCTCACCACGCTCGATCTCGCCAAGGCGCTGATCGACGAGGGCTTCCACCCGATGACCATGTACTTCCCGCTGGTCGTGCACGGGGCGATGCTGGTGGAGCCGACCGAGACCGAGTCCAAGGCGGCGCTCGACCAGTTCGTCGGCGCCCTGCGCTCGGTGGCGGAGCGGGCCAAGGCCGGCGACCAGAGCCTCAAGGCGGCGCCGGTCCATGCCCCGCGCCGCCGCCTCGACGAGACCCTCGCGGCACGCAAGCCCGTGCTGGTGTGGAAGGACCCGGAGCCCGCCCAAGCCGCCGAGTGATGGCGGAGCCGCCGCAGCCTTTCGTGTTCGAGCCCGGCGCGGGCCCGCAACGGCGAATCGCGCCGCACGTCGCGCGCAACGCTGGGCCGATCATCGAAGTGCTGCGGGGGGTCCTGCCGGAGTCAGGCCTGGTGCTGGAAGTGGCGAGCGGGACGGGGGAGCATGCCCTTCATTTCGCCCGTGCGTTCCCGGTGCTGACCTTCCAGCCGACTGATCCCGATCCGCTGGCGCTCTCGTCGATCGAGGCTTGGCGGAGCGAGGCGCCAGCCAACCTTCTGCCGCCGCTCGCTCTCGACGCGGCCAGCGACGACTGGCCGGTCGGCCGCGCCGACGCGCTCCTGTGCATCAACATGGTGCACATCAGCCCCTGGGCGGCGACCCTGGGCCTTCTCCGCGGCGCTTCGCGCGTTCTCGCGGCAGGCGCGCCGCTCGTCCTCTATGGCGCCTATCGGCGTGCCGGAATTCCGACCGCGCCGAGCAACGAGGCGTTCGACGAGTCTCTCAAGGCGCGCAATCCCGAATGGGGCCTGCGCCTGCTCGAGGACGTCGTGGCCGAGGCGGAGAAGGCCGGCTTCGCACTCGAACGCGTGGTCGAAATGCCGGTCAACAACCTGACGGTCGTGTTCCGCCGCGGCTGACCTACTTCTCGTTGAACCGCGGCAGATCGGCGTCGCGCTTTTCCTTGTCCTGGACCCGGGTGACTCCCGGCTCGCCGACATCCTCGTGCTGCATCTCGGCGCGGCTGCCGATGTCGCGCTGAAGCTCGCCGCCGCTGGCGCCGCTGAAGGAGGGGCCTTCCTCCATATTCTCAATCAGGTCCTTGTCGTCCGTCCGGCGGGCGGTCTCGGTGCGGGTGTTGTCCATGACGCTCTCCTTTAGGGGGAGAATGACGCACCGGCCGTGGCGTTCCGTCGCCGAGGTCGGCGCCCGCCAGCCAGAGCAGCAGGAGCGGCCAGAAGAGCCCGAGCGCCCAGCCGCCGATCACGTCGCTGGGCCAAGCAAGGCCGGCAACCAGCTCCAGCGTACCGACGCCGAGCGCGAGGAACACGGCCAGCGCGGCCCAGATCGTCCGCCACGGCCGATGCTTGGTGAGCAGGAAGGCGAGCCCGAGCCACACCGCTGCCGCGCCGGCCGCGGCTTGATTGGGAAAGGACGAGGTCTGGGTGTCGGCCAACCGTTCGCCCGGCAGCGGGCGCAGCTGTGCTGTAATGTTTCCCAGATAGGCGGCGAGCAGAAGCGCGCCTGCCGTGATCGCGATCAGCAGGAGGGCGCCGCGCCACTCCCGCCTAACGGCAAGAAATCCCACGCCCGCTCCGCCCATCGCCGCCAGCACGAGCGGCCGCGTCGCCTGCTCCACGATTGCCGCCAAGGTCGCGAAATCAGGCCGCTCCTCGACGTGAAGCAGCATGAACAGGCCGCGGTCGAACTCGGTGCCGCCGAACAGCAGCATGACCAGGAAGGACAGCAGCAGCCCGGCGAGGACGATCGGCACCGGCCTTTGCCTCAGTTGCCGATGCGTGTGGCCTGCCACCCCTCGCCGGCCATGCTGGCGCCGTCGACCCGGCCGACGAAGCGGCGCGGCGCGCCGCCGAGATCGACCGTGAAGGCGATTTGCGGCCCGCGCAGTTGCACGCTGCCCAGCGGCACCGAGCGACCGTTCGCCGCGGCCGTGCCCGAGACTTGCTGGAACTGCTGGCGCAGGGTCAGAGTGGCTTCGCCGTCCGCTGTACGCAGCTGCCAACGCCCCTCCACCCTGGCGGGTATGATCCACAGGAATATGTTGGTGTTCTGCACCGTACGCCGAGCGTCCGACTGCCAGTCGCCCATGTCGAACGTGTTGCTGACCACGCGCGCGCCTGGTCGCATCTCGCCGAGGATTCGGGGCCGCAGCTGCATGTTGATCTCGGGCAGCAGGTAGAGCGTCAGCACCGTCGCGTCCGCCAGCGGAGTCACGAACAGGTCCTGCTGACGGAAGGTGACTCGATCCGCGACGCCGGCACGAAGCGCGTTGGCGGTCGATTCACGAATTCGCGCCGGGTCGAGATCCACTCCGAGGCCGCGCGCGCCCTTGTCGCGAGCGGCGATGATCGGAATCCGGCCATCGCCTGAGCCGAGATCTATCACGAAATCGTCGCCGTTGGTGCCGGCGAGGTCGAGCATCGCCCGGACGATGTCATATTCTGTCGACACGAACGGAACGTCGAGGTCGGGCCGCTGCCCCGCCAGTGTCGCCGGGTCATATTCCGGTACCGCCTGCGGCTCGGGCGGGCGCGTGCTCTCGTAGATCCAGTAGCCGGCGAGGCCGAGCAGCGCGACGAACGCGCCGACCAGAACGGCCCGCATGAAGGAACGATTGAACATGATAAGGCTGACACTCCCTCGCCCGCTCGGCTTGCGCTGAACTCTTAGGCAGCACTTGCGTGTCCGAAAACCCCCGCTTGTCGCCCGGTTATTTTGCGGGGATGAAGGATCGATGACTCCGCTTCATCCGAAACAGATCGCTGTACTGCGCATCCGCTATGCGATCGCCGCCGTGCCGCTTTTCGTTATGCTTCTGGTTGCGGAGCTGTGGACCGACAACATCAACCCGCTGCCGTTCGGCGCGGTGGTGGCGGTCGGCTTGGTACTGATCCTGGTGGGCATCTGGCGTCTGCCGAAGAGGCGCTACGCCGCCTGGGGCTATCGCATGGAGGAGGACGAGCTCGCGGTCCGCAATGGCCTCCTTATCCGGGCGCTGTCGCTCGTACCGTTCGGCCGGGTCCAGCATATCGATCTCGCGCAGGGCCCTCTCGAGCGGGCCTTCGGGCTCGCCACCTTGGTGCTCAATACGGCGGGCACGCGCGGCGCAGCGATCCGGCTTCCCGGCCTTGCCCAGGCCGACGCCGAACAGATGCGCGACCATATCCGCGGCAAGATCCGCCAAGACCTGCTGTGAGCGACAAACAGCGGCTGCACCCGGCCGCGATGATCGGCGGCAGCCTGAAGGCGCTGCCGGGCGCGGCGGCCGGCCTGATCGGCCTCATGACCGCGACCCGCGACGAAGGCTTCATGGCCGCGGCGGGCGTGTTCGGCGCCATCGGCATCGGCCTCGTGATCATGGCGGCGATCGCGGTGCTGAGCTGGCGCCGCTTCACCTACGAGCTGCTGCCGGGCGAGATCATCATCGAGCAGGGTATCGTCAGCCGCCAGCGCCGGGTCATTCCCTTCGACCGGGTCCAGGACGTGGCGATCGAGCGGCCTCTGCTCGCGCGGCTGATCGGCACCGCCCGGGTGCGGGTCGAGACGGGCGGCTCGGCCGCCGACGAAGGCAAGCTCGACATGGTGTCGCTCGACGAGGCCCGGCGTCTGCGCGATACCATCCGCGGGCGGCAGGAGCGGCGTTCGGCTGGCGATCAGCCGGAGCACACCGCGGCGGAGGAAATCCTCTTCGAGATGGCGCTGCCCCGGGTCCTGCTGTTCGGGCTGCTCAACTTCTCGCTGCTGTTCATCGCGGTTGCCTTCGGTGTGCTCCAGTATCTCGACGATATCGGCCTCGTCGACATGGAGGATTGGGTCGACGAAGCCGGGGTCGGCAATGAGAAAGCGGTCGAGGCGGCGGGAGAGATCGGCCTCGCCGGTCTTGCCATGATCGGCGCCCTGGTCGTCCTGCTCGGCTTCGTGACCGGCGTGGCCCGCACCCTGGCACGTGAGTTCGGCTTCCGGCTCACCGCCGGGGAAGGGGGGCTGCGTCGGCGGCGGGGGCTGTTTACCCTGTCCGAAGTGCTCATCCCGGCGCGGCGCACCCAGGCGGCGCGGCTCGACCGGCGCTGGCTGAGCGGCTGGCTCGGTTTCTCGAGCCTTTCGTTCCAGACGCTGGGCGCCGACCAGAAGGAAGGTGGTGTGCAGGTCGCCGCCCCGTTCGCCTGTGCCGGGGAGATCGAGCGGGTTCTCGACCGGATCGGCTTTCCGCGGCCGCCGGAACGCCCGCCGCACCGTACGCCGCGCCGCGCCCTGCTGCGCCGTTGCGGGCCGTGGGTCGCCCTTGCGCCCGTACTGGCGGCACTGGGATTCATCCGTCCAGAGCTCACCTTCGTCGCAGCCGCGCCGTTGCTGATCGCGCTGGGGCAGGCGCTGGCGTGGAGCAGGGCACGCTACGGGCTCCTGGACGACGCGCTCGTCGTTCGATCGGGCCTTATCCGCCGGCGCATCTGGGTCATTCCCTATGACAAGCTCCAGACGCTGAGCGTGACCCGGGGTCCGGTGCAGCGCGCGCTCGGCCTCGCCACGCTCGCCGTCGATACAGCCGGTGCCCCCGCGCTTGGCACGCCGGAGATACCCGACCTGTTCGCCGAGGATGCGGAGGCGCTCGCCCGGACGTTGCTCGACCGTTTCTATCCGGCGCGGGCGGCCCGCAAGGCGGCCGTGATTCAGGAGTCGCCCGTCGCGCCTGAGAGGGTTACCCTCGCGACATGATGCCACGGGCGGCATTGCAGCTTCAGCCGCGCGAGAAGCGGTTCGTGATCGTCGGCGCGATCGTCGCGACGTTGCTGCTCGCCTACTTGTTGTGGCCGTCCGGCAGCGGCAACAGCGCCGTCGAGCTGGTCCCCGCCGACCAGCGTCCCACGCCCACCGTTGCGGCTCCTCCGCAGCCCATTCCCGTCGTCCAGGCGCCGCCGCCTGCCGCGGTGCCCGCTGCCCCGGCGGGGTTGACCGAAGGTCTCGTCCTGCACGGCGTGATGGCGGGCGGCGCGGTGATCGGCTTCCCGGACGGCAGTCAGCGTTACGTGCCGATCGGACGCGAGGTCATGCCGGGCCTTCGCCTTCAGGGCGTGCAGCTGCGCGAGGCGATCTTCGCCGCGGGCACGGTCAATTACCGCCTCGGTTTCGGCGGCCCCGCCATGCCACTGACCACGGTACCAGCGGGCGGGCCGGTCGTCGTCGGAGTTCCCGCGCCGCAACCTGCGATGCCAGCTGCCGCTCCGGCCAATGCGCAACGGGCGGAACTGGGCCGCTATTTGCAGGCGCTGTCGCCACGGCAGGTGAACGGACAGGCGTCCGGCTACACCTTGCGTCCTGGCGTCGTGCTCCCGGCGCTCGAGCAGGCGGGACTTCGTCCCGGCGATACGATCATCGCCGTCAACGGCGCGCCGATGAGCCAGAGCCACGTCGAGCAACTCGCGCGCCTGTCGGGAGGCACGAGCCTCCAGCTCGACGTAGACCGCTCCGGCCAGCGCCTGCGGTTCGTCATCCAGGGCCGGTAATGCACCGGACACAAAAGTCCGCCAGGGGGAGGCGCATGAGCGCCGGCTTCACCCTGGTCGAGATGATGGTCGTGCTCGTCATCGTCGGGCTGCTCGCGGCGGTGGCGGTGCTGGCCATGCCCGAACCGGGCGGCGGCCTTCGGGTCGAGGCGGAGACGTTTGCGGCGCGGGCCAAGGTGGCCCAGGAGACGGCATTGATCGAGTCCCGCTCGACCTCGCTCCTCGTCGGTCCCGGCGGCTATGCCATCGCGCGAAGCCGCGACGGCGCCTGGCAAGAGATCGGCCGCTTCGACTGGCAGGACGGCACCCGGCCGGACCTTGCGACCGGACAGCAGATGCGCACCGTGTTCGATTCGACGGGCACGGCGGACCCCTTGGAGCTTACCCTGCGTCGCGGCGACCGGCGCGTTCGGGTCGAGATTGGCGGCGATGGCGAGATCCAGATCGAGCGCTGAGGCAGGGTTCACCCTGATCGAGATGCTGGTGGCGCTCGCCATCTTCAGCCTCGCCGCGCTCGCTTTGCTTCGCCTCGGAGGGGCCACCGCGGCGAACAGCGCGCGCCTCACCGAGCAGGCGCTCGCCCAGACGGTCGCCCGCAACCTTGCCGTCGAGACGATGACCGATCCCGCGCCGCCCGCGTTCGGCACGCAGAGCGGGATGGTGGAGAATGCCGGCCGGCAATGGCGCTGGGTTCGGGTCACCGAACGCTCGCCCGAGGCCCGGATCCAGCTGATCACGATCCGTGTCACCGGAGCAACGGGGATCGGCCAGGCAACGGTGACCCTGTTCAGGCCCGCGGCATGACGACGCGCACGCCTCGCAAGCAGAGTCGCGTTGACGGCTTCACCCTGGTCGAGATGCTGATCGCTCTCGCGATCTTCGGAATGATCACCGCGGGAAGCGTCACCTTGCTGTCCTTCTCGGTGCGCGCCCAGGACATGGCCGACCGCCAGCTCGCAAGCCTCAGCGAAATCCGACGCGCCGGCACACTGCTGGGCGCAGATTTCGCTCAGGCGGTGCCGCGACCGTGGCGCGACGAGACGGGCCAGCCGCAGCGGAGCTTCTACGGGACGGGAGGGCAGGAGACGCGCCTGTTCACTCTGGTCCGCGGCGGCTGGGACAATCCGGACGGACTGGCGCGCTCGTCGCTGCAGCGGGTCGAGTATCGGCTTCAGGCGGGCCGGCTCTACCGGGTCGGCTTCGCCCATGTCGACGGCGGCGGCGCGGCTTCCGTCTCGTCGCTGGTCGATGAGGTCCAGGGCGTCGTTCTCCGCTACCGCGACCGCCAGGGCGTGTGGCAGCCGGTCTGGGACCGTCCCGACCCGCGCGAGCTGCCGGTCGCGGTCGAGGTGATCGTCACCACGACGCGCTTTGGGACGGTGCGCCAGCTTTTCCTGGTGGGGAACGGCCAGTGAAGCGGCCGATCCCCCAGCGCGAGCGCGGCGCGGCCTTGCTCGCGGTGCTGATCCTCGTCGCGATCACCGGCGCCATTGCCGCCGCCTCGCTCGAGAAATTGCGGCTGTCGCGCGTCGTCGCGAGCAACGTCGTCGCGATCGATCAGGCACGCCACTCCGCGATGGGCGCAGAGCAGCTCGCAATGCTCATAGTAAACGACCTCGTAGTCCAGGACCGGACCAAGACCACCCTCGCCGGCAACTGGAACGGCGGGGTCCGGCGTGTGCCGATGCCGGGCGGCGGCATCGTCGAGGCGCGGCTTCGCGACGGCGGCAATTGCTTCAACGTCAACAGCGTCGTCCAAGGCGAGCCTGACAATTTGTTCCGCCGCGGCTCCGGAGTCGATCAGTTCGTCGCTTTGATGGTGCTTCGCGGCGTGCCGGATCCGGACGCGCGCCGGATCGCCGAGGCGGCGGCGGACTGGGCGGACGCGGATACGATACCAGGGCCTGGCGGCGCGGAGGATTCCGCTTACGCCTCCGGCCCGCGGCCGTTCCGAACTGCCAACGGCTTGTTCGCCGACGTCAGCGAGATTCGGGTGCTGCCGGGCATGCGCGCGGAATATTATGAGCGCCTCCGCCCCTGGCTGTGCGCGCTTCCGGTCCCGGAACTGTCGCCCATCAACGTGAACACGCTGTTGCCGGGTCAGGCGCTGTTGGTGTCGGCGCTGACCCAGGGGCGGCTGAGCGAGGAGGCGGCGCGCCGAATCCTCGCGATGCGGCCGGCGGCGGGCTGGACCAACGCGGTCGAGTTCTGGCGCACCGACATGCTGCGCGGTCTCGCCATCCCGCTGGACGTCCAGCAGCAGCCGCAGATGCGCACGGACTGGTTCGTCATCGACGTGCGCAGCATTGTCGGCGAAAGCGAGTTCTTTGAGACCGTATTGGTCGATGCCCGTTTCCAGCCGGTGCGGCTGGCGCAGCGGCGCTGGGCGCGTGAGGGAGACGAGATGATGGCGAGAGACAGGAATTGACGGCCGACTTCCCGATCGAGCCGCTCCGGGTGTGGTTGGAACAAGAGGTCGAAGGTTTTTCGGGGCCATTCACCATCGAGAAATTCGCCGGTGGCCAGTCCAATCCGACCTACCGCATCGACGCGCAAAGCGGCGCCTATGTGCTTCGCCGCAAGCCATTCGGGCCGATCCTGCCTTCCGCTCACGCGGTCGAGCGCGAATATCGCCTGATCGCTGCGCTTCACCCGACGGGCTTTCCGGTCGCGCGACCCTATGCCCTGTGCGAGGACCCGGAAATCATCGGCGCGCCTTTCTACGTTATGGACATGGTGAAGGGCAGAACCTTCTGGAACGGGCGCTTGCCTGAAGTGGACCCGGCCGAGCGGCGGCCGATCTACCAGGAGATGATCCGAACGCTGGCACGGCTTCACATGATCGAGCCCCAGGCAGTCGGCCTGTCCGACTATGGCGCCGCCGGCAATTATTTCGAGCGACAGGTCCGTCGCTGGACCAAGCAATATCGCGCCGCGGAGACCGAGCGGATCGAAGAGGCCGAGCGGCTGATCGACTTCCTCGCCCGAACCGTTCCGGAGCAGACGCGCACGTCGATCATCCACGGCGACTATCGCATCGACAATCTCATCTACGCTCCGGACGCCCCTCAGGTTAGAGCGGTGCTCGACTGGGAGCTGTCGACGCTCGGTGATCCGCTCGCCGACTTCACCTATCTCGCGATGCAGTGGGAGATGCCGGCCGAGGCCGGAAGCGCGGGCTTGAAAGGCGTCGATTTCGCCGAGGCCTGCATCCCGACCCTCGACGAGGCCGCCCGCCTCTATTGCGCTGAGACCGGGCGCGAAGGCGTGCCCGAGATGGACTGGTACTTCGCCTACAACCTGTTCCGCCTCCTCGGCATCGTTCAGGGAATCAAGAAGCGCTGGCTCGAAGGCAATGCCTCGAACGCCAAGGCTGCGGACATGGCCGCCCGGGTACCGATGCTTGCCCAGGCGTCCTGGCACTTCGCGCAGCGGGCAGGGGCCTGAGGAGCGTTGGAGGTCCCCTCCGCCGGGAGAGACGGGCGGAGGGGAAGGCGCGGTGGGGTGGATCACCGCGCCCGGGGGAGACTTCAGCGCGCCGCCACCAGCGTCCCGCGCATCGCCGGGTGGTAGCGGCAGTAGAAGGCGAAGGTCCCGGCGCGGCGGACCGTCATCCGCCGGCTCTGCCGCGCCGGAATGTCGACGTTGAAGCTGCCGTCGCGCGCGGTCGCGGTGTGGGGAACGACGTCGCGGTTCACCCACAGGATCACGTCCCCGACCTTGAGCCCCGGCGGGAGCGGACCGAAGCGCATGTTCGCCATGACGGCAGTGTGGGTCCGTGGCGCGGCCAGCGCCCGGCCGCCTAGAAGCGGAAGCAGCGCAACGGCGCCGCTGCCGATCAGCATGTCCCGTCTGGTCATGTCCGCCTCTCAGCGCAGCTGCCGGACGAGCATCTCGGCATGTTCCTGATGGGCGCTGAACAGGGCAAGGCCGGATTCGAGCAGCGCCTTCAACTCGGCATTGTGCGCCCCGGGGATAAGGGTGCTCCGCAGCGCCTGGTTGACGGCGGCATGATAGGCCGCCTCGCGCGCGGCATAAGCGCGGTCGAACGCCTCGCCCTGGAGGCCGGCGAGCCGCTGGCGTTCGCTCGCCGCCTCGGTCGAGAGGGCGGCGCTGGTCGGGTGAGCCGCCGGAGTGACACCGAGCCTCTGGAGCAGCGCCACCGCCTGCTGGTTCACCGCTTCATGATCGCGGACCATCGTCTCGGCGAAGGCGCGTACCTCAGGATTGCGCGACCGCTCCAGCGCCAGCCGCGCCGTCTCCACGTCCAGCTGCCCGGCGGTATAGGCGATATGGGCGATCTGCGCGTCGCTGATGGCGCTGCTGTCGTGGCTGAGCGCCGGCGTCGCAAAGGCGAACAGAGCCGTCGCCGCGAGCAGCGCGATGTTCCTGGCCATTTCGAAGTCCCTCCAAGTTGCGATGACCGCAGCGGGTCATGCCCATTGGATGCCGGGCGGAGCCGCTGGTTCCCGGAACTGACAAGGAGCGTCCGCGTCTTCGCGGGACAAAGCCTGATGCTGGCGGAGGATGGTGACCCCTACGGGAGGGGGTGGCGTTGGCAATAGCTGAGATATTACAACGAGTTAGAATAGCAGTCAAGTTCTTCCCGGGACATGATTGGACCACCTCCGTGGACCACATGCGGATCACGGTTCGATTATCCGCGCCGGCGGCCTCTCGGCCTCGAAGAGAAGCTTTCCGCTCGCGGCGTAACCGCTAACAAAAGCCGTAGGAGCCCTCCAGAACTCTCTGGAGGAAGGAAATGACGACCAACGCCGACTACGACGCCGTGCTACAGCATTGGTGTGTCGTGCCATACCGCTCCCCGTTCGACGACGCGGACGTCATCGTAGCCAGGATCGCTGGCGACCGAAAAGGCCGCTTCGCGGACGGGCGTTGGATGATGACATCCGTCCTGCTGAGTTCACGTGAGGATATCCGCCCGGGGTCGATCGTGCAGACGCTCAACAGCAGGTACCTGCTTGGCGAGCGCCTCGAGACGACGGCTGACGCACCGAGGCCGCTTCGATGACGATGGGGCCGAAAGATCCCGACGATCGCTTCGGAATCCCGACCGAGCGCATCCTCGAAGTAATCCGCGCCCATGACGGGCTGATCCGGTTCGGTTGCTATGTCCCCACACGCCGCGAGGTGGCGGAAGCTGATGCCGCCTGGCTCTGGGGCATCCTTCTTGATTGGTGGTGGGAGAGCCCCAGTGAGCTGATCCCGACAGACGGGCAGGTGGCCGAGGTGCTCGCGATCCTGCGCACCCGGCCCGACGCGGGGTCGACCAATATCCAGGACATCATCGCGCAAGCGCCGCCGCCAGAGGACGGCGAATGAGCAGATGCCGCCGACCGGCGCATCAAAGATCAGAAGTCAGCCAATGGCAGAGCGGAAGGATGAAATTCCAGCCCGCGACCATCGAGCTCGGCCGTCGCGCGCTTCGAACAGGAAGTGATAGAAGATGAACTACCAGCCTTACCTCCGGCCCGGCTTCCGGGTGGATCCGATACCCGCGCCCCGCGAGAAGGTCCGGCTCCTCATGCTCGCGACCTCCGTCGTAGTGGAAGGCTTGGTCGATCCCGAGCCCGGCCGGACCGATCCGAGGCTCGCGAACTGCCTCTACATGAACCAGGCAGGCCTGATCGTCATGGGCACCGCCTGTCGCCGGCCGCTGATGCTGCGCGAGGCCGCGGACATCAGCGCCGCCGCCGAACTGGACGTGCTGGTCGTTCGCTCCGACGAGCGAGACGCCTATGCGACCTTCGACCTGAAGCTGACGAGCGTGGATGGAATGCGCTGCGGCTATCGGATGTGGATGCCGACGCCGAGCGGAAGCGCGTGGCTCATTCCGACGGCGGGTGACGAACAGCATGTTCGGATCACCCCGCTCGGACTGGAGGTCTACACCAAGCCGCCCTTCGCGAGCGCCTCCGAGCGCCAGGCAGGCCTTGCCCATGGCAAGGCGTTCCTGTCCGTCGCCGTGCAGGGGTGGTTCTGATGACCCGGAAGAAGAAGTCGAACAAGGCGGCGGCGCAGGTGGCGCCCGCGGACTCCGCAAGCTCCGTCGGCGCAAGCACGCTCGAGCTCAAAGCCTTCTATGATGGTGGCGGCCAGTTCGACGACTTCGCTTTCGCGCGCTTCTACTGGGAAGCGGGCGAGGGGAAGAGGGAGAGCATCGCCCTCAAGATCGACAAGAAGATGCATCCGGTGCGGACGACGTCGGGGGAACCGCTAGCGTCGGCGGCGAAGGTCGACATCCTCCTCCCGGCAGATGCGCCTCAGGAGTATATGTCGCTCGACCATCTGATCCGGCGCTACGAGGAGACGCTGCCAGCGCACGAGGTGAATGCCTATGCGCAGGTGACGATGCGCTTCCCGGCCGCGGTCAACCTGCATCAGCCATGGGAGATGGTTCGCGCTTGGGCGCGCGGTTTCTACGAGCGGGCGCCGGTGCTCCTTGTGCTTCATGCGCCTCATCTTTGGGGCAGCTCTAATCCCGGCCACGTCCACTGCATCGTGCTTCCGCGCCGGCTGGGATCGCTCGGATGGGCGGAGATGGAGCGCGTTATTGCGTCGGATGCCGGTCAGCGGGAGGCTTACGATTCCTGGGCCGCCTTTCGGGAGGATTGGTCTCGGAAGTCCCCTTCTTAACTATGGCCATCTGAGGAGGCTGACCGGGTGACATCCCGGTCAGCCTCCACTCGGAACGCGCTAGGTCTCTGGTGTCGGGTATGCGCCCATAGGGGACCTTCGCGAGGGCCCGGGTCCTTCCCGAAAGCAGACGTTCGCGCTTGAGCCTGCTGCTCGTTGGGGCCGAAGGAGGTCTGGCCGCGCTAGTCCTCGGTGAATCGCCGAGACACACCAGCACCTCCTAGAGCAGAGCGCCGCACGAGCTTTAGGAAGTTCATAATTCGGGGAAGCGTCAGCCAAGTGGAGGCTGGAGCATCCCACACACGACGTTGAGAGGAGACAAATTCCGACCCGACCAACGCGGCCTAGCTCATCTCTCTCTGCTCGATCATTCGCGCGAAAGACTATTCGGCTATGAAAAGGATGTCGCTACGACGTTTCATAACAAGTGGCTACAAGGTCTCGCTGCATTCACTAAGTGTTTCGACCGCAACAAGGGCATGAGGTCCTCGGTAGAGGCGGAGTTGCTTACCAGAACTCTTCAGATCACTATGCCGGTTCCATGGCATACGGAACATTTTGCCCTGAATTGCGATTCCGAATGAATCATTGGAGTCAGGATATGCTGAAACGATCCTTCCTCATGATGGTCGCTACCGCCACTCTCTCGTCGGCAGGGATAGTTGTGGCTCAGCAGCCAACCAGAGTGCCACCTTTGCCGACTGCCGAGAATTCAAGGGGACCGGGGCGCGACCTGCAGGTGGAGTTTCTAGCCCAGAAGTACGGCATCTCCCCGCAGGATGCGGCTGAACGTGCGAGTATACTTCGCGACATCCAAGAGGTTGTCCGGGCTGCGGTGGGAAGTGACGAAGCGGCCTTCGCTGGTGTGTGGGTCGATCACGTCCCGGCTTTTAAGATCATCGTGGGCTTCGCCGGAGAAAGCGAGCGGCGCGAGTTCCTCGATCAGCTGTCGCCACGCCTGCGCCGCTATGTCCAGATTCGCCATACCGTAAAGGCGCTCGCAGTTGCGCAGAGGGAGGTCAGCGCAATTCACCAGGCGCTTTCCGTGGCGGGCACTCCGTTCGAGACTTACTTCGAGCCCAGAAGCCAGAACCATATCGTTGTTGTTCCGGATCAGCGCGCCGCCAATACCGTCAGGGGATTGATTCCGCCTGCGCTGCGGTCGTCAGTGAACATCCGGGTCGGACCTGTGCTGACCACCCACCAGACCAATGTCCGTTCGGGCGATGCAGTTTACGGCGCCTGGGAGCTCGTGAATTCAAACGGTGACCCGACCTGCACTTACGGTTTTGCCGGCCGAGACAGCAGCGGCCGGGATTCCATCCTCACCGCTGGCCACTGCCAGACCAACCCTCCTTATGTGGTGGGCGCCGACGCAAACCATCTAGTCCAGCTGCCTGCCGCCACTGAGACCCGATACGGCGACCAGTATGACTTTCGGCACCACGCGGTCGTGGGCCTTGCGACCGGATACTGGGTCTGGTTCGATAATGGCAAGCCGGTGCACAATTATTCGCAATATGTGAACACGGTGCCAGGGTTCGGCGCCGACGGCTACTTCACGGTGCAGGGCAGGCTTCAATATACAGCATGGAACTCAAACCATTATGTCGGGATGCCTGTGTGTAAAAGCGGCTTTGCGAGCGGATTTACGTGCGGCACGGTCGAAGCCAACTGGGTATCGGGTATCGACGTCAGGGGCGTTAGCTATACCGGGTTCGTCCGAGTGAGCGGGTCCACTCAGCAAGTGATCGCCTTTGGCGGCGACAGCGGCGCCCCCGTCTTCTCCTTCCCGAGCAGTGCATACGAGGTTACGGCTTATGGCCTCCTTAAAGGCGGTGCCACAGCGGCGAGCGGCGGTCCATGTACCGGAGCAGCTTGCTATTTCGCCTATATGCCAATTGACCGGGTGAACGACCGGGTTCCGTTCCTTCTGCACACCACTCAGGGGATGTTGGCGCCGTGATCGTGCGAGGCAATCTGATACTTCTCACGTTCGCGGCGCTCGCCGCCTGTAATGACGATGGAGCCGAATGGCCTTACGTGGTCGACGACCGTTCCGGAGTGGCGATCGTGACCGAGACGCCCGAGGGCGAGCAGCGGCTGCGCAATGCCACGACGGATTACGGAGTGTTCTTCGTTGAAGGCAATTGCCTGCAGGTCCGTCTGGAGAGCGGTGTCATGACACCTGTTTTTCCGCGTGGCTCCTCCTTCGATTCTGGGGCAGGAGAAGTTCTCGTGGGAGGGCGGCGCTTCCAGCTTGGACAGCGCTACAGCCTGCCATTCGCGGCTGAAATCGGAACTGGAGCCGGTGAGGCGGCAGCCGCCATCGGCCTTCCCCCTGGCTGCTCGCGCCGGCTACTCGCCATGGGTTCGCCGGCCTAGCAAAAGTATGCGAAGGGGAACTGCTCGATCTTGAAAGCCGGCATGGCGAAATAGCCGTGTAGTTTGTGGCCCGCGTGTGAGCGCGGGCGCACAAGTCATGGAGAAGGGCGCCCACGTTGCGCCGGGGCGACCATCAGCCAGAATAGCAAAGGGTCTGTCGTGTGCTTGGCCACCCGTGGCGAGAGGCGATCATCTGGTGCGCAGGCGCCCGGCTCGATTGCTTCGCCCAAAGAGACTGTGGTTACTGAAGCGGGCCGATCCGCCGGCGCTTGAGCTCCCTTTGGAGCTCTAGGATTAGCTCCTTAATCGCGTTCACGTCCTGCTGGGTCCCCTATCGCTAGTAGCGTGCGCGGAAACGAGATCTCGCCAGAACCTCACCGTTTCGGCGTGCACGCTCTGGGCCCCGGAGTCGACGCAAACTGCGAACGGCAGCGTCAAGGTTTTGCCTAGGGGTGCCAGGGAGTTCCATCCCGGGATTGCTGCCACGACAGGACTCCGGCGGCAACGGGAGTCACGTTAGGAGCAAAGCGGCTGCCAGCGCGATCACCATGAGCTTGATTAAGGCCGAAACCACGACCAGCCTTCGTTCCTGCACGCCAACTACCTTCGCGGATCATCTGGGCACATCACACCGAGCTTCCGAACGAACAGCGCCAAACTTACGCCCTCCTCGGTCGATGATTGCGCTCAGTCCTTACTCGAAACCCTGGTGGCTTGGTCAGAGTTCCGTCCTTCCACCTGCGCCGTCGCTTCGACGATGTCCGATTTGCACCCTTTCCTGGCGAGAAGCGGTCATTCTGCTTTCGGCCAGATCCGGCCGGTCGGCTTCGCGCCCATCTCGGACGCTAGAGGCGTTGTCGGCGACGCCGGAAACCGGACCGTCGTTCAGCTAGCCTGGCGATGACCGCATTCGACCCTTTGCTAAGATGCGGAGCGGCCAGTGTGCTAGGGCAGCTCACCCGCCAGTAGCGATGACCAGAAGTCCGCATAGGTCGGCGCTACCAACTCTCGATCTTCAATGCTGATCACTGGCTCCCCAGTTGAGGGATCGAAGCCGAAGATGACGGCCTCGAACGAATGGTCCGAAAATGCCAGAGTCGGCTGACTGGTCCATCTATGACCGAGCGCTCTCTCTACCGGCCACACTCCCACAAAGGACCGGGCGTCGAAGTCACCATCGGCAAAGCCGTCAAACTCGTTGAGCATGGCAAGAAAATCGCGATGCAGAGGAAGGCCCGTCCATCTCATCAGCGCGTCCAGCGTGTCGGCCGAGACGGGGGGATTCAGCGAGACGCCTCTTGAGAGTAGGGCATCTCGAATCTGTCGAGGATTGATGCTCGGTCCCTGCATCGCTCGAGTCTAACCGCCTGAATGTCCGCTAACCACCCAAAGCGGACACCCAGCGTTAGGCTTGGTATTCGTCCTGGCCGATGCAGAACCTCACCAAATCCACTCCCGGAGCGTCCCGGACTAGATCGATCTTACCGCCGCCAGACAAATGGATGAAGGCACGGTCTGCCGACGCGAACTCAACGGTGATGGTTTGCTGGGTCAGGCTCATCAACGAGTGTTCCCCGCAAAGTGGCAAGCTGCACAACCAACTACCCCGCTCCTCGAGGCAGCCTTGATAGTCTAGGTGGATGCACCGGTCGCCGGAAAGCAGAAGCGTAAGCGCCGTCGTGCCTACAACAAGTTGCTCAACCTCGGCACCTTGGAAGCGGTCCAGAGGGATGCTTTCGTCGAAGGCGAAGCCCTGCTCATTCATGTCCCAAGCCTGCCAGCCCCACGCAATGTCCGCAATTGATGTCGTGGACGGCGCTCCACTCGGCCGACATTTTTGTCGGTGTCTGTGGAGAGGAGGACACGACATCAATTGCGGACATTCCCGCTGTTGCTCAAGATGAGGAATGACCGAAGCATCAGGACGCGACCGCTATTTGGCTCCCGGCACTAAGGTGGCGCTCCGAAACCCTCCGGAAGGAAGTCCCGAGCACGGCGTGGTTGTTCACTGTTGGGGTAACGATGAGATAGGCGCCTACGACTGTTATGTGGCGTTCTTCGGCAGCGAAGCGCCTGTGCGCGAACCCGTGACCAAGCCTTATGTGTTTCGCTATGCCGCAAGTTCGCTGAAAGTAACCGAACCCTCGCCTCACGCCCTCATGCTCCGCGATACCGTTCTGGAGATGAAGGAGCATCTCGACGGGCTGGCTGGCGAAAGCGACTTCGACCGTGGCTACGCAATGGCATACGACTTCGCCACCCGAACGCTGAAGCAGCAATGCGATGTATTCGGGCTCCGCGACGATTTAGGCTGGCTGGAACCGGACTTAGAGAAGTGGCTGAAAAGCGACGACTGATGTCCGCTTTCCACCCATTCCGGACGTTAAGCCCGCCTAGTCGCTGCGCCGAGGCCGAATCCACCAGAAGAAAGCGATTAGGAAGCCCAGGACTGGAACGCCTAGCACTTGAAGCGCGTACTCCACCGCAAGCTTGACCTCGCCTGGCGTGTTTGGATGCACGTCAGCGTATGTGAGGAAGCCGAAAATGATTGGCACTCCGATTGCCGCGAGCAGTCGCAGGTATCGGCTCCGGCGACCCTCGCGGTATTGGCGCAGGAATTGCGCGCTCACGATCGCAACCCCGACACAGAGCCCCCACCATCCAAAGAACTCGAAGAAACCAAAGCGGCCGGGCGGGCCGGGGTAGTCCATAATCATCGCTGTCCCAAAGAGAGCGACTGGCAAAACTAACGCGCAACCAAAGCCTAGAGGCAGGGCGTCAACATCTGAGCGGGAAACACTCTCCACTGCGGCAGACTACCACTCTAGCGTCCGCTTTCCACCCTTTGCGGACATCGCGAGATCCGGACGAACGGACCCAATGGTTCGCTACATTAAATGACGCCATTGAAGCTCACCGCAAGAACTTCGATGACGACTACTTCGCGTCAGCAGTCCCGGGCTACAGAAAGAACTTTGGTTACGAGTGAAGGCGCGGCGACCGCTCGTGTCCGCTTTGGGTCGATTGTGATGAAAAAGGCCGCTTGTAGTAGAAGCTGACGTTCGGGCTTGATGATGACGAGCGGAGGTGATCTCCCGCTCAGGCGATCGCCGGCTGGGGCATTGGGATCAGCTTGGCGAGC
>JBKBPQ010000004.1:0-276180 GCA_046293155.1 Allosphingosinicella sp. | reverse complement strand
GTAGAACAACTCCGGCTGATCGGTCTGGCGCTCACCCATCATCGGCCCGGCTCCCGCTACCCAAAAGCAGTGAATCAGAGCCTCAACACCGGAGCAAGCGGGAGTTTTTCAACAGTATCGGTCGAAAGCGGACCCCAGACGATGATGGGCTGAGCGTCCACTCTCGCTGACCTCGCCGCCAAAAGCGGACCGTCGGCTTCCGGCCAGTTCCGGTCGGGCGGTAAGGCGGCCATTCCCGCCGTCAGCGAGCCACCGCCCCATGCCCGTGAGCGGACATCCGTGCCTGGGCGCTTAGCCGCCAGTCCTCATGAGTCCTGTATATGGTGCCCGAGTTGCGCCTTTCTGCAGATCCTGGGAATGGTGATGGGTAGTGAGCCCCAGGTTGAGGGTCGCGCCCTCGCTGAGGTGGCAGAACGACCAGGTTCGGGTTCATCACTTCAATGTCGCCGGTGGTCGCGAACTGGCCGGCCTTGACCACGCCAGGGCCGGTCACGGGCAGCTGAAGGCGCTTGGGGCCTTCGCCCACCATGCGCAGCGCGACATGTTTCACGTTGAGGGCGATGTCGGTGGCGTCCTCGCGCACGCCGGCGAGCGAGGAGAATTCATGAAGCACGCCCTCGATCTTGATCGAGGCGACGGGCCGCGCCCTGGAGCGAGGAGAGGAGGACCCGGCGCAGCGAGTTGCCGAGCGTCAGGCCGAAGCCGCGCTCGAGCGGCTCGGCGATGAAGGGCGTCTTGCGGCGGCTGTCGCCGGCGACAGCGGAGGCGCTACACGCCGCGCTTTTGTGAGATGATAGTGAGGGGCGAGCCCTGACTTCTGACGAGAAAATCGGGGCCGAGCGGCAGATCGGTCCCGATTCAAATTAGTGCACTGTCACCGAAATCCTGTCACCGTAATCGTGATCCAAATTAACGCAAGCCACGTAGGATTTCACCATTATCCTTTCTGATCTCTACAGTTAAGGTGTCGCCCGTAGACCCGTCGGGCGGGGCGTAGGAAACTAACCAAGCAGAGCCCTCATCGACGACGTTTACTCTCATTTGGTCGAGAGGCACCTGAGGCAGTACGCTGGAAACGTGCCGATTTGCGATTTCAATCGCATCATTCCGGTCTACTGTCGTGCGAAGAATGCTGTCGCATGCGGGAAGTGCTGTCGCTAGAAGACATGCAGCGATGATGTATGAGCGCATGTTCAACATCCTCTGTAGTCAGTATGATATATAGCGAACTGATTGCCGCTGCCAGGTCTTCCGTGGGCGATAGCTATCACTAGCGCGTTGTAACTAGCAGCGATCCTCATGTCGTTCGTGCTGATCCCGTCGGACGTGACTTCACGAATCTCTCCGGGAAAAAACGGATGGGTATGGATGAATATGGAGGCACCCGGGGTCCAGGCCCTTCGAGCCTGGAAAATGAATGGGCCGTTTCCGCGAAGCATAGTCCCGATCCGGAAGTCATTGCCCACGGGTGTCAACCAAAATCCGAACTCGTTCTTATCTGCCGTAGCACCGTCTGCGCTCGAGTAGAGCCACGCATAAGCAGCAGCAAGAGCAACGTCTTTATCACGGAATATGTCTGCAACCGTCGCGCAGCGGTTCGCGGTAACAACGATCGTCTCGCCGCCACCTTGGCCATCGCCCCCTCCACCATCACCCCCGAAATAGATTCCAGGGATAATGCCGCCGCCGCGCGAAGAAAGTCGCAATGGTGCTGAATTGCCTGTTGACCGGGTCTCACACCAATCTCCCTCTACATCGTCCATGTGGAGAATGTCGTCACCGCAGTCTGTTTCTCCGCGCGATACGAGCCCGAATGGATCGACCAAATTAACCGGATCCCCTCCGACATAAGCGTAGAGGTTCATCCCGGCTCCGTAGCCGATGGGATCGGTTTGCATGAACCTCCCGAGACTCGGATTGTACATGCGCGCCTTGTAGTAGTGGAGCCCCGCCTCTGGAAGCCACGCCTGGCCGGTATACTGGAACCGCCCATAGTTCCACGGTCCGGTGCGGCCATATTCGTCGAACTGGTTGGTGGCGACCAGGGTGCCTGAGCTGCCCGCCTCGCCGACCACGCTTCCGCGCTCGTCGGCATGGAGCGAAGCGCGGCTTCCGGGGCTGCCGCCCGGATAACGCACCAGCGGCTCGTCCACGCCGGGCCCATGCACATAGCTGCTCAGCAGCGCGCCGCTGGCATTATACTCGTCGATCAACCGGTTGCCGTCATAAGCGAAGCGATAGCCTGAACTCGTCGAGAACAGCCGCCCGAGCGGGTCATAGCCGAACGTCGTCGTGCTGCCGCTCACGGTCGCTGAGGTCAGCCGGTTCTCGGAACTGTAGCTGTAGCTGTTCGAGCCGATCGCAGTCACGTTGCCGCGCGCGTCGTGGGATACCGCCGCCGTCCCGGTTTGCGTCACCTGATTGAGCCCGTTGTGGGTGTCGGAGACGTTCTGGTTTGCGTGTGCGGTGAACGAGTAATGGTCGTTGTTCCGCGTGCCGCCCACGATCTGCCCGGCCGGGTTGTAGCTGAACCCCAGCGTGAGATCGTAGTTCGAGCCGGCGAGGTCCTGACCGAGCGATGCCAGACGGCCGGCGGCATCATAGCCATAGGTCGTCGACGTGCCGTTGCTGCGGCCGATCGAGGTCCGCCGCCCGAGCGAGTCGTAGCCGAACGTGACGATCGTGCTGCCGCCCTCCTTGATCGTGCTCACCTCGCCGGTGACGAGATGCTCGAGCGTCGCCGCCGGCGCCTGGCCCGACCCGGCTACCGGTCCAGCCGGATGTACGAGCTGCGTGCGCCGCCCGGCGACGTCGTAGCTCGACTGGACCGTCCCGTTCGGACCGCTCTCGCTGAGCTGACGGCCGAGCGCGTCGTAGCTGAACGTCAGAGCATGACCGGGCTGGCTGGCCCCGGTCATTCGGCCGAGCAGATCGTAGGCATAGGTCACCGTCGGCTCGCTGCCGGGCAGGTCCTTCTCGACAAGCCGGTTGAGCCGATCGTACGCGAACGCGATGGCGCTGTTGTCGCGTAGCCGCACGTTGGTGACGTTGCCGGCGAGGTCGTAGGTCAGTTCCTCGTAATCGCCGGTCGAGCTGCTGTTCGCGCTCTGCGTCGTTACGGGAAAGTTGGTGCGCCTGAGCCGGTCGTGGCCGTCATAGGCGTAGGTGGTGCGGTTGCTCATGCCGTCGGTCAGGCTCTCCAGGCGGCCGTTGGGCGTGAACGTCGCCGACGCCTCGACGGCTTCGGCGGAGGTGCCGACGCCGACCTCGAGCTGGTTGGCGCGGCCGACGCTGTCATAGCCGATCCGTGCGATCCGGTCGGGGCCGAAGCTGCCCTCGGTGTCGGGCGCGCAGGCATCGGCGGGCAGCGACGCGGTTGCGAACTCGCTTGGATTCATGCGCTGCGCGGCGCAGCGCACGCGGCCCAGCGCGTCATAGCCGGTCTGAGTCAGCGAATAGGTCGTGCCGCCGGCGACGAGACGCTGAACGATGGGCCGCGCCTGGCCGTCATATTCCGTCTCCGCCGACTGGTGCACGGCCATATTGAGCCAGTCATTGTGCGACTGGCTGGCGACGGTGCCGACATCCACCCGGGTCACCAGCCCGTTTGTCCCGATGATCGTGCGCACGGCTCGGTGAGGCAGCGGACCGACGCCGTCCGGGTCGGCGGAGACGGTGCCGATCACCTCGCGCGCGCTGTTGTAGCGGATGCGGCTGGTGTCGGCGGCGCCGGAGAGCGGACCGTCGATCGTCTCGATGTCGCCCATGCCGGTATAGGTCGCCATCGTCGTAGCGGTGAGCGCGCCGGTCCCGTCGCGCCGAGTCAGCGAGGTGACGTTGCCCTGCGCGTCATAGGCAATCACCGTGCGGCTCTCATCTACGGTGTTGACGCAGGCGGGCGCCGCGCCGACGGCGCAGGCCGAGATGCCCGTCATCCGGTATTCGCCGTCCTGGAGCGTATAGCTGTAGCGCGTCTGCGGCCGGGGTGCGCCCGTGGCGGTCGTCGGCGCGGGCGCCGTCGCCGTCAGCACGCCGCCATGGTCCGGATCGTAGGTGAAGTCGGTCGTGCGGCCCAGCGCGTCTGTGATGCTGTTGGGCCGGTTGCAGGTCACGACATTGGCGCAAGTCGCGTCGAAGCTCGCCGTCGTGACGATGTCTGCGAGGCCGGAACCGGTCTTCGCCACTGCTCGCGTCTCGGTGACGTTGCCGCGGCCGTCATAGGTGAACTGGGTGTAGTTGCCTTCCGGCTGCGTGATCCGGGTCAGCCGGCCGTTGGCGTCATATTGATAGGAGGTGGTGCGCCCCTGAGCGTCGGTGACCGAGGTAGGACGGCCGATGGTGAGATCGGACACAACCACCGTCTGCTGGTTGAGGGCGTTGGTGATCGTCGTCGTCGCCGTGCTTCCCGACACGACGCGCGAATAGCTGGTCGTCACGCCGCGGTCGGTGGCCGAGGTCACCTGACCGCCGTTCAGAGTGAGGCTGATCTCGTCGCTCGTGGCGCCGGGGCGGCGAATGCCCGTGATCTGGTTGCCGCCGCTGATCCCCCAGGTACGCCCGGCCGGATCCGTCACGTTGACCACGCCGCTCGACAGGGCGTAGCTCACGCTCCCGACGGGAGTGGCCAGCGTCTCGTTGCGGAGCGTTGCCCCGGTGCGCTCGTACCAGGCATTGGGGGGCGGCTGCTGGAACGGGACGCTGCTCGTCGCGTAGGCGAACTCGATCGCATAGCCGTAGCTGTTGCTGACCTTCGCCAGCCGGTAATTGTACACCATCGTGGCGGGGAAGCTGCTGCCGATCCTGAGGCCGTGCACGGTCCAATGGAGCTGGACGGTGCCCCCGTCCGGCGCCGTGATCGACGTGGGCAGAAGCGAGCAGCTGCTCTCGGGGCCTTCCTGGCCGGTGCAGAAGTTGCTGGAACTGTCGAAATCGTCGGACGGATTTTCAAACGAGATGAGCGTGCCGTCGGCAGCGCGGTAGGCGTAGGATCCGCCGCTTCCGGTGAGCGTGGCGCCGTCAGCCTTTTGCGAGGTGAGATTGGGCCCCGAGAACTTGTCCCAGGTGGTGCCGCGCTCGATCGTCACCTCGACGTTGCCGACGGCGTCGATCGTCCGCCTCAGGACAATCATGTCCCAGCTCGAGCCGCCGCGCAGGCCCCCACGGATGCGGTCGAGCGTGAGCCGACCAGGCCCCGAGCCGATTGAAGCCTCGGTGAAGCTGAGGACGCTGTCGCCATGCGTGACGTCGACGCCGTTGGCATCGAGGCTGCGATAGGCGGGCGCTGCCTGCGCGAAGGCCGGCGAAGCGAGGGCAGTGGTGGTGAGCAGGGCGCACGAGAGGGCGCCCGCACGAAGCAGGTTGCGTGTCATTTTCAGTTCTCCAATGCGGCCGCTGATCGGCCCGATGGTCCAGTTCGCACCGCGCCGGCGCAGGCGCGGAGCAGGATCGAGAGTCGCGGCGTTACGGCGCGCCGCTCACGGTCTTGTTGGTGCGGTTGTTCGCCTTGTCGTAGCTGTAGTTGGCGGTGACGCCGTTGTTCACCGAGCCAGTCCGCTCGACCTTCACCAGTCGCCCGCGAGCGTCATAGCGATAGGTCAGCGTCTCAGCGGCGAGCGCGGCGGCGGCAGTCGCAAGGCCAGCTGCGGACAGCAGAAGCGCAAGCTTGCGCATACGTGATCTCCCGTGTTCCGAGGGATCTGCCGAGCCTCAGCGAGGAGAGGCTCTTCCTTCAGACCCTCGGAACAAAGGAAGAACTACCGTAGGATTTCCTACAGATGTCCTACAATGTTCGCAGGGAGATATTTTGTAGGATTAGCTGACCTTGCGGCCGGCCCATACGACGCGGCCAATGATGGCGAGGCTGACGGGGTCGCAGCCCGGCCAATGCGGATAAGCGGGATTGTCGCTTTTGACGGTGATGGAGCGATCGGCGGGGTTGGGCGCAAGCCGCTTCACGACCAGCGTATCCTCGGCGCGGAGCACATAGATGCCGTCCCTGAGGCGCTCAGCCGCGTCGGCCTCATCGACAAGGATATCGTCCCCGTCGGCCAGGGTGGGAGCCATGGAGTCGCCCTGGACCCGGATGAAGCGCAGCTTGCCGAGATCTCCGCTGCCGAGGCGCTTCAGCCAGGACCGCTCGAAGGCAAGATGGCCGACAGCTCGGTCGACCTCATTGAACGCGCCCCCGCCGGCGGAGGCGCCGACGTCCAGCCGTGGCACCCGAACCATATCGTCGCTCGCAGCCGGTGAAAGTGGCGAGCCACCGAGATCGCCCGGGCTGACCCCGAAATAGCGAGCGAGCCTCTCGACATCCTTGTCGGCCAGTCGCCGCGGCGTGCCGCGCTTGATGAACTGCTGGATGTAGGCGGGATTGCGATCGATCAGCCGTGAGAGGCCGGCATAGTCCTCCCTCCTCTCAGTGATGAGCCGCTCGAGCGCTGCACGTTGGTCGATTGCCATGCCCGTTGACCTACAATAAGAAAAATGCCTAGACAAGTAGGAAACTAGATAGGAACATCCTGTGAACTGATTCGGAGGTTCCTAAATGCTTTTACAAGCAGTCCAGGCCTACATGCGCAGGAGGCGCATCTCTCCAACCCGCTTCGGACGGGAGGCGCTTGGTGATCCCAACTTCGTGCTCGACCTTCAGGATGGGCGCGTATGCCGGCGCGCCACGGAGAAGAAGGTGCTCAGCTACATCGCTGCTGAGGAGGCGAGGCTCGCCGCGGAGCAGCCGCCGTGAAGTGGCTGCGCGTGTTCGAAGAATACGCTCTCTATCCGATCATCATTGTTGCGCTGGGCGCAGGATAGGGGTCTCACTTGGAGGCGCGCCTGCGGTCGTGGTCGATGTCAAACAGGACTCGCGCTTGTTGTTCAGCCTCAGTGAGTCGGTCCCCGCGACCGATACGACCGAGGAGATCTCTCGCTGCGGCAACGGAGTCTTCAGCCGCGATCACGTCTCCGGCGACGTAAGGGCTCGCAGCTGGATCGCGCAGAACGGCAGGCCGATAGGTTGCGACCATGTGGAGAGCGCGACGGTTCGCCTTCGCATCCGCTTCGTCGTTGCTTTCGAAAGTCCGCGGGGGGAAGGCAGGCAGTCGCAAGTCGAAGAGCGCCTGTACTCGTTCGGGATTCGCCAGGATCTGCGCCATAGCGGCTTCGTCCTGCGCGAAACGATACGCCGCGAAATACAGCGCTCCGATATCCGAAAGGCCGTAACGCGCCTCGTAGATAGACTGCTGATTATTGCGCGTCGGGTCCATCCTAAGCGCATGGTAGTGGTTTCGATAAATCTCAGATTGCTCGCCGATCGTCTCTCGGGTCGCGAGAACCAAGATCCGCTCGTCCGGGGACAATGCGGCCTCGACGGGCGAGGCAATCAGTCGCCCCGCTTCCAGCACGGCACCGGGGCGCCCCCCGACTGAAACCTTCTCGCGGCCGTGCGCCTCTGCGACTTCCGCTGCGCCGAAGATGCGCGTGATGGTGCTCGCCACCGTTTCTTGGAGAGCCATGTATTCGGTGGCCGTCCACGTGCGCATGAATGGATGATAGTACCAGGGAACCAGGAACCTGGTCGTACTGATATTGGCGTGTGCGGCCACGCGATGTACGTGACCGGCCGACCAGATGATCCGTTGCCGAACCAGCGCCCTGGTAAACGCGTCGCGCAGTTCGACGGGCGTCGAGGAGTGGAGCTCAGCACCCCATGTGAAGTCGCCAAGGACCGCGCTGAGAAAATGGTCTTCCGAAGCGTTTGTTCGCAGGTCGAGCAGCGCGTTCACGTGGTCCACCAGCGTGCTCACGCCGTCGACCCCCACAAGCTTCTTGGTGGCGATTAAGACCGCAGTCTGCGCGTGCACCGCCCAGTGGCCCTTGGAAGGACCAGCAATTAGCTTGAACAGGAGGTCGTGCAGCCCGGTCGCGTTTGCCGGCACGTCACGAGGATGGAGCTGAAAGTGATCCGGCGTCAGCAGCCCGGGCGCCTGCCCCACCATTGTGGTTGCACGCAAAGCGGCGCCGGTTCGGCGGCCGGAAGGTACCCCACCATGAAGATGGCGGTCGGCGATGAGGTTAATGCCGCCTTGGAAAGCGCCGCCCGGGCTTTGGATCCGCTGGGCCCAGCGCACTACAAGGTTCCGACTTGAAGAAGTGGGTGCGGTATCTTCTCTATCGTCAGTACCGCTCACAGCTGCTCTCCTAGCAACGCATCGATGCGCTGCAATGCATCATCGATCATTTCGCTCACCACCTTCGCGATGTGATCGGCGTTATTGAACTCCGTTTCGTCCATGCTTCCCTGGCTGGCCTGCTCAGCCAGATCCGCGAGCTTGTCGTCGAGGGCTCCCAGGAGCTTCTCGATGGTCTGCTGCTTTTGTTCCAGGTCGCCAATGGCGCTGTCTGTGACGGCGGTCATGGTCCTTCCTCCTGTTTTAGAAATCGTCAAAATTTGGAACTGTGGGCGGGGACCAGAAAACCGGATTGCCGCCCATGTCGCGCAGCCAGTCGTGAGCCTCCCCGCAATTTTTGAGCGTTGGCAATTCGAATGCTGGGTCCATCGCGAGCATGCAGTCGCAGATGACGCCGATGAGATAGCGTTGCTTTGCAGTGGCACGACGCCGGCGCCATGCCGCGTGGAGATCGCGGGCGATCGGCTTGGAATGCCAGTCGAGCACCGCCTTCTGGTAGACAGCGCACTTCCACTGGAAGCGGTAGTATGCCCCGAGTGCTACACAGAACCGGAGCCGCTTCGGATCGCGAAGCGCTGTTCGGGCGTGGTCCGCAAACGAGCCATCCGGCTGATCGTGCGCCGCTTCGATCAACCAGGGATAGGTCAGCGCACCGGCGGCCTTCAGGCCAAGCATGGCAATCGGGCATAGGTCCATGCCGCCCAACGCCTGCTCGGCTGACCCAAACTCGAAGATGCGATTGTCGATCGAGCCTGGCTCGCCCGACCGACGCAGATGCCAGGTCTGGGCAAGATGCAGCTCGCGAAGGGCCTCTCCCACTGCGGCGGTCTTCAGAGCCAACGCCATCGTCGCCTTCGACGCAGCGGCTCGAGCACGCATCAGCAGTGCGTCCAAGTTCTGCAACGACGTCTGCAGCATTGTGACTTCTCGGCTCCCGACTTACATCACCGGTCCACGGGCCGAGGTTCTCGACGGACGCATCCAAGACTCCGCGGCAGCGCGGCGGAGATGCGTCGAAGTCGAACGTCAGCTGATAGGCCATGGTCCCGCGATATCGGGCGCTGCTGATCAGGCGATAGGGCGGAACCCTCCGGAAACCTCCCATGCCCAGATATATGTTTGGTGAGGGCTCAGCCTATGCGGCGCGAAGGTCCGAATCCTAAAGGGGACAGAAGAGGGGGTGGTGCGCAGTAACCGCGAATTCCGCCCCGGCCCTTGGCCGGACGAATTCGCCTGCGCTCCACCCCCTCCATGAGCTGACCAAAGGGCGAAAAAGTGTTTGCTGAGACGCCGATCGAAGTCGGGATGCTTACGCCGGGAGTGGTCCGATCGATCGTGCGCGAGGCGCAAAATGCGATCGGTCGTGAAACCCGTAAGCTGAATAAGACTGGTGCCACGAAGCGCACGGGCAAGCATCACAAGCTCGACCCGGACGCCAAAGCGGCGCGGGAAGCAGCGCGACGAGTCCGCAAGGCCAAACGCGAGGAGGCTAAGGAGACGATCGCTGAAGCCGCGAAGATCCGCTGGGCCCGCAGGCGCGCGGAGGAGGATGAAAGGGCGGCGCGGCGGCGCCTGCGAATTCATGTACCGAAGGAAAAGGAGCCCAAGGTCACGGCCGGCGGAGGACGCAAATATGCGCGCTCATATCAACGATTCGAACGGCAGGTTCTGCCGATGCTGCCAGCGCGCATGCCGGCGGGCTCCACCGCGCTCGTATTTCGGATCAAATCGCGTCGGCTCGGCGGGCTCGGGAAATCGCGCTGGCGGAAGAACGAACTGGCAAACTTCCTTCGCTACCTGACCCGGCAGCAGTCGCTGGCCGCGGAACCCGAAGCCGCCGTCTTCACGAACATCTCGCAACATGAGCCTGGAACCGATGCGTTCGCCCGTGAGCTTGCCGCCTTCGGCCAAGTTGTTGAAAATCTCGAAGCTGCGATCGACCCGAACGGCCAAGTTTATCATTCCGGTGTGATCCCGCTGCCGTGGGAGATCGGATCAGAAGCACATTGCAGGATTGCCCGGACCCTCGAACAGGCCTTTGCTTGGCGCGGCCTGCCTTGCATTGTAGTGGTGCATGCCCCTGATCCCGGTTCGGATTGGCGCAACGTCCATCTGCACTTCGCTGTCGTCACCCGCGCCTTCATTCGGCATGGAGAGCGAGACTGGTCGTTCGCTCCTACCAGGTCGCGTGATGTCTTCCATCCGGCGATGGTGACCGCTTGGCGTCGGTACCTTGTTGGCATGTTCAATCGCGAGCTAGGACGGACCATGAGCGAGCGCCGCTACACGCACGAAGTGGACGATCCATCGGCTGAGCATCTCGGCCGTGTCCGAACAGCAGAAGGTCGCCCTGCGCTTGTTGAAGCACAGGCTCGCCACAAGATCGCTGTCTCCGAGGAAGTAGATTGCCTCACTGTCAAAGAGGTGGCCGACAATCTGGTGCAATCTGCGACCCGGGTGCGCGCCGCGGGCGGCGAAATCGTCCGACTGGCTCTCGCCTTCAAGATGGTTGCTCTTCGTCGCCAAGCCGATCGGCTCGCCGGTTTCATCGAGCAGTCGGGCGCAATCCGCGTGGTGGTGGGACGGGCATTGCGCCGCAATACGATCGAGAAGCTCCGAACAGACTTGCTGCAAGATCGAGAGCGCCTCGGCAAGGCGCACCGGGAATTGAGTGTTTGGTCGAAATTTACCCGCCTCGTCGGCCTGCAGCAGTCGCTTCAAGCACAGGGCGACCGCGCTGCGGCGCTGGCTGAGCGCTGTAGTGAGATTCGTCAGAAGCACCGGGCGGTCCGAACTCTTGCTTCGTCGCGCGATGCAATGCGTGCGCTGCAGTCCCGCCTATCGGCCGGGAGTTCCCGCCTCACAGTGTTGGCCTCGCGGAATATTCGTGATCGACGCCTACACGACCTGAAGGCCAGATTGGCTCCACGTCATGGCTCCGTGGCTGCCACAAGCCAGCGAATGGAGCGACTTCGTTCTTACGTGAATGCATACCCTGGCTTGGCGCACACGCGGGATCGGGTCGGAGCCCATCGCCAGCGGCTGGACCTGGTAGTTGAGCAACTCGCCGATGTAGCCACGCTAAGCCGCGCTGCTCGGGCTCGCGAGCGCCCGGGTAGCGCGGTGGCTGAACCGGCCGTCCCGGATGATGTCCTGCGTTCATTCGACAAAGCTGCAGCCGCCTTCACCTCGTCCTGCTCGGAAGCTTTTGAGGGGCTGCTTGCCTTTGCAAGACTAGCCATATTGAAGCGGCGGCTAGTTATCCGGCGGAGCGAGGACGCCATCGAACTGGCAGCTGCCGACGAAGCCACGCTGGTTGGTGTCCGTGATCTTGCCGCCCGCCCTTGGGGCAGGCAGGTTCTGAGACAGGCAGCGCAACCGGGCGAGACTCCTGCTGATTGGCGCCGCGCTCTCTTTCCTGCAGTCGCCAAGGTCGATTGGAGCGACGAGCGTTTGCTTCGACTTGCACGGCAGGCGGCCCTGAGCCGCTCATCTGCGGCGAACCGTGAAGGCGTCATTCACGGCCGCATCGACCGTGCAGTACAGGCTGGACTGCTCGATTCCAGTCCGGCCGCGAGTATGAAGGCGGCAGCTGGCCGAAATGGGCTATTCTTCACCCTGAACTTGCAAACCGAGACTGGAGGTGCGCGTCTAATGCTAGCAGCTGCCGATCGCGGCGTGCTGTCGATCCTCGAGGGGTTGCTGAAGAATCCTAAGGGCATCGCTTTGCTAACCCTACTAGCTCGAAAAGATGCGCTCGGTGACTATCCCGCGCCAGGCGACTGGGCTGCGCACATCGTCAGGTTGAAGACCCTAACCAAGGCTCGAGACGGAGCCGGTGCGGAATCAGATCAGTGGGCTGACAAGACTCTGGAACGGCTCCCGAAGGGCGATCAAAGGCGGAAGCCTGAGCCACACGAGCAAGAAACGAAGGAAACCGACGCTTCTGCCGAGCCGGACACACCGGAAGAACTCGGACTGGACGCCCTGGGTGCTGCGTATGCAGCTAAGGTCAACCAGCGATGATGTAGTAAAAGCGAGCCGACTACTCCCGGTGGCGGCCGCCCGTAACCGGACCGATGTGACCTTGTCTCTCTCGGGAGGGGCTTGTCCGTTCCGCGGCAATCGCCGGCCGACCTCGATGTCAGCTCAGCGCCCATCTCGGCCGCTGACGCGGGGCAGGCCCCCCCCTGAATGCCGACGTGAGTTGAGCCGGTGGGCTAACGTCCATTTACGACCCAAGGGTAAGCGGACTTTAGGAACTCACCGCCCCGTAAGGTTCCGGCGGCGCCGTTGCTAGCCGCCGGCCTGGATCCGATCAGCGTTTTCGAGATTGGCGAGCGGTGACAAGATGCGGCGGTCGAACTCGCTGAGTTGTGCCCCCTCTACCACGCGTTGTGGCCAATCGGCGTGCGTGAGGGCGCCACGGCCGAGCGTGACCATGTCGGCTTCATGCGCCGAAAGCAGTTCGGCCGCGCGCACCGGATCATGAAGCGATCCGTTCGCGAGCACTGGCAAGCCGCTGTGACGTTTCGCAAGGGCAGCAAGGCTGGGCCCTTCGCCAAAGGCGGGTTGCCATGCCTCGAACTCGGTGGTGTGGAGATAGTCGAGCGGAAGTCGTCCGAGCAGCGCGTAAATCTCGGCCGCTTCCTCGTGCCCCCGCCACTTGTGGACGAAGTCGTTGACCTTACCTTGCGAGCTGCGCACGCCGACGACAAAATCCGGACCGACCGCCGCACGAACGGCTTCGACAGCCTCGATCGTGATCCGCAGCCGGTTGGCCACCTCGCCACCATAGACATCGGTGCGCTGATTCACGCCCCCTGTGAGGAATTGGTCAAGGAGATACCCATTGGCACCGTGGATCTCGACACCGTCGAACCCTGCCGCGCGAGCCCGGACCGCCGCCGACGCGAAGCCGGCAACCGCCTCCTCGATCTCAGCATTGGTCATCTCGACCGGAAGCGGATACTCGCCGGACCCGCGATAGAAGGTCATCTGCTGTCCGACCGGGCGAACCGCGGAAGGACCACGGGTCCCAGCACGGAAACGATTGCTTTGGGAAAGGGCGCCCGCATGCATGAGTTGGGCGATGAAGCGCACACCTGCTCCATGGACGCGGTCGACAATCGGCTTCCATCCGTCGCGCTGCGCGTCGTTTGCAAGTCCGGGTTGGTAGAGGTAACCCTGTGACCACAGTTGATCGGTGTAGAGCCCCTCGGTGATCACGAGGCCGAAACCACCCTCGGCGAAGGCGACGTAATAATCGGCCATCCTGTCGGTTGCATGCCCAGCTTCCGTTGCGCTGACGCGGGTCATGGGCGCTACCGCCAGCCGGTTGCGCATCTCGAGTCCGCCGAGAGTCAGCGGGTCGAAGAGGCGAGCCGTGATGGCCCACTCTGCGCTCGTCGTTTCCGCGCCCATGTTACTTCACCTCGCCATCACGGACTGCGGCGATCGCCTCGATCTCGATCAAGACCTCGGGATCGTACAGCGCCTTCACCTCGGCGATCGTGTCAGCCGGATATGGCTCCGAGAAGAACTGGCGGCGGAGTTCGATCACCTCCTGGAAGTTGCCCATATCGGTGATGAAGATCGTCACCTTGATTACGTCGTCCAGGCTTGATCCGCCGGCCTCGAGCGCCCGTCGCAGGTTTGCGAACGCCTGCTTGCCCTGTGCCCGGAAGCCGCCCTCGACGATCTTGCCATCCTCACCGGCACCTGCCTGGCCGGAGATGAAGAGCAGGTTGCCGAACTTGATCCCCTGCGACAGCAGGAAGGGCGCATAATTGTCGGGAGTGGTGACCACACGCTCCAGCTTCATTGTCTTGCTCCATCACTTGGGGCTACGGTGAAGAAGAACTTACCGATGGCCGGGTTGATGGGTCGGAGATCGGCCTTGCACTCCTTGATGACAAACTCCAAATTGTCACCTGACAGATGAGGTTTGTTCACCCGTGTTCCGACGCCTTCCGCCGCTTTCCGCGCTTCGTGCATTCGAGGCAGCCGCCCGGCACGGCAGCTTCAAGCAGGCCGCGCAGGAACTCGCCGTCACCCCCACCGCCATCAGCCACCAAATCCGCGCGCTCGAGGAGCATGCCGGCTTGGCCTTGTTCGAGCGCCGCACCCGCAAGGTAGTGCTGACCGACCCGGGCGCGCAGCTCTACCCGGTGCTGCGCGACGGGTTCGACGCTTTTGCGGCCGCGATGGAGCGGCTTACCCGGCGGCGGAGCCGCGCCCAGGTGACCATCTCTGCGACCATCGCGTTCACGGCGCGCTGGCTCGTCCCGCGTGTGACCGCCTTCCGTACGCTACACCCACAGATCGATCTGCAGCTTCTGGCATCCGACGATGTGGTCGACCTCGATACGGCGGATGTCGATATTGCGATCCGCTACGGCGCCGGGCCGTATCCGGGCTTCGACGTCGTTCCCATGCTCGCCGACCGCTTCGCGCCGGTCTACAACCCGATGTTGAAGATCAATAGTGCGGCCGATCTCGTGCAACGACCCCTGATCGACTTCCAATGGCGCCGGAGGCATGCGGAGAACCCAACCTGGGCGCGCTGGTTCGCCGCGGCGGGATTGCCGGAACCGGAGGAGCCGCCGCTATTGCGCTTCTCCGACGAGAGTCACGCCATCCAGGCCGCCGTTGCAGGTCAGGGCGTCGCGCTGGTGAGCCTCCCGCTGGTCAAAGACGAGCTTGCGGCAGGCCAACTGATTCAGTCGTTGGGCCCCTCGATCCCTGGCTTTCGCCACCATCTACTGACACGCGAGGGCGAAAAAAATGCGGCGGTCACAGCCGTCGCTTGTTGGTTGCTGTCCGAAGCAGAAGCGCTTTCATAGCGGCGGCGGAGCATGTCACGGCCACGCCCGCTTCTGGAAAATCGTTAAGTTAAGTGAGCGTGACTGATTGGTAGTTTGAGGACGTCCGGGCGGCGAGCTGCCGAACGTCCGCAATGGCTCAGAGTCGGACTCTCAAGGCCTGATCGGCTCAAGGTCCGCTATCTCAACCGTGGGAACCAGAGGCAGACGATCCGCTATCGGCCAACTTCAGCCGAGTGGCTGGAGCACCTCTCGGCGACGCGGTCGTTCGCTAGGTAGGACGTGTAGCGTAGCTATACCGAGCCTGCTGATGACCGAGCCGCCGTCCAGGTAACGTCAGTTCGACAGCCGAGATCGTGCGGCCCGGATCACTCCATCCCAATCGATGGTCTCGTACTCAATCATGTCCAACGCATCACGAAGGACATGCAGATCAGCTCCGGCACCATATTTGCGGCCGATATGAGCCGGCGCGTGACCAGCAAGGAGATCCGCGACTTCCTCCTTCATGGTCGTGTTCCGGCAGGCGCGCTTCATCGCGTGGCGAAAAGAGTAGAACACCTTCTCTTCCTCGTTGATGCCGACGGCGCGGATGCGTCGGATCAATCGGCGGGAGACGTTCTTGGTGCGGCTGCCATATTTGTCGGCATCGAGATCGTCGAACAGCCATTCGGCACCGCGCCCGCGCTGCCGTTCGACGAAGGTGAGGAACCCGGCCTCCTTCAGCAGCCAGTGAACCGGGACGTGGCGATAGCTCGCCTCCCGCTTCGCCCGCTTGCTCGCCTTGCCCTGGGCCGCTTCCTTGCGGCGGACGGCACGCGAGTCGCGCTCGATGGCGATATAGTCGATGCCGCGCTCTTGCCGGATGTTTCCTGGCCGGAGCTTGCCCATCTCCTCGATGCGCGCTCCGGTCAGCGGCGCCAGGACCAGCAGCCAGAACTCGCTGTCGCTCAGCCGCTCCCGACCCGACTGAATCAGGTCGTCTCCGAATATCTTCCGTAGGTCGTCAGGGTCGAAGGCGAGGCGGGCATCGCTATCGCTGGTGGCATCGGAAACGCTGACACCTGTCGCGGGATTGTCCTTGATAAGCCGCAGCGGATCGACTGCATGGGCTAAAGTCACCCGTATGCCTGAGAGGAGCTTGGCGATCGTCGGCCCTTGCAGGGTCCTCAGGTTCTTTTCGCGTGCGATTGCGATCTGGTCGCGAACGTTGAGCTCGGCGATCTCCTTCTTCGGGCGGCTTGGCATCCGCCTCATCGCATCGCGGAACGAGCGGACCATGTCGGATGTCACGAGCGCAACATCGACATCCCCAAACAACTGCGTGAACCGGCGGACTGCCGTCCGCCACTCGTCAACGAGCTTGCGCGCGTCCGGCGGCTGCGTAGCCGCCCAGGCTTCGAAGACTTCGCTGATGGTGCGAGCATTGGCCGCATCTCCCAGAATCAGCTCTCTCAGGTCTTCGTGCTCCAGCGTAACCGGCGCACCGAGCTTGTGGGCAGCGGCTTCGCGTGCTGTGCCCGTCAGCAGAGAGACCCCGTCCGGGGCCGCTGCCGTGTCCCGGGCATGGGGATCGATCGGCGCCGGAACAGGAAGCGCATCTGCAAGCGCCTCTAAACCGGGCAGAGGGTGCGTGCTCAGCCGTCGAAGGTAGCTCTCCGCAGCGACGGCGAAGGCTGGATCCCTGGACGACAGTTCACGACCCACGTGCGCAAATGCCTGCTCTACAAAGTGGATCGCGACATCCCAAACCTGCTGAGAGAGGGCCCGCCGCGCCGCCTCGGCACCGCTGATCGGGGATGCCGCCCCGTTGCGCAACGCTTCCCGCCGCGACTGGATCATGTCTTTCAGACGAGAATCGCGATAGACAGGATAGGCCCCCTGGATGAGAGGGTGATCGGCGTCTGCGGGGAGACCAAGCTCGTCAGTCGTTAGGGCGTCTAGAGCCGCTTGTTCGGCTTCGGTGACACATTCGAGTTCATACGCGACAACCTTATCCATGCCGCCGTAACGGGATGCCTCGGCGGCGAAAAAGCGATCGACGGCGTCAGAGCCGAACAGCTCGGCGTCACGCTGGATCTGCGCCTCATAGGCGGCGAACTGCGCGAGCCAAGCGCTTTGATGCTGCGCGCACATGCGACGGGCCTCGCCCAGGTCAGACGTGCCAAGTGAAAACTGGATTTCGCGCTTTCCGACGGCGTCCCGCAGATGTGGGGGGACGACGAGGCGGAACCAAAAATAGGAGGAGTTTGGCCGCTTGCGCGGGGAGACCAGTCGACTGCTCATGTGGACCACCTAAATGGACCACCCGACCACTCGTAAGGGCTGCACCCTCAAGGAAATCCCAAGAAACCAGGGGGAAATCCGCTGATGGTGACCCCTACGGGACTCGAACCCGTGTTTTCGCCGTGAGAGGGCGAGAACAGACGTCCATGAACGTGTGCGGACAGGTCTCTAAAGTAATATAATCAAACCTTTAGGCAAAAATCGTCCTTGCGCGTCCCGCGTAGTTTCGACATGCTTATAACCGAAGTTTTACCGAAAACTGGCGGAAGGGGTGGAGCGTGGCGCGGACTGTCAAGGATCATCGGCTCGGCACCAGAGCAGAGCGGGGACGTCTTCCGCAGCGAGCTGAGCCGTACTGGAGGCTGCTCAGCGAAGGGCTGCACCTGGGCTACTATCACGGAAAGCGGTGCGGAAAATGGGTCGTACGATTCCGGCCTCCGGGCCGTGACGGCGGTTACGTCAAAGAGACCCTAGGTGAAACCGACGATCTCACGGACGCGAACGGGTCGACGATCCTGAGCTACAAGGAGGCTGTCGCAAAGGCTCACGCATGGCTGGAGGCGCTCGGCATGTCTGGCGGAAGGAGGCCCGGCTCATTCACTGTCGGCGATGCGCTCGATGAGTATCTAGGATCCTTTAAGGGGAAGGGTATCGTCGACACCAAGTCGCGCATCGAGGCGATCATCAGGCCCGCTCTGGGGCATCGGCAGGTGAAGGATCTCACGACCGGCGAAATCACGGAGTGGCACGAAGCCCGAGCTAAAGCGCCTGCCAGATTGCGAACGGCAAAGGGGTCCACCAAGTTAAACGTTCGACCGACCGACGGCCCGGATGCCATACGGAAACGGCAGTCGACGGCTAACAGAGATCTTACCGTGTTGAAGGCTGCGTTGAACAAAGCTGCCGGAGACAGAAAGTGGCTGGACAAGAGGGTTTGGGGAGACGTTCAGCCGTTCCAGAAGGTCGATGTACCTCGCCGACGTTTTCTGTCCGACGACGAGGCGGCCAAGCTTATCGGAGCTGCTGAAGAGGCGTTCAGGCCGATGGTGGAAGCGGCCCTTCTTACGGGGGGTCGATATGGGGAACTGCGGCACGCCGAGGTTCGAGACTACGATCCAGAATCCTCAACGCTTTGGTTGGCGGAGGTTAAGGGCAGGGATCCACGACCGGCGTATCTGGATCCGGCGGGAGTCGAGCTGATCGAGCGCCATATCGAGGGAAAAAGCGCTGAGGACTTGATCTTCACTCGACCGGATGGAGCGCAATGGGGCAAAGGACATCAGAGGCGTAGGATGCACGAGGCATTCGCATCGGCTGACATTCCCACCACCACATACCACGACCTACGTCGCAGCTACGGCGCACGTCTTGCACGCAGGGGAGTGCCCTTGACCATAATCGCTGAAGCGATGGGTCACGCCGACGAGCGGATAACCAGGAAGCACTATGCTCACCTCGCACCGTCGCACGTCGCCGACGCGGTGCGAGCTGGAATCGTCGGCATCACAAAAGGGGATCGAGCGAAGTGACGCTTAAGACAGCTCATGGTCACGCCCCCTCTGTCGATCAGGCGTGGGTTCGGGATCTTGTTGCCTATGTTGGGCTTGAGCTTCAGCTCGCCGACTTCGACACTCCCGATGGAGATCATGTTCCTGGGCGCGCCTCCGAGGAGCAGGCGGTCGCGTGGCTGACCGAACAGCTGGACTCGATCAGTCAGCTGCATTGGGCCCTGCGGGGCAGGTTCGAAAGCTCCTCGAGCGAGGTACTGAAGTTGGCTGACGAGGTGAGCATCCTGTTGCGGAGAGCGCTCACGAAAATGGGTTACGACCCATCTAGGGCAGAGGGCCTTGTCGACCCGCGCTTCCTCCACGCCGGGCTTCAGGGAGTGGTGCCTCGCGAAGCCGGGGCAGGGTACGAGCAGATCAACGTCTCGGTGTCAGCGGTGGCGGATCTGCAAAGGTGGTTTGAGCAACTCGCCCGTCTTCTGGAGGCGAACCCAGCGGAGCTGCGCCAATCAAGAGCTAACGAGTGGGACCAGGACCTGCGTGATCGCCTAGCTGACTGCTTTCGCCGGGCTTGGAAAAGTGAGCCGGCCTTCAGTCGAGGCTCGCACACGGGTGAATTGCACGGATCGTATCTGAGGTTCCTGGAGCGTACGCTCGGGCTGATTTTGGGCAGAACCCCAGGCTCTGAGGCAATATACAAGGCGTTTGTCCGACAGCGGGCTAAACGCTCCGGATAAGGCTGGGGACAACTGGAGGGAAAAAATCCCTTCTTGTCCATTTATCCAAGATCATCCCGGCATGGTTCTGTGCCTCCGTCAACAACGGAGGACTTCATGGCTACCAAGAAAAATAGTGCTACGGGAGGTGAATTCTTCTCTCCCATGGCAGTCTCTGTCAACGAGGCGGCAAAAATCGTCGGCACATCCCGCACGGCGCTCTACGAAGCGCTTCAGCGCAAGGAGCTGAGCGCAAAGAAGAACGGACGGCGCACCGTTATCCTGCGCGAAGAGCTCAAACGCTACCTCGAGAACCTCCCTGAGTACGGCCTAAGTCCGACCGCTGATTGAGTTCATCAGGATACCTGGTGAACCCGTCCACCGTGCGAAGAAGTCAGCTCCTCAAGGCCGGTTATGGGCCGGAAGGTACGTTCTGGTCTTCTGTGGAAGACCATACAGGTAGGATAAATCGTCATGGGAAGTTTGGAAAAATGGCGCGCCAGCGCCGATAAGCTGCTGGCGGCACCTGTAGTGCGCCAGCGGAACATCAAGACTGTGGCTGGGAAGGTCGAGGACAGGTTCGAACCCATCCTCGCTGCGCGCCGGCGGGGAATGCCGTGGGCGGATATCGCTGTGGCCCTCGAAGGCGACACACCCATCAAAGTGGACGCAGTGGAGAGCGCGTTCAAGCGGATTTGCCTTGAGAGGGGGATCGCTCCTCCCGGCCGGCGCCGGGGCTCAGTGGAAAAGCGGGCGACCAGGAATGGTCCCCCGAGTGCCACGCCCGAAACCCAGCAGACCCTCTTTAACGAAGCTCCGGAAAGGTGGGTGGACGATGGCGAGTAATGATCAGAGGGTCTCGCTTCCTCCCAGCAGTCCTATCCGTGCTCCCGGCAACACCTCTTTGCTGAGTAATTCTAAGCAGGGGCTGCAATCGACCGTCTTCATCACGTTCACCGTCAAGGGTGGCGCCGGTAAAACGGAGGTCGCGGATAGCCTCGAACCAGCAATCACCCTTGGAGGTGCGACCTGCCGCTTCATCGATGTAGATGATGGAAATCGCGGAATGGCCCGCCGGGTCGGCAAAGAGAACGTCACTACGCTCGATTGGTCCACGTCGGTGACGGGAGCGGCCCAATGGGTTGCTCGGCATGCACCACATGCAGACACCATGATTTTCGATCTCGGCGCGGGCATCGAGAGTTCAGACCTCCCAGTCATGGCTTTTCTAGGATCGGTGTGGCGTCTGCTCGCCGATGGCGGCGCTCGCATCGTAATATGTGCCGTGGTGTCCACGAATGCACCGACGTCCACGTTCATCGAACGGATCGCCAGGAAGTATGGAGACCTCGGTGAGGTCGTGATTGTCTGTAACAATCAGGACGGGTCGCACGAGTTCCCTGCGGAGGTGGCGACGTTGCCGCACCGCAAGCTGCACCTCGGCAATCTCTATGCTGGGGTTCAGGCCGTCCGCTTGTCCCGGCGACAACCTCTCAGCTCGGTGATATCGAACCCGTCACAAGGCTTCGAACTTGCAAGTGCGGTTATGGCGCGGCGCATTTTCGATTTCGCGCGTCAGCCTGGAATGAAGGACTTCGTTCGTCCTCAAGCGCTGGACAGGCTGGCTGAGCTGTCTGAGCGCGCTCCGAAGCGGCTCCGCTTTGTCATTGGCACACGAAGCGATGCGACGGATTCGACGATCGAACTGAATGCACGCTTGGCGCAAGCTGATGCGGCGTTGCTTAGTCCGAACATAGACGATGCCGAGATCCTGGCGCGGGCGATCCAGTATCGACGTGCGTACGAAGCATTTGCAACTCGCGCCCGATAGCTCACGACTTCAACGAACCAGTTCATCGCGACGCCCACCTTCGCAAAAATGGGCGCCGCGAAGGCGGTCTCTCGCCTAGGAGATTTCGATGTCCACGTCCTTACCCTCACTGCGCGAGCTCGATGGCCAAATCATCAAGCCGGTAGCTTCGAGCGGACTGGCATCGGTTCATTCATCCATGCTCGGAGCCGAGCGGTCGGCTGTCGTGCCGGAGCGCTACCCCGTCGCCCGCACGGCTGCATTGCTTCTCTTGACGCGCACTGCTCCTGCGGCTGCGGCGGCGGCTGACCGTCCCTTGGCGGGAGCGGCACCGCTCGGATCTCGGGAGCCTTGCTCGCAATTGGTCGCCTCTGGAGACGTCCTTAATGGCCAACAAGCCGAGGCCATTTTGTTGGGTCTCCCCTTGGCCGTCAATAGGGCGTCCGGGCGTAATGCCGTCACCTACCTGACCCCTTTCCCGTTGCTCCGATCGTCATGTGGCACGCAGGCGCCACTAGCACCATTATCGTCGCCGGACCGCCGGTCGCCCGCCCGGTTTGTCGTCACCCAGAGCGGGCGCGATGAGGCGGCAAAGTTCCCCGCCGCGCAACCGGTTCTAGGCGCCCTCGGCGGCCGTCTTGCGACGGCAGCCGGTCGGTCTCAACGGCATAGCCGTATTGGAGGCCCCGACCTGGGCAATAGCGCCCAGGTGTCGGCCATATCCCGGTTCGTTGCCGGCGCCGCAGGCGGATCCAGCGACCGCGCCTGCGACGGTCTTTTGGCCTTCCGGCTTCCGGTCCGTTCGCCGGAAGGCATGGAGGAAAAAGGGAAGCAGGATGGGTCGCGTATACATTACCGATGGATACGCGACCGAGGGGCTGCTCGGCGGAGAGCCTTCTCGCAGCTGACGAGCGCGCTATGACCGCGCGCAAGGAAAAGTCGCCGGATGTGTGGGAGAGCGTCTCCATCCGGCTCCCGCCGAAGCGGGTCAGATACTTCGAGCGAAAGGCCGCTGAGGCCAAGACGTACCGGGGAACGTATATCGCCAGTTTGCTGCTCGGCGAGGAGCCGGAGACTTGGCCGTCGCTTGTCGCACTCGCCCAAGTGATCGCAATCCACGAGGCTGTTCTGGTGAGTGAGACGATCACCGCCGGACAGCTGGAAGAGCTTCGATCAATGATTCTCGAGCTCTCGCGCCTCGCTCACCACGAGGCGTTGCGATGATCGCCAAGCTTATCCGGATGAAGCAGAATCAGCGGCGTTCTGCAGTGCGGCCGCTGCGCGACAACGTATTCGCACTGACCCGCTACATCGTTGATTCTGATCCTTATCGGCTCATCGCCGACATCGGGCACGATGTCGTGTCGCTTTCCGATTATGCCCTTGCCGTCGAAGCTGCCGGTATCGAGCCAGGCGAGAAGGTCGAAGCCTTCGGCGCGCGGAATTTGATCGGAAAGGACTTGGCCGATTGGCAGGCGCAAATGCTCGCCGTCGCCGCTCGCGCACCGAGGATAAAGAGCCCGGTGATCCATGTGATCCTCAGCCTACAGGAAGGCGAAGCCTGGACGGACGAACAGCGTGAGGAGGCAATCACCATCGTCCTGGAAACCCTGAGGCTCGAGCGGTGTCAGGTCGTCTGGGCCGAACATTCCAACACGAGCAACCCTCATCTTCATCTGTCAATCGTCCGAGTCGATCCCTTGACTGGCAAGAAGGCCGGGAGCGACTGGCTCGTTGACGACCTGCACCAGTCATTGGCCTTGGTGGAGGAGCGCCAGGGCCGGGCGCGGGAACCCGGTGCGCTCTATGTGGCGCGTGGGCGTGCTGTTTACGACGCGGACACCGACATCATGGTTCGCGATGCGGACGGCCATTTTGTCAAAGGCTGGTACAAAGCGCTCGACCGGAAGCACAACCGGACCCCGCCAGAGATGCGGCCCTTACGCGCGAGCATGATCGCCGCTGCGGACCAGGCGCAGAGCTGGTCCGAACTACATGCTGCCTTCGAAGAGATCGGGATCGCTTACGATCGGGCCGGGAGCGGTGCACGCATGTCGCACAGGGGCGTGTCGGTGATAGCTTCGGAGATCCACGCAACGCTCTCGCGCTCTCGTCTCGAAGAACGGCTGGGCCCCTTCGAGCCGGATCTCAGCCGTCTGAATTCAGATTACGAGGCGTATCGCAACGCATTTGGCGAGCAGCTGAAGATGCTCCGGGTATCGCGTGACGCTGAGCGCCGGCGACTGAAGGAATGGACAATGGCGTCGACCGCGTCGCTATCTTCAGACGCCGCCAAGGCCGTGGCTCGATCTATCGAGGCGGAGGCGAATGCCGCCGACGCGTGTATTGTCGATGCGTTTAGGCAGGCGATCGCGCGCTGCACAAAACACCGGATGACTGAACAAGAATGGAAGGAGGCTGGAGAGCCGACGGCGCCGCCGCCTCTGATTTCGCCCAACCTGCTCCTTCCGAGGGAGGTCAACGGTGTCGAGCAGGCATGGGAGGCTTCGTCTGCTTGCACGCGGAGCGAGAAAGGCTGGGCGACAGAATATAGGTCACCCGACAAAGCCCTGCTTTTTACCGACCATCGCATCGTGATCGTGGTCCACGCTACTGATCGTCGCGATGGCATCGACGAAGCGTTGCGGATCGCCGCCGCTCGCTGGGGCTCGGTGAGGGCGCGCGGGTCAGAGCCTTATCTCCAGTTAGTGGCTGAGCGCGCTGCCAAGCTCGGAGTTAAGGTGGTTGATGCCGACGGCATGCCGCTCACTCTGTCGAAAAATGTGGCGGAGCAGACTCCTCCGCTGGCATCCACTCAGAAGCCAGACCCTTTCACGCACGCAAAGGGAGGGCCCGAGCTAACTGACGATCCTATTCGGGAGATGCGCATCGACCAGGCGATCTCCTATCTCCAAAATTTTAATGGGCTTCTTCTGCGGCGACGCGGAATGGCCGGAGACACGGCGGAATTCGGCCGCTCTGGTCCACTCGAAATCGTTCTGAACGACGACAAGTTCGACAATCGCAACGAGCTTCTTGAGCAACATGCGATGTTCGACGACCACCCTCGGGTCCAGGCGTTCCTCGAGCAGAAGCGTCAGGAGATGCTGGAAACCTGGCGCTTGCTTCTTCTGGGCTCGTCGACGAGCCCCTTTGGGTTGACGCCCAAAGAGGCCCACAAAACGCTTCACGGGAAGATCAGGAGGCCCGCGTTCATCGCAGCCCAGGACTCTGACTACATCGAAATGTTGGAGCAGGTTCGCCTGATACGAAACCAAATCGAGACCGGTCGAAAGCCGTCGACAAAGCTAGCGACTTCAACATCGCCGCCCGAACGCAGCAAGTCGCTCATCCAGGAGGAGCCTGAGGTGGGGCGTGGAGTGCCAATCGATGTCCAGACTGCATTTAAGAGGCGGGAGCAGGGGATGGAGCAGTAGCCACGTGGGCGGACTGACCCGGGGAGCAGCACGGTTACGCCACCTTCGTTGCCTTAGATGTCTCTGCCGCTGATCCCGTGCCCATAGGGATCTCCAGTGGGGGTAGGCTACGGACGATCCGCATCGTCTCCAGACTCACCGTGATCACCCTTTGGAGCAGCTTAAGGGGATAGGCGGGATCGCCCATTGTCTCGTTGGCGAACGCGTTGGCGTCCCAGACGATAGCGCTGGCCTTGTCCGTCTTCACCACCTGACGCTCCATCACCCAGTCGATGGCGCTCTTACCGTTCACCACATAGTCGTAAGCTTCGAGTGGCACGCCGGGGATTGTGATGTTGGCGTTGTAGATAATCGTGCTCTTGTCGAGGTTAGGACGCTTGCCGCCGAAGCGCATCTTTTCGACGCGGTAGAAACTCACCGGATCGGGGATGTGCGCCAGGTCCAGCGATCCTTGCGCTATGGTGACGGGGAACGGCTCCACCTCGTCATAGTCACAGTGAAGGTCCCCCAGACTCCGGCCGGCCTTCACGTAGGCCCTAAAGTCTTCGTAGCGCGTCACCGCCGGAATTCGCGGCAGCTCCTTGGAGAGGTTGTCTGCGAAGCGCTCGCGATATTCGGGCGAGTGGAGCAGGCCATAGACATAGTGGAACAGGTCCACCTTGGTGATCGGATGGCCGGGATATGCGGCCTGAAAGTGGGCAAGGCCCGCATCCGTTATGGCATCGCGCCTAACAAGTCCTTGCGGCGCACTTAGCGACAGAGCGAGTTCGCCTTCGGCGTCATCCAAGGCCTCCTCATAGAGCCACTGCGGATAACATTGAGTGCCGCTTTTGGCAGCGGTCAGGGAGAGGTCTGGAACATCGTCTACCATCAGCACCGAAAATGGCGTCACGTTGCCGGGGTTCGGAAGAGTGATCACGCGGTTTGCAGCGGCAGCGTTTCCGAGCGGGAAAATACGTGGCATCTGCAACACCATCTCGTTCAAGCTGCGATCATAGTAGAGCCAAGCTGGAGTGAAGGGGCGGTAGGTGCAGCGTCTCGGGCGATCCGACACGAAAGCATGTCGTTTCGACTTGATGACATCGGCTTTGAGCGTTCGGGTCCAGCTAATCTTCGTGGGATTAGCATCAACGAAACTATCTACGGCAGCCGCACGAGCTTCACGCGATGCAGTGCGGTGAGCAGCGTCGAACCGCTCTGCCTCCGCATTATAAGTCTCGATCATTCGCCGCATGTTCACCGAGACTGTGCTACGGCTCGGATTGAACGCCCAGGCGTCCCGTCCTGTCGATACGCCGCCTGAGTATCGCTCGAAGAGGGCTGGTTCGCGGCCCTTTTTATCCCCCATCGCAAGAAAAGTGCTGAATGAGGCGTCGCGTTTGGCAAGCCAGTCGCCGTGTTCGTCCGGCGTGACGGTCTGCCAACGGTCGGCGACTCCGATCCCGCCGATGCTGCCGAAGCGGCCGACTATGGCGAGCTTCTCTTCGCGGCTGAGATAATCGCCGATGTCGTGGAAGCGGATGCGGCCGTGCTCAGCAGCGGCCGGGTTCTTGACCAGCAGCGTGATCGCGATGGGCGCTCGGCTGCCCGAGCCAAATATCTTGCCGCCCTCCTTGCGGGAGCGCTCGCCGGAGGTCCGCTGGTTTCCGCGCAAGTGGAACACATGGATGCTGGCGAACTCCTCCTCAAGGCACTTGCGGAGGCCATCTGCGGTGTTGCCGTCAACCCAGCCGGCGTTCGTCACGAACCCAATCACGCCCGCCTCACCGATCCTGTCGCTCGCCCAGCGGATTGCGCGGATATAGCTGTCGTAGAGCGAGTTCTTCAGCGTCGCGCTGCTCTCGGCCGCGTAGGTGTCCCGGATGCGGCCGTCCAGCCGTGGGTAGGCAAGGTTCGCGGCGTTGGCGTTGGCGTCGCCTTGCCCCACCGAATAGGGAGGATTGCCGACAATCACACGCACCGGCAGCGCCTTCTGCCGGCTGCGTCGCGTGCTGTTGTCCGGCATCAGCTCCGCCAACAAGTCCTTGTCCTGCTCGTAGAGCTGGAATGTATCGGTGAGGCATATACCCTCAAATGGCCGGTATTCCCCGCCCATGACGCCGTGATAGGCGGCCTCGATGTTGATGGCGGCGATATAGTAGGCGAGCAGGACGATCTCGTTGGCGTGAATTTCGCTGGCGTATTTGCGCTCCAACTCGTCGGGCTTGATCAGGCCGGACTGGATGAGGCGTGTGATGAACGTGCCAGTGCCGGTGAACGGGTCCAGAATGTGGACACCCTCGCTCCCCAGCGTCTGCCCGAACTCCGACTGGAGCAGCTCGTTCACGGACTTCAGGATGAAGTCCACGATCTCGACCGGCGTGTAAACGATGCCCAGCCGGTCGGTCATCTTCGGGAAGGCGTTGCGGAAGAACTTGTCGTAAAGCTCGACGATGATCTTCTGTTTGGCCTCGTCCTTGTCGATGCCGGCCGCGCGACGCTGGACGCTCGCGTAGAAGCGCTGGAGGCTCTCCGCTTCCTTTTCGATCTGGTGCGCCTGGAGCGTCTCCAGCACGCCCTCCAGGGCCTTGGAGACGGGATTGTTCTGGGCGAAGCTGTAACCCTCGAACAACGCCTCGAACACGGGCCGGGTGATGAGGTGCTGGGCAAGCATCTCAATGGCTTCGCCCTCGCTCACCGCCTCGTTCAGATCGTCCCTGATTTCGGCGACGAAGTTCTCGAACGCGGCACGTTCTGGCGTTCCGGGCTTCTCCACCAGCCCTTGTATGCGGTTGATGTGGGTCTGAGCGATCTTGGCGATGTCGCCTGCCCAGTCTTCCCAATAGTCCCGCCGGCCGCACTTCTTGACGATCTTCGCCATGATGGCACGGGAGAACTCATCGAAGGCGAAGGCGTGCTGATCGGCGCCGGTCTGACGAGCCGTGCTGTCGCCGTCGGTCCGCTCATCATCGTCGGGGCCGCCGCCATCGCCGATCCCGACCTTCGGCTTCGCCGCATCCTTGCGGTTGGGGAGGCGATTGCTGACGGCGATCACCTCGATGTGATCGCTGACATCGACGCCCAGCTCCGCCTTGTTAATCATCGCGTCAAAGCGCTCGTCGTGGGAGCGCAGCGCGTTCAGGATCTGCCAGACGACACGGTAGCGCTCATTGTCGTTCAGCGCCTCCTCCGGGGTCATACCAGCGGGGACGCCGATCGGGAGGATAACGTAGCCCATGCGCTTGTCCGGCGCCCGGCGCATGACGCGGCCGACCGACTGGACCACGTCGATCTGACTCTTGCGCGGATGCATGAACAGGATGGAGTCCAGTGCCGGCACGTCCACGCCTTCAGAGAGGCAGCGCGCGTTGCTGAGGATGCGGCAGATGGAGCCACCGTGATCTTCCTTCAGCCACTCAAGGTGCGCCGTGCGCTCCTTCGCTCCCATCGTGCCGTCCACATGGTGGACCTCGCAGGTGAGTGGTTCTGTCTCGCCAAGCGCTTGCTGGCCTTCGTCCGAGGCCAGCCACTCACTCACCACGGCCTGGAACTCGGTGCGGATCAGCTTTGAGCTGGCGATGTCCTTGGCGAAGGCGAGAGCGCGGCGCATCGGCTGGCCGTCCGTCGTCAGCTCTTCCTTGAGTCCCGATTTGATGAGCGCCTTGTAGCAGCCGATGATCTTGGTCGCGTCGTCCAGCTTCAGCTCACTGCCACCATCGGCAAGGCGAGCCTGAACGCCGCCACTGACCATCGCTTCATCGACGGCGAGGACGAGCACCTTGTAATCGGTGAGGAGGCCCTTCTCGACGGCCCAGCCGAAGCCACGAACGAACAGCGTTTGTCCGAACAGCGCCTCGTCATCCATCGACGCCAGCTCGGCGGATGCCTCGTTCGCCTTGGCCTTCACTGCGTCACCGAACACGCGCGGCGTCGCGGTCATGTAGAGGCGCTTCTTGGCAGCCAAGAAGTCCTGGTTGTGGACCTTGACGAAGTTGCTCTCGTCCTCGCCTGCCAGCGTGGCCCCGGTCGTCCGGTGGGCCTCATCGCAGATGATGAGGTCGAAGTCAGGCAAGCCGTGAAGCTTCTGAGCGTCGCTCAGCACTTGGATGGATTGGTAGGTGGCGAATACCACCGTCATCCGGTCAGGTGCGGGCTTCAGCGCTCTGCTGGCGAGCTTGGTAGCCTTGGTGGTTGCGGGATAATCAAGGTCGTGAACGTCCACCTCGGCAACGTCATCGGCATTGCGGCGGCGCTTGCCTACCTGAGCATCGGAGCAGACGGCGAAGGAGCGCAGCGGCGTGCCACTGTCCAGCGTCCATTCGCGGATCGTCTGGCTCATCAGGGCGAGTGAGGGCACCAGCACGAGCACCTGGCCGCCGACACCAACCAAATCCTCAGCGATCTTGAGGCCGGTGAACGTCTTGCCGGTGCCGCAAGCCATGATCAGCTTGCCACGATCTGCCTCGGCCAGGCCGTCGCGGACGCACTCCAGCGCCTCCTCCTGGTGCGGCCGCAGCTGCTTCGGCGGCGCGACATGGACTTCTTCGCGCTCGAACCACGCCGCCCAATCGATGGGGCTTTCCTCCAGGCGGTCGAGCCCGATGCGAACGATGTTCAGAGGCTCCAGCATCCCCTCGGCGTGTTCGCTCCAGGGGGCACCCGTTGTGTCGATGATCAGCCCGCGACTGAACGGCTTCATTTGAGAGCTGCTGAGGAAGCTGTCGATGTCGCCCTTCTGGATGCGATAGCCTTCACGGTAGAACTTGCACTGGACGGCGCAGTAGGCGTCCTCGCCGCGAACCTTCGCCACGGCATCGATGCCGATGTCGCGACCGTCGAGCTTGCCGCCCTTCGCCCAATCCGAGAACAGCCAGACGTCCTCATATTCCTGGGCCATGCCGGGGTCGTGCTTGATGAAGGCGACCGCCAGCCGCTCGAAGTAGGTGCCCTTCTCCCGCTCGCTTTTCGCAGCCTCCCGATACTGATTGAGCAATTTACGCAGCGGCGTGGTCACGCAGTCCCCCTTATTGATCGGCCGATGCTATCTGCCGGCCGCATCCGCGCCAAGAGCGGATAGGTCACGGCCGACCCCCCGGAGAATGTGGAACCCCAAAGTGACGCGTCACCACGCGCCAACCCCCCGCGCGGGAGATGGGGAGCTAGCAAGGTGGCCCACGAGGGTTCGATCAACCTTCGTGAGGAAAGAAAATGAAGACTGTCGTCATAGACATCGAAACGATCGCCGACACCGCCGCGATGGAGCGGGCAGGATATGTGCCGGAACCGGGCGAGTTCGCGCCCTGGCCCCTTCACGCGATCGTCTGCGCATCGGTGCTGGTTGTTTCGCGAGTTGGCGTGGGAGGTCTCGAATTCGACCTTCGCAGCTTCTCGCGAGCCAACGCGGGCGAGCGAGGGATCGTCGCGGGAGTCGAGCAAGCGCTCGATGGAGCGCGCGCCGTGATCTCCTACAATGGCCGTTCGTTCGACGTGCCGGTCCTGATGGCGCGCGCTATCATCGCCGATGAGCCAGCGGCGAACATCGGCAAGCTGCGAAACCCCGCGCTTCCGGCCCATCACATCGATCTCCTCGAGGAGATCAAGGGTCGCGGCCCTGCCATCCAGCTCGCCCATCTGTGTGCCGCGTTCAACATTCCGGTGAAAACCGGCGGGGACGGCGCCGGCGTCGCCGCGCTCGCAGCGGCGGGCGCGTGGGAGGAGATCGAACATTATTGCGAGCAGGATGTCGTCGCCACCTGGCTGCTCGCCCAACATTGGCTCTGCCGTGACGAGCCCGGCTTCGCACGGGAGCAATGGATTAAGCTCGCTCGGTGGTTGTTGGGTGCGAGGCTCTCAAACCCGCGCCTCGCCCTGTTCTGTGACCCGCAGGGCCTCGAAGGCCGGCCGAACCGCCGTAATGTCGGCTTAGAGCGGATCTTCGACCCGGACATCGTCTTCTGACGGGAGTCCAGCGAAACTGCTCGAAGGATGAAAGAATGCGATCCCACGAATATGATGCCGTACTCGGCGACTGGATAATCTGTCCCTTGCCCGGCGACGACTGCTACTTCCTGGCCGGCCGGGTCACCGGAGACAGGATGGGGCGCCACCGCGACGGCGATTACATCACAACTTCGCTGGTCGTGAGTCCCGACGTCGCCGAGGGGCGCGTCGTGCAAACTCTCGACGGCCGGTATCTGCTGACCGACCGCAGTACGGTCGACGACGCGATATTTGCGAAGCTCGATGCCTGGCTCGCGACAGAGCCTGCAGAGCCGCTGTTCAACTCATTGCTGACGACTGGCGACACCGAGTTGATCGGCGCATTCGTCCTGCGGGTATTCCGCGCCGCTACCGCCGAAGCCGTATCGCGACGCGACCACGGCGAATGAACACGCCCTATTTTCGCTGAGCGCAGCAAGCGTCTGACACAGGCGCGGAAAGCGAAGGATGGATCAACGGAGAGGGAGCTCAGCCTGAGGCTGGCTGAGAAATGAAAGCAGGCAGCCGCAACCCAATGGCGCAGATGCGTCGCTGCCAAAGGACTGAATAATGCTCGATACCCTTACTCTTGTGGAGGCGCGCGATTTGCCGCTTCTTCCTGAACCCAAGGCGATCACAAAGGAGAAGATGCTGGCGGTCGCCCAGATCATCGACGTGCCCGTAGACGTGACCCCGCATAGGACCGGCATCCTGCCGCAAGGCTGTTGGTGGATGCCGCAGGCGCAGTTAGTCCTGTACGGCAGCGCTTGCCAGCGCCCAATCCTGCTGGAGGAAATCAGCCTCGTTTGCCGAGCGACTGGGCTGTCTGGGATTGTTCTGCGTGAGTGCGCCGTGTCGGCTTCGCGGACGCGCTACACCTTCGACACCTACCACGCTGGTAGCTGGTATTTGCGCAGCCTGCTGTGGATATCTGAGGCGGGCACTGCCTGGCTCATTCCGGACTGGGGCGACGACCAATTTTTTCGCCTGTCTCAATGGGGGCTGGACGCGGCCGACCAGCCGCCGTTTCTGGGCATGGAGGAACGGCTTTCCGGCGTTGCCCGGGGCGCGGACTACCTCGCAGCCTTCGTGCGGAGGCGCTGAAATGGTCGCTGCAAAGAAGAACGCCGCAACGCCGAGGAAGGCCATCGCGAAGAAAATGGCGACTTCGAAGCTGCTCGCCGAAGCACGGCCCGCACCCTCTATCCTCAAGGCTTTTCACCACGGCACCGAGGACAGCGAGAATTTCGGGTTTAGCCGGTTCTGGTGGGAGGGGGAGGGGGACCGCGAAGGGATCAAGGCGAAAGTTCTAAAGAAGCTTCAGCCCAAGCCCGGCTCGACCGACGATCCTGATGCCGTCACTGCGGCGCGCGCGGAGCCGTTGCTTCCGCTGGATGCACAGGCAGACTACATCGAACTGAGGCATCTTCTCGAACGGTACGATGCCACAATGCCGATGAACGAAACCCACGCGTTCGTTCAGGTGACGCTTCATTTTCCGGAAGCGCGCAACATGCATGGTCCTTTTGAGGAAGCCCGCGCCTTCGCGATGGAGTATTTCGTTTGGGAGCGGCGGCTTGCAGTCATCTTGGTGCTGCATGCGCCGGGCCTTGCAGCCTCCGCGTCCCATCTACATGCCCATCTGCTGATACCACTCCGGCGTCTTGGTCCGTTGGGCTGGGGCGAGGTGGAACGTCACCTTCCCAACGACCGTGGACGTGCCGAAGTTCACGTCGCTTGGCTCGCGTTCCGGGCGGCGTGGGAAGCGCGCACCCGATCGCGTTAGCATCAGCGCGGCACCGCTCCTCGGAAGGGGGAGCGATGCCCTTCCGCTCTGCCAGGCATCGCTCGTCTCACTAGTGGCATCTCTGCGCCACCAATTACGTGGTTTGAGTCTTAGTGGGTAACCGGAATGTAACGCCGGCTGCGCTTTGAGGAGGCTCACATAGCGAGGCGAATACGGTGAAATTGGAAAAGATTCTGTCTTCTGAGATTGAGCAGGAATCGGTTGTGCTGCTGAGGCTGGACCCTGGCCGCGTCCGCATTTGGGAGGGCAATGCTCGCGTCTACGATCGATTGACGGAGGAGCAGACGCGGGAACTCATCGATTCTATCGATATGGTGGGTCAGCAGATGCCTGTTTTGGTCCGCCCGGTCCACGGCAATGCAGATGTCGATTATGAGTTGATCGCGGGCTCCCGCCGCCATTTCGCCGTTTCGTGGCTTAGGGCTCACCTTCATGCGGACGTCTGGCTTTTGGCCCAGGTTTCGAACCTGCGGGATGAAGAGGCCTTCAGCTTCTCGGATGCTGAGAATCGCGCCCGAGAAGATGTCACGGATCTGGAGCGTGCGCGAAACTACGTCTGGGCATTGGAGGCGATTTACAACGGGTCGCTCGGGGCGATGGCGGCCAGCATGGCCATTTCGAAAGGCTGGCTCTCGAAGATGATAAGCGTCGGAAAGATTCCGGACGAGGTAATAGCCGCGTTCGACTCGCCATCTGAGGTGAGGGTCAAGCCGTGCTATCCACTGGCTCAGGCATTGTCAGACAAGCGCCGCGCGCCACGAATTCTTGAGTTAGCGGCGGCCATCGCAAAGGGCCAAGCGAGATGCCGGGAACTGGGCCAGCCAACCGTGACCGCGCCGCAAGTTCTCGAGCAACTTCTCGAAAAGCCGATGAAAATGCCGATCAAGATATGGCGATCTCAACGGTGTGGGTCGCCCGCGTTGACGCTGGAGAGTAGCAACTATCGCGGTCTCTCGGTTCGCGTCCACGCGCACTCCGGCGCGACGTCTGACGAACTTGTCGCCGCTTTCCGCGAACTCCTCGGACACCTAGATGCCGAGAAGTGACCTTCCGTTTCCCCGGGGAAACGGCGGCTAGGCTGCTAGCAGCAACGATTTGACGCGTCCGCCCTCCGCGTTGCTTCCAGCCAGACTTAGAGGTCGTGGATCGAAGTCAGCAGCGTCGTTTCGTGGCGCTCGTCGAGGTGAGCCTGACGCGCGAGGTTCACGAACTGCTTCTCGGCGACGACCACGTCGGCGAGCGGGAGCACGGTGATGAACGCGATCATGTCGCGCAGATCGTTCTCCGATATGGCCCGACCTTGGCCTTCGAGACGCACGACCAGTTCCCTCTCCACGTTGAGGATCGGTACATCGGTCACCATGCCGCGCACTAGCGATGATCCGATGTCTGCGATGGTGGACCAGTCGAGGCCTAGGTCGCGCGACGTCGCGAAGATGAAGTCCAGTTCGTCCATTACAAGCCTGGCACCGTATGCGCGTTTCCTCAGCGCGACCCTCTCGCCCGCGACCAAAGCTCGTCGGGCCTCGAGGCGCGAGATGAGGTCGGCCGAACCTGCGCTGTAGCGCCGCACCGCCTCCAGCCGCACGGCCTCGTCTTGGAACACCAGGTAGTCGAACAGCGCACGGCCGGGATCCTGCCGAATAAATGAAAGCAAACGCTCCGGCATCACGAACCCGTAGCTCTCCGGCGAGTAGTCGCCCACCGCCTCGAACCACAGGTCGGACAGGAACCATCGCGTCGGAGGAGCGGGCCTGCTGATCGCGCACCTGTCCGCGATGTAAGCGGCAAGGGTTTCAGCGAGAATTCGGCGCCTACCGCAGAAAACCAGGCCGCCGCTGACCAGCGACTGGGTGCGGGCCAAGTTCGCGCGCCGGTGTGGCACGTTAACCTTGGACGTCTCGTAGATGTTGGCGAAGCTGAGCGGTATGCTGATCGAGCCGGATCGCACCATGCCGACGACCCTGGTTAGTGCGGAGTGCTCCTGCGGATAGCGCTCCTTGTCCCACGAGCCCTTGGCGAGCGTCACCCACGCGTTCTGGTCGAGGTAGACGAGGCGGGACATGGCACTTCTATCCGCGAAGATTGGAGCGCCGTCGACTTCCGCCCCTCGCAGAGACGTCCCAGCGGTTGCGCACACGTGGCAGAACGAAGGTTCGCTTCACCGCCTAGATGTCTAAGAGCGCCGAGCTGCTCCCAGAAGCTGTCAAATATCCAGCGCTTCTCGGCCTTCGCGCCGGTCTCCAGCCACAGAAATCCGAGGATCACCCGCAGCCACAGCGATTTCGGCGCTGGTGCTTTGCCGCCCGTCTCGGCAATCTCGCCGAGAGCAATGACGGCAAGGTAGTGGAGCTGATCGCGGGTGAGTCGGCGCATCCTTCGCAGATGGAACAGGATGAGAACAAATGTCGAGACAGCGGCGCTACGAGGTGAGTGGGATCGACGATCTGGGCGATGTGCACACCTTCGGGACGAACGATGAAGAACGCGCCCGCGAGGTTGAGCAAATGATGAAGGAGGATCTGGAACAGGTGGAGTTGAAGGAGCGCAAATGATCCTGGCCTTCGCGCTTTCTGTCGTTGCCGCCGGCCAGACGTTCACCTGCACGCCGACCCGGGTCTGGGACAGCGATGGCCCGATCTGGTGTGCTGAAGGGCCTCGGGTGAGACTGTCGGGAATAGCGGCGCGAGAGATGGACGGCACCTGCCGACAGAACCAGCCATGCCCGAGCGCGTCGGCCGAGGCAGCTCGTGATCGACTGGCGCGGCTCCTGGGGACCATCGTCGGCCGCAGCCGTGAAGGTCATTTGCTGGTGCGGGGACCAAGCCTCAGCTGCCTGTCGGCGGGGTCGGGCGGCGGCTCGAGGACAGCCGCCTGGTGCACGACCCGCCAGGGTGTCGATCTCAGCTGCGTCATGGTGCGGTCCGGCACGGCGCTCCGATGGGCGCGCTACGACCCGCAGGGGCGCCTGCGGCAATGTGCCCATCGAGGCTGACGATCAATGTGCAACCGCTATCGGCAGACCAAAACGAAGGAGAACCTGTCGCTGATCTTCGGCGCCAGTATCCTCGATGATGCGCCGCTGCCGCATCAGGAGCTGTTCCCGAAGCGGCAGGCGGCCGTGGTTCGCAAGGAGACTGGTGAAAGGGGCATCGACGTCATGGCCTGGGGTTTCCCACCGCCGGCGGCTGCGCGGGCGCCGGTGACGAACGTGCGCAATCTCGCGAGCCCTTTCTGGCGATCGGCGCTGAAGCGGCCGGATCGGCGCTGTCTGGTTCCAGTGACAGAGTTCTGCGAATGGAGCGGCGAGAAGGGGGCCAAGACGGAACATTGGTTTAGCTTGCCGGCCTCGGAAGTGTTCGCCTTCGCCGGCATCTGGCGCCCTACTGAACAGGGTGCTGCCTATGCGTTCCTGACCTGCGATCCCAACCCGCTGGTGAAGCCGATCCACGAAAAGGCGATGCCGGTCATCCTCCACCCAGAGGACTACGATGCCTGGCTTGATGCTGAGGTCGCCGATGCCTGCGCTATGGCTCAGCCATTCCCATCGCAGCTCATGGGCGTGGCATGAGCTCGGACTTGAAGCATGAAGCCCTGCGCATGCTTCACCGAGACAATCTTGAGCGGCTGGATCTGACGAGCGATGACCATTTCGGCGCCTACCCGACGCTCCGGGCGCGCTACGCAGCGATCGTTGCCGAGCGGCCCGGATCACGCGAGGCCATGCTTGCGGCATACGCCATCCAGGTGATCGACTATACGCTGGAGGGCAAGCCGATCCAGCCGCCGGGTCCGCGACCGGTCCCTGATCCATGAAACGACGGCCGTTCATCGGAAGCTGGGAATTTGCAGCCGGCGCCGGCTCGATGCTCGCGCTGCTGACCCTGCTGGCGTAGCTAGGAAGCCGGCTTGCTCACTGAGTGGGAGCTCTGGTCCTGTGCCAATGAGGCAATCAGGCAACATGGAAGGGGGGCTGAAGCGGTCGCAGCAGGACGAGCAGAGCGCCTCGCTGCGGTTGGCGATGATGCCGGCGCTGCAACCTGGCGCCGAATCCTCGATCGAATAGTGAGACCCCGGGAGGAGCGGGGGCCGGTCCTGCACTGACGCGGACCACCCACGTAGGCGCAACCAAGGAACTTAGCCGGCGCGACCATCCGGCCCCGAGGCTCCCGATACAATTTCAGAACCGCGTTTGAAATCATGCCCGCGTGCTCGCCGTGTTGCCGAGCGAGATGTCGTCGATCTGCGCTGTTGGAGGTGCTCGATCCAAGCGGCGAACACGCGGTTGTGGCAAGCTTCTTCCAACTAGTTGTGCCGACGCGCTTCAAAAGTCGTGCGCGGCGGCCTCGGCCTGCAGACTTCCAACTTTTCGAAAGAGTGATGAACGCGCCGCGTCGATGGCGGCAGAATTGGTCTTCGGCGAGAGGCGTTCGGCGGGCTTCGTTCCGAGGAAATAGGCGATTCGCTCAGCGTTCGCGCCGCTTGGGTGGGGCAGTCCATCGAGGATTCGGTCTTCCGGGATGACGCCAAGACTTGCAAGGTGCCGAAGCGCTTCTGTCACCTTTGGTCCCAGGGGGACGAACACAGCGCTTCTCAGACCAGCCAATTCGGTACCCAGGAACGTCTCGAGCCACCTGCGCATAGGTTCGCTGCGGAGCATGTCGGGTGCGCCGGACCAGTTTTCGCCGTCCACAAAGACCGGGTATCGCAACGCTGACGTGAAATGCGCCAGATGATTGTGGTCGTGCCACAGCTGTGCGGTTGTGGTGAGGCCGAGCCAGTCGGCTAGGCCGATATGGTCCAGAAGATTCACGAGGTTGGCACGCATGGGGCCAGAGAAGCTGGCGAACCCCTTGGCTCTTTCCGCAGCCTGCGCAAAGCTCGCCCCAGCGCCAAGGGCGTCATGGGCGGCCTTCAGGGCGTTCACTGCTTGCTGCTTTCCCGGGGTTAGTCCGACGATCGCAACCCGCGCAGACCAATTCACGTGATCGAACGGGGCGTATACCATTTGAACAGAGCGCCCGTTGATAACTGCCCGTTCGAGTTCAAGCTGCGGAATGCGGCGCGGGTCAGCGAGATCAGCGGGGCTCAGCTGTCGAATGACGTCGGCTAGCCCGAGCAACAGATTAGGCGCGGGGGACAAGTTCGTGGAATTTCCCGGTGACATAGAGCAATCCATGTTCGCCGGACTGCCACCCACGAAGCACTAGGACAAGTTACATCGCGTGCAGACGCCGCGCGAAAACGTCGTCCTTGCAAATGCATCTGCAGACTTGCAGACTAACCTGAAGCAGGGGGCTTTGAACGTGAAAAGGTGTAGCTGGTGAGCCAGGATCCAAGGCTCACCGCTGGTGAGTTTCAGTTACGCCGGGTACTTAGATCGGCATCGGCACCACCGTTCATCGCCTACTGCGAGGTGCCGGTTAGGACGCAAGAGAGCATCTCAGCGGGCCTTGGCGACTTCGTGGCCGGAAAGCCTGAGCGAATGGAGCGAGCGCTGGAGATATATCCTGCCGCTACTACCTGGCTCATGTCGAGCACCTTACTACGGGATTACGGCCTCGAGGGTCACAGGATTTATGATCCGATCTGTGCGAGCTTCGGGCTTTCCGAGATTCAGCCGGCGGCGCGTGCTCGCCTAAACTTCCAGTTCCGCAGAGCGTGTTCCCGACTGGGACTGATCGTCGCTGGTGCTGACGCAACTGGCTATGTCGATGATTATATCCTCCAAGCCGGGGTGGCGAAGAGCCAGTTACCAGTTCTTGTCGAGGCGTTTTTGCGCGCGCAAGCGGTGATCGGACCGCCTCCGGATGAAGACACCCAGAGGCTCAATGCTTGGGAAGTTCGCGCTTCGGATTTCGCGCATCCGGGCTTCACTCGTCTCCGAAACATTATGCGCTGGGACGAGAGCGCCTATCACGCCGGCGTCTTTGCCCGCGCGATGCGCAAGCAGACTCCCGAGAACCAGTTGGAAGAGGAGCTCTTCGGCCTCGTCCAGCAAACCTCGGAGCAAAAGAACTTCGCGGCGGGGGCGTTCAGCGAGCCGCTCCGCCTGCTTTTTGTTGAAGACTCGCTCGTGCTTGCGGCGCCAGCGACAGGCGGTGTCTTCGTTGAGCTTCCGGGTCGTCAGGGTGAGAAATGGATAGGTGCCAGCCGGCATTTGAACCTTACGCCTCCTTGGCCTGAGTCCGTCCGCTGGCGCCGCGAAGACGAGGACTCTTGGCTGGGTCTTCCAGTCATGCCCTCGGATACGGCTATCGTACTGTTCAATCCCGACGACGGGATGCTGCTGCGGCGAATCCCTGTCCACGAACAGAAGGTCGTGGCGACCAGCGTCGCCGAGGTCGTGATCGTTGCGAAGACTCCATTTCGGGCTGGAGCGGTCCGAAGCATTGAGCTCGGGCCTCGAGCCCATGGGCTTATCACGGTGGTCGAGAGTGGCGGTCTGCCCTTGTCCGTGGGCCAGAAGGAATACACCCTCGCACCGCCACAGCGCCCGCAAGTCGAGCTTGTCGCCCCCCGCCTCGCGCGTGGACCTGGGGGTTTTTTATTCGGTGCGCCGGAAGCGATCCAGGTGCATTTCGCCAATGGACGTCCGGAAGGAGCGCTCGTTCTCAATATTGGGCATCCGGCTCTGCCGGATGCGCTCGTCATCCCCATTCCAGCAAGTGACACATTTCGATTCGAACTGGAGGAGTTCGCGCGTCATGGTCCGGCTGGGCCCCTCTCTGCATCGATAGCCTTTCGTGAAGGAAACCGCGTTCTCGTGCGATCGAGCCAATGGGTATGGCCCGGTCTCAAGGAGTTGCGCGAAGGCGTCTGTCTTGATGGGCCGGTTCCACCAAATTTCTCACCCGATGAGTCAACGCATCTGGCGCGTGATCCCTCCGGCCGGCTTTGCCTGAACATCAGCGAGCAATACCGGGCGGCAGTGATCTGCTTCGCCGGGGCGCGAGGGCCCGCTGTGTTCGAAATCAACCGGCCAGGAACCAGCCTCGCCTTGGTTGATGAGGAAGGGCGCGAGCGTCCTATCGATGAAGGGTGTCGTTTGCCCGTGTCGCCTGGGTCGTCGACTGCCCTCCTTATCCGCAGTGACGATCCTGGAGCGGCGCTTGAGATTCGCGGTGTCGTTCACGAGAGGGCATTTGGCCGCAGCGGAAGACGCAGGATCGCTCTCGCCTCTTTAGCTGGCCCTGCGCCGGCCGATACAATCGTGCTCCACCCAAAAGGCGAGCGCACACTCTCACGAGTGCTTGTTGAGGTTTCACCGGCCACCAGCCCTACCGAATTCCGCGTCGATCGTGAACGGCGCAGGGAGGGATTCCGGGTCGTAATCAGCCTCAGCTGCGACGTGGACGCGGCGCGGCTTGTTGTCCGAAATCTCGCCTCTAACGAGGAGGTATGGGTGGATGTGCCGCTCTCCTCCCGAGAGGTGGAGTTCGTGAATGCTCATCTCCTGCAGGGTGAGGTAATTCGATCTGCACCGGGGGAAACTACAATCGCTCTGCATTTAGGGCCGCCGCATTCTTGGGCGGGTCTGAGCATAGCTAGAGTAGAGGTTCGCCAACGCGGCACCGACCGATGGAGCAGGCTTCGCAATTCCAGAGGTGACGACTACCTTCTCTTGCCAGCTGGCGACCTGGTTGACGACGGCCAGATCGGCGCAGAAACCTTATTCCTGCGACTGACGGAGCTCCTCAACCGCTGCTACGCTCCTGATTGCTGGACGGCGCTGGAGCGGATCGAAAGGCTTTGGCGGCGGACGGGCTCGGACCTAGCTCTCTCAAAGGGCGGCTTACGTGCACTCCTTCGCGGTTGGGGATGTCCCGTGCCGGTCGACGTCAGCGCTACGTGGGTCCCACTGCGTCACCCGATCGAGGTCGCTCCAGCTCTCCTCGAAAGTGAAGTGATAGACTTCTACGTTCTGGATGGTGCTGGCGAGGATTTTTCTGAACTCGAGCAGCTTCGTCAGCTCGCCGCTCTGGAACGCGCGCAGGACGCCGTCGTAGAGTTAGCGGTCAATCCCACTTTCTACGCGGCCTTTTCGAACTTCCATTATGCTGCGAGCAACCCTCGCGCGCGGCTCGTCGGCTTCGACATGGCAAAGTTCGTGCGGGACACGCACGACGAGATCGTGGAGCTCTCCGCATTCTGGAAGCCAGCCGATCGCCGCCTCACCCGGCGACACCACGCCTGGTGCATCGGACGTTTTATCGACCGATACGAGCAAGTTGCATTGTCCGGAACCGATGCGAACGGCATTCGCGCGCAGCGACTGAACCAGCTTGTTCATGTCGTCCACCGCAGCGAACGTAATATGTCGCTTCCAGCGGGCGAACGCCTTGCCGATCGACTGCCCCTCGTGCTCGCATTGCCGGCATTTGTTTCGAAGATGGCTAATCAAGCGCGCTCTGGTCGCTCCACCGCCTTCTGGGATGCTCTTTCAAGTAGCGTGGATCGTCCGCTCGACGAGATACTGGAAGATGTGGGCTTCCTCTTACGCCTCGCGCCCGAGCTCGTCGCCTTTTACCTGCTCCTTTGGGAGCTTGTCCGGAGAACTGAACCCGAATGAGTGACCTGGATCCGCTTCGCCTCCGCGACCAACTGAACGATACTCTAGCGCGATACATCGCGACGGCAGTCCCCATCTCTCGTGAACGTACCCCGCAACTCGCGGACGAAGTGCGCGCGCGGATCGCCGGGGCTGAAACCGAGCTGGTGAAGGGGCCCTTCCTCGAAAGTCTTCCAGATTTCGAGAAGGGTAGGAGCTTGAGCGCGCTGGTGGAGGCTGGACTTCTCAGTCCGGAATGGCAGGCGTTGGAGCGGACTGGCCACCAAGGCCTCTTCGCGAGGGCGCTCCACAAGCATCAGGAGCGGTCGCTACTGCGCGCGCGCGAGGGAAATTATCTGGTCGCGACGGGGACTGGCTCAGGAAAGACAGAGTCCTTCCTTTTTTCGCTTGTCGACCAGCTACTTCGAGCGAGGGACCGAGCCAAGCCGGGCGTGCGCGCCATTCTAGTCTACCCGTTGAACGCCCTAGCGAACGATCAGCTGTATTTCCGTATCGCCCCATTGCTGCTGCGGCAGCTGGGGGATCCAGGGATTACCTTCGGCCGATTCACAGGCCAGATCAGGTCGGACATGCGCCGCTCCGAGGAAGAGCAGCGTCTCCTCGACAATCCGGCCCTAGTTGAGGCCCTTGGTCATCCCCAACGGATATCACCGAGTTGGCTGCTGTCGCGCTCGGAGATGCTCGATACGCCGCCGCAGATGCTCGTAACCAATTACGCGATGCTCGAGCATTTGCTGCTCCTGCCCCGCAATCGAGCCTTATTTGAAGGCGCTGACCTGCAGTTCCTCGTCCTTGACGAGGTCCATAGCTACGCCGGCGCGCAAGCGATCGAGGTCGCATTCCTCCTCAGAAAGCTGAAGACACGGCTTGGAATAGAGCCGGGGCAAATCCGTTGCATTGGCACTAGTGCGAGCCTCGACGAGGGCCGATTGGACGAGCTCGTCGACTTTGCCGAAAACCTTTACGGGGAGGACTTCGGCGATCCGCAAAAATCGGTGATTCGGGGAAGGCGTCTCCTTCACCCGGGACTCACTCAAACTTCCGCTAGCCGGCGGGCCAATGCAGATCAGTGGGCGGACCTCGCCGACATCATCCAGAGCTTCAACGATAATCCAGACCGGGACGTCCAGTCTTGGAACGGGCTTTGTGCATCTGCAAAAAGGCAGCTCTTTCGCCTTCCCGAGGACGTAGCCGATGTCTCGCGGGCACTCTACGATCTAGCCCTTCAATACGAGGAAGTTCGGACCTTAGCGCGCCGTCTGTCAGACGGGCTCGCGCCGTTCGAGGACATCGGTCGCGAACTCTTTCCGGACTCGACCGCCACGGTGCGCGACAAGGCGTTGCGCGGGATGGTTGGCTTGGGTGTGCTGGCGCGGCGGGACCCCACAGAGTTCCCCCTGCTTCCAGCGAGATATCATTTGGCGGTGAGCGGAATCGAGGGAGGTGTCGTTTCTCTCGATGCGAACAGGCCCGAGAAGTGGGGTGAGTTCAGGCCCCAGCGGTCCTACGCTTCGCCGGACGGTCGACCCTTCTATCCACTGCTCGTGTGCCGCAACTGCGGCGAACCGTACCTTGAGGCGTGGGCTCACGGCGGGACATTTCATGCCAAGCCGCGCTCGGGAGCGGAGCGAGCGGTGCTTCGCCTTTCTTCGGGATCCGTGGGTCTCGAGGACGAAGCCGATATAGAAGATCAGTCCGAGCCGGCGGGAGAGATTGTCCATGTCGATCCGACCACCGGAAAGCGATCGAGCTCTTCTGGCCCGGACTTGGTTTCACTCTCATCGGTGCCGCTGGCCCAAGGGAGCGACGGACGGCGCCCTGTCCTGGCCAAGTGCGTGGCATGTGGCGACCGGGGAGGGCGTTTCCCTGAGCCGATCTCAGGGCTGCATCCGGGCGACGACGCATATGCGGCAGTCGCGACGCAGCAGTTGATCGAGGCTCTTCCCGCGCAACGTACAGAGGGCGAGCCGCTTCCAATGGAAGGCCGGCGGCTGCTCGTTTTCTCGGATAACCGGCAGGACGCCGCCTTTTTCGCTCCTTTCTTCGAGCGGACGAATCGCGACCAGGCGATACGGGCAGCAATCACAGCGGCATTGAGAAAAGTGGGAGAGCCGCTGAACCTGCTCGATTTGGTTGGAGAAACACGAAAGCGCCTCACGGGAGGAGGGAAGCGGGACTTTCGATCGCTCCGCCCAGGCTCCCTGGAGCCGTTGAGCGCCCACGAGACGCGGAACCGACTGCTGAACATCATCGCAGCCGAGTTCTGTCGAGGCGGCTCCTCACGCAGTTCAATCGAGGCGCTCGGCCTAGCATTCGTAGATTATCGACCCGCCGAGATTCGCGGAATCGCTCAGTCACTTTCGTCTGTGGCTCCGGCGGTACGGGGCTACGCGGAGGAGCTCGTCAGGCTCTTCCTCGACATTATGCGGCGCCAGCGTCTCATCACGAATCTGGACGAGGAACTACAGCTCGAAGACAGCTCAATATGGGGTGAAGGGCAGGACCAACGCTTCCGTGTGCTAGTCAGCAGCCGTTCGAACGCCCAGCGCGGGGCGACGGTGGGTCTAATCCCGACGGCACAAGATAATCGCTTCAGCTGGTTCCTCGTTGAAAAGCTCGGCCTCGATCGCGCAGACGCCATAGAACTGCTCAACGCGTTCTGGCAGGCAGCCAATCGTGGGAACCTCCTCAAGAATTTCGGATCCGGCCGTGCGCTCGATCCGGCAGCGGTCGAAGTGTCGGATGGGCGGGATCATGCCCTCTATCAGTGCGACACTTGCGGCACGCGGGCCATTCGCTCGGTCGCCGATAAGTGTGCCTCCTGGCAATGCCCCGGTGATCTACGCAAACTGGAGGGTGCCGCTCGCGAGCGGTTCGAACAGCAGAACCATTATGTGAGGCGCTACGTCGAGGCCGAACCACAGGCCGGCCTTGCCCGGGAGCATACGGCCGCAATCGGCACCCAAGTCCGCGAGAATATTGAGGACAGCTTTCGAAAGGGCGGGCTAAACCTGCTCAGCTGCACAACGACAATGGAGATGGGTGTCGATCTTGGTGATCTCGAGGCGATCGTCTGCCGAAACGTCCCACCATCGATCGCGAACTATCAGCAGCGAGCCGGCCGCGCAGGTCGTCGCGCGCAGGCCGCGCCCGTCGCGCTGACTGTTGCTCGCAACGGAAACTACGATCAGGAGGAATATCGCGCGTTCGATAGCTATTTGCGGAAGCGGCCAGCGGTTCCGTACATCGCGCTCGATAATCCCGATTTCTTCCGTCGACACCAGATGTCGACGATCCTCAGTCACTTCCTCGGAGCCAAGCTGGCCAGCAATAACCGCGCGGGTGCACCCCGAGTAGCGGATTTGTTTGGACCAAACTTGGGCGAGGGGGAACTGGGCACGTTCGTGGAGGGGCTGAACGCCTTTCTCGAGAGCCAGGTCGGCAGAGCCGCGCTCGCAGAAGCCGAAGGCATCGCGGATCATCTCCCCGCCTCCCATCGGGCAATCGCCTTGCGCGGACAGGAGTTGGCTGGCCAGTTCAGGGAACGGCTGAAGGGTTTCGCGGAGGATTTTCATCACCGGTGGCAGGCACTGCAGGACCGCCGGATCGAAGCTCGTAACGAGGACAAAGATGGTCTCGCGGCCGCACTTGGCGGCGATCAGAAGCGGCTAATGGAGCAGTTCCTAGTCGATGCGCTGTCGCGATCGGCGGTCATCCCGACCTACAGCTTCCCAGTCCACAGCTGCAGGCTTGAAATCACTCAGCAGCCGGGACGGACACCTACGCGTGGTGCGGCTCTGGACAGTCCTCTGCAGCTTGACCGCGCGGCGACAATGGCGATCAGCGAGTATGCGCCGGGAGCCGAAGTGGTCGCCGGCGGTCGTATTTGGGTAAGCGCCGGCATCGTCCGATACCCCAAAGACTTCATGCCGGACCAGTTTGCCCGGACTTGTCGAGCCTGCCAACACGTCGAGATCCAGATGTTTCGGGATGCCTTTGGTGACGCGTGTCGCCAATGCGGTGCTGAAGACGGCGACATAGTCCCATTCGTCGAGCCGAAGGCATTCATGACCGCTTACGCGGAGCGATCTGGCCGCGATCCGGCTTCCTCACGCCTTCGTCAACGGCCGGCGGAGGAGGCGCGCCTCGTAACGCAGGTGCCCCAGGACGCCTACCGGGAGACCGATGTTGCATCTGTCCGTTCCTACTTCGCGCCAGCGCGGCCGCTGAGCGATGACGCAGGTGCTTCCGGACAGCTCTTCGTGCTGAATAAGGGGCCACAAGGTGCGGGATACTTGCGTTGTCCCCGCTGCGAACATGCCGAACCTGCGCCAGCAGGAGCTCGGTTGGGGCGGGCCGTCCCGAGCGCGCACAACAACCCTCGAACCGGAGACCGTTGTCCCGTAGCCGAGCTCAAGTGGCCAATCAGCTTGGGGCATGTCTTCGAGACGGACGTGAGAACCATCGCTTTCGCTAGCGAGGTCCCGCTGGCCCAGACGGGCGATTTCGACGAGTCAATTGCGTTCCGTCAGCGTTTCCTTCGCACCTTGTCGGAGGCGTTGAGGATTTCTGCGGCTCGAAGCCTGAGCGCCGATACCCGCGATGTTTCGTCCACTTACCAGGTTGAGGACGGGCGGCCGACGATCATCCTTTTCGACGCGGTGGCAGGCGGAGCCGGTTATTCCCGTCGGATCTGCAGCGGCGGCCGTTATTCGGCGCGTGCCTTGCTTTCGCGCGCGGTCGAGTTGCTTTCATGTCCCGCCAAGTGCGCCAGTGCGTGCAGCCAGTGCCTGAGCGACTATCGGAACCAAGCCTATTGGGACGAGCTAGATCGAGCGCCAGTCCTGGAGTGGCTCATCGAACTCCTGCACGGATCGATCATTCCGGAAGGCGTTCCGCAAGGAGCGCGACCCTGGCCCGAAGCGTCCGTGACCGCCATAGCAGATCGATTGATGGGCAGCACCGAGGTTACGATCTTTGCGCCTTCAGTGCTCGGTGCACAGGACCCGGTGACGTCGCTATCTGTAGCGCGCTTCATTCGCGACCTCGGAGAGCAGGTAGACGAGCGCCAGATCAGCATCGTTACCGCAGAGCGACTTCCTCTGTCCCTCGCCCAGATCGGTACGATTGAGCTGGAGGCTCTCGAGCTGCTCGCCCGGCTTGAGGAATCAGGGAATCTCCAGGTGCGATACTTGGAGAGGGACAAGTTCAATGGTGAGTTGCCGCGTGTCTACGCGCCTGGCGCCGATGGCCTGCTCGGCATCTGGACGACGTCGACCGATGAGCCGCTTTTGGCCGGATTGCTTCCCGGCCGCTCTTATCTCGCCTCCGCGCTGGATCTCGATGCGCGTGATCACGTCCTGGAGCGTTTTGGCTCCGCGCGTGTGGTGGCGAGGGCCTTTTCGAGCATCCTCGCAAATACCCGCACTTGGGAATTCCCGCCGAACAGCTCGCGCGCATTCGACGAGATATTTGCGCCGGCCCGGGCGGCCGTCGGCGATTTTCTGATACGGGATCCTTACCTGCTGAGCGGCGATCGCAATCGCCGGTTGCTCGTCGCCTTTCTCAAGGAGCTCGAGCGTCAGCACGTCTCGATCGATCACCTGATCCTCGCGTGGAAGGAAGGAAATCCCTGGAAGCAGGAATATGAGCGTCCTCAAGAGCAGATCCGCGCGATGGATGAGCTACTAGACGCCGCGAAGCTCGAAGGCTTCACCGTCGATTATGATTGCCAGGCCTTTCGTGATCGCTCCCATTTCCATGACCGGCAGGTTCGGGGCCGCATCGATCGCGGAGACGGAAGATTGGAGATCCTCCTTTGGGACGTTAGTTCCGGCATCGATAACCTGATGGATGCCTCGAAAGAAGCTAAGGTCTATCTCAGAAGGGTTTAAAGTGGTGGCCCGTTGAAGACGTCTCCTCCTCTTGTCGCCGGCGTGTCGTTCATTATCACAGGGGATCGCAAATGCAGGAGGTCACATGGATTTGAAGGTGAGGGTCGGCGGTAGCAAGCCGATCGTAGTTGACGAGCACGGACAGCCTGTTGCGGGCGCACGAGTCCATCGGGTCACCTTTCCCGAACAAAAGGTCTCCGGAATTGACGGAGATACATATGAGATCAGTGGCCCTGGCGAGGCTGAGGCTACGGTCGATGGACGGAGAGTGATCCTGCCGCTCTGTGGGTGACACCTAGCTTGGCGCGGAAACTCAGCTGGTGTCGAGCAACACGGCGGCGCGCGGGGCGATCCGTTTACTACGGTACCTGCGGCGCCGGCTCCATTCCAGGTATCTCATTTCTCGGAGTGTCAACGAGCTTGCCCGCCTCGTGGACGTGCGGTCGTGGCCCTTCGAGCACCCGACGCCACGACCCCGCTTACGCCGCAGCCGTCTCGGAAGCGGCCGTTGCGGGCGCGCAAAGCATCCCGGTAAGCCTACTGCGCAGCTTGTCACGGCGGGAGGCGTGAAAGGCTTCGAAGCCTTCGAGACTCGCCGCGATATAGCCCAGCAAGTGCTTGTCACAATAATTCTGACGCGTCGTTGGATCCGGGTGATGCTTGTCGAGCCACTCCCCCGGCATTGCCGCTCGCTTCTCGACGTTGATGGCGCCTTCGAGAAGCTGGAGGTTGGGCAACTGATTGGCGTGCCGCGCGAAGACCTCGACCTGATCTTCGCTGATGCCAGCCTTGAGCAGCTTCGCCCGGGTGAATCGAGAAATGGGGTAGACGTGATCGATGTGGAACTGGTTGCGAAGATCGACGAACGGAAAGAGCAAGGACAACAGCGCGAACATGCGCTTGTCGCCGTACTCCATATGAAGGAGATCCTCGATCTCGGCAGCCTCGAATGTGAGGGACTTGCCCCGCTGTGTCATCACTTGGCGTAGCTGCTCCACTGGGAAGTTGCTGCTGCCGTGGCTTTGGATCTTCTCACGGAGCGCCGTGAGGAGGGTGTCGAGGCCACTGCCCCAAATCCCAGATGGCTTCAGGAGTGATCGAATGAGCCATCCCTGAATGGCGTCGCGATCGTCGGCATATTGGCCGTTGGTGACGTAGTTGTCGGGCACGTCGCGGTGATAGAGGTAATAGGCGATCGGAAGCAGGGCGCTGTCGGCGCGCAGTGTCTGGCCATTCAGGCCGAAACTGGCGGCAAGCTCCACCGTTCGACGAAGAGCCTTTCGGATCGCGGGCCAATTCGCTTCGAGCTTGGCCATGTTCGTCGCGGTGAAATTTTCCACCTTGAAGCCGACGCTGGCAATGTCCGCCAGCATGAGCCCAGCCTTCAGGACGAAGTCTTGGCTCAGAGTGAACCCGGTCCCCACCCGGTTCAGCTCGTCGACGAGCTTGTGGATCTCAGCGCGCGCGTCCACCTGCTTCCATTGTGCGACCGCGATGCTCAACAGGAGATCGGAGTAAGACAAAACGGTGCCGCCGGAATTCAGGCGGATGAAAATGTTGAGAACCCGTTCGAGATCCTGCTTCTCCTCCTCGTAATAGTGAATAAGTGGTTCCGCATGGATCACCCGGTGAAGACGGTCGAGGGTCGCATAAGCGCGGCTCAGGTCCTCTCCGGCAAGCTGCTGCTCCACCAGCCAGTTCAACATCGCCGGGCCATCCTTCATTCCGAGGATGTCAGGGACCTTGAACCACAGAGCCTGCACTTCGCGAGTGGCTTGCGCGTCATCGAGAAACCGGAACTCGTAGACGACTCCATCCTCGTCGGGGTTGCCGGGGGCGAGCAGATTCAACCGCAGCACTCGTTGCGGAAACGCGTCGGGGTTGGTCCACCACCGGTTCGGGAGCTTGAACGCCATCGAGCCTCGCAAACCGATGTTGAGCGCGGTGAGGCGCTGCTGCCCATCAAGCACGGCCGCGACCGCCTGATTGTGCAATGTCGGCAGTTCCGGGCAGTGGGCTGCGTCCCGCTGATGGTAGTTCAGCACGAAATCGTAAAACTTAAACTTGCCGCTCGTGCCGGGCTCGACCTTCCAGAAGAGGAATGTCCCAAACGGATAACCCTGCATCAAGCTGTCGAAAAGGCGCTCGATCTGCTCCGCCTTCCAGACAAACTCGCGCTGGATGGCAGGAAGAACGTATTCCTTCTTCTGAATGCGCTCTAGCGCGCTCGCAATCGTACCACCTGGCTTGTACATGATTCCCTCACCGCCCCTTCAACTCGCATAGGGCTAGCGCGCTGATGCTTAGATGGCGACCCTTTGCATTGATGCTAGCTAGTGCGCGTGAAGTAGAGGCCGCCGCTGACAGGGGCCGTATGCGCGGCGCCTCACGAGGCGTCAGGGCTTAGCTTTTCCTGCTTCAGGCCACTGAAGCGTCAAACAATCGCTGAAACGATATGCTTGCGGAGGCGGGGGCATTGTTCTCCATCCTCGCTTCCTCTCGCTTCCTCGGCTCAGCTAAAATCCGAACTGCGGCTTCAAACTCTGCATCGGACGTTCTCACGAGCCCGGCCGCCCGCCGTAATCAAAACTCACGTGACCGGTGTCCAAAGCCAGTGTGCGGCGCCGTTGAGGTAGCTGTCTTTGCTCCAGCCGCTTGGCTGAAACTGACGACATTTAGCCACCAATGATAGTCGGCCACCCACAGCTGCGACCCTGGAGAACGTGTTTGGCCGCTGTGGCGATGACCTTGTCGTTGGGTGCGGGCTCGGCCCGAGGCTCATGCTGCGAGCGGCCGCCTTCCCCCTCGAAGTCGTTCGCTTAGATTTGGCGGCGCGCCGGCAGCGGAACTTCCAGACGGCGTACGACTCCGCAGGCTGAACTCCCGACTCCCTCTAACACGCCTCAAAGCCGCAGAAGCCCAGCGCGGGCGGCATTACGTAACTCAGTTCCTTCGGGAGTCGGAGGCACCTCGTACAGGGCTAGCTCCCTTGAGAGTTGAGCCTCGAGGATGACCAGGGTCTGCGTTGTCAGCGATTGAGCGAATTCACCTTTTCTCAGTTCGACGGGCGTCGGCAGGGGTATCCCAACTTCGGGAGATGCATTGGGGAGAACCAGCCACCAACGGTTCTCACGCCAGACGAGGCGTCCCGGAAGGTTTCCTAACACCTGCTCCAGCAATACGGAGGAGTGCTGGACATTCCATGCTACCTCGTAGGGCCAGGTTGATCCGTCACCAATGCGGCCACTCACCCAGTAAAGTCCAAGATTGTGCGCCAGAAGCGGGTTCTGCCGCACAATCTGCGTGAATAAGCGGGGAGCCTCTTGATGCCACCAGTCTGCACTTGGCGGGTCCACAAATGGCGGTGGTGTGCTCTTCCGATCCAGCCAGGCGCCAAATACTTCAAGCAGAAGGTCGCCTTCCAAGGCTGCCTGCTGCGCCAGAGCAATCCTCACCGCATGAAGGGCGCGATGCAGTCTCGACACGGTTTCCCCAGCATCTCCAATCGTTATCTGGTTCAGGTCGCGGAGCCCGCGATCGGAAGCAAATTCGTGCCACCAAGCGGCGAGTAGGACGAGCGAGCTTGTGGTGGCCACGTACTCAGCATCGACGGGCTGCGATGTGACCCACTCACGAAACTCGTTCAACCTCATGCCCCCTTGGGCTGTCCTCGCCTGCGGGTATGTGTTCACGAGGTCGGAGGCGATGGACGAAAGATTCGCTAGCTTACGATGCAGCGACACCACCGTTGGAGAAGGAGCCGAGAGACCCCACGCCAACAAATTCTGCCGTCCCAGTTCCGTTTCGGCCGCCCGTCCATTTCGGAGAAGCGGCTCGATCTGCCGCATATGCGACTGCAGTGCCAAAGCATGCCGATAGCTTTGGTAGAGCGGCTGCCCGAGCTGCACCCGGTGTGCGTTCGGACTGCCTTCGGCAGCCAACTCTATGACTGTCGAGAGCCTTAATCTTGAGCCCAGCTGCGGCCCGCCCGAGTAGAGCTGACCCAATACAAGAAGGCAGGAGTCTATTTGAGATGACCGTCGACCGTAGAATGCTTGAATGTCGGCATAGGAGGCTGGTCTCAACTCTCGAGCGTTCAGAAGCGCAGGCTGGACCCGCGTTGTTGCTCCGGCCGGCGACCAGGCATAGTCCCGCGGCAGATCGGTAGGCTCCCCCAGCACAGTGATATCATAGGGATTAGGCAGGAGATTCCAGCAACTCCCTAGCCCCTGATCCTGGTTTGTCTGGATTTCGGCCAGAAGACCGATCAATCCACTCTGTATCGCGCCTAGCGTCTCCATCTCAAGTTGATGCTGCTCTCGCACCTCCTCGCGGAACTCGGCGATTTCCTTTCTAAGTTGCTGGATCTGCGCCAGGATCGCCTTCAAGTACGGATCAGGACCTCCTCCGCCACCGAACAGGGACCCCGCTGAGGCCAAAGTGGGGAGCAGGTACAAAGGGTTCGCGTAAGAAGCGGCAAGGCCAGCGGCTACACCTATGACGTTTGCGGCAGTCCGGACGCCGCGAGAATCTCCCCCGAGTTGTTGGATGATGTCGGCAGCGGCCCCGAGCTGGCGACTGGCCTCAGCACCATACGTGGCGACCTGAGCGGCACGAATACGAAGGCTAGTTTCTCTGACCAGTATCGGTTGATCTGGTCCGGGCGCAGGAGCCGAGTTTGTCGCTGTTATACTCGATCTCTGCTGTTCAACCTCCTCTAGTCTCGCGCGAAGCTGCTGCAGTTGCTGTAGGTTGCTAGCGACCTCCCCGCGTACCTGGTTCAGATTTCCCGCTTGAATGTTTCCTTGCCGAGTGAGTTCATCAACACGGGTGGCCAGATACTGCAATGCCGCGTCCTGCAGACTGTCATATGCAGTGCTTTCCTTAAAAAGGCTGGGGAACTGGGATTGCGGCCCTATCAGGCTTGAGATGATCTGAGACGCGTCTCCCCGCACCTCGGGCCCCGATCGGCCGCTGTACATCAGATCGCGCACTTGAGCATCGACGAGGCGCCGCATGTTGGTGTTTGCTTGATTGACCATCTCGCCTTCGAGGAAACTCACGGAGCGAGTTATGCTGGGACCGATAATGGGCAGCGCACCGATGGTGGAGTCCAGCAAGACTCCTGTGGCCTGCATCGTCCAGCGACCAATCGACCGGTCCCGCGCCTGTCGCTCAAGCCCTCGGTTCAGCCGTGCAACTCTCGTCGGGTCCAAAGTTCCGGCAGCCACTCCCCCTTGCGCCTGATTGCAGCGCAAGCTGCAATTCAAATCGTTGATCGATGTGTCTGCCAACAAAGCATGAGAGCCGTCCCAATTCTTTGGAGCAGCCCCTGTTGTTGCGCAGGCGGACGCGGAAAACAGTAACAGATACGAGACCATGCTCCGGCACCCAGTCGTGCCGACCGTGCGTGCTCTAGCGGCCGCGCTCCCCTTCAAGCTCAGCAATGCGAGTCTCCAGTTGCTGAATGCGCGCCCGCATGGCGTCGAGATCGTTTCTCATCGCCCCAATTGTTTCGGGGGGTGTGGCCCGTATCGCAGCGACGACCTCACGAGCCCAGCGCTCCAGTTCGCGTCTGATTGTCTCGCGTTCAGCGGCTATCCGCTGCTCCATTTCGCGGCGCACAGCTCCCATATCCACGGGGGGAGGCCCATAATTGCCGGGCGGCGGCTCGATGCACCTCGGGAAGCAAGCAACGCTGTCAAGGCCAGCAAAGCTGCTTGATGTGCGAGAGGCGAGGCTCTCCGCCTTCTCTGTAGCGGAGATGCTTTGTTCGGACCTGAACGCACTCACCTCATTTGAGGCGTTCGAGGTTGACCGGGTTCCGCCGCAAGCACTAGCCGACACGATGATGAGCAAGGATGCTAGCGCTCTCATATCACGCCCCTGTTCAACGTTGTATCGGCCCGTAGACTAAGTCGGGTTCTTGAAATCGCAAGCCGAATTCTTCGTACCCACTCGATCGACAGTCAAACGTTAGTCTTGGACACACCCGCGAATGGTCCAGCGCGCGGACCTGAGAACATCTAAGTTGTCGCGGACAGCAGCGGGAACTCCGCGAGCGTGGAGGAGCTCCGATCCCGGCTGGAGCGCACCGGCGCCGGACTGCTAATCTAGATCTACGCCAACACCGGAGCGGCTGCGGAGGAACTCGTTGCAGCGTTCCGAGAGTCCCTAGCGTACTTAAAGCCGAGGAAGTGAGGGGACCGTTTCCCCGGGGAAACGGCTAGGCGCGAGCGGCATACTGGAAGGTGTGCCCGATAGCCGATCCGAAAATTTGGCCGAAATTGGAGGCGAGCACCAAGGAGGCCGCCCGGCCATAACCTATCAGGTTCAGGGCCTCGATCAGTTCCGCATTGGCCAGTCTGGGGGGATTAAGGCTTTGCCCGAGCTGCGCGTCCAGCGCTCGCGGGTGGCGGCCACATAGCGCGCGTCGTCTTCGAAATATGCATGCTCGATCAACAGCACTTGGAGGCCGTTCCGCCGCGCAACCTCTTTGAAGAGGAAATCGATATGGCGTCGCATTGCCTTGATATCTTCATCCTCCTCGCCGCCCGAGATGGCCTTTTCATCTTCATCGGCCGACTGCGCCGGAAAGTAGGGGCGGCTGATCTGGTCGAGCACGAGGATGCCAGGCACCGGTGCATCCACCTCGCCAAAATAACGCTGCAGCCCGAAGGCGAGTGCAATATGAATAGCGAGATAATTTTGATCCGAGCCAACGTCTGGCATCCGCAGCATCGAGCCCTTGCCACCGGCTTCGATCACGCGAACCTCGGGCTCCTTCGAGGAGAAATAGAGTTCCGATCCTACACAGGGCGCGACGGTTGGCAGGAAGGAAAGCGCCTCCGAGGCGTATTGTGAAATCTTGCCCTCGGCGCGCTTCAGGCGGATGTCTTTGCTCTCACGATCGACCTGCGCTTCCAACTGCGTGATCTCGTCTCGGAGCACAGCCAGATCGGCACCCGGCTTTCTCGGCTCTTCCGCGCTTGTTTGCAAAAAAAAGGCGATCTTCCCCTGCAGATGCGCCCGAGCTTGCGCGACATTTGCAAGGCGCCGGGTTTCATCAGTCTGACGAAGCCAGCTCGTGATCTTCTCATCCGTCTCTCGAAGATTCCGGTTGAGGCGGTTGATCTCGATTGTCAGGGCTTCGTCATGCTCGACCAATTGAGGGCGCACACGCTCCACAGCCAAGCTTTCGTCTCGAACCTTGGTCAGGGTATGCGCCAGCGCTGCCGCCGTCTCGCGCCCGCGCTCGGATGGCGCATCACATAGCGGACAGAAATGCGCGGATTCGCCAAGCTTCAAATGTTCCGCGAGATTCAGCTTGTTCCGCTGCCGGGTGACGGCCCCTTGGAAACCCGAGGCATCGGCGAGCGCGACCCGCGCAGCCTGACGCTTGCGCCTTGCGGCTGCGAGGCTGACCAATATTTCCTTCCTGCTCGCGTGGAGGGCGCCGAGCTCTCCCTCGCTCGGGTAAGTGGTGGGATCATTCTCGGTCTCGGCAATTGCCTTCAGCTGCACGAGCAATTCGCCTTCGTCCACATTGCCCGCTGGTTCGTCGGCGAGCGAAAAGCGATGTGCTTCGGTGAGTAGTCCGATGGCGCGTTGCTTCAGTGCCGTCTCGGCAGCCAGGCGGCTGCGCTCACGGCCTTCCTCAATCGCGAGCGCGCGCTGAAGCTGACGAAGCTTGCGCTCCGCCATCGCGCTTTCCTCATCCGTCGCGCGCAGGAAATAAGGCATAGTCGCGACGATGTCCTTGGCTTTGTCGACCTGCTCCATGCCGTGCAGGAGCACCGACTCACTGTCGATGACCTCCTTGGTCACGAACAGATAGGGCGTGACATGGCGTACGCTCGTGCGGCCCTTCGTCTCGCCAGCGGCGTCCGGGAGATGGCTCAAGTCGCCTATGCCGAAGGCCTTCTGAACAAAGCTCTTTGCGGCCTCGAGCGTGGTGGCACCGTCAAAGTCGTCAACGCTCCTGGGGAGGAGCAGATTCTTACCCGCCGTGGCGAACATCCGCGTGCTCGTCGTCTGGCCATCGGGCGGAATATGCCGGCCGATGATCATTTCTTCCTCGCCCGCAACCCATTTTACACCCACGGCGATTGCATGGCGCCGGATGTGGACCGGCAACTCGCATTTGCTTGAGCCAAGGCAGTAATCGATCGCCTTAATTAGTGCCGACTTTCCGGTCCCGGAGGCACCGGTGATGATGTTGACTTCGCCAGGGTTGAACGAAATGTCCTGCCGGCGCCCCGCCACCCCCAGGAAAAAGACATTGGCGATGTTCCAGCGGTTCATACGGTCAGCCCCAGGATACCAAAGATATTGCGTGTCGATCCGGCCATTGCGAACCAGGTGCCCAATCTTCCGGCCCGCCGGATCGCGCCTGCGGAGATCGAGTCGAGCTTGGTGATCGCGGTTGGCTTCACGGCCTTTGCGCCGGGCCTCATGCGGCCGTCCGCTCCAAGAACAAGCACGTCTGCGAAGCAGCCATAGCGAACGGCCGGTGTGACTATCTCGAGGCTGGCGTTGACGCGCTGGGCAAGCCCGACCGACATTTGCGGTGTCCGCTCTAGCCACTCCAGGAGGCCAGTTTTCTTGTTGGTGCCCTCGAAAGAGCCAGCAAGGTCCTCGGACAGGGCAATGGGCAAGGCAAGATAGGCGAGCGGCAGCTCCGCGCCGGTCTCGTCGACCTCGACAAAAGCCTTCAGAAATTCCGCCAGTGCATAGGTGCAGAATGCCGGATTCGTTTCGGCGTAGAGGTCATGTGCGAGGATCATTCACCCTCCTTCAGGAGGTCCTTGTAGTCAGGATGCCAGCCGACCTGGAGACCGATTGCCAGCACCTGATAGCTGCCGCGCACGTAGTAGGCGGCGCCGAAGCCCTCCTGGATCGGCCTGACGGCCGTAGGCGCCTCATTGTGGGTCCAGCGAAGAAGATCGAGGCCCGATTTGCATTTTCCATCCTCCTCGAAGTCCTTGCAGTCCTCCACCATCTGGCTGTGCCTGTCGGACCAATGCTCGGTTAGGACGGCATCATAGTCATTGATCATGCTCGCCAGCGCAGGGTTCTCGGTTGCCCACCGCGCGCGTTGCGCGCGGGCGCGCCATTCTTCACGGATGGCCTTGTCGATATCCGCATTCCCGCCCTTAACGAGAGCAATCTGTCGAGTAAGCATGCCATCAGGTTGATATTCGAGCGGCTTCTGCACGGTCTCAAAGTCTGCCGACAACTTGCCCTGATCCAGTTCGCCGACAATTTCGCTGATCTGCGCCTGCAATTCGGGTCGCCCGATGACCCGCTCGCGCTTGCCGCAAAGGCTGTAGACGATCTGTCGGTCCCACCACTCGATAAGCTTCTTGGCGACGTGCGCGCGTTGCCCAGCAGGCAGGAGCGTCAGCCGGGCTTCTATATGACCCTCGATCTCACCGACGGTGGGGCTCTCGATCTTCAGCGTCACTCGACGCATCAGGTTGAGCCTGATCGCCGGTGGTAGTGACAGGAATGCCTCACATCCGTCCTTACGGTCGGCATAAGGGAGCGGCGATTGTCCGTTCGCCTTGGCTTCTGCGCGCGCCTCCACCACGCGCTGCGCTTCCTCAGCCATGGCGCTAGCTAGCGGGTCTCGGTCGCTGTCGGCTTCGCTCAGAGCCGCCAGCGGATCATCCTCCACGATGCCGCCTACCGTCACGAGGTGAAGGCCGGTTTCGGCTAGGCTGACCTTCGGGAGGAGATCTATCCACACCTTGACGGTGCGCCACAGCGAGCGCGACTTGATCCCAACTGGCAAAGGCTTGGCTGCAATTGAATGTTTCAGCTGATAAAGCAGGTCATGGCCATCCGCCGTGAGCGCGATGTCATCGAGCTGCTCTATGCCGACTGCGGCGTCATCGGATGACTGCTCCAGAAGGATGAGCAACGCGTAGAGCGACTGGTACCAGAAGCCCAGAGCGGATCCCTCGGCAGAATGGCTTGTCCCGTCTTTATCCCCCATCCGAACGATTTAGCCGTTACCATTCCTGTTCGGCAATGGATGACTGCGCCGATTTAGTTTCATCGGCGGGCGGTGGGAGGATGCTAAAGGCCGGCTTCACATCCGCCGCGCACCCGTGGCTCCTTTAAGAGACCGGCGAGGCAAGTGCTTTTCGGATGGCCCGGCAAAAGGCGAAGAGCAATTCGCGGTCGGTCGTAAGCTGGCGGCGCATCGTTCGGGACAGCTGCCGATCCTCTCTGCACCAACTCCACCACTTGCGATCACTCTCGAACCTAAGCCCCTTCCAGACTTCTATGCTCACAGTTCCGAAGACGACGGGGGCAGTCACGCGGCGCACGTGGTCGATTACCGCAGCGATGCCGGTTCCCATGCCCGGCCAGTTGGATGATGATTCCGGCAGCATGGCCTCGTAAGCGGCCATAATCCGATCGACCTCCGGGTTGCCGCCGGCGCCCATCGCGAACTTGTCACGAGGATGTCGACAGCAGCCCGAAAAGACCGTTGGTGAGGATGAACGCCTTCCTCGGCATATCGGCGGTCGAGGTCGCGCAGCGTATGGATGGTCCAGCCTGTCATCGCCATGACATAGGAATGGAACCGTTCCGATGCGACCGCCTCTGAGGTCCGGAAAGCGCCCATTTGAGCCGTCCGCGAGCAACGGCTGCTTCCCCGAAATCGGACGTTGAAGCTCGCGCCAGCAAATCTCCGCGAAGGGGGTTTAGACTCGTGCCTCCATGTTGGACCCGCGTCCGACCTCCTCGCGGCGCTGCACGAGCATCGAAACCGCCCCTTAACCGTGCGAGCTTAGTCTGTGCGGCTGGCGGAGGTGAGCATGAAATGAACTCGAGGGACATCGGCCTGATCGCGGTCGTCATCGTAGCCGGCCTGGCCGTCGGCTGGGCGGCGGGTGGCGGTTCCGCGGCGACCTCTCCGACCGGGACGAATCCAGCCTCCGTCCAAACCGCATCTTCCGCAACGTCGCAATCCGGCGCCGCGCCAGCGCCGGCCGCCCCACTCATATAGCCGCCGCCAAGCCGCACGTCGGAAGGCGAGCAACTGGACGCGGCGGTCCAGGCGCGCGCGCAGTCGGCATTCCAATCCGGATTTGCGGAGAACGAGGCCGCCGCCGCGGCAATGCCGGCAGCGGCGCCATCGTCGACCATCGGCTCCGCCGCGCCTGCCTCCGTCGGCAGCTGGGGCGGCCAGTCCGCCTCGGGCAGCAGCGGCTGGGGCGGGCAGGGGCAAAGCTCCGGCGGCGGCTGGGGAGTCCAAGCAGGGGTCGCGCCCGCGAGCCCCAGTCCGGCGCCGGCTCAGGCACCGTCCGTCTCTACTTCCGCCTCAGCCGATCGACAGCCGACCGCATAGGGTCGGCGGTCTGAGCGGCCGAGATCAAGCCTGGCGGCAGGGCCGAGGCGAGGGGACGGATGGTTATGGTTGAACCATCCAAAAGGAAAGATTGTGATCAGAAAGGTTCTTATGGACGTCGAGACGGTTCTCGACGTGGACGCTGCCGCGCGCGCTGGGTTCGAAGATGACGGCACATTCGCGCCGTTTCCCCTCCACGCGCTCGCTTGCGTGTCGCTGCTGGTGGTCGAGCGGGATGCGCAGGCAAAGCCGGTCTTCTCGCTTCATTCATTCACCCGGGAAACACTCTCGGAGCGGGGTATCGTCGCCTGGGTCGAACGAGCGTTGAGCGACAGCTTCGAGGTGCTGACCTTCAACGGGCGAGGATTTGACGTTCCGGTCCTGATGGCGCGTGCTGCCCTTGCTGGCGAGTACGCGCCCACGATCGGTCGCCTCCACATGCAGCGCCGCAACAGCGCCGGCATCCATGTGGATCTGCTCGAGGCAGTCACCGCTTTCGGCGCTGCGCCAAAGGTGAGTCTCCGCCAGCTGTGCTCGGCCTTCTCGATCCCTTGTAAGCTGACTGCCGACGCCGGCGATGTAGCGTCGCTTGTCGCGGCAGGGGCTTGGAGCGGGGTCGCGAATTACTGCGAAACTGACGTCATAGCGACCTATCTGGCCAGCGAGATTTGGCAGGGTGCCGAGCGAGGCACCTCGGAACTGGCGAGGGAAGCATGGCATCTGCTCGCCGACTGGATCGGCAGCAATCAGCCTAAGCTGGCTCACCTCCAGCCCTATACTGACCCGCCAGCTCTCCCCGGAGGTGGTGCCGTGCTCGGTGCGGTCGACTATCGAGAGCTCGGCTGGTAATCGGGGCCATTGGCAACGCTGATCATGAGACTTAACAAGGCAACCATGCCGGAGTGGCGCCAGAAAGGATTGGGGCGAGACTTCGTGGTCGCCGGGATGGCGGGTTGCTCTTTCCGGACGTGGGGGACTGGCAGCGTATTAAAACGTGATGCAAAGCTTCTAAATTCGGAATAGGCCGTCTGAATAGAGAATGGCATAGGGGTCTGTTTGGTGAAGGCCGCAATTTTAACGTCGGCGGGAGCGGCGCCAGTCGTGTCCGACTTCCGAATGCCTGAGCCGGTTGACGGATCGGTGCTTATCGACGTCGATACTGCGGGCCTGGGCGGCTGGGATGTGCTGGGGGCATACCGGCTGGACGTGGAGTTCCCGTGCGTCATTCGTGGCGAGGGCGTCGGGCGGGCACCGAACGGGCGCCGGGTCTATTTCGGGGAACGCTCGCTCATCCCGTTCGGAGCCTGGGCGGAGCGGACGATCGTGCCAGTGGCGGAGGTGTGGGACGTCCCCGACAATGTAGACGACAAGCTCGCCATCACCATGGCCATTGCCGGCATCGGCGCGCTGGTGCCGCTGGAAAGCGCCAAGGTGCAGAGCGGCGAGAGCGTGCTCGTCCTCGGCGCCACCGGGACCATCGGTCAACTCGCGCTGCAGATGGCCCGGCTGATGGGCGCCGGCCGGGTAGTGGCGGCGAGCCGCAGCGAGGCGGCGCTGGCGCGGCTTACGGAGCGCGGCATCGCGGACGATATTGTCGTCATGGGGCGGGGGGACGATGTCGCGGCGCTGAAGGAAGCGGCCGGCGAGGGCTTCGATGTGGTGTTCGACCTCGTCTGCGGACCGCCGATGCAGGCCGCGCTCAAGGCGACACGCTGGGGAGCGCGCATCGTCACCGTCGGCACCGGGGCGGGACGGGAGATCAACATCAATGCCGGCGACCTCCTGTTCAGGATGCTGACCGTCGTCGGCACCGGCCAGCGTCCTCCCGCCGACCGCGAGGCGATCTGGCGAAGGCTGCTCGCGATGGCGCGCGAGCACCGCATCGAGGTCGACTATGCCGATTACGACTTCAACGATATCGGGGCTGCCTGGGCGGCGCAGCAGGCGGGGGTCCATGCGAAGATCACGGCCCGCGTCCGTGGATGATGCGCAGGGCATCGGGAGCGGCGCATGAAGCAATTGGTGGCGGTCACCGGCGCCAGCGGTGCGCTGGGCAGCGCGGTCGCGCGACACCTGGCCGAGGCGGGCTATAGCGTCGCGGCAATCGACTTGACCCAAGGCGGCGCGGCGCAGATCGCCGGAGTGACCGCCATCGGCGGCGTCGATCTCGCCGATCCTGACGCGGCCGTGCAAGCCTTCGCAAAGCTTGAGGCCCGAGGTGGCCTGCACGGCCTGGTCAACGTCGCGGGCGGCTTCGCCTGGGAGACGCTGGCCGAGGGCGGAATCGAGACCTGGGACGCGATGTACCGGATCAACCTGCGCACGGCCGTCAACGCCTGCAAGGCCGCTCTGCCGATGCTCTCGCGCGGCTCTGCGATCGTCAGCATCGGTGCTCTGGGGTCGATCGCGCCCGGTGTCGGCATGGCGGCTTATGCCGCGTCGAAGTCGGGCGTAGCGCGCCTCACCGAGAGTTTGGCCGAGGAGCTCAAGGGGAGGGGGATCCGAGTCAACGCCGTGCTTCCCTCGATCATCGACACGCCGACCAACCGCCGCGACATGCCGGACGCCGACTTCGCGACCTGGGTCGCGCCCGAGGCGCTGGCGCGGGTCATCGCCTTCCTGCTCGGCGATGCGGCGGCGCCGATCACCGGCGCGCTGCTCCCGGTCGCCGGACCCGTGACCTAATGGCGGACGACGCCATCGCGCTGTGCCGCTACTGCCAGGCACAGGGCTTTTGCCGCTTCGGAGTCGGCGAATTCACTCTCACGGGAACGGAGCGCGCCGAGGCGCAAGTGCGCTGCGCCGAGAGCTTCGAGGCGGGCCCCAGGGTTGCCCATGGCGGCTGGACCGCGGCCATGTTCGACGACGTGCTGGGCCGGTTCCTTTCTCGCGGCCGCCATCGCGTCGTCACCGGCAGCCTGACGATCGACTATCTTCGGCCGGTTCCGGTGGAGGAGGATCTGGTCGCGACGATGTGGGTTGTCTCGCGCGAAGGGCGGCGCTGGACGGTAGCGGGTGAATTGCGGCTCGCCGGCGGCACCGAGGCGCTGGCGCGCGCCAGCGGTCTCTGGATCGAGCGGCGGCCGGACCATTTCGAACGCCACGAGGCGGCGATGTGCGACTATCGAGACGCCAAGGCAGGATCGACCAATACCGGACCTGCCTAGCGGACCATCGTCAGTCCGCCGTCGACCGCGAGTGTCTGGCCGGTGACGAAGCGCGCGCCTTCGCTCATCAGGAAGACGAGCATGGGCGCGAGGTCGCTGTCGGGGTCGCCGAGCTTGCCGCCGAGCGGGATCATCATCGCCATGCCTGCGTCATGCATCGCAAGCTCGTCGGGCGACTTGCCGTCGCGGGTCTGCTGGTACATCGGCGTCCACATGCCCGGCGCGACGCAATTGGCGGCGATGTTCCAGCGGCCCCATTCCTGGGCGATCGTCCGGGTCCAGGCCAGCACCGCGCCCTTCGACGCCGCGTAATGGGCACATCCGCGGAGGCCGGTCATGCCCGCCCCCGATGCGAAATTGAGGATGCGGCCGCCGCCATTGGCCTTCAAATGCGCGAACACGGCCTGATTGGCGATCATCGTCCCGCGGGCATTCACGCCCAGGACTCGGTCCCAGTCCTCGTCGGTCAGCTCCTCGGCGGGCTTGTACTGCTGGACGCCGGCGACATGGACGAGCCCGTCCAGCCCACCCATCCAGCCGATCGCTCCCTGGACGGCGGCGAACATCGCCGTGCGGTCCGCGACGCTGGCTCTGATGAAGCGTACCTCGCCGGGGCCCGCAGCCTCGGCCGCCACCTTTTCTCCCTCACCGGACAGGTCGATGCTGGTCACCCGCGCGCCCGCAGTGACGAAGGCGCGAACGGCGCTCGCGCCGATGCCGCTCGCGCCGCCGGTGACGATGATCCGCTTGTTGAGCTGGTTCATGGCCTCGCTCCTTCCGGGGTTGCGCTTCACTGGGCCTCGGCGGCGCGCGCGGCACGCTTCAACAGCCTCACGGCGTTGCGGTGGAGCCGCACGCCAATCTCAAGCGGCGCCTTGCCCGCGCACGCCCGCGCGTAGGTTCCTTCCAGGAGGATGCCGAGCTTGTAGCAGGCGAAGACGTGGTACCATCCGGCTGCCGATACGTCGCGGCCACTGCGCCCGGCGTACCGCGCGATCAGCTCCTCGGCGGTCGGGAAGCCGTCCCACGGCTCGACGACGATCTGCGCCTCGGCGAGCGGCTCGGCCGGATCGGGCCAGGTCGCCAGCAGCCAGCCGAGATCGACCAGGGGGTCGCCCACTGTGGCCAGTTCCCAGTCGACGATTGCCGCCAGCTCCGGGCCCTCCAGCCGGAACATTACGTTCTTGAGGTGGAAATCGCCGTGCATGAGGCCGGGCGTGAAAGCAGCCGGGCGGCGCGCCTCCAGCCAATCCGCTACCGCATTGAGATCGGGGAGGCTATCGGGCCCCGGCCAGCCTTTGTGCAGCGCGTAGCCGTCATAGTGGCTGCGCCAGCGTGCCACCTGCCGCTCCAGATATCGGCCGAGCCTGCCGAAGTCGCCGAGGCCGACGGCGGTAAAATCGACCGACGCGAGCGCCGCGATCCCGTCGGCCATGGCCAATCCCATCGCGTGCCGGATTGCAGGATCGGAGCGGTGGAGTTCGGGCAAGCCGACCGCCGGGTTGAAGCCCGCGACTGGCTCCATCAGGTAGAAGGCCGCGCCCAATATCTCCTCGTCGGGGCAGCCCGCGATGAGCGCGGGGTGAGGGACCGGCGTCCCGGCGAGGGCGGCGAGCAGCCGCGCCTCCCGCCGCATCGTCTCGTTGCCGTCGGCGGTCGGAAAGGCCGGCGGCCTGCGCAGCACGTAGTGGCGTCCACCGCGGGCAAAGCGGACCAGGATGTTCTGCGATCCGCCGGTCAGCTGCTCGATGCCGGTGATCGGCCCGGGCGGGAGGCCTTGACCGTCCATCCACACGCCTAGACGGTCGAAATCGACAAGCTCGAGGCCGTGCGGGGGGTCCAGCTTCCCGCTCATTCCTGCGCCGCCTCCCCATAGCGGGCGAGCGCCGCCGCGCGCAGCTTCGGCACATGGTAATCAGGGAAGAGCTCCGACGCCGGCTCGACCTCGCGGAGCAGCTGCCGGGCAACGGTCACCTTGTGGATCTCAGTCGGCCCGTCGGCCAGCGCGAGGAAATAGGATTCGGTCACCCAGTGCATGAACGGCATCTCGTCCGAGAGGCCGAGCGAGCCGTGGATGTGAAGCGCGCGGCCCGCGATGTCGTGGAGCAGCTTCGGCATCGCCGCTTTCACCGCCGCAATGTCGCGCCGGACCTTGCGATAATCCCCGTGCCGGTCGATAAGCCAGGCCGTGCGCAGGACGAGCAGGCGGAACTGCTCGAGCTCGATCCAGCTGTCGGCGATCTTATCCTGCACCATCTGCTTGGCGGCGAGGCGTTCGCCTTGCGTGATGCGGGAGACCGCGCGCTCGCACATGTGCTCGAAGGCGCGGCGCGCCTTGGCGATGGTGCGCATCGCATGGTGGACGCGGCCGCCGCCCAGCCGGGTCTGCGCGACGGCGAAGCCCTCGCCGGGGTTGCCCAGCATGTGATCCCCAGGGACCCTCAGGCCGCTGAAGCGAAGATAAGCATGGGTCGGCTCGCCGCTGCCATAGCCGCTGTTGCGCAGGATCTCCCAGCCGGGCGTCTCGCACGGGACGATGAACATCGACATCGCTTTGTGCGGCTCCGCCTCCGGGTCGGTCCGCGCCATCACGATCAGGAAACCCGCGTAGCGCGCGTTGCTCGCGAACCATTTCTCGCCGTCGATCACCCATTCGCCGCCGTCGAGCACCGCGCTGGTCTCGATCAGGAGCGGGTCGGCCCCGCCCTGCGGCTCGGTCATCGAGAAGCAGGAGACGATCTCATTGTTGAGCAGGGGCGCCAGATAGCGGGCCTTCTGTTCCGCCGTGCCGTAGCGCGCGAGGATCTCGGCATTGCCGCTGTCGGGCGCCTGGCATCCGAACACGACCGGCCCGAAGCGCGCCCGCCCGATGATCTCGTTCAGCAGCGCCAGCTTGACCTGGCCGTAGCCCTGGCCGCCAAGCTCCGGCCCAAGATGGCAGGCCCATAGCCCGCGCGCTCTCACCTGGGCCTGCAGCGGCCGGACCAGTCGCACGAAATCCGGGGCCGTGACATCGTAGGGAACGCCCAGCAAATGGTCGAGCGGCTCGATCTCCTCGCGCGTGAAGCGCTCGACCCAGTCGAGCTCGCGCTGGAAGTCGGGATCGGTCTCGAAGTCCCAGGCCATCAGCGCCCTCGCAATGCCCGCGGGATCATGACAGGCTCTTGCCGCCGTCAACCACGATCGTCTGTCCGATCACGTAAGAGGCGAGGGGCGAAGCGAGGAACAAAGCCGCTCCGGCAATCTCGTCGGGCGTTCCCATGCGGCCGAGCGGGATTTGCGCGAGCGCGCGCGCCATCCTGCTTTGGTCGTCCGTCGTGACCGCCGTCAGCTTGGAGGGGACCAGCCCTGGCGCGATGCCGTTGACCCTGATTCCCTCCCCTGCCCAGGCTTCGGCTAGGGTGCGGGTCAGCGCGACAGCACCGGCCTTGGAGGAGGCATAGGCTGGATTGCCGATGCGCGCGTTGAAGGCGGCGATCGAGCTGACCGTGATCAGAGAGCCTCGACTTTCCGCAAGCAGCCCGCGGAATCGGAGCGCCACCGCCATCAGGCTGTTGAGGTTGATCTCTACGACCTCGCGAAACACCCCGATCTCGAACTCCGCGCGGCCGTATCGCACCGCGCCCTGGCAGAGGACCAGGATGTCGAGGCGATCGACAGGAGGCGTCCAACGGTCGAGGTTTGCCGGGTCGCTGAGATCCAGCTGGGCATAATCAAGGCCCGCAAGCCTCTCGACACCCTCCGCCCCATAATCCTGCGGAGAAGCGCGGGTACCGGTGACGAGAGTCCGCGCCCCACGGAGCGTGAACGCGCGCGCGATTCCGTTTCCTATCCCGCTCGAGCCGCCGACGACCATGCCCTGCTTTCCTGTGAAGTCGAGGTCAGGCGACAAGTCGGTAGCCCCTCAAAACAGAGGAATCCTCGGGTCGCACGTTTGCGCGAATTCTGAGGGGAGATTGATGTGTGGAACGGGCGCCTCCACCATTCTCTGGTTCCGCCTGATCCAGCCGCTCGATCGAAATGTCCGGTTCTCCTCGAAAATTCGCGAGCGCGACCGACGCGCGGCGCTCACAACCAGCGGTTTCTTCCTTCCGGGCGTCCACGTTCATTGCTCCTGTGGAGCCAGGATGGGCTCGCTTTGGGGCGAATGCAACAATTCGGAACTTAGTATGGTATTCTAATCTGAAAATAAGTATGCGGTTGGCCTGACCATGGAACCCGTCGTCAGCGCGGGGGCGGTCGAGAGGATATCTGGGAGGGATTTTCGATGAAGAAGAAGCAGTTGTCGCTCTGGACGTTGATGGCGTCCGCCGCGCTGTTCCCGGGCGTGGCTTTTGCCCAGCAGCCGTCCCCTCCGTCCAATCCGAATCCCCCGGCACCCGCGGAGACGGTCGACCAGGCCGAGCAGTCGCCGAACGCGGAGCCTGCGAGTGAACCGGCCGAGCAGGGAGGACTCAACGAGATCGTGGTGACCGCGCGGCGGACCGAGGAGTCGCTCCAATCGACTCCGGTCGCCGTGACGGCCCTGAACTCCGAAACGCTCGAACTGACCCAGATCCAGGACGCCGTGGACCTGCAGCGCGTGACGCCGAGCTTCTCCATCCAGACTGGCGGACCTTCTGTTTCTGGCCTTGTGTTCGTTTCCATCCGCGGCCAGAGCAATCAGAACCCCGGCACCGCCAACGACCCGACGGTGGCGACGTACATAGACGGCGTCTATATCCCGAGGCCTTCCCAGGGGCAGACCGACCTCAATGATATCGAACGCATCGAAGTGCTGCGCGGGCCGCAGGGAACCTTGTTCGGGCGCAACACGACCGGCGGCGCGATCAACATCATCACCGCCAATCCGCGCGATCAGTTCGCCTTCATCGGCTCTGCCGAGCTTGGCGACTATGACTATCGCAGCGTCGGCGCGACGATCAACACGCCCTTGGCCGAGAACCTCGCGGCGCGCGTGAACGTCACCTACCACGAGCGTGACGGTTATGTGCGAAACGTGGCGCTGAACCGCCCCGCCGACGACAATGAGAGCTTCTTCGTCCGCGGCACCGTCCGCTACGAAGGAAATGGCTGGGACCTGCGCCTCACCGGCGACTACAACCATATCAGCGACAGCGGCCAGAAGGTGGGTCTGGTCGCCTTCAATCCGGCCGTGTTCAATGCCCTTCCCGGCGGGGCAGCCGTAGTCCCGATCCTGCAATCCTACATCCAGACACCTGCCACATGGTACCAGACCAACGGAACCGGCTATGTGCTGCCGACGATCAATGCCCAGGGCACGGCGATCTTCAACAGCCTGCCGGCGGACGTGCAGCAGCTTTACCGCGAACCACCGCAGAATGAAGTTGAGGCTTATGGCTTCGGCGCGATACTCAATATAGACATCGGTGGGGCGACGCTGCGCTCTATCTCGGGCTACCGCTACAGCAATTCCACCGGAGTGATTGACACCGACGGCACGCCTGTCCCGATCCTCACGACCCGCTCTGGCTATGGGAGCGATCAATTCAGCCAGGAACTGCAGTTGCTCGGAGAAACCGGGCGGCTCAATTACATCTTCGGCCTCTATTACGGCTACGAAGAGGGATATGAGTCGAGCGTATCGCAGACGTTCGGCTTTCTGCCCGCGCCGCGCTTCATTACCGAGAACGCTGCCGACGTCGTCAACACAACCTACGGTGTTTACGGTCAGCTCAACTACAATCTTACCGACGAGCTGCGCCTCACCGGCGGGTTGCGCTGGACCTTCGACGAGCGCGAGGTGGTGCTCCACAATAAGACACGGCTCGGTGATCCCGGCACGTGCAACCTGCCGAACCGCGATCCGGGGTCGGTGTGCGACCAGACGCAGATCGCCAACTTCGACTATCCGGCCTGGACCCTTGGGTTGGACTATCGGCCCAATGACGACGTGTTCATCTACGCCGTCACCCGGGGTGCGTCCAAGTCGGGCGGCTGGAACGTCCGCGCCGGCTCGATCCCGGCCTTCGCGCCGGAGGAGGTTCGAGACGTGGAGGCCGGCGTCAAGATCGACTGGCTCGACAATCGTCTCCGCACCAACGTCGCGCTGTTCCATTCTTGGGTAAACGGCCTTCAGCGTCAGCTCGGCGGTCTCATTCCGGGGACCACGCAGCCGACCCAGTTCCTCGTCAACGCCGGCAACGCGCGGATCTACGGCGCGGAATTTGAGGTGGTCTTCGTGCCGTGGGAGGGCATGGAGCTCAACGGCAATCTGAGCCTGCTTGACGGCGAATATGAGCCGGGTAGCTTCACCGAGGTGCAGAGAGTCAACGGCGTCAACGTCGTCGTGGACCGGAGCAACGAGCCGCTGCCGCAGCTGCCCAAGACTCAGTTCAGCATCGGCGCGACGCAGACAGTGCCGCTTTCGTTCGGCAGCCTGCGCCTGCACGCCGATTACGCCTACATCGGCAGCCAGTCGATTTCGCCGGTGACGCCGGCGCCCGGACTGTCTGCCGCGACGCAGCAGAATTTCGCCGTGCAAAACCAGCTTACTCGGATCGACGGTTACGGAATCCTGAGCGCCCGGATCGGACTTCAGCTGGAGGACCCGAATATCGAGCTATACGTGTTCGGCCGCAACATTCTGGACGAACAATATACCAGCCGCGTCTTCGCCGATCTCTACACCCAGGGCCTGGGCTTCATCCAGCGTACTGTCGGCGACCCGGCCACGTTCGGCCTGGGCGTGACCGTCCGATTCGGCGGCTGATGAGGGAAGCGCCCCGTCTGGCGCCAGCTATGGGCGATGTAGCGCAGTCGGTGCTGGTCGAACGCGACGGCCCGATCGCCCGCATCGTGCTCAACCGGCCGGACCGGATCAATGCGATTAACCAATCCATTCGCGAGGGGCTGCCCGAAGCTCTTCGCGCATTGGACGCTGACGATGAGGTCCGGGTGATCGTCGTGAAAGGAGCCGGCGAGCGGGGTTTTTCGGCCGGCGCCGATATCCGGGAAAGTCGTGGCGCCGAATTGCCGATCGACGCGCACCGGCGCCTTCGCGACGACCACTGGATTGACGCATTCGACTGCATGACCAAGCCGACCGTTGCTGCGATCCATGGCTATTGCATGGGCGGCGGGCTGGAGATTGCGCTCGCCTGCGATATCCGCATCGCGTCGGCGGATGCCGTCTTCGCTTTGCCCGAAACCGGTCTCGGCCTAATCCCGGGCGCCGGTGGCACGCAGCGTCTCCCGCGGCTGATCGGGATCGGGCCGGCGCTGGACTTGTTGATGAGCAACGACCGAATCGATGCCGCCGCGGCACTGCGGCTCGGCTTGATCACACGTCTCGCCGAGGGCCGGGCGGAGCTGTACGCGCAGGCGGACGAACTCGCCCGCAAGATTGCCGCCAAGCCGCCCGCGGCGATCGCCTTCGCACGCAGGGCGGCCTATGCCAGCACTGCCCTGCCGCTCGCCGAAGGGCTTGGCCTGGAGCGCGATCTCTTTGCGCTTCTGCTGACTACCGAGGATCAGCGGGAAGCGGCCAGGGCATTCATCGAGAAACGGCGACCGGTTTTCAACGGCCGCTGAGGATCCGGGGGGATGAGGCAGCGGGCACCGGGAGTGCCCGCTGCCTCGCAACCGGTCAGCGGCCGGAGATCGTGGACTCGGCCGCGGCGGATTCGAACATCCTGTTGATGTCGCCGGATGTCACCGGACGCTCGCTGTCGCGCTTTGGCGCGGCGCCGCCCAGGCCCAGCATTGGCTCGGTGTTCACGGGGACGTTGGCAGCTTTCCGCTTCAGCGCACCAACGGTGATGGCTTCGCGGCTCAACTGCGAGATCGGGTCATAGGAGAATTCACGCATCGCATTGAGGTGCGTGATCTTGTTGATCGTGGTCTCGGATAGATGCTTGATGTCTTCCCATAGCTTTTCGGCCGAGTGGGGCCAGACCGAATCCGAATGCGGATAGTCGCATTCGTACATCACCATATCCTCCCCGATATAGTCGAGGTTATCGAGGCCGAACTTGTCTTCGATGAAGCAACTGATGATGTGCTTCTTGAAGATGTCGCTGGGCTTCTTGCCGCCAAAGTCCGAATGGGTCCAGGCGCTGTGCTGGCCGTGGGTGAAGTCCGCGCGCTCGAGCAGATAGGGAACCCAGCCGATCCCGCCTTCCGACAAGGCCATGCGGAGATCGGGATACTTCTTCCACATCGGCGCCCAGATCCAGTCGGCCGCCGAGTTGGCGATCGAGATCGGCATCGAGGTGATCCACGCGTCGATCGGCGACAGATCCGAAGCATGAGCGGCCGCGGCGCCGGTGCCGATGTGGCAGCAGATCACGACCTTGTGGTCGCAGCACGCCTTCCACACCGGGTCCCAATAGGGATCATGAATCGAGGGGAAGCCCATGATTGCTGGATTATCGGAGAAAGCCAGTGCGTGGACACCGAGCTTCGCCATCCGCTCGATTTCCTCGACGGCAGCCCGCACGTCCCAGAACGGAATCATCATCAGCGGGATGAAACGGCCCGGCGCCGCGCCGGCCCAGTCGTGGACATGCCAATCATTGTAGGCACGGATCGCCGCTAGACCGGCCTCGCGGTCCTCCGTTTTCTGGAATCGCTGGCCGGCAAACCCTGGGAACGTGGCGAAGCAGATCGAGCCGACAATCCCGTTCGCGTCCATGTCTTCGACGCGCTTGTGCACGTTCCACGTGCCGGGGCGCATCTGGGCGTAGTTGAGCGGCTCCATCCCATATTCTTCCTTGGGACGGCCAACGACCGAATTGAGACCCATATAGCCCGCGGCCTTGCCCTCGAAGACCCAGACGTCGCGGTCGTCGCGCCGCTCGATATGGGGCTCGCGGCCCTTGAGGTGGAGCGGCCAATGCGGCGTGAAGGCGCCGGGCGGCTCGATGACATGGTCGTCAACGCTGACTAGGATCATGTCTTCCAGGTTCATTGCATCTCTCCAATGCCGGCCGGCCGCGGTGCGTGCCCCGTGTCCCGCACAGCTTAGCGGATTGCGGGTCAAACATGAACCCCTAGAATGGCGTTCTGATATCGGAATATCGTTTCGAGTTCCCGCTGGCTTTGCTAGAGCGCTCCGACAAAGGGATGCGGTGGTGCCGAACGGCGCTCGTTCAAATGGGGAGAGGTGAATGGGACTGCTCGAGGGAAAGGTGGCGGTGATCACCGGCGCCGGCGCCGGCATCGGCAGAGGTATGGCGCGCGGGTTCGTGCGTCAGGGCGCCGCAGTGGTCGTCGCGGAACTCGATGCGAAAGCCGGGCCGGCCGTCGCGGCGGAATGTCGCGAGTTGGGCGGGCGGGCGATGTTTGTGCGCACCGATGTCGGGGACAAAGCCAGTGTCGAGGCCGCGATTGCGGCCGCCGCGGTCGAATTCGGGGGATTGGACATCCTGGTCAACAACGCCTTCGCGCCCAGCCCGGAGGTCCTTCTGGAACAGAAGACCGACAAGATCCTAAGCAGGACGCTCGACACGACATTGTGGGCGACCTGGTGGGCGATGCGAGCGGCGCTGCCGCACTTCAAGGCGCGCGGCGGGGGCAGCATCATCAACTTCTATTCGATCGACGCCGAAACCGGCGCCTGGCTCCACGCGGACTACAATATCGGCAAGTCCGCCATTCGCGGCCTGACTCGGAGCGCCGCCGCCGAATGGGGTCGGCACAACATTCGCGTGAACCTGATCGCGCCCGCTGCGGCCGGCAAGACCTTCGAGCGGCTCTGCCGCAAACATCCCGGCTTCGCCGAGCATTCGGCAAGGGCCAAGCCGCTGGGCCGAGTCGGCTATCCCGAGGAGGATGTCGCGCCGGTCGCGGTGTTCCTGGCTTCGTCCATGTCGAGCTTCGTCACCGGCGAGACGATTAACGTCGATGGCGGGCTGCATCTGTGGGGCTATAACAGCCGCCCGGCGGATCTTGCCGAACGCGAGGCCCAGGGCTGAGGCTCACTTCTTGCTGATCTGGATGTCGGTCTCTTCGAAATCCCAGGTGGCGGGTGTCCTGCCTTCGTCGCGGAGCTGATATTTCAGCACTCGGCCTTGCGGGTTCTTGGGCAGCGTCTCGCGAAACTCGATGTAGCGCGGCAGCGCATAATAGGGGACTTTGTCGATCGCCCAGCGGAACAGCGCCTCCTCCGCTAGCGCGGCGCCGGGCTTCAGCACCGCGGTCACCTTCACGTCGTCCTCCCCGCGCGGTGAAAATACCGCGTGGACGGCCACCTCTTCGATCTCCGGATGCTGGTGGAAGGCTGCTTCCATCTCGAAGCTCGAAATGTTCTCGCCGCGGCGGCGCAGGTAATCCTTCTTGCGGTCGACGAAATAGAAGAAGCCGTCCTCGTCGAACTTGCCGATGTCGCCCGAGTGGAGCCAAAGATCGTCCATGATCCTCAGCGTCTCCTCGGGCCGGCGCCAATAGCCCTTGAACATGATGTCGGGACGGTTGGGGCGGATGATGATTTCCCCCGCGACACCGGGCGGCACCTCGACGCCTCTGTCGTCGACAATGCGCACGTCGAAGTCAGGGACCCGTTTGCCCGATGAGCCCGGCGCCGCGTAGTCGCCCGCTGGCAGCGAGGTGACCACGGCCGCTTCGGTGAGGCCATAGCCGTTGCCGCCGACCTGCCTGGCGCCGAAGCGGTCCCTCCAGATCGCCTTCACCTCCTCGGTGAAGGGATTGCCGCGAACGGTGTGGATCTGGCCGCGGCATTTCAGCGCCGCGTCGCTGTCCTCGGCATTGGCGACGAGTGCGCCCATGCCGCCGAGGATCGAGGCGATCGTCGCGCCGGACCGTTCAATCTCCGGCCAGAAGTTGGACAGCGAGAAGCGCGGCGCGATCGCGACCCGCGATCCGGTGAGGATCGTCGCCACGACTCCGACGACGACGGCGTTCATGTGGAAAAGGGGGAGCGGCGTGAAGGTGATGTCATTCGGCCCGGCCGGCCCCGACCTGAGCTGCAGGCGGGCAAGGTTGCACATATAGTTGTAGGGAATCATGCAGCCCTTGGACGGACCGGTCGTCCCCGACGTGTAGATCAGCAAGGCGAGCTCGGCCGGATCGGGCTTGTCGATGAGGGGCGCGTCGTTATCCCCCCGATGGTCGTCGAGCGGAGCGATGACGACCCCCTCGCGAGAAACTCTGTCGATGGCGTCGCGATGCAGCAGGTGAGTCATTGCCGGCAGGAGCGGCTGAACCTCCGCGATGCGCGGCACGTAGTCCGCCTCGGCAATGACGATCGCAGCGTCTGCGTCGGCGATCTGGTGGCGCAGGAATTCGCCTTTGAGAGCCGTATTGATCGGCACCCAGATGGCACGCAGCTTGTTGACCGCCAGCCACGTCACCACTGCATCGACATTGTTGTCGAGCATGGTGAGGACGGTCTCCCCCTTTGCTACGCCAAGTCCTGCGAGCGCGTGGGCCAGCCGGTTCGACAGCCGGTCGACCGCGCCATAGCTGTACATCTCGCCCCCGAAATCCAGCAGGACGCGATCGGGATGCGCAGCGACGGCTCGATCCAGGGCGGCGATCACCGTGTCGCGCTCACCGAATTCCCACTTTGCAGGTATCGTCATCAGGGTCTTCCTATCGGAGCTGTCGTTGGGTTGTCGGCGCTCAATTGAAACTTGGCCAGCGTGCGTGCATACGGCGCCTGGCCGGACCAGCACAGGTAAAGGCCGATCAGCGACGCGGGCACGGAGACGGCGACGAGCGCGTAGGGAAGCATCGCTTCGTTGCCGAAGACATAATCGGTCATCAGCGCGACTGAGGTCGGTCCGAAGCCGATGCCGAGCAGGCCGCCCAGCAGGAGATAGAGCGCGATTGCCTGCCCACGCATCGCATTGGGCAAGACCTCCTGGATGCTTGCGGGCGCTGCCGCCTGGCCAAGTGCGAAACCGGCCACGGCGAGCGCCAGCAGGGCGAATGCAAGCACGAGCGAGGGCATGAGCGGCCACAGCGCGGCCGCGGGAATGATGATCAGCCAGGCCGCCAGAGTCACCCGGAATCTCGCGGCGGGAACTTTGCGCGCGCGCCAGCGGTCGCTGAGGAAGCCACTCAGCACCGTGCCCGCAAGGCCGGCCAGCGCCACCAGGGCGCCTAGGATGAGTCCGGATCGCGCCGGGGGCATTTGGAAAGAGCGCTGGAACAAGGCAGGGGCCCACGCCAGGACACCGTAGCCGATGACGGCGAGCAACGCGGGGTAGGTGAGAAGCCTCGCGAAGGTCGCACGATGCACGCCAACGTAGCGGAGAAAGTCCCTGATGCTCGCGTGGGACAGCCCTGCCTGTTCGCGCCGCACGGGTTCCTTTACGGCCAGAAGCAGCAGGGCGAGAGGCAAGCCTGGCGCGCCGGCGGCGAGGAAGGCGAGCTGCCAAGGCTGGAAGCTGGCGCCGCCGATCACGAGGCCCTCCGGCGGGATCAGGGAAAGGATGAGCCCGCCCAGAAAAAGGGAGGCGCCGGATCCGATCGCGAGCGAGACATAGTAGACGGCGAGGGCGCGGCCGCGGCGATCGGGAGGGACATAATCGGCGATGATCGAATAGGCTGCGGGCGCAAGCACGGCCTCGCCGATCCCGACGCCCATCCGGGCGAGGAGAAGCTGTTCGTAGCTGGTTGCGAGTCCCGCCAGCATCGTCATCAGACTCCAGAACAGCAGGCCCGCCAATATGAGATTTCGGCGGTGCGTTCGGTCGACCAGCCGCCCAAGCGGCACGCCCAGGATCGTGTAGGTGAGCGCGAAGGCATAGCCCTGGAGGAAGCTGAACTGGGTATCGCTGATCGCGAAGGCAGCCTTGATCGGCTGGGCGAGCAGTGCGGGTATCTGGCGGTCGAGCTGCGAGAACAAGGTGACGAGCCACAGGATCGCGATCACCAAAGCGGCTTCGCGCATCGATGGAAAAGGCGCACTGCCGCACCCTCTCCCCTCGTCCGTCTCCCTCTTGGTCCCCGCCATCCTCGCCCAACTCGCCAGGTTCAACCCTTACCCAGAATGCCGCGCCGCCCCCTATTGAGGGTCTCGATCAGCCCGGAACGCACTCTATCGTTCTCTATAAGGAAGAAAATTCTTGATAGAGATCGGAGTCGATGTGTAGGAACTGTTTCGAACGGTCAAGTGACCAGGACCGGAGGCCAACACACGGGGCAATCTGATGCAGGCCGTTGCTGGTTGGGTTATCTTGATGCTCTGAGACGAGGTCCGCGGTGCGCGCTATTCCGCGCGCGTTCATAAGAGATGGACCCGCTGGGATGCTGATGAAAGGACAAGGCAATGCTCATCGACCTTCACGCCCATGCGCCGCTGCCGGGCTATTATAATCAGCATCCCCATTGGGGCCCCTTCTTCGAGAAGCATGACGACGGCGATATCCGCCTGCGCGTGGGCCACTGGATCCTCACCCTGGGTTCGCCCGAGCGCAAGGCCCTGGTCCGCGCCGGCAAGGCGCCTTCGCTCGAAGAATATTTCGCCGCCTGGGCCGACCCCAAGAGCCGCCTGGCCAAAATGGACGCGGCCGGCCAGGACGTGCAAATCGTCTCGGTTCCCTCGCACTGCTATATGTACTGGGCCGAGCCGGAATTCTCCGTGCCTTATGCTCGCACGGTCAACGATACGTTCGCCGAATATTGTGCGGGCGGCGAGGGGCGGATCTTCGCCTGGGCTCACGCGCCGCTCAACGTGCCGGAAGAGGCGGCCAAGGAAATTCGCCGGGCGTGCACCGAGCTGGGCGCCAGGGGGCTGAGCGCCGGCGGAGCGAATTTCGGCGGACTGGAGTTCGATGACCTTGCCCTCGACGTGGTCTGGGCGACGCTTTGCGACCTCGACCTGCCGATGTTCATTCACGGCTACAACCAGTCGGTCAGCTGGGGCGAGAGAGCCAATGAGGACCGCTACGAGACCACCGCGATCGTCGGCATGCAATATGACGAAACGCGCTGCTTCTGGTACCTGATCAACGGCGGCGTCCTCGACCGATTCCCGAACCTCAAAGTCTATATCACGCACGGCGGCGGCTACGTGCCCTACCAGCTCGGGCGGCTGGACCAGACCAACAAGAATTTGGACCACACCCATAACAAGAAGCCGCTGCTCGACTACATGACGAACTTCTATTTCGACCTGGAGCTGCACGAGAAGCCGATGCGTCAGGCCGTGCTGGAGATCATTGGTGCGGATCGGCTCGTCTACGGCAGCAATTTCGGCGGCAGCGATGCGGTGCGTCACGATCTGACCGAAGGCCTGCGCATCTCCGACGAGGATCTGCGCAAGATCCGCTATGAGAATGCGCTGGAGCTTCTGCATCTGGATCCGGCCAAGCTCGGCCGCGCGCGGACGGCGGTCGCCGCCTGATGCGCCTTGCGCGCGTGGCAGACGGTGGTTCCGTCTTCTGGGCGAGCGTAAACGGGGAGGGGACGCTCTGCCGCCCGATCAGGGGATCGTTCGAGGAATGGGCGCCGGCGGTCACGGCGGGAGGCGGCGAAAGCGCCCTGGGCTTCGCCGGAGACGAACGCCCCCTGGACGGGCTGCGGCTACTCGCGCCGATGGAGCGGCACGCCCGCGTTATGGTGGCCGGGGTCAACTACACCAAGCATCTCCCCGAATTCGGGGTTTCCCCGCCCACCCATCCGTTCGCCTTCCTCAAGGCGAATCGCGCGATCATCGGCCCCTATGACGAGATCCGCTACCCGCCGCTGACCACAAAGCTCGACCATGAGGTGGAGCTGGTGGCGGTGGTCGGCGCCGAACGGGTCAACCGCGACGACCCGCTGTCGAGCCTGCTCGGATACACGGTCGGCAACGACGTGAGCGCCCGCGATCTCCAGGTCGATGCCCCGAAGGCGCTCGGCATGGACCTGCTGGCCGCCAAGAGCCAGGACGACAGCACGCCGGTCGGCCCGTGGATCGTCACACGCGACGAATTCCCTGAAGGCTCGCCGAGCCTCGCCCTTACGTGCGCCGTCAACGGCGAGATCCGCCAGTCGGCATCCTCCGGCGACATGACGTGGGGCGTAGACCAGCTCCTCCGCTTCATCGACGAGCGCACCAGCTTCGGCTGCGGCGACCTCCTGTTCACGGGCTCGCCCGAGGGTGTCGGCCACTCCACCGGGCGCTATCTCGATCCGGGCGACGTGCTGGTGACCAGGATTAAGGGGATCGGCGAGCTGCGCAATGTCGTGGGCCCGCGGCCCTAGGATCGCCGCGCTCCTCAGTCGCGGACCAGGAGCAGGCTGCCGCCCAGCGGACCGCCGCCGGCGGCGATCGCCGCGGTCCCGGCGCGCGCAATCTGGCGCTCGCCGGCCCGGCCCCACATCTGGGTGCAGGCCTCGTGGACATAGCCGAGGCCATGGGTTCGGCCGCCGGACAATTGCCCCCCATTGGTGTTGATCGGTAGCTCGCCCGTCCGCGCGATGCGGTGTCCGCCCTCGATGAAGCGCCCGCCTTCGCCTTTCGGGCAGAAGCCGAGACCCTCGAGCCACATCAAGGTGAGGATGGAGAAGCCGTCATAGAGCTGCGCCATATCCACGTCAGCGGGCTTCAGGTCGGTGCGGGACCACATCATCCGCCCGACCTCGGCGGTGACCATCTCCGTGGTGGAGATCTGGTCCCACGACCATGGCTGATGGAGCGCAGCGCCCACCGCTTCGATGCGGATCGGCGGGTTCCGGCCGTTGCGCGCGGCGTCGGCGGCGGAGAGGATGATGGCGGTCGACGCGTCGCAATAGACGTCGCAATCGAACAGGCGCAGCGGCGAGGAGATGATCCGGGAGCCGAGATAGTCGTCCAGCGTCATCGGCTCGCGATAGATCGCCTTCGGGTTGAGCGCGGCGTTGGCGCGGCAGGTGACGGGGATCTGGCCGAGCTGCTCGGAGGTCGTGCCATAGTCGTGGAAATGGCGCTGCGCGTAGAGCGCCATCATGTTGATCGCCGAGCGCACTTCGAACGGCGTGTACCATTGCCAGAAATAGGAGCTGTCGCGCCCTGGCGTCTTGTTGGCCAAGGAGGCCGCTCCCCGGTCCCGCAGGCGGCCGCTCGCCTCCGTGATGGTGCGGAAGACGAGGACGTGGCGGCACAGGCCGGCGGCGATCGCCATGGCGCCGTTGATGACGCCCGTGAGCGGACCAGGCCCCTCATACCCGCCGCCCATCCAGTTCGTCTCCAGCCGCAGCGCGGAGGTGAGGGCGAGGGGGCCGATCGGGGAAAACGGGTCACCATTATTGTTGTCGCCGGGCCAGCAGGCAATGCCGTCTATGTCGGATGGGGTGAGCCCCGCGTCGGCAATCGCTTCGAGCGCTGCGTCCACCGACAGCTCGAGCGCGGAGCGCGAGGAGGGACGCCCGACCTCAGACTGGCCGATCCCGCTGATCGCGACGTTCATGGGGCTCGAAAAAGTCATGCGGCGCGCTTCCGAAATACCGGGATCCACACGTCCTCGAAATTGAGGAACGTGACTTCGACGGGATCCTCGATGCTCACCTCGTCCGGTGCGCAATCCACGATGTTGGTGAGGAAGCGCAGCCCGTCCTGCTCGACCAGGTCGACAATGGCGACAATGTAGGGGACTGCCAGGTCCTCCGCCCATTTCTGCACGTTGATCGTAAAGCTGTGGACGTGGCCGCGGCCGCTCACCGGCTGCGGACCGACGGCGCGGCTGCGACAATTCGGGCAGACCGGCGCGGGCGGGTGAAACCAGCGGGTGCAGTCCTCGCAGCGATGGATCAGCAGCTCGCCGCGCCCGCCTCCGGTCCAGAAGGGGCGGTTCTCCGGAGTCAGGGCGGGCAATTTCCGCGGCATATCTCTCCCGCAAGGCGGCGGCGCGATCTTGGCCAGTTTAGAACGACATTCTCGTTTCAGATTGACCTCAGCCCAGCCGGCCTGTCATGTCAATCGTAAGTTGATCGCCTGTATAACAGGATCAAGCCGCCGGGAGACGGCACGGGAGGAGGGAATGGCGCACTCCGCGCTCAGTGACGCGGCCGCGGGTGCACCGCACGATCCGAGCGCGAGGGCCGGCCTGCGCGGCTGGTATGCGGTCGCGATCCTCACCCTCATCTACGCGCTTCATTCGGTCGACCGCTCGATCATGTCGGTGCTGATCGAGCCGGTGAAGGAGGAATTCGGCCTCGACGACGGCCAATTGGGTTTCCTCACCGGCCTCGCCTACAGCGCCACCTATGCTCTGGCGGCGCTTCCGCTCGGCTCCCTGATCGACCGCACCAACCGTAAGAAGCTGATGGCCGCGCTGGTGGCCTTGTGGAGCGGCTTCACCGCGCTTTGCGGGGCCGCGCAAGGCTATTGGAGCCTCGTCGCGTCCCGGCTCGCCGTCGGCGCCGCGGAAGCGGGCGGGGCGCCTGCCGCCTTGTCGATGATCGGCGACCTGGTGCCGCCCCGGCGCCGCAGCACGGCCATCGCCATCTTCTGGTCGAGCACCCCTATCGGCACCGCGGCCAGCTTCATCATCGGAAGCGTCATCGCGGTGCAATGGAGCTGGCGCTGGGCCTTCCTGATCGCGGGGTTCCCCGGCCTTGTTCTGGCTCTCCTCCTCCTGTTCACCGTACCCGAGCCGCGCCGCGGCGCGTATGAGGACAAGAGCACCGACGACGGCGGCATTGCCCCAAGCTTTGTCGAGACCTGGCGCCATGCGATCCGCCAGCCCGTCTTCGTCCACACCTTTCTCGGCATCACGCTGAACTCGATGATGCTTTCGGGCGTGCTCGTCTGGCAAGCCGCCTTCCTGATCCGCGTCCACGATGTTTCCCTTGCCCAGGCCGGGCTGCTCGCCGGCCTCGCGGCGGGGATCTTCGGCGGCATCGGGGCGCTGATCGGCGGCCCGCTCGGCGATCGCGCTTTTGCGAAAGGCGGCCTCGCCGCACTCCCCGCCGTCTCGGCCGCGACCACCCTGCTCGCCGTCGCCAGCGGCCTCGTCTTCATTCTCGCGCCGACGCTAATGGTCGCCATGGCCGGGCTGATCGTCTTCGAGTTGGTGGCGCGAACCTACAACGGTCCGGGCTACAGCACGATCATCGGATCGGTCGAGCCGCGCATGCGGGGCCTTTCGGTCTCCTCGCTGCAGATCGCCACCAACCTGATCGGCTACGGGCTCGGCCCGCTCGTCGCCGGCCTGGTCAGCGATGCGGCCGGGGGCGAGGACCCGCTGCGCTGGGGCCTGATCGCGCTGATGGCCGTGGGGGTCTGGAGCAGCATCCACTATTGGCTCGCCTATCGGGCGGGACGCCGGCGCACGTCGCCATCTGAAAGGCACGAACGGTGAGACTGGTAACCTATGAGTTTGGCGGGCAGCGCCGGGCCGGAGCCTTCGTCAACGAGGACCGCGATATCGTCGACCTGGCCGCGGGCGCGCAAGCCATCGGCCTCGGCGCCGCTCCGCTGACGAGCGTCCTGGCGCTGGTCGAGGGCGGGGAGGCGGCGCTCGAGGTGGCGCGGCGGGTCGTCGATCGCGCACCGAGCTCTGCGCTCGTGCAGCGCGCCGAGGTGCGCCTCCTGGCGCCGATCCAGCCGCCGCCGCAGCTTCGCGACTGCTCCTGCTTCGAGGCGCATCTGCGCGGGAGCTTCGACGCGGCGATGCGCTTCTCGGTCCGCAACGCGCCCGACCCCGAGGCCGCCTATCGCGCGATCGACCGCACGATGGACGAACGGGTGATCGCCACCTTCCAGCGCCAGCCCATCTACTACAAGGCGAACCGCTTCTCGGTCGTTGGGGAAGACGAGGAAGTGGTCTGGCCCAGCTACTCCAAGGTCATCGATTTCGAGCTGGAATGGGCCTGCTATATCGCCCGCCACGCCAAGGACGTCGCCGCCGAAGACGCCGGCGACTACATCTTCGGCTACACCATCTACAACGACTTCAGCGCCCGCGACGCGCAGGCGCGGGAGATGGCCGGGATGCTCGGCCCGGCCAAGGGCAAGGATTTCGACACCGGCAACGTCATGGGGCCGTGCCTCGTCACCGCCGACGAGATCCCAGACCCCTACAATCTTACGATGGTCGCCCGGGTGAATGGCGAGGAATGGGGCCGCGGCACGACGGCGGACATGCGCTGGACCTTTCCGGACGTGATCGCGCACATCTCGCGCTCGGAGACGCTCCACCCGGGCGAGGCGCTGGGCTCCGGCACGGTCGGCACCGGCTGCGGGCTCGAGCAGCTGCGCTACCTCAGTCCCGGCGATGTGGTCGAGCTTGAGGTCGAGCGGATCGGCATCCTCCGGAGCCGGATCGCGCTGCGCTGAGGCTCAGGCCTCCAGCCCCTCCAACTCGAACAATTGCCCATCGAGCTCGGCCGGGTCGATGCGGATCAGCGGCCTCCCCTCGACCTCGTCAGAGGCCGCATCCCAAGTGAAGCGGACGCCCTTCTGGCGAAGCTGGTCCGCCTTGGCCTCGAGATTGAACACGCCCAGGCGGACGTAGTAGAGTCCCGGCCCCCAGCTGTTGAGGTAGCGGCCGGCGCGCGAGTCCCATTGGGTGGGCTCGACGATGTCGAGGGTCGCGCTGTGGCTCATGGTGAACCCCATGCGCGCGCGCCGGTAGCCGGCGCCCGCGAGTTGCTCAACCGAGTCCGGCTCCCACTCCAGATTCTCGTGCAGGCAGGCGAGCGTGAAGTCCAGGTCGCGCACCAGGAAGCCGCGGCGGGTCACGCGCAGGAGTTCGCCGGGCTGGGGGTTCTCGACGCGCGGGGGCGGATCGCTGAACGCGGCCGCCGGCATCTGGGTCGGCTCCATCGGGATGAACTCGATGCACAGGCCCCCGTCCACCGAGGGATCGTAGTTGAGGTCCTCCGGCGTGATGCCGAGCCAGAGCCGGTCGAAATCCATCTCCTGCGTGCGCTGTGCGATGCGGAAGCGCTTCCTGGTCCGGTGCAGCCGGTCGATGAGAGCGTTGAGCTTGGCTTCCCAGGTCACCAGCACCACCGAATGGGTGAGGATCGGCCGCTTCGGGCCCTGATAGGCTTCCAGTCCCTTCAGATGGTCGTGAAAGAGAGGATCGCCGGGATTTGGCCGGTCGAGATGCACTTGCGGCTCGATTCGCGTCGGCGCGACCGCGAGCGACTTCTGCACCCGCAGGAAATGGGCGATATAGGGATGATTGTCGAAAGCCTGCCGCCAACGGGGGTGCGAGTGGATACCGAGCTTCGTCACGAGCAATTCGGTCATGCCGTCGGGATCGGGCACCATCATGTCGGCGCTCAGCAGCATCTCGTACATCGTCTCTCCCGCCCCTCGCAGCCTTGTGTCCGGCTTTGCCACCGCCTACCATCTATCTGATGTCAGAAGAAGAACCTAAAGTCGGAATTTCCATGAGAGGCCTTCGGCAATGACGTTCGTCCGCGCTATAGATCACTTCACTATCGTGACCAATCGCCTCGCCGACACAACGGCCTTCTACACGGCTTTGGGCCTGGAGGACGGCCCGCGCCCGGATTTCGGCTTCGGCGGCGCCTGGCTCTACGTCGGCGAGCGGCCGATCCTCCATGTCGTGGAGAAGGAGCTTATGCCCGAGCCGCGACGCGGCGCCATCGATCATATCGCGTTCGCCAGCGAGGGCTTGACCGAAGCGGGCGCGCGGCTCGCCGCGGCCGGCATCCGCTACAGGCTGATCCGCACGCCGCGGCCGTTCACGCGCTGGCAGATGTTCTTCCTCGACCCCAATGGCGTCGAGGTCGAACTCGACTTCGACGCCGCGGAAGCACCGCCGGAGCATTGGAAGACCGGCGGAGTCGCGGAGTAAAACCATGCCCCTGATCGCGCCGCTGCCGCTCGAAGAGCTGCCTCCCGATCTCGGAGCCGCCGTCGAGTCCGGCCGGACGACCCGCATGCTTAGTTCCACCATCCCGGTGCAGATCTGGGCGCACCGGCCAAACGTTGCGCTCGCCTGGCTGAAGACGATTGAGGAGATGCACCTGCGCGGACTGCTCGAGCCGCGGCTGCGCGAGCTGGTTCGCCTCAAGATCGCCAGCATTACCGCCTGTCGCGCTTGCCAAGTCGCGCGCAAATCCGATGCGGTGAGCGAGAAGGATGTCGCCTGCCTGGGCTGGGACGATCCCCGTTACTCGGAGCGCGAGCAGGCGGCGCTGCGCTATGCCGAACTGTTCGCTGGTGACTACCTCGCCATCGACGAGGAGGTCTTTGCCCACTTGGGCCGCTTCTTCACGACTGCCGAGATCGTCGAGCTCAACATGTTCGCGGCCCTGATGCTGGCCGGCGGACGGATGACCTTCGTTCAGCGCGGCTACGACGAGGATGCCGAGGCCGAGGACGCGATCACAGCCCCCGCGCGATGATCTCCTTCATGATCTCGCTGGTGCCGCCGTAGATGCGAGCCACCCGCGCATCGACCCAGGCCCGCGACACCTTATATTCGCTCATGAAGCCGTAGCCGCCGTGGAGCTGGAGGAACTGGTCGAGCAGGCGGTTCTGCATTTCCGAGCCGACCAGCTTGGCCATCGCCGCTTTCTCGCTGCCGAGCTCGCCGCGCATCACCTCGTCCAGGCACTGATCGACGAAGGCGCGCAACATGGTCGCCTCGGCCTTGGCTGCAGCGAGGCTGAAGCGCGTATTCTGATAGTCGAACACGGTCTGCCCGAACGCCTTGCGCTCGCGCGTGTAGGTGATCGTCTCCTCGAGCAGTGACTCAATCGAGGCCGCCGCCCGTATGGCGATGATCAGACGCTCCCAGGCGAGCTGGTGGCTGAGGTAGCGGAAGCCCTGATTCTCCTCGCCGAGCAGGTTCTCCGCCGGCACGCGCACCTCGTCGAAGAACAATTCCGAAGTGTCCTGCCCCCGCAGGCCGATCTTTTCGAGCTTCTTGCCCTTGGCGAAACCGGGCGTGCCTTCCTCGACGCAGATCAGGGTGAGATCGCGGCTATCGAGGTCCATCTTGCCGGCCACGACAGCCATGCCGGCATTGATGCCGTTGGTGATGAAGGTCTTGGCGCCGTTCACCACATAATGAACGCCGTCGCGGCGGATGGTGGTCCGCATCGACCGGAGGTCGCTACCCATGCCCGGCTCGGTCATGGCGATGACGCTGATCATCTCGCCGCTGATCATCCTGGGGAGCCATCGCGCCTTCTGCTCGTCCGAGCCGTAGGCGACGACGTAATTGCTGACGATTTCGCTATGCGTGGTGAAGCCGACCGCCGTAGCGTTGGCGCGCGCCAACTCCTCGATCAGCACCGCCGAATGCCCGTAATCGCCGCCCGATCCGCCATAAGCTTCGGGCGCGGTGACGCACAGCAGGCCCTCACGCCCGGCCTTCAGCCAGATGTCGCGCGGGACCACGCCGGCTTCCTCCCACTGGGCATGATGAGGCACGATCTCTCGGTCGACGAATCGCCTGACCTGATCGCGGAACATCTCGTGGTCGTCGCGGAGCACGCTGCGCATGGCTCTCTCCTGGCGGCCTAACGGCCCGTGAACTGGGGCGGCCGCTTCTCAATGAAGGCGGCGACGGCCTCGTCATGATCCTCGCTGTGGTGCGCGAGCGCCTGGAACGCGGCCGATAGCTCCAGGAGGGGCTGCAGCTTCATGTCCTGCCCTTCGCGCAGCAGCCGCTTGGCGAGGCGCAGCGCATGGCCGGGATTGGCGGCGATCCGCTGAGCCAGCGCCTGCGCCGCTTCCAGCAGGGTGTCGTGCGGCACGACCTCAGCGACCAGCCCGTAGTCGAGCGCCTTGGCGGCATCGATGCTGTCGCCGGTCAACGTCATCAGGGACGCGCGGGCCATGCCGATCACGCGCGGCAGCAGCCAGGCGCCGCCGTCGCCGGGCACGATGCCGAGCTTCACGAAGCTCTCGGCGAAGATCGCCTTGTCGCTGGCGATGCGGACGTCGCACATGCAGGCGAGGTCGAGCCCGGCGCCGACCGCCGGTCCGTTCACTGCCGCGACAACCGGTACTTCGAGCTCGTACAAGGCGAGCGGGATCTGCTGGATGCCGTCGCGGTAGCGGTTGCGAAGGCGATAGGGCGATCCTTCGAAGATGCCGCCCTTGTCGCGCATGTCCTTGATGTTGCCGCCCGCGCAGAAGGCCGAGCCCCGGCCGGTGAGAACGATCGCCTTCACCCCATGGTCGGCATTCATGGCGGCGCAGAAGCTGCGTATCTCCTCGATATATTCGACCTTGGAGATGGCGTTGCGCTCGTCCGGCCGGTTGAGCGTGGCGGTGACCACCGCGTCGTCGCGTTCGGTGAGGAGGAAGCGTTCCACGGGCCGGCTCCTTAGCTCTGCTGCGGACCGAAGGCGCCGCGGGTGATGCCCGGCCAATAGGCGTCGGCGCCAGCCGCGCAGGCCGCGTCGCCGAGGCGCCGGGCCCAGAAGGATTGCGATCCAAATTCGCTGCGCCACGACCACAGCCGACGCGTCGCGCAATGGAGCGAATGCTCGTAGGTGAAGCCGATCGCGCCGAACACGGCGTGCGCGATCGCGGCGCCCGCTCCGGCGGCTTCGGCCGCCACCACCTTTGCGGATGCGATAGGAAGGAAAGCAGGGGCGGGGCTTGCGAATGCCAACTCAGCCGACGCGCCCGTCATGGCTGCATGCTCGGCCAGGATCGCCATCTGGTGCTGGATCGCCTGGAATTTGGAGATGGGCTTGCCGAACTGGACGCGCTGGGCAGCATAATCGATCGCCGAGGCCAGGATCGACTGCAGCGCGCCGGCGCTCTGCGCGGCCCTGATCATCGCGCCGCCGAGGAAGAGGATGTCGTCGGGCAGCCCGGCCGGAAGCGCCGCACTCGCCACTGGCGCCGAGAAGAAGGTGAGGGTATCCCGGGGTTCTCGCGCAATGTTGAGGCTCGGGACGATCTGCGCTCCCGCGGTGGAAAACAGGAGAATCTGCCCCTCGGCGACCGTCACCACGTGAGACACGCTGCGTCCCCAGGGCACATCGGCGACGGTGCGGCCGTCATCTGTGAGCCCGACCGACAGCGGGGTCGTCATCGCGTCGAGCCCGCAGGCGCCCAGCAGCCAGTTCGCGAAGATCGCCTCGCCAAGCGGAACCGGCGCCGAATGCCGCCCTGCGGCGCGGACCAGCACGAATGCGTCGCCGAGGCTGGCGCCGACGCCGCCGCTCTCTTCCGGCGCGGCGGCGAGGGCGAGCCCGTTGTCGGCAATCTCCTCCCACAACGCGCTCTGCCATTCGCCTTCCTCGGCCCGGACGAGCATCTCCGGCCCACAGTGCGCGCGCAGGAGGCGCTCGGCGGTTTCCTCGAACATGTCCCTCATCGCATCATCTCAGCCCAAGTCCGCGGGCGAGGATGCCGCGGAGGATCTCGCGGGTGCCGCCGCGCAGCGAGAAGGAGGGGGCGAGCTGGGTCAGATAGGCCTGGATCTGGGCCAATTCGCTGCCGCTGCCGACGCGCGGCTGCTCGCGCCCGATCAGCGCGGCGATTTCCGGCAGTTCCTGCTCGAGCCCGGTGCCGATATCCTTCACGCACGACGCCGCCCAGGCAGGGTCCTCGCCCGCGGCAAATTTGGCGGTGACTGCAAGCGACATTGTGCGCAGCGCGAACAGGCGGGCGGTGAGCCGGCCGACATGGAAGGACTCCAGCGCGTCGGGGGAGGCGCCCAGCACACCGATCAGGCTGTGGAGCAAAGCCATGGAACTCAGGAAACGCTCCGGTCCGCTGCGTTCGATCGCGAGCTCGGCCATGACCTGTTCCCAGCCCTTGCCTTCGGTCCCGATCAGGGCATCCTCCGCGAGCACGACGTCGTCGAAGAAGACTTCATTGAAATGGTCACCGCCGGTGAGATCGCGGATGGGGCGCACGGTGACGCCCGGCGCGGCGAGATTTATCACGAACTGGGACATGCCGCCCTGCCGTCCCTCATCGGGGCTGCCGGTCCGCACGAGGGCGATCATATAGTGGGACCGATGGGCATTGGTGGTCCAGATCTTCCGGCCGTCGAGGCGCCAGCCCGCACCCTCGCGCCGGGCGCGGCTGCCGATGGCGGAAAGGTCGGAGCCCGCATTGGGCTCGCTCATGCCGATGCAGAAATAGAGCTCGCCCCTGTTGATGCCGGGAATGTAGCGGCGCTTCTGTTCCTCGGTGCCGTAGCGAAGGAGGAGCGGCGCGCTCTGCCGGTCCGCGATCCAGTGGGCGGAGACGGGAGCGCCGGCGGCGAGGAGTTCCTCGCTGACAACGTAGCGGGCGAAGTAATCGAGCCCGCGGCCGCCCAGCACCGTCGGCATGGTGATACCGATCAGGCGGGCCTCGCCCAGCTTCCGGCTGAATTCGGCATCGAAGCCCATCCAGCTGTCTGCGCGGGCGAGCGGGCCGATCCGCCCCATCTCGACAGCCAGAAAAGCGCGCACTTCATTGCGCAAAGCTTCCGCGGCCGCCGGGATCGGGGCGTAAGTGAATTGGCTTGCCTGCATCGTCTCCTCTGGGCTCGGCCCAAGCTGTTCTGGCGGCCGCGCCCCGCGGCTTAGAAGAGCAGGTTGGTCAGCTTGGCGGCCTGTTCCTTCAGCGCGGCGCCGAGCCTTTCGATCGACGCCTCGTCGTGCTGTCCAATGACCATGACGGCGACGAGGGTGAAGGTGACGGAACCCGCCCGGTCATAGACCGGCACCGCCATGGTGCGGATGCCTCGCGAGAAATAACCCTCGTCGACGGCGAAGCCACGCTCCCTGGCATCCTCCACCTGCTTCCAATATTCCTCGAAGCTCAGAGACCGCTGCCACCGGATCGTCCGGAAGAGCGCCTTCAACTGCTTGTTGCCGAGGCCCAGGTGCGGCGCGATGACTCGGCCGGTCGACCCCATCAGCACCGGCAGATGCTGGCCCTCCGCCATTTCGATCCGAAGGTTCGTCGGGCTGGTCTCGCTCTTCACGAGCACGATCCGGTCCGGCCCGTGCCGCTTCCACAGCGTCACCGTCACGCTGAATTCGGAGGCGACCTCACGCATGTGCGGGATGATGGCGGCGATGCGCTGGCCCTCGGTCAGCAGGTTCTCGACCAGACGCGTCAGCCCGATGCCGGTCGTGTAGGTCTTGGAAAGCGGGTCGAAGTCGACGATCCCTTCCAAGACTAAGGTTCTCAGGATGTTGAAGCAGGTGCTGGCATTGATGGACAGGTGGCGCGCGATGTTGATCGCCCGCGCGGGACTGCCGAGCTCACCGAGATAGCGGAGGATCCGAATAGCATTGGAGACAGGTTTGACCACAACCGTCTTGTCGGCAGACGGCTTGGCGTCGCTCTTCTTGCCCCCGCCGCGGGCCACCGTTCCCGAACTGCTTTGCGCCACCCCCGACTCCCTTGAAGAACCCCTATCGTACGGCACGATAGCGATTTTATCGCCCGGAGCGAACCGGCCATTGCCGCGGTCTGTCATGACAGCCGCTCGATAATCGTGGCGGTCCCCAAGCCGCCGTTGCAGCAGATCGCCTGCAGGCCGTAGCGCGCCCCGCGCCTCTCAAGTTCGTTGAGCATGGTGGTCATGAGGCGCGCCCCGGTCGCGCCGAGCGGATGCCCCAGCGCGATGGCACCGCCATTGACGTTGAGCCGTTCGGCGGGAACCCCCGTCTCGCGCATCCAGGCCAGGGGCACGGACGCAAATGCCTCGTTCACTTCGAAGATGTCGATTTCGTCTAGAGCCAGGCCCGACCGCTGAAGGATGCGTCGGGTCGCGTCGATAGGCCCGGTCAGCGTCAGCTCCGGGTCGGAGCCGACATTGACGGTGGCGACGATCCGAGCGCGAGGCCGTAGCCCGCCCCGTTCGGCGGCGTCCCGAGACATCAGCAGGAGCGCGGCGGCGCCATCAGAGATTTGCGAGGCATTTCCGGCGGTCACCCGTCCGTTCTCGGAGCGAAAGCTGGTCTTCAGCGTCGCCAATTTCTCTCGGCTGGTATCGCGGCGGATCGTCTCGTCGCGGGTGAACACGGGCGCGCCCGTCTCCGCATCGCGCTCCGCAAGGGCATCGACAGGAACGGGGACGATCTCCGCGTCGAACCGGCCCGCGTCGGAGGCGGCGGCGGCGCGCGCGTGGCTCTCGAAGGCGTAATCGTCGAGCGCGTCGCGGGTGAGGCCGTAGCGGTCGGCGAGCCGCTCGGCCGCCTTGCCTTGGTGTGCGATCTCGAAGCGGTCGCTGAGGAGGAAGCCGAACGGCTCGCCGTGGATCTGGCGGTTGCTGCCGATCGGCACGCGCGACATTGCCTCGGCGCCGCCGGCCACGACGATATCGGCCGCGCCCGACGCGATCGCGCCCGCTGCGACGTGGACCGCCGCTTCGCCGGACCCGCATTTACGATCCACGGTCATGCCGGAGATGGTCCAGGGCCAGCCCGCGCTCAACAGGGCAGTGCGGGCGATATTGGCGGACTGCTCCCCGATCTGCGTGACGCAGCCCAGGACGACGTCGTCCACCTGCTCGGGCGGCAGGTGGGCGCGCGCAACCAGCTTCTGGAGCAGGTGCGCGGCGAGATGATCGGCCCGGACGCTGGCAAGGGCGCCGCGGAACCGGCCGATCGGCGTACGCACCGCGTCGACGATGACGACCTCGTTCACAGGGCGTTGCCGCGCAGGCCTGATCCGGGCACCTTGGCGCCGTCGCGATATTCGTAGACGCCGGCGCCGCTCTTACGGCCGATCCGCCCCGCGGCGACCATCTTGATGATGAGCGGGCAGGGGCGGAACTTGTCGCCTAGCGTCTGGTGAAGATAGCGCAGCACGGCCAGGCGCGTGTCCCAGCCGGTGATGTCGCCGAGCTCCAGCGGACCCACCGGATGATTGAAGCCCAGCCGGTGCGCGGTGTCGATATCCTCGGCCGAGGCGACGCCCTCTTGGAGCATGTACATCGCCTCGTTGCCCATCATCGCCGACATTCGGCTGGTGGTGAGGCCCGGCGCTTCGTTGACGGTGATGGAGGTCTTGCCGATCGCGTCGCAATAATCCTTGGCCTTCGCAATCGCCTCGTCGCTCGTGGCAAGGCCGCGGACCAGCTCCACGAGTTTCATCTTGTGGACGGGATTGAAGAAATGCATGCCCAGCACTTTGCCGGGGTCGCGGCAGTCGCGGCCGATCTCGGTGATGCTGAGCGCCGACGTGTTGCTCGCCACAAGCGCGTCCGCGGGCAGGATGGTTTCAGCCTGCGCGATGACGGCACGTTTTACGTTCAGCTTCTCGGAGACGGTCTCCACCAGCAGCGCGGCACCCTGGCAGGCGGCGGCAAGGTCGGTTCCGACCGTCAGCCGGGACTTGGCGGCCGCGGCGCTGTCGCCGTCGACCTTGCCCAACCGGACGCCGTCGTCGAGGATATTGTGGACTGAAGCGCGGGCGCGCTCGGCCGCATCCGCGTCGATATCGCAAAGCGCCGTGTCAAAGCCGGAGCTGGCGAAGGCGTGGGCGATGCCGGTGCCCATCAACCCGGCCCCGGCAACCACCACCTTCTGCGCGCCCCGCATTCGTTCCCGCCTAGTTGTCACGCCAAATCAGTCAGTGTTCTGAGGATAAAAGTCAATTCTGAATGTAGATGATCGGTCCAGTAACTTGGCGGCGAACGCTTGATCAGAGGAAAACCGCCAGGTTGGGCATGCCGAGCACGGACTGGTCGAGGATGCTCTCGCGCGCGACCAGCTCGAACCGCTCTCCGAGGTCGCGTAGATGGTCGCGCCGCTCTCCGCTCAGGACGTGCATCCGGGTCTGCTCGAAGCGGCTGCGGGTGAGCAGGAAGTAGGAGGACACCGAATATTCGTTCTCGACGTCGGTCGCCTCGGCGCGGACGTTGGTCACGAGGCGGCGCGTGCGGGAGGGCGGATCCTCGGCAAAGGCGCTGTTACCGCGTAGGCGACGGACGCGGGCGCAGATGGTCTGATAATTTTCATCGAAGTGCATGACGCTGCGCTCGATCGACTGTTTGTGATCGGCGAGAAGGCGCGTCAGTCGCTGCGGCGCAGTGTACCGCAGATCCTTTGCCAGCCAGCCTGTCCAGTCCTGGAAGCGAAGCTCGTCGAGCATCGCCGCCTCTTCGTAATAGGCTTCGAGGATTCGATTGTAGAGCGGCGAGCCGATCGGCACCCGGCGGGCGGCCGGCCTGAACGTCGCTGCGATCATGTCGGGCGCGGCGGCTTGGGTCTGGGCGTTCATCGATGGTTCCTCGTGGAATAGGTGCGAAGGCGAGGGCGCCCGATCAGGCCGGGACGCTCATCAACTCGCGCCAGTACATCCACCAATTCCACTGGGTGTCGTCCTTGGTGAAGCCGTCATAGGCCTTGGCCGGTCCGCGCCAGTTGGGCGGCGGCGGCAGCGTGTTGATGGCCTGGTACTTCATCGTCATCTTGCGGCCCTGGGCGCCGCGCGCGCTGATCGTCATGTGCGGCCAGGTGTCGGAGTCGTCCTGCTCCACCAGGCCGGAGGTGCCGAGCATGAAGATGGTGTTCTTCAGCATGGTCTGCTTGTCGGCCTCGGACGTGCCCTTTTCGGCGAAGACCCAGTTCACGAATTCCAATTTGTCCGGTCCGCGCGGGATGTAGGTGTGGAGAGCCATCGAGCCCAGAATCCGCCCGTCCGGCTGGGGGGCGTAGATGCAGGCAAGCAGGACGTTGGGGAAGATGCCGCCGACCTGCGGCGGGTTGGTCATCAACTGCTCCATCTGCTCGGGAGTCAGGTTGCGCTGGACTTCCTCGAGCATGTCCGGCGTGCAGCCCGGCGCCGGCAGGATGTTCCATCTTTCCTCGATCGACATCGTGCCCTTGTCGAAATCGCGGGCGCGCTCGAATTTTTTGGCGAGCGACTGGCAGCGCAAGGCATGGCCGTGATCGGAGCCGACCTCGACGCCGTACATCGTGCTGGTCAGCTCGCTGCCGCCATTGCCGAACATCTCGTCGAGCCAGCGGTGCAGCGTCAGCGTGTGGAAGCCGTCGGCGGCGGATTGCTCGCCCGCGGCCTTCCAATTGGCCTCCACGATGAAGCGCTGCGGCGGACCGATCACTTCCCAGCCGCCCGACGTGCGCTGGAAAATCATGTCGTAATACCACTTCATTTCGCCGAGGAAGTCCTCGAACGACGGGCCGTCGACGTTCCAAGTCGCGAAGATCAGACCGGCATAAATGTGGACGCGCGCCTTCCTCAGGCCAAGCTCGCTCTTGGGCAGGATCTCGCCATGCATCTTCTCTTCGGCGATCGGCGAGCCGATGAATTCGCCGTTCGGCTTGAACGCCCAGCCGTGATAGATGCATTTATGCACCTGCGTGTTGCCCTTGTCCGCAAGGCAGACCCGCATGCCGCGGTGCGGGCAGACGTTGAGCGAGACGTGGATGTCGCCCGCGCGGTCCCGCGCGACGATCACTGAATCATTCCCCATGTCGCGCATGACGAAATCGCCCGACTGCGGAATCTCGCTCTCGTGGCCGAGCAGCAGCCAAGTCTTTCCGAAGATCCGCTCCATTTCGAGATCGTAAATTTCACGGTCCGAAAGGACGCGCAGCTCCACTTCGCGAGTCTCGGGACGGACGAGATCCGTGATCGGCGTTCCGTCGGATAAGGTGGTGGTTGTCCGGGTCAGCATGGGGCATCCTCCTACGGATCGACGCTGCCCCCTTCGCGGTGGCTAGCAATTCAGATACAGATATGTCATCTGTATTCAGAATAATCAACATGGCGTCGCGGTGCGATGTCCGTGTACCTGTTTTGATAAGAGCCGCCTAGGCCGCGTTACCGAAACGAGAGGATGAAAGAGAGGACGATGGGGTCTCACGAGAGTAGCGACGGCCTGTTCCGGGCCGTTGCCGACCGGGCTGCCTGTTGCGGCTACGGCGTCTGCGCCCAGATTTGCCCGGAAATCTACAAGCTCGACGATGCCGGCATCGTGCTCGTGGACGATGCGGCAATCCCGGCTGAGCTGTTGGAAGCTGCTCGCGAGGGCGCAGAATCGTGCCCCCAGCAGGCACTGACGCTCGAACCGATCACCGCCTGATGGACACGATCGACGTATCCAAAGCGCGACCGAATGCTGGTCCGTCGAGAACGGCGCCGCCGACCATACTGTCCATGCTGGCACTTGCCCTCGGCAGCGTCCCGATGGCGATGCTGACCCTCCCGCTCGTGATCAACATCCCCGAATTCTTCGGCAATGCGCTCGGCCTCAACCTCACCATCATCGGCATCATCTTCATGGCCGTGCGGGTGTTCGACATTGTCGTCGATCCCTTCCTCGGCGTCTTGATGGATCGCACCCGGACCCGGTTCGGCCGCTTCAAGCCTTGGATAGCGGTCGGCGTGCCGCTCCTCGTCGCGGGCACTTTGATGCTGTTCATGGCGCAGGAAGGCGTCGGGCCCCTCTATCTCGCGGCGGGCCTCATTCTCGCATATCTCGGCTGGTCGACCTTTTCCCTCGCCCAGCTCTCGCTCGCCTCGGCTTTGGCCAAGAAATATAGCGATCGCGCCCGCGTTTATGGCTGGATTCAAGCCGCTTTCTTCCTCGGGACCTGCCTCGTTATGCTGATGCCGCTGTTCCTGGGCGGAGCGGGAAGCGACCCCGCGGCCTCGCTGCGTGCGATGGGACTGCTCATCGTGGCAACGACGATCCCAGTGGCGATCCTCATGTGGCTCCTGGTTCCGGAGCCGGATGACGGCGGCCAGACCCACCGGCTTCCAATTCGCGACTATGTACGGCTCGTCACCAGGCCGGCGGTCGGACGCCTGCTGATCCTCGATCTGGCGCTCGGCCTCGGCTTCGGCATCTCCTCGGCGGTCCTGCTCTTCTACTTCACCGCGGTGAAGGACCTGGATCGCAGCGTGCTCGGTATCCTGCTCATAGCGCAGATGGGCGCCGGAATGCTTTCCATGCCGCTCCTTGCAGGGCTTGCGGCGCGCATCGGCAAGCAAGTCGCGCTCGCGCTGTGCGCGGTCGGCACGATCATCACCTGCCCGACGATGATCCTGGTGCCGAGCGGAAGCCTGACCGGCGCCGCGACCGTGATGGCGGTCTGGGGCGTCTTCTACGGCGGGATCGTCTTCCTGCCGCGGGCGATGATGGCCGATGCCGGCGACGAGGCGCGCCGCGACGGCCACCCGGACCGGACTGGCGTCCTCTACGCCTTGCTGATCAGCAGCTGGAAGCTCGGGGGAGCGCTCTCGGTCGGGCTGTCGTTTCTGGCGCTCGACTGGATCGGCTACCGCGCGCCGTTGGGTGCCGGCAACAGCCGGGACGCCATTGTCGGCCTGGAGGTCCTGTTCGCACTGTCGCCCGCGCTGATGGGGGTGATCGGCGCCGTCATCGCCTGGCGCTACCCGCTGACCCGCGAGCGTCATGCCGCGATCCGCGCCGCGCTTGACGCGCGCCGGGCGGAGGAGGCGGATGAAAACCTTCCGGCCGCCGCCGCGGCCCCGGTCGCGGCCTGACGGTGGAACGATGAAGCTCGCGGGAAAGGTGGCGCTCATCTCGGGGACCGGCGGCGGGCAGGGCCGTGCCGCTGCCCTCAGGTTCGCGGCCGAAGGCGCGATCGTTTGCGGCTGCGACGTCACGGCCGAAAGTCAGAATGAGACGATCCGCCTCGTCGCCGAAGCCGGCGGCCGCATGACGGGGCCGCGGACCACGCTGGACATCGCCACCGGCGCGGGCGCGCAGGCCTGGATCGACGGCGCGCTTGCGGAGCATGGCCGGATCGACATCCTCTACAACAATGCGTCAGCCGCCCGCTTCGCGCCGATCGACCGGATGAGCGACGAGGATTGGCACTTCACCATCCGCAACGAGCTGGACATCGTCTTCTTCCCGACCCGGGCAGCCTGGCCGCATCTGGCCGCCAGCAAAGGCATCATCATCAACATCGGCTCGACTGCAGGCTGGTCGGGCACCGCGGGCAGCGGCACGATCGCCCACAATGCGACCAAGGCGGGGGTGATCGCGATGACGCGCCAGCTCGCTCTGGAAGGCGCCCCCTTGGGCATCCGGGCGGTCAGCATCAGTCCCGGCTTCGTGAGGACGCCCGGAACGGCCGCTTTCCTGGAAGTGCCGGAAGTCAGACAGAAGCTGGTCTCGCGGATTCCGCTCGGCCGGCCGGGCGAGCCCGAGGAAATCGTGGCGATGGCTGCCTTCGTCGCGTCAGGCGAAGTGAGCTTCATGACGGGGAGCGACATCGTCATCGACGGCGGCGCGCTGGCGGGTTGAACGGGCTGCGGCGTGTGGAATTGGAAAGGGTGAAGCGATGGACATCTTGGGTATCGGCTATCTCGGCTTCGAAAGCGCGAAGATCGACGAGTGGCGCGATTACGGCCCCAACGTTCTCGGGCTCGGCATCGCCCCGTCGCCTGAAAGCGATCCCGAGTCGCTGTTCTTCAAGCTGGACGACCGCCGCTACCGCATGGCCTTCCATCCGGGTCCGCTCGACCAGCTCGCCTATATCGGCTGGGAGGCCAAGGGCCGGCTCGAATATCTAGCCGCCCTCGAGCGCCTCGAGGAAGCTGGCGTGGAGGCTGAGATCGGGGACGCCGACTTGGCTGCGCGTCGCGGCGTCCGCGAGCTGGTTCGTTTCAAGGATCCGGTGGGCTTTCAGCACGAGCTGTTCTACGCCCAGAAATGGATGCCCGGATCCTTCGTGCCGGGCCGCCCCCATGGCGGGTTCGAGACCGACGAACGCGGCATGGGCCATCTGGTGGTGATCACGCCGGAATATCATGACGGGCTCGAGCATTTCCTGACCAGGGTGCTCGGCTTCCGCTGGTATGGCGCCGGCGCCGGGAAGGGACGTACCGGCTTCTTCCGCTCGAAGCTGAACGACAAGACCAGCCACGACATCGCCTACGGCCACGGGCCAGGCATGCGCGGCATCCAGCATATCGGACTTTATGTGAAGCGGATCGCCGACGTCGGCATCACCCATGACCTCGTCAAGAAGCGCAATATCCCGATGATGATGACGCTTGGCCAGCATACCCAGGATCCGCATCTGTCATTCTACCATTTCACCCCCTCAGGCTTCGCGATCGAGACGATCTTCGAGGTGGAGCCGTGGCACCCCGAGCTTCACGAGCTTAATCCGGAGAAGCTGAGCGTGTGGGGTCACGAGCTGGTCGGCCCGATCCTGGGACCGAGCGTGCGCAAGGTCGAAGAGACCGAAAGCGCCTGACATGCATGTCGGGCGTGTCGCGGGCGTTGGCGGAGCTCCCTTATGGGCCTTGATCGATGCGGCCGCGGGGACCCTGCGCGCGATCCGCAATCCGTTTGCGGAATGGGCGCCGGTCGCGGCGACGGGGAGCGCCGAAGCGTTTGACCTTGACCCCGCCACCCATGCTTTGGCTGAGGTGCGGCTGCTAGCCCCGGTCGAGCCTGGAGCACGTGTCTTCGGAGTCGGGCTCAACTATCTCGAGCACCTCACGCGGCTCGGGCGGACGCAGGCGCCGCCGCACAGCATCGCCTACATCAAGCCTGATTCTGCCATCGTCGATCCCTGCGGGACCATCGCCTATCCGGCGGTTACGGCGATGCTGGATTTCGAGGTGGAGCTTGTCGCGGTCTTGGCCAGGCCGCTCGACGACGACCAGCCGGCGACGGCGAGCCTGCTCGGCTACACCATCGGCAACGACGTCAGCGCCCGCGACGCCGGCAAGCAGCTCGGCTCGCTCGACCTGTTCACCCAGAAGGCGCTCGATCGCACCGCGCCGGTCGGCCCCTGGATCGCGACCCTGGACGCGTTGGGCGGCCCCGGGCAGCCCGCCGTCGACGTCGAGATGCGGATCAACGGCGAGATCCGCCAGCGCGACAACAGCCGCAACATGATCTTCACCCTCGACGAGCTGCTGAACTTCGTCGATGCGCGCGTGCGGCTACGACCGGGCGACCTCCTCTTCACCGGCTCCACCTGCGGCGTGGGGCTCGAAGACGGCCGCTTCCTTAAGCCCGGCGATGTGCTGGAGGCCGAGATCCAGCATATCGGCGTGCTCCATCACAAGGTGGGCGAGAAGCGCCCGCTGTCGCCGGCCCGCGCCGCCGGGCGCCTCGGGATTCCGGCTGGCGGCTAGGTGGGTTCGGCGGTGAGGCTTTCGAGGCGGCGCTTCTTCATCGCCTCGCTGAACTCCCGCTTCAGCTTGGGATAGTAAGTGATCTGTCCGCCGAGACCGCCGGAGACGTTGATCTCGACGCCGGTGATGAAGTTGGCGAGCGGGCTGGCCAGGAACAGGGCGGCGCCCGCGACGTCCTCCGGCGTGCCGAAACGGCCCATGGGGACCACCTTCAGCACCATCTCGTCAAACTCCTCGCGGCTGACGCCCGGGGGCATCTCGCGATAGTGACGGTCCCACTGACCGGTGTTGATCCAGCCCATGTTGAGCGAGTTGACCAGGATGTTGTCCGGCGCCAGTGCCTGGCCAAGCAGCTTGGACAAAGCGATGCAGGAAGCCCGGTTGATCACCGACGGGATGCCGTCCGAAGGGATGATCGACCCGGCGACCGCATTGATGTCGATGATCCGGCCCCAGCGCTGCTTGCGCATATGCGGCACGACCGCCTGCGCCATTCGGAAATGGCCCATTTGCAGGATGTTCGCGTGATTGAGCAGCTTCTCCGGCGTGAGGTCGTCGAGCGTCCCGCTCTGGCCCTGCCCGGCATTGTTCACGAGCACGTCGACGCCGCCCCATCGGTCGACAACCTCACCGACGAAATCGCTCACTGACTCGTCGGAAGCGACGTCGAGGTGGCGCGCGATGACGTCGCCGGCCGCTTTCCCGAGCTCCGCCCCGATGCTGGCGATGGTGTCGGCGTTGCGCGCGCCGACCGCGAGCTTGCAGCCTTCGGCGGCGAAGGCGCTCGCTATGCCGAGGCCGATGCCCCGGCTGGCGCCGGTCACGATGACGCGCTTGTCGCTAAGGTCGATGTGCATCGGGACTCTCCTGTGCAGTTCAGGCGTTCCGGCCGTGATAGCCCGGCCATTTGTCGCGCGCTCCCGCCAGCGCGCGCGGCTGGGCGGTCGCGAGGAAGCGATAGGGGAAGATCGGAGGCAGAGCCGTCGCTTCGTCAAGCGCCGTCAGCGCCTCGTCCGGGAGGGTGAAGTCGAGCGCACCGAGCGTCTGGCGAAGCTGGTCGGCCCTGGTGGCGCCGAGGATGACCGACCCCACCCATGGCCGGTTGGCAACCCAGTTCACCGCGACCTCCGCCATCGACCGGCCGATCGCGGCAGCCACGCGCTCGAGCTCGGCGACGATTTGCCAGTTGCGCTCGGTCAGCCGGTCGAAGCGCTTGCCGACCGCCTGGATACGCCCCTCGGCGATCTCGGAGGGCTGATGCTTGCCCGAGAGCAGCCCGTTGCAGAGCGGCGACCAGGCGATGATCCCCATGCCCAGTTCCCGGCACAGAGACGGGAATTCGAGCTCGATCCCCCGCTCGACCAGCGAGTATTCGAGCTGCACAGCGCATGGCCGCGCAAAGCCGCGCGCTTGCGCCAGCGTCGCAGCGTGCGCCGCATACCATCCGGTCGCGTTGGACAGGGCGACGTGGCGGATTTTCCCGGCCGACACGGCATCGTCCATCGCCCGCAGCACCTCCTCGGCGGGGGTGATCCCGTCCCAGACGTGCAGGTAATAGAGGTCCAGATAATCGGTGGCGAGCCGGCGTAGCGATCCGTCGAGCGCGGCCATCATCGCCTTGCGGCCGTTGCCGCCCGCATTGGCGTGCCCTTGCGCGAGCCCGCATTTGCTGGCGATGACCAGCCGGTCGCGCACCCCTCGCTCCGCGATGAGCCGGCCGAGCATCTCTTCGCTCGCCCCTTCCGCGTATATGTCCGCGGTGTCGATGAAATTGCCCCCTGCTTCGAGATAGAGATCTAACATCGCGCCCGCCTCCTCCTCGTCGCAGCCCCAGTCCGCCATCCCAAAGGTCATGCTGCCGAGCGACAGGCGGGTGACACGAAGCCCGGAGCGGCCGAGGAGGTACGGGTTCAGCATGGCCAGAAGCATCCGACCCAGGCACAAGCGCGCATCCTCTTACCCCTAAAGCGGCGGCTCTGCGGCGCGCGCGTAATTGACACGTATCGTTTAATATCAGAACGTCGTTCTGGATAGCAGAAATACAGACCTTCGGCAGAAGGCGCTCTCTGGAGGGATGGATGATGGCAAAGCTGGCCGGCAAGGCAGCGATCGTGACCGGCTCGGGAACGGGCCTCGGCAAGGTGACCGCGCAGGTGCTCGCCGGTCACGGGGCGAAGGTCGCGGTGGCCGAGATCGACAGCGCATCAGGCGAAGCCGTCGCCGAATCGATCCGGGCCGCGGGCGGCGAGGCGATGTTCGTGCCCGTCGACGTGTCTGACGAAGGCCAGGTGCGCGCCATGGCGGATCGGGTTGCGGAGGCGTTCGGGGGGATCGACATCCTCCACAACAATGCCGCCTATCAGCCGCCCGAGCAGCGCGCGCGCGACCGCGACATCTGCAACGTCGATGCCGAAGCCTGGGACAAGGCGATGGACGTCAACGCCAAAGGGGCGATGCTGTGCTGCAAGCATGTCATCCCCCACATGCTGAAGCGCGGCGGAGGCTCGATCATCAATTCGAGCTCCGGTTTCGGCTTCCAGGGCGACCTCACTTTGACCGCCTACGCGGCCTCGAAAGCGGTGCTGGCGATCCTGTCGAAGTCGATTGCCACTCAATATGGCAAGCAGCGGATCCGCGCAAACACGATTCAGATCGGCCTGGTGCTGGGCGAGAATGCTCAGCATTCGGTCCAGGGCGAGCTTCGCCAGATCATCCTCGACGCCCACCTCACGCCCGAGCTCGGCGACCCGCGCAACATCGCCGATGTCGTCGCCTTCCTTGCGTCGGACGAATCCGCCTTCATCACCGGCGCGACCGTTCCCGTCGACGGCGGCTTTTCGGCCCACGCTCCGTCCGTGGCGCCGCTGCGGGACTATTTCGCCCGGATCGGCGGCAATGCCTTCTGAGGACGACGCTGCCCACGCTTTGGGGGGGCGGGTGGCCGTGGTCACCGGCGCCTCGTCCGGGATCGGCGCGGCGATCGCGCGCGACCTTGCGCCACTGGGGGTGAAGCTCGTCCTCACCGCCCGGCGCGGCGAACGGCTGGACGCGCTTGCCGCGGAGCTCGGCGGGGAGGCGGCGACTCTCGCCGCCGACGTTGCGGCGCCCGACACCGCGTCGCGCCTGCTGGAGCTGGCCCTGGACCGGTTCGGCGCCGCCGACATCCTCGTCAACAATGCCGGCGTGTTCCGCTCGGGATCGCTCGACAGCTTCGACCTCGATCAGCTCGCGTCGATGACCACGCTCAATTTCGACGCGGTCGTGCGCTCCTGCTACGTCTTCGCGCGCGCCATGAAGGCGGCGGGGAGGGGAGCGATCGTCAACGTCTCGAGCATCGGCGCGCACCTGACCGCGCCCGGCTCCGGCGTGTATGGCGGCCTCAAGCGAGGCATGGAGACGTTCACCGAAGCGCTGCGAATCGAGTTGGCGGACACTGGCGTTCGGGTGGGTCTGGTGGCGCCGGGGTCAACCGAGACTGAGATTTTCGACCACATTCCGGCGCCGAACCGCCCGGGGGCCGCACAGCCGATCCCGATGCTGCAGCCGCGTGACGTGGCCGAAGCCGTGCGCTACCTGCTCGTGCAACCGGCGCGCGCAAACGTCGCGCGGGTCCACATCTATTCGAGCGGACAGCGGCATTGACAGGCATCGTCATCATCGGTGCGGGCCACGGCGGCGGCAGCCTCGCCGCCAATCTTCGACAGTTCGGCCATGAGGGGCCGATCCTGCTCCTCGGCGACGAGCCGGTCGCGCCCTATCACCGCCCGCCTTTGTCAAAGGCCTATCTGAAGGGAACAGCTGCGCGCGAGTCGTTGCTGTTCCGTCCGGACAGCTTCTACACGGACCAGAAGATCGACCTGGCGCTGGGAGCCCGCGCCGAATTCGTCGATGCCGCGGCGCACGAAGTCGTCCTCTCGGACGGCCGGCGGCTTGCCTACGACAAGCTCGTCCTCGCCACCGGCTCCCGCGCCCGCCGGGTGGACGTTCCCGGAGCCGACCTTTCCGGCATTTATTATCTGCGGGACATGGCCGACGCCGACCGCATTCGGTCCGAGCTAGGGGCGGGGCGGCGGCTCGTGATCATCGGCGGCGGCTACATCGGCCTGGAAGCAGCGGCTTCCGCGATCGCGCTGGGTAGCGAGGCGGTGATCGTCGAGCGCGAGGATCGCATCCTGGCGCGCGTCGCGTGCGCCGAGCTGTCGGCCTTCTTCGACGGCTATCATCGCGCCAAGGGCGTCGAGATCCTGACCGGCCGCGTCGTCAGCGCGCTGGAAGGGGAAAGCGGGCATGTGCGCGCCGTCCTGCTCGCCGACGGCAGCCGCATCGCCTGCGACGCGGTGCTGGTCGGCATCGGCGCGATCGCCTGCGATGAGCTTGCCGTTTCGGCCGGCCTGGTCTGCGAAGGCGGCGTCGTCGTCGACGAGGAGGCGCGGACCTCCGATCCCGACATCTATGCGATCGGCGACATGACCTCGCGGCCGCTGCCTCTCTACGGCGGCCGCCGCTTCCGGCTCGAGAGCGTGCCCAATGCCGTCGAGCAGGCGCGCCGGGTCGCCGCTGACATCACCGGCCGGCCGCAGGGTCCGCACGAAGTGCCGTGGTTCTGGTCGGACCAATATGAGCTGAAGCTGCAGATTGCGGGCGTGCCGTTCGATTCACGCCATCTCGCCGTCCGCGGATCGGTGGAGGACCGGAAGTTCGCGATCTTCCACCTGAGCGATGACAATCGCGTGCTTGCGGTCGAGGCGGTCGGCATGCCGGCCGAGTTCATGGCGGGGCGCGCCCTCGTCGCCTGCCGCAAGGCGGTTCCGCCGGATCAGATTACTGATCTTACGATCTCGATCAAGGAAATCGCCGGGAGTTAAGTCCGACAAATTCTACGTGGCGGCGGCTTCCATTCTAATTTGAGAATCTCGATCTACATACAGATAAAGCAGGAGAGAACAAGTGGCCATGACGGCGCAGCCCGCGACAGGCGGGATTCAGCAGGGTTTCAGGTCGGTCACGGCCAATTTCGCCGGCAATGTCGCGGATCCCACGCCCATCTACCGGGAGAAGCGCCGAACCGATCCCGTGATGGAAGGCGACATCCTGGCGGAGCTTGGCGTGCCGCCGATCTTCGGCAATCCTCGCCAGCGGCCGGTCTACACCTTGTTTCGTCACGCGGACATCGGCGCCGTGCTGCGCGACAATGAGACCTATATCAGCCGGCTGATCGGCGAGGGGCTAGGCAGCTTCGTCGGCAACTTCATGCTGACCGCCATGGACGGTGACTATCATCGGCGGATGCGTGGCCTCCTGCAGCCGAGCTTCATGCCCAACGTGCTGAAGGCGTGGCGCACCGAGCTGATCGATCCCGTCATCCGCGGCGAATATGTCGCGCCTCTGGTGCCGAGGGGCCGCGCCGATCTCATCGCCGACATGGGTCTCGGTTTCCCGGTCCGCGTCATCTACGCGATCCTCGGATTCCCGGCTGACGATTTGAAGGGGCAGGAGCTGTTCGCCGGAATGGCGCTCAAGATCCTCGCCGGGCCCAAGCGCGATCCCGAAGCCGCGGCGCAGGCCCGCAAGGAGGCGCTCGAAGTCTCGCAGGCCCTCTACGATTACGTCCTCCCGGTCGTGCGGGCGCGGCGCGCATCCGGGGCCGTGGACAACAGCCTGATGAGCCGGCTCATCCGCAGCGAGTTCGAAGGCGAGAGGCTCACCGACGAGCAGGTCACCGACTTCACCCGAATGCTGCTTCCGGCGGCGGCGGAGACCACCACCCGCACCTTCGGCACGCTGATGGTGCTCCTGCTCGAGCGGCCGGAGCTGCTGGAGCGGATCAAGGCCGATCGCTCGCTCATTTCCAAGGCGATTGACGAGAGCGTGCGATATGAGCCGGTGGCGACCTTCAAGGCGCGCGAATGCGTCCGCGACGTCGAGATCGGCGGGGTGAAGATCCCGGCCGGCTCGATCCTGTCGATGGTGGTTCACTCGGCGAACCGCGACGAGGAGGTGTTCGAAAATCCGGACACGTTCGACATCGACCGCAAGCAGAAGCCGTCCTTCGGCTTCGGTTATGGCGTCCACATGTGCATCGGGATGTTCGTCGCCAAGGCAGAAGTGGAATCGGCCGTCAATGCCATTCTCGACATGATGCCCAACGTCCGCTTCGACCCCGATCTGCCCAAGGCAGAGATATCGGGCGTGGGGCTGCGCGGGCCCGCGGCCGTCAATGTCGTATGGGACGTGCCGGCTTGACCCGTGCGGGAGCGGCGGTGCGCAGCCTAGATCAGGCCTTCGTAGCTGCCGCCATCGATTTGGAGGTTCTGGCCGGTGATGTAGCCGGCCTGGGCCGAGCAGAGGAAGGCGCAGGCGTCGCCGAACTCCTCCGGCGTCCCGAAACGGCCGGCAGCAACCGGCTTGAGCATCTCCGCCCGGGCCTCTTCGAAATCGATGCCCCGATGGGCGGCGAGGCGCTCCGTCATGCTCCTGAGGCGTGCCGTCTCGATGCGCTCGGGAAGCAGGTTGTTGACCGTGACATTGTCCTTTGCGGCCTCACGCGACAGCGCTTTGGCCAGCGCGGTAAGGCCGGAGCGCGCCGCGGTCGAGAGGCCCATCGGCAGCTGCGGCGACTTGACCATCGCCGAGGTGATGTTGACGATCCGCCCGAAGCGGCGCGCGCGCATGCCCGGCAGCAAGGCGCGGATCAGCATGATCGGCGCCACCATGTTCGCTTCCAACGCGGCGTGCCAGGCGGCTTCGTCCCAATCGGTGAAGCGCCCCGGCGTCGGCCCGCCATTGTTGGTGACCAGGATGCCGGCCGTCGGTGCCGCGGCGACGAGCGCGGCGCGGCCCTCCTCCGTCGAGAGATCGGCCCGGACGGCAATCGCTTCGGCGCCCTTTGCCGTGATCGCGTCGTGCGCCTCGGCAAGGCGGACCTCGTCGCGCCCGTTGATGACGACCCGGCAGCCTTCGCGCGCGAGCGCCTCGGCGCAGGCGCGCCCAAGGCCGCGCGACGATGCGCAGACGATCGCGGTCTTGCCGGCGAGACCCAGGTCCATCTTCGTAAGCCCTTTCCCCGCCGAGCTGTTGGCCGATTGCCGCGGATCGCACAAGCAGGGGAGGGCATGCGATGAGCGAGCAGGTGGAAGCCCACAAGGCCGTTGCGCTGAAATTCCTTACCCAGGCGCACAAAGGCGAGGTGGCGCTGGAGGACCTCTACACGCCCGGCTACGTCCATCACAACGAAGCCTTCTATCCAGGGCTCGAGCCCGGGTTCGACAATTTCAAGCGGGCCCTGGCGAGCGGCGCCGGCGGGATCAGCGACCTGCAGGTTCGCGTCGATCACCTGATCGGGGAGGGCGACAAGGTCGTCGCCCGCTTCACCCTGACCGGGCGCCATAGCGGAACCTTCCAGGGCATCCCCGCCACCGGCCGCGTCGTTACCTTTTCCGCCACCGACATCTATCGATTCGAAAATGGCCGGATCGCCGAGGGCTGGGCGATGATGGACTTCCTCGCCTTCCTGCGACAGGTGAGTGACAGAGAGGGCGGCCAATGACGACGAACCTTCGAGACATCCGCCTCGAGACGATCGCCGGGGACGAGGCCAGCCTGACCGCACGGCGGGAGGCCGGGGGCTTCCACAAACATCTCTGCGGGAAATGACGACCTGTTACGAACCGACAACCGGTATTTCACCCAGGTGATTCCGGAAGCAGAGTAGGTCTCCGTGCCTACGAAGTCGACGATCGGCGCAGGTATATTGGACGACTGCGAGAGGTTTACGACGGATGCTGCGGAAGGGAAGGAAAAGCTCAGAAAAACGGCCACCAGTATGAACATGACGAGCTTGCTCACCAACACCTCCCATCTTATCGGAAAGCATCATCGGTTTCATTGACTTGATTGGCAAGAGCACAATCCGGCGCTCGGCTGAAGGCGAGCGCGTGCGGGGTGCAGCAGCCAGCGCAGCACCTGCCCTGGTCAGCGGTTGCAGCTAGAAGCGATTTACGACCTCTGACTCATGAGGTCCGCTTTGCGCGCTGTGTGCCGATAAGCTGACAGTCCGCTCCCGGCCATACCCGGTCATTGAGATCTTGGAGTCGGCTCTGCGCAATGTCCGGGTGTGTCCGTCCACGACCGCAGCAATCCGTGACCGCTTATTACCGAACTATTGCCGTTTTTCCGCCGTCGCATCAAGCTAAGTGCTTGAAAATGATGGTGACCCCTACGGGACTCGAACCCGTGTTTTCGCCGTGAGAGGGCGACGTCCTAGACCGCTAGACGAAGGGGCCGCTCGAAGAGCAGGGGTGGCGCATATGGGGCGAGGGGGGCGGCTGTCAAGCGCGGTGGCGCGTCAGGCGCCGGGCACGCCCAATTCGCGGGCGGCGGTGCGCAGCTGACCCTGGATCGCGGCGTCGCCGTTGAAGGCCGCGAGGCCGCTGCGCAGGGCCGCGCCCGCGGCGTCACGCTCGCCAAGCACCATGCGCGAGCGCATCAGGCGGATCCAGCCCTCCGCATCGCGGGGGTTGCGCTGGAGGCGGGCCGCGAGGCGGTCGACCATGCCCTTGACCATCTCGTTCTGCTGCGCCGGCGGGATGCTGGTCGCCGCCGCCATCTGCTCGCGGGTGGGGCCGGGAATGGCTGCCGTGGCGGTCGACGCGGGCGCGGCGCGCGGCTCCGGCAGTCGGCCGGCGATGTTGATATCGTGCTGGCGGGCGATCGCCTGCGCGGCGTCGCGCACCTGCGGCTCCCAGCCGGCCCCGGCCGGGGCGTCGCGGAGGAGGGCGATGAGCTCGTCGACCGCAGCGCGTGGATCGCCGTCGCGGTCCTTCAAGGTGGCGCGGTAGAAGCGGACCATCGGCTCGCGCGGGTCGATCGCGGCCGCCCGGTCGAGCAGCCGGCGCGCTTCGGCGAGGCCGTCCTCGGTCCCGAGCAGAAGTTGCGATTCCGCGAGATAGGCGACGTGCATCACGTTGTTCGGCTGGAGCTCCATCGCCCGGCGGAAGGCTTGGGCGGCTTGTTGCACCTGCTCCGTGTCGCGATAGGCCATGCCGAGCAGGAACCAGGCCTCGGCATTGTCGGGATCGGCGGCGATGCGCTGGCGAAGGCTGGCGATCATCTGCTCGATGCTGGCCGCCTCCCCGCCGGGTGTCGTCGCGGCAGCCGTCGTCTGAGCGGCCGGCTCACCCGAACGGGTCGCCACAATAACGAGCGAGACGATCGCCAATAATCCCGCGAAGACGAGAGCGATCGTGGCGGGCGCTATTCGCCGCGCGGCGGTGCTGGTGTCGGCCATAGGGACGCGATCATTTCAGCATCTGGCCGCACGTCAAGGTCTGGCGGAACGCGGATTAGCTGCTAGACTGTGCGACCGAGAGGGGGCCGACCGGGCGCATGCCCGCCGGCCTTTTGCCACTTCGCAGGTCCTAGGGGGGAAGGGATCGCGTGTCGGAACAAAAGGTTCGGATTGCCATCGTCGGTTCCGGTCCTGCGGGCTTGAGTGCCGCGGCCCGCGCCAAGCAGCTCGGCATTTCGCACCTGCTGCTGGAGAAGTCCGACCACCTCTCCGACACGATCTACAAATATCAGAAGGGCAAGCATGTGATGGCGACGCCCGTCCAGCTGCCGCGTCGTTCGGATATGAACTTCGACGCCGGCAAGCGCGAGGCGGTGCTCGGCATCTGGGACGACCAGGCGTCGGAATATGGGATCGACGCTCTGGTCAATGCCGAGGTCCTGTCGATCACCGGCCAGGACGGCGATTTCGTCCTCAAGGTTAAGGGCGCCGCCAACCGCTGGCAGCGCCCCGAGAAATCAGGCGATCCCCACGGTCCCAACGCCGCGGGCGCCGGGTCCGACCAGGTCCAGGAGATCCGCGCCGAGAAGGTGATCCTGGCGATCGGAACCCAGGGCAATCCCAACCGAATGCGCGTGCCCGGCGGCGACCTGCCGCACGTCCAGTATCAGCTCGACGACCCCAACGCCTACGACAATGAGCATATCACCGTGGTCGGCGCCGGCGATGCGGGGATCGAGAATGCGCTCGGCTTGCTCGAGGACCCGAAGCTCGAGAATGTCGTCACCATCCTTAACCGGACGGCTGATTTCTCACGCGCCAAGGGGCCCAACGTGCAGGCGATGTTTGCGGCGCGCGACGAGGGCCGGCTGACGGTGATGCCGGAGACCTCGCCGTCGCTGGTCGAGAAAGGCTGGCTGACGGTCGAGACGCGCGACGGGCCGCAGCGCTTCCGCTGCGACCGGATCATCGCCCGAATGGGCTCAGCGCCGCCGCGCGCATTCGTCGAGGGCTGCTGCGCGACCTTTGTCGAGCAAGAGGTCACGGACCGCGACGGCAAGACCGCGCTCAAGAAAGTCATCAAGCCCGGCACCGGCATCGAGTTCACCAGCGAGGCGCGCGAGGCCTATCCCAAGCTGTCGCCGCAGTTCGAAAGCACCGTGCCCGGCATCTTTGTGGTCGGCGCCCTGGCCGGCTACCCGCTGATCAAGCATTGCATGAATCAGGGCTATGACGTCGTCGAGTTCATCCACGGCAACACCAGCCTGGAGCCGGTCGACACGCCCCTGCTCGCCGAGAAGTTCAAGAGCCTGCCGGGGCGGCGAAGCGTCGACGAGTGGCTCGAATTCCTGCGCAGCAACGTCGTCATCCTCAACGGCGTGTCGCCGCTCCAGATGCGCGAGTTCATGCTCGACAGCGACGTCCGCTTCTATCGCGCCGGCGAGACGGTGTTCGAGCGCAACGAGCCCGGCTCGTCGCTGTTCGCGATCGCCTCGGGCAGCGTGCTGGTGGAGGTGAACCCGAAGGACCCGAGCATCACCGTCCCGATCGAGACCGGCTCGATCTTCGGAGAGGTCGGCCTGATCTCCGGTCGGCCGCGCGGCGCCACGGTGCGTGCTGCCGAGGATTCGATCATCGTCGAAGTGTCGCGCTTGTCGGCCCTGAAGCTGATGGCGTCGGTGCCGGCCGCCAAGGAGGCGGTCACCCGCATCTCGGTCGAGCGCCAACTGCTTCAGATCTTCAAATCGGGCCTCATCTCGGCCGATCTCTCGGACGTTCTCGACGATTACAAGATCATGCGGGTCAAGGCCGGTGAGGCGATCATCAACGAGGGCGACGAAGGCTATGATATCTTCGTCATTCGCGTCGGCTCGATGGTGGTCGAGCGCAATGTCGGCGGCCGGCCGGTCTTTCTCTCCTACCTGCCCGCGGGCTCCTATGTCGGCGAGATGGCGCTTCTCGACGGCGGCCGCCGAACCGCGACCGTATGCGCGGCGATCAAGTCGGAGGTGATCCGCCTCAACGGCGAGAAGATGCGCGCCCTGCTGCAGCGCAACCCGCAGCTGATGGAACGATTCGAGACCGACATGGCCAACCGACAGCGGCTCAATTCCTTCATCGAGGCCAAGAAGGAAAGCTTCAGCGGCGCCGTCGACCTCTATTCGTCGGTCGCGAAATTCCTGGTCGAGCAGGGGATCGCCGAGGCGACCGACGTTCTCCTGATAGACGAGAAGCTCTGCGTCGGCTGCGACAATTGCGAGAAGGCCTGCGCCGACAGCCATGACGGCCTGTCGCGGCTCAACCGGGAGGCGGGCAAGACCTACGCCCATCTCCACGTGCCGACCTCGTGCCGGCATTGCGAGCATCCGCACTGCATGGCCGACTGCCCGCCGAACGCGATCCATCGCGGTCCGGACGGCGAGGTGTTCATCGACGACAGTTGCATCGGCTGCGGCAATTGCCAGCGCAACTGCCCCTATGGCGTCATCCGCATGGAGATGGTGCCGCCGAAGAAGCCGAACCTGCTGTCCTGGCTGTTCTTCGGCCGCGGGCCAGGCCCCGGGGAGCCGAGCTACAAATGGTCGAAGGCGAACCTGCCCCTGACTGGCGACGAGAAGAGGGACGCCGAGCTTACCAAGAAGCGCGCGATCAAGTGCGACATGTGCTCGGGAATCCCCGGCGGACCAGCCTGCGTCCGCGCCTGCCCGACCGGCGCTGCGATCCGGGTGAAGCCGGAAGAGTTCCTCACCGTGGCGCGGCTGGACGCGTGACGGCGGCGGGCAGGGGGGCAGCGCTCTAGATGGCGACGAGGGGGGCAAAGCAGATCGAGCGCAGCCGGTCGACGGCGCATGAAGGCTTCCTGCAGCATCGCAACTACCGCTGGCTCAAGATCGCGCTTGGGATCTCGATCGCGGCGCTGATCGCCTATCTCGGCATCGACGTCGAGCCGCGGCACAATGGCGGGAGCTGGTACGGCTATACGCTCGGTACGATCGGCGCTCTTCTCATCCTGTGGCTGACCACGCTCGGCGTGCGCAAGCGGGCGATGACCCGCGGCTATTTCTCATTGAAGGCGTGGACGTCGGCGCATGTCTATCTGGGCCTGTCGCTGATCGTCATCGCGACCCTGCACACCGGCTTCCAACTCGGCTGGAACGTCCACACGCTCGCTTATGTGCTGATGATGATCGTGATCCTGTCGGGGATCTATGGGATCATCGCCTACACCACGCTTCCGGAAGCGCTCAGCGACAACCGGTCGGAAATGACCCGCTCGCAGATGATCGAGACGATCGCCAAGCTCGACCGCCAAATCGACATCGCGGCTCAACTCCTCGACGACACCGATCTTGTGCGCTCGTCTCTGAAGGAGGACCCGTTCCGCGCCGGCATCTTCGCGCGCCTGTCCGGCAGCGACCGCAACTGCCGCAACGCGCGCGCCCTGACCGAGATGCGCGCCCGCCTCGCCACTGCGACGGGGGAGCAGGAGGACGCGATCCGTGCGGTCGTCCAGCTGCTCGAGCGCAAGGCGGCGGCGCTCGCACGGATTCGGCGGCAGCTCAAGATCAAGGCGCGGCTCGAAGTGTGGCTGTTCATCCACGTGCCGGCCACCTTCGCGCTGATCGCCGCGCTCAGCGTCCATATCCTCAGCGTCTTCTACTACTGGTGATGGCCCGATGACCTTCCTCGTCGAGCGGATATCCTACAGCGCGCAGGGGCGCCGGATCGTGAAGGCGATCGAGATCGAGGGCACTAAGCTCACGATCGGCCGCCACCCATCGAGCGACATCCGCCTCGCCGACCTGAACGCCGCGCTTCGCCACGCGGTAGTGCAGCGGATCGCGCCGATGCAGCTGCAGGTCTCCGCCGAGGAAGGGGTGGGGGTCGAGCTCGACGGCCGCAAGGTCACGTCCGGGACCATCGACCTCGCGACCGGTGGCGACCTCAGGATTGGCAAGAACCTGCTCCGCTTCGCGCCGACGGCCGCCGAGAGCGAGGAGATCAGGGTCGAGGTCGAGGAAGTCGGCGAGAGCGCTGCAGACGAGAAGGAGAGGAGCGACGTCCGCCGCTTCGCCGCCGGCTCGGTCATGCCGGGTAAGCGCGCCGCCTCCTATGTGCTGGTTGCAGTGGTGCTGGCCGTCTTTCTCGCCTGGCCGCTTTGGTTCGTCAGCCAGCGGGAGCAGGCCCAGGCCCAGGCCCAGGCCCAGGCCCAGGCCCAGGCCGCGCAGCCGGAGCAGTCGGCGACCACCGATCCTAGGAGGATAGCGGAGGAGCGGCGGGAGCGGGCGGAGCTCCGCCCGGCCGCCGGCTTCGCCGCGGACCGCTTGTGGATCAGCGGCCATCTCAGCCAGGCGCATGCCAGCCTGGAGAATAATTGCGGCGCCTGCCACGTCCGCCCGTTCGAGCCGGTGCGCGACGAATCGTGCATGAGCTGCCATCGCGACATCACCAATCATGGCGATACCCAGCGTGCGCCGCAGGAGGCCGCCGCCCGGCTCGCGCGCTCGCAGCCGAACCTCACCGGCTTCGCGCGCTTCCAGCTGACGGTGGCCGAAGCCTTCGGCCACGATCAGGGCCGCTGCGTCGACTGCCACCGCGAGCATGAAGGGCCGCTTCGGCTCGCCAACACGGTCCAGAGCGACTGCACCGGTTGCCATACCGACCTCACCAGCCGCCTGAGCGGCGTCCGCTTCGGCAATGTTGTCGATTTCGGCCGCAATGCGCCGCGGCCCGATCCCGACGGCCATCCCGAGTTCCGCCCGCTCGCCCTGATCAATTGGGAGGGCGATCGTCCGCTGCTGACGCGGGTTGCGCTGCGCGGTGCCCGCGAGAACAGCAATCTTTCCTTCCCGCACGAGATGCATCTCGATTCTCAAGGGGGAGTCGCGCAGATGGCGCAGCGGCTCGGCCAGCGTTATGGCGGCCGACAGGGACTCAGCTGCGCCGACTGCCACACGCCGACACCCGATGGAACCAGCTTCCAGCCCGTCAACATGGAGGAGGATTGCAGCTCCTGCCACAGCCTCGGCTTTCAGCAGCAGGGCAATGTCGTCCGCACCTTGCGCCACGGCGCACCGGACCAGGTCGTGGCGGACCTGCGCGAATTCTATCGCGGCCGGGCGCCGGCTCGGCCGGCACAGTTGAGCGCCGCGGCGCGCCGGCGCCCTGGCGACATCGGCCAGGTGCGAGCCGCGCTGCAATATGCCCAGGCCCGCGCGGGTGCGAACATGTCGGCGGTACAGGCGATCCAGTCGGTATTCCGGCCTGACGGCGCCTGCGGCGAATGCCACGTCGTCAACCAACGCGGTCCGCTCGACTTCCACGTCCGGCCGGTCGCCTTCCCGACGCGCTACCTGCTGCACGGCTGGTTCAGCCATGCGCCGCACCGCCGCACGGAATGGCCGCGGGAATCGCCGGCTATCCCGCGCGGGGCGGTGTTCGAAGGCGATCAGGCCTGCCTCAGCTGTCACGTCCAGGCGGGAAGCTCGCGCGCGTCCACCGACCTGATGCTTCCGGACATGGCGAGCTGCCAGTCCTGCCACGGCGGCGAGGGGGGACGCCGCGAGGCCGTGGAATCGGGCTGCGCAATGTGTCATGATTATCACCTGAACCAGGGCGTTCCGGCGATGCTGGTCAGGCGTCAGGCCAGGGGGCAGAGGTGGCATACGACGGTCACGCCGGTGGCGCGGCTGACGGCGGCCAGGTAAGCGGGGCGGCTATTTGGATCTCAACGGCAGCAAGTCGGCGGTTCAGAAGGTCGGATCAGCCGAAAGCCTCGGCCGCGCGCCCAGCATCTATGCCGCTGCGGAAGCGAAAGCTGAGGCGCTTGCGCTCGGTGTGATCCGCGAGCGGTTCGAGGGCGGCCAGGTCCCCCACCACATGCACTATCACAACAGCGCGCACACCGCCGGCGTGATCGCCCGTGCCCGCGCCATCGGCTTGGCGATCGACATGCCGGACCGCGATCTATTGCTGCTGGTGATCGCCGCGGCGTACCACGACATCGTCCAGCATTGGTCGCCGGAGCATCGCGACGACGGAACGGTTTACCGGCGACGTCATGCCGGCCGCAACGAAGTCGCCAGCGCCTATGAGGCGATCGAGGCGATGGCCGAGTTGGGCGTCGACTTTCAGCCGGAGGAGCAGGGCATCGTCGCCTCAGCCATCATCGGCACCATTCCCGGTTGGGACCATGAATGCGCGACGGTGGTCCAGCCTTTCCTGGTCGAGCATGGCGTCGTGCGCGCTCTGGCGTTGGCGGACATCGGCTCGGCCGGTATGGACCCGGCCATGTACCGGCTCGACGGCCCGAACCTGTTTGCCGAGGAAAATCTCGACATCATGGAGACGCTGAGCCGGGCCAGGCGCGGAAGCGACATCTCCGAGGCCGACCAGGAAGCCTATCGCGGCCGATATGTCGCGTGGCTCCGAGTTCAGCCCGAATTCGCCCGCGGCCGCCGTGAATGTCTCGTCAATGGCGAGCTGGAAGGCCTCGACGATGCGCATAAGGCGCGGGTCGAGGCGCTGTTCTGCCACTTCGACGAGTCGATCGAAGCCGCCGAAGCTGCCGCGCGCGACGCGGAGACGCTTCCCTTCGTCCAGTTGATGCGCCAGCTCGACCCCGACGCCTTTCCCGACGAGGCCTGAGCCTCGCGTCAGTTCGGGCGCGTCGCCTCCACCCAATCGGCCATGCTGCCGGTGTCGTCGACCTGGTAAAGCCGGCCGGTGCTCGCAGGCCGGCCGCGGCTGATGAACAGCTGCTCCATCTCGGCACGGTTGAACGGCCGCGAGCCCAACCGCCCGAACACCGCCATCTGATGCCCTGTCTCGTCGACGCCCCGGTCGCGGTCGAGACCTTTCGACAGCGCCAAGGCCGGCGAAGGGGTGCGCGCCCAGGCGATCAACTCCGGCACCGGCCGCGGCGAGAAGCCGTAAAGCGCCGGCTGGCTCTCGGGTGAGGTCAGCTGAACCACACGGATGCCGTTCCGCCCGTCGGCGACATAAGCGAACAGGGAAGCATTCGTGGATGCGACGATCACGTCTTCAACGTCGTTGAGCACCTGTCCGTGCTGCCCGGTATAGAAGACGGGCGCCTGCGGCGCGTCGGGGCGGGTGATGTTGATGATCGCCAGCCCCTGCTGCTTGGCGGCGACATAGGCGTAGGTGCGGGCGAGATAGATGCGCTGGGCATTCTCTAGCCGGACCGTGCCGCTCGGCACCGGCACGGGCCGGGCCATGTCGGTGACGTCGAACAGCTTCAAGCCCTCGGCGTCGGTGACCCACAGGTATCGGAACTGGAGCGCCGAGGCGCGCGCGTCGGTGAGCGGCAGGGTCGCAGCCAAGCGCGGCTGTAGCGGATTGTCGAGATCGAGCACCACCAGGCCCGCGGCGGTGGTGAGGTAGGCATAGGTGCCCGCAAGAGTGATATGCCTTGCCCCGGCGAGGACGCCATCTTCGTTCCACGCCGTGGCGCCGCTGGCGAAGCGGCTGCGCTCGAGGAAATTGTTGCGGGGCTCACCGTCGGCAAGCGTGCGCACATCGACGAGGATCAGACCCTCCTCGGCATCGGTCACCACCGCATAATTGTAGATGGGGTGCATCCGCTGCTCCTGGTTCTCCTCGAGCAGCGACACGGTCGTCCCGTCCGGATTGGCCCGCACCGTCTGCGCCATGCGCTCATTGCGCTGCGGGTCGATCGGCTGATTGGTTGCCAGTGCCATGCAGGTGGCGTTTCGGCTTGGAACCCGGGTGTTGTGTCCAAGCGGCGAGAAGGGGGCGGTGACGATCCGCTCGGAGGTGCCCTTGTTGCCGATATTGGCGATGTCGTAGACTTGGAAGCCGGCGCGGCCTTCCGCTACGAACATATATTCTCCGCGCATCTGCAGGCAGCGCACGGCGCCCCCGGTGCCCTGGTGGATGTTGGCGAATTCCTCAGTGTGGTTGGTCTCGCCGGACAGGTTGCGGTCGAGGCGGTTGCCACGTTCCCAGTTGATCAGCTGGCGGCCGTTTCGCTCGACGTGGAGCCGGTAGAAATCGGGATAGGCGAAGCGGTGAAGGTAGGAACCGATCACCGCCTGCGGCTCGTCCCACTCGGTAACCCTTGTCGCCTGGAAACCGCCCTCGAGGCCCGCCCAATTGTGCAGTCCGACGAAGTTCACGAAGTTCGTCCCCTGCAACAGCAACTGCGCCATGATCGCGTTGTTGTCGTTGTTCCGGCTGACATGGCAGTCGGAGCAGGTCTTGGTCTCCGTCCGCCGGACGGTATGCGGGAAGTGCGGCGCGAAGGCCTGGCTCGAATAGCCTGACGCCGCGATCGGTGGCTGCTGGATGTAGATCCGCTCGCGGTTGAGGTTGGTCGACGACAGGATCAGCGCCGAGGTCGACCGGATCGGTGCCACGATGCCGCGCGGCTCGCCATTCGGTCCGGGCTCGCCGACCTTGGTGGTCTGGTGGCGGCCGAGCTGGAACATCTCCTCGCGCGCGACCTGCGGATTGTAGGTTGCGAAGTTGCGCGTCTGCGCGCCCTCGAAGTGGTGCATGCTGGTGCGGAAGTTCGCCTCGATCGGAAGATGGCAGCCTGCGCAGCTCGTCGTCCACGAGAGGTGGCATGTGAAGCAGGCCATGTTGCCGACCGAATGGGCGAGATCGCTGTCGGGTACGCCCTCGCCGAACGGCGCGCGCCCGTCGGTGCGATCGGCGCTGCTCGCGCTCATCAGCTTGGAGCGGGCCGAGCGCATGCTGAAGCAGGGGCCGGTGGTGCGCGGTTCCTGCCATTCCTCCTGGCAGGGATGGTCGCGCAAGCTGCCGTCGACGCTGTCGCGCACCTGGCTCACCACCCAGAACAGGTTCGGGTCGACGATCGAGCGCTGGATCAGGACCTGGCGGTTGTCGGGACAGGCGAGCTGGCGCGGAAGGATTTGCTCGCCGCGCTCGATCGCGTCCCCGATCATCTGCTGCGCCTGGCCGCACTCGATCCATTCGAAGCGGCGGCGGCCGTCCTCGTTGCGGATCAGCTCGAGGTTTCGCCCGCGCGGCGGAGCGGCGACGTTGGACGTGCGCAGGTTTGCATATTCGCGCGCGGTGCCGTGGCAGTCGCGGCAGCCGATCTCGATCGCATTGGCGACCTCGCCATAGAGGAAGCCATTGCCATGGCTGTCCTGAGCAAAGTGGCAGTCCGCGCATTGGAGGCCCACCTCGGCGTGGATGTCCATCATGTGGACCGCACGGCCGTTGTTGTTGCCGACCTCGGGGAACAGCGTCTCGCCGTCGCGGCGGAACACCTCGCGCCGCTGGATTTCCTCGGGGCTGGCGAGGCGGCCGTCGGCGCCGGCCACGTCGATCCGTTCGCCGCGCACGTCGACGAGATTGCCCTCGCGATCGCGGCGGAAGATGCCGCGGAAGTTCCAGCCATGGCCGTGATAGTCGGCGAACTGGGTCATCCGTGCGCGCGGATTGATCTGCTCATAGACCTCGCGAAGGAAGTCGACGTCGGCCCACAGGCCGCGCGGTGCCGCTCCCTCCGGATTGCGGTCGAGGACCTCGAACGTCTGGCTGGCACCGGGATAACGCTGCTGGCGGTAGGTTTCCCGCCATCTGCGCTGCTGATCCGGGGTCAAGCCTGAGGGCATTTCGAGCCGGTTTTCCGGCCCCGGCCACATGAGGTCGGCATCGGCCTCATAGTCCCACATCGTGTAGCCCAAGTAGGTGTTCAGGAAGATGTTGGGCTGGTGCATGTGACAGGTCATGCACTGGGCGGTCGGGATCGCCCGGGTGAAGACGTGGCGAACCGGGTGGCCGCGCTCGCGCATGGTGGCGTGGTTGGCGTCGGCCGGAGCCGCTCCGGTCGCGTCGCTCGCATTGGCATGATCGTCGCCGTGTGAGTCGGACGGGGCTTCGGCGGCGTCCTCACCGCAAGTCGTCGCCAGGGGCGATCCCGCGGGGCGTTGCCCCGTTACCGGCAGCGGCGATTCACGGCGATGCTTTTCGGTGTGCGCCTCGTGCTGCTCGAGGTTGCGGATGGTCGGGTCGCAGGTCTGGGTCTGCCCGTCGCGACCATATTGGGCATAGGTCAGGCTGTGCTGCGGCTGGCGGTCGTTGGCATAGATGACGTGGCAGCCGGCGCAGCCCGAATGGCGATAGTCGCCCGGCTGGTCGTTGGTGCCCATGAACCACATGTACGGGTCGTTGAGTCGCGTCTTGTGGATGTTGAGGACGGCGATGGCGACCCGAAGGCCGGTGCCCGGGCCGCGGTTCGACTGGCGGATGTCGGGCCTGCCGGGCTCCTCCAGGCGCTGGATCGAGCCCGAGGGGTTGGGAAGACCGATCTCGGCGAACTGGGTGCCGATGTTGCGCCCGCCGCGCTCGAACACGCGGAACACGTCGGCGGGCGGAAAGACGTGCCAGGTCGGCAGCGGATAGAGCGCGCCGAGCACTCCGCGGGCGCGTTGCTCGTCCGTCGGCTGCCCGTTCGGCGGCGATACGATCACGGCATTCTCGCCGGTGCGCGTATAGGCCTCGCCGGTAATGTAATTCTTGTAAGGGAGGATGCCGTTATTATAGGCGCCGCCGCCCCACAGCATCGCGCCGGTGGACATCAAAGAGCGCTCGGCCGCCTCGATGATTTCGATATGGCAAGCGCCGCAGCTCTCGCGCACCACGCGATAGTCGGCGGGATTGACGAAGCGGACGAATTCCGGCGCCTCGATGTTGAGAAGGGTGTAGCTCCGCGCCGGATTGGCGCTCGACGGCCAGTGCCAGCCGCCGGGATAGCGCGGAAGCACGTGCGCCTGGTCACGCGCGGCGACGTAGCGCGGATCATCATGCGCAAGGTTCGGGTCGCCGGCGATTCGCGGATTGCCGCCGTGGCAGTCGGTGCAGCCGAGCACCACCGCAGGCGAGCGATGCATCGTGTGCGCGTCACTTTCGTAGTGGCACGACATGCAGCCGCTGGTGCGCGGCTCGCCGCTCTTCTCGCGCGCGGCGGCCCAGTCCTGGGTGCGCGGGGCAGGGGCGGCGCGGACGAGGCTGTAGTCGCGGACGACCGGCTTTTCCTTCTCGGCCGCCGCGCCGACATAGGTCGCGCCGAACACGGCCGACGTGACGACGGCAGCCGCCGCCATCGCGATCTTTCCGAACCGTGCTGCGATCGTCGCCCCCATCACCCTCATCTCAATATGTCAGGATCGCGTTCAACAGGATTGAGTAATAGAAATCGTGGCGGCCCTCATTGGTGAAGAGATCGTTGAAGCCGGCGGTCGGGATGAGGGCCGCGGCGGACGCACGGAAGACAAGGTTCTGGTTGAAGTTGGGGCGGTAGATCGCCGCCGCCGAAATATCGAAGCCAATCTCGTTGGGGATCGTGCCTTCGACGCGTAGCGCCTCGAGCACCTCGGTGCGGTGGAACCAAAGATGATTGGCGTTGCCCGACAGCCGGAAGTCCGGCGTGATGTCGAGGTCGGCTCCGACGCCCAGCAGCAAAGTGCCCGGATTGACGAAGTTCGACTGGCCTTCCTCCTTGGACGAGCGGAGGTTGGCGAGGATTCCGTTGCGGCCGTTCAATGACACCGCGCGCGCGCCGCCAGCGAAGGGGATGGTCTGGCGGATCCAGTAGCTGGTGTCCGCGCCGGCGAAGATCGGGTTCTCGAAGATCGCGTCGTAGGCGGCGTGGGTGTCGTTATACGGGTCGCCGTCGCCGCTGGAGATCATCGCGGCGCCGCGCAGGCGGATCCAGTTGAAATCGTAGCTCGGCTCGAACGCGGCGAAATAGCCGCTGATGTCGGCTGGACGGCCGGTGAAGACGTTGTGCTGCTCCCAGCCGAACACGTAGCTGAATGACGCCGAGAGGTTGATCCGGCCGATGCGGCCGTCCGCATTGTAGCCGAGATAGATGGCGTCGTAATTGCGTCCGCGAAGATCGCCGAACAACGCCGGGCGCACCGGGAAGCCGTTGTCGTCGATGTGGATGTCCTGGCCTTCGCGGTTGATGTTCCAGGTCAGGCTTGCCTCGCTGGTCAGGCCGACCACCGGCAGGTCCTGGCGGAAGACGTTGGCGTGGATGATCCAGTCGTTGCGCGGGCTCGCGGTGACGTCGTTGAGGCCCGAATTGGTGTCCTTCTCCAGCCGCCACACGCCGATCAGATTATACTGCCAGCGATTGTTGTCACGGTTGCCGAACAGGCGGACGGCGAGATTCTGGTCATTGAACAGGAAGCCGCGGAAATCGAACTGAAGCGGCTGTATTCCGACGCGGATGGAGTCGAAGTCGTAGCGGTCGGAAACGTCACGGAAGTGATAGTCGATGAAGGCTTCCTGGACTCCGATCCAGGTATCGAGGCGGCTCGTGCCGCGCGACGGCTCTACGAACAGAACGCGCCGCTCTGAGACGTCGACATAGTTCATTTGCGCCGCGAGGGTGAGGCGGTACTCGACTGTCGGCGGACGGTAGGCGGTGTTGCCCTTGATCAGCGCGGCGCTGAGGATGACGGTCTGAGCGGCGACGAGGCTGTCGCCGATGCCGAAGACGTCGTTGCTGCCCGGACGGTTAGTGGTCTGGACGCCCACCGGGATCGGGAAGGAGCGCGGCTCCAGCACCGTGTCGGACACCGCGCTTCCGACGAAGAACCAGTCGTCTCCGCCGAGACCGAGGCTGTCGAAAATTCGGCAGCCGAGAGTCCGGCGATGGCGTTCGCCCGCCGCGTCCTGCTGGTCGCGAAGCTCCGGCGTGCAGATCGGCCGGTCGCCCTTCAGCGTGTTCTGGTTATAGGGATCGAGATAATTTTCGCGCGCGAAGCCGATCGTGTCGATCAGCCGCCAGCGATCGGGGATCGGGATATGGTCGGTCGGAAACGCTTCCGGCGGCGGCGAACGAATCGCGCCCGGATTAATTTGCTCTACCGGTCGTTCGAGCGTCTCCTGCGGCACCCCGGGCCGACGGCGCTGGTCCTCGCCGAGCCCTTCCGTATTGGCTGGCGGGTCGACCTCGGGCGGCTGCTCGGCTTGGCCAGTGGGCACAGGCTGCGACGCACTTTGCTCTTCGGCAGCCGGCGGCTGCATCATCGACGCGACGAGCGCGATGAGGGAGGAGCCCAGCGTCATTTTCCCTGGCAGACATTCTGGTCGTTGGAGCCGATGAACGGCGCGAACGGGCAGCCCACCCAGCGCAGCCGAACGTTGACGCTCGGAACGACGATCTGGTCGGATCGGATCGCCGGCGGCGCGTTGTTCATTCCGCTGACCCGCACGCTGGCATTATGCGTGCCGAGGAAGCTGATCATGTCGTCTTGGTCGATACCGTCACCCGAGACGCCGATCGCGCCGACAAGCGTGTTGCCGCGATAGATCGGAACGGAGCCGGGGAAGATCTGTATTCCGTTGGCGAGCAGGGCCGGGTTCGGGTTCTGAGTACATTGCTGGGGCGTGTCCGGCCCCGCGCCGAGCACGAACAGGACGTGCTGAAGCACATTGCCCTCGATCAGCGCCGACTGCAGGCCGGTCGAGAAGGGATTGAACTCCTGGACAGTGCGCGAGAACGGCCCCGGCGGACGGCCCAGCTCGCCGTCCGGGAAATAGGGCCGGGAGATGTTGCCGATCGCCCGGTTGGAGAAGGCGTTCTGGCCGGTGAAGGCATTGGTGTTGGCAAAGAAGGTGCGCGCGTTGCCGACGAACATCGACACGTCCGGATCTGGATTGCCGAGCAATTGCTGCGCAGCAATCATGCTCGAGAAGAACATCGCCGTGCGCGCTTTCTGAAGCGACACGTCGATTCCGAAGATCGGCGCGTCGGGAGAGCGGACGAGGCCGAGCACTGCGCCGCTGGTGTCGACGACGCTGATCGAGACCTGGGCGCGGCTATCGAGCGGCTGGCGGATCTGGGCGCGCGCGGCGCTCATCACCTTGAACGCTTCCTCGAGGAGCGCGGTGACTTCGGGCGCGGAGAGCGACTGCGCCGTCCCCTCGGTCCCAGCGCGGATCGGGTAGCGGTTGGCGCCGCCGCCATTGCTCAGGACGAAGGCGTCACGGTTGGAGAATTCGGCCGCGGTGGAGGCGCGGATGCCCGAAGCCTCGCTGCCATAGGCGGTACCAGCCCGAATGCCGCCAGTCGTGTCATAATAGCCGTTGACGCTGGTCAGTGCGCCGAGCGAACCGTTGATCGTCGCAAAACTCGGCGCAGCCGCCGGATTGCTTAGGAGGTCGGCGAGGCCCATGTCGCTGTAGCGAAGCGAGGTGCCGTCGACGGTGATACGCTCGGCGCGGATGGTGTCGGGTGCGGCGAAGCCGGCGCTGGCGGCGACGGCGATCGCTTCCTCGTCGTCCCGGTCGATGTCGCGAATCTCGGGATCGAAGCCGTAGAGACCGTCGGCGAACACGCCGATGCCGCCGACGACGACCCCGTCTATGTAGAGCGGAAAGCCGCCCGGATCGGCGGACAGGCCGAGCGGGGAGCGCTTCGGCCCGATCAGCGCCGACGCGCCGCCCGCGCCGTTGAAGCGCGCGGACAGGTCGGAGCAGGGCAGCTGGCTGAACTGAACGCCGTAGAGCGGGCCGCTTTCCAGCCCGCGCGCGACCGCGGAGGGCGGGAAATGCTCCTGCACGATCATGCTCGCGGTGCGCGTCGAGAAGGCGTTGCCGCCCGACGAGAGATAGGCGCCGGTGATCGCCTTGGCGATCGCCGCTGCGACCGCCGCTGGCACGTTGTCGAGGCCGGGCCGGTTACCGACGCCCTGGAGGTCGTGGGTGCTGCCGTTGGGGCCGCGGGGAACGTCAACCTGAAGGCTGGCGCCGTTCATCACGAACACGGCCAGCACGTTGCCGACACGGTCGGTCACGGCGAAAGTCGCTCGGACTCCGCGCGCCTGAGCCTCGGCGACCCCCTGGGCGAGGATCTGCTGGATGTTTGCGACGCTCAGCGAGCGTTGCGCGGGCACCGCGAACACGGTCGTCGGAGTCGGCGTCGGAGTGGGCGAGGGGGTCGCCGTCGGCGGAGCCGGTATCGAGCCGCCGCCACCGCCGCACGAGGTGGCGAGCAGCATGGCCGCTATGGCGATCATCGATGTCGTGCGATTCATCTGAGCCTTCTGATCGCCGCTGCGGCGCGGCCGAGGCTCGCGCGGAAATTGCCTGGGTCGTAGGAATTGGGCTCGCGAACCGCCTGGTAGGCGCTGTTAATGTCGCCGCGGATGCCCATCACCGACTGCTGGCTGATCTCGCCGGACGCGACGAGCGAGGACAGCAGGGTGTCCGTCGCCATCACCGCCTGAACGCTGCCGGCATAATCGGTGTAGCGCTCGCTGATCGCCCGGCTCGTGATCGCGTCGATGATCGCGAAGATCTGGGCGCGGCCGAGCGGCGCGCGGGCGAAATGCTGGCCGAGGTCGTCGGCTTCCTCGCGGAGACGGCGGGCGGCGGCGACCATGCGCTGGGCATTGCCGGCGGACGAACCCATCGCCGCATGGAAGTCGGCGCTCGCGGCCTCGAACTGAGCCGCGTCGCGCGGAGCGACGACGCGTGCGGCGGCGGCCAGCATGATCATGTTCTCGTCATTGTAGGGCGGCACGCCGCGCGGGATCCGGCGGGCGAGGTTGAACAGGTCGCGGCGGACGTTGGGATTGGGATCGTCGCTGATCGGGCGATGGCAGGAATGGCAGTCGAGGAAGTAGAATTCCGGGAAGATGCCCTGCCGTCCGCGCTCGCTGAGATAGAGGTCGAGCGAGCGCTTCAGCGCCTCCGCTTGGCCGATCGCCCAGACCTGGGCGTTGCTGACCCGGGTTTTGCGCTGGTCGTAGTCGCCATCCTCGTTGTGGTGCGCCTGGAGGGTGGTGAACAGGTCGAGCTCGAACGAGATTCTGGGGTGGCCGGCGGCCATCATCTCGTGGGTGACGAACTGCTCGCGCGCCTGGTTGCCGAAATGGCAGTCGAGGCAGACATTGGCGCGAACTGTCGGGTCTTCGAGCCGGCGCAGGCCGCGGGCGAGATTGGCCTGGTGGTCGCCGCGCACCGTGTAATGCGATGTCAGCCAGCGCGCCGCCGGGCCGTGGCAAGATTCGCAGCCGACTCCTTCGGCGCGGAAGGTCGTCGGGCGGTATGCCGCGCCGCCGTCAGGGTCGCCGGCGGTCGAATGGCAGCCGAGGCAGCGCGGCTCGCTGGGCGCCGGGTTGCGCCAATCGGCGCTGTTGCTCGAGCGCAGGCGCTGCATGATCTGCTCGGAACGATCGTTCTCGAGAACGGCATAAGCACGGCTGTGAGCGCCCGCGGCGCTGGCCGGGTCCTGCCAGATCATCAGCTCGTCCTGACGGACGACGCCCTCGAGGCCGGGGCCTGGGGTGCCCGGACTGCGGTTCGGGACGCTTCTGCCGTGGCAGGTGGTGCCTCCGCAGGTCGCGACCCCGACGAAAGTGCCTTCGGCGAGAGGCTGCTGCTGGGCGGCCGCGCCGGCGCCGTCGGCGGCGATGAACAGGGAAAAGCCCGCGAGCATGGACAGGGCGGCACCCGCCAAGCCGACCGCAATGTTACGGCTGCCCCCCATCTGACCCCCATGCACAAGGCGCCTTTTGAGCACCATTCTCCCACGTGCGGCCAAAACTATGGGCAAATCCGCCAAAGCAATCAATGCCCAAGTCCCGCAGCCCGCCGCATCGGGCTCCACAATGGATCGGGTGACACGGTCTGAATTGCTGGTTAGACTCGCCGCCGTTCGGGGGGATCAGCCGGCAATCCTAGACCTCGCCGCGTCAGCCCCGTTCGTGTCGCGTCCTTGTACAGCATCGCCACAAAGGGGAGACGGCGTGATGACGAAGGCTTCCGACCTGTTCGTTCAATGCCTCGAGGAAGAAGGCTGCGAATATGTCTTCGGCGTTCCCGGCGAAGAGAATCTCGACATGCTCGACAGCCTGTCGCGGTCGAAGAAGATCAAGCTGATCCTCACGAGGCACGAGCAGGGCGCAGGCTTCATGGCCGCGACTTATGGCCGTCATACCGGCAAGGTCGGCGTGTGCATGGCGACGTTGGGCCCGGGCGCGACCAACTTCGTCACCGCTGCGGCCTATGCCCAGTTGGGCGGCATGCCGATGCTCATGGTCACCGGCCAGAAGCCGATCAAGAAATCCAAGCAGGGCCGCTTCCAGATCCTCGACGTCGTCGACATGATGCGGCCGATCACCAAGTACACGCACCAGCTCGCATCCGCGGACAACATCCCCAGCCGGATCCGCGAGGCCTATCGCCTCGCCGAGGAGGAGAAGCCGGGCGCGACCCATCTCGAATTCCCCGAGGACGTCGCCGACGAGCAGACCGATTCCCGGCCGATCCCGCGCAGCCTGGTGCGGCGCCCGACCGCCGACGAGAAAGCGGTGCGTGCAGCCGTGAAGCGCATCGAGGAGGCGCGTTCGCCGGTGCTGGTGTTGGGGCAGGGCGCCAACCGCACCATGACGAGCCGGATGCTTCTCCAGTTCATCGAGAAGACCGGTATCCCCTTCATCACCACCCAGCTCGGCAAGGGCGTCATCGACGAGACGCACCCGCTGTTCCTGGGCTGCGCCGCGCTGTCCGCGGGGGATTTCGTTCACAAGGCGATCGAGGCGGCGGACCTCATCATCAACATTGGCCACGACGTGATCGAGAAGCCGCCCTTCTTCATGAAATTGGGCGGAACCGAGGTCATTCACATCTCCGCCAAGACGGCCGAGGTGGACCCGGTCTACTTCCCGCAGATCGAGGTGATCGGCGATATCGCCAATGCCATCTGGCAGATCAAGAACGACATCGTTCCGTCGGGCCGGTGGAATTTCGACGGGATGCTTGCCGCGCGCAAGGCAGAGGTGGAACACACCAACAGCCTTTGCGACGACATGCGCTTCCCGGTCTTTCCGCCATGCCTGGTCAAGCAGATCCGCGCGGCGATGCCCGCCGACGGCATCATCTGCCTCGACAACGGCGTCTACAAGATCTGGTTCGCGCGTAATTATCCGGCGCGCCAGCCGAACACGGTGCTGCTCGACAACGCGCTCGCGACGATGGGCGCGGGCCTCCCGAGCGCGATGGCCTCGGCGATGGTCTATCCGGACCGCAAGGTGATGGCGATCTGCGGCGACGGCGGCTTCATGATGAACAGCCAGGAGATGGAGACCGCGGTCCGCCTCGGCCTCAACATCACCGTGCTGATCCTCAACGACAACAGCTACGGCATGATCCGCTGGAAGCAGGCGAACATGGGGTTCGAGGATTGGGGACTGACCTACGGCAACCCCGACTTCGTCAAATATGCGGAGAGCTACGGTGCCAAGGGCCATCGGGTGGAAAGCGCCGAGAGTCTTCCGGACCTGCTCCGCAGCTGTCTCGACACGCCGGGTGTTCACCTCATCGACTGCCCGGTCGACTATAGCGAGAACGACCAGATCCTGAACAAGGATCTGAAGGAGCTGAGCGCAAAGGTGGGGGCGCCGGCGGCCGCGATGCCAGCCCAGCCGCAGCCGGCCTGATCCGCCGGACCGATTGGGGGATCAGATGGTGCAGCTGAAAGACGTCTATCCGCTTTATGTGAACAACGAGGCGCGGCAGCCGAATGCCGACCTCGAGGTGACCGACAAGTTCACGGGCGAGGTCGCGTTCCGAGTCGCCCAGGCCGACGCGGCGACGATCCTCGAGGGGATCGAGGGGACGGTGCGGGCGACCGAACCGATGGCGCGGATGGCGAGCTATGAGCGCCAGGCGGTGCTCCAGCATTGCGTCGATCGCTTCAAGGAGCGGTTCGACGAGCTTGCCTACGCTTTGTGCGTCGAGGCCGGGAAGCCGATCAAGGACAGCGAAGGCGAGGTCAGCCGCCTGATCGACACCTTCCGCATCGCCGCGGAGGAATCGGTGCGGATGACCGGCGAGGTCCAGCCGCTCGACATCTCACCCCGCGCCAAGGGTTATCAGGGCATCTGGAAGCGCGTGCCGATCGGGCCGTGCAGCTTCATCTCGCCGTTCAACTTCCCGCTCAATCTCGCTGCGCACAAGATCGCTCCGGCGCTCGCGGTCGGATGTCCATTCATCGTCAAGCCGGCGAGCCGCACGCCGCTGGGAACGATCATCATCGGCGAGGTGCTGGCCGAGACCGACCTTCCGAAGGGCGCCTTCTCGATCCTGCCGGCGCATCGCGACGGGGCAGACCTGTTCACGACGGACGAGCGCCTCAAGCTGTTGAGCTTCACCGGCTCGCCGGGCGTCGGCTGGGACCTCAAGGCCAAGGCTGGCAAGAAGAAGGTGGTGCTGGAGCTCGGCGGCAACGCGGCTGTGATCGTCGACCGCGACGCCGATCTCGACGACGCGCTGGAGCGGGTGATCTTCGGCGCCTTCTACCAGTCCGGCCAGTCGTGCATCGGCGTTCAGCGCATCCTGATCCACGACGAAGTGTACGACCGCTTCCGCGACATGCTGGTCGCGAAGACCAAGACGCTGGTCGCGGGGGACCCCAAGGATCGCAACGTCTTCATTGGACCGATGATCTCGGAGGGCGAGGCAAAGCGGCTCGACTCCTGGATCCAGGAGGCGGTGGGGAAGGGGGCGAAGCTGCTGTGCGGCGGCAAGCGCGACGGCGCGATGCTGGAAGCGACACTGCTCGAAAATGTGGACCGCGACACCAAGATCAACATCGAGGAAGCGTTCGGCCCAGTCGCCTTCCTGATCCGCTTCAGCGACTTCGACCATGCACTCGAAGTCGTGAACGACAGCAAGTTCGGGCTTCAGGCCGGCATCTTCACGCGCGACCTGTTCAAGATGTTCGACGCCTGGGACAGGCTCGACGTCGGCGGGGTCGTCATCAACGACGTGCCCAGCTACCGCGTCGACAACATGCCCTATGGCGGCGTCAAGGATTCCGGCCTCGGCCGCGAAGGCGTGCGCTTCGCGATGGAAGACATGACCGAGATCCGCAACCTCGTCATCCGCCGTCGCGACGAGGGTCCGCCCAAGAAGCAGATGGGCGAATAAGTCGCGCGGCCTAAGCGGGCCCGTCAGTAGCCGCGCGGGTGGCGATCAGCACGTCGAGCTGCGAGCGGCAGTTCTTGTCGAGGAAGGCGATCGCTACCGCTTCGACATTGCCGACCTGCACGCCGGTGAGCGTTTGCGTCGTCACCCGCACCGGGTTGGGAGCGCCGGTCCAGTTGAGCTGGTAGCTGGCGCCGTCGACGACCGGCACGCTTGCGGGCCATTCGAGCGTCGACTGGCCGGCATTCCAGTTTACCGTCTGCGCCGCGCCATTCTGCGGCGTGATGGTGAGACGGACGGCGCGGTCACTCTGCGGGCGCCAGAGGACAGGGCGCTGGCCCGGAAGCACGCAGGCGCGGCCGCTCTGTGTCACGTCGAACTGCCAGATATCCGCTGGACGGGCTTCCTCCGCCGCGGGAAGGTCTGTGCGAACCGCTCCGGTCTGGCGGCGAACATTGGTGCCGCCGGCCATCCGCGGTCCGCCTCGGACCGGACCGGCCGCCGAGAATGATCCGGGCCCCCGGAAGGTGCGGGTCGCGCCATTGGTGAGGATCACGACGACATCACTGGGGCGAAGCGTGAAGTTGGTATTGTCGGCGACGCGCCGGCCGGCCGGATAGCTGCGGGCGGATGGCCCTGCCGAGCGAAGGATGAGGACTTCCGCCGCCGCCGCCGAGATCTCACCCGCCGCGATGGCGAGAACGGCGAACTGGACGAGCCGCCGCTTGCGTGGACTCCAAGACACTGTGATCTCCCTCCGAACTGCTACAGCTTCTATACACAAAATCGGCACGAGCCGCATCCCGGCTCCGCGGCGCGGGCTCCCCGCACGCCTTTCGCCATCTCCATACGCCGCTCAGGTGAACAGCAGAAATCGAGCCGCGCATCTTCGACGCAGCGCGCGCGGCCTTGGTCGAATTCCCTGCGTCTCCGTCGCACTATTTCGATTCCAGCACGAACGCGCCGCCCGGACCCGCCTCGCGGATTCGGAACACGAAGTTATGCAGGGCCGCGTCGTCCGGATGTGCCGCGGCCACCCGTTCGATCTCGCCAAGCGCGTCGCGATCGCCGCCGTCGTATCGCTGCCACAGCTCGCGAAGGCGGCCGCGGAGCTTGCCGTCCATGTGAAGGGCGGGCTCCCAGATCTCGATCGGTGTGGCGCGGCCGCTCAGCACGACACGGCCCATTGGTCGGTAGAGATCGACGTCGGTCTGTTCCTTGACCGCGGTGCTGACGAGAATGCCGGTCTGAAGCGCCTTGTTCGCGGATTCCAACCGCGCGGCGGTGTTCATGCCGTCGCCGAGCGCAGTGTATTGGATTCGCTTCTGGCCGCCGAAATTGCCGACAACCGCTTCGCCGTGGTGGAGCCCGACGCGAGTGCGACCAATAGTCGGGAGATCGGCGTCGGCGCTTCGGCGGAATTCCTCGCCGGCCTCGAACATCGCGACGGCCGCCTTGACCGCGCGCTCGGCGTCGTCCGGGCGGCTGATCGGCGCGCCCCAGAAAGCGACGACGGCGTCGCCGACGAACTTGTCGATGGTGCCGCCATGTTTGAGGACCGTGTCGCTGAGCATGTCGAGATAGCGGTTGAGCAGAATCGACAATTGCTCGGGCTGGATTCCGTGGCTCAATTTGGTGAAGCCCTCGAGGTCGGTGAACAGGGCGTAGATCTTCTTCTTCTCGCCCTTCAGCGCGAGCCGGTCGGGGTCGCGCATGATTTGGGCGGCGACGTCAGCAGGGAGATATTTGCCGAGCGCCGAGGACGCGAACTTGCGCTGCTCCGATCCGACTGCGCGTGCGGCGATCCCGGCGCCGAGCACGGCGAGCAGCCAGCCCGCCCCCCAGCCCGCCGCGGGGAGGTGGATCGTCTCGACGTCCTTAGCCTCGAGCAGGAAGGGCAGGACCGCGATCAACCCGACCTGGACCATGACCGCGACACCCAGGATCCAGCCGCGCCCCTCGAGGACCGCTGTCAGCACGCCGCCCGCGACCACCAGGATCGCCGCCGCCCACAACAGCCAGTTCGGGATCGGCCATGGCATTCGGTCGTCGAGCAGTTGCGATAACATGTGCGCGTGGATGATCATCCCTTTGGTGAAGATCTGGCTCTCCTGCGCGGCCCGAGACATCGGCGTTTCGAAGTCGTCGAGCAGCTGGATATTACCCCCGAGCAGGATGTAGCGGCCCTCGATGGTCGGCCGGAGGCTCTCGGCGATCGCGGCGCTTTCCTCAGGCGGCATCTCGCCACTCGCGAGCGAGGCCAGCATCTCGACCGGCAGCTCGGTGAACGGCTGGATCTCGGGACTGTCGGTGAGCCGGTAGTCGATCGCGCCGCGATAGCCGCGGAAAGCAGGATGCTCGGGTGCCATCGCACTGGCGAGGAACGTCGGCAGAGCCGGATCCGGCTCGGGCCACCGCCGCATCACGCCATCGGCGGGGTCGGGCAGAAACTGAATGCTGGCCGGCCGAACCGGCCCCGTCCGCACCTGGTTCAGAAAGTTGCGCAGGAATTGCTCCTGCCAATATTGCATCTGCTCGGGATTGGATTGGTTGGTCGTGAAGGCCAGAAAAGTCGGCGTCCGCATCGCCCGCATCGTCGCGATCAGCTCGGCGTCTTCGGGCTGCTCCTGGTCGATCAGGATGTCGATTCCGATCGCTCGGGGATTCATCGCATCGATCGCCCGAAGCGCCTGCGCCATCATCCGCCGGTCGAGCGGAGAGCGCTTGCCGAGCTGCTCCAGGGTCTGGTCGGTATAGGTGACGAGCGTGATTCGGTCGTCCTGGCCGAGGCGGTCGGCGCCCCAGTAGAAGCGCAAATCGTAGAGACCGCGTTCCGCGTCGCTGACCAGCGGCATGGTCCAGCTGTAGCGCGCGACCGCGACCGCCGCGCCGAGCAGCAGCAGGGTGAGGAGCAGCCGAGCGACGCCGATCTGGCGCAGGGTGCGGCGGACGCCGATGAGGCCGCGGCGCTGCTCCTTATCCGCAACCCGGGTGCCCGCGTCGGCCATCTTCCCCTCCCGATGTCCCCAAGCAAGGCTAGACCGCGCCGGCAGAGAAGAACAGGCCCCATTCGCCGCTACGCGACGCCTTCATTTTGATCCGCTTTGGCGCAGATCGGGTGCACGACTTGCGGGAACCCGCACCTCGTCTATCATGATGCCGCTTTGTTCCGGTCTCCTCTCAGGCCCGCGTGGCAACGGTGAGCGAAGAGCCGCCAGACGTCTCCCACCGGGGGACGCCGGCTATTAGGCAAAGCCTGTTCGACGAGGCGCGCACGCGCCATGTCGCGCTCATCAACCGCATCGCCTTGTCCTATGAGGCCGACCCGGCGCTTCGCCGCGAACTGGTCCAGGACATATTGCTCGCCGTGTGGGTCGCGCTCCCCAATTTTCGCGGCGAGTCCTCGCTCAAGACCTTCGTCGCCTCCATCGCGCAGAAACGGTGCATTTCGCACGTGACGCGCCGCGCTCGCGAGCCGAGGCAGGAGGAGCTGTCGGCCGACATGCCTTCGTCCGGGCCGCGGCCGGACGAGATCGCGGTGCAGAATGACATGAAGCAGCGCCTCGTGGAATCGATCCAGCAGCTGCCGATCCCGCAGCGCGAGGCGATCGTGCTCACGCTCGAAGAATTCAGCTATGCCGAGATCGGCGATGTCCTCGGCATCACCACAAATGCGGCCATGCTTCGCTGCCAGCGCGCTAGGGCCGCCCTCAAGGCGATCATGGAGTCTCGCTCATGAGCACGGGCGACCTCGACGACCTGGCGATCCTGTGGCGCGTGGAGCCGGAGCCTGCCGAACGGGAGGAGCTCGAGCAGCTCGCCGAGAGTGCGCGCCGCCGCGGACGGCTGTCCGACTATGCGGACATGGCGTTGGTCGCTTTCCTCGTCGTGAGCAGCATCGCCGCCTCATTTGCCGCGCGCAGTCCGCTGCTCATGGCGTTGGCGGTCGTCCTCGTCGTCATGACGGTCTGGCTTACTGTGAAGCGGCGCCGGATCCGTCAGATGTCTCGCGGCCTCAAAGCGAAGGACCGTGAGGATTATCTCGACAGCAGCATCCGCGACGTCACCGGCGCTTTGCGGCGCAACTTGCTGAGCCTTGTCTTCATTCCCCTCGTCGTGCCGCTCGCGGTCCTCATCAAGCTGGGCGCGCGCACCGGCGGCGATCCACATGGGATCGCCGTGGGGTTGATGGCGTGGGTGGGCTCCACCCGGGGCGTTGTGACCGTCGTGGCCGTATCTCTGATCATGATCTTCGTCATTCGAGCGCGCCGGCGTCAGCTGACGGAATTGGGTCGGCTGCACGAGCTGCAACGTGCCTATGCCGCTGAGGCGCAGCGGGAAAACGTCGAGTTATAAACAGGTTATCCCGGGGATTTCCCCGGTTGAGTCCACAGTTAACTTCGCGACGTCAGACAGATTCTGTCCTTTTGCGAGACTGTTGCCGTCGGGGTGGCGGGACCGACGGCAACAGTCCGTCGGCCAGCTCCTCCGGTTGCACCTGCAGGAGGAAAGAAAATGACCAAGATCGACATCACGAAGCTCCCGGAGCTGCGCACCCGGGTCGGCCTTCATGGCTCAGCGAAGCAGAAAGAGGTTGGTGGAGCCGCCTGCCTGGCAGTCGTCGTCGTCCTGATCGTGGCGTGACGAGAGCAAGGAGGGGCGCCAGCCCCTCCTGCTAGCAGACAGGGGAAATCCATGATCGTAGACGAAGCCCTGGCCGCATGGCTCGGGGACAAGGCGCGGCATGCCAGGTCGCTGAGTCTCAGCATCGAGACGAACCGGAAGTTTCGCGCCTTGCCTGGTTTTCGCCGGCTCGAAGACAGCCTCGCTGCCGCCGACCCGAATAGCAGCGAGGCCGTTCTCGAGGCCGCACGGACCTTCCTCGAAGACGTCAGCGCGATCGAATCCTGCGGTGCGACACTGGTCGACGCAGCCCGGTCTGACCTGTTTTTCCGGCCATCGCTGCGCACCGCGTCGAGCGAGGTGCATCATGGATTGCTGCTGTTCGACCAGCCGCGCCTGACGATCTTCATCTCGGTCGCATCGGCCGAGGCGGTCGCGGCCAAGCGGCTGGGCCGCACCGGCGGTGCGTCGATCGTGTTTCCGGGCAAGTTGTCGCTGTACAAGTTCATCAAGGCGGGCGGCGCGACCCTTTCCTTCTGGCAAGCACCCGAAATCGAACCTGGCTTCAGTGCCGCGGGCAGCGGTACGTGCCGGCGCGTCGAGCAGCGCCGGCTGAATGACGGCGAGACCTTCGCTCTGGATGGCCGGCGGGAGAGCTTCGTGGTCGATCATGCGCAATCCGACATGGTCTATCTGCACGCGGCCACTCCGCTCGATGCGGCACCGCTGACTGTGGAATATGATTGCGACAGTCTCGAATTCGTCGGCGCGAGCAGCACCGACGAGGCGAGCTCGCGCGCTCAGATGATGCTGGCGCTGCTTCGTACGATGGACCGCCGCGACGCCGCGCCGGTGTTCGAGGCGATGCTGAACAGCCCCCATTTCTACACGCGATGGGCCGCGATGCGGGACTTCCTCGCTCTCGATTGCGAACGCGCACTTCCGCACCTCCAGAGGATGGCTGAAAGCGACGCGCACCCCGAGGTGCGCGAGGCGGCGGGCGAAACGCTGGCGATCCTCTTCCCGGACGATCAAGCCGGCCAAACCGAGGAGCAGCCATGCCTCGCCTGATCCACGCCGATGCCAAGGACTGGATCGAGCTCGGCGACCTCGTCGAGATGCTCAACAGCGGTCCGTTCGATCCGGAGGACGAGGAGTGCGTCGCCGAATGGGGCCCTTCGCTGAAGCGGCTCGCCAACAACCGTCGGTTCCTCGGCGATCTCATCATCGAGGAGCTCAAGCAGCGCTGCGCCGGGCAGATCGAGAGCAACCACTACAACGCCCAGGTCGTCCTCCTCCACAAGACGCCGTCCTTCGTCCTGCGCGCCAATTTCTGGCCGGCGGAAGAGGATAGCGCGATAGCCAATGGCGACCGCGGCCAGTTCTTCTACGACCTTCCGCACGACCACAATTTCACCTTCGTAACAGCGGGTTATCACGGTCCGGGCTATTGGAGCGACTATTACGAATATGATTTCGACAGGGTGACCGGTCATCCCGGCGAGAAGGTCGACCTGCGCTTCGTCGAGCGTTCGCGGCTCGAGGAAGGGAAGGTGATGCTCTACCGCAAGCATCTCGACGTCCATTGCCAGCTTCCGCCCGACGCATTGTCGGTTTCGCTCAACATTGTGGCCTTGTCGCCCGCGACGGACTTCCTCGACCAGTACCGCTTCGATCTGAGGCGCTCCGAAGTCGCCGGGATCGTCAATCATTCCGCGCTGGAAACGTTGATCCGCCTTGCCGCCCATTGTGGCGGCGACACTGGCCGCGACCTGGTCGAGGAGTGCGCCGCGCGCCACCCGAGCGGGCGAGTCCGCTTCGCTGCGCTGCAGGCCAAGGCATCGCTTCTGTCCGATCCCGACAGCCGCATCGCCCTGTTCGACGACGTTGCGGCAAGAACGAACGGGCTGGTCGGTGCGATGGCCGTCCACGAGGCTGAGCGGCTCAGAACCACGAAGGCCTGGATTGAGGCCGGGCCGCCGCCGGTCGGGTGAGACTTTTCCGCCCGCGAAACTTTTTTCGTCGGCAGCGACAGGTTTTGCGAAGCGCTGGGACTAAGCGGTTTGAAGAGGGCGTCCACGGCCCTCGCGGCTGCTCTCGGGCGCCGCCAAGCGGTGGAAGGGTCAAGACCTCTGTCCTGAGGTCCTACTCGGGGGCGGCGCCAAGCCGCCCCTTCTTTTTTTTCAGCTTTCGGCCTTGAGCCGAAGCCGGTGGGCGTGAAGCAGCGGCTCCGTGTAACCGGACGGTTGCGTCTCACCTTCGACGATCAATGCACGTGCGGCCTTGAAAGCGAGGCTTGCATCGGGGTTCGGCGCCATCGGTCGATAGGAGGGATCGCCGGCGTTCTGGCGGTCGACCACTGCCGCCATCCGAAACAGCGCTTCCTCGACTTGATCGTGCGTCACGACGCCGTGACGCAGCCAGTTGGCGATATGCTGGCTCGAGATTCGGCAGGTCGCGCGGTCCTCCATGAGTCCGACGTCATGGATATCCGGCACCTTGGAGCAGCCGACCCCATGGTCGATCCAGCGCACGACATAGCCGAGGATGCCCTGGACGTTGTTGTCGAGCTCCTCGCGCACGTCCGCCTCGCTCCAGTTGCGGCCTTGCGCGACCGGGATGACGAGCATGTCGTGAAGCCTGGCCGGTGGGCGCCCCGCGATCTCGCGCTGCCGCTCCCTCACGTCGACACGGTGATAATGGATGGCGTGTAGCGTCGCCGCGGTCGGGGAGGGGACCCAGGCGGTGTCGGCGCCCGCCTGCGGATGGGCGACCTTGGTTGCCAGCATCTCCGCCATTCGGTCCGGCATCCCCCACATGCCCTTGCCGATCTGGGCGCGGCCTTCGAAGCCGCAGGCAAGGCCGATGTCGACATTGTTGTTTTCATAGGCCGCCAGCCAGGCCGCGCCCTTCATCTCGCCCTTGCGGATCATCGGGCCCAATCGCATCAACGTGTGGATCTCATCGCCGGTCCGGTCGAGGAAGCCGGTGTTGATGAAGACGATGCGGTCCTTCACGGCATGGATGCAGGCGGCGAGGTTCAGCGACGTGCGCCGTTCCTCGTCCATCACGCCGATCTTGATCGTGTGGCGGGGCAGGCCCAGGAGATCCTCGACCCGGTCGAACAGGCTGTTAGCGAAGGCGGCTTCCTCCGGCCCGTGCATCTTCGGCTTCACGATGTAGATCGAGCCGGCCGCGCTGTTGGCGCGGGCGCCTCGGACGTCGTGAAGGGCGATCAACGCGGTGAACAAAGCGTCGCACAGGCCCTCATAAGCCTCAGCGCCGTCGATTTTGATCATCGGATTGGTCATCAGGTGGCCGACATTGCGCATGAACATCAGCGCGCGGCCCTTCACGGTCAGCGTGCCGCAGCCTGGCGCCTTGTAGGTGCGGTCCGCCGCGGCCGCGCGCTCGACGGTGCTGCTGCCCTTGGCGAAGCGGGCCGTCAGCGTGCCCTTCATGAGGCCGAGCAGGTTGCGGTAGACGCCGACCTTGTCCCCGGCGTCCACCGCGGCGACGCTGTCCTCGCAATCCATGATCGTGGTGACGGCGCTTTCGAGCAGGATGTCGGCGACCCCGGCCTTGTCCTGGCTGCCGATCCGGTCCTCACGATCGATCAAGATCTCGATGTGAAGGTCGTTGTGGCGAAGGAGCAGCGCAGCGGGCGCATCATCCTGGCCGCGCCAGCCGGCGAACAGGGCGGGGTCGCGAAGCGGCCCGACGTCGCTGACCAGTGCGCCACCCTCTATCCTGTAGGCGAAGACGTCGGCGTGGCTGGCGCCGGCAAGTGGAGCGATCTCGTCGAGAAAGGCTCGGCCCCAGTCGATCACTCGATTGCCTCGCTCGGGCTCGTAGCCGCGGCCGGTCGGAAGGTCCCCGAGCGCGTCGGTGCCGTAGAGCGCGTCGTAGAGGCTTCCCCAGCGTGCGTTGAGCGCGTTCAACGCATAGCGCGCGTTGCTCGCCGGAACGACGAGCTGTGGCCCGGCGATGTCGGCGATCTCCGGATCCACACTGGTCGTGCCGATCGTGAAGGGCGCGGGAGTATCGACGAGATAGCCGATCTCGCGCAGGAAGCTTTCCTCCGCCGCCGGAGGCGGCACCCGCCCTTGCAGCGTCTCGTTGCGAGCGTCGATGCGCGCTTGAAGCTCGTCACGCCGGTGGAGCAGCCGGCGGTTCTCGGGCGTGAGCTCGCGCAGAAGCGCAGCCGCGCCGGCCCAGAAGGAGTCGCGGTCCACCCCGCTTCCCGGCAGCGCCTCCGTATCGATGAAGTCGATCAGGATCGGATCGGCCTCGAGACCCGGAACAACCTCCGCCAAATCCTGCCTCCTGCCGCGCTGTGAACCGGCGCTATGCGGGACCGGCGCAGACGCATCAAGCACGGTGTACAGGCACGCGACTCAGTTGGGCCGAAACGTTAAAAGTGCTATGGTCACGGACGGTGGGCTCCTTCGAAAAGGAGAACGATCATGGCCAAGCATCATGTTCTCATTGCCGCCGCCTTCGCCGTCCTCCCGTTCCCCGCGATTGCCGGCGTCACCGTCATCGGCTCCAGCTCCGCACGCATGTGCTACCTTGCAGCGGAATCGGCCGCGTTGCCGGGGCCGCAGGACATGCGCCAGTGCGACGCTGCGCTGAGCGGAGAGGCGACCGACCCGCGGCACATCATCGCGACCTACGTGAACCGCGGAATCCTGCACCTGCGCCGGGGCAACGTCGATGGCGCGATGGCCGACTTCGACGAGGCTCTGCGGCGCGACCCTAACGAGGCGGAAGCGTATCTCAATCGCGGCTCGGCCCTGCTTCGCCGCGATCAGACCAGAGAAGCAGTGGCGATGTTCAGTCAGGCGATCGATCACAATACGCGGCGGCCCGCCCTTGCCCATTACGGGCGGGCGATGGCCTATGAACTGCTCGGCGATGTTCGGGCGGCGTATTACGACTATCGCCGCGCCAGCGAGCTCGATCCGGAATGGCGCGCGCCGCGCGAGGACCTGCAGCGCTTCCGGGTCGTACCGGGCGGGCAAACCCAGTCAGGCTGAGCTGAAAAAAGGGGGTGTCGTTCCTCCGAGGGTGGGGTAGCGAGGCCGCAAACCCCAGCCTCAGGAGGACATGATGCCCTACACCCTGCCCGAACTCCCTTATGCGAAGGACGCACTCGGCGAGTTTATGTCGGCCGAGACGCTGGAATATCACCACGGCAAGCATCACAAGGCCTATGTCGACCGCACCAACCAGCTGGTCGGCGAGAAGAATCTCGGCTCGCTGCCACTCAGCCGGCTGATCGTCCAGGCCAAGCAGCAGGGCGAGAAGACCCTGTTCAACCAGTCGGCGCAAATCTGGAACCACAGCTTCTACTGGCAGTGCCTGGCTCCGGCGCAGGGCCAGCGGCCGACCGGCAAGCTCGCCGAGCTGATCGACCAGGCCTATGGCTCGACCGACAATCTTCTCGCCGAGCTGAAGAAGGAGGCGGTCGGCCACTTCTCGAACGGCTGGGCGTGGTTGGTGCTCGACGGCGGCGCGCTCAAGATCACCTCACTCCACGACGCCGACAGCCCGGTCGCGTATGACGGGATGAAGCCGCTCCTCACGCTCGATGTGTGGGAGCACGCCTACTACATCGACTATCGCAACGTCCGCGCCGACTTCGCCGAGAAGGTGCTCGGTAACATCGTCAACTGGGACTTCGTCGCCCAGAATCTCGACGGCAAGGGCGTCAGCCGCGCCGACCAAGAGGGCTAATGATTGGGCGGCGGCCGCTTTCGCGGCCGCCGCATCCCTTCAGGTTCAGCCGCCGATATGGCCCTGTGCGATCATGCAGTAGAGCATCGGGATTGACAGGATGAGGTTGGTGCGGCTCGCCATCATCGCGGTCGCGGCGGACCGCGCCTTCACGTCATCCTCGGCCGCTACGATGCCGAGAGCGCGCTTCTGGTTCGGCCAGATGATGAACCACACGTTGGCGGCCATGATCAGGCCGAGCCACATGCCGATGCCGATCGTGCGATAGCCTTCCTCAAGCGTCAGCGCGCGGACGGTGTAGCCGCCCTGCTGCATCTCGCCGACCGCGAGGCCGAGGATCACCGTCACCAGCGCCGCCCAGCGGAACCAGAACAAAGCCGCGGGCGCGATATGCCTGATTATGCCGGGCTTCAGCTCCGCCGGCACCTTCGGCATGGTCGGGATCTGCACGAAGTTGAAATAGTAGAGCAGGCCGATCCACAGCACGCCGGCGATCACGTGCAGGTAGCGCAGGAATTGCGGCCATTGATAGCTTCCGTCGCCGAGCTGATCGCCGTGAAGCCCGAACATCGCGAGGATCAGCAGGACGATGCCGATCCCCAGCGCGAGGTGAAAATTGCCCAATATCTTCGCCATTGCCACGCCTCCCTGTCTGCCCGGCCAGTTGTGACCCAGCCGTAACAATTTGCAAGCGTGGCGGCGGGCTAGGCCTTGAGCCGGTAGCCGGTGCGGAAGATCCACCAGATCGCCGCGAGGCAGACGAGGAAGAAAGCGAAGGTCGCCGCGAGGGCGTAGCCGACGGGTACGTCCGCAGTGCCGAAGAAGGTCCAGCGGAAGCCGTTGATCAGATAGACCACCGGATTGAATAGCGTGATCGTCCGCCACGGCTCGTTCAGCATGTCGATCGAATAGAAGGCGCCGCCGAGGAAGGTGAGCGGAGTGACGATGAGTAGCGGGATGACCTGCAGCTGCTCGAACCCCTTGGCCCAGATGCCGACGATGAATCCGAACAGGCAGAAGGTCGCCGCGACCAGCAGCAGATAGGCAAGCATCAGCATCGGGTGCTCGATGTGGACGTCGACGAAGAGGTTGGCGGTGGCGAGGATCACCAGCGCAACGATCGTCGCCTTGGTCGCCGCGGCGCCGACATAGCCGAGTACCGTTTCGAAGGCCGACATCGGCGCCGACAGCAATTCGTAGATCGTTCCGGTGAAGCGCGGCATGTGGATCCCGAAGCTCGCGTTGAAGATGCTCTCAGTGAACAGCGACAGCATCATCAGGCCCGGCACGATGAAGCTGCCATAGGGGATGCCGTCGATTTCGGTCATGCGGCTGCCGATCGCGGCGCCGAACACGATGAAGTAAAGCGAGGTGGTGATCACCGGCACCGCGAGGCCGGTCCACAGGGTCCGCGCGAAGCGGTGCATCTCGAAGCGATAGACCGCCAAAACGCCGCGATGGTTGAACCCGCCGACGCTCATGCTTCGCTCCGCTCGGTCACCAGGCTGACGAAGATCTCCTCGAGCGAGCTCTGGTGGGTGTTGAGGTCCTTGAACTGGATCCCGGCGTCCCGCATCGCCGTCAAAAGCGAGGGGATGCCCGTGCGCTCGCCCTTCGGATCGAACACATAGTGAAGCTCGGTGCCGTCGCCGTTCAGGGTCAGGTCCCATTCGGCAAGCTCCGAAGGAATCGCGGCGAGCGGCTCGGAGAGCTGAAGGGTCAGCTCCTTCTTGCCGAGCTTGCGCATCAGCGCGTCCTTCTCCTCGACCAGGATCAGCTCGCCATGGTTGATGACCCCGACGCGGTCGGCCATCTCCTCGGCTTCCTCGATATAATGAGTGGTGAGGATGATGGTGACCCCGCGTTCCCGAAGCTGGCGCACCAGATTCCACATGTCGCGGCGAAGCTCGACGTCCACCCCCGCGGTCGGCTCGTCGAGGAACAGGATCTCCGGCTCATGGGCGAGCGCCTTAGCGATCATCACCCGACGCTTCATTCCGCCGGACAGCTCCTTCATGATCGTCCGGCGCTTGTCCCAGAGCGACAGGTCGCGGAGCACCTTCTCGACATAAGCATCGTCACGGGGGCGCCCGAACAAGCCGCGGCTGAACGACACGGTCGACCAAACCGGCTCGAAGGCGTCGGTGTGGAGCTCCTGGGGAACCAGGCCGATCTTCGTCCGCGCCGCGCGATAGTCGCGGATGATATCGTGTCCGTCGATGGTGACGGTTCCGCCGGACGGATTCACCAGGCCGCAGACGATGCTGATGAGGGTCGTCTTGCCGGCGCCGTTGGGCCCGAGCAGCGCGAAGATCTCGCCTCGGCGGATGTCGAGATCGACCGGCTTCAGGGCGGCCGTCCCCGACTTGTAGGTCTTGGTGAGCCCGCGGATCGAGAGGACATTATCCATGGCGGCAGGCCTCACTGAGTCGGCGGGACGGGCGGGTCTTCCTTGACCTCGCCGGCCTCGAGCCCGTGGCGCATCAGCATCGGCACATTGGCGAGCGCGAAGACGAAGGTCGCCGGAAGGAAAAACCACAGCTTGAAGCCCACCCAGAAGTCGGTGCTCTGGGTGCGCCACACCGCCTCGTTGACGACCGCCATCACCAGGAAATAGCCAATCCAGTTGCGGGTGAGCAGCTTCCAGCCGCGCTCCGAGAGACCCGGATAGACAGATTCCAGCACCATTTTGAGGAGGTTGCGGCCGGTGGCGAGGCCGAAGCCGAGCAGGCCGGCGACGACCAGATAGTAGATGGTCGGCTTGATCTTGATGAACGTCTCGTCGTGCATCCAGATCGTGATCCCGCCGAGGACGAGCACCATCGCTCCGGAGAAGAGCAGGAGCGGCGAGATGTGCTTGTAGCGGATCTGCGAGAAGATCATCGCGGCGAACATCGCCACCATGAAAGCGCCGGTCGCGTAGAAGATCTTGAGCTGGTCGGCGACCGGGGCGAAGCCGTTGGTCAGGAAGAAGACCAGCAGCGGTCCAAGGTCGATCAGCAGCCGGGCGCCGGCGCTGGGCCCGGCCGGCTTGGTGGCGGTGGCGTCGGTCAAGCTGCTCCCCCAATTCCCGCAATGGCGGCCGCGACCTCTTTCGGGTCGAACGGGCGCAAGTCGTTCATGCCTTCGCCGATCCCGATGGCGTGGATCGGCATTCCATATTTGTCCGCCGCCGCGACCATGACTCCGCCGCGGGCGGTGCCGTCGAGCTTGGTCATGACGAGCCCGGTCACGCCCGCCACTTCGCGGAACACATCGATTTGCGCGAGCGCATTCTGTCCGGTCGTCGCGTCGAGCACGAGGACGACGTCGTGCGGCGCGGCGGGATTGAGCCGGCCGAGCACTTTCCGGATCTTGGCGAGCTCGTCCATCAGATGACGCTTGTTCTGGAGGCGCCCGGCGGTGTCGACGATGAGGACGTCGATGCCTTCCTCGGTCGCCTTCTTGACGCCGTCAAAGACGATCGCCGAGCTGTCGCCCCCCTCGGGACCGGAGATGATCGGGACGCCGATGCGATCGGCCCAGATCCTCAGCTGTTCGATCGCCGCGGCGCGGAAGGTGTCGCCGGCGGCGAGAAGGACGGAATAGTCCTGGTCGAGAAACTGGTTGGCGAGCTTGGCGATGGTCGTCGTCTTGCCCGAGCCGTTGACTCCGACGACGAGGATGACCTGCGGCCGCGGGAAGGCGTCGATCTCGAGCGGCTCGGCGACGGGCGCGAGGATCTTCTCAAGCTCCTGGGCGACCACCCAGCGGACCTCGGCCTCGGTGACGCCGCGTTCGAACCGCTCGGCGGCGAGCCGGTCGCGGATCTTGGCGGCGGTCGAGGGACCGAGGTCTGACGCGATCAGGGCCTCCTCGAGCTCGTCGAGCGACTGCTCGTCGAGCGCGGCCTTGTTGAACAGGCCCGTGAGATTGTCGCCGAACCGGTCCGACGTGCGTCGGAACCCCGCCCGCATCTTCTCCGCCCATGACGTGTCGGTCATGCCGGCACCCCGATGAGCGTTTCATTCTCGACTGAAGTCACCACCACCTCGACAATCTTACCAACCGCGCCACCGCGAGCCACGTGGACAGGCGCGAAATTCTCGGCGTGGCCGAGGCCATTGTCGCGCTCGACCAGCACCTTCTGAGTCGTCCCCACCAAGCTCCGCAGCCACCCCGCCTTGCGCCGAGCGCTCGCCTCGCGAAGCCGCCGCGCCCGCTCCTTGATCGCCGCGGGGTCGACCTGCGGCATGCGCGCCGCGGGCGTGCCGCGCTTGGGCGAATAGGGGAAGATGTGGCCCATGACGATGTCGCAATCGTCGACCAGCGCGAGGCTGTTGGCGGCCATCTCGTTAGTCTCGGTCGGGAAGCCGGCGATGATATCAGCGCCGATCGCGATCTCCGGCCGGCGCGCCTTCAGCCGCTCGACCAGCGCAACCGCCTCGGCGCGGCTGTGGCGCCGCTTCATGCGCTTCAAAATCATGTCGTCTCCGGCCTGGAGCGAAAGGTGCAGGTGCGGCATCACGCGCGTGTCACCGGTGACGAGGTCGAACAGGCGGTCGTCCATCTCGATGCAGTCGAGCGAGGACAGGCGAAGCCGCTCGAGCGCCGGCACATGGCGGAGGATGCGCTCGACGAGCAGGCCGAGCGACGGAGCGCCGGGCAGGTCGGGGCCGTAGCTGGTGACGTCGACTCCGGTCAGCACGATCTCGCGGAAGCCTTCGTCGACCAGCGCCTTCACGCGATCGATGACGAGGCCGGCGGGCACCGAGCGGCTGTTTCCGCGGCCATAGGGGATGATGCAGAAGGTGCAGCGGTGGTCGCAGCCATTCTGCACCTCGACGAAGGCGCGGGCGCGCTCGGCGAAGCCGGAGAGCAGGTGAGGGGCGGTCTCGGTGACCGCCATGATGTCGGAGACCTGGACGTCAGCCAGTTCGTCACCCCCGCGAAAGCGGGGGTCCAGCTTCCTTCCCTCATTCTCTCCAAGAGAAGCTGGATTCCCGCTTTCGCGAGAATGACGGGAAAAGAGGAATGACGATGGGAGGAATTTCTCCCGGTTACCCAGCACCCGGCTCACCTCGGGCATCGCGGCGAAGGTTTCGGGTTCCACTTGTGCGGCGCAGCCGGTGACCATGACCCGGGCGTCCGGGTTGGTGCGCTTGGCCTTGCGGATGGCCTGGCGGGTCTGGCGCACCGCTTCGTTGGTGACCGCGCAGCTGTTGACGATGACGAGGTCGTCCTCGCCCACCGCGAGCGCGCGCATCACCTCGCTCTCCGCCGCGTTGAGACGGCAGCCGAGGGTGACGATTTCGACGCTCACAGGTCGATCTCGCCGGTGAAGACGTGGGCGGCAGGGCCGGTCATGCGGATGCTCTCGCCCTCAGTCCACTCGATGACCAGGAGTCCGCCGGGGAGCTGCACCCCGACGGGCGAGGTCATGTGGCCATATTTGATGGCGGCGACCGCTGTTGCGCAAGCCCCGGTGCCGCAGGCCTGGGTCAACCCGGCCCCCCGTTCCCAGACCCGCAGATCGAGACCGCCCCTGCGCACGCCTCCCACATTCATCCCGCCGATGCGGGTCTGGGCGACGTTGATGTTGACCCCTTCAGGGAACAGCGGGTCCTTCTCGATCAGCGGGCCGAGACGCGCCAGATCGATGCCGGACGAATCCTCCATCAGGAAAACGACGTGCGGGTTGCCGACGTTCACCGCGACCGGATTCTGAAGATCCTCCCAGCCGACCGGCATCGGCGCCGTGTCCATCGCGTAGGCGAGAGGGATTTCGTCCCAGCCGAAGCGCGGCTTCCCCATGTCCACGGTCGCGCCCGCGCCGTTGACCGACGCATGGATGATGCCGCCCGCGGTCTCGATCGCCGTCGTTCCGCCCTCCAGCAGCGCGACGCAGCGCGACGCGTTGCCGCACGCCTCGACCTCGCCGCCATCGGCGTTGAAGATGCGCATGCGCAGGTCGGCGCTGTCGGAATGTTCGAGGACGATGAGCTGGTCGCAGCCGACTCCGGTGTGGCGGTCGGCGATCGCCCGCACCCGACCGGCGTCGAGCGCGACCGGCGCCACACGCGCGTCGAACACGACGAAGTCGTTGCCGAGGCCGTGCATCTTGTGAAAGCGGGTTCCCATCGCTCGCGCGATCTAGGTGGCGGGTGGCTTCAAGTCCACTGGCGCGGTCAGTTGCTGTGGGTGACTCGCTTGGCTGGCGGCGGCGCTTCGTGCGGCCCGGCGGCGCTGGTGTGCATGAGCAGGCCGCGGCTCTTGAGCAGGGCGCGCGCGTCCGCGGCCGGCATCGGTTTGCCAAACAGCCAACCCTGGCCCTGGTAGCCGCCGATCTGGCGAAGCCGTCCTTCGACGGCCTCGTCCTCGATCCCCTCGGCCGTGACGGAGAGCTTGAGGCTCTCGGCGAGGCGGGTGATCGCGGTCACGATGGCGACGCTGTCGGCATTGTCGTTGATTGACGAGATGAAGCTTCGGTCGATCTTGATCCGCTCGAACGGCAGTGCCCGCAGGTGCGCCAGCGACGAATAGCCGGTGCCGAAATCGTCGAGGGCGAGGCGGATGCCCTGGTTCTTCAGGCTGGAGACGATCGCCTGGGCCAGGCCCAGATTCTCGAACAGCGAGCTCTCGGTGATCTCGATCTCGAGCCGCTCGGGCGGGAACCCCGTCTCGACCAGAAGCTTGGTGATCTTCTGGGCGAGCCACGGGTCCTTGAGCTGGACCGGCGAGATGTTGACCGAGAGGCTGAGGCGGGGATCCCATTCGCGCGCTTCCGTGAAAGCCTGCTTCATCACGGCCAGCGAGAGGTCGCCGATCAGGCCCGCCTCCTCGGCGACGGAGATGAACTCGTCGGGGCTGACCAGGCCGCGCTCGGAATGCTGCCAGCGCGCAAGCATCTCGAAGCCGTGAAGGCTCTGGGTCTCGAGGTCCACCTGAGGTTCGAAATAGGGGATGATCTCGCCCCTCGGGATGCCGATGCGAAGCCCTTCCTCCGTGGCGTTGCGGGCCTCCAGCTCGCGCTCCATCGTCGCGTCGAACCAGACGAAGCGGCTCCGGCCCAATTTCTTGGCGGTGCTGAGCGCGATCCCGGCGCGGCGAAGCAGGGCCTCCACGCTGCGCCCATCGGGGCCCGACTGGGCGACCCCGATCGACGCGCTCACATGGGTGTGGACCCCGCCGAGGTTGAACGGCGATCCCAGGCGCTCGACGATGCAGTCCGCGAGCCGGCCGACTTCCGCCGGGCCGTCCTCGCCGACCGGGAATGCGGCAGCGAACTCGTCGGCGCCGAGCCGCGCCGTCAGAGTGGAGCGGGGCAGGGTGTGCTGGATCACTTCCGCCGCGCAGCGCAGGAGATTGTCGCCGGTGAGGTGGCCGTGGACTTCGTTGACATGCTTGAAGCCATCGAGGTCGACGATCAGCAGGGCAACGGTGTCGCCCTTGCGGCTTGCGCGCGCCACCATCGCGGCCGCCGCCTGGACGAAGCCACGGCGGTCGAGGAAGCCGGTCAGCGGGTCGATTGCGCCGCCGGACAGCGAATGCTGATCATTGCGGCTGCGCTCGACAAGCTCGCGCGCGGTGTCTCGGTAGCGTCGCCAGCCGTAGATGGTGAGAGCGATGTTGAGCAGGAGCAGGCCGACGATGATATTGCTGTTGTGCGCAGCGATCCTGGCCAGCACATAGCCGATCGCTGCGTGGTCGCGGCTGATGCTGAAATAGAGCGCCACCAGTGAGAGCGCGAGAAGCAATATGGCAAGGTCGCGCACCACCGACGGGCGGCTGCCCTTCTCCTTGCCTGAACTTCCACGAGTCATGTGCTCGTTGCCTGCTTCAGTTGACCCCAAGGCCTAGGCAGAACGGGGTGAACAAGGCGTAAAGGCGCGACTGCGCTTGACGCTGGCGGCGGCGGTGCGATATGCGCCCCGCCACGTTCCCGTGAAAGGGAATGGAATGCGCCCTCCGGGGGGTGCGCGCTGGCCGGCGAGTTTTCGCCCGCCGGCGTTTTTCGTTTGGAGTTTACGACGCATGTTCGAGAGCCTGAGCGACCGTCTGAGCGGCGTGTTCGACCGTCTCCGCGGCCGCGGCGCGCTGACCGAGGCCGACGTGCGCGCGGCGATGCGCGAGGTCCGCATCGCCCTGCTCGAGGCGGACGTTGCGCTCCCGGTCGTCCGCGAGTTCGTCGACAAGGCGACAGAGCAGGCGGTCGGCCAGCAGGTGCTTCGTTCGGTCACTCCGGGCCAGCAGGTCGTCAAGATCGTCAACGACGCTCTCGTGGAGATGCTTGGCGCGGAGGAAGCGGGGCTCGACCTCGCCGTCGCTCCGCCGGCCGTCGTGATGATGGTCGGCCTCCAGGGCTCAGGTAAGACGACCAGCACAGCCAAGCTCGCCAAACGCCTCACCGAGAAGGACCGCAAGAAGGTCCTGATGGCGAGCCTCGACGTCCAGCGCCCAGCCGCGCAGGAGCAGCTCGCGGTGCTCGGACGCCAGACCGACGTCGCGACCCTGCCGATCGTTCCAGGCCAGCAGCCGGTCGAGATCGCCCGCCGGGCGCTCCAGGCGGCCAAGCTCCAGGGCTATGACGTCCTGATGCTCGACACCGCCGGCCGGCTTGCGGTCGATCAGGCGCTGATGGACGAGATGAAGGCGGTCGCCGCGGCGGCCAGCCCGACCGAGATCCTGCTCGTCGCCGACTCGATGACCGGCCAGGACGCGGTCAACACGGCGAAGATCTTCTCCGAGGAAGTCGCGCTCACCGGCGTCGTCCTCACCCGGATGGACGGCGACGCCCGGGGCGGCGCGGCGCTGTCGATGCGCGCGGTCACCGGCCGGCCGATCAAGTTCGCCGGCGTCGGCGAGGGCATGGACGCGCTCGAAGTGTTCAGCCCGGGCCGCGTCGCCGGCCGGATCCTCGGCATGGGCGACATCGTCAGCCTGGTTGAGAAGGCGCAGGAGACGATCCAGGCTGAGGAGGCCGACGCCCTCGCCAAGAAGATGGCCAAGGGCCAGTTCGACTTGAACGACCTGCGCATGCAGCTCCAGCAGATGCAGCGCATGGGCGGCCTCGGCGCGCTCGCCGGGATGATGCCTGGCATGGGCAAGCTGAAGGGCCAGGTCGATGCGATCGACGGCCAGGGCAAGATGCTCGCGCGCCTCGACGCGATCGTCGGCTCGATGACTCCGAAGGAGCGTTCGAAGCCGGAGCTCCTCAACGCCAAGCGCAAGATTCGCGTCGCCAAGGGTTCCGGAACCACGGTCCAGGACGTCAACCGTCTCCTCAAGATGCACCAGGAGATGGCCAACGCGATGAAGAAGATCCGCAAGATGGGTGGCCTCGGCAAGCTCGCCGCGATGTTCGGCGGCGGTGGCGGCCTTGGCGGATTGGGCGGCCTCGGCGGCCCGGGCGGTCCCGGAGCCGCGCTTCCGCCGGGCGGTCTTCCCGGATTGGGAGGAGGCGGCGCTCCGTTCAACCTCCCCAAGAAATTCAAGTGATCAGAGTTTAAGTTAGAAAGGACATCTAAATGGCTGTTGCAATTCGTCTTTCCCGCGGCGGCGCGAAGAAGCGCCCCTATTACAAGATCGTCGTCGCCGACTCGCGCACCGCCCGTGACGGCAAGTTCATCGAGCGCATCGGCAGCTACAATCCGATGCTTCCGAAGGATTCGCCGGAGCGCGTGAAGCTCGACGCCGACCGCGCCCGCCATTGGCTGAGCGTCGGCGCGCAGCCGACCGATCGGGTCGCCCGCTTCCTCGACGCCGCCGGCGTCCGCGAGCGCGCCGCCCGCAGCAACCCGAACAAGGGCGTTCCGGGCGACAAGGCCAAGGAGCGCGCCGAGGAGCGTGCCCAGCGCGAGGCCGACGCCGCCGAGGCGGCCGCCGAAGCCGCTGCCGCGCCGGCCGAAGAGGCCGAGGTCGAGGCCCCGGCCGCCGAGGCCGAGGCTCCTGCTGCCGAGGCTGCTCCGGAGGCCGCCGAGACTGAAGCTCCGGCTGCTGAGGAAGCCCCGGCCGCCGAGGCCGAGGCTCCTGCCGCCGAGGCCCAGGACGACGCCACCAACGAGGGCGAGTCCACGTCCGAACCGGCCGAGGGCGCCGACGAGAACACCCCCGAGGAAGGCGCCGAAAAGGCGGAGTAAGCCTTGACGGACGAAAGTCAGGTCACCCTCGCCGCCATCGCCGGAGCCCATGGCGTCGGCGGCGAGGTGCGCCTGAAGCTGTTCGCGGAGAGCGTGGACAGCCTCAAGCGGCACAAGCAGGTTTCCGTGGGAGGCCGGCCGCTCACCTTGAAATCGATCCGGGGCGGCGGCCAGCCCGTCGCCCGTTTCGCCGAGATCGGCGACCGCAACGCCGCCGAGGCGCTTCGCGGCCAGCTCGTCACCATCCCCCGCTCGGCGCTGCCGCAGCTGGAGGAGGGGGAATATTATCATGCCGACCTGATCGGCCTGCCGTGCGTGGACAAGGCAGGCGAGGCGCTCGGCACCGTCGTCGCGGTCGAGAACTTCGGCGCTGGCGACCTCCTCGAGATCGAGAAGCCGGACGGAAAACGGGGCCTGGTGCCGTTCAAATCCGGCATCGCCGATCTCACCGATCAACGGGTCGTCGTCGATCCCGCGTTCCTCGCCTGATCTCGCCCGCGTCGGTCGCGCTTTCGCCGCAATCGACCGTCTATCTCCGAGCGGCCGGCTACCCGCCGGAACGTGAAAGGGAGTCCTTGTGAAACTTAGTCTATTTGCTGCGGCTGCGAGCACCTTGCTGGTCGCTTCGCCCGCTTACGCCCAGTTCAGCGGCCCGCGCATCGAGGGCCGACTCGCCTATGAATCGGTCGAGGCGACGATCGGCACCGGCGATCCGCTCGAGACCGGGGATCAGGACGCGATCTCCTATGGCGGCGAGGTCGGTTACGACCTCCAGCTCGGTCCGGCGATCGTTGGCGCCTATGTCGGCTTGGAAGGTTCGAACCTGCGCACCTGCGACGAGGTGTTCGGCGACGACGAGGGCTGCGTCGGCCAGGGCCGCAATCTCTATGTCGGCGCTCGCGTCGGCTTCTCCGTCGCGCCGCGAGTCATGGTCTACGGCAAGGCCGGCTATTCCAACGGCAGCGTCGACGTCGATTATGACGGCGGCACCGGCGGCTTTCCCGACTTCGAGACGTCCGAAAGCTTCGACGGCTATCATCTCGGCGTCGGCGCGGAACTGGCGCTGGTGGCCGGGCTCTACGGCCGGCTTGAATATGTCCACACCGACAATGGCGAGTTCCGCTTCGATCCCGAGACATTCGGCGAGCTGACCCGCGGCCAGGTGATGGTCGGCGCCGGCTGGCGCTTCTGATTGGCGGCCGGCGCCGAGCGCGCCGGCCGTTTCAGCGGATCGAGTTGCCGCGAAGATTTTCGCGAAGGATCGGCCGCTCCTTGGCCAGATCGTTGCGGATCGTCGTCGCGGCGACGCCGCCTTCGCCCATCGCGTGGCTGATCTGGTCGAGGCCGAGCACGACGTCGCCGGCTGCGTAGAGGCCGGTGACGCTGGTGCGCTGGTGGCTGTCGACGACGATGCAGCCGGTGTCGCTGCTCAGCGCGGCGCCGGCTTGTTCGGCGAGCTCGGTATGGGTGTCGGAGCCGAGCGCGGGATAGACGCTGTCGAAGCTATGCTCGCCATAGGGGGTCGCGATTGTGATCGTGTCGCCGGACGCCGCAACGGCGTGGCAGGGGCCGTCGACGCTGGCGATGCCGAATTCGGCGAGCCTGTCGCGATCGGCAGCGCTGAGGTCGTGCGCGCGATCGGGGGCAATGAGGGTGACGTCGTCGGTATAGCCGCGCAGGAACACCGCCTCGGCAACGCCGTGGGTGCCGCTGCCGATCACGCCGATCTTCTTGTCGGTGACCTCGAAGCCGTCGCAGATCGGGCAGTAGCGGATCAGCCCCTTGGCGAGCGCGGCGTCGTGAAGGTCCTCGTCCATAGGGGGCCGTCTATTGGTCACGCCGGTGGCAAGCAGCACCTTGCGCGCGCTGACGCAGCCCGACCCCCAGGTCGCCTGGAAGCCGCCGTCGATCCGGTCGAGCCGCGACACCCGCCCGGTCTCGATCGAGGCGCCATATTTCTGAGCCTGCTCGCGCATCAGCCGGAGCAGCTCCTTGCCGCTGATCCCGTCCGGGAAGCCGGCGTGATTGTGGGTGCAGGGGATCCAGCCCGCGCGGCTCTTGCCCGCGTCGATCACCTTCAGCGAGAGGTGATAGCGGGTGAGATAGATTGCGGCGGTAAGTCCTGCCGGCCCGCCCCCGATCACCAGGCAATCATAGTCGAAATCGCTCATCGGCGGGACAGCGCGCCGCGGGCCACGCGGTTCCGCCGGCAGGGTGAGTGGCGAGCCTAAGTCACCTGCTGGCGCCACCGCGAAGCGCGCGCTAAGCCTCTCCGAAACCAGATCGGGGAGGCGAAGTCATGAGGAAATATCTGGCCCTGCTCGGCACGGCGCTGGTCGCGGCCACGCCCGCCGCCGCCCAGGTCCCGGCTGCCCAGCCAGCGGCCGAGGCGCCGCGCACCCGTGAGCAGGTCTTCGCCGCACTCGACGAGCAATTCGCCGCTTTCCAGCGCGGTCAGCATGTCCCCGGGCTTGTGTGGGGCGTGGTGCAGGACGGCCGCCTTATCCACATTCGCGGCTTCGGCTCGCATGAGCCGAATTCAGCCCGCCCCGTCACCGCCGACAGCCTGTTCCGAATCGCGTCGATGTCCAAGGCCTTCACCGGCCTCGCCATCCTCAAGCTGCGCGACGAGGGCCGTCTTCGCCTCGACGACCTCGCCGAGCAGCATGTGCCCGAGATGCGGGGCTGGCGCTATCCGACTGCGGATTCCCCGCGAATCCGCATCCGCGACCTGCTCGCCCATGCGTCGGGCTTCGTCACCGACGATCCGTGGGGCGACCGCCAGCAGGTGCTGAGCGAGGCGGACTTCACCCGCATACTTCGCGACGGCGTGCCGTTCACCCGGGCGCCGCAGCTGCAGATGGAATATTCCAACTTTGGCTACGCGTTGTTGGGCCGGATCATCACCAACGTCTCCGGCCGCCCCTACAAGGACTATATCGAGCAGACGATCATGCGGCCGCTCGGCATGACCTCGAGCGGCTACGAGATCGCGGAATCGCCGCTCGAGCGCCGCGCCATCGGCTATCGCTGGGAGAATGACGCCTTCGCGCGCGAGCCCGACATGCGCCACGGCACCTTCGGCGCGATGGGCGGAGTCCAAACCAGCGCCAACGATTATGCACGCTGGATCGCCTTCCTCCTGTCGGCCTGGCCGGCGCGCGACGATGCCGAGACGGGGCCGGTGCGGCGCTCGACGGTGCGCGAGATGGGGCAGGGGCTCAATTTCCCGGCGATCGCCACCCGCCCGTCGAGCGGCGGCGCGCAATGCCCGATGGTCACCGCCTACGGCATGGGTCTCCTCGCCATGCAGGACTGCAACTTCCGCCAGATGCTGTCGCACAGCGGGGGCTATCCCGGCTACGGCTCGTTCATGCTGCTGCTGCCGGAGCACAATACCGGCCTGTTCGCCTTTTCGAGCCGCACCTACACCGCGCCGTCGCGCCAGGTGATGGAGGCGGCGCAGGAGCTGCTCCGCGCGGGACTGCTGCCGACACGCACGGAACCGGTCAGCGAACCGCTTGCCGCGAGCTACCGCGCGGCGGGCGCCGCCTACCAGGCGGGCACGATCGAGCCGATCCGCGGCCGGCTGGCGATGAACTTCCTGCTCGACCGCTCGCCGGAAAATTGGGGCCGCGTCCTCGCCGAGATCCGCCAGCAGGTCGGCGCCTGCCAGACCGACGCGCCGATCACGCCGAGCGGCGCACTCAACGGCTATTTCGAGTGGACCTGCGAACGCGGCCGCCTCGGCGGACAAGTGCTGCTCGCCCCGACCAGCCCGCCGACGATCCAGGCCCTGCGCTTCAGGCCGATGCCGAACACGCCCTGAGCGAAGGGCGCGGCTTTCATTCTTCGAAGTCGCGGCTAGAGACCTCCAGCGATGACCTGGGCCGCCACGATCCTCACGCTTTACCCGGAGATGTTCCCGGGGCCGCTGGGCCATAGCCTTGCCGGGCGGGCGCTGGCCGAAGGCATCTGGTCGCTCGAGACGGTGCAGCTCCGCGACTTCGCGACCGACAGGCATCGTTCGGTGGACGACACCCCGGCGGGCGGCGGTGCCGGCATGGTGCTCAAGGTCGACGTGCTCGCCTCGGCCGTCGACCATGTCCTCGACCGCAATCCTGAAGTGCCGATGCTGGCGATGAGCCCGCGCGGGCGGCCGCTCGATCAGGCGCTGGTGCGCGATCTCGCGGCAGGGCCGGGGGTCTCCGTCCTGTGCGGCCGGTTCGAGGGATTCGACGAGCGCCTGTTCGAGGCTCGGCCGGTGGTGCCGGTGTCGATCGGCGACTATATCCTATCGGGCGGCGAGACCGGCGCGTTCGTCCTCCTCGATGCTTGCATTCGGCTGCTCCCCGGCGTAATGGGCGCGGCTTCAAGTGGGGACGAGGAGAGCTTCGAAAGCGGCCTTCTCGAATATCCGCATTACACCCGTCCTGTTGAGTGGGAAGGGCGCACGATCCCCGAAGTGCTGCGATCGGGGGATCATGCGAAGATCGCCGCCTGGCGCAAGCAAAGGGCGGAAGACGATACACGGCTAAGGCGGCCGGACCTGATCGAGCGCCACGGGGGCGCACGAAGGCAGTCGCCCTCTGGTGCGCAGCGACGAGAACAGGAAGACTGAAATGAACCTCATTCAGCAGCTCGAGGCCGAGCAGATCGAGCAGTACACCTCGGCCAAGCCGATCCCCGAATTCCGTCCCGGCGACACGCTGCGCGTCGGCGTGAAGGTGGTCGAGGGCGACCGCACCCGCGTCCAGAATTTCGAAGGCGTCTGCATCGCCCGCGCCAACAAGGGCATGGGCAGCTGCTTCACCGTCCGCAAGATCTCGTTCGGCGAGGGCGTCGAGCGCGTCTTCCCGCTCTACAGCCCGAACGTCGACAGCATCGAGGTCGTCCGCCGCGGCGCCGTCCGTCGCGCGAAGCTCTATTACCTCCGCGGCCGCACCGGTAAGTCGGCGCGTATCGCCGAGCGTCGCGACCCGCGCACGACCGGCCAGCAGGCCGCCGCGACGGCGACCCCGGAGACCGAGACCGCCGAGGGCTGATCCCTCTCGCGCAGTTGCGGAACGAAGAGGCGGTCGCTCGTGCGGCCGCCTTTTTCGTATCTAGAGCCGGACGCGCGTGATCGCGATCGTCGAGTCCGGGCCGTATTGCGGCCTAGAGTTGGTTGGCCGCGCCGCGACTAAGGGTTGCGCTTCGCGCGGTAGGCCGGAGCGGGTGCCGATCAGCTGACCTTCCACTGGCGCGGCGCCACCGAGCAGCAGTTCCAGCTGCATGCCATCGCAGCTCCGGCCGACGCAGCGGACCCAGGACGGGCTGTTCTCGGCGCCGCTGCCCACCGGCAGCGACCGGCCGGGCAGGCCGGCGCGCAGCAGCCGGACTCCGGGCGGAAGCTTGAGCGCCACTGCTTCCGAGCCGTTGGGGCGGAGGGTGATGATGGCCCTGCGGCCCTCGGGAGTCTGGCTGGTGGCGACGTCGAGCGCCGCAGCAGGCACGGGCAGAGCCGGGGCAGGCGTCGTCCAGCGGCGGCGGCTGGAATAGGGAATCTCGGACAGCTCCCACTCGCCCGTCGCTCGGAAAGCATCGGGCAGGCCGGCGCGCTTGTTGCTGACCGCCCAGCGCGCGGCGTCGTCGCGGACATATTCGATGGTAAAAAGCTGCTGCCGGTCAGGCGCGGCGCGCGGTACCAGGAGCACCGCTGCCCAGGCCACGGCCGCCACCGCGAGACCACCCCAGAGCACCGGCTTCGCCCCAGCCTCCGGCCGCGTCTCGACGAGCAAGGGCAGGGTGGCGAGGACGGCGAGCGGGGAGAGGATCCAGTAGGGGCCGTCGATCAGCAGCAGCTCGATGAGGTGGAGGATCTCGGCCATCGTGAGCAGGAGCAGGACTCCTGCCGCGATGGCGCCGATGCGCGCCGCCGCTGGATGGAAGCGCGTGAGCAGGATGCCGAGCGGAACCAGCAGCGGCGGAAAGATGAAGTAGATCGCCGCTCCAGGCGCGACCAGGCAGGCGAGGGCGCCCACCACGACGAACAGCAGCCAGGCGGCGATGCGCAGCTGATTGCGATCGGCGCGTCTGCCAAGGGTTAGGAGCGCCGTCGAAGCGCTCAACAAAGCGACGATGTACATGAAGGCGAAGGTTACGAGCGGATAGCCGCGCCAATAATCGCCTGGCCGCATCAGGCCGGTGAGCCAGTCGGCGATGAAGGCGATGAGGCCCGAACCGATGAGCGCGGCGACGGCCGTGAGGAGCGGGCGGCCGAGCGCCTTGTGCCGCCATCCCAGCATTAAGAAGAACAGGATGAGCAGGCCGAGGATGACGAGCCCGAGCAGCAGCGGCATCACGACCAGGAACAGGCCGTAAAAGTCGGCATAGATGCGCTCGCCCGCTGCGGGCGCCACCCCGTCCACCGCGACGGCGCGGGCGGCTCCGAGGGCTTCGCTGCCCATGTGATGGAGGCTCCGGCGGTCGAGTGCTGCGAGGTTGTCGCCGGCGCTGTGGTAGCGGGTTTCGTTGCCGATGATCGCGTAGTTGAGGATCGTCCAGGGCTGGTCCTCGAACACCGCGACGTCGGTCGAGTTGGGAATGAGACGGTAGAAATCGGTGCTCAACGAGTTGGCGAAGGGGCGGCGGCTGCCCGCTGCGAAGGCTGCGATCGCGCTGGCGTTCGGGCGGCTCGTCTCGAACATGATCGCCGGCCCCTCGGTGCCGCGCGCCTCGAGGTTGATCAGGGTGTCGACCTGCGGGGCGACGGGATCGGAGTCGAGGAAGGCGCGGGCGCCATTGAGGCCAGTCTCTTCGCCCTCGTTGAACAGGAAGGTGACCGGGCGCCGCAGCTGCTGACCGCGGAGAAGCGCGGCGATCTCGATCATGCTGGCGACGCCGATGCCGTCGTCCGCGGCGCCGGGCGCGGCGCTGTTGCTGTCATAGTGGCTAACCAGCAGCAGATGGCGGCCCTCGCGCGGGCCGATCGTCGCGACGACGTTGCGGATGCGGGCGCAATTGACGCTGGGGCTATCCGGATAATTGTTGCAGGTCACTGTGTCGGTGACCCGCGGCTGGAGACCGGCATCGCGCAGCTTGGCGATCAGGCGGTTGCGTACTAGATCATTGGCCTCGCTGTCCACCGGGTGGGGAACACCGTCAGCGAGGATGCGCTCTAGCCGGGAGAAGGCGCGATTGGTGTCGAAGGCGCCGGGTGCGGCGGCTTGCGGAACGGGGGGAGGTACGACCAGCGCTCCCTTGAAGACGAGCAGCGCAAGCAACGCCAGCAGCACGCCGGCAAACCCGATGATGCGTTTCCCCACCGCTCCCCCCTTCGGCTGGTGCGGCGGGGAAACTAACAGGTCAGGACGCGAGGGCCAGCGTCATTCCGCGGGCGGCGGCAGCGCGCTTCGGTCGACTGCCCGGGTGTAGAGATGCCAGGTCGCATAGCCGAGCCAGGGCAGAACGAAGGCGAGGCCGACGAACAAGGGCAGCGAGCCAAGGACGAGCAAGGCGAGCACCGTGAGGCCCCACAGGAACATCACGCCGAAGTTGGCGCGGACCGCGGCGACGGAGGTGGCGATGGCAGACCGGGCGCCGACGTCGCGGTCGACCAGCATCGGTAGGGAGACGACGCTGACAGCGAGCACCAGCACCGCAAAGGCCAGCCCGACGAGGTTGCCGATCGCGATCAGGCTCCAGCCCTCGGACGTCGTGAACAGCCGCTCGACGAACTCGCCCATCCGCCCCGGAGGCGGCCCTATGATCCCGGCATAGAGGAGGCCAGCGACTGCGATCCAGAAGCCGAAGATGACGAGCAGGACCGCGATCACCGCGGTGATCGAGTCGAAGGACGGCCGCTTCACGATGTCGAGGAAGTGCGACCAGTCGGATTCCAGTCCGTCCTCCTGGCGCCGGGCGATCTCGTAGAAGCCGGTCGCCGCGACCGGGCCGAGAAGCGCGACGCCGAAGGCGATGGGGAAGAAATAATGGGAGAGCGTCCCACCCAGCGCCGCGGCCGCGGCGACGAGCCCGATCAGCGGATAGATCAGGCCGATGAAGATGAGATCGCCGCGATGCTCGATGAAATCGCGATAGCCGTCGCGCAGCGACGCCTTGAGATCGTCGGTCGTCACGCGTCTGACGGGGTAGGCGGCGTTATCCGATCCGGCCCTTGCCGGATCGCCTGGAACAGTCGTCGCTGTCTTGGTCAAAGCCATGGCGAGCCTCTCCTGCATCACCTGCAGCGGGGCCTCCGGCGCCGGACGGGCCGGAGCACCGCCGGCCTGAGTCGTACCATAAGTCGCGAAGGTGCGCACCATGGCTGGTGAAGCGTGGGCGCCCTCGCTACACCCCGCCGCAAAACGACGGAGATGTGCATGAGCGAGCGGCGTACGGCGTACGGCATCAAATGGGCGGGACCGGTTGTCCTTGCGGCACTTGCGGCGGTTCCGGCGGCGGCGCAGGAGCAGCCGCAGCAGCTCACTCTCGAGCGGGTCTTCGCCAGTCCGTCCCTCTCGGGTCCGTCGCCGCGGCTGCCCAAGCTCTCCCCCGACGGCCGCTATGCAACCATGCTTCGCAATCGCGACAGCGACCGCGACCGCTACGATCTGTGGGCGGTCGACACGACCACCGGACAGGCGCGGATGCTGGTCGACAGCGAGAGGCTCGGCACCGGGGCGGCGCTGTCGGAGGAAGAGATGATGCGGCGCGAGCGGGCGCGCGTGTCGGGCCAGCGCGGCATCGTCACCTATGACTGGTCGCCGGACGGCCGTGCGATCCTGGTGCCGCTCGACGGCGATCTCTATCTCGCAGCGCTCGACGGCAATGTCCGCCGGCTTACGGAGACGGAAGCGACCGAGCTCGACGCCCAGGTGTCGGAGACGGGACGCTACGTCTCCTTCGTGCGTGGCCAGAACCTCCATATCATCGACGCGGCAAGCGGTACGGAGCGGCAGCTGACCCAGGACGGCGGCGGCACGGTAAGCTGGGGCTCCGCCGAGTTCGTTGCCCAGGAGGAAATGGACCGGAACACCGGCCACTGGTGGTCGCCGAACGACCGTTATGTCGCGGTTGCCCGGGTCGACGAGGCGCAGGTGCGAACCGTCACCCGGACCGCGATCGGCGCCGAGGGCACGCGCGTGTTCGAGCAGCGCTATCCCGCCGCGGGCACGCCCAACGCGCTGGTCGACCTCTATGTCATCGCCGCGGATGGAAGCGGCCGGGTCAAGGTCGATCTCGGAAGCGAGCCGGATTACTATCTTGCCCGTGTCGATTGGACCGCGGACGGCAGCGCGTTGCTGGTCCAGCGCCAGAGCCGCGACCAGCGCCGGCTCGACATGCTTCGGGTCGACCCGGCGACCGGCCGCTCGACGATCCTGTTCAGCGAGACCGCCGAGACCTGGCTCAACCTCCATTCCAATCTTCGCCCGCTCGCCGACGGAAGCCTGATCTGGACCTCCGAGCGCGACGGGTTCTCGCACATCTACCGCTTCAGGAACGGCCGCTGGACGCAGCTGACCCGCGGGCAATGGATGGTGCGCGAGATCGAGGGCGTCGATGAGCGGACCGGGCGCATCTACTTCACCGGCAACATGGACACGCCGCTGGAGGACCATCTTTACTGGGTCGACGTGCGCCGCCCGCGCACGCCGCAGCGGGTGACCGAGGCCGGCTGGTGGAACGACGCCGAGATGGATGATGCCTCGACACGTGCGCTCATCTTCCGCTCCAATCCCGATCAGCCGCGCCAAGTCTATCTCGCCGACACGAGCGGCCGCAGGCTCGCCTGGATCGAGGAGAACCGGCTCGACCAGAACCATCCCTACGCGCCCTATCTGGCAAGCCACGCGACTCCAGCCTTCGGCACGATCCGCGCCGAAGACGGCACCGAGCTCCACTACAAACTGCTGTCGCCGTCGCGCGAGCCGGGGCGGCGCTACCCGGTCTTTGTCCAAGTCTATGGCGGGCCCGGCGCCGGTCGCCAGGTCACCCGCGCCTGGACCAATCCGCTCCACCAATATTTGGTCGACCGCGGCTGGATCGTCTTCTCGATCGATGGGCGCGGCTCGCCGGACCGGGGCAAGGCATTCGAGGACGCCATCCACCGCGCCATGGGCGGGGTCGAGGTGCGCGACCAGCTCGCCGGCGTGCAGTGGCTTCGCGGCCAGGACTATGTCGATGCCGATCGGATCGCCGTCTATGGCTGGTCTTATGGCGGCTACATGACGCTGCGCCTGCTCCAGGGCGCGCCGGGCACCTATGCCGCGGGCATCGCCGGCGCGCCGGTGACCCGCTGGGAGCTGTACGACACCCATTATACCGAACGCTATCTCGGCAACCCGGCGACCGATGCCGCGCCCTACACGGCGTCCAATGCCGTCGCTGTCGACCGCATCGCCGACCCGCTGCTGCTTATCCACGGAATGGCGGACGACAATGTCGTGTTCGAGAACTCGACGACGCTGATCGGTGCCCTCCAGCAGCGCAGCATCCCGTTCGACATGATGGTCTATCCGGGCGCGACCCACCGGGTGAGCGGCGAGGGCCGCGAGATCCATATGTGGCGGACGATCGAGCGCTTTCTTCAGCGAAACGTTCTAGATCCGCGCTGATCATGCCTTGTCGGCGCTTGGGCCGACGCCATATCGCGGGCTGAATTTCCGCTGGAGAAGATGAGATGGGTTATCGGGTGGTCGTGGTCGGCGCGACCGGCAATGTCGGGCGCGAGATGCTCAACATCCTCGCCGAGCGGCAATTCCCGCTGGACGAGGTCGCGGCGGTCGCCTCGTCGCGGTCGACCGGCGACGAGATCGACTTCGGCGACAGCGGCGAGACTCTAAAGGTCAAGAATATCGAGCATTTCGATTTTTCGGGCTGGGACATGGCTTTGTTCGCCGCCGGATCGGAAGTGTCGAAGGCCTATGCGTCCAAGGCCGCCGCCGCCGGCTGCACGGTGATCGACAACAGCTCGCTGTTCCGGATGGACCCGGACGTGCCGCTGATCGTGCCCGAGGTGAACGGCCACGCCATCGACGGCTATCGCGCGAAGAACATCATCGCCAACCCGAACTGCTCGACCGCGCAGATGGTGGTGGCGCTGAAGCCGCTGCATGATTTCGCGAAAATCAAACGGGTTGTGGTCGCGACCTACCAATCGGTCTCAGGCGCCGGCAAGCAGGGCATGGACGAGCTGTTCGAGCAGAGCCGCAACATCTTCGTCGGCGACCAGGCCGAGGCCAAGAAGTTCACCAAGCAGATCGCCTTCAACGTCATCCCGCACATCGACTCCTTCCTCGACGACGGGTCGACGAAGGAGGAGTGGAAGATGGTGGTCGAGACCAAAAAAATCCTCGACCCCAAGATCAAGGTGACCGCGACCTGCGTCCGGGTGCCGGTGTTCGTCGGCCATTCGGAAGCGATCAACATCGAGTTCGAGAACGAGATTTCGGCGGAGAGGGCGCAGGAGATATTGCGCGAGGCGCCGGGCATCATGCTCGTCGATAAGCGCGAGGACGGCGGCTACGTGACGCCGATCGAGTCGGTCGGCGAATATGCCACTTATGTGAGCCGCGTGCGCGAGGACCCGACCGTCGAGAACGGACTGTCGCTGTGGTGCGTCTCGGACAATCTGCGCAAGGGCGCCGCGCTCAACGCGGTCCAGATCGCCGAGCTGCTCGGCCGGCGCCACCTCCAGAAGGCGGCCTGACCCAGTTCTTCCCCGAGCTTGCTCGGGGAGGGAGACCATCGGCGGAGCCGATGGTGGAGGGGTACGCCGCGGTTCGCGCGAGAACTACCCTCCACCATGCTGCGCATGGTCCCCCTCCCCACGAGGCTGCGTCTCGCAGGGAGGAATTTCAGAACTTCGCCGTCAGCTCCCGCTTTGCCGCCTCATATTCAGCGGCGAGCTTGGCGATGAACTCGCCTGCTGGGAGAACGTCCGTCACCGCGCCGATGCCCTGACCGGAGCCCCAGATGTCGCGCCAGGCCTTGGCGCCAGTCGCGCTTTCGAAGTTCATCGTCTTGACGTCGCCCTGCGGCAGATTGTCAGGGTCCATTCCGGCTGCGGCGATCGAGGCGCGCAGGTAATTGCCGTGGATGCCGGTGAACAGGTTCGAATAGACGATGTCCGAGGCGCGGCCGTCGACGATGCCTTGCTTGTAGGCTTCAGCGGCATGGGCCTCTTCGGTGGCGATGAAGGGCGAGCCGATATAAGCGAGGTCGGCGCCCATCGCCTGCGCGGCGAGGATCGAACGCCCCGTCGCGATTGACCCCGACAGAAGCAGGGGCCCGTCGAACCACTCGCGGATCTCCTGGACCAGGGCGAAGGGCGACAGCGTTCCCGCATGGCCGCCGGCGCCTGCCGCGACTGCGATCAGCCCGTCCGCGCCTTTCTCCACCGCCTTTCGGGCGAAACGGTCGTGGATGATGTCGTGGAGGGTGATCCCGCCCCACGAATGGACGCCGTCATTGACCTCGGGGATGGCGCCCAGCGAGGTGATGACGATTGGCACTTTCCACTTGGCGCAGGTCGCCATGTCCTGCTCGAGCCGGTCGTTTGAGCGGTGGACGATCTGGTTGACCGCGAACGGCGCCGAGGGCGTGTCCGGATGGTCCCGGTCCCAAGCCGCAAGCTCCTCGGTGATTCGGTGGAGCCACTCATCGACGAGACTCTGCGGCCGAGCGTTCAGCGCCGGGAAGCTGCCGACGATGCCGGCCTTGCACTGGGCGATCACCAGGTCCGGGTTGGACACGATGAACAACGGCGCGCCGACGGCGGGCAGGCGCAAGCGGTCGAAGATGGGCGGGAGGCTCATGACGGCTGCGTAGCGAAACGAAACCCGAGGGGCTAGGCCTTGGTGGCGCCCTTCATCTCGCCCACGAACGCGCTGACCGCCGGCAGATCGACCGCCTCGACCAGCTTCACGATCGCGGAACCGCTGATCACGCCGGCGGCACCGACGGCGAGCGCGGCACGGACATGGTCAGGCGTGGAGATTCCGAAGCCGAGAACAGGGGGCGGTGCCCCCAAGCCGGCGAGCGTGCTGAGAAGCGCGGCGTGATCCAGCTCCATCGCGCGCTCGGTGCCGGTCACTCCGGTGCGGGCGACGCAATAGGTGTAGCCGCGGCCCATTCGAGCGATCCGCTCCAGTGTCGGCCGCGGCGTGTTGGCGGCGGCGATCATCACTGGAGACACGCCCGCTTCGATCGCCGACTCAACGAAGGGAGCCGCCTCCACGCTCGGGACGTCGGCGACCAGCACGCTGTCGACGCCCGCCTCGGCGGCGACGCGGTAAAAGGCCGTGCGGCCTTGGGCAACGACGATATTGGCGTAGGTGAGGATTCCGACCGGCACATCCGGGTGGCGCTCGCGAAATGCGGCGAGAAGCTGGAAACAGTCAGGCGGCGTGACCCCTTGGCGCAGCGCGCGCTCGGCTGCAGCCTGGATGGTCGGACCGTCCGCGACGGGATCCGAGAAGGGGATGCCGACCTCGAGCATGTCGGCGCCGGCTTCGACGAGCAGGTCGAGGATCCGGGCGCTGGTCTCCAGGTCCGGGTCTCCGAGCATGACGAAGGCACCGAACACGCCTTCGCCGCGCTGCCGGAGGCGGTGGAACATGGCGGCATAGCGGGCGGTCATCGGAGCTTTCCAAGCAGGTGCTGGGCCTGCTCCATGTCCTTGTCGCCGCGACCAGAGAGGTTGACGACGATTATCGTTTCTTCAGTCACTTCGTCCGCAATCTTGAGAGCGTGCGCGAGGGCGTGGGCGGACTCGAAGGCGCAGATGATGCCTTCCGAGCGGGCAAGTAGCGCGAATGCCTCGAGCGTCTCGCGGTCGGTGGCGCCGACATAGTCGGCGCGGCCGCTGTCCTTGAGGAAGGCGTGCTCCGGGCCGACCGCGGGATAGTCAAGGCCCGCGGAGACTGACCAGCTCTCGCTGATCTGGCCATGCTCGTCCTGAAGGACATAGGTCTCGGAGCCGTGCAGGATTCCGGGGCGGCCGCGAAGCAGGGTCGCGCCATGTTCGGCGCCGTCGAGGCCGCGGCCCGCCGCCTCGACTCCGATCAGACGCACGCTCTCATCCTCGACGAAATCGGCGAACAGGCCGATGGCGTTGGAGCCTCCGCCGACCGCGGCGATCGCGACGTCAGGCAGCCGCCCTTCGGCGTCGAGAATCTGCGCGCGCGCCTCGCGGCCGATGACGCTTTGATATTCGCGGACCATCAGCGGGAAAGGATGGGGGCCAGCGACGGTGCCCAGCAGATAATGGGTGTCGGCGAAGCTTGCGGTCCAGTCGCGAAGCGCCTCGTTGATCGCGTCCTTGAGCCCGCGCTGACCGCTTTCGACCGGCACCACCTCCGCGCCCATCAGCTGCATCCGAAACACGTTGAGCTTCTGCCGCTCGACGTCGTGGGCGCCCATGTAGATGCGCGTCTCGACGCCGAACAACGCTCCGGCGAGAGCGGTTGCGACGCCGTGCTGGCCGGCGCCGGTCTCCGCGATCAGGCGGGTTTTGCCCATTCGGCGGGCGAGGAGCGCCTGGCCGAGTACCTGGTTCGTCTTGTGGGCCCCGCCGTGGAGCAGGTCCTCGCGCTTCAAGTAGATGCGCGCCTTCTCGGTGCCGAGATTGCGGCAGAGCGTCAGCGGAGTCGGGCGGCCCGCATAGGTGGCGAGCAGGTTGCCGAGCTCCGTGGCGAAGACCTCGTCCTCCTGCGCGTCGAGGAATGCGGCTTCGAGCTGCTCGAGCGCCGGCATCAGGATCTCGGGGACATAGGCGCCGCCGAAGGCGCCGAAGCGGCCGTTCAGGCGCATGCCAGCTCCATCCGCGCGGCCGGGCGCAACGCCTCGAAGAAAGCGGCGAGCCGCGCCGGGTCCTTCTGCCCGGGGGTCACCTCAACTCCCGAGCCGACGTCGAGCGCCCAGGCGCCCAGCCTCGCCGCGGCCCGCGCGTTGCTCGGGTTGAGGCCGCCGGCGAGGAGCGAGCGCGACAGGTCCGTCCGGCGCTCGACACGGCTCCAATCGAACACGCGACCGGTGCCGCCGGAGCGGCCGCCGCTGACCGTATCGAACAGCAGGCGGTCGGCGCCGATGCGCTCGGGAAGCTCGGCACCTACTCCGCAGGCCGCCCAAATCTCCACGTCGTCCGGGAGCAGGTTGCGAAGACCGAGCAGGTAGCGACGGTCCTCCTCGCCGTGGAGCTGGACCGCGTTGAGGTCGAGGTCGAGTGCGGTTCGGGCGACGTCCATCATGCGCTCGTTGCGGAACACGCCGACCGTGTGTGCACCGGCATTGCGGGCAAGCTCGGCAAGAGGGAGCGCACGGCCGGGCTTGATCGCCCGGGGGGTGCCGGGGACGAAGATGAAGCCGGCATAAGTCGCGCCGGCGTCAATCGCCGCGGAGACGTCGGCGGCGCGGGTGAGACCGCAGACCTTCACCCGGCCGTAGGCGAGCGCCCGGGCGGCCCGCGCCGGGCTTCGCGCCTTCATAAGCGACGAACCGACCAGGAAGGCGTCGGCATAGGGGGCGAGCCGCTGCACGTCGGAGCGGTTGGCGATGCCGGATTCGGCAACGAGCAGGCGGTCGGGTGGCACCAGCCGCGCGAGCCGCTCGGTGGTCGCGAGATCGACTCGAAGGGTCCTGAGATCGCGGTTGTTGATTCCGATGATCGGGGCGCCGAGCGCGACGGCGCGGCGGACCTCCAGCTCGTCATGAGCCTCGACCAGCACGTCCATGCGCAGCCGCTCGGCCTCGGCGATGACGGCGCGGGCAAGCTGATCGGGCAGAACGGAGAGCATGACGAGGATCGCGTCGGCGCCGTGGATCCGCGCCTCCGGAACCTGGCGCGGGTCGATAACGAAATCCTTGGCGAGAATCGGTCCGTCATAGACGGCGCGCACTGCGGCCAGGTCGCGATAGGAGCCGCGGAAGAAGGGCTCGTCGACCAGCACGCTGATCGCGTCGGCCGCGGGGGCATAGGCGCGGGCGAGCGCCGAGGGGTCGGCATCGCCGCGAAGCAGGCCTTCGGACGGCGAGGCGCGCTTCACCTCCGTGATGAAGCGCGCGCCGGGCCGGGCGAGGGCGGCGGCGAGGCTTCGGCTGGTCGGTGCCGCCTGCGCGCGAAGGTCGGCGAGAGACGTTCCGGAGAGGCGCGCCGCGACGTCCGCGCGCTTGCGGGCGACGATGGTGTCGAGAACGGAGATTGTGTCAGTCATTGGTGATGTCCACGAGAGCTTTGAGACGTTGATAGGGCTCGCCCGAGGCGAGCGCCTGGCGGGCGAGATCGGCGCCTTCGGCGAGGGTAGCGGCGAGGCCGGCGGTCATCAGGAGCGCGCCGGTGTTGAGTGCGACGGCGGCGGTCTCGGCGGCCGTGCCGTAGCCCATGAGCAGGGCCTTCAGCCGCTCGGCATTCTCCTCCGGACCGCCGCCGGCCAGCGCCTGCAAGGGGGCCTGTGCGATGCCCGCCTGTTCGGGGCTGAGAGTCACCCGCGTGGCGACACCCTGACGGATGTGGATGGCATCAGTCTCGCCGTGGAGAGCGACTTCGTCGACACCGGCGCCGTGGACCACCATCGCCCGGGTTAACCCGAGACCGATCAGGGTGGTCGCCACCGGCTCAAGGAGTGCGGGATCGGCGACACCCAGCAGCTGAACGCCCGGGCGCGCCGGATTCACGCAGGGGCCGAGCATGTTCATCACCGTGCGGACCTTGAGCGCTCGCCGCACCGGGCCGGCATGGCGCAGGCCCGGATGGTAATGAGGCGCGAACAGGAAGCAGACGCCGATTTCGTCGAGAGCCCGGCGCGAATGCTCGGGGGCCACGTCGAGACGCACTCCTAGCATTTCGAGCACGTCGGCCGATCCGCACTTCGACGTCACCGAGCGGTTGCCGTGCTTGGCGACCGGCAGTCCCGCAGCGGCCGCTACGAAGGCGACGGCGGTCGACAGGTTGATCGTGCCTGAGGAGTCGCCGCCGGTGCCGCAGCTGTCGGCGAAGAGATAATCGGGCCGGTCGAAGGGGAGGGCGGCGGCACGTAGGGCGCGTGCCGCGCCGATCAGTTCGTCGCCCGTCTCGCCCTTGACCTTGAGCGCGATGAGCAGGGCCGCGATCTCGGTCTCGCTAAGCTCGCCGGCGACGAGCGCCTCGAACATGGCCTGGCTTTCGTCGGCCAGAAGTGATTCGCCGCCGCACAGGCGGGCGAGCAGGGCGGCGGGCTGGGGGCGGTCGAGGAGGGTGAGGTCGGCGCTGATGCGGGTGTCGATGTACATGGCGAAGTCCTTGGAAGAGCGGAAAAAAAGGCATAAAAAAACCCGCCGGGAGGGCGGGCTTCGGCGGGTGTTCAAGCGGGTCTTAGAGAGCCGCGTTCACCATCGCTCGAGCAAGTCCGCCCGGTGGGAGTCGTTCCACCAATGCCAGGCGTGAGCATGGACGCGCGCCGATGCGGCCGCGGAAGCGGCAGCGCGAACGGTGAAGGCGGCGCGGTTCGTCATGTCCTTTAAAATGGGAGCAATGATGACCGCGCGTCAACCGCCAAATCCGAAGAAGTCGTTTTCCTGCAGCGGGACAGTCGGTGTGACGTCATGGCGGCGCCCACATTGGAGATCACAGCGGCGCGGGCTATTGAAGCGCGGTCGGAAGTGTCGCGCGAAGGCGCAGACATAGCGAAAGGATCGGATGGCGCGGGGCAAGCGTGAGGGACTGCTGATCGCCGGAGGGGGGCTTTCCGGGTGCCTGGCCGCGCTCGCAATCGCCATGAAGCGTCCAGACGTGCCGATCCTGCTCGTCGAGGAAGGCGAGCGCTTCGGCGGTCAGCAGACCTGGTCGTTCTTCGACACCGACATCGAGGATGAGGACCGCTGGCTCGTCGAGCCGCTGATCGCTCACCACTGGTCCGGCTATTACGTCGCCTTCCCGGGCCACAGCCGCAAGTTCCGCACGGGCTACAGCAGCATTCGCTCGGAGGATCTGGAAGCGAATGTCAGGGCCCTGCTTCGCCCGGAGCAATACCGCCTCGGCACGCGCATCGCGGCGGTGCGTGAGCGCGAGATCGTGCTTACCGACGGCGAGACGATCAAAGCGGAGGCGGCGATCGATGCGCGCGGCGCAGCCAATCTGTCGATGCTGGAGCTCGGCTGGCGCAAGTTCGTCGGCCGTGACTATGTTTTCGAGCGGCCTCACGGCCTCGAACTGCCGGTTGCGATCGACGCCACGGTCGAGCCGGGCGGCGGCTACCGGTTCGTCTCGTGTCTTCCCCTCGACGAGCACCGGATGCTGGTCGGGGACCATAGCTACTCGGCCAGCGCCGAACTGGATGTGGATGCCGTCGGCGCCCGGCTCGACGCCTATGTCGCCAGGCGGCGCTGGGCGCCGGGCGAGGTGGTTCGAGAGGAAAGCGGAGTCCTGCCGGTGCCGACGGGCGGCGACTTCGACGCCTTCCTGCGCATCGGCGGCGCCCGAGTCGCCAAGCTGGGCCTGAGGGGCGGGCTGTTCCATCCCGTGACCGGCCATGCCTTGCCCGATGCCGTTCGGACGGCCGCGATGCTGGCCCAGCAGCCCAAGTTCGACGGCGCCGCGCTTCACGACCTGTTCGCTGCCCATTCCTCGAAATTGTGGAAGCAGCGCGGCTTTTACCGAAGCTTCAACGCCATGTTGCTGCGGGACGAGCGCCGAGCGGCGATGGAGCGGCTTCATCGGCTCCAGGGCAGTCTGATCGAACGCTTCTTTGCCGCCAGATCGAGCGCGCTCGACCGCATGCGCATCGGCCGTACTGGCTAGAAAACCCTCATCCACGGTTAAATCGGCTTTAACCAGAATGGGCTAGCCGATCGTCGCAGATGATCGCGACGGACGTCTTAATGAGCCTTTTCGGCAGGATCGGGTTGAAGTGGGAAGGGGGCGAGCCGCGTGACGAAGCGCCGGCCGACCTCATACTCGCGCAGCTCCGATTCATCTTCCGCGCCTACCCGCTGACCTGGATCGTCACCTTGCTCGTCGTCGGCAGCATGACGTTCTCGCTGCGCCACAATCCAAACTTCCCGATGATCGGCGCGGCGGCGGGCGTCCATGCACTGATCAGCACGGCCGTGCTGTGGCGCTGGTATCGCCTGATGCGAGACGGCTGGACGGTCGAGCGACCGGCCGCTTATGTGCGGAGCATCGTCGTCGAGGCTGCGATGGTCGCGCTCGGCTGGTTCCTGTTCCTGTCGGTTGCCGGCCTCTATGCCGACATGAAGCAGATGGTCCTGATCATTGCGATCATGGCCGGGGTCATGGCGGTTGGAGCGCTTCGCTACGCCGCCATTCCCGGCGCGAGCCTGTCCTTCCTAGGCTCGGGCATCGTGGTGTCCGCTCTCTACGCCGTCGAATCCTCCGTGCCGGACGAAGTGTTCGTCTTCCTTGCGGTTTATGCCGCTCTGCTCGGCCGCTCGGTCATGGGTCACGCTAACTTGTTCAGCGCCCAGTTCGACGCGGGCCTCGCGCTCGCCAATGCCGCCGCTGAGCGGGAGCGGGTGGTGGCCGAGAAGCAGGCCGAGGAGCTTCGTGCCCGCGCCGAGCGCGAGGAGGCGGCCAGTGCTCAGCGCGCCGAAAGCGAGCGCGAGCGCCGCGCGGCGATGCGCGACATCGCCGGCCAGTTCGAATCGACCGTCGTGGAGATGATCACCGGCCTCGCCGCCGCGGCCGAACAGGCGCGGCTCGCCGCCGCCACGCTCGCCGAGAGCAGCCAGGCCAGCCACAAGGAAGTGTCCGAGCTGGTCGCCCGCGCAGGCAAGGCCGACACCGGCGCCGCCGAGTTGATCGGCCACAGCGAGGCGCTTGGCCGTTCGCTCGCAGCAGTCGAAGCGCGGATCCGCGAGCAGGAGGAGATCACCGGCCAGGTGCAGAAGCTGTCGCACAGCGCCGACGACCGCTTCGCCGCGCTTGTCCGGAGCGTCTCCGGAATCGAGAGCGTCGTTCAGACCATCGCCGACATCGCCTCGCGCACCAACCTTCTCGCGCTTAACGCCACCATCGAGGCTGCGCGTGCGGGGGAGGCCGGCCGCGGCTTCGCGGTCGTCGCCGGAGAAGTGAAGGCACTCGCCCAGCAGACCACCGAGGCGACGGAGCGCGTCCGTCAGCAGATCGGCGACATCACCGGCGCCGTCGCCAACACCACCGCAATCGTCGCTAGCATGCGCGACAGCTTCAAGTCTGTGGACGAGGTCGCGGTGGCGGTCGAGCAGGCGATCGCCAGCCAGGGCGCGGCAATCGGATCGATCCAGCATTATGCCGGAGTCGCCGCGTCGCTGGCCGCCGACCTCCAGGGCAGCGCCGCAAGCGTCGCCGGCGCGTCGGACCAGGCCTCGGACGCCGCCGACGGCCTCAGGGAAGCAACCGCGGTTCTGGTCGGCGATGCGCAGGAGCTGCTTGGCCGAACCCAGAGCTTCGTCGGGAGCCTCAAGGCCGCCTGACTCCCGGGTCTGTGGTTTAGCTGAACACAACAGTTGCTTGAGGTTCAGGCGCGTCTGTGTAGGGAATGATCAAGTCCCCCCTATCTGCGGAGCCTGAATTGAAGCCGATTCTTCTCGCCAGTGCCGCTGCGATTGCGATCAGCGGTTTTGTCACCCTTCTTCCCGCCACCGCCCAGACCGCCGCTCAGCCGACAGCTCAGAACCCGCTGCTCGCGGACTGGACCGGTCCCTATGCCGGCGTGCCGCCGTTCGGGAGCGTCCGCCCCGACATGTTCCCCCCGGCCTTCGAGGCCGCGATCGCGGAGCGCCGCGCCGAGATCGCGGCGATCGTCAACAACCGCGCCGCGCCCACCTTCGCCAACACGATCGAGCCTTATGAGCGCGCCGGCGAGCGGCTCGGTCGGGTCCTCGCCGTGTTCGGGGTCATGACCAGCAACATGACGACTCCGGAATATCAGCGGATCGAGCGGGAATGGAGCCCGCGCCTGTCCGCGGCGTCTGACGAGATCGTCCTCAACCCGCAATTCTTCCAGCGCGTGAAGGCGGTCTACGACAATCGCCAGAGCCTCAATGCGGAGCAGCAGCGCGTCGTCACCCGGCTCTATGAGTCGATGGTCCGCCGCGGCGCCAATTTGAACCCGGAGCAGAAGCAGCAGCTGACCAATTACAACCAGCAGCTCGCTACCCTGTTCGCCCAGTTCAGCGAGAAGGTCCTCGCCGACGAGAGCACGCACATCGCGGTGACCGAGGCCGATCTCGCCGGCGTTCCCGCCGACGTGAAGGCGGCTGCCGCGGCGGCGGCGCGCGAGCGCGGCCTGCCGGCCGGCCAGTATGCGATCATTAACACCCGCTCGGCGGTCGATCCGGTGCTGACCTTCGCCGACAATCGCGACCTTCGTGAGCGCGTGTGGCGCGCCTTCGTCAACCGCGGCGACAATGGCGGCGCCAACGACACCAACGCGACGATCCGCGAGATCGTCCGACTGCGCGCCGAGCGGGCCCGACTGCTCGGCTTCGACAACCATGCCGAGTGGCGCATGCAGGACACGATGGCCGGAACGCCGGAACGTGCCCAAGAGCTGATGATGCGGGTGTGGCCGGCGGCCGTCGCGCGCGTCAACGAGGAAGTCGCCGAGCAGCAGGCGATGGCCCGAAGCCTCGGCCACAACATCACGATCGAGCCTTGGGATTACCGCTACTACATGGAGAAGATCCGCAAGCAGCGGTTCAACCTCAGCCAGGAGGAGATCAAGCCGTACTTCGAGCTCAACAACATGACCCAGGCCATGTTCTACATGGCCGGCCAGCTCTACGGGCTCCAGTTCCGCGACATCACCGGTCAGGTGCCGACCTGGCATCCGGACGTGAAGGTGTGGCACGTCACCAACCAGGCCGGCGAGGATGTCGGCGTGTTCTACCAGGACAATTTCGCGCGGACCGGCAAGCGTTCGGGCGCCTGGGCGACCACCTACCGCTCGCGCTCGGGCCTGCTCGACAACGAGATCGTTCTCGGCTCGAACAACAACAACTTCGCCAAGCCCGAAGCGGGGCAGCCTGCGCTGCTCAGCGTCGACGACGCGGAGACCCTGTTCCACGAGTTCGGCCACGCCATCCACTATTTCCTGTCGGACGTCGAATATCCGAGCCTCGGCGGCACGCCCCGGGACTTCGTGGAATATCCGAGCCAGGTGCATGAGAACTGGCTGCTGACCCCGGAGATCCTGACCCGCTTCGCGCGTCACTACCAGACCGGCGAGCCGATGCCGCAGGCGCTGGTCGACCGGATCCAGCAGGCGAGCACGTTCAATCAGGGCTTCGCGACGGTGGAATATCTGTCCTCGGCGCTGGTCGACATGGCGATGCACACGCGGCCTGAGGGCGTGACCGATCCGGACGCGTTCGAGCGGGAGACGCTTGAGCGGCTCGGAATGCCGCGCGAGCTGGTGATGCGTCACCGCCTGCCGCAGTTCAACCACCTGTTCTCGAGCGACGCCTATTCGGCCGGCTATTACTCCTACCTGTGGTCGGAGACGATGGACGCCGATACCTGGGCGGCGTTCGAGGAGGCCGGCAACGTGTGGGATCCTGCGACTGCCCAGCGCTTTGCCCGGACCCTGCTGTCGAACGGCAACGTGATCGACCGCGCCGAGGCCTACCGCCAGTTCCGCGGCCGCGACCCGGACGTGGCGGCGCTTCTCAGGAAGCGCGGCTTCCCGACCAACGGGGCGGCTCAGCAGCCGCCGCGCCGCGCCGGCGAACGCGGCTAAAGCTTAAAGGCGACAGGGAGAGCGGCGTCCGGGAAACCGGGCGCCGCTTTCTTGTGTCGAAGCCCGGAGGCGGTTCGCCGAAGCGCGCGCCTTCGCCTCGCGCGGCGGTCTAGAGTCGGAGCGACGCCCAAGGGGATGAACAATGCGCTTTCGACTGCCCGTCCTGTGCCTCGGTCTTGTCGCTGTCCCGGTCCTCGCCGGGCTGGCGGCCGACGCCCGTGCCTGCTCTCGCCATGCGAGCCGGAGCGGGGATCTGGCCTGGGCCGACGTCGAGCAGCCGCGGTCCGACCTCGGTGGTTCCGCGGGCTTGCGCCTCAGCGTCGGCGCGACCTTCCCGCTCTAGGCGAGGGCCGCCGGATCGCCGAACAGGCCGGCCTGATAATCCTGGATCGCCTGGACGATCTCCTCGGGGGTGTTCATCACGAACGGCCCGTGGGCGACGACCGGTTCGCCCAGGGGTTTGGAATGGCCGAACAGAAGCGTAGCGCCTTCGCGACTCGCGAGCTGGACCTCGTCGCCGTCGCCGAGCTGGGCGAGATGCCATTGCGGGACGAGCGAGCCCGCGACCTTCGCCTCGCCGCGCACTAGGTAAAGAAATACGGTCCGGCCAGTCGGGGCGGGGAGAGCGAGCTCGGCACCGGGGTCGAGCCGGATGACGCTCATGAAGGTATCTGTCAGCGAGTCGATCGGGCCCGTAATGCCGTCGAGGCTGCCGGCGATGAGGTTGACCGTGGCGCCGGGCGCCGCCGCGATCGCCGGGATGTCGGGCCTCTGCACGCCGGTGTAGCGCGGTGGCGTCATCTTAAGGCGGGCGGGCAGGTTCAGCCACAATTGGAGGATCTCCATGTCGCCGCCGTCGCGCTTAAATGCCGCGGGGGAGAGCTCGGCATGGATGAGGCCCGAACCGGCGGTCATCCACTGGACTCCGCCCGCGTCGATCACGCTCTCATGGCCGCCGGTGTCGCTGTGGGCGAGGCTGCCTTCCAGAATGAAGGTCACCGTCTCGAAGCCGCGATGAGGATGCGGGCCGAAGGGCAGGCCGCTGTTGTTCGGCAGATAACGCTGCGGCCCGTGGTGGTTGAGGAACAGGAACGGGTCGAGCTGCGGCAGGTTCGGGCCGGGCAGCGGCCGGCGGGTGACGAGATCGCCGATGTCGTCGCGATAGGCGGCGTGCGAGCGGAGGAGTTGGCGGGTGGTCATGGACCTGAAGGTGGCGGCGCGGCCAGCGGGTTCAAGCGTTCGAGGCGGACGAGTGCTTCGTCGAGAGCTGAAAGGAAACGCGAGCGGTCGGCCTTGGCGAAGGGCGCGGGTCCACCGATCTGATCGCCGCCGGCTCGGAGGTCCGCCATGATTGCGCGTGTGGCGATGGCCGCGCCGATCGAGCTCATCGTGAAGGGCTTGCCGTTGGGGGCGATCACCGTCGCGCCGGCCTTGAGGGCGCGGTCGGCGAGGAGGATGTCGGCGGTGGTGACCAACGTGTCGGGCCCCGCGGCCTCGGCGATCCAGTCGTCGGCGGCGTCGAACGAATCGGAGACGGTGACCCGCTCGATCAGCGGGTGGTCGGGAATTCGGATGCGCTGGTTGCTGACGATCGCCACCGGCACCTGGCGGCGGAAGGCGACCTTGTAGATCTCCTCCTTCACCGGGCAGGCGTCGGCGTCGACCAGAATTCGGGGCATTCGGAACGGAACTAGCGCAGCTTGGAGATCGTCAGGCCGTCCGCCTTGGCGCGGTCCTTCACCGATTCCTCGCTTCGGGTGAGCGCCTTGGCGATGCTCTTCAGCGACTGGCCCTTCTTTGCCAGGTTGTGGAGCTTGGCGATTTCTTCCTGCTTCCAGGGCTGGCGGTGTCGTTCGAAGCGTTCGCTCATGGCGCCTTGCCTACACGTTCGTCGCGCTCGACCGAAACGATTTCGATGGCGTCCTCCTGACCGTTGAAGTCGCCGGCATCGCCGGCGGCGAGACCCATCAGCGCGCGGGCCAGGGGCGCGGAGAAAGCGATCAGGCCCGCGTCCGGATCGGCCTCGTCATGGCCGGTGATCGTGACGATCCGCTGCTTGCCCGCCAGCCGGAACGTGACTCGGGAGCCGATGCCGGCCTCCCCTTCGGCAGGAGCGGGCGCGGGCTCGGCGGTGGCGAGCCGGGTGCGCCAGTAGCGCAGGTCGCGGTCGATGACCTTGCGAGCCTCGTCGTCAGCCTCGGCAGACGCGGCGGCTTCGAGCTCGTCGACCCGTGCCCGGATCAGCGCAAGGCCGCGCGGGGTGACGAGATTAGGGCCGGACGGGATCGGCAGCTCGAACTTCGGCTCGAGATGCTCCTCGTCGCTCTCGCGGCGGAAGGCTACGCTCATGGGCCCGTGTAGCGCGGCGGAGCCACGAAGCGAAGCCTAGAGCGGCCCTGCGACGAGGTTGACCAGCTCCGACTGGCGGTGAACGCCGAGCTTGTCGAAGATCGCGGTCAGGTGGCTGCGCACGGTGGTCTCGCGAATGCCGAGACGATCGGCGACAGCGGCGCGGCCGTCGCCGCGGGCAATCTCGACCGCGACATCGGCCTCGGCGCGGGTGAGGCGGTAGGTCTCGACGAGCCGCTGGATACGGGTTCGGCGCTGCGCCTCAGGGACTGCGACGTGGACGAGCGCGGCAGGCTGGTCGATCTGCAGCCAGTGGGGCGCCGGCTCGGTTTCGCCGTGAACCGGAACCACCGTGAAGCGGAGGAGCACGCCGTCATTGCCCATCAGGTCGCAGCTGCCGCCGATGCTCCCGCCGTTGCCGGCGATGAGGCGCTCGAGCGACCGGTCGAAGGTCCGCAGCCGACGCCGCACGCCGTCCGAAACCAGAAAGCCAGCCTCGGCGAGGCTGGCGCAGGTCGGGCCGTCGTCCGACAGAAGGCGGCCGCTGCGGTCCACGACGAGGAAGCCCGATTGCGCGGAGTCTGCGCCCTGCGCGGCGGCGAGCTGGGCGAGGCGGAGGCGGCGGTGGATCTCGACGGCTCGGACGAGATGGTCGACCAAATTGTCGAAGCGGCGGCGTTCCTCGCTCGAATATTCCTCGCCCTTCGGCTTGTAGACGGAGGCCATGACGGTGCCTTCGTCGTCGGCGACGAGATTGGCGCCGCGCATCCCGAAGCCGAGGCCCTGCGGCGCCCACCATTCATTGTAGATGGCGGTGTGGCGGATCGTCTCGCGCTCCTCGGCGTCGTCGAAGTCGAAGATCCGGCCGACCGGATAGAGCCGCGCGTGGCGCCAGTGCGGCGTGTAGCTGCGCCAGCGCTCCTTATAGGCGGCGATCGCCTCGGGAGCCATCATCGGAGCGAGGCCGCCGTTGAGGCCGGTCTTGTCAAAAAAGTGGAGCACGCATTGCGACGAGCCGGTGATGCCGGCGACGGCGCGCACCGCGTCCGCCCAGCGCTGGCCGTTAAGCGCCGCCTCGTAGATCAGTGATACGACCTTGTCCTGACCGTCGCCGTGCATCGGGGCATTCCCCTCGAACATCCGTACGCGACTGCACGCTTCCATAGCATGCGGCCGGTGCGCAGCGCCACCTGTCGCCACCGCAGATAGCCCAAAACGGCGGGTAACCCGTTGGACGTGCGACGAATACCGACAAACGTACGACGAAGATGTCGGACAAACGTCCGATGTGGAGCAAATCGAATCGGCATAGATGAGATGAAGTCGGTCCGCCGATGCGGGGGTTCGCGGACGCCGGCCGGCACAAATACAATTGGAGGGATGATCATGAACAGGACTATCGTGCCGGTCGCCATTTTGAGCACCGCCATCTTCTTCGCCGCCAGCAATGCGCAGGCCGAGCCGACAATCGTCAGCGAGCCGGTCAGCTATGCCGATCTCGACTTGCGAACGCCCGCCGGCCAGGCGACGCTCGACAGCCGGATCGAGTCGACGGCGCGCCGCCTGTGCGGGGCGCGCGGCCAGGTCAGCGACTTCAGCGAATGGGTTCGCCAGCGCCGCTGCTTCCGCGAGTCGATGTACCTTGCGCGCGGCCGTGCCCGGGTGGCGATCGCCCAGGCGCAGAGCGACGGAATCTCGCTCGCTTCGCGTTGATCCACGACGCGGGAAGGGGGGAACCGGCGCCGTCCACTGGGGAGAGGGCGGCGCCGGTCTTCCATTCGGACATGGAGGGCGAGATGCTTCGGCCGAGGAGAAAAGCGAAGGCGCCGGGGCCGCGCGTCGTGCGGCCTGCGCCGCGCGCCAGGGCCTAGCTCAAAGAGCGGAGGGCCGTGCCCTCACCCTGTCGCCGCCGGGCGGCGACATCCCTCTCCGGGCCGGGAGAGGGTTCTTCTTATTTGGACGCGAACTGGCCGGGCTCGGCGCCGTAATGCTCCTTGGCATGGGCGCGGGCGGCGGCAGCGGTCTTGAAGCTGCCTTCGACTTCCTTGGAATCGGTCAGCGGATAGCCCCAGCTGTTGTAGCGGGTGGTGCGGACGGTGAGATGGAATTCCCCGTCGTCCTGCTTGGCGATCAGGAAGGGGCGGGGGGCCTCGCGGCTCATGACGGTCTCCTTGAAATCAAACAACCCTCCCCGGATGGCCAGGGAGGGTCGGGGTTTAGCCGATGAGATCGGCGACAATGCGGCGCAATTCGTGCCGCGAAAGGGTGGAGCTCGGCGCCGGCGCCTGCCTGAGCAGCGCGAGGGGCGGGAAGAGCTTGGGTCGTTTGTGTAGTGCTTGCATGTCAGTCCTGAAGGACGCGGACCCATTTGTCAGAAGGGATACCGGCGTCATTTGTTCAAAAGAAAAGGGTCATCTCTTGGCTCCCGGGCGCCGCGCCGGCGCCTGGCCGGGGGTGCGCTCGCGGAAGATGATCCGGCCCTTGCTGAGGTCGTAAGGCGTCATCTCGACATGGACCCGATCGCCAACGACCGAGCGGATTCGGAAACGCCGCATCCGGCCGGCCGTGTAGGCGATGATGCGATGCTGGTTGTCCAGCATCACGCCGAAGCGGCCGTCGGGCAGGATCTCGTCGATCTGTCCCTCGACAGTGAGCAATTCTTCCTTGGCCATGTTTGGCTCCCGTGTCTGCGGCGCGCCGTTCGGCGCGCGAAATGTGGCCGCGCACGCGGATGCGGCGCGGGGGCGTCTGCCATGAGTGGGGAAGAGCGGTCTCGGGAACGAGGCGCGCGGAACCCGTCGCCAGCGACGTCAGCAAGGGGGATATGGGGGCGGGGGCTCGGAATAGCAAGCCGACGCGGGGACGGGGCGCCGCGGCGGGCTTCAGCGCGGGCGGGGGTCGTCGGTCTGGCGCAGAAGCCAGGAGCGGGCGTGGGCAGCGTGTTCGCGGCCGTAAATCTCGTAGTGAAGGCCGGGGATGAGCGCGCTCTCGAGGCGTGAGAGGACGCGCACCCAATGCTCGTCGGCGACGATGGCGACTCGGTCGGTCTGGCGGATCAGGCGAAAGAGGAGGGGGAGGTGCTTCATCTCCTCGGCGATCGCGGACAGGCCGATGCTCGGCGAGCCGCGCACGTCGGCGAGGATGTCGACGCTGGGCATCTCGTCGAGCAGGGCCTCGAGCCGCGCCAGAGCGGGCCGCACGTCGGCGTCGGTGAAGCGGCCTTCAGCGACGATCTCGATGGCGCGGGGGGAGAGGGTGGTGATGGTCAGCATGGATCCTCCTTGGCGGCTTCGACGACGGTCACCTATCGCTGCGAGCGGCCCCAATGTTCCCCAATGTTCCCCAATGTTCCCTATCACCATGGGGCGTCGATCGGCTTGACCTGAGTCAAGGATGCCGGCGAGGCAGGTGCTAGATGGAAGCGCCCGCCGACGGTCGCGGGCGAGCGGAGGGGTGATGGCACGAATCCTGATCATCGATGGACATCCGGACAGCGATCCGGCGCGGCTGATCCACGCGCTGGCCGACGCTTATGAGGCGGGCGCGGCGGACGCGGGGCACGAGGTTCGGCGGATAGCCATCGCCGCGCTCGATTTCCCGCTGTTGCGCTCGAAGCGGGACTGGGAGGAGGGCGAGCCGGTGCCGGCGATCCGAGCAGCCCAGGCAGACGTCGCCTGGGCGGAGCATATCGTGTTCCTCTATCCCTTGTGGCTCGGCGACGTCCCGGCGCTGCTCAAGGGCTTCCTCGAGCAGGTGGCGCGGCCGGGTTTCGCGATCGGCTCGCGCAGCGGCGTGAACGGCGGGCTGCTCAAGGGCCGATCGGCGAGGGTCGTCGTGACGATGGGAATGCCGGGCTTCTTCTACCGCCTGTTCTACCGTGCCCACTCGCTGAAGAGCCTGGAGCGCAACATCCTCAAATTCGCCGGGCTTGGGCCGGTCCGGCACAGCGTCTTGGGGATGGTTGAAGGCAAGCCGGAGCGGCGAGCCTGGTGGCTGGAGGACATGCGGAGGCTCGGCGCCAAGGCAAGGTGACGGTCGTGAAGTTCATGAAGTTGGCGATCAAGCTTCACGACAGCTTCGCGGTGCATCCGGGACTTTGGCTGCACGCCGAGATCGTCGAGCCGGCGGGCCTCAGCGTCGCTAATCGACGAGGAAGAAAGCCAGCTGCAACAGCTGCTTTCCCGAGCAGATGAAGACGTCGATCAACTGATTCCTGTCTGCGAGGAAGCTCCTGCCTACGGCTGACCTGAGATCAGGATCCCACGCTAACAAAGCTATCCAGCACCCGCTTGCGGCCGGCCTGCTCGAAGTCGATTTCGAGCTTGTTGCCTTCGATCTCGGCGATGGTGCCGTAGCCGAATTTCTGGTGGAAGACGCGTTGGCCCAGCTCCAGGTCGGTGCGGCCGGGGTTGCCGAGGCTGACGGCGCTGGAGCGGGATTCCACGGGCAGGGTGTGGGTGGTGGCGCCGCGGGAGCGGGCCTGGGCGGTGCGGAAGGCCTCGGTGCTGGCGTTCACGCGGTCGGAGAAGCTGGTGTAATTGGGCTGGTAGCCCTGGGCGGCGCGTTGCCAGCCGGGGCCGCGGGTGCCGCTTCGGCCGACATTGGCGAAGGGGTCGGCGTGTTCGCTCCAGTTGGCGCGCCACAGGGACTCGCCGCCGGTGAGGGTGGTTTCCTGCTCGGTGTGCTCGGCGGGGAGCTCGGCGACGAAGCGGCTGGGGATGCTCGACGTCCACTGGCCGTAGATCCGCCGGTTGGCGGCGTGGAGGATGATGCAGCGGCGGCGGGCGCGGGTGATCGCGACATAGGCGAGGCGGCGCTCTTCCTCGAGTGCGGCGTTGCCGCCTTCGTCGAGGGCGCGCTGCGACGGGAACACGCCTTCCTCCCAGCCGGCGAGGAAGACGGTGTCGAACTCCAGGCCCTTGGCGGCGTGGACGGTCATCATCGTGACCTTGTCCTCGTCGGCGGTCGCGTCGTTGTCCATGACCAGGGAAACGTGCTGGAGGAAGGCGCCGAGGGTTTCATATTCCTCCATGGCGCGGGCGAGCTCCGCGAGGTTCTCAAGGCGGCCGGCGGATTCGGCGCTTCGGTCGGCCTGGAGCATTGCGGTGTAGCCGGATTCGTCGAGCATCAGGCGGGCGAGCTCGGCGTGGCTTATTCCTCCGCGGGGTGCGGTGCCGGCTTCGGGGGTTACCCCTCCACCATCTGCTTGCAGCAGCTGGTCCCCCTCCCCATCGCTTCGCGACGCGGAGGAACTTACGCCCAGCATTCCTCTCCACCGCGCGAAGTCGGCGACGAGGTTGGCGAGGGATTTGCGGGCGGCGCCCGACAGTTCGTCGGTGCCGACGATTTCGGCGGCGGCCTGGAAGAGGGGGATGCCCTGGGCTCTCGCGTACTGATGGATGTTGGCGACGGCCTTGTCGCCGAGGCCGCGTTTCGGCACGTTGACGATGCGCTCGAAGGCGAGGTCGTCGGCGGGCTGGGCGATGACTCGGAGGTAGGCGAGGGCGTCGCGGATCTCGGCCCGCTCGTAGAAGCGAAAGCCGCCGACGATGCGGTAGGGGAGGCCGATCGCGATGAAGCGGTCCTCGAACTCGCGGGTCTGGAACTGGGCGCGGACGAGGATGGCGGCCTTGTCGAGACGCTCGCCGCGGCGCTGCATCGCCTCCAGCTCCTCGCCGACCCGGCGGGCTTCCTCGGGGCCGTCCCACACGCCGATGACCTGGATCTTGTCGCCCTGGTCGACCTCGGTCCACAGCGTCTTGCCGAGGCGGCCAGCGTTGTTGGCGATGACGCCGGAGGCGGCGCCGAGGATGTGGGGGGTCGAGCGGTAATTCTGCTCGAGGCGGATGATCTTGGCGCCGGGGAAATCAGCCTCGAATTTTAGGATGTTCTCCACCTGGGCGCCGCGCCAGCTGTAGATGCTCTGGTCGTCGTCGCCGACGCAGCAGATATTCTTGCGCTCCTGGGCGAGGAGGCGGAGCCAGAGATATTGGACGCTGTTGGTGTCCTGATATTCGTCGACCATGATGTAGCGGAAGCGCTGCTGGTAGAGCTCAAGCACGTCGCGGTGCGTCTTCAGGATCACCAGCATGTGGAGGAGGAGGTCGCCGAAGTCGCAGGCGTTGAGGGTGCGCAGGCGGTCCTGGTATTGCTGGTAGAGAGCGGCGCCCTTGCCGTGGGCGAAGCCTTCGGACTCGCCGATGTCGACGTCCTTCGGGGTCCAGCCCTTGTTCTTCCAGCGGTCGATGAGGGCCGCCAGCGCGCGCGGGGTCCAGCGCTTCTCGTCGAGATTGTTGGCCTGGATGAGCTGCTTGAGGAGCCGAAGCTGGTCGTCGGTGTCGAGGATGGTGAAGTTCGACTGAAGCCCGACCAGCTCGGCGTGGCGGCGGAGCATCTTGGCGCCGATGGCGTGGAAGGTGCCGAGCCAAGGCATGCCCTCGACCGCCTGGCCGACGAGCCGGCCGACTCGCTCGCGCATCTCGCGCGCCGCCTTGTTGGTGAAGGTGACGGAGAGGATCTCCGACGGCCACGCCTTACGGGTGAACAGGAGGTGGGCGAGGCGGGCGGTGAGCGCCGCGGTCTTGCCGGTGCCGGCGCCGGCGAGGACGAGCACCGGCCCTTCCGTGGTGAGCACGGCGTCGCGCTGCGGCTCGTTGAGGCCGCGGAGATAAGGGACGTTTTCGGCGAGGTTGGCGGGGGCGTCGGTCACCCGTGAACAGCTAGGGAACGCGGGCGCCCGGGGCAAGCGCGGGCCGAGTCCATCATCGCGCTTTTCAATTTATCGCGGATGGCGGATCATCCGGAAAACAGGGAGGAAGAGCGGCGATGATGAAGGCGGTGAAGGGACCGGGATTCGTTGGCCTCGCCTGCGCGTCCGCGGCGGTCGGGCTTGGCATCGTCTATCTCTTCGCCGCCGGAGCGCCGTCGCGGCATATCGCGATCAACCTGGCCGCGTTGGTCGTTGGACTCGCGGCTTATGCGACGATCGTCGTTCCGCAATGGCGGCTGGGGGCGGCTGAGAAAGCGGTGCTTCCGGCGCTCGGACTGATGATCTTGGCGACCGCCTTGCTCGGCACGCCGGTGGAAGGTGCGGCGCGCTGGGTGGCGCTCGGGCCGCTCAGCCTGCAGGTGAGCCTGATCGTGCTTCCGGCAATGGTCGTGCTGTTCGCGCGCCGGCCCGGCCCCGCGGGTGCCGCCGGCATTGCGGTGGCAGCGCTGGGACTGGCGCTCCAGCCGGACCGGGCGATGGCCGGCGCGCTTGCGGCCGGGATTGCGGCGGTCGCCCTGTACCGGCGCGAGCCGGCGGTGCTGATCGCGCTCGCAGCGGCGGCGATCGGCTTCGCCGCGACGCTCATGCAGCCGGACAACCTCCCGGCGACGCCGTGGGTCGACCAGATCTTCTATTCCTCGTTCGATGTTCATCCCGCAGCCGGCCTTGCGGTGATCGCCGGGAGCGTCCTCCTGCAGATTCCGGGGCTCGTGGGCGGTGCGCGGCGCCCGACCGGCTCGGCGTTCGCGGCGCTGTGGCTGACGATCGTCGTTGCGGCGGCGCTCGGCAACTACCCGACTCCGGTCGTCGGCTATGGCGGAAGCGCGATCCTCGGCTACCTGCTCAGCCTGTCGCTGATGTCGCGGACGCGCCGGACCGAAGGGCGGGAGGCGGTGTCCCGGGACTCTTCCGCAGAGGAGCGCGACGGCAGCTCGCTCAGCGCCAGCCTGACCTGATCGGTCCGCTAGCGGGGCCTTAACCCGTGGAGGCGTAGAGGGCGGCGCGATGAGTGCGCTGTCTTTCTTTTCCGGAATCGACCAGGCGGTTTTCGTCGCTGCGAACCAGATCGTGGCGCGGTCGTGGGCGGTGGACAGTTTGATGGCGATGGCCCTGGAGAGCCCGGTGGTGAAGGCGGGGCCGCTCTGCGCGCTGTTCCTGTTCGCCTGGTTCAGGCTGGGCGGAGCGAAGCCGGCGGAGGTTCGGCGGCGGGTGCTGGCGGTGACTTTGCTGGCGGTGTTCCTGATCGCGCCGGTGACCAAGATCTTCTCGGAAGGGGCGATGGAGCCGCGGCCGGTGGTGCTGGCTCAACCGGGTTATGGGCTGAGAGGCGGGCAGCTGGTGGAATCGCCGCGGCTGGAGGTGCGGCTGCTGCAGACCGGGGAGCTCGCCGCGCGGTCGGAGGCGCTCCGCCAGGGGCGGCCGACGAGCAACGATTTCGACGCGTTTCCGAGCGACCATGCCGCGATCTATGTCGCGATGGCGCTGGGCATCTTCCTCGCGTGCCGGCTGGCGGGGGTGCTGGCGCTGCTGTGGACCGTGTTCGTGGTGCTCGGGCTCCGAGTCGCAGTGGGGATGCACTGGCTTTCGGACATTTTGGTCGGAGCGGCGGCGGGGGCGGCGTTGCTGCTGGTGCTGCAGTTCGTGGCGAGCCGGTTCGCCAAGCGGCTGGACCCGGCCTTGCTGCGCTGGTCGGAGCGCTGGCCAGGGGCGACGGCGGCGATCCTGTTCCTGCTGCTGACCGAGGCGGCGGGGCCAATGAAGACGATGGAGCGGCTTCGCGACCTAGCCAGCAGCGTGATCGAGGGCGGGTCGTGAGGCGGCTGCTCGCGCTCGCCGCCGCTTTGCTGATAGCCGGCTGCGGCGGCGAGGAGGGGCGGGTGGTCATCCTCGATCCCGCCTACCGGGTGGAACTGGCGGCGGACCAGTCCGTCGGCATCGTCGCGGTGGACGGACTATTGTGGCACGATGGCGCGCTGTTGATGGCCGACGAGGCCGGGGTGGCGGTTCGGCGCTGGGTGCCGGGGCGGCGGGCGGAGACTCTGGCCGACGCGTCGGACGGGCTGTCCTCCCCCGAGGACATCGTGCGCGACTCCGCGGGCCATCTCTACGTGACCGACGACAATATCGGCGGGGTGAGGCGGCTCGATCCCGACGGCCGGGTGGCGGTGGTGGCCGGGCCGCAGCGCGGGCTGCCGTCGACGGAGGGGCTGGCGATCACTCCGGCGGGCGTGCTCCTGGTCGGCGACGGCGAGGCGCACCGCATTGCCGCAATCACTCCCGGCGGACGGATGACGGAACTGGTCGGGCCGGAGGCGGGGATCGCCAAGCCTGAGAGCCTCGCGATCGACGACCGCGGCAATCTCTACATCGCCGACAATGAGGCGGCGGCCTTGTACCTGCGCACGCCGGAGGGGCGGATCTCAGCGCCGATCAGGGGGCGGGAAGGCTTCTCGCCGGAGACGATCGTGTGGATCGACGGCGCCCTCTACATCACCGATAGCGACCATGGTGTGGTCTATCGCTACACGCCGGAGGCGGGGCTGGCGCCCATCGCGGCGTTCCTAGGCGCGCTCGCCAACGTCCAGGGCATCACCAGCGACGGCGCGGGCGGGCTCTATGTATCGGTGCGCGCGGGCGAGGACGAGCGGCGCGGCTTCATCCTGCGGCTCGCGCGGGTGCGTTAACCGGCTAGCCCGGCTCGGCCCAGATCGGGACGGCGATCACAAAGCGTGCCCGGATTAACCCGCGCTCCGCGATTTCGTGAGATTTTGCGCACCGAACAAGGAAGGTTCGAGTCGTGCCGCCTATCATCCACGCCGCCATTGCCGAATGCCGGGTCCGGGGATGGTCCAAGGCATTCCTGGTCGCGCTGGTGCTAATCCTTCCCTGGGCGGCGTTCCTGGTCGGCCTCGACGCCGCCTATATCTACGGCCGGATCGAAGGCGATCCGCTCCCTTGGCAGCTTCACCTGTCGGAGGAGGGGGCGTTCGCCGAATGGTTCGAATATGCCCTGACCCTATCGGCCGCGACCTGCATGGCCCAGTTGTGGCGGCGCGAACGCGCGCCCGCCTTCGCGGCGGCGGCGGCGACCTTCCTGTGGCTGACGCTGGACAATGCGCTCGCGCTTCACGAGGCGGCCGGGGTGGTGCTGGCGCCGATGCTTCGAGGGTTCGCCGTCGATCATGCCGCCGACCTCGGCGAATTGGTGGTGTTCGCGGCGGCGGCGTTCGCCATCATCCTGGTGCTGAGTGCCGCTTTGCGGGCAAGCGAGCGCGGCGCCTCCGCGCAAGTCCTGTGCGTGCTGCTGCCGGTCGCGGTGGGCGCGGGTTTCGGCGTCGCGATGGATTTCCTGGCGCACTTCGCCTCGGACGCGCTTGCGGCCCGGTTGGGCTTCGATTTCGTCGAGGATGCGGGCGAGCTCGCCATGCTGTGCCTCGCCGCCGCATTCGCTTTCGCCGTGCGATTCGATGCGCCGACTGCCCATCGGGGGGAAGCCTCGTTCCAACCCTCCGTCGCTTGATCCCGCAACCCGCTTGTGCAATAGCAACGGGCGGAACAAAAGGGGATCAGCGATGCTTGAAGGTGGATGTCATTGCCGCGCGGTGCGTTATCGCGTTTCCGGCGCGTTCGAGCATGTGGCGCTGTGCCATTGCAGCGACTGCCGCGGCCATTCCGGGGCACCGGCGGTGGCCTGGGCGGCGGTAAAGGGCGACCAGCTCGAGGTCGACGGCGAGCTTACTACTTATGCCTCTTCCGAGCATGGCCGGCGGCAATTCTGCCCAGGCTGCGGCACCGGGCTCTTCTACATCAACGAGGCGTCCTTGCCGGGATTGGTCGACATCCAGGCGGGCACGCTCGACGACCCGGAGAAGGCGGCGCCCGGAGTCCACATCCAGACGGCCGAGCGGCTGGACTATATGGCAAGGCTTGGCGATCTTCCGGCGTTCGAGAGATATCCCGGCTAGCCGCCGGCGAGCAGGTTGTGGGCCCGGGCCGCGAGGGCCGGCGAGCCGCAGCATATGGCATGCTTGGCCAGATCGCGGGCGCGAGGAAGCATCCGGCGGTGGCGGGCGGCGAGTCCGAAGGCGGCGCCGAGCGCCTCGGCACGGACGATCTCGTTGGGGTTGTTGAGAACCGCGTCCTGGAGCCGGCGCATCAGCCGCGCCGCCTCCTGCTCGTTGAGCTCCAGCCGTGCCGCCATCGGCAGCAAATGCCAGCTCAGTTCGGGAGTGCCGTCCTCCAGCACCGGGTGGATGAGGTCGTCCTTGTACGACTGGAGCAGGTCCGGCCGCTCCCGGGTCGCTTTCTCGGCGGCGTCGGCGGCGCGCATGCGCACCGCGACGTCGTCGTGGCGAAGCAGCGCCCACAAGGCGGCGAAGGTGTCGGCCTCGCTCGCGAGCGCGGCGGCGTGATCGGCGGTGCCGTTGGAGCGGTCGTCGCCGCCGGTCAGATACATGTGGTGTCGGTTCCGTTGAGTCAGGCGCGGCCTGGCGTGTCGCCCGCGGCGAGGCGGCCGAGCAGCAACCGCGCTTCGCTGCGCCAGTAGCCGCGCAAATAGCCGGGGTAGGTGTCGAGCCGGTCCCAGGCGAGACCGGCGCCGGCCGCCATCATGCTGGCGACACGGTCGACTTCGGTCTCATGAGGAGCAGGACCCGACATGGATCGGCCTTTGCCGCACAGGTCCGGCGTGGTCGAGGCGACGGCGACGAAGCTCGCGAGGTGCGCGATGAAGCCGCGTGCGTCACGGCAAGCCATCCGTAAGCCCCGGCTAACACTGTCTTGACACCATTGGTAAGCGAAGGCTAACGGAATGACATGAGCCATGCCGCTTCACCTTTGGCCGCACTAGGCGATCCGATGCGAAGGACGCTGCTCGAGCGGCTCGCCGAACGCCCGCAATCGGTAGGCGAGCTGGCGGAGGGCCTGCCGGTCACTCGACCGGCAGTGTCGCAGCATCTGAAGGTGCTGAAGGAGGCGAGCCTGGTCACCGACCGGGCAGAGGGCACGCGACGGGTCTATCAGATCGACCCGGCCGGCCTCGCCGCGATCCGGCAGTGGCTCGACCAGCATTGGGAGCGGGCGATGGCCGGCTTCGCGGCAGCAGCGGAGGAGCGTGGAAAATGACGGTTCAGCAAAGGATCAAGCCGGCGCCGATCACCAAGACGATGAAAGTGGGCCTCGCGCCTGAGGCGGCGTTCGACCTGTTTCTCGGCCGGATGCACGAATGGTGGCTGCCGGAGCATACGCTGCTCAAGGTGCCGGTGAAGGCGATCGTCGTTGAGCCGCGGCCGGGCGGCCGCTGGTATGAAATCGGCGTCGACGGAAGCGAGATGGAATGGGGGAAGGTTGTCGAGTGGGATCCGCCGCGCGGTGTTCTGCTCCACTGGCAGCTCAACGCGGACTTTGCCTACGATCCCGAGCTGGAGACAGAAGTCGAGGTCCGCTTTTCGCCGGACGGGGACGGATCGCGTGTCGACTTCGAGCATCGTCGGCTCGAACTGTTCGGAGACAAGGCCGAGCAGCTGCGCGACGGCATGGGCGGCGGCTGGAACGCGCTGCTCGATCGCTTCGTGGAACGGGCGCGGGCTTAACCCCGCACGATCTGGTGGAAGCCGTCCCCGCCGGCGGGAGGGCAACGAGCGTCGGGAACGGTTGATCGAGGTCAGCCGTTTTCCCAGTCCGCAGCGTGAGAGCGGGCGTTGTCGGGAACTCGTGTTGATGGAGATCCCCGATGAAAAAATCTGTTATGTCAATTGCTTTGCTGGGTTCGTTGAGCCTCGCCGGCTGCACGGCCTATGGCAACGATCCGTTCGGGTCGGTGCTCGGAAGCGTCCTCGGCTCGGGCTACAATAGCGGCAATTATTACGGCCAGGGCGGCTATTATGGCCAGGGCGGTCCGAGCTTCCAGGAAGCCGCGGTCGAGACATGCGCCAACCAGGCACAGCGTTACGGCCAGGTGCGCGTGAACAGCGTTCAGCAGGTGCGCAGCGATACGCTTCGCGTGAACGGCGCCATCGGAGTCAATGGCGGCTGGCAGCAGCGCGGCTTCTATTGCGACTTCCGCGCCGACGGCCGGATCACCGCGTTCGACATCCAGTAAGACGGCGCTTCACCAGCCGCGGCGCCGCGCAGGCGGAGGGATAAAGTCGCCCTCCGACTCGAAATAGTGGTTCTCCTCGATGAAGGAGTGGGTCGGACGGCCGGCGGAGTCGCGTGACGGGCGGAAGCGGAAGCGGCGTTCGATCAGCCGGCAGGTCGTCTCGTCGACGAGACGGCTGCCGCTGGACCGGATCGGGCGGCAGCCGGTGGCGCGCCCGTCCGCCTCGACCCGGTAACGAACCTCCACGTCGCCGCGGAAACCTGCGGCGCGAAGCGGTTCGGGAAGGTCGTCGATGCTGAGGCTGCCAGCCACCCGCCGCGGCGGAGTGACCGCCCAGCCGGCGCCGGTTCCGCCGCCACCGCCGCCGCCGCCCGGACCGCCGCCAAAGCGGCCGCTGCCCGAGCCGGGGCCGAAGCCGCCGCTGCCGGTGCCCGGGCCGGGAACGGGCGACGCGCCTGAGGTGGAGTCGCGACCCGTGCCGGCCGCCGTGGCTGCGGTGATCGGCGAGCGGCTGAGCGGCGGCACCTCAGGCTCGGGAGCAACGAGCGGCGTGGCGTTGGACTCGATGTTGGGAGGGGACGCGGCGCCTTCAGGACGGGGATCGGCGGCGCGGAGTTTGGGCGCGGCTGAGCCCGTGGAAGGCGGCGGAGGCGGCGGCTCCTCGACCGGAGGCGGCAGGTCCTCGGGCGCGAGATTTACGAGCTTCAGCATGTCGTCGGGCGCCAGGGGCGGCGCGTAGTCGAGGCCGCGCAAGAGGCCGATGGCGAGCAGGGCGTGGACCAGCGCGACCGGGACACCGGCCCGGATCCGGTCCGCGGGTGCTGTTCGGTAGGCCGCCATGGGACGCGCTTAAAGCCGATCGTGCCTGAACCTCGCTTGAGCGCTGTAAAGGCCCGCCAATTTAGGCGCGGAATAGGGTCAGCTTGGCTTTTCCGTAGGTGCGCTCGCTGTCGATCGCCAGGCCGGGTACGTCGATCTCCTCGTCCTTCGCGGTCTCGACGCTCGCGAGCGCGCCGGGGGCAAGTGCTCCGGTGGCGAACAACGCTGCGAGCGCCTTCTGGCCGAGGCCCGACCGGTAAGGCGGGTCGAGAAAGACGAGGTGAAAGGGGCCGCCGGCGATCCGGGTCGCGTCCTGCTGGCGAATGTCGGCGCGGTCGCCGGCAGCTAATTTGGCGGCGTTCTTCCGGAGCGCCTCGATCGCGGAGCGGTCGCTTTCGACGAAGGTGCAGCGGGCGGCGCCTCGGCTCAGCGCCTCGAGGCCGAGCGCCCCGGTGCCGGCGAACAGGTCGGCGACGCTCAAATCCTCAAAGCTCCCGAGGCGGCTCTGGAGCATCGAGAAGAGCGCCTCGCGGGCGCGGTCGCTGGTCGGCCGGGTGGCGAGGCCGGGCGGTGAGAGGAGGGGACGGCCGCGCCACTGGCCGGCGATGATCCTCATCTCTTGCCGCCGCCCGGACGGCCGCGGGTCGGGCCGCGCTTGCCGCCGCCGCGCGGGGTCGGGCGCGAGCTCGGGCGTTTGGGCTTGGCCCAGCCTTCGCCGCGCTTGAGGCGCTTGGGCTTCGCCTCGGGTTCGGGCACCGCGACGTGCGCTTCGGCGGCGCGCGGCGGCCTGGCGGGCCGCGCTGCCTTTGACGGCCGGCGCTCGGTTTCCGTGCGCTGCGGCGGCCGCGCGGGACGCTCGGTCCCGGTCGGGCGCTCTAGCTCGCGACGGGGCGGGCGCGGCCGGGCGCGATGGGTGGCGACGCGCGCGGGCCTTTCACCCTGGCCCTCGATTGGGGCGGAGAGCGGCTGACCGCCCTTTAGGCTGGAGCGGAACGCGACTAGGTCGGCGCGGCGTACTTCGTCGACGGCGCCGACGGGGAGGTCGCCCAAAACGAACGGACCGTAGGCAGTTCGGATGAGGCGGCTGACCTCGAGGCCGAGATGCTCGAGGATCCGGCGGACCTCGCGGTTCTTCCCCTCGCGGAGCTTCATCTCGATCCACTGGTTGCGGCCGGTGCGGCGCTCCAGGTTGGCGTCGATCTGGCCGTAGCGGATGCCGTCGATCTCGATTCCGTGGATGAGCTCTTCCAGTTGCTCCTGGCTGATCTCGCCGAAGGCGCGGGCGCGGTAGGCGCGCTCGACTCCGGTTGAGGGGAGCTCGAGCTGACGCTTCAGTTCGCCGTCGGTGGTGAGGAGGAGAAGCCCCTCGGTATTATAGTCGAGGCGGCCGACGGGGATGAGCCGCGGAAGGCCCTTGGGAAGCCGGTCGTAGATGGTCGGGCGGCCCTTGGGGTCGCGCTCGGCGGTGAGGGTGCCGACCGGCTTGTGGAAACGGAACAGGCGCGCGGGCTCGGGCTCCTTGACCGGCTGGCCGTCGACTGTGACCCCGCGAAGCGAGGTGAGGACAGTCGCGGCGGTGTCGAGCACCTTGCCGTCGAGGGCGATGCGCCCTTCCGCGATCATCCGCTCGACCTCGCGGCGCGAGGCGATCCCGGCGCGGGCGAGCAGCTTGGCGATCCGTTGTCCATCTGATTTCGAAGGCGAGGGCAGGGTCGTTCTCCGCCCGGCGGATGGCCGGAAAAGATTTCGAGTTCAGTCGATTGGACGTAGTGGCACCGACGCCCGTCTCCCTCGTTACAGGAGCGGACCGACCGGCGGTCGGCGGCTCAAGGGAGGCAGGCGAACTACATGGTCTTCGGCAAGCGCGAAAGAGCGATACGCTGCATATTGGTGGTCGAGGACGAGCCGCTCGTCGCGTTCGACAACGAGCATCTGCTGAAGGATGCCGGCTACGAGGTGGTCGCGACCGTCGACACCGCGCAGGAGGCGCTTCGGGTGATCCGCGAGGCGGAGCGGATCGACCTCGTCCTCGCCGACCTGTCGCTGTCGGGCGAGGGCGACGGAATCCAGGTGGCGGAGGCAGCGCATGCCAAGGGCATCGCGGTTCTGTTCGTCACCGGCGCTTGCCCGCTGGCGGCGCGGCACCTTGCGGTGGGGTGCCTGGCCAAGCCCTATTCCGACAAGGTGCTGAAGAGCGCGCTCGACGCCATCGACGCCATGCTTCGCGGCGACAAGGTGAAGAAGACGCCCGAGCAGTTCACAATGTTTGCAAAGGACGCGGCCTAAGAGCCTGACTCACCTCTTCGAGATAAATCAGGTCGCAGGCTGCTCGTAATTCTCGATTACCCAGGGTTCTTCCTGGGCGGCGCCGACCCATTCGACCAGCCAGGGGTGGTTGAGGATCGCAGCGACATAAGCCTGGGCGAAATTGGGTACCTGGATCGAATAGGTGACGAAGCGGGTCACCACCGGCGCGAACATGATGTCGGCAGCACCGAAGGTTCCGAACAGATAGGGGCCGCCGCTGCCGTGGCAGGCCCGCGCCTGCGCCCACAGCTCCATGATGCGGCGGATCTCGGCCTCGGTGCTCTCGCTGATCGGCTTGGCCGGGAAGACCTTCCGCACGTTCATCGGGCATTCGCGGCGCAGGTTGGCGAAGCTCGAATGCATCTCCGCGGCCATCGACATCGCCATTCCGCGCGCCTCGGGGTCCTCGGGCCAGTAGCGGGCGCGGTCGGTCTTGTCGGCGAGCCATTCGATGATGGCGAGGCTGTCCCAGATCACCGCCTGGTCGTCCCACAGGATCGGCACCTTGCCGCCTGACGGAGCGAACTCGTCGCCTTCGCGGCGGCGGTCCCATTCCTCGTCGAACATCGGAACGGTGATCTCCTCGAACGGCAGTCCCGACTGCTTCACGGCCAGCCAGCCGCGAAGCGACCAGGAGGAATAAGCCTTGTTGCCGATGATGAGCTTGAGCACTCGCTTCCTCTCTCGTCATTCCCGCTTAGGCGGGAATCCACGCTTGTTGCCGATACGATGAAGGCAAATGAATTCCCGCGTTCGCGGGAATGACGCAAGAGACAAGGCGACGTTCCCGCCGCGGCTTGTTTAGGCGAATGCCGCTTCGACGACCGCCTCGCGCAGGCGCTCCATGCCCATGCCGCCTTCGCTCGAGGTGGCGATGACCTCGGGGTGGGCGGCGCCGTGCTTGCGCGCCTCGGCCTCGGTCGCGGCCTGGACGGCGGCGAGGTCGGTCGCCTTCACCTTGTCGGCCTTGGTGAGGACGATCCGGTAGCTGACCGCGGCGGCATCGAGCATCTCGATGATCTCGCGGTCGATCTCCTTGATGCCGTGGCGGCTGTCGATGAGCAAAAGTGCGCGCTTCAGCACCTGGCGGCCGCGCAGATAATCGTTGACCAGGTAGCGCCAGCGCCGGGCGACATCCTTGGGCGCCTTGGCGAAGCCGTAGCCCGGCATGTCGACGAGTCGGAGCACCGGCGGCGCGCCGACGTCGAAGAAATTGAGCTCCTGCGTGCGCCCGGGTGTGTTCGAGGTGCGCGCGAGGCCCGACCGGTTGGTCAGCCGGTTGATCAGCGAAGACTTGCCGACGTTGGAGCGGCCCGCGAAGGCGATCTCGGGAAGCGCCGGCTCGGGCAGGAACTTGAGCTCCGGCGCCGACTTCAGGAACGAGATCGGCCCGGAGAAGAGGCGCCGCGCTTCCCGCGCGCGCGCCTCCTGCTGGTCGTCCTCGCTCACCGCGCCTTCGGCTTGCGCCGTCCGCGCGTCTCGCCGCCTTCCTTGGCCAGCGACGGTCCCGGAGAAGGCGAGGGCGTCGTCGGAGCCGCCGGCTTCATCCGCATCTCGGGATGGCGGAAGTAGAGCCATTGCTGCTGGGCGATCGACAGGATGTTGTTGGTCGCCCAGTAGAGCTGAAGGCCCGCCGCGAACGGCGCCATCACCACCATCAGGATCCACGGCATCAGCCCGAAGATCTGGCGCTGCACCGGGTCCGGCATCGGCGGGTTGAGCTTCTGCTGGAACCACATGGTGACGCCGACCAGGATCGGCAGGATGCCGATGAGCAGGAAGCTCGGCGGCGTGAAGTCGAGGAAGCCGAACAGGTTGACCGGTGTCAGCGGATCGGGCGCGGCAAGGTCCTTGATCCACAGCTCCCACGGCTGGTGGCGCATCTCGACCGCGACGATCAGCACCTTGTAGAGCGCGTAGAAGATCGGGATCTGGAGCAGGATCGGCAGGCAGCCCGCGGCCGGATTGGCTTTCTCCTCTCGATAGAGGCGGAGCATCTCCTCCTGGAGCTTGGGCTTGTCGTCCTTGTAGCGCTCCTGGAGCGCCTGGATCTTGGGCTGGAGCGCCCGCATCTTGCCCATCGACTGAAACTGTTTCTGGGCGATCGGGAACAGGATCAGGCGAACGATCACGACCAGAGCGATGATCGCCCAGCCGAAATTGCCGATGATCCCGAACAGCCACAGCAGCAGGCCGAAGATCGGCCGCATGAACCATTCGAACCAGCCCCAGTCGATCGCCTTGTCGAGCGGCGTTCCGAGCCGGTCCTGATAGGTCTCCAGAACCTGCACTTCCTTTGCGCCGGCGAACAGGTGGCTGGTCACGAAGCGGCCACGGCCAGGCGCGACCACGGCGCCCTGGCCGGCGACGTCGGCCTGGAAGCTGTCGATATTGCCGAAATAGCGGAAGCCCGCGTCTACCGCGAGATTCTGGGCGGGAATGAGCGCCGACAGCCAATATTTGTCGGAGAAGCCGACCCAGCCGCCAGTGGTCGAGAAACGCCGCTGGCCGTCCTCGACGAGGTCTGGATAGTTGTTCTCGTAATCGGCAGCGCCGTTGATGACCCCGACCGGGCCGACATGCATGGTCCAGCTGTCGGGATCGGGCGAGGCGCCGATCCGGTTGACGAGCTGGAACGGGCTGACCGCGACGGGCGCGGCGCCGGTGTTGATGACGTGCTGCTCGGCGGTGAACAGGTAATAGTCGTCGACACTGAGGCGGATCTCGAAGCGCTGGCCGGCGCCATTGTCCCAGCTCAGGGTCACCGGAGTTGTCGGGGTCAGCCGCTGGCCGCTTGCCTGCCACACCGTGTCGCCCGCCGGCACACGGACATTCTGACCCTGCCAGCCGAAATGGGCGAAATAGGCGTGCTCGGTGCCTTCCGGTGAATAGAGGCGGACCGGCGCTGAATTCTCGGCGATCGTCTCGGTGTGGCGGGTGAGGACGAGGTCGTCGATTCGCGCGCCCTTGAGGTTGATCGAGCCGCGCAGGCTCGGCGTCTCAATAGCGACGCGCGGAGTTTCGCGAAGAACCTGGGCGCGGTCGCGGATGGTGCGCGGCGTTTCCGGAGAGCCGGTCGGCAGGCTGGCGGGCTGCTGCTGTGGCACGACGCGGCCGTCCTCGACCTTGGTCGACGGCTGCTCCGCGGTCGGGAAATATCGCTCGGAGATCAAGCTCCAGCCCAACAGCACGAGCACCGACAGGGCGATCGCAACGATCAGGTTCTTATTCTCGGTCACTCAAGCGTCCTTGGCGGAAATAGAGTCAGGGCACCGGATCCGGTCCGGAGCCGCCCCAGGGATGACAGCGCGCGAGGCGCTTGGCGGCAAGCCAGCTCCCCTTGAGCGCCCCATAGCGCCCTAGTGCAGTGATTGCATAGGCCGAGCAGGACGGCTCGTAGCGGCACGATGGCGGAAGCACCCGCGACGGGCCGAGCTGCCAGCCGCGGGCTACGAGAATGAGGAGCCTGGCGATCATGAGGGGAGCCGGCCGCGGAGCTTGGCGAGCGCCTTGCGGAATTCGGATTCGAGCAGGGCGTAGTCCCGCTCGATCCCGCTCGGGCGGCCGATCAGGATATGGTCGGCGCCCACGATCCCCGCTTCGGGCAGGACCTTGCGGGCAAGCTCGCGGAAGCGGCGCTTCATGCGGTTGCGCACCACCGCGCCTCCGACCTTGCCGGAGACCGTGATTCCGATTCGCTTTAGCGGATCGCCGTCGCCCCGGGGGCGCACGAGCAGAACGAATCCCGGCATCGGCGCGCGCAGCCCGCTGTTGGCGGCGAGATAGTCGGCCCGGCGCTTGACGCGCCCGAGCGCTTCCGGCTTTAGGCCGACAGCTTCTTGCGGCCGCGGGCGCGACGCGCGTTCAGGACCTTGCGGCCGCCCACCGTCGCCATGCGGGACCGGAAACCGTGCCGGCGCGCCCGAACGAGATTGCTCGGTTGGAAGGTGCGCTTCATCGCTCATGCCTCGAATAAAATGATCTGAAACAAAACAGCCGCCCCGGAGGCGGCCATGTACCGGGTGCCCATAGGCAAAGCCGGCAGCCAAGTCAACGATCCTGCGCGGGTTCCGCCGCGGCCGCAGCCTTGTCGCGCTCGGCGCGGCGACGCTGGCTGGGGCGACGCATGCTCCAGTCCGCCCAGGCCCCCTTGTTTGGGTGGCGCCGCTTGAAGCGGGCATATTGGCGTTTCGCCCAGCGGCTGTTCTTGAGCATCAGCCCGGCGCCGGCCGCGAAGAAGACGACCCCGCCCGGGCCCGGGATGACGCCGACCAGTGGGGAAACGACGACCAGCAACACGCCGACCCAGAACAGTACCGGCCGAAGCCATGGCGCGTTGCCCTGGCGCCTGGTCAGCGGGATTCCGGTCTCCTTGTCCCTCTCCATAAGTGAGCATGTGGGGAGGCGAGGAAGCGGGCGCAATCGGCGAACGAGTCTGTGGACATCTCAATGGCTTCGCTCCAGAACGGTACCGAAACGGACAGGGGCGAAAGGGGGCACATGGTCGCGCATGTGGGCACAGTCGCGTTCCTTGGCCTCGAGGCGCGCGCCGTCGAGGTCCAGGTCCAGGTCGCGCCCGGCCTTCCCAAATTCCTCGTCGTCGGACTTCCCGACAAGGCCGCTGCGGAGGGGCGCGAGCGCGTTCATGCCGCGCTCAGCGCGATCGGCCTGTCGCTTCCGCCCAAGCGCATCACCGTCAACCTGTCGCCCGCGGACCTTCCCAAAGAGGGGTCGCATTACGACCTGCCGATCGCTCTCGGCCTGCTCGCCGCGATGGGTGCGGTCGATGCCGAAACGCTGGCCGGCTATATCGCGATCGGCGAGCTCAGCCTCGATGGCCGGATCGCGCCTACTCCGGGCGTGTTGCTAGCCGCGCTCCACGCGTCGGCGCGCCAGCTCGGGTTGATCTGTCCTGCCGATCAGGGTGCCGAAGCAGCCTGGGCTGGCGAGGTCGAGGTGGTGGCTGCGCCCGATCTCATCGCCCTGCTCAACCATCTACGCGGCGGCGCGGTGCTGAGCCCGCCTCAGGCCGGCGAGGTGGCGCCGTAGCGCAACGGTCATTGCCTCAGCCAGGTGAAGGGGCAGGAGACCGCCAAACGCGCTCTGGAGATCGCCGCGGCAGGCGGCCATAATTTGCTCTAGATCAGGCGACCGTTATCGGGAACATAGCCAGAACTGCCCTTCGCCGCGGCGTCTGGGTGGGCCCGTCGGATCTGCCGCTGTCCAGAACGAGATGTCAGCTTTGCGCCGATTGTGTTGAAAAACTCCCCGGTCCACCCGACCCGCAGGACAGCCTGTGAAATTGGAGACAATCCTTCTCCGTTCCCGGCAAAATCGCCATCGTGCGGCGCCTATTTGTCCATTTGTGAGTCAATTCTTGCTCGGACTCAGCCACGCAATCCGTGCGCCGCCTCCAGCGGGACTTTTTCAACACAATCGGCCGTTAGCGGACCGTCGGCTCCTGGCGATTTCGCGTGCAAAGCGGCCGGTCGGCGGTGCCGATCTCCGACGTCCGCTTTCGAGCCATTGCGGACATTCGGCGGGACGGCCATTCTGCTTCCATGCCCCAGAACATGCCGCCCTACACAGATGCCGACTACTACGGGTTCTTCATGACCGGCCTGCTCGGACTGGTCGATGACGCAGAGCTATTCGGCTATTCGCCCGAGGGAACCGCGCTGCTTCGTCAGGCGCAAGAATTGTTCTGTCAGGAGTTCAGGACACGTCACCCGGACGCGTGGACCGACAAATCGCCACCCCCGGAGAAAGGGTGAGCAACGTCCGCTTTCACCCATTGCGGACGTTGGTGTTGGCCGTCATGCTTCGGCGATGACTAGCTCGCTATCCATGGCAACAAACGCACGGGTTTGTGAGGCAGTTGAAGCGGTCTATCGAACCTTTGCACTGCCAACCCCCGCTAATATAGAAGGGTGTCCCTGCTGCACCTCGACGCGGGGCGTAGATGTTCTCCTGACGACTCCGTTGCGAGAGCTTAGCGGCCAAGAGCTGTGGCGGTATGTGTCGGGCGCTTTCCTAACGGTCGGAAGCGAGCTTGACTTTCGGTACTTTCTGCCACGCATTTTGGACATTTCCGTCAATAATCCGGCAAACGCCATCGGTCCCGAAATCGTCCTCGGGAAGCTGCCGCTCGCGAACTGGCGGTCATGGTCTAGTGCAGAGCAGCGAGTGATTGAGGAGTTTGTGGACGCATGGTTCGAATGGGCGCTGGGGCGAGACTTGTCGGACGCCGATGACGGCTGGGTCGACACGGAGGCCGAACGCGTGCTCTGCGGGGCGGCATGCGCCGGTCTTGCCCTTGAGCGCTGGCTTCTTCGATTGCACGATCCTGAAGCGGCCCCTGTGCTGGCAGACCTCAAGAAGCGATTTCCCGGACAGCTATCGGCATTCTGGGAGGACGCGCCAGAGGGCTTCAGTGAACTGTCGACGGTCTTGTCGCAGGGCCGGGCGTAGGTCCGCATTCGACCCATTCAGACATTCGTCGAACCTATCTCCGACCCGCTAAGGAGCAGATAGGGCGGTAAAGTTCAGGTCCCTGGTAGGCGAGGAAACTTTCGGCTGTCGCTTCACCACGGCCGTTTGCGAAGTCCAGCAGCCTAGGAGGCATTTGCGGATCGGCACCAGAACGCCACAGCATCATCGTCACCGCCACAGCACAGCCGCAGAACGCGCTGTCGCTGACAGTGCGATCAGCCTTGGCAGCACAATCAGTTCGGATAGCTGCGTCAATCTCGCGCAACCGAGGCGCTTGCTCCAACAATCGCCCATGCTGCGTCTCGGCCTGATGTACCATGTCTTGAGCGCTGCGGCGCGAACCCTGAGCCATCGCGGCCGTGCTGATACCTGCAACGCAGATCAGAGCGGCGCTTATCAGGCGAAAGGAAAAGGGGATGCTCATGTGAGAACCCTAGCTCCCGAAGAGTCTCCTTTCCACCCATTCGGGGACATTAGCGCCCTCCCTGTTCCTCATAGGCGGAAAGGAGCGGCCAAAGTCGCTCACCTTCGGCTAGGTTGGCGGCGTTTCGGACGGCATAGTATTCGACGTCATCCTTGATGCTGCCCCTACGCACCGCTCGTTGGACCAGCTTCGAGAATCGCCCGCGCATTTCCGTGAGGGTCGGTAGGCCCTGTTGCTGCAATGTGAGGTCAACTGAGGATATGCGCTCCTGCGTCCAATCATCTGTCATTTCGACGATGTCATTGATCGCCATCGACAGCCCTGCCCGCGCCTGAGCGGGAGAGCGCGAGGCCAACTGGTCAAGGTGAGCCATTGGCTCGACCTCAGGCGACATTAGCTCGGCTGGAAAGGTCTCTTGAGACATGTAAGCGAACCAAGCACGCATCCGCTCGTAGTCTTGAACTTGCACCCTCATGGGGCGCGAAGGTGTCAGACTAGACGCGCGGGCACAATGTCCGCTTGCCATCCATAACGGAAATTGCAACGGTCGGGCCGAGCGATCCCGCTGACCCTCCGCCTTGGGTGATGGGGGTGGACGCCCCCAACGGCATCGATGTGCCGAAGTGGTGGAAAGCAGACACTAGCTCGTCAAGCGGATGGACCGAGTAACGTGTGATCGCACGTACGCCGGTGTAAGCTCGTCAAAGTGATCCTTCCACTCTCCAAACCCGTGGATGGCCTCGAAGGCTTCTTGGAAAATCCCGGCCGTGCTGCTGAAACGGTAATTGAGCAATCCCAACTCTCTCGGTGTGGCCAAATCAATAAACTCCCCGTCCACGTCCGTGACATAGAACTTGCCTTGGCTTCCGACTTTGAAGTTGGGAAACTGAATGGCTGGAACGGCCGCGTCGAACTCAATGACTTTCCAGCGCTCGTGATAAATGAGCGCGTCAGTCGTCCAGCCTTGAAGCGCCACCTCGTCGGTCATGATTTCGGCCACGCTCGGCGGCTGATTATATGCTGAGCGGAAGATGGCGATGTAAGGCGTCCCACCGCCTGGAAGTGCGCCTTGCTTGGCCACGATGCCGTAGCCGAACCTGCCGTCGGGCAACGGTATCTCGAATACATCGCCCACTCTGAGGTTCACACGTTTTCTGCGACTTGATTTTGCCACGGCAGCTCCCTGCATATCCTCCGCAGCTTAAGTGAATACTGCCGGAGCGCCAATGTCCGTTAGGCGGCCGACGCGGGCCCACGTTCGCAAAAGGTAGAATGCCGTCATTGCCTCGCAACGAGAGTTCGAACACAGTGAGGCAAATTCGGGGGCTGCCAATGAGTGACAATTGGGATTTCTACGCACTACGCGTCGATAGTGAGCCAGCATCAATATACCTCGACTTGGGACTGGCGCAGAACGCTCCACTAGAGAGCCAACCTCACCTGGCCTACGTTCGTGTTCAGATGCGCCACCCCCGGCCGGACGGGCTTTCAAGCAACGAGGAGTTTGAGGACCTAGCTGCCGTGGAAGACTCTCTGTCAGAGGTTGTCGCTGACGGGCGCAGCACGACGTATGCGGGGCGAAACACGTCCAGTGGAAATCGGGACTTCTACTTCTACACGAGCGACCCTGTAGCGTTTGCCAAGTCAGCGAAGGCGGCAATGGTCGGCCATTCACATTACAAGTTCGAAGTTGGGGATCGGCTAGACCGCAACTGGGACGTCTATTTCGACTTCCTTTACCCCACCCCAAGCGACCTTCAACGCATCCTCAATCGCCGGGTCGTCGACAACTTAGCGGCCCATGGCGACAATCTTTCTGAGCCTCGTTCTATCGACCACTTTGCGTATCTTCCCAGTGTCATTGCTGCCGAGAGTTTGCGTGACCACCTGCATGAGCAAGGTTTCATCGTTGACGAGCCCCGGATCGACGGAGGCAGCGTTGCGGTGAGCTTCAAGCGCACTGACCGGCCTGAGGACATTGACGACGTAGTCATCCCGATCGCGCGTCGCCTTCAGGAGCTAGGCGGCGAATATGACGGCTGGGGCTGCGAAGTCATCAACTGAGCACCGGGCAGTGTCTGAATTGGGTGGATGAAGGACGGCGCGTAGCGATCGGGCTGAGCGTCCGCTTTTGCGGGCCTCGCGCCATGAGCGGACCGTCGGCCTCCGGCCATCGCCTGCCTCCTTCACCAACTACGAGCAAATCTCATCTTTCCGCAAAAAACATCCGCTGATCGGGCATAATTTAATAAGGATGTGAGCGTGGGAAAACGAACTGCTAATACGGAGGCGGGGGATCGGCCTGGCCGGCTCCGCGCTCGAGGACGCAGCGTCGCATTGCCCACGGGGGCAGCCGGTCTGACCAGCCAAGCCAGAACCTTGCATCTGACTGCGAAGGTGCAGCCTGCGTTGTTCGAAGCGGCGGCACGCCGCGTTGGCAGCAGATCGCCCACGATCGTGATCGAAGCTGCGCTTGTCGCGCTGGCGGCTCAGGATGATCTAGGGCCGTGGCTCGCTGAGCAATGGGGTGTTCTCGCAGACGTTGATCCCGAAATCCTTGCGGCGATGGAGTTTTGAGGAAGGCCGACGACTTCCGTCCGACTCGATTTTCCATTGGCAGCTTTGGCAGCATCGGTCGGAAGCGGACGCTCAGCGGCTTAGCTGCTCGGGTAAACCCGACGGCCAAGGTTTCGGCGCACAAGATGCCTGATCAGCTCTTCTGCAAGGTCGTTGGGGTGGCGAGGCCCGCACGAACCGCGCCGCCAGAATGATCGGATGCCAATAGCCCGCTCTACGAGGATACCCGGTCCATCAGTGCAGACATACATGCACTCGCCTTCAGCAACCTCATCACAGTTTGGTCGGGGATCAGGCAGCGTCAAAAGATAGTCGATGCGAGAGGTAAGCGCTCGATATTGCTGCTCGGAGATGCGGAAGTTCCATTCACCGTCGGCAGACCAGCCCTCTCGAAAATGCCCGTTGAACCGGCGGACGCGAACTTGATGAGGTCCATTGGAGGAACGAGCAGTTTCCACCACGATGGCCTTCCCGCCCAACTGCGGCTCAGTCGAAAAGCGCACGGCGTCAGTACCCAACGCGGCGATGGGCTTTGCTCCCATGCTCCTTAGAACGGAGTTCTCATCGCGAGCATCACCCTCCACGGCGGGCTCCGCCGCCGCACCGCTGCACGCCAACGATATCCCGATCAGGAACCCAAGGAGCGGCTTTCGCATACTGCATGATACCTTGGGGATCAGCGTGATCAATGTCCGCTTCTGTAATGGGCCATGGTGTCAAGTCGCCCCGGTTGTGTCCTGCCGCTGGTTGCTTGCTTCTGTCCGTGGTCAGCTCGAGCGCTGCCACATCATACGGTCAGAGGAAGCGGTGAGCCCATCTTTCCATCGTCGTTTGCGAGGCAGCGACAGCGGACATTGCGGCTTCACCATCTTCACCGTCCCAGCGGTGGCACTTTGGGCCCGCCTGGCTAGCTGGCCCGATCTCCTAAGCTCTCCTTCTCAGGCGGTCACGGCAGCGTCATTGCTCCAGCGGAAGCTGGTGCCATCGACCCACATGCGGTGGAGGGTGACCCCCAGCTTGCGCGAAAGCGGCGATCAGGGCAGCTTGGCGGGATGAAGCACCCAGGAGCGCGGTTCATCGTCGAAGTAACGGCAGATGACGAGATTGTCTGTCGAGCGCCCAAACAGCCGGACCAGCGCATAAGGGTGGCCGATCTTGGCGCGGTTTACGTTGAGACAAACGAGAGCGGTCCATGGGGAGCCGACGTTTGGTGGCTGCTGAAGGACAAGACTGGTGAGACGAAAGTGTCGTTTCCACAGATGGCGGCGGGCGAGGAGGCGGCACTTGAACGGTTGCGGTTACTCCCCGGTTTCGAGGTGCGGGGCATGAACTCGACAGAGAATGCCCGCTTCATGTGTTGGCGGACGCCTGCGCCTTGAATGTCCGCCATGGGTCGATAGCAGACGCTGAGCTAGGCCGCTTGGCACGGCCGCTTTTCAGCTAGCCCGGCCCCAGAGCCGACCGTCCGCGTTCGGCCAGATCCTGCCTTTAGAACGTGGAGCTTGATGCACCACGCGGCGGGCGCGGGTGGGTCGGTGTAGCTATACCGGACCTGCTGATGAGTGGGCCACCGGGGGCCGGCAAGTCGCTGCTTGCCGCGTGCCTCCCCGGAATCCTCCCCGAGCTGACGCCGGCGGAGGCGCTGGAAGTGTCGATGGTGGCGAGCGTCGCGGGTATCCTGGAGGGCGGGCGGCTGACTCGTGCGCGGCCGTTCCGAGCGCCGCATCACAGCGCATCGATGGCGGCACTAGTCGGCGGCGGGCTCAAGGCGCGGCCGGGCGAGGTCAGCCTCGCCCATCTCGGCGTGCTGTTCCTCGACGAGCTTCCCGAATTCCAGCGCCCGGTGCTCGACAGCCTTCGCCAGCCACTCGAGACCGGCACGGTGCAGATCGCGCGTGCCAACGCCCATGTGACCTTCCCGGCACGGGTCCAGCTCGTCGCCGCGATGAACCCGTGCCGGTGCGGTCACCTCGGCGACGCCGCGCTCGCCTGTAGCCGGGCGCCGCGCTGCGCCGCCGACTACCAGGCCAAGGTGTCCGGGCCTCTGCTCGACCGAATCGATCTTCATGTCGAAGTCCAGGCGGTCGCTGCTGCCGACCTGGTCCTGCCGCCCCCCAGCGAAGGCTCGGCCGAGGTCGCGGCCCGCGTCGCGAGGGCCCGCGACATCCAGACAACGCGTTACGAGAGGCACGGCGTTCGAACCAATGCGGAGGCCGACGGCGCTTTGCTGGAGGAGGTCGCCACGCCGGACGAACCGGGCCGCCGCCTGCTCGCCCAGGCCGCCGAGGCGATGCGCCTCACCGCGCGCGGCTATCATCGAGTCATGCGTGTCGCCAGGACCATCGCTGACCTCGCAGGAAGCGACGGGGTCGGGCGTGTCCATGTCGCCGAAGCGCTCAGCTACCGGCGGCAGATGCCGCGAAACTGATTATTTCGTCTGGTTGCCCGGGGCCGGCAGGTCGACGTCCGGCAGGTCGACGTCCGGGGCCTCGACATCGACCTTGATATCGGTCTTGTCGGTGCCGCCGAGGCTGTCGCCAAACACCAGGAAGGCGACCACGGCCAGCACGATGAGCAGAAGGACGGCGGCGATCAGACCTCCGCCTCCGCTCCGCTCGCCCGTGTTGATGACGGTCGTGCGGTTGCGTTCGACCACCGGCTCCTCGCGGATCACCTCACGCTCACGTTCGTCCATGACGCACCTGTTACGAATCTAACCCATGCGAATGAACGTGGCGCAGTGCGGGGCGTTCCGTTCGGACCTTCAAGAAGAGGGTTAACCTAGGGGCACGCCAAGCTTTTGACTGAGGATTCTGGCGGCGGCCCGCGTACCGCTTATTCCGGCAGGAAGTCCGGAACCGACAAATAGCGCTCGCCCGTATCGTAGTTGAAGCCGAGGATGCGCTTGCCGGCGCCGATCTCGCCGAGCTTCTGCCTGATAGCGGCGAGGGTGGCGCCGGAGCTGATGCCGACCAGCATGCCTTCCTCGCGGGCAGCGCGGCGGGCCATGTCCTTGGCGTCGTCGGGTGCGACCTGGATGATTCCATCCAGGAGGCTGGTGTTCATGATCGCGGGCACGAAGCCGGCGCCGATGCCCTGGATCGGGTGCGGGCCGGGATCGCCGCCGGACAGGACCGGCGACAGGGTCGGCTCGACCGCGAACACCTGGAGGTTCGGCCATTCGTTCTTGAGCACCTCGGCGCAGGCGGTGATGTGGCCGCCGGTGCCGACGCCGGTGATCAGCACGTCGATTGGCGAATCGCGGAAATCCTCGAGGATCTCGCGCGCGGTGGTGCGGCGATGGATCTCGAGGTTGGCCGGATTCTCGAATTGCTGCGGCATCCAGCTGTTCGGCGTCTGCTCGATCAGCTCCTGGGCGCGGGCGATGGCGCCTTTCATTCCCTTTTCCTTTGGCGTCAGGTCGAAGGTGGCGCCGTAGGCGAGCATCAGGCGGCGGCGCTCGATGCTCATGCTCTCCGGCATGACCAGGATCAGCTTGTAGCCTTTCACGGCGGCGACCATGGCGAGGCCAATGCCGGTGTTGCCGCTGGTCGGTTCGATGATCACACCGCCCGGCTTCAGCTTGCCGGTCGCCTCGGCATCCTCGATCATCGCCAGCGCGATTCGGTCCTTGACTGAAGCTCCGGGGTTGGAGCGCTCCGACTTGATCCACACTTCGGCATCGCCGAACAGTCGGTTGACTCGGATGTGCGGCGTGTTGCCGATCGTGGCGAGGATGTTCGCAGCCTTCATGTGCCTCAAGTCTCCGTGTGCGAACGGGGCCCGCCGCTCCCTCTGCTGCGACCGCGCTCGGACCGGAGGCCTATAGTGCGGCTTTCGGGGAGGGTGAAGTGATCCTGACCCGCGTTCGGCCAGATGTCCGTCGGATGGGCGGGCTAGACGCCGCCTGACGCTACCGGCGCCTTCTCCGGCACGGCCTCCGCCGGAACGTCGAAGGTGCGCGCCCGGCGCAGCTCGGGAAACAGCCTCGACCACAGCAGTGTCACCGCGACCGCGGCGATGCCGCCGGCGACGACCGCCGTCACCGGGCCGATCAGCGCTGCGGTGAAGCCGCTTCGCGCCTCGCCGAGCTCGTTGGAAGCGGAGATTGCGAGGGTTGAGGCGGCGCTGACCCGGCCGCGCATCTCGTCCGGCGTGTAGAGCTGGATCAGCGACTGGCGGATATAGACCGAGAACATGTCCGCGGCCCCGAGCAAAGCGAGCATCGCGAGCGACAGCGGCAGCCAGGTCGACAGGCCGAACAGGGCGGTCGCGATCCCGAACACGACGACCGCGGCGAGCATCTTGGTGCCGACATTGGTTTTGATCGGCCGGAACGAGAAATACAGCGCCGTGAGCGTGGCGCCGAGGGCAGGGGCGGCGCGAAGCGGGCCGAGGCCCTCGGGGCCGACCTGGAGGATGTCGCGGGCGTAGACGGGCAGCATCGCCGTCGCTCCGCCGAGCAGGACGGCGAACAGATCGAGGGTGATCGCTCCGAGCACGAGGCGGTTGCGACGGACATAGGAGAGGCCGTCAATCATCTGCCGCCAGGGCGGGCCGGTGCTGGTGATGACCGGCCGTGGCACCGGCCGGATCGCGAACATGCACAAGGTCGCGAGGCCGAACAGGAGTGTGCTGACCAGATAAGCGAGCCAGGGGAAGATGTCGTAGAGGATGCCGCCGAGCGCCGGCCCCACGATCGCTCCGGCCTGCCACGCCATTGAGCTCATCGCGATCGCCTTGGGCAGGATCTCGCGCGGAACGAGGTTGGGGGCGAGTGCCCCGAGCGCTGGCCCGGCGAAGGCGCGGGCGACTCCGAGCAGTGCGGCTACTCCGAACAGGATCGGCAGATCGATCGTGCCGGTCCAGGTCGTCCAGCCGAGGATCGCGGCACAGAGCATCTCCAGCGCGAGCACCGCGCGGGCGATGTGGCGGCGGTCGAGCCGGTCGGCAGTCCAACCGCTCACCAGGGTGAGCAGGAACAGGGGCGCGAACTGGACGACGCCGATCAGGCCTAGCTGAAACGCCGCGTCGCGGATGTTCATCGTCTCGCGGGCAATGTCGTAGACCTGCCAGCCGATGACGATGACCATGCCCATCTGGGCGATGGTCGAGGTCAGCCGCGCGACCCAGTAGAAGCGGTAGTCGCGGATCCCGAAGGGGGTCGAGGAGCTCACTCGGCGAGGAACGCGATGAGGTCGCGAACCAGTTCCTTGGAATGGGTCGCCGGAAGGCCGTGCGGCCCGCCGTCATATTCGATGAGACGGGCGCCGGGGATCGCCCGCGCCGCGGCTCGGCTGGTGATGTCGATCGGGACGATATCGTCGCCGGTGCCGTGGATGATGAGCGTCGGAATCGTGAAGCTGGCGAGGTCCGGCCTGAGATCGGTGGTCGAGAACGCCCGCGCGGCGGCGAGGGTGGGATGGAGGCCCGCCATCATCGCCTGCCGCCAGCTGTTCTCGATGACTCCGTTGCTGACGGGTTGGCTGATGATTCCGACGCCGTAGAAGGTGCGGAAGAAGGTCTGGAAGAAGGCCGCGCGGTCGTCGCGGATTCCCTCCGCGATTTCGTCGAACACGCTCTGCGGCACGCCGTCCGGGTGGTTGTCGGTCTTGAGCAGGTAGGGCACGATCGAGCCGACCAGCACCGCTTTGCTCACGCGTCCCGCGCCGTGGCGGGAGAGATAGCGCGCTACCTCGCCGCCGCCCATCGAGAAGCCGACGATCGCAGCATCCCGCTCGACGCCCATCTCGTCCATCACGTCAGCGAGGTCGTCGGCAAAGCGGTCGTAATCATAACCGTGCCACGGCTGGTCGGAGCGGCCGAAGCCGCGGCGATCATAGGCGATCACCCGGTAGCCGGCCTCGGCGAGCGCGAGCGACTGCTCGTCCCAGGCGTCGGAGCTCAGCGGCCAGCCATGGATGAGGATCACCGGCCGCCCGCTGCCCCAATCCTTCACGAACAATTCGACGCCGTCGGACGTGGTCACATAGGGCATGGGAATCTCCTGGTGCGAGTCGTGCGACCCGCCTCTGCCGGGCAAGCGGGGGCGGCTCAAGCCTCGGCGGAGTAAAGGTCGATCGCCTCGAATAGGCGGGTGAGGTCGGCGCGCTCGTCGGCGCTGATCTCGGGCCGCCAAATCTCGAACAGCAGGATCACGCGAAGCTCGGTGCTGCGGTTCCAGGCCTCATGCTCGAAACTGTCGTCGAAGATCAGAGCCTCGCCTTCGCGCCAGCTGCGGGTCTCGTGGCCGACTCGGATCGCACAGCCCTCCGGAGCCAGCAGCGGCACGTGGACGATCAGCCGCGTGTTGAGCATGCCGTGATGCGCCTCGATATGCGTGCCGGGCTTCAGTGCCGACCACAGGGCCATCGGCGAACGGCCAGCGATGCGCGGCATCGGCGCATGTTCGATGGCCGTCATCGTCGCCGGGCAGCGGGCGGCATGGTCCTGCACCACAGCCCCGCCCTGCCAGAAATGGTAGGCGCCCCAGCTTGGATCGCGGAGCAGCTTGTTGTTCGGCAGCGGCCGGTCCGGCGCGCCGGTGATGTAGGGTTCGAACTCCTCGCCACCCGCAAGCACCGCGCGCAACTCCGCCTGGAGGGCCGGGACTGCCGCCTCGACGCGCGGCAGCCAGTCGAACTCCTCGCGCTCGAAGAAGGGCCGCTGGGCAAGCCCGGGGAAGTAGAACATGCTCGGCTGCTGCAGGTAGAGCGGTTTCCGCCCGCGAAGCATGTCAAGCGCGTAGGCGAGGCGGGGCGAGGGATCGAGCCTCACCGCCTCCAGCCGCTCCGTCAGATGAGCCTCATAACGCGTGCCGACGTCCCGCAGGAACGTTTGCGCCCGGTCGAGCAAGGGGCGGAACTGAGGGGGGAGGGGGTTCGTCGCCGCGGCCTGGGCGACGGCGGTGCGGAAGAAGGACGAAGCGGCCCGGTCGTTCCCCTGCCTCGCCTTGAGCTCGGCCATCGCGAACAGCGCCGGCAGATCGCGCTTGTTCATCTCTAGCTGGCGCTGAAGCGCCTCTTCCTCGCCGGCGGCGTCGCCGGTGAGGCTGCAGGCCCGGGCCAGCGCCAGCCACGGCACCCGGCCGCCGCCCTGACCCGCCTGGCTGAGCAGGTCCCGCGCCGTCGCCGCATCGCCACGCCGAAGCGCATCGAGCCCGCGGTCGATGAGCTGCGGATCGGCGGTCGGGGCCATGGTCAGGACGGGATCTTGAAAAGTTCGGCGGTGATCGCGCCCGTTTCCTGGTCGATCCGCTCGGGCGAGGGGCTGTCGCAGATCACTAGGATTTCGTCGTCGCTCCACAGGGCGAGGCCCTCTGGGTGGTCGACGCCACGGCCAAAGGGCAACTCGACGATACGCTCCGGTCGGTGGAGGCGGACCTTGGTCGAGTCGTGCGGCGGGTCATTCGCCCAGCCGCGCCAGCGGTAGAGGGCCACCGGGCCGCTGAGGCCGGTCGTGGGTCCAGCAAGGATGATGAGGTCGTCGCCGCACTTCTTGAGGTCGCGAATGCCGAGGCCCTCCATCGCCAGCAGACGCTTGTAGGGCCTCTCGGCCAGCTCGAGCCGGCCGCCCTCTCGCGCCTCGATGATTAGTTCGAGAAGGACGGCGTGGGTGGCGATCACCGGCCCGCGCAGGCCAAGCGCGACCCGATTGCCGGTCACCGCGATCCCCTCCACGTCGAGCCCGCCTTCCTTGGCGGGGACTCGCGTGAACGGCGCGATCAGCGGATCCTTCTTCAATTTCTTCATCAGCACGTTGCCGTGCTTGTTCTGCTTGAGCATTCCGGCGCGGCGGTCTGCGTCCTCCCGCACCGGCGCCCAGCCGGTCTTAGTACGCACAAGCGGCATCCGTGCGAGCAGGCAGCGTGGGCGGGTGTCCTTGAGGTCGGCGAGCGCGTCGAGGTCGATCGTCTCGCCCTCGAGCTTCTCGGGCTTGCGGCGGGTGCGGGCGTGGCTGCCGACCGTCCACAGCCAGCCGTCGTCCGCGGCGAGGCCTTCGAGGTCTGCCTCCTCATCGGGTTCCTTGAGGTCCAGCAACTCCTTGAGGACGAAGCTCGTATGGCTGCCCCACTCGCCGCCCTTCAGGGTCAGGCGATCGATGCAGCAGGCTTCGTCCGCGGCGACGAACAAGGTATCGTCGATGCGCGTGCCCGCGGAGATATTGGTGATGCCGTCATGATCCTTGGTGCCCCCGAAGCGGAGCGGGATCCGATCGACCGCTGTCGCGGGCGGGCCCCACGGAGTCCAGACGTTGGCCGCCATGCTCTCCCTCCGGCTGCTTCGTCAGAACGAACGCGTGCCACCTCGGCGAGGGAACCGCAACCGCCGCCCTGCGCTAATGCAGTTAAGTCGGAGGTGTATCATGCGTAAATTGCTCCTTACGGCCGGTGTTCTGGCCATGTCGGTGGCGACGGCGAGCGTCGCGAAACCCGGAGAAAATCGCGGCAACGGAGCCCGCGCCGAACAGTCGCAGGGCCGCGGGAATGGCGGCCAGGGCGGCCGTGCCGAGAACCGCCGCGGCGGCAACGACAGGGCCCAGCGCGGCGGCGAACGGCGTGAAATGAGGGTCGCCCAGCGCGAAAATCGTCGCGAAAATCGCGCGGAACGTCGCGAAAACCGCGGCGAGCAGCGCGCGGAACGGCGCGAGCAACGCGCCGAACGTCGTGACGAACGACGCGAACAGCGCGTCGAGCGGCGCGACAATCGCATCGAGCGTGGCGACGATCGCCGCGACCGGCGCGAAGTTCGCGCGGATCGCCGCGATGACCGCATCGAGCGGGCCCAGCGCCGGGCCGATCGGCGCGCGGTCGTGCTTCGGGATTCGAACCAGGTCCAGCGCCTGCGCTTCGATCGCGGAGCCGGCCTGATCGACGGTTGCCCGCCGGGTCTTGCGCGCCGCAACAACGGCTGCATGCCCCCGGGCCAGCTGCGCCAGCGTCAGCGTGCCTGGTACAATAATTGGTGGGACACGCCCGACGGCGCGGGCGATTTCGTCTATGACGACGGCTATCTCTACCGGCTCGCGCCCAGTGGGGCCGTGGCCGGCTTCATGCCGCTGCTCGGAGGCGCGCTGTGGCCGGGCCAGACCTGGCCGACGCAATATGAGGCGGTGCCGGTGCCGGATTATTTCACCGACTATTACGGCTTCGACGATCCGTACGACTATCGGCTCGCCGACGGCGTGATCTACGGTCTCGACCCGGAGACGCAGGCGATCCAGTCGATCCTGGCGCTGGTCACGGACAATGACTGGCAGATCGGCCAGCCGATGCCGGACGGCTACGGCGTCTACAACGTCCCCTACGCCTTCCGGGACCAGTATTTCGACACGGCCGACAGCTGGTATCGCTATGACGACGGCTACGTCTATCAGATCGACCCGACGACGCAGCTGATCCAGGCTGCGATCCAGTTGATCACCTGAGGGAGGAGCGATTGAAGAAGAGCGCGTTCGTGCTCGCGGCGGCGGCGTGCCTGGCCGCCGCCGGCTGTTCTGACAGCGGCAATCAGGCCGCGGCCAATGAGCAGGGCAATGCCTCCACCAATGGCAGCGCCGCGGCGGGCGAGGGGACGATCGTCAGCGCCCTGCGCGGCAATTCCGACGTGAGCTCGGCTTCCGCTCTGGTGGACAGCGCCGGCCTCACCAGCGTGCTGGAGGGTGTCGGGCCCTATACGGTCTTCGCGCCGACCAACGCGGCGCTGGAGGGTGGGCTTGGCGAGCAGCGCCTTGGCGAGCTGCGAGGAGAAGCGATGCGGCCGCAGGCGGTGGCGCTTCTGCGCGCTCACATCGTCCCCGGCGTGCTCACCCGGCGCGACATCCAGGCGGCGATCGAGGCGGCGCATAACGAGCCGGTGCAGATGCGCACGATGGCCGACACCATGCTCACCTTCTCGCGCGAGGGCGAGTCCATCCTGGTCAGCACGGCCGACGGCGCCCGCGCGCGGCTCACCGGCGATGAGAGCACCGCCGGCAACGGTGCGGTGCAGCCGATCGACGGCCTGCTGAGGCGCGCGGAGGCGCCGTATCAGTAGGCTGACCGCGGGTAACTTCGCGTTAACCGTAAGTCTTGCCAGCTTCTAAACCGTGGGCGGGCCAAATCCTGTCGGAAAGGCGAACGGCCTTCGCCGCAGGTAGGTGCACCATGACAGGGATGAGCTGGCTTCCGAGGCTGATCCGCTGCAAGCGCGGAAACACCCTCATTATCGTGGCTGCCGCAGCGCCTCTGCTGATCGGCGCGTCGGCGATCGGCGTCGACACGATCCAGGTCGCGCTCGCCAAACGGCAGCTTCAGCGCGCCGCCGACTCGGCCGCGATGGCCGGCGCCTATTCGGTGCTTCAGAGCGGCGCGGCCACAACGGCCGTCACCCGCGACCTCACGCACAACAACAGGATCACGCTCGCCGCCGCGCCGACCGTCGAGAATGCGCCGACCACCGGTCCCTTCGCCGGAAACGCCCGCGCCGTACGCGTGGTGCTGCGCGCGAATCGGAGCGTGCCGTTCATGTCCTTCTTCACCGGCTCCACCATGGCCGTGGAAGTCGAGGCGACGGCCGCGGCGGTGCCTGACGGGATTTATTGCGTGGTGTCGCTTGAGAACACGTCGGTAACGGGTGTCTCCTTCAGCGGCAGCACCAACACCGATCTTGGCTGCGGGGTGGCGACCAACTCCACCGGTCCGGAAGCCATTTCGGTCAACGGCAATCCCAGCGTCCGCGCCAGCCCGATCGCAGCAGTGGGCGGCGTACCCGCCGCTTCGCGCTTCGCTTCCGGAACCGTGACGCTGCCCTACAGCCCGCCGCAACCGGACCCCTTTGTCAACTTGCCCGCGGCAGAAATCCCGTCGGGAACATCGTGCGAAGGCCAGCTGAAGGTTCAGCCAAACGATCCTCCGCTCACGATCACCAGCAACCGGAATTGCTTCAGGGGCACCGAGATCAACGGGCCCGTCACGTTCTCGCCGGGCGTTTATTATATCGACGGCAACAGCCTCAGCTTCGGCGCTCAGGCGCGGGTGACGGGAACGGGTGTCACCTTCATCCTCACCAGCAGCACGCCGAACAACGCCAATTCGATTGCGCAGCTCGACATGAACGGCGGGGCCACGCTCGACCTGACAGCGCCCTCGAGCGGCCCCTATTCGGGTGTGCTCGTTTACCAGCACCGCAACGCGCCGCTGACCAACCAGCATATCAACGGCAATTCAAATTCGCGGATCGACGGAGCGTTCTACATGCCGTCGACGGAGATCACCTTTAACGGCAATGCCGGCATGGAGGTGCAGTGCCTGCGGCTGGTGGGCCGCCGGGTGAACTTCTCGGGCAACAGCAATCTGGTCAACACCTGCCCGCCCACCTCTCCGACCCGCGGCTTCAATGGCCTCATGGTCCGGCTGGTGGGATGATGCCACGCGCCCTCGCCGCCCTGCAGAGGCTGCGCCGCGATCGACGCGGCGCCAGCATATTGGAGCTGGGGCTGGTCCTGCCTGTCATCATGGTCGTGCTGCTCGGCCTTATCGACGTCGCCACCCTCTATTCGACCCAGCTGTCGCTCCAGCAGGCCGCGGCGCGCTCGCTAGAGCGGGTGCAGGTTGGCAACTCACGGACCGATTTCGCCTTCGTCGAGGCGGAAGCCCGTATTGCTGCCACTGCGGCCGGGCTACCGGTGGACCGGGTGACGGTCGAAACGTGGCTCGAATGCGATCAGGAACGGCAGCCTCCTTCGACGCAGTATTGTCCCAGCGGAGTGCAACCACCGCCCTCTGCTCCTGTGCAGCAAGCGCGCTATGTCCAGGTAGAAATCGCGTCGACCTATCAGCCCTATTTCCCTTACAGCCCGCTGGGCGCCCGCAACGCCAGTGGCAACATCCCGCTCACCGCTAAGTCGTCCGTGAGGTATCAATGATCGGTACCGCCAGACAGCTTCGGCAGGATAAACGTGGCGCCTCGGCGATCGAGTTCGCGCTCGTCGTGCCGTTCCTCGTCGCGATCATCGTCGGCGTGGCGCAGATGGGGAGGGTCTATCTCGCCGACGCCGGCCTTCGGAACCTCGTCGCCGACACCGCCCGCTTCGCGAGTGTCGATCCGCGGCCCAGCGACGACGCGATCCGGGCGCGCCTGCGCACCGGCGGGTTCGGCCTCGAGTCGGGCGTCCTGGGGGAACCCCAACTGACTTCCGGTGCCGAGAACGGAGCCAACTGGATCGAGATCACCATGACCTATACGCTCCAGCTGGACTTCATCTTCTGGCGTCCGGCGCCCACCCAACTGGTCGAGCAGCGCAGAGCCTACGTCTACCCGCCGGCAGCCTGACGGCGCGAAGTCGGGCGGCCGCTGCGATGTGGCTGGATCGGCACGCGGGCGACAGCTAGGCTCGATACCAATGAGCGACATGCCGAAATCTCGCGGCGGCCCGCTGGCGGGGCTTCGGATCGTCGAGATCGCCGGGATCGGCCCGGCGCCCTTTTGCGGCATGCTGCTCGCCGATCTCGGCGCCGAGGTCGTGCTGGTCGAACGCGCCGCGGCTGACCGCGAAGCGATCGATCTCGGCCCCGCCGCTCTCTTCAACCGCGGCAAGCGGGCAATTGCAGCGGATCTCAAATCGCGGGACGGCGTCGAGACGGTGCTCGCCCTGGTCGAGCATGCCGATGCTCTGATCGAGGGGATGCGGCCGGGCGTGATGGAACGGCTGGGCCTCGGCCCGGACGTTTGCCTCGCCCGTAACCCTCGCCTCGCTTACGGACGCATGACCGGGTGGGGGCAGGAGGGGCCGCTCGCCCAAGCCGCAGGCCACGACATCAACTATATCGGCCTGTCCGGTGCCCTCTGGTATTCGGGTCAGCCCGGCGAGCCGCCGATGACTCCGCCGACGCTGGTCGGCGATGTCGGGGGCGGCGCTCTCTATCTGGCGGTTGGACTTCTCGCGGCGGTGATGAGCGCGCGGGAGACGGGACGCGGCCAGGTCGTCGATGCGGCGATTGTCGACGGGAGCGCCCACATGATGACCCTGCTAGTGAGCCTCCGCGCGGCGGGCCAGATGGTCAACGAGCGTGGCGCGAGCATGCTCGACGGCCCGCACTGGTATTCGACCTATCGCTGCGCCGACGGCGGCTTCATCTCGATCGGAGCGATCGAGCCCCGTTTTTACCAGTTGCTGCGCGCGAAGCTTGGTCTCGGCGACGATCCCGATTTCGCGAACGGCTACGACCATGCCCGCTGGCCGGAGCTGAAGCGGCGTTTCGCGGAGCTTTTCCTTACCCGCACCCGCGATGAGTGGTGCGGCCTGCTCGAAGGCAGCGACGCCTGCTTCGCCGCGGTCCTCAATCCCGACGAAGCGGCCGAGCACCCGCACATGCTCGCCCGCGGCACCTATTGCGAAGTGGGCGGTGTGCGCCAGCCGGCGCCGGCGCCGCGCTTTTCCGCTACGCCCGCCGAACTGCCCGGCCGGGTCCCGCTGGAGCGAGAGGACCCGGCCGCTTTGCTGGACTCCTGGGCGCGCTCCGGCCCTAGAAGCGGACGTTGAGGCCCAGGCTGAAGCTCGTTCCAACGTCGTAGGCGTTGATCGCGATCAAATTGTCGCCGAACTCCTGGACCTCGCGATAATCCTGGCCGAACAGGTTGCGCGCCTCGAGCTGGAGCTCGGCCTCGACCCCGCCCAAGGGGATTGCCTGGCGAGCGACGAAATCGACGCGAAGGCCGGGCCGCTCGACGATGTCGGGCTGGCGCGCGCTTCCCTGGATCGGACCGCGGTTGGTGACGCGCTCGCTGGCATAGTTGAACAGCAAGGTCGCCTGGCTCAGCTGCTCGGTGTCCTCGATGCCGAACTGCACGTTGACGAGATGGTCCGATTGGCCGGTCAGCGGCGCGCCGTCTTGGAACAGCAGCCGCGCCTCGACCGGCTGCAGGTCCGGGCCGACAACGACCGAATCGTCGGCGCTGATCTGCGACTGGGTATAGGTGTAGTTCGCGATCAGCAGCAGCCGGCGAGTGTCGAAGAACGGCCCGCCAAGACGATCGAGCGGGATATATTTCTGAAGCTCGATCTCGGCGCCGTAGAGCTCGGCCTGCGGCGCGTTGGCGAAGCCGGTGCGCAGCTGGCCGCCGCCGGCGAAGAAGGCCGCGGCTTCAATCGGGTTGTCGATCTGCTTGTAAAAGGCCGACGCGCTGACCCGCTGGTTGCGGTCGAAATACCATTCCCAGCGCGCTTCCAGGTTGGTCAGCTCGCTATCCTGAAGGAACGGGTTGCCGGTGAACTCGCGGTCTGACTCGAAGTCTTGGTAGAGCTGCGGCGCAAGCTCGCGGAACTGGGGCCGGGCGATGGTGCGCGAGGCGTGGAGGCGCGCCTGCATGTCCGGCGCGAAGGCGTAGGTGAGGGTGAGCGCCGGAAGCAGATAGTCGTTCGAAAGCGCGGTCGGCGCCAGCGTGCCGTTCGGCATCACCGACTGGTCGGCGCGCTCGAAACGCACGCCCGCGGTCGCGGTCAGCCCGTCGAAAAGCGTCGCGTCGACCTGGCCGTAGAGGCCGTGGATGTCGAGCCGAGCGTCGTAGGACGCCGCGCCCTCCGCGCCCGACACGTCGCGGAGCTGGATGTTGAACGTCTGCACGTTGAAGTCGGACAAGAGGAAGTCCGGCCGCTGCTGGGCGATCTCGATCGGAAGCGCACCGTCGGGCCGGAAATATTGGAACTGGAAGCGTGATGCGCTCCGCTCGGTCTGGCTGTAGGCGTAGCCGGCCGACAGAGCCACCGGAAGCGAGGGCAGCCGGTAGCTGAGGTCGATTCCGCCGGCGAGAACCTCCTCGTCGAGGTCGCTGAACGCGATGGTCGCGAACTGGCCGCCGGAAGTGAGGTCGTTGACATAATCGTCGACGTCGGTGGCGCTGACCGTGTCGGGATCGCCGTCGCCGCGATAGGCATAGCCGATCTCCCGCTCATAGGGGGATTGGCGCTGGGTCTTGGCGTATGTGCCGCGAAGGTCGACCTCGAGGTCGCCAAAATCGAGCTCGGCGACGAGCTGGGTGTCGAGGAGCTGGCGCTCGAACCAGTAGCTGTTCTGCTCGATCAGCGACGGCGGCAGGTTCGGATCCTGGTCGGTGACGTTGCGGTTGAAGCCGGCGCCGAGGCGGCCCTGCTTCAGCGTGTCGCGGATGAATAGGTTGGTCCAGCGGATGCGGTGCTCGCCGAACTCAAGGCCTACGCCGAGGAGCCCGTTCACGACGATCCGGTTGTCGGTGATGACGCTGTTGAAGCTGCGCTGCGGCGTTGCGGCGAGCTCGGGATCGAGCGAGCTTTGCTGGAGCGTGTCGCGGGTCCGCCAGCTGTTGCTGTAGCCGAGATTGGCGATGAGGCCGATGCGGGCGTCGTCTGCGAAATCGATCGCGGTGCCGGCGCTGATGTTGGCCGAGACGTTGGCAGGAATCTCGCGGTTGGTCTGGAGCACCGTGGTCGGCGAATTGACCAGGTCCATGGCAAATTGGCGGCGCTGCTCCGGAGTCGTCGCGGTGTTAAAATTGCCGCCAGCGGCAGCCGCGATCAGGCCCGCAGGCGCGTCGCGGGTGCCGTCGTCGAAGCCGGTCCAGTCAGTGTCGCTGCCATAATAGGTGTAGCCGAGGTTGAACGTCGTCTCGGTGTCGCCCCCGATGCTGGCGCCGATCTCGAGGAAGCTCTCGTCCGGGATGGCGCGGGTGGTGAGGTTGATGACTCCGCCGCCGAACTCGGCGGGGAAATTGGCGGAGAAGGTCTTCTGCACCAGCGAGCTGGCGATGAGGCTGGTCGGGAAGATGTCGAGCGGGACGACGCGGCGCAGCGGCTCCGGGCTGGGCAGCGGCGAGCCGTTGAGAAGCGCGAGGCTATAGCGGTCGCCGAGGCCGCGGACATAGACGAAGCCGTTGCCGACGACGCTGAGGCCGGTCACGCGTTGGAGCGCGCCGGCGATATCGCCCTCGCCGGTCCGCTCGATGTCTTCCTGGCTGAGCAGCGAAATCACCTGCGGCGTCCGGCGGATGAGATTGGTGCGCTGGCCGGTGACGACCACCACGTCCTCGCTGACGCCGCCGCCGGGGATGGAAACCTCGACCTCTCCGCCCGGGATCTGATCCCCCGGCGCCTGCGTCTCCTCCGTCTCGGGAGCGGCCTCGGTCGCATTTGGTGCCGTTGAGGCCCCGGTCTGGGCGAGCGCGGCCGGTGCGCACAGGGCGGTGGAGAGGAGGAGCAGGCTCCCGAACGTGAAGGTCTTGGTCATTTCGTAAATCCCTGGCGCGATGCCCGTGTGAGGCTTGCGAAAAGGGGCGGCGTCCGGTGGATCGCCGCCCCTGCTGTGCGCGTGACGGCGATCAGGTGGTCGGCAGGGCCGTGCAGAGGATCCCGCTGCCGCCGAAATTGGCGTAGCCGGAATTGCAGGTCCAACCCTGGAAGCGCGTGTCCGAAGCGTTCTGGATCGCGCCGATATAGGTCACCGCCTCGAGCCGGTTCGGAGCGGACGCGTTCACCGCGAAGAACGGATCGGCGTTGAACGGCGTCGGGTCGGTCACGGCGACGGCGTTCTCGGTGGCCCCGTTCATAAACAGGTTCACCAGGCTCGGCGTGTAGGCCGAATTGTTGTTGTTCGTGCCCGATCCGAAGATCGCCTGGAGGGTCGCGACGTCGACATTGCCGTCGTTGCGGAACGGGGCGGCGCACGACATCACGACGGAGCGGAACACCGGCGGGCCGTTGTCCTGGGTCGCGGCATCCTGGGCGCGCACCGTGGTGCCGCCTGTTGCGTCGACGTCGATGCAGTTCTGGCTGCTGACGATGATGCTGTTGAGCAGCGCATAGTCTGTGCCGCCGCGCATCAGGACCGCGTTGCCGCCCGAGCTGGCGCGGCTCTGGATGAACGTCGCGTTGGAGACGCGGGTATACTGGCGCGGTGCCGCGTCCTCGTTGCCGTTGGAGTCGGCCTCGATGTGCGAGTCGCCGTCGCCGGTCGGCTTCTGCACGGCGAGCACGAACTGGATGGTGCCGCGATAGCCGAGGTCGGTGTCGAGGCTGTCGTCGTCGGCGCCGGTCACGGCGATGTTCTTGAGGTTCACCCGGCCGCCGAAAATCTCGATGCCGTCGTCGGAGCTGTTGTGGACCTGGACGTTGTCGATGGTCGTGCCGCTGCCGACGCCGCCGAGGGTGAGGCCCTGGAGCTCGTTGCCCGGAGCGATCGCGAAGCCCGAATAGCGGATCTGGACGAAGCGCAGCGAGCCGCTGTTGTCGTTGGCCGTGGCGCCGCCATAGAGCGAGCCGGTGGTGCCTTCGATCACCTGCTGGCAATTGGCCGAGCCGCCCGGGACCGCGGTGTTGCAGTCGCTGATCGGGGCGCGACCGAGCATGATCACGCCGCCCCAAAGGCCCTGGCTGCTGTCGGTCGCGGTTCCGGCGACGTTCTCGCGGGCGGTGAAGATGATCGGGTTCGTCGCGGTGCCGTTGGCCTGGATGCGCGAACCGCGGTTGACGACGAGATAGTCGTTCCCAGAGGAGCCGAATAGGACGGCGCCGGCCTGGACGGTGAGCGTAACCGCCTGGCAGCCGGCGAGGGGGGCAGCAGTGTCGCCGCCGCAGTCGGTGCCGACATTGACCGGGCCGACCAGCGCATAAGCGACGCCCGGGATGTTCTGAAGAACAGTGTCCTGGGTGAAGCGGCTCGGCACCTGGCAGGCGCGGCGGTTGCCGACGACTCCGCCGTCGGTGGTGCCGGCGGGGCAGCTCGCGGCGGGCGTGCCCGGGGGAGTCGTGGTCGGCGGCGGGGTGGTCGGGGTGGTCGGCGTGCCGGGGACCACGATCACGCCCTCGCCCGGCGAGGCGATGTCGTCCGCGCCGCACGCGGCGAGCGGAATCATGGTGCTGGCGAGAAGAAGCTTACGGAGCGGCGACATGTCAGACCCCCTGTTCAGGTTTGCGTGAAGGCGACTCGGAAAAGTGAGTCGATGTCCGCAGTGGCTGCTAGGGGTTGTTTGCGACGTCTCTATTACAGGTCCGAAAGTAGACGTGAAGTTCAAATGTCGTAATTGCTACAGCAGGCCGGACAATTCTGTGACAAATTTATGAAGGACGCTCTATTGTCCGACTGGAATGCTTATCCTTAGCCTGCGCCCGCCTCTTTCGACTTCGATCTCCGTGCGGCTTGAATTGGCGATCGTCCAGGCGAGCTCCTCGAGCTGCTCCGGCCCCAGCCGGCTGCCGTTGATTCCGAGGATGGTGTCGCCCGGCTGGACGCCCGCCTCTGTGAGGGCGGGGTGGCTGAAACTCGGCCGGAGCGTGTAGCCGCCTCCCGATTGCCGCGGCGCGAGGGCCTGGCGGAAGCGCGACGTCTCAGCCCGCTCCGCCGCCAACCGCTGGGTCTCGGCGGCGCTGAAGGCCGGTGCGACAGCCCGCGGGGTTGGTGACGCGGACTGGCCGGACGGCGTGAGCGGCGTTGTCGACCCGCCGAAGCCGAGCCGATAGTTCATCGTGCCGGCAGCGAGCACCGCATGATGCAGCCGCACGGCCTCCAGCTTCAGCCCCGGCATCACCTCGCGGCCTACTGCGACATAGGCCTGGCTGCCATCGGCAAAGCCGATCACTGCGCCGCTCGCCATCACACCATGGAGGGTAAGGCCTTCGGGTGTCGCTGGCGCCGCCGCAGGCGCGGGTGCCGGCGCTTCGGCGGCGGGAGCGGGCTGCGGGGCAGGGGTAGGGCCGCGCTGTTCCGCAGGAACCAGCTCGACGTCGCTGCCGTCGCTCGGCGCCGGCCAGAGCAGGTAGGCGAGGAGGGCGGTCACCACCGCCGCACCCCCGGCCAGCGTCCGCGTCTCGCGCGGCTCAAGGCGCATCGTCGTCCAGCGCATAGCCGGCGGAGCGGACCGTCCGGATCAGTTCCGGACCGCCATTGACGTTGATCGCGCGCCTCAGCCGCCGGATGTGGACGTCAATCGTGCGGATATCGATCTCGACATCACGGCCCCACACCGAATCGAGCAGCCGCTCGCGCGAGAACACCCGGCCGGGATGCTCCAGGAAATGTTTGAGCAGCCGGTATTCGGTTGGCCCCAGCGGGACGAGCTTGCCGCCGCGACGCACCTTGTGCTGCAGGATGTCCATCTGGATGTCCGCGAAGGCGAGCTGCTCGCCGGCCAGGGCAGGGCGGACCCGGCGCAGCACGGCACGCACCCGAGCGACCAATTCGCGCGGGCTGAACGGCTTGGTGACGAAATCGTCGGCGCCGGTGTCGAGGCCGCGGATCCGGTCCTCCTCCTCGCCGCGCCCGGTCAGCATGATGATCGGCAGGTTCGCGGTGGGGGTCGCACGGCGCAGCCGGCGGCAGACCTCGATCCCCGAAATTCCTTCGATCATCCAGTCGAGGAGGACGACGTCCGGCGGGTTCTCCTTGGCGAGCAGCAAAGCCTCCTCGCCGTCCGGCGTGCGCTCGACGTCGAACTCCTCGCGCTCGAAATGCCAGCGCAGAAGTTCCGCGAGCCCGTCATCGTCCTCGACGAGGAGCAGCCGCCCCCTCATTCCAGCACTCGCGAAATGATCGATGCCATCTCGGCCCACCTCCATTGATGCGGTGGGTAGGCGGCTCCCGCGAAGGTGCCGTGACGGCAGCGTGACGTTTCGGTGACGGCGGGTTCAGCGCTGGCGCGCGAAATAGGCAGCGAGCGGCTCGATCAGATGTTCGGGAATGCGCCGGGCGATGACCGGCATCGGCTCGTTGGGGCGGCGCGCCTCGATCTCCTCGCCGTGCCGCCACAGCCGCAGGCGCTGGGCGAGATATTCGGCGCGTTGGCCGGCGAGCACCGGATAGACTCGGCGGCCGATGGTCGAGTGGCAGCTGGCGCAAGCGGGCAGGTTCGCCTCGGGCAGCCCGCGCGCGACGACCTGCGTGGCGAGCCGATCCAGGTCGGTCGTCGCGGCCGGCAGCTGCGCATTGGCCGGCGCGAGCCCGGGCTGAGCGGCGTAATGGAGCGCCAGCGCACGCATCGCCTCCGGGCTGACCCGAACCGCGGCGGACTGCATCACGCCGCTTCCACGGCGGCCGGAGGCATAGCCGGACAGCGAGGCGAGCAGATATTCCGGTCGCTGCCCGCCGAGGATCGGGATGTCGGGCTGGCCGCGTCCGCGCCCGTCGAAACCGTGGCAGCGCGCGCAGTCGGGAAGCGCCTCGTCGAGCGTGAGCGACCGGCCTGCCAGGATTCGCGTGCCCGCTCCGCCATAAGCGAGGTTTCGATACTGGACTGGGCTCATCTCCGGCAGGCGGCGGACCAGGGCGACCATCCGCCGCACCTCGTCGTCGCGCTGCATGTCGATCCACGCCGGCATGGCGGTGAACTTGACGCCATGCTTGACGATCCAGAACAGCTGCGGGTCGGTCCATTCGTGGGCGGTGTCGAGCAGGCTGGGCGCCGGCGGAGTCGCGGCCTGCATCATCGGCGGCAGCGGCTCGCCCGGAGCGCCGTGACAGAAGGCGCAGGTCGCGGCGTAATGGCCGGCCGCCGAGACCAGCCCGCTCGGGTCGGAGGCGGGCTCGGCGACGGTGAGCGCCGACTGGGTTCGGACCGCGTTGCGCATTGTCCAGTGAAGGAACTTGTCGGTGATCGCCCAATGGCCGGTGGACGCGCCGATATTGATGATCCCGAGCCAGGCCACGGTCATGCCGAGCGTCGCCAGCAGGGTAATCGCGAGGAGAACCCGCGTCCAAGTGACCTTGATCATCATAGCCGGGCCGCCTTGGCAGGAGCGCTGCGAAGCATTCCGGCGAGGAGGAGAAGGCCGCCGAGCAGATAGCTACCGCCGCCGACGAGCAGCATCACCACGCCTGCCGCCTGCTGATCGGCCAGGGGATCGAGGCCGAGCAGCGACTGGCCATGGCTGGCGAACAAAGGCCGCGGCGCGAGCGCGATGAGCACTCCGAGCAAAGTCATGTGCATCGTCGTGAGCAGCAGTGCGCCGACGCCCACGGCGCGGCGCGCGCTGTTCGCCGCCTCCCTCGCCCCGAGGCAGGCGCTCCACAGCAAAAGGCCTGCCACGAAGAACATCGCCTGCTCGAGAACGAGCCCGACCGGGCTGGAGGCGGCGAAAGCGCGTGCGGCGGGCAGGTGCCATCCCCACACCACAACCAGCTCGAGCAAGGACATCGCCAGCGGCGTCACCACAGTCGGGAAGCGCATCGCAGGATCGACCCTGCTCGCGGCGATGCCATAGGCGACGAGTGGCGCTGCGACGGCGACCGCGGCCATGTGCGCCGCCATATGGCCGGTCATGCCCGCGCCGGCGGCGGCAAGCAGCCATGCGCCGAAGAGCACACCCAGCCCGAGAAGTAATGCTGCCCGTCTCATCGGCAATCCGGGAAGATGAAGGCCGGGATGGCGGTGTAGAGGATCGCGACGAAGCTCAGGCCGGCGAGCAGCAGCTCGGCCATGGCGAGGAAGCGGTGGCGGTCCTCCAACGTGCTGTCATCGTGAGGCGGCGGATCGCCTTCGATGCGCGTGTGCCGCCACGCGCTGTAGCCGCTCGCGCCGACGATCAGCAGCGCGACCAGCGTCACGGCGGCGATCACGAGGCGGACGTCATCGAGCGGCTGGAGCGGCCCACCCTTGGCGCATCGGACCGCCGCATAGACGTAGCAGAACAGGAAATGGAGCGACCAGACGACCGGCGTGCCGATCATCCGCCACAGGCTCCACCATCGCTCCTCGATCCGCCGGCGCAGGTCCTCCTTCATGCGAGCCTCGGAAAGAAGGCGATCACGACGAAGGTCGTTACCGCGGTGGGAGCCAGGAAATGGTGATAGAGCGCCACGTTGCGGACATCGCCGTCGCGCTCGGCCGTCAGTCGTCCGGCGAGACTCCGGGCCAGCGCGTAGAGCTGCATGACCACGCCCGCCGCGGCATGCGCTGCGACCCAGATGACCAGGATCCACACGATCGCCGGGTAGACGTGAAGCGTCGGGTCGAGCCCCGTCGTCCAGGGACCGGCGAGACCGGCGACCGCCCCCGCGGCCGTGGCCGCTGCAGCCGCCGCAAGCGCGATGCGCGCAATCCAGGCGCGGCCGCGGGCGTTGGTCTCGCGCGCGGCGAGGGTTAACGCCCAGCCGGCGAGGATCAGCGCCAGCGCGGTCATCGGCCAGGCGACTCCGGGGCCGTCGAGGCCCGGCGCCGGATCGGGCGGGAAGTCGGTGTGGATCGTCCAGTAGAAGAAATAGCCGAAGACCAGGCTCAGGAACGCGGTCGCGTCGCCGATCATGGTGATGAACATTGCCCACCACCCGACAGAAGCCGTGCCCGAGGCATAGAGGGGGAGGACGAGCCCGAGTCCGGCATGTTTCTCGGGCTTCTCCGGCGGAACCTCGGTTCCGACCCACAGCCACCAGAGGACGACGACGAGCGTCGCGACTCCGCTGGCGAGCGCCAGCCAGTAGAGATGAAAGGTCGTCAGGATGAACACGCCGCCGAGCGCCACCGCGGCGAGCATCGGCATGACGCTGGGCCCGCCGACGCGCGCTACATGGAGCGGCTCGGCGTCCAGCACCGTGCTGATCATCAGTTCGCGTTTTCCTTCCTCCGCGTCGGGAAGATAGAAGCGCCCTTCGTCGACTTGTCTGACAAAGCCGGGCTGCTGCCAGAGCGGGTAGCGGCTCTCGATGATGGGCACGGAGCGGACGCCCCAGTCGTTGTTGGGCGATCGGGGCAGCGCCAGCCATTCGAGCGTGCCGGCGTTCCACGGGTTGCGCGCTGCCACCTCGCGGCGCGGCGATAGAAGCAGATCGATGACGATCACCGCGACTCCCGACGCGAACATGAAGGCGCCGATCGTCGACAACAGGTTGAGCGTGCCGATGCCGAGCTCGGCCGGGTAAGTGTAGACCCGGCGCGGCATCCCCATCAGCCCGGAAATGTGCATTGGGAAGAAGCCGAGGTTGAAGCCGACGAACATCAGCCAGAAAGCGATGCGGCCGAGCCGGTCCGACAGCTTCTTCCCCGTGATCAGAGGCCAATAATAATAGAGGCCGGCGAACAGCGGCAGAAGCACCCCGCCGATCAGCACGTAGTGGAGGTGGGCGACGATGAAATAGGTGTCGTGCGCCTGCCAGTCGAACGGCGCGTTGGCGACCATGACCCCGGTGAGGCCGCCGACCACGAAGATTGCGAGCGCGCCGGCGGCGTAGAGCATCGGAGTCGACCAGATCATCCGCCCGGCCCAGATCGTCGCGATGAACACGAAGATCTGGACTCCGGTCGGGATCGCCACCGCCTCCGACGCGGCTGCGAAGAAGCCGATGCTGATGTTCGGCAAGCCGATCGTGTACATGTGGTGGACCCACAGGCCGAAGCTGATGAAGCCGGTCCCGACCGCGGCGAGAACGATCCAGGGATAGCCGAGCAGCGGCCGCTGGGCGAAGGTCGGCACCACCATCGCGAAGATCGCGATCGACGGCAGGAAGATGATGTAGACCTCCGGGTGACCGAAGATCCAGAACAGGTGCTGCCACAAGATCGGGTCGCCGCCGCGGGTCGCGTCGAAGAAGGGCCAGTCGAGCAGCCGCTCGAGCTCGAACAATATGTCGCCGGCGATGAGCGGCGGGAAGGCGAACAAGATCATCACCGCCACGACGAGGATGTACCAGGCATAGAGGGGCATCAGGTTGAGCCGCATGCCCGGGGGCCTGCACTTCAAGACGCCGACGATCAGCTCGACTGCCGCGGCCAGCGACGCCACCTCGATGAAGGACAAGCCGAGCATCCAAATATCGGCGCCGATCCCGGCGAGCTTGGGATCGGTGCTGAGCGGCGGGTACATGAACCAGCCGCCGTCGGGCGCGGCGTTGAAGAAGATCGAGCCGGCGACGAACACGCCGCCGAGCAGGAAGCTCCAATAGCCGAAGGCGGACAGGCGCGGGAACGGCAGGTCGCGGGCGCCGAGCAGCTGCGGAAGCAGAACCACCGCCACCGCCTCGAACATCGGCACGGCGAACAGGAACATCATCATCGACCCGTGCAGCGTGAACAGCTGGTTGAAGGTCGACGCGGAGACGAGGTCGTTGCCGGGCACGGCGAGCTGCGCCCGCATGATCAGGCCGAGCACGCCGGCGAACAGCATCATCCCGAACGCCGTCACCGTGTACCAGATGCCAACCGCATTGTTGTTGGTGTCGGTCCAGCGGAAAAACAGGCCCTTGGGCGCAGCCCATACCGCCTGAAGCCGCTCCTCCTGACCGGCGCGGACGGCGGGATCGTCCTGGTCGGGGATGTGGACGGCCGCCTCCGCCATCAGCGCAGCCCGTGGAGATAGTCGGCGATCGCGGCGGCATCCGCCTCGCTCATTCCGGGAAAGGCGGGCATCAGCGATCCCGGCTTGGCGACCGACGAATCGCGGATGAAGGTGGCGGTGTTCTGCGGGTTCATCGGTAGCGTTCCGGCGCCGAGCGAGCGGCGGCTTCCGAAATGGGTGAGGTCGGGAGCGATCGCGCTGACCGGGCCATGGCCGCGGACGCTATGGCACCCACTGCAGCCATAGGCCTGGAACAGCTCGCCGCCTGGCCCCTGCGCGGCGCCAGCCGGACGTGCCTGCTCGGCGAGCCAGCGGTCGAATTCGCCCGGCTCCATGGCGACGACGTCGAACGCCATGTTGGCGTGGCTAAGGCCGCAGAACTCGGCGCACACGCCGCGGAACGTGCCCGGCCGGGTAGCGCGCACCACCAGCCGGTTGGTCCGACCCGGCACCATGTCGAGCTTGCCGGCAAGTCCCGGGATCCAGAAGCTGTGGATGACGTCGGGGCTGTCGAGATCGAAAGCGACGGTGCGTCCGACCGGGATCCGGATCTCGTTCGCGGTTACAACCTCCGCGCCGCCCGAAGGCCGGTAGCGCACCCGCCACCAGAATTGCTCGCCGTCCACCGCGACGGTGAGGTCATCCCGCGCCAGGTCCATCGCCCGCATCTTCGGCAGCGACAGCGTGAGCATGATTCCAAGGAACAGGGCAGGGCCGATCCCGCCCAGCCACAGGACCATGCGCATGCCCTTCTTGTGGTCCATGCGGTCGGGTGGCGCACGCCAGGCATGAAAGGCGAGCCACAACACGCCGATTCCGATCAGCCCGAGGGCGATCGTCATCGCCCAGGTCAGGGCCAGCGTGGTCTCGGCCTCGACTCCGAACGGCGAAAAGGCCGACTGCTCACCGGCGCAGCCCGGCAGAAGAACGAGACAGGCGAGGACGAAGTGCGCCGCGGGCGGCGTCCGGTGCGCAGTCTTGGGACGGACAGCCTTCGCCACGCGTGGGAGCCCCCGCTATGATCAAAGGCAACACATCGCGGAAGACCCGGTTCCCGTGCACGTGGTGCGACTTCAGCGGCTTCCGGAATTATTCTCCCGAGCCGCTCGTCGGCGAGGCTCCCTGAGTGCCCTTGAGGGCTTTGCGTCCGGCGTTGATCCGCGACCGCGCCTCGATTATCATACGGGCGCTGCTGTAGGGCGCATCGGCATCCAGCCGGAGGGGCATTGCCCGCCTACTCAAGGCGAAGCGCATGGCAGCAATCGAGCATTATAAGAAACAGGCCAAGCTGTACCTGCGGTGGCATCGGTGCGGATATTTTCCCGCCGCCGCTCAGATCCGCCGGTATTTGGCGCGGTTTCAGCACCTGACCGACAAGCAAATCCTCGCGCACCCGTTCAAGCTGAGCGATGCCCAGGAGCTGGTCGCCAGAAATGCCGGGTTCGATGGTTGGGAGGCGCTGAAAAAGGGGATCGGAACGATGCCGACTTCAGCCGTTGGAATGAGCTCAAAGGTCACTCTGCTCCGTTCCGAACCTCAATTGTTCGTGTCGGACTTGGAAGCTGCATTCAGCTTTTACGTCGGTCAGCTTGGGTTCGAGATCGCGCTCTCCTACGGGGAGCCGCCATTCTATGCCCAAGTCCTTCGCGGGGGCGCCAGACTAAACCTTCGGCGCACGAGCCTTCCAGCTTTCGATCCCGCGTTCAAGGTGGCGGAGCCCGACGCCCTATCCGCTACCGTCATCGTCGACGATGCGAAGGCGCTGTTCGCTGAGTTCGAATGGCAGGGCGTCGACTTCCACCAACGTCTCCGTACCGAGCCTTGGGGCGCACGCACATTCATTGTGCGGGATCCTGACCGTAATTTGGTCTGCTTCGCTGGCGCGGAGAGCTAATATCGTGACTGACCGCCGACGTGCACCGTTGGCGGAGCTTGTCCGCTTCTGGTCGAGGGTTTCATATGAGCGATCGGGCAACTCCCAATCTTCCGTCGCGCGACTTCGCTGCAACAATCAGCTTTTATGAAGGGCTGGGGTTCGCAACGAAATGGCGCGGCGCTCAGTGGCTCATCCTTCAGCGCGGCGACGCCTTTCTCGAATTCTTTCCTCATCCGGAGCTCGACCCGCTCACGAGTTGGTTCAGCTGTTCGATCCGCCTCGACGACCTTGACGGCTTTTATGCTGTGTGCAGATCGGCAGGAATTCCGGAAACAATGACGGGGCAGCCGCGCCTCCACCCGCCGGAGGCGGGGGACTGGGGCGGCCGGATCGCGTTCCTCGTGGACCCGGACGGCACCCTCGTTCGACTGATCCAGAACTGACAGGCAGCAATGTCTTCCCTCCCGCTATGGCAGAGGCTCCGGTCGGAACCGCCTGACCGCGATTACCGACGCGATGGTTCGCGGCCGCTGCCTGCCAAGTGACGAGGGAAGGATGGTGGACGCACCAGGGCTCGAACCTGGGACCCGCTGATTAAGAGTCAGCTGCTCTACCAACTGAGCTATGCGTCCGGGAGGAGGGCCACTTAGGGGCGTCGGCGCGGGATTGCAACCGTCCTTCTGTGCCCGCTCTCACAGGCCGCGGCGGCGGTCCCTGTCGCGGCGGTTCTGGCGGTCGATGCCCATGAGCAGGCCGAGACAGATCATCACCGTCATCATCGCGCTTCCGCCGTAGGACAGCAGCGGCAGCGGGATCCCGACGACTGGCGCCAGGCCCATCACCATCATCAGGTTGATGGCGGCGTAGAAGAAGATGATCGACGTTAGGCCACCGGCGGCGAGCATCTCGTAGCGGCCCTTGGAGTCCATCGCGACGCGGGTGCCCCAGCGCAGAAGAACGCCGAGGCCGATCAGCACGGCGATGCCGCCCAGCAGGCCCCATTCCTCGGCCATCGCTGAGAAGATGAAGTCGGTATGCTGCTCCGGGAGGAAGTTGAGGTGGCTCTGGGTGCCGTTGAGGAACCCTTGGCCCGTGATTCCGCCCGAGCCGATCGCGATGGTTGACTGGGTGATGTGATAGCCGGCGCCAAGCGGGTCCTGGGTGGGATCGAGGAGGATCAGGATTCGCTGCTGCTGGTGCGGCATCAGGAACGGGAAGATCGCCGGCACCGACACGCCGACCGCGAGACCGCCGCCGATGAACCATTTGAGCGGCAGGCCGGCGAGGAACATCGTCGTAATCCCGGAGAAGGTCAGCAGAAGCGACGTTCCGAGGTCGGGCTGGAGGAGAATGACGACGACCGGGATGCCGATCATCAGGCCCGCCGGCCAGATCGCACCGAAGGTCTGGATGTGGCGCGGCGGCATGGTTGAGTAGAAGGTCGCCAGAGCGATCACCAGGATCGGCTTCATCAGCTCGGACGGCTGAAGCCGTATCGGGCCGAAGTCGAGCCAGGAGCGCGCGCCGCCGCCCACCACGCCGACCGCGAGCACCACCACCAGGAGCACCATCACGCCGACATAGGCATAGGGCACGACGTCGCGGAACCAGGTCGGCCGCACGTAGGAAATGGCGAAGGCGAGGCCGAGGAACACGGCGAAGCGCATTGCGTGGGGGAGGGCCCAGGGCAGCAGGCTTCCGCCCGCCGCGGAATAGAGCGTGATGAAGCCGAACCCGGCAAGGAAGCCCGCCGACAGCAAGGCCGCCCAGGGCTGGGAGGCGATCGCTCGGGGGACGAGGGGGAGAGCCATCTACTGCTCTTTCGTCACGTCGACTGCGGCCGGGTCTGGCCCGAGCGGCGGGCCGCCGCCCACGCCTCGGCGCGGCGGGCGGTGCGCTCGGCGAGCGTTCCGCCCCATTGCTCCTCGAGCGGCAGCAGCGCCTCCATCGCCATATTCTTGTCGAACAGGTAGGTGAGCACGTCCTTGGCGACCGGCGCCGCGGCGCGGGCGCCGCCGAGGCCGTGCTCGATCACCACCGCGCCGGCATAGACCGGGTTCTCGGTCGGAGCGAAGAAGATGAACAGGCCGTGGTCGCGATATTTCCACGGGGTGCCGGCCTGGCCGCGCTGGGTGGCGGTGATCCGGCGAACCTGCGCGGTACCCGTCTTGCCGGCCATGTGGATGTCGGGGAAGGGCAGCTTGGAGCGACCGGCGGTGCCGGCGCCGTTGACCACTTCCCACATGCCGCCGCGCACCGCCTCGAAATGCTCCGGCGCCCACGGCAGCGGCCCGGGCTCAGGGCCTCTCACCGGCAGAAGGCGCGGCTGGATATTGCGGCCCGACGCGATCCGCGCCGCCGATATGGCGAGCTGCATCGGGTTCACGATGACGAAGCCTTGGCCGATAGACGTGTTGAGCGTGTCCGACTCGGTCCAGTCGGGCCGTTCGACCGACCGCCGGCTGCGCTCGTAGCGGGCCCGCTTCCATTCGTCGTCGGGCATGGTGCCGTAGCTCTGGCTCACCACCGGCAGGCTGGCGAACTTCTGGCCGAAGCCGAGCCGTTTGCACGTTTCCGAGAGCACATCGATGCCGGCGCGGCGGCCCATGGCGTAGAAATAGGTGTTGCAGCTTCGCGCGATCGCGGTGTGCATGTTCATCGGCCCGTGTCGGCCGAGGCAGCGGAAGAAGCGGTTGCCGAGATTGTAGCCGCCGCCGCACGACACCCTTTCCTCGGGATCGATGCCGGCCTGGAGCAGCGCCATGGCGATGCTCGGCTTGAAGGTCGATCCGGGCGGATAGAGGCCGTTCAGCGCCTTGTTGAGCAAGGGACGCCGCTCGTCCTCGGCGAGAAACGACCATTCGAGCTGGCTGATGCCGTCGGTGAAGACGTTCGGGTCGTAGGCCGGCATCGACGCCATGCACAGGACGTTGCCGTTGCGGCAGTCCATGACGATGCAGGCGCCGGACTCCTCGCCGAGGCGGCGGCCGGCATATTCCTGGAGGCCGGCATCGATCGTGGTCTGGAGCGGCTGGCCGGCGCGGTCGGGCAGGGTCTCGAGCTCGCGCACCAGACGGCCGCGCGCGGTTACCTCGATCCGGGCCGCGCCGGGCGTTCCGCGGAGCCTGCTCTCCATCGTCTTTTCAAGACCTTCCTTGCCGATCTTGAAACCCGGCGTGATCATCAGGGGATCGCGGTTGGCGGCGAGATATTCCTCGCGGTTCGGAGTCCCGACATAGCCGATCAAATGGCCGACCGTGGCTCCGGCCGGATAGTGGCGCGAGAAGGCGCGAAGCGGCGACACGCCGGGCAGCTCCGGCTGACGCAACGTGACCGCGGCATATTGGTCGTAGCTGAGGTTCTCGGCCACCGCGACCGGCTGAGAGCCGGTGGCGCGTTCGAGATCGGTGCGGATGCGCTGCACGTCGGCGGGCTGGAGGCCGAGCAGCTGGGTGAGCTGCGCCAGCGTATAGTCCACGTCCTCGATCCGCTCCTTGAGCAGATCGACCCGGAAGGTGCTCCGGTTCTGAGCCATCGGCTGGCCGTTGCGGTCGACGATCCAGCCGCGCCGCGGCGGGATCAGCCGCATCTGGATGCGGTTCTCCTCGGCGAGGACCTGGCTCCGCTCGTTCTCGGCGATGGCGATATAGCCCATGCGGCCAGCGAGCAGGACTCCGACGCCGGCCTGAAGCCCGGCGAACACGAAGGCTCGCCGAGTGAAGGTGATCGCCTGGCTTTGTTCGGTGACGAGCGGTGCCCCGCGTCTCTTCATCGCGCCAGCCGCCACCTGTCGAGGCCGAGGACGAGTCGAGCGATCACCGGATATGCAAGGATCGAGAGACCGATCTGCGGGAGCATCAGAGAATAGGGGGTGGGGCTGTCCATGAGCACCGCGATGTACCACGCGCCGGATGTATGAAGAATGATCGCGCCGGCCGCGAACAGCCAGTCGAACCAGAAATCTTTATAGTCGACCCGGCTTTCAATGAGGTCGAATAAAAGGAAGGTCAAAGTCCACAACGCCATCGACTGGCCCAGTGGATGCGCGGAAATCACGTCGTCGAACAAGCCGAGCCACAACGCCGTGGTCGGCATCCAGATTTCGGGACGAAGAAGCCGCCAGGTGATCAGCACCAGGAAGCCAAAATCGGGGACGAGCGGGGTCGTCACCACGAGCGGGAACAGGCCGAGCAGGCACGCGATCACGGTCGTCGCCACCGGCACGAAGCGGCGGCGATATTCGCGATAGGCGACGGCGCGCTGCGATCCCGCGATCCGGTTCATCGCGCCTGGGCCGCCGGCTCGGCCGTCCCGCCCTCGCTCTGGGGAACGATGGCGGGCTCGTAGATGGGCTGGACGAGCGCGTAATCGACCCGGGCGGGTGCCGCGAGCGGACGAGCGATCGTCACTTCTCCCTGGATCCCGATGACCTGGGCGACCGGGATTCCCGGCGGGTAGATTCCGCCGACTCCCGAGGTCGCCAGCATGTCGCCGCGGCGGAACGGATTGACGCCGACCTCCAGCGTGCGCAGCTCGAGCGTTCCGTCGCCGCGGCCGACCGCCATTGCCGGCGTGCCGTCGCGGACGAGGCGCACCGGGACGGTGCTGTTGGGGTCGACGATGAGCAGGACCTGCGCGGAGTTGCGCCCCGCGAGCAACACTCGGCCGATCAGGCCCTCCGGCGCGCGCACCGGTTGGCCGACCCGGACGCCCGAGCTTCCGCCCACCGAGAGAATCGCGAAGCGGCGCGGGGAATCGAAGGACGAGCTGACGATCCGGCCGATCGCGATCTCGTCGGTCGCAGCCTCGCGCAATTGCAGCATCTGGCGCAGGCGCTGGTTGTCCAGTCGCTGTGCCTCGGCCTGGACGGCCTGTGCCTCGGCCGCCTGCAGCCGCTCGCGAAGCTCGGCATTCTGGCTTCCGGCGCGGAAATAGTCGCCGATGCCGGTGCCGAAGTCGGTGATCCCGCGGAGCACCGACCGGCCCCCCGAGCTGATCGGAGTGGTTACGTCCATCGCCGCGCCCTTGATCGCAGCGAAGCCGCGCGGGTCGATGATCGACACGAGCAGCAGCAGCAGCGCGAACAGCACGCCGCCGACCGCCACCACATAGCCGAAGAACAGGCCATATTGGGCCCGGCGGGATGATCCCGGGCGCCGGTTGCGGGGAGGCGCCATCAGCTGAGGCTTCGCCCCGGCTTAGGCGGTCTGCAGGACGCCGCGGAAGATTTCTTCCTCCAGCGCCCGCCCGGTGCCAAGCGCGACGCAGGTCAGCGGATCGTCCGCGACGGTGACCGGAAGCCCCGTTTCGTCACGCAGCACTTCGTCCAGCCCCTTGAGCAGAGCGCCGCCACCGGTCAGCACGATGCCCTGGTCGACGATGTCGGCGGCCAGCTCCGGAGCGGTATTCTCGAGGGCGATCCGAACGCCCTCCACGATCGTTCCGACCGGCTCCGACAGCGCCTCGGCGATCTGCCGCTGGTTGATCGTGATTTCCTTCGGAACGCCGTTGACGAGGTCGCGGCCCTTGATGTGGACGATGTCGCCGTCTTCGCCGTTGGGCGGCGGCTTGGCGACTCCGACCTGCTTCTTGATCCGCTCCGCGGTCGCCTCGCCGATCAGCAAATTGTGGTTGCGGCGGACGTAGGAGGAGATCGCCTCGTCCATCTTGTCGCCGCCGACGCGCACCGACGTGGTGTAGGCGAGGCCGCGCAGCGACAGCACCGCAACTTCGGTGGTGCCGCCGCCGATGTCGACGACCATCGATCCGATCGGCTCGGTCACCGGCATGTCGGCGCCGATCGCGGCCGCCATCGGCTCCTCGATCAGCCACACCTGGCGCGCGCCCGCATTGGAGGCGGCGTCGCGGATCGCTCGGCGCTCGACGCTGGTAGAGCCCGACGGGACGCAGATCACGATCTCCGGGAAGCGCGGGAAGCGGCGCTTGCCGTGCACCTTGGTGATGAAATGCTTGATCATCTGCTCGGCGACGTCGATGTCGGCGATGACTCCGTCGCGAAGCGGACGGATCGCCTCGATCTGGTCCGGGGTTTTGCCCATCATGAGCTTGGCGTCGTCGCCGACCGCCTTCACCCGCTTGACGCCGTTGAGGGTCTCGATCGCGACCACCGACGGCTCGTTGAGAACGACGCCGCGGCCGCGGACGTAGACCACGGTGTTGGCCGTGCCCAGGTCGATTGCCATGTCCTGGGACGGAAATTTGAAGAAGTCGAACGCGCCCATCTTGTCCGGTTACTCGCCCTGTTTCGGAAGAAGCCGGACAGTCCGGCCCACCTGCTCTCGCCCTATAGGAGGTCCGTAGCCTTCCGGTCCACAGAATCGTGAGAGGAAGGCTCGCGGCTCGCACCGGCTTCCTATAGAGACGGCGGACATGTCAATACGGCGACTTCCCGAGGATCTGATTAACCGAATCGCGGCCGGCGAGGTCGTCGAGCGGCCGGCGAGCGCCCTCAAGGAACTCATTGAAAACGCTGTGGATGCAGGGGCTTCGCGGGTCGATGTCTCTCTGCGCGGAGGCGGAATCGAACGCGTCGAGGTGACCGACGACGGGTGCGGCATGGCGCCCGCGGAAATGGCCCTCGCATTGGAGCGCCACGCCACGTCCAAGCTCCCGACCGGCGACCTCGAGAGCGTTGCGACGTTGGGTTTTCGCGGTGAAGCGCTTCCGAGCATCGCCAGCGTTGCCCGGCTGATCCTGGAAAGCCGGGTGCGTGGCTTCGACGGATGGCGCCTCGTGCGTGATCACGGGCAGGTTGAGGGAGAGGGGCCCGCGGCGCTTCCGCCCGGTACGCGGGTCACGGTCGAGGATCTGTTCGGCAAGGTTCCGGCGCGGCGCAAGTTCCTGCGCTCGGCCCGCGCTGAATATGGCGCCTGCGTCGATGTCGTGAAGCGGCTCGCCATGGCGCGGCCGGACGTCGGCTTCTCGCTGAGTCACGACGGGCGGCGAATCTTCTCGGTGTCGCCCGGCGAGGATCGCCCGGCGCGGGTCGCGGCGCTCACCGATCCCGGCCTCGCGCAGAACAGCGTGCCGATCGACCATGTCCGGGGCAGCGCGCGCCTCGGTGGGGTCGCCGGCGTTCCGACCTTCAACCGCGGTGTCGCCGACCACCAATATCTGTTCGTCAACGGCCGCCCGGTGAAGGACCGGCTTCTGATCGGCGCGGTCCGGGGCGCCTATGCCGATCTCCTCGCCCGCGACCGGCACCCCCTCCTGGCCCTGTTCATCGACCTTCCCGGCGAGGAGGTCGACGTCAACGTCCACCCAGCCAAGACCGAGGTGCGCTTCCGCGACCCCGCCCACATTCGTGGCCTCATCGTCGGCGGCCTCCGCCACGCGCTCGACGAGGCCGGCTTCCGAAGCGCCCAGCCCGCCAATGTCGACGCCATGGCGATGTGGCAGGCGGGGAGCGACTTGGCGGGTCATCCCCGCGAAAGCGGGAATCCAGCTGCCTTTCATCCGCTCGCCCAGGGGAGCTTCGTTCCAGGTCAAGGAAGCTGGACCCCCGCTTTCGCGGGGGTGACAGGGGGAGGAGTCGCGGAGCGGCACGACGACTTCCTTCCCCATGGGCGCGCCGAGCCGGCCCGTGAGGCGGCGCCCGATCCGCACTTCCCGCTCGGAGTCGCCCGCGGCCAGGTCGCCGCCACCTATATCGTCGCCGAGGCCGAGGACGGGCTGGTGCTGGTCGACCAGCATGCCGCGCACGAGCGGCTGGTGCTCGAGCGGATGCGTCGCGCCATGGCCAATGGTGGGGTCGCCCGCCAGGCCTTGCTACTCCCCGAGGTCGTAGAGCTCGACGAGCCGGCCTGCGACCGCCTCGAGGAGCGTTTCGCCGAGCTCGCCGAGTTCGGCCTCGAACTGGAGCGGTTCGGCCCGCGCGCCATCCTCATCCGTGCGATGCCGGCCATGCTCGGAAGCCGCTCTGCGCGCGGCCTCGTCACCGACCTCGCCGACGAGCTCACAGCCTTCGACACCGCATTGAGCCTCAAGGAGCGGCTCGACGTGGTCGCGGCGACCATGGCCTGCCACGGCTCCGTCCGCGCCGGCCGCCTGCTCTCGGTCGCGGAGATGAACGCTCTGCTGCGCGAGATGGAGGTCACGCCCCATAGCGGCCAGTGCAACCACGGCCGCCCGACTTGGGTGAAGCTCGCGCTGAACGACGTCGAGAAGTTGTTCGGCCGGAAGTGAGGATTAAGCGAATCTTCGCCCTTCGCCCGTAGCCGGGGCGGGGAAAGGATCAGCCGTCCCATGCTCCAGCTCGCTTATATCAGCACCTCGCGCCGCCCCGTGGATCAGGAGCTGCTCGACGACATCCTCGCCGTCTCGCGCCGCAACAATGAACGCTGCGGAGTCACCGGCCTGCTGGTGTCCGGCGGCAAGAGGTTTCTCCAGGTGCTGGAAGGTCCGGATCAGGCGGTCCTCGCCACCTACGCCCGGATCCAGAACGACCCGCGTCACTTTGCCTTCGTCGCCCTGGTGACCAGGCCGATCGAGGCCCGGGCGTTCGGCGACTGGTCGATGGCCTATCACGAGGGCGGGGCTGCAGCCGACGGCGACCTCATCGCCGTGGTCGAGGAGCTGACCGCGAATATCGCAGACCCGAACCTGCGCGCGCAGTTCGGCGGTTTCGCGCGGCTGCACAGCAAGGCCGCCTAAGTTCCGAGCTTCTTCACCTCAGCTCGGGCGAATTCGATCGGGTGGCCCTTCGCGGCGTCGGTCCAGGCGCGCATGCGCGGATGGCTTTGCGCGGCCTCGGCGACGAATTTGCTGGTGAACTTGCCCTCGCGGACCTCGGCAAGGATTCGGCGCATCTCGGCGCGGGTCTTGTCGGTGACGATGCGCGGGCCGCCTTCCATCGCTCCGAAACGGGCGGTGGTCGAGATCGCCTCGCGCATGCCGGCGATGCCACGCTCGTAGATGAGGTCGGCGAGAAGCTTCACTTCAGTGAGGCATTCGAAATAGGCGACCTCGGGCGAGAAGCCCGCCTCGACGAGCGTGTCGAACCCGGCCTGGATCAGCTCCGGGATCGCGCCCCACAGCACCGCCTGCTCGTTGAACAGGTCGGCCTCGCATTCCTCCGCGAAGCTGCTCGCGAGGATCCCCGCCCGGCCGCTTCCGATCGCTCCGGCATAGGAGAGGGCAAGTGTCTCGGCCTCGCCGGTCGAATCCTGGTGGACGGCAAACAGCGCGACCATGCCGCGGCCGTCGGTGTAGAGCTGCCGAAGAGCGGTTCCGGGGCCCTTGGGCGCGACCAGGAAGATGTCGAGGTCTGGGCGGGGGTCGATGAGGCCGAAGCGGATGGCGAGGCCGTGAGAGAAGCCGAGCGCGGCGCCGCGGCGCAGGTGCGGGGCGATGGAGTCGCGATAGATTTCGGCTTGGGTTTCGTCCGGGGCGAGCATCATCATGACGTCCGCCCAGGCCGCCGCTTCGGAGACGTCGGCGGCGACGAGGCCGTCCGCGGCGACCCGCTCCCGGCTTCCGGAACCCTCCGGCAGCGCGATGCGCAGCTCGGAGACACCGCTGTCGCGCAAGTTGAGCGCCTGCGCCCGGCCCTGATTGCCATAGCCGACGATCGCCACCCGGCGGCCGCGGATCAGCGCCAGATCGATATCCTCGTCCCGGAAAACCTTCATCACGCCCTCCCGCGCTACAGGAGCGCTAGGGCATCGGCCATGACGCCGCAATCGAGCGCGTCAGTGAAGCGCGGCCAGTCCGCCGGCGGCTGGTGGCGGAACCAGGTATATTGGCGCTTGGCATAGTTGCGCGTCGCCTGACGCCCTGCAGCGAGCGCTTCCTCTCGAGTCGCCTCGCCGCGCAGATAGGCGGCGACCTCGCGAACGCCGATCGCGCGCATGACGGGAAAGGCAGGGGAGAGAGTGCGCCGGAGCAGCGCCTCTACCTCGGCGAGCCCTTTCTCACTCATCATGGTTTCGAAGCGCGCATCGCAGCGCGCGTAGAGCCAGTCGCGCGGGCCGAGGAGAATGAGGGGACGGAGGTCGACCGCGTCGCCGATCCCGCCGGTGCGCTCCTTCTGCCAGGCCGCGAGCGGTCGGCCGGTCGACCGGACCACCTCCAGAGCGCGGGCGATCCGCGTGGTGTCGCTCGGCCGCAGACGTGCCGCCGCGTCCGAGTCCTCGTGCTGGAGCGCTGCGTGAGCATCGGCGGTCGGCAGCGCCCGCACCGCCGCCCGCACTTCGGGATCGATGTCCGGCACCGGCGCGATGCCCTCGAGCAGAGTGCGGATGTAAAGGCCGGTGCCTCCCGCGAGGATCGGCAGATGGCCGTCCGCATGCGTCGCCGCGATCTCGCGCCTCGCGTCCTCGGCCCAGTCGGCGGCCGAGCAGGCGTCCGCGCCGTCGCGATAGCCGTAGAGCCGGTGCGGCGCGCGCGCTTCGTCCTCTTTGCTCGGGCGGGCGCTGACAATGCGCAGGTCGCGGTAGACCTGGGCGCTGTCGGCATTGATCACGACTCCGCCGGTCCGCTCGGCGAGCGCAAGCGCGAGCGCCGACTTGCCGCTCGCCGTCGGTCCCGCAATAAGCGCCAGCGGCGGCAGGGAAGGGTCTGATTTGTTCATCGCGACGCTGATAGCAGCCGATCGGCTGAGCGAGAGCGACATTTCAACGGCGGCGGCCTTGCTACCGGGCGCGGCGGGCGCATGGGTCGAGCCCGGCAGCGCCTACGACTTCTTCCTGGCCTCGCCCGGCCATCCCGAAAGCGTGCTGCGAGCGGCACTTCCCGGGGTCGATATCATCGTCCAGCCCGAGGCTCACCGGCGCAAGCGTCTGCTCGTCGCCGACATGGATTCGACGATGATCACCGTCGAATGCATCGACGAGCTCGCCGATTATGCCGGGCTCAAGGCCGAGGTGGCCGAGATCACCGAACGGGCGATGCAGGGCGAACTTGATTTCGAGGCGGCGCTCGATGCGCGCGTTGCCCTGCTCGAGGGGCTGGACGCCGGCGTCATCGACCGCTGCCGCGAGGAGCGCGTGACGCTAACTCCGGGTGCGACGACCCTGGTCCGCACCATGCGGTCTCGGGGAGCGACCTGCCTGCTGGTTTCCGGCGGCTTCACCCGCTTCGCCGAGCCGGTCGCCGAGGCGATCGGCTTCAATTGGGCGCTCGCCAACGAGCTGTTGATCGAAGCTGACAGGCTGACCGGCAAGGTCCGCCGCCCGATCGTCGGCGCTGCGGCCAAGCATGACGCGCTGACCGAGGCGATGGCAGAGCTCCGCCTCGACCGCGCGGATACGATGGCGGTCGGCGACGGCGCCAACGACATCCCGATGATCGAGGCGGCGGGTCTCGGCGTCGCCTATCATGCCAAGCCTGCGGCGGCCGCGGCGGCGGACGCGCGGATCGAACACAACGACCTCACCGCCTTGCTCTACGCGCAGGGCATCCCGCGTTCGCAGTGGGTGACTGGCTAGGCCTCGACCGGCCGGCTCATGTCCGAGGCGATGGCGGCAAGCGCGAAGGCGACCGCTTTGGCGTCGCACGCGAAGGCGACCTCGATGCCGTCCCGCGCAACCGCGCTGACTTCGCCGGCGATGGTGCCGGCCTCCGGGTGGCGAAGCTCGACTCCGCTTCCGAGCGGCAGCCGCTGGTTGGTTTCGAGGAAGGCGCCGCGCGCGGAGATGTCGCGAATGGCAGCGGGCGCGGGGGCAGTGCCGGCGACGAGCACGCACATGCGGCGCTGGCGCCAGCGCGTCGCCATCGGGCTCGTTCGCCTTGCTTCCTGCTGCATCACCCAGGCCTCCCCGGAGGAAGGCCTAGCGTCTCGCCCAAAAACAATTGGTTAAAAGCGAAAACCGTCAGGGCGCGACGAGAATACAGTCCTCGCCCGCCGCGCGAACGGCGGCGCAGATCCGGTCGGCGGCGGCGCGGCTCGCCAGCGGACCGGCGCGGAGCCGAGTGAGGGCGCCGGCCGGCACATAAGCAGGCTCCAGCGCTCCGACAGCGCCGACTCGGCGGCTCACCGAATCCCACTGACGGCGGGCGTTGGCGGCGCTGCTGAACGCGCCGAGCTGGACCCGCCAGCGCCCGCTTGCCGCCGCAGGTGCCGGCGTCGGGGCAGGGCGGGCCGGTGCAGCTTCGGCGCGACGTTCGGGCTGGCGCGCTACCAGCTGCTCGCCCGGGCGATCGGGTCGGGGTCGCGCCGGCGGATTACCCGCGGCGGGTGGTGCATAGCTGACGCCGGCGCCGGCACTCGGGCCAGGACGCGCGGTGATCGCAGGCACTGGAACCGCCGGGGGCTCGACCGCCGCCACCTGGTGCGGCGGCTGGGCGCCGCCCATTTCCGCGGCAAGCGCGGTTCCGCGCTGGCGGTCCTCGGCGCTGAGATAAGGCTCCATCTGGCGCAGCTGCTCGACTGCCTGGGGGAAGCCCTGGGCGGCGGCACGGCTCATCATCGCATAGGCGCGCGCCATGTCGCGGCGCACGACGTCGCCGTTGAACAGGGCAGTGCCGAAGACATATTGAGCGCGCGGATCGCCGCGCATCGCTGCGGCCTGGATCCACGGCATCGCCTCGCGCGCCCGCCCGTTCTGGAAAAGCAGCAAGCCAAGGTTCGCGCCGGCCTGGTCGTGGCGCTGGCGCGCGGCGCGCTCGAACCATTGCTCGGCGAGGCGCATATCCTGCGGGACTCCGCGCCCGAGGCGATAGGCTTGGCCGAGGTTGAACTGGGCGTCGGCGTCTCCGGCCTCGGCGAGCGGCCGCCATTCGGCGACGGCGCGGGCATAGTCGCCGGCCTGCCAAGCGGCGATGCCCGCCGGCACGTCTGCGGCGGCCGTCTCGGCGCCGGTCAGGGCCAGTAGGGCAGTCGCTGCCAGGAACCAGTGCGTGCGGGTCATCGTGCGAACCTTTCGCCTCAAGATCGTTCGAACGCCGACACTTAAGCGGGAATGGTTAAACCCCTGTTAGCACAAAAATGACGTCACCGGGCGGCGTCGTGACGTCATTCTCATGCGGAATCCTTGCCGTCAAAGTTAACCAGATTTTAGGGCGGCAGCGTGCATTCCGACCCCCGAGCAATGCCAGCCGAGGGATATTGATGCGCGTTCTCGCTTTATCATCGCAGAAGGGCGGATCCGGCAAGACCACCTTGTCCGGACACCTTGCAGTGCAGGCGCAGCGCGCCGGCTGCGGACCTGTCTGCCTTATCGACATCGACCCGCAGGGCTCGCTCGCCGACTGGTGGAACGAGCGCGAGGACGAGATGCCCGCCTTCGCACAGACCACGGTCGCCCGGCTCGCCGCCGACCTCGAGGTTCTGCGCCAGCAGGGCTTCAAGCTGGCGGTGATCGACACGCCGCCGGCAATCACCATGGCGATCCAGAGCGTCATCCAGGTCGCCGAGTTGATCGTCATCCCGACGCGCCCGTCGCCGCATGATCTTCGCGCCGTCGGCGCCACCGTCGACATCTGCGAGCGCGCCGGCAAGCCGCTGATCTTCGTGGTCAACGCGGCGACGCCGAAGGCCAAGATCACCTTCGAGGCCGCGATCGCGCTGTCTCAGCACGGCACCGTGGCTCCGGTCACGCTCCATCACCGCACCGATTTCGCCGCCTCGATGATCGACGGCCGGACGGTCATGGAGACCGATCCCAACGGCAAGTCGGCCAAGGAGGTCGAGGAGCTGTGGGCCTATATCAGCGACCGGCTCGAGCGGAACTTCCGCCGCACCGTGTTCGCCGCACCGGGGCAGGTCGCCCCTGCCGCCATGCCCCGTCCGGGCGTGACCGGCGGCTTCGGCCGCCGCGTGGTCGGCCAGTAAGGGAGCGGCGTTCATGACTGAACCTAGGTATGCGTCTCTTTCCGGCAGCCTCCTCGCCCGCAAGGGTGGCGCCAAGCCGGCCATGCGTCCGCGCCACATCACCGGCGCGATGCTCGACGATCTCGGTTGGAACGACATGGGGTACGGCGCTGAGTCGCCGTCGGAACATGTCCCCAGCTCGATCTCCGCTCTCACCCCCGCGCCCAGGGTGGCGCAGGAGGAGCAGCAGGCCCCGGTATGGGCCGAAGAGCAGCACGAGCCGATTCCGAACGAAGAGCCTCAGCCGGTAGCTCCGGTCGTCGAGCAGCAGCGTGCGCTCGCCGACCAGTTCCCGCAGGCCGAGGAAGAGCCGGCCGAGGAGCCGATCGCAGTCGAGCAGCCCGCCGAGATCGTGCGGATGCCGAAGCGCCCGGCCCAGCCGCGCGCCAAGGCGGCCGCAAAGGCGCAGATGCAGGCCGATGCCCGCAAGGCCGCCTTCACTCTTCGTCTCGATTCGTCGCGGCACCTGCGGCTGCGATTGGCGACGGCGGTCACCGGCCGCTCCGCCCAGCAGCTCGTCACTGCGGCGCTCGATCAATTCATCGAATCGCTGCCCGAAGTCGGCACTCTCGCGGAGCATTTGCCGACCGCCAAGCGAAGCTGAACGGAGTTGAGGGGCATGAAGAGCATCGCGTTCAAATTCGCCGCGTCGAGCATCGCGCTGAGTATGGCGGTCGTCGGCTGCCAGGTCCAAGGCGTCAGCTTCGGCACTTCCACCGCCTTCGCCAGCCAGGCGCGTGGCGACGGTGAAGCGGGGCGTCTCGCCCGTGAAGCCGGAGACGCGTTGGGGCGGGGCGATCTCGCCCGTGCGCTGGAGGCGATGGAGCAGGCGGTGGCGCTGTCGCCGCGCGACGCCGGCTATCGCCTCACGCTCGCGGATATCTACATGCGCTCAGGCCGCTTCGAATCGGCCGAGGCAACCTATCGCGACGTCCTCGCTCTCGATCCGTCGCGTCCGCGCGCCGGCATCGCGCTCGCGCTGATGCAGGCAGCCAATGGCCGCTCCCAGGACGCACTCGCGCAGCTCGAGTCGCTCCAGGGGCAGGCGTCGCCGAGCGACCTCGGCCTTGCCTATGCGCTCGCAGGCTCGCCGCAGCGAGCCGTCGACATCCTCGAACCGGTCGCACGTTCCATGGGCGCGACCGCCCGGGTTCGCCAGAATCTCGCGCTCGCTTACGCTCTCGGCGGCGACTGGTCGCGCGCCCGGATGATCGCGTCCCAGGACGTGTCTCCGGCCGAGCTCAGCCAACGCATGACCGAATGGGCGTCGATGGCGTCGCAGCCCGGCTCGCGCAATCCCGTCGTCGCCGTGCTCGGAGTCAATCCGGTGGCCGACGCCGGTCAGCCGGTTCGCCTCGCCCTCAACGCTCCGGCCGCTCCGGTCTCCGCCCCGGTCCAGATGGCCGAGGCCGCGCCGATCGTGCTTCCGCCGGTCGAGCAGGCCGCGGTGCCCGCGCCGGCGCCTGTCGCCGTTCCGGTCCCCGCCGCGACTCCGGTCGAGGCGCCCGCTTATGCCGAGCTCGAGCAGCCCGAATGGGGCATCGATTCGCGCGGTGCAGTCCAGCTTCCGGCTCCGGTGCCCGCTGCCGAGCAGGTCCCCGTGCGCGTCCAATATGCCGCCGCTGCCGAGACCCTGGTCCGCCCCGATCCGGTGGTGATGCCGGTGTCGCAGCGCCCGGCGCGCCGCTCCGGCCGAATCGTAGAAGCGATGTCGACTCCGAGCGTCGCCGCCCCGGTCCGTTCGGGCAGCGGCCGCTACGTCGTCCAGATCGGCGCCTACAGCAATGCCGCCAATGCCGAGCGCGCCTGGCAGGATGCCGAGCGCCGCTTCGGCCTCGCCAGCGAGCAGCCGGTGACGATGACTTTCGACCATAATGGCCGTCTGCTCCATCGAGTCGCCATTTCGGGCTTCACCAGCCGCGCCGACGCCAACCGCCAGTGCGCCAGCATCCGCTCGCGCGGCGGCGAGTGTTTCGTCCGTGGCAATGCCGGCGACGCGGCGATCCGCTGGGCCGCGCGCTACGGCCGCAACGCCTAAACCCTTTCCGACTTCCTTGGTGGGACGGCCGGCACTTCGGTGCCGGCCGTTTCGATTCAGGCGGACCGCCGCTCGCGGGTGAGCAGGTCGAGCACCGCCATTCGCACCGCGACCCCGTTGGTCACCTGATCCTGGATCACCGACCGGGCGGGATCGTCTGCGACGTCCCCGGAAATCTCGATTCCGCGGTTCATCGGGCCGGGATGCATGACGATTGCGTCCGGCGCCGCCCGCTTCAGCCGCTCGGCGTTGAGCCCGAAGGCGGCGTGGAAGTCGCCGAGCAGCCCGGTCAGCGCATCCTCCATCCGCTCGCGCTGGATTCGCAGCATCATGACCACGTCGGCGCCTTCGATTCCGGCGTCGAGATTGTCGAACACCGGCAGCCCGCCGGTCTCGTCCGGAAGCAGGCCGCGGGGGGCGACGAGCCGCACCTCCGCTCCGAGACGCGGCAGCAGCCGGCGATTGGAATGGGCGACCCGGCTGTGGCGGATGTCGCCGCAGATCGCGACGGTGTGTCCCTCGATCCGCCCCTTGCACTGGCGGATCGTGAAGGCGTCGAGAAGCGCCTGGGTGGGATGTTCGTTCGCCCCGTCGCCGCCATTGACCACCGAACAGGTCACGGCGTCCGAAACGGCCGCGGCCGCGCCGGCGTCGGGATGGCGAAGCACGAGCAGGTCGGCGCCCATCGCGTCGATCGTCCGTGCGGTGTCGAGCAGGGTCTCGCCCTTCTTCACGCTCGACTGGCCGACCGGGACCGCCGCGACCTGCGCGCCGAGCCGCCGCCCGGCGATCTCGAACGACAGCAAGGTGCGAGTCGAATTCTCGAAGAACAGGTTGATCTGGGTGAGCCCCGCCAGCCGATCGTCTGCGCGCCGCGGCTCCCGGTTGAACCCCGCCCAGTGCTCCGCCTCGGCGAAAATCTGGGAGATATCCTCATCGCCGAGCTGGTCGATGCCGATGAGGCTGCGGTGGGGGAAAGGGCGGTCCGTCATTGCGCAGGCGGGATATCCACGAGGCGACGTGCGCACAAGTACAGCAACCCGCCTTGACCTCCACCCCAACCGGACCCTATGTGCCGCCACCCTTACGGCGATCGTAGCTCAGCTGGTTAGAGCATCGGTTTGTGGTACCGAGGGTCGCGGGTTCAAGTCCCGTCGATCGCCCCATTATCTTTCTGACCACACAGGATAATTCAGATGCAGTCGCTCTGGGACCTCCCCGATTTCGACGATCACGAAGCCGTGCATTTCGTGACCGACCGGGATTCCGGCCTCAAGGCGATCATCGCCATGCACTCGACCGCACTCGGTCCCGCGGCGGGCGGCACCCGCTTCTGGCATTATCCTGATCCGAACCAGGCGGTCGCCGACGTCCTGCGCCTGTCGCGCGGCATGAGCTACAAGAATGCCATGGCGGGCCTCAAGCTCGGCGGTGGCAAGGCGGTGATCCTCGCCGGCCCCGACCGCGCCAAGACGCCCGAGATGCTCGCCGCCTTCGGCAAGGCGGTCGACCGGCTCGGCGGCAACTACGTCACCGCGGAGGACGTCGGGATCAGCGTCGCCGACATCGTTGCGATCGCTCAGCAGACCAAATTCGTATCCGGCCTGCCGGTCGCGGAAGGCTCGGTCGGCGGCGATCCCGGTCCGCACACCAGCTATGGCGTCTATCTTGGCGTCCGAGCGGCGGCGAAGCGCGGCCTTGGCAAGGACAGCCTCGCCGGTCTCCACATCGCCATCCAGGGCGCCGGCAGCGTCGCCAGCGGAGTCGCCCGGCTCGCCGCCAAGGACGGCGCCCGCATCAGCATCGCCGACATTGACCAGGCGCGGGTGCAGAAGGTCGCGGACGAGGTTGGCGGCACCGTCGTCTTCGCCGACGAGATCATGACTCTCGAGGCGGACATTCTCAGCCCGAACGCGCTCGGCGCCATCCTCGACGAGCAGTCGATCGCTGCGCTGCGCGTGCCGGTCGTCGCCGGCGGCGCCAACAACCAGCTGGCGCGCAAGGAAGATGGCGATCGCATTCACACCCGCGGCATCCTCTACGCGCCGGATTACGTCATCAACGCCGGCGGGATCATCAACGTCGCCACCGAATATTTGAAGGACGGCGACAAGGACGAGGTTCGCCGCCGCATCGAGAAGATCCCGGGCCGGCTCGAGGAAATCTGGGCCGAGAGCGCAGCCACCGGCCGCAACCCCGCCGCCGTCGCCGACGCGATGGCCCAGCGCCTGATCGGCCGCGGCTAGGCCTCGAGCGACGAGGGCGGCGTGTCCTTCACCGGCCGCCGCTCCATCGTCGACAGCACGCTGACGATGATCAGCGCGGCGCCGGCCCAGGTCGTCCAGGCGGGCTGGTCGCCGAACAGCAGCCAGCCGAACAGCACCGCATAGACGAGCTGCAGATAGTCGATCGGCGCCAGAGCGCTGATCGGCGCGTAGCGTAGCGATGCGGTCAGGAAGAGCTGGCCGATCCCGCCCGACAGGCCGATCAGGACGAGCAGGGCCCAGGTGAAGGCGCCGTGCGCCTGGCCGAACCAGGGCATCAGAGCGCCCGACGCGATCGTGCAGAAGATCGTGAACCAGAAGACGATGGTCGGGGTGCTCTCGGTCCTCGAGATCGACCGCAACGCCACCGTCACGCAGGCGACACCGAACGCCGCCCCCAGCGCGACGAGCGTTCCCTCGATCGGCAGATCACCGCCCGGCTGCATCACCACGATGACTCCGATGAAGCCCCCAGCAACCGCGATCCAGCTGCGAGGGCCGACCCGCTCCGCCAGGATCGGCGCGGACAAGGCCAGCGCGAACAAGGGCGCGACGAAGGAGATGGTGCTCGCCTCCGCGAGCGGAAGCAGGCTCAAAGCGGTGAAGCCCAATGCCATCGAGGTGAGCCCGAGCGAGCCGCGCAGCACATGCGCCATCGGCCGCTTCGTCCGCCACACGTCCCAATCGCCGCACCAGGCGATCCAGCCGAGCAACGGCGGCAGCCCGAACAGGCAGCGGTAGAAGACCGTCTCCGGCGTGGTCGCGCCGTGCGCGTAGGCCAGCTTGATCGTCGCCGCCATCACCGCGAACCCGGTGATCGCGGCGAGGCGCATCGCCACGCCCTTGACCCGGTCGTGTCGCAAAGGGGGCAGGGGATCGGCTCGGCTCGCGGACATCGGGCCGCTCACTTGGGCTTTGGCGCGGCGCCGGGCAAGCTTCGCGCCGCCGGGGCCTTCCGTGCACGTCACGGCCCGGCTAAGAAGCGAGCCGACACCATGCACGCCTACGCGAATCCCGCCCGCTTCCTCAAAATCGCGCGCGCCCTCACTCCCTGGCTGGGGTGGGGCGGGCTGGTCCTGATCGCGATCGGCGTCGGCTACGGCCTCTTCCTCGCTCCGCCCGAGCGCTATCAGGGCGACAGCGTGCGCATCATCTATCTCCACGTGCCCGCAGCCTGGCTCGGAATGGGCGGGTGGACCGGAATTGCCGTGGCCAGCTTCATGCAGCTGGTCTGGCGCCACCCGCTCGCAGCGGTTGCGGGCCGGGCCCTGGCTGTGCCCGGCGCGGTGTTCACCGCCGTCTGTCTGATCACCGGCTCGCTGTGGGGCCGCCCAGCCTGGGGCACCTATTGGGAATGGGACGGGCGCATGACCTCGATGCTTGTCCTCCTCTTCCTCTATTTCGGCTACATCGCGCTCGCCTCGGCCGAGAAGGATAAGGGCGGGGAGGGGCGCCTCACCGCGATCTTCGGCCTCGCCGGGGCGGTGAACCTGCCGATCATCCATTATTCGGTCGTGTGGTGGCGCTCGCTGCACCAGACCCAGAGCATCGACATCGTCCGCGGCCAGTCGGCCATCGCCGGCGAGATGCTGTGGCCGCTGCTGGTCTCGGCGATCGGCTTCTCGCTCTTCTTCGGAGCGATCGTGCTGATGCGGATGCGGGCCGAGCTCGCCCGGACCAAGGTCGAGGCGCGCCTCAGAAGGATGGCCGAGGCATGAATCCCTGGCCATTCGTGATCGCAGCCTATGCCGCGACGTTCGTCGGCGTCGCCGGCCTGTTCGCGCAGAGCTATCTCGCCATGCGCAAGGCGGAGCGCGATGCCGAGGAGCTTCGCCGCAAATGAGCGCGCGCGGAATGAAGCCCAAGAGCCAGCGGCTCATCCTCGTCAGCCTAGCGGTGATCGCCCTCATCGTCGCGGCCCTTCTCGCCATGTCGGCGATGCGCGAGCAGGCGGCCTTCTTCTACGCCCCCGCCGACGTCCAGCGCCTCGGCCTGCCGCTCGACCGCGCCGTCCGTGTCGGCGGGATGGTCCAGGAAGGTTCGCTTCGGCGCCACCAGGATGGCGTCACCATCGACTTCGTCGTTCACGACGAAACCGAGCACACCATCCCCGTCACCTTCACCGGCATCGTCCCCAACCTGTTCCGCGAGGGCTCCGGAGTCGTCGCGGAGGGTCGCTTCCAGCCCGACGGCCGCTTCGTCGCCAGCGAGATTCTCGCCAAGCACGACGAGAATTACATGCCGCCCGAGCTGTCCGACCGCGGCCTCCACAAGACGGAGACGATCGAATGATCGCCGAGGCCGGCCTCGCGGCTTTGTGGCTCGCGGCATCGCTGTCGCTGCTTCAGATGTTCCTCGGCTGGGCGTCGGTCCGCCCGGGGCAGGAGGCGATGCTCCGATTCGTCCGCCCGCTCGCGGTCGCGCAGGGACTGCTCGCCGCTTTCTCCTTCCTGATGCTGATCTGGCTGTTCCTGCGCACTGACCTGTCGGTCCAGCTGGTTGCCGCCAACAGCCATTCCGCCAAGCCGTGGATCTACAAGTTCGCCGGCGCGTGGGGAAATCACGAAGGCTCGATGCTGCTGTGGGTGACGGTGCTCGCCGTCGCCGGCGCCGGGGTGTCCCTGTTCGAGCGCAAGCTTAGGCAGGACACCCATGTCGCGACTCTCGCCGCCCAGGCGACGATCTCGCTCGGCTTCTACGGCTTCCTGCTGTTCGCCTCGAACCCGTTCACCCGTATCTTCCCGATCCCCGTGGAGGGCAACGGCCTCAACCCCTTGCTTCAGGACCCGGGTCTCGCCTTCCATCCGCCGACCCTTTATTTCGGTTATGTCGGAGTCTCGGTCGCTTTCTCCTTCGCGGTCGGAGCGCTCGTCACCCGCGACGTCGGGCCCGCCTTCGCCCGCGCGATGCGGCCCTGGGTGCTCGCCGCCTGGATCTTCCTCACCCTCGGGATCGTCGCCGGCAGCTACTGGGCCTATTACGAGCTCGGCTGGGGCGGCTGGTGGTTCTGGGACCCGGTCGAGAACGCGTCGCTGATGCCGTGGCTCGCGGCCACTGCTCTCCTTCACAGCGTCACCGTTCTCGCCACCCGCGACGGCCTTCGCGCCTGGACGGTGATGCTCGCCGTCGTCGCCTTCTCGATGTCGATGATCGGCACCTTCCTGGTCCGTTCGGGAATCCTCACCAGCGTCCACGCCTTCGCGGTCGACCCGCAGCGCGGCGCCTTCATCCTGATGCTCCTGTGCCTCTATATCGGCGGCGCGCTGGCCCTGTTCGGCGCGCGCGTCGGCACGGTGAAGGAAGGCGCGGCCTTCGATCCGGTCAGCCGCGAGGGTATGCTCGTGGTCAACAACCTGCTGCTGTCGATCATCCTCGGGGTCGTCCTTGTCGGCACGCTCTATCCGCTCGGGGTCGAGGCGGTGACCGGCGAGAAGCTGTCGGTCGGCCCGCCTTATTTCAACAAGGCTGCCGGCCCGGTCGCGCTGGTCCTCGTCGCCCTGATGGGCGCGGGTCCGCTTTTGCGCTGGCGCCGCGATAGCTTGAGAGCACTCGCCCAGCGCATGGCCATTCCGATCCTGGTCGCCGCCGTCTCGCTGTTCCTCGTCATCCTGCTCGCGCCCGGCATCGGCGTGCTGCCCTTGCTCGGCCTCGCGCTCGCGCCGGCCGTCGCGGTGGCGAGTCTCGCGCCCTTGTGGGGCCGTAACTTAAGGCGCACGCCGCTGATCACCTGGGGCATGGTGGTTGCTCATTTGGGAATCGCGGTGAGCATGGCCGGAATGGCATCGGAAAGCGCCTTCACCAAGGAGACGCTGATCGCCGCCCGGATCGGTCAGCAGGCCAGCGTCGGGCCGTGGACGATCCGCTTCGAGGGCGTCGAGCCCGTCGCCGGTCCCAACTGGACCGCGGTCGCCGCACGTCTCGTCGTTCGCCGCGGCGAAGGCCGTGAGATTTTGCTACGCCCGCAGGCGCGCATGTTCAGCTCGCCGCCGACTCCCACCAGCGAGGCGGCTATCCTCACCCGTCTGGACGGCCAGCTCTACACGGTGATCGGCGAGCCTGACGGGCAGGGGCGGTGGCAGCTCCGGCTGTGGTGGAAGCCGGCGGTCACCCTGATCTGGTATGGCGGCGGTCTCGTCGCCTTCGGCGGCTTCCTATCGCTGATCGGCCGCCTCCGCCGCGGTCGCAAGGACAAGCGCCAGGAAGCGCCCGAGCCGGCCCCTGCGTACCAGCCGGGCCGCGAGGCGCTGGCATGAAGCGGCGCTTCGTCCTGTGGGTGCCGCTGATCGTCTTCCTGGTGATCGGCGCCGTCGCCGCGTGGAACCTCTATTCGCCGTCCGACCGGCTTATCCATTCGCGCCTGATCGGCCAGCCGCTCCCGGCCATCCAGCTGCCCCCCGCGCTTCCAGGCCGAGCCACGGTAAGCCGCGCTGATTATGCCGGCGAGCCGCGCATCCTCAACATCTTCGCGAGCTGGTGCGTGCCCTGCATCGCCGAGGCGCCGCAGCTGATGGCGATGGCGCGCCGCGGCATCCCGATCGACGCCGTCGCGATCCGCGACCGGCCGCAGGACATCCAGGCCTTCCTCGACCGCTGGGGGGATCCCTATCGCAACGTCGCGCTCGACGCCGACAGCAGCCTCCAGCTCGCCATCGGCTCGTCGGGCGTTCCCGAGACCTTCGTGATCGACGGCGCCGGCAAGATCCGCTTCCAGCATATCGGCCCGATCACCGACGCCGACATGGTCCGGCTCATCCAGGAATATGAGGCGGCACGTGCCCCGTCCTGATCGCCTCCTCCTGATCTCACTCGCGCTCGCCGTGGCCGCCCCGGCCGCCGCCGATTCGCTGCTTCCGCCGGCCGAATATGCGAACAAGCAGCTGCCCGACCCTCGCCAGGAGGCCGCCGCGCGCGGGCTGATGGACGAGGTCCGCTGCCTGGTCTGCCAGGGCCAGTCGATCGCCGACAGCGACGCCGACATGGCCGGCGACATGCGCAACAACATTCGCCGCCGGATCGCCGCCGGCGAGAGCCCGGAGCAGATCCGATCCTGGCTGATCCAGCGCTACGGCAACTGGGTGACCTATGATCCGCCGGTCGAGCCCCTGACCTGGCCCCTCTGGTTCGCTCCAATCGTGCTGCTCGGCGCCGGCCTGTTCCTGATGCGCGGCCAGTTCAAGCGGAGGAAGAAGGCGTGATGGGCTGGGTCGTCATGCTGGTCCTCGCCTTGCTGGTTGCCGCCGGCCTGTGGCGGTGGATGCGCGGCGACACGGGGCTTGTGCAGTTTCTCGGCGCTGCGCTTCTGCTCGCTCTCGCCGGCTATGCCTGGCAGGGTCGCCCCGGAATGGCGGGCGCGCCCAAGGCGCCGCCGGCCGCCACCGAGCCGGTTCCGGACAGCGCCTTCGCCGAGATGCGGCCCGATTTAATGGGCCAGTTCAACAATGCCGCCCATTGGCTGAGCCTCGCCGAAAGCTATCAGCGCACCGGCAACACCAAGGAAGGCGTCGAGATCATCCAGAACGCGCTTCGCCGGACGCCGAACAATCCCGACCTTTGGGTCGGACTCGGCAACGCCCTGGTCCAGCATGCCGACGGGCTGATGACCCCGGCGGCCGAGCTCGCCTTCGACCGCGCCCTTCAGATCGCGCCCGACCATCCCGGCCCGCGCTTCTTCTACGGCGTGGCGCTCGCTCAAGGCGGTCGCTTCGACGAGGCCGAGCAGGTGTGGCGCCAGCTCCTCGCCTCCGCCCCGCCCAGCGCCACCTGGCGTGGCGCGATCCAGGAGCAGCTCGACGCGCTGGCACAGGCCCGCACGCAGGGACGGATCCCGCCGGCGGCTGCGCCAGCCCCGGCACCGGCGAATTAGAAAGTAAGAACCACCCCCGGCCCCTCCAGGAAGAGCTGGAGGGGAGGGGCGCCGCGCGGACGACTCCCCTCCGCGCCTTCGCGGAGGGGCCGGGGGTGGTCTTTCTCTTAAGCGGCCTCGTACTCGAGCCCGAGCGCCTCGGCGACGGCCTGGTGGCGGACCTTGCCGCCCGACACGTTGAGGCCGGCAGCGAGGTGCGGATCGGCGGCCATCGCCGCTTCGGCGCCCATGTTGGCGATCCGAAGCACGAAGGGCAGCGTCGCGTTATTGAGCGCGAAGGCCGAGGTCCGCGCCACCGCGCCCGGCATGTTCGCCACGCAATAATGGATGACTCCGTCGACCTCGTAGACCGGATCGCTGTGCGTGGTCGGCCGGGATGTCTCGAAGCAACCGCCCTGGTCGATCGAGATGTCGACCAGCACCGAACCGCGCTTCATCGTCTTGAGCATATCGCGGGTGACCAGCTTGGGCGCCGCCGCGCCGGGGATCAGCACCGCGCCGATCACCACCTCGGCCTGCTTTACCGCTTCGGCGATGGCGGCCTTGGACGCGTAGGCGGTCTTGATCTGGCTGCCGAAATGCATGTCGAGCTCGGCAAGGCGATCGTTGTTGATGTCGTAGATGGTGACGTCGGCGCGGAGGCCCGTCGCCATCTGCGCCGCGTTGATGCCCGACACGCCGCCGCCGAGGATGGCGATCTTGGCCGGCGCAACGCCGGGGACGCCGCCGAGCAGAACGCCGCGGCCGCCTTGCTCCTTCTCGAGATAATGGGCGGCGACCTGGATCGACATGCGTCCCGCCACTTCGCTCATCGGCTTGAGGAGCGGCAGCTGGCCGGAGCGCGACGTCACCGTCTCATAGGCGATGCAGGTCGCTCCGGACTTGAGCAGGCCCTGGGTCTGCTCAGGGTCGGGAGCGAGATGGAGATAGGTGAACAGAGTGTGCCGCGCCTCGAGCCGGGCGATCTCGACCGCCTGCGGCTCCTTCACCTTCACGATCATGTCGGACTGGGCGAACACCTCGTCCGCGGTCGCGACGATCCGCGCGCCGGCGTTCACATAATCCTGGTCGCTGAAGTCGATGCCGGTGCCGGCATTGGTCTCGACGACGACCTCGTGGCCAGCCGCGGTCAGTTCGGCGACCGACGCCGGGGTCAGGCCGACCCGATATTCGTGAACCTTAATCTCCTTCGGCACGCCAACGCGCATCGTTATTGCTCCCGCTGATTCTCGTGGAATTGCGGTGCCCTATAGCGGCGCACTTTGGCCTTGTCGCCTGTGCCCCGTGTTGCGCCCCCTGCAGGGTAGTGATAATGCGCCGCCGCTTCGCGGGGCGGAGCGGCTGTGATGAAGGCGGGTTTGGACACGTTCCCTCGATGAGCGACACTGCCGCGCCTGCCATGCCTGCGGATCGTCCCGCAGGGCACCACGATCACGATTCGGGCCTTCTCAAGCTCGCCGTCGGCGCGATTGGAATCGTCTTCGGCGATATCGGCACCAGCCCGATCTACGCCTTCCGCGAGACGTTCGCCGGGCACCACCCGCTGGCCCCGGACGCGCTGCATATCCATGGCGTGCTCAGCCTCATCTTCTGGTCGATGATGATCGTGGTGTCGTTCAAGTACGTCACCATCATCATGCGCGCCGACAATAAGGGGGAGGGCGGCAGCCTCGCCCTGCTCGCTTTGATCAGCCGGCGCTCGGGCGCGACGATGCGGTTGAAAACGTCCGGAATCGTCCTCCTCGGCGTCTTCGCCTGCGCGCTCTTCTACGGCGACTCGATGATCACGCCGGCCATTTCCGTGCTGTCGGCGGTGGAGGGCCTCACCACGGTCCAGAGCGGCTTCCAGCCCTTCGTCATCCCGATAGCTGTCGGCATATTGGTCGGCCTGTTCGCCATCCAGTCGCGCGGCACGGCCAAGGTCGGCGCCCTGTTCGGGCCGATCATGCTGGTCTATTTCGCGACACTCGCGGCGCTCGGCATCATCCACATCGTCCGCGATCCGAGCATCGTCCTCGCCACCCTCAATCCGTGGAACGCCATCCAGTTCTTCATCACCGACCAGTGGCGCGCCTTTCTCGCGCTTGGCTCAGTGGTGCTGGCGGTGACCGGCGCGGAAGCGCTCTATGCCGACATGGGCCATTTCGGACGCAAGCCGATCGGCCTGTCCTGGCTCGTCTTCGCGATGCCGGCCTTGATGCTGAATTATATGGGGCAGGGGGCGATGATCCTGTCGCTCGACCCGGTCGCCGCCGCCGAGACGATCGAAAACCCGTTCTTCTTCCTCGCCTCCGAAGCCTACCGCCTGCCGCTCGTCATCCTCGCCACCATGGCGACGATCATCGCCAGCCAGGCGGTGATTTCCGGCGCCTTCTCAGTCACGCAGCAGGCGATGCAGCTCGGCTTCATCCCGCGGCTGAGGATCCTCCACACCAGCGCCTCGGCGGCCGGCCAGATCTACATCCCGGTGGTGAACTGGACGCTGATGGTGATGGTCATTCTGCTCGTCCTGTTCTTCAGGAATTCGAGCAATCTCGCCGCGGCCTATGGCATCGCCGTCACCGGCGCGATGTTCATCGACACCTGCCTACTCAGCGTGGTCCTGTTCTCGCTGTGGAAGTGGAAGCCCTGGGTCTCGATCCCGCTGCTCGCGCTCTTCTTCCTGGTCGACGTCGCCTATTTCACCGCCAACCTCACCAAGGTCCCGGCCGGTGGCTGGTTCCCGCTCCTCGTTGGTCTAGTCATCTTCACCATGTTGACGACCTGGGCGAAGGGCCGAAAGCTGATGATCGAACGCATGAACGAGGGTTCGATGCCGGTCGCGATCTTCATCAAGTCGGCGGCGTCGAGCGCTGCGCGCGTGCCCGGCACCGCGGTGTTCATGACCACGACTCCCGACGGCATCCCGCACGCACTTCTCCACAACCTGAAGCACAACAAGGTGCTCCACGAGCGCGTCCTTCTGCTCACCGTGAAGATCGAGGACGTGCCCTTCGTCGACCCGGGCAACCGGTTCGACCTCACCGACCTTGGCAGCGGCTTCTTCCGGCTGATCCTGCGCTACGGCTTCATGGAGGAGACCGACGTTCCGGCGGCGCTCACCAAGGTCGAGAAGTGCGGGCCGCAGTTCAAGATGATGGACACCAGCTTCTTCCTCGCCCGTCAGACGCTGATCGCCTCGTCGCGGCCCGGCATGGCGCTGTGGCGGGAGGGGCTGTTCGCCTGGATGCTTCGCAACGCGGAAAGTGCGATGCAATTCTTCAAGCTGCCGACCAACCGAGTCGTCGAGCTCGGCAGCCAGGTGGAGATTTGACCGCTCCTCTGATCGTCACCGCAACCTTTGGCGCCGACGATCATGCCTGGCTCGAAGGTCTTCGCCGGGCCCATTATCCGCCTGAGCTGAACCGGGTCCCGGTCCATCTCACGCTGTTCCGCCACCTGCCGCCTTCGCTCGAGCGGGAGCTCGGCCAGCGCCTCGGTGCCTATGCGCAAGCGCCCGCGCCCAGTGCGCGCATTCTTGCCGTCATGGACCTGGGGCAGGGGACGGCCTTCCGAGTAGAGAGCGAGGAACTGGAGGACATTTGCCTCGACCTCGCGGAGGCGTTCCGCGGCATGCTCATGCCGCAGGACCAGGCGCCGTGGCGGCCGCACGTGACCGTCCAGAACAAGGTCGAGCGTCGTGATGCCATCGCTCTCCAGAAGGAGCTTCAGCTCGGCACCTTCCCGAGGCCGCTCGCCATCCGCGGCCTGACGTCATGGCGTTATCTGGGCGGCCCGTGGGAGCAGATCCGGGCCTATCCATTCCGCGGCTAGTCGAGCTGACCTACGTCGTCGCAGTTGAAGTCGAACGCGGCGAGCCCGCTCTCGAGATTGGCCGCCAGCGTCGGCATGTTCATCAGCTCGTCGATCCGCTCGTCGGGGTCGAGGTCGTTCGCCTCGGCGCAGGCATCCTCCCACTCGGTCGAATCGAACGTTCCGACGCCCACCCAGGCAAGTGCAACCGCCTCGGCGAGCTGGTCGTCGGCGAGATCGTCGAGCAAAGCCGCGATCTCCTCCTCGACGCTGTTCATCTCATCGTTGAGCACGGACAGAGCCTGAGTCGGATCCTCGTCGTCGTCCGATACGTCGTCGACATTGTCGGGATCCTCGTCCGGATCCTGGGCAGGCACCTGCGCTTCCAGCTCGCGGGCGCGCAGGATGAGTCGGCAATAGGTTTCGAGCGGTGTCAGCAGGTCCATCTGCCCTGTCTCCAATGAGCTTTCGACTTCCGGAAACGATAGGGGGTGCGGCGGGTTCCGGCCTTGAATTGGGGAGGTGCTCTCGCCAGTTGACCGGTCGGTCGGCGCTTTCTATAGCGCCGGCTCGCCGAAACGGGGCGGAGTAGCTCAGCTGGTTAGAGCAGCGGAATCATAATCCGCGTGTCGGGGGTTCAAGTCCCTCCTCCGCTACCATCCTTCATCGTCAGGTCAGCGCCGGGATCAGCTCGATGACTTCGAGCGTCGCGCCGCTCGCCGGTGCGGGAAGGACCAGCCGGTAACGGAACTGCCCGACCCGCTCGAAGACGCCGACGACGTTGCGATCCGGTTGTTCGCCATAGGCCGGCGGGCCGTCGTCACGGCCTCGTGCGGCCGCGCCGATGAAGATCATCCGGCTGTCGCTATCCTCCCACAGATGCCCGCCAGGGCGTTCCGGTCCGGTCTGCTGGGTGAGAGAGAGATAGTCGGGAGCCGCCCCGACATCGCAAAAATAGGGCCCGCGGACCACGAAGGCCGGTACTCGGCGGCTGCCTGGCCTGATCCGGATCAGGCGGCAGCGATAGGAACCGGGTGCCGGCGCGGCGCGGGAAAGTCCGGCTTGCGGGTCGAGCAGCGCGCCTTCGTTAGCGATCCTTCGCGAAAATCCGCCACGACGGGCTTGCTCCAGCGCCGTCGCCCAGGATGTCCCGAGACCCAGCAGACGCGCCTGGTCGGCGGGTTGGAGAATGTCGCGCCATCCGGGCTCGCGCTGCTCGACGACCGCGCGGCCGCGAACGTCGCTCACCGTCTCGCAGCCGGCAAGAAGGCCGAGGGCCGTGAGGGCGAGCGCGTAGCAGCGCCGCGCCTGTGATGAGGCACTATCCCGGCTCATGTCGCGCTCCCACACGCGCATCATTAGCACGGGCGTGGGCTGAAATGGTTGACGAAGGATTAAAGCCGCCCCGGGGGCGTCGCATCCGTGCCAACCGCGAGCGACGTTCAGTCGTTGCTGTTACTGTTGGGAGTCTCGGTCCGCGACGATCGGGAGGCGGAGATCAGCCGATCCGCCTGTGCGATCAGTTCGCTGTTGAGATCAATCGTGTGGCGAAGGAGCGCCTGCTGCGTCTCCACCTCGCCACTTTGCCCCCGCTCATTCTTTTCAGACATTTAGCAACCAAAGATTGATGTAGTTTAATCGTCGACGGAAAGCCCAACGCCCGGGTGCTCGCATGGTTTCGCGAAATCGGCGGAAATCCGCGACTGTTCCCGTTGTGCAACAGTCCGGTCAGCGCTCTCGCGACAGCCGCTCCAAGTAGCCGTTCGCCCACAATTTGCGCAGGACGCGCTTCGGGTCCTTGCAGGGGAGGTCGTCCGCGGTGAACGGCGCGCCGGACAAGGCAACGTCGAGCGCATCGCCATCGTCGTCGTCGAAGAAGATGTCGCCGCCCGGGCCGATCAGCGCCAGCTTGCCGTCATCGTCGGCCACCTGCCACGGCACCAGCGGGCGCTTGCGGAAGCGATCCCCCTCGCGCGGAACGTCGGGAGTGCCCGCGATCACGCCGGCCAGGTTGGGCCGCCGCAACCGGAGGAACTCGTCGGCCATGAGATCGAAGGCGCTGTCCATGCTCGCCTTTTCAGCGATGAGCGCGGTGAGCGTTTCGAAATGGCGCCGCGCCTCCTCGCGGTCGAACTCCTGACGCGCGTAACCGGCGGGAAGCGAGCGACGGAACGCAGGCTCGTTCAACGCCAGCTCGGACACCGATTCCAGGATGAGGTCGGCCCAGGTCTTGGTGATGAGGCCGACTGTTATGTGAAGCGAGGGCTCCGCGCCGACGTTGGGCGCCGCGTGCATGACGCCCCGCGGAACGTAGACGCAATCGCCCGGAGTCAACGTGAAGCTCTCGGTCACCGGGCCCGGCTCGTGGCGGCCGAGCTCGAAACCCTCGCCTCGATAGGGCGTCGCCACCGGCGCCCCGTAGAAGCTCCACTGCTTGGCGCCCGATATCTGCATCACGAAAACGTCGTGATTGTCGTAGTGGATCGGGAAACCCTGCGCGCTGGCCGGGGTAAGATAGACGTTGGTCTGGACGTGGCAGGAGAAGACGCCCTCCAGCGCCCGGCAGAACTCGCCGAGCTCGGCCATCGATTCGTGGAGGTGGGGCAGGATGATCGTCGCGCCCTCGAGATATTTCTCGGCGACGACCGGCGTGATGATCCGCCCGCCCTCGTTGATGTAGCTGTTGGCATCGATGCGGTTCGCCTGGTTGGCGAGGTCGAGCATGCCTTGCCGAAGGTCGGCGCTGTTGATGAAGGCGTCGAGCATCTCCAGAGTCAGCATGCCCGCGTAGAGGTCCGGCCGCCCGCGCGCGGTCAGCAGCGGCGCCTGCTCGTAATAGCGCTCGAAAAACTCTTCCGTCGTGACCGGGGCGATGAGGAAGCCGAGCGGGTCCTGCGACCAGTGCGGTACCCCGTCCGCCTCCTCATGAACTGGCTTCACGTCGCCCGACTTGGTGGCCATCCGCTCGTCTCTCCCTCTGTCACAGCAGGACGGCTTCACAAGCCTGTGGTCAAGTCCCTTTCCCTCGCTTGCGCGGGGCCGGGGCGCCGCTTAACTCGGAAGCCGAGAAAGGACCTTTCGTGACCGCCACCCATAAATCCCGCATGCTCATCCTCGGCTCCGGCCCCGCCGGCCTCACCGCGGCCATCTATGCGGCCCGTGCCGGCCTCAAGCCGATCGTCGTCCAGGGCATGCAGCCGGGCGGCCAGCTCACCATCACCACCGATGTCGAAAATTATCCGGGCTTCCGCGACACCATCCAGGGCCCGTGGCTGATGGAGGAGATGCAGGCCCAGGCCGAGCATGTCGGCGCCCGAATGGAATGGGACCAGATCGTCGAGGTCGATTTCTCGCGGCGCCCGTTCGTCCTCAAGGGCGACGGCGGCACGGTCTACGAGGGCGACACCCTCGTCATCGCGACCGGCGCGCAGGCCAAGTGGCTGAACCTGCCGAGCGAGGAGCATCTGAAGGGCAGGGGGGTGAGCGCCTGCGCGACCTGCGACGGCTTCTTCTACCGCGGCAAGAAGGTGGTGGTGATCGGCGGCGGCAACACCGCGGTCGAGGAAGCCCTCTACATGACCAACCACAGCGATGACGTCATCCTGATCCACCGCCGCGACAAGCTGCGCGCCGAGAAGATCCTCCAGGAGCGGCTGTTCGCCCACCCGAACATCCGCGTGATGTGGAACCGCTCGGTCGGCACCTTCGTCGCCGGCGGCGAGCCCGAGAAGCTGGTCGCGCTGGATCTGGTCGACGAGAATGGCGCGCCGGCCGAGCGGATCGAGGTCGACGGCGCCTTCGTCGCGATCGGTCACGCCCCCGCGACCGAGCTGTTCCGCGGCCATCTCGACCTGGACGATGACGGCTATATCAAGGTTGAACCCGGCACGACGCGCACCAGCGTCCCCGGCGTGTTCGCTTGCGGTGACGTCATGGACAAGATCTACCGCCAGGCCGTGACCGCCGCCGGCACCGGCTGCATGTCCGCGTTGGATGCCGAGAAGTTCCTCGCCGAGGCCGATTTCGAGGCCGCCCAGCACGAGCCTCTCAGGGAAGCCGCACTCGGCTGACCGGATTGTCAGCGGCGAAACGGCTGGAGAGCGTCGAGGATCGCTGACGTCAACGCCGCCACGTCTCCCGGCTTCGCGAAGGTGTGGGAGTCGGTGTCGATCTCCTCGCGGCGCCGGATGAGGCCCTGAAAGATGCGCGCCTTTACCTCACGCGCCGCAGCGATCGCGGTGGCGTCGCCCGATGCCAGGATCAAAGACGCGGACAAGCCGCTGCCGCGAAGCGCGCCTGCCACGTCGGCGGCGAGCTCCGATCCCTCGATCGGCTTGGCAGCCTTGGCGATGCCTCTGAAGAGCTTGCTGTAAGATACTGATCCACCGAGCAATCTCTTCCATCCGGACAGGCTGAAGAGCCGCTCGCGATAATGTCGGCGGATGGCCGCAGGCGGTGGCGCGTCGACCTCTGCTTCGACCAGCCAGGGATTGATCATCACGACGCCATCGATCCCGGCCTCGGCGCCGAACAGCGCCAGCGCGGTGGCCCCGTCGCATAACCCGATGCCGATGACGCCTTCCAGCCCCGGCCGTTCCGTTCGAAAGGCTGCCGCGGCAGCCGCGAGATCGGGCGCCGAACCGAGATAGCCGGGATCCTCGCCGCCGCTGTCGCCGACCCCGCGCCGATCAAAGCGGAAGCATGGAATTCCCTCGTCTGCCAATACCTTCGCCAAGCGTTCGTAGAGTCGATGCGAACCGATCCGGGTCTGGCTGCCGCCCGTCACCATCAGGACGCCGGTGGCGCCCTTCGCGTCGTCCAGGCTGGCGCAGAGCTGCGCGCCATCACAGTCAAAGGTCAGGAGGCGGCGCATGTCCGGCTCCATTTGATGAGGTCCGCGCCGAGAGACTTCGCCAGGGAATCCGACGATCCCGGCTCGGAGCGCCGCCACAGGGCCGGCCCCGTCACCTTGTAATCGGCGGCGGCGGCATCCGTGTCGAGCCGAACCGTGCGCAACGGAGCGACCTCAGCCGCGGCCGCGGTGCGCAATGCCTCCCGCATTGGCGGCGAGGCCGGATAGCCAGCCCATTCCGCGCCGCCCGCGAGCGAGGCGCGGTCGAGGTCACGCGCCAGAGCCGCGCCCGTCGCCGGGGCGAAGCGCCACCATGCGGCGGCATCCACATTGTCGTCGATCAGGCAGCCGCCGCGAACCGACGCCATGATTGGCCGCTTGCCGCTCTCCTTTGCGATGTGGTCGGCGGCGGCGCTGACGTCATGACGCCAGTCCTCCCAGCTGACATCCTCCAGAGCGAGCAGGCTCTCGCCGGTTCCGCGCAGGTCGGGAAGCCAGCAGCCATTGCCCTCCGCCGCCACGCGCCGCATTACCGCGACGATCAGCGCTCGGGTTCGATTCAGCTCCTCGAACAGGGGCGGGACGAACAGGATCGGCGGCGTGCGCGGGTCGCCCACGCGCAGCAGCCACTCATTGGTCCGTCCATTGTAGAAGCGCTCATAGGAAAGAGCGCCACCGGTCACCGAAGCGCCTTGGCCCGTGCGAAGGTGAGGAGGGCGCCGAACGTCTCCATCATGTCCGCGTCGACCTCATGATCCTCGATGAGGATTCCCAGCCGCTCCTCGAGTTCGGTGAGGAGACCGGCGACCGCGAGGGAGTCGAATTCGGGAAGGGCGCCGAACAGCGGCGTCGCTTCGTTGAAGGTCGCGACCCGCGCGGGATCGAGCCCCAGCACGTCGGCGAGCACCGCCCGCAGCGTCTGTTCAACCTCCGTGGCGTCGTCGAGCGCCAAGCTCCCCTCCGTTCGCGACCGTACAGAAAGCGCGCCCTAGCGGCTCGCCTTGCCCCGGACAAGCGCCCTGACCCGCTGCCGGACAATGCCCATCAGGCCCCGCAAGGTGCGCGGATTGCGCGCGATGATCCGCCACAGCTGGCGCCGTTCGTCCATCCAGTCGCGCTTATAGGCGTCGTCGCCCGTCCCGTAATCGATCAGCGTGACGCCATCCTTGTCGATCGCCCGGCGGAACATGGCTTCGCCCAGCACCGTCCCCGGCGACATCGCCTTGGCGTCGTCGGCGTAGGCGAGCTTGTGGATCGTCGCGATGCCGCCTTCGACCAGCCACAGCTGTGCGGCGACTGGGCGGCCGTTGTGATAGGCGAGGCCGAGCCTCAGCGTCCCCGCCGCGCCTTCCTGCTCGGCCAAAGCGCGGAGAAAAGGGAAGGAGCCTTCCTCGGGCTTCCAGCTCGATCGATACACGGATTCATAGTCGGCCCATGCCGCGGGGTCGAAACCCTCGTGGATCACGATGTCGAGGTCGGCCGCCTTGGCCTTGCGCCTGGCGGTGCTTCGCAACTGGCCGGGTCGCCTGCTCCAATATTCGTCGAAGCCCTTGTCGGTGCGCGTGATCCAGTTGCCGAAGGCGGGCTCGACCGCGACCGACCAGCCGGCGCCGCGGAAGGCCGAAGCGATGACGTCATGATCCTCGACCGGCGCGAGTTCTACTCGGGAAAGCCGCCGATCGCGCAGAAATCCGGCGATTTCGGGAGCGAGCGCATTATCGCCGATCAGCCCGAAGCGAAGGCTGTACCAGGCGGCGTAAGCGTCGGCGCTGCGTCCGTCCACGGCGAGGAACAGCCAGGCGCGTTTGCCATCCTGCTCGGCTCGGACGACCTGCAGCTTGCCCTTCGGCGGGCAATGGCGCTCGAGCAGGCGGAACCAGCTCAGGCGGTCGTGAAGACCAAGCTGGTTCGCCCGATCCAAGGCGCCTCGCGCATCCTGTTCGACCGCGTCGAGGTCGCCGAACAGTGTCACGTTAACCATTGCACGCTATCTCCGCCGCTTCGAGCGCCTTAGCATGGCCGCTTTAAGCAGGAGTGAAACTGTCCGTGGTTGAACCGAGCGCGCCCGATCCAATCCCGCGCCCGCTCGATCACCTGCCGCTCCGCGGCGCGCCGACGGACGTCGCCCTCAGCGATCGTGACGGAGTCCTGGACTATGCCGGGCTGGAGGCCGCGGTCGGAGCGCTCGCCGCCAGCCTCGCCGCGCGCGCCCTGCCGAAAGGCGCCCGCGTCGCGAGCTGGCTGCCCAAGACCCGGATGACCAGCCTGCTGCCGCTCGCCTGCACGAGGGCCGGGCTCGTCCATGTGCCGATCAACCCGTTGCTGAAGCGCCTCCAGGTTTCGCACATACTCTCAGATAGCGGCGCCAAGCTACTGATTTCAGGGCAGGTTCGCCTGGACTCGCTCGAGCCGGGCGATGTACCGGACGATTGCGAGACGTTGAACGAGGAGGCGGGCAGGGCGCTGTTCGAGAGCGCGCCGCTGCCGCCGTCCGAGGCCAACCCGGACGATCTCGCCGCCTTGCTCTACACGTCAGGCTCGACCGGCCGCCCCAAGGGCGTGATGCTGAGCCATGCCAATATGTGGCTTGGCGCGATCAGCGTGGCGCATTACACGCGTCTCGTGCCCCAGGACCGCGTGCTGGCGGTGCTGCCCTACAGCTTCGACTACGGCCAGAACCAGCTCCTCTCCGCCTGGGCCGCCGGCGCCTCGGTGGTGCCGCTCGACTTCCTTGCGCCGCGTGACGTCATTCGAGCGGTGGCGGCGCATGGCATCACGACTCTGGCCGGCGTTCCGCCGCTCTGGGTGCAGCTGATCGAGGCGCCGTGGCCGCCCGACGCTGCGCTCAGCCTTCGCCGTCTCACCAACAGCGGCGGCAAGCTGCCGCCCTCGGTCACCCGCCGCCTTCGCGAGCTGTTTCCGGCCGCCGACATCTATTCGATGTACGGCCTCACCGAGGCGTTCCGCTCGACCTATCTCGAGCCCGCCCTGCTCGACACGCACATCGACTCGATCGGCAAGGCCATTCCCTTCGCCGAGATCCTGATCGTGCGCGACGACGGCAGCGAGACCGCGCCGGGCGAGGAGGGCGAGCTGGTCCATGCCGGCCCGCTCGTCGCCCAGGGTTATTGGAACGATCCCGAACGCACCGCCATCCGCTTCAAGCCCGCCCCGCCCGCCTCGCGCTACGGCGGCACCGCCGTCTGGTCCGGCGATCGCGCTCGGCGGGACGAGGAGGGGCTGCTCTATTTCGTCGGCCGCGCCGACGGCATGATCAAGTCGGCCGGCAACCGCATCAGCCCGACCGAGATCGAGGAAGCGGCGATCGCCTCCGGCCTCGCCGCCGAGGCGATCGCGCTCGGCTATCCCGATCCACTGCTCGGCCAGGGGATCGCGCTCATCGTTCGTCCCGTCGAGGGCGTCGCCGAGGACAAGCTGCGCGCGCACCTCAAGCGTCTCCTGCCCAATTTCATGCAGCCCGGCGTCATCCTGTGGCGGTCCGAGCTGCCGCGCAGCCCCAACGGCAAGATCGACCGCAACGCGCTCGAAGCGGAACTGACGTCATGACTAAGCCGATCGGCCCCATTCCCGACGGCTTCGCGTCGGACAGCGACTACATGCTGCTGATCGGCGGCCGCCGTGCCGACGATCTCGCGGCCGCGGCGGGCGACACGCCGCTCTTCGTCTACGATATGGCGCTGGTCGATCGCCAGGTCGCCCGCTTTCGCGCCGCCTTTCCGGGCGTCGATCTTCACTATGCGATGAAGGCCAACCCCCATCCGCAGGTGCTCCGCCACCTGCTAGGCAAGGTCGACGGCATCGATCTCGCCTCCGGCGGCGAGATGCGCACCGCCATCGAAGCGGGCGGCGACCCGCGCCGGATGAGCTTCGCCGGCCCCGGCAAGCGCGATAGCGAGCTTGAGGCGGCGATCGCGGCGGGAGTCACGATCAACCTGGAATCGGAGGGCGAGGCGGGCAGGGCGCTCGCCATCGCCGAACGCCTTGGCGTCACTCCGCGCCTCGGCGTCCGCGTCAACCCGGACTTCGAGCTGAAAGGATCCGGCATGCGCATGGGCGGCGGCGCCAAGCCGTTCGGGCTCGATGCCGCACGGGTGCCGGCCCTCGTCCGGAAACTGATCGAGAGCGGAGCCGACTGGCGCGGCTTCCACATCTTCGCCGGTTCCCAGGCGCTATCGCCCGACGCTCTGATCGAGGCTCAGCGGGCGAGCGTCGCGCTCGCCGCGGAGCTCGCCGACAAGGCCGGCGCCGAGCCGCCGCTCGTCAATCTCGGCGGCGGCTTCGGCATCCCCTATGTCCATGGCGACCGGCCCCTGGACCTCGCACCGATCGGGGATGCGCTTACGAAACTCCTGAACAATCGCCCGCAAGCTCTTGCAAATACCGGCTTCGCGATCGAGCTCGGCCGCTGGCTGGTTGGCGAATGCGGGGTCTATCTGACGCGTGTGCTCGACCGCAAATACAGCCAGGGCAAGACCTTCCTCGTCGTCGACGGCGGCATGCACCACCAGCTCGCCGCCTCGGGCAACTTCGGCCAGGTCATCCGCCGCAACTACCCGGTCGCCATCGCCACCCGCTTCGGCACTCCTGCCGAGGAGGAGGTGACCATTGTCGGCTGCCTGTGCACGCCGCTCGATATCCTCGCCGACGACGTCATGATGCCATGCGCCGACGTCGGCGACCTCGTCGCCGTCTTCCTCGCCGGCGCCTACGGCCTCACCGCCAGTCCGCAGGCGTTCCTGAGCCAGCATCCGGCTGGTGAAATGGTCGTTAACCCAGCGACTTAACGCTCGGGTTCCGGCAAGTCCCGCGCCGGGACGCGGCCGACAAGCCCCTAGCGCCTAACCGTAATTTTACCTCTTGCTCCCATAGGGGAAGCTTAAAGGCACGCGTCCCGCTCCGGGGCGCACCGGCGGCTTCGAAGCAAGGGACTGGGTTCACATGAGGCTTCTCAACTCCCGTAGCGCGATCGCACTGGTGCTTGCGGCGGCTGCGCTCGGCGGCTGCGCGACCGGCCGCACCGGCAACGTGCTTCCGCCCGCGAACTTCGTCGGCGGGTCCGACGCGGTCGGCGAGAACTACCTGATCGGCGCTTCGGACGAACTCAGCATCTACGTCTGGCGCAACCCGGAGCTGTCGACCCGCATCGCGGTCCGCCCCGACGGACGCATTACCACGCCGCTGATCAGCGATATGGTCGCGGTCGGCAAGACCCCGGCCCAGCTCGCCGAGGACATCCGCCTCGTCCTCAACCGCTACATCCAGGACCCGATCGTATCGGTGATGGTCGAGCGGCCCAACGGCACCTTCTCTCAGCAGATCCGCATCGTCGGGGCGACCGCGCGCCCGGCGGCGCTGCCGTACCGGGCCAACATGACGCTGCTCGACGCCATGATCGCGGTCGGCGGCCTCAACGAGTTCGCCGCCGGCGACCGTGCCCGCCTCGTCCGCACCGACCGCGAGACCGGCCAGCAGCGCCAGTACGACCTGCGCATCGCCAGCCTGCTCCGCCGCGGCGACGTCAGCGCCAACGTCCGGCTTGAGCCGGGCGACGTCATCATCATCCCGGAGAGCATGTTCTGAGGAGCCCCGCACTCACGCGTTGAAGGAACCCCGCCCGGATGGACGGACTATACGAACAGTTCCGCATTGCCCTTCACCAGGTGTGGCAGCGCCGCTGGCTTGCCATGGCCGTGGCGTGGTGCGTCGCGTTCGCGGGCTGGGTCGCCATCGCACTCCTCCCCAACAGCTACGAGGCCAAGGCCAAGCTGTTCGTCGCCTTCGACAATATGGTGCCGACCGCGGCGGCGGCGTCGCAGAACCCGCAGAACGACATCATGCGTCTCAAGCAGACGCTGACCTCGAACGAGAATTTGACTCGCGTCGTTCGCCGCACGGATCTCAACAAGCTCGTCACCAGCGACGCTGCCCTTGGTGGCGTGGTCGCGGGGCTTCGGCAGCGCATCGCCGTCGTCGCCCAGCCCGACAGTCTCTTCGAGATCACCGCGACGTCGAGCTTCGCCGGCCTCTCCAATGCGGAGAATGCCCGCACCTCGGCGGCGATCGTCCAGCAACTGGTCGAGCTGGTCACCAGCGGCCAGCTCGCCGGCGATCCCCAGCGCACCCAGCAGTCGCTGACCTTCCTCGACGAGGAGCTTCGCCGCCGCGAGCAGCAGCTCCAGGAAGCCGAGCAGCGCCGCATGGAGTTCGAGCAGCGCTACATGGGCATGCTTCCGGGCACCGGCACCGTCGCCGACCGAATGGCCGCCGCGCGCACCGAGCTTGCACAGCTCGAGCAGACCATCGTCGCCGCCCGCAGCGCGGTCAACGCGATGCGCGGCCAGCTCGCCGCGACGCCTGCCACCGTGCCGATCCCGGGCGCCGAGAATGCCTATGCCGGCACCGCCAGCGGCCAGCTCGCCGGGCTCGAGGTCCAGCTCAGCCAATATCTCGGCCGCGGCTTCACCGAGCAGCATCCCGACGTCATCTCGCTCCGATCGCAGATCGCCCGGCTCGGCCCTCAGGCGGCGCAGGAGCGCAGCCGCGGCTCCGCAGCCGGCAACGGCATCCCCAATCCCAGCCACGTCTCGCTTCGCGCGATGATGTCGGAGCGCGAAGCCCAGCTCGCCGCGGCCGAGAGCCGCCGCGCCCAGCTCCAGGCCGATCTCGCCCAATTGGGCCAGCGCGACTCGGCCCAGCCCGGCGCAGCCGCCGAGCAGGCGCGCCTCACCCGTGACTATGACGTGCTTCGCCAGCAATATGACCGGCTCCTCGCCGACCGCGAGCAGCTTCGCCTGCGCTCCGACATGCAGACCCAGGCGAGCGCGATGGTCGTCCGAGTCGTCGAGGCGCCGCGCGCGCCGAGCGGTCCGACGAGTCCGAACCGGCCGCTGTTCCTCACCATTGTCCTCGTCCTCGCGATCGGAGCCGGAATCGCCGCCGCCTTCCTCAAGGGCCAGCTTCAGACGACCTTCCCGACCGCCAACCGCCTTGCTTCGGTCACCGGCTTGCCTGTCCTCGGCGCGGTCGGCGAGGTGGTCGGCAGGGCCGAGCGCACGCGCCGCCGCCAGCGGCTCGTCTGGCTCGTCGGGAGCGGCGGCGCCCTTGCCGCGAGCTACGCCGCCCTGATGGCGGCCGAGATGCTGCAGCGCGGCCCGGTGGCGTGAGGAGGATCGGATGACCGCACGCCCCTCTTTGTTCGAGCGCGCCGCCGAGATTTACGATTTCGACTCGGGGCTTCGCGTGGATCCGGTCCAGGCCGATCTCCCGCCGCCGCAGCCGCGCCTTGAGCCGGTCGAGCCGGCTCCGACGACGATCGCCAGGAAGCCCGAGCCCGCGCCGGGCCCGCGTCGCCTCGTGTCGCGCCGGACGGCCGAGGTCGATCTCGTGGCCCTGGAGAAGGGCGGCTACCTGCTCCCCGACGCGTCGTCCTCGGCGCTCGCCGAGGAGACACGCATCATCAAGCGGCGCTTGCTGAAAGCCATCGACGATCGCGCCGAGCGCGACCCGCGCGCCCGCGTTGCGCTGATCGCCTCGGGCCAGCCGGGTGAGGGCAAGACCTTCCTCGCGCTCAACCTCGCTCTCTCGATCGCCGGCGAGCATGAACGCGCCGTACTGCTCATCGACGGCGACACGTCGCAGCCGGAAATCGCCAACCGCATCGGCATCGACTCCGAAGCCGGTCTCGTCGACGCGCTCGCCGACCGCGACGTCGATCCCGAAAGCCTGGTGATCGACACCGATATCGACGGCCTGTCGATCCTTCCCGCCGGTCGCCGCGAGCGCAACGTGCCCGAACTGCTTGCCTCGGCGCGCACCGAGGAAGTGCTCGAGCGCCTTCTCGCCGCCGACCCGCAGCGCATCATCCTCATCGACTCGCCGCCCGCATTGGCTGCGTCGACGGCCTCGGTGCTTGCCGGCCACGCCGGTCACACCCTCGTCGTCGTCCGCGCCGACTCCACCAGCGAGGCCGATCTCAAGGAAACCGTCGGCCTGCTCGGCGGCCCCGCGCGGCTGTCTCTCGTGCTCAACAGCGCCTCGCTCTCGATCGGCGGCCGCCGTTTCGGCCAATATGAGGAAAGTCGCTGATGCGGTTGATCCTCAAAGCCTTTTCTCTTGCGACCTGCCTCTTCGCGGCATCGACGGCCCATGGCCAGGCGGGCGTCAGCTACGAGCCGCCGCCCGTCGATTTCGTCGCGCCCGGCGAAGCGCCGCCGCTCGCCGCCGCAACCGCCGGCACCGTCCCCGAGGGCGCGATCCCGGTGCAGGAGCCGGCGATCGGCCCCGGCCCCGACGCGCCGCGGCCGCGCCTCCGGGTCGATGTCGGCGCCTATGTCGAATTGAACCAGGGCGTCTCCGTCGAGCTGGCCGGCAATGGGCCGGGCGACGACGTCGTCACCTACACCGCCGTCGCCGCCGGAGTGGAAGGCCAGGTTCGCACCCGCCGGGTCACCGCGAGCGGCGCCTATCGCTACGAGCGGCGTCTCGGCTGGACCGAGGACCTGCCCGACGAGGACGTCCATAGCGGCATCGCCCAGGCCCATGTCGAGTTGGTGCCGAGGCAGGTAAGCGTCGACGCAGGCGCCCTCGCCGCACGCACCGGCGGCACCGGCCGCGCTGTCGGGGTCACCGACCGCGAGGCCGGAACCGAGATCTACAGCGCTTATGCCGGTCCGACCCTGTCGACCCGCGCCGGGCCGCTGCAGATCAATGCCGCCTATCGGCTCGGCTACGTCCATGTCGACGACGATAGCCTGTCCGGCGCAGCGGCGCCGACCGACGATTTCGACTCCACCGTTCATGTCGCCAATGCCAGCGTCGGAGTAGCGCCGGGCGAAGCGTTGCCGATCGGCCTCAGCGCCAGCGTCGGTTATGTCCGCGAGGATTCGGGCGCGCTCGACAACCGCTTCGAAGGCCGCTTCGTCCGCGCCGACGCGGTGGTGCCGGTCAGTCCAACCATCGCCGTCACGGCCGGTGTCGGCTATTCCCGCACCGAGGCCAGCCAGCAGGACGTCCAGCGCGGTCCCGGCGGCGTTCCGCTTCGTGACGCCGACGGGCGCCTTGTCGCGGACGCGACCGCGCCTCGGGTCACCACGCTCGATACCGACGGCGTCTATTGGGACGCCGGCATCCTGTGGCGCCCGACTCCGCGCGCCGAGATCCAGGTCCGCGCCGGCCAGGATGATGACGGCGACATGCTCATCATGGGTTCGGCGACGGTGCAGATCGGCCGCCGCTCCGGCATCAGCGCCATCCTCTTCGATCACGACACCAGCTTCGGTCAGGGAATCATCAGCAGTCTGAGGCGTTTGCCGGCTGCTCTTAACACCGCTCCTGATCCGCTGCGCGGGCGCAGCTTCGGCGAATGCGTGTTCGGCGATGAGCCGGGGCAGGGCGGCTGCCTCGCCAGCTCGCTCCAGTCGATCAGCAGCATCGCCTTCCGCGCCCGCGGCGGCAGCATCGTGTTCACCAGCACCGGCCGGCTGTGGAATATCGGCGCCGGCCTCGCCTACACCCACCGCAGCTTCTACCTTCCCGACGATCCTCTGTTCGCGAATATCTTCGCTCGCGAAGACGAGGATCTCAACGGCTTCGTCTATGTGAGCCGCCGCCTGACGCGCGACATCACGCTCACTTTGAACCCCTATTTCAGCTTCTACGACAACGATTTCGATGTTGGCCTGGGGCTCGGCGGACTGGGCGGCATCGGCGACGGCTTCAGCACCGGCACGTCGTTCGGACTGAGCCGCTCCTTCCTGTCGAACCGGCTGCAGCTGCTGCTCACACTGGGTCTCAACTATTCGACGCTGCGCGGTGACGACAGCCTCATCGCCGATGGTCTCATCGGCGTCCGCTACGTCTTCTGAAGGGCCTCACCAATGTACGCTGATCATTACGGCCTCTCCGGACCTCCCTTCCAGCTGACGCCGGACGCGCGCTTCTGGTTCGAGAGCCGCACCCACAAAAAGGCGATGGCCTATCTCGGCTACGGCCTCTCCCAGGGTGAAGGCTTCATCGCGATCACCGGCGAGATCGGGGCGGGCAAGTCGACCCTCGTTGCTCACCTGATGGCGCGGATCGACCGCGCCCGCCTCAATGCCATCCACATCGTCTCGACCCAGGTCGAGGGCGACGACATGCTCCGACTGATCGCGGGAGGCCTCGGCCTCGCCTCGGAAGGAACGTCGAAGGCAGGCCTGCTGGAGCGGGTCGAGCAGCGGCTCGAGGAGGAATATCGCTCGGGCAAGCGCACCCTGATCGTTGTCGATGAGGCGCAGAATCTGCCGACCTCCTCTCTGGAGGAGCTCCGCATGCTCTCCAATTTCCAGCTCGGCGGCCGAGCGCTGGTCCAGACCGTGCTCCTCGCCCAGCCCGAGTTCCGCGAGCGCCTCGCCGCTCCGGGCCTTGAGCAATTGCGCCAGCGGGTCATCGCCAGCCACCATCTCGAGCCAATGGGGCGCGACGAGATCGAGGCCTATGTCCGCCACCGAATGACCGTCGCCGGCTGGAGCGGCCGTCCCGAGTTCGCGCCGGACCTGTTCGACGGCCTCTACCGGGCGAGCGGCGGCATCCCGCGGCGGCTCAACCAGCTGCTCGGCCGACTGCTGCTTCACGGGGCCGTGGAGCGGCTCGACCGAATCGACTCGGCCGCGCTTGAGGCGGTCGTCGACGAGATCGACAGCGACTCGGCTCCAGCGGAGGCCAAGGCCCCTGTTCTACCGCTGCGGTCCGCGCCTCAGCCTGAGCTTTCTGCTCAGGCTCAGGCTCAGGCTCAGGCTCAGCCGCCGCTCCAGCCGACGGCGGATATGACCGCCGCCGAAGCGCGCATCGCGGCGCTCGAGGCGCGGCTCGACGAGCAGGAGGCGGCGATCCGCCGGGTCCTGTCGCTTCTGGTGGAATGGGCCGAGCAGGACCGCGTGGCCCAGCGTCCGGTCGACCGGCGCTTCCACGCTGCCTGAAGGTGCGGCCATGGAGCCGCCGATGCTCAACGCCCTCTCGGTCGATGTCGAGGACTGGTTCCAGGTCGGCGCCTTCGAAGGCGTAATTGACCGCGCCGATTGGGAGCGGCTGCCGCTTCGCGTCGAACGCAATGCGGAGGCCGTGCTGGCGCTGTTCGACAAAGCGCAGGTCAAGGCGACGTTTTTCACGCTCGGCTGGGTGGCTGAGCGCTTTCCGGCGCTAATCCGCCGGATCGCCGACGAAGGCCATGAAGTCGCCAGCCACGGCTGGGACCATCGTCGGGTTTTCACCATGGATGCCGCAACGTTCCGCGCCGATCTCCACCGCGCCCGCGCCGCGATTGAGCAGGCCGGCGGCGTCCAGGTCACCGGCTACCGCGCGCCAAGCTTCTCGATCGACCAGCGCACGCCCTGGGCGCACCAGGTGCTCGCCGACCAGGGTTATCGTTACAGTTCCAGTGTCGCTCCGATCGCCCACGATCATTATGGCTGGCGCGAGGCTCCGCGCTTCGCTCACCGGCCGCTTGCCGGAAGCGAGCTTGTCGAGATCCCGGTCACCACGGTGGAAGTAGCCGGCCGCCGAGCCGCGGCCGGGGGAGGCGGCTTCTTCCGGCTGCTGCCCTATGCCTTCTCGCGCTGGGCGATCGATCGGGTTAACCGCCGCGACGGCCGTCCCGCAATCTTCTATTTCCATCCCTGGGAGATCGACCCCGGCCAGCCGCGGGTCGCGGGCGCGCCGCTCAAGTCGCGTTTCCGCCACTACACCAATCTCTCCAGGATGGAGTCCAAGCTTCTCAAATTGCTCGGGGCCTTCGCCTGGGGCCGCACCGACCGGGTGGTCGAGCTCGAGCGCCACCGGCTGCAATGAACGCGCCGGCCCATATCGCCCGGGTGACGATCCGGCCGGCGGAGCTCGGCGATCCGATCGTCGCCGAGCGGGCGGAGGCGTTCGTTCGCGGCCACTCCGGAGGCACGCCCTTCCACCTGCCGCAGTGGAGCCGGGCAGTCACCGCCGCGACCGGCCACGCCACCCATTATCTCGTCGCCGAGCAAGGGCCGGCCCTCGTCGGCGTGCTTCCGCTGACCGAAGTGCGCTCGCTGCTGTTCGGCAAGGCGCTCGTCTCCGTCGGTTTCGGGGTCGGCGGCGGCATGCTTGCGCTGGGTGCTGAGGCCCAGGCTGCTCTCTCCGAAGCTGCACAGGAATTGGCGCAGGAAATCGGCAGTTCGGGAATCGAGCTTCGCGGTGGTGTTTTGCCGCCGGCCTGGCGGCGCCACGAGGGCGTTTATGCCGATTTCGTCCGCGATTTGCCGAAGGACGAAGAATCGATCCTCAAGTCGATTCCGCGAAAGCAGCGCGCCGAGGTGCGCCGGGCGTTCGGCAACGGCCTGAGCGTGGATGTCGGCAGCGATCTCGCCGGCCATTATCGGGTCTATGCCGAAAGCGTTCGCAACCTCGGCACGCCGGTCTTCCCGCGCCGCCTGTTCGCCGCGATGCTCGAGGAATTCGGGCCGGACGCCGACATCCTCGTCGTTCGGAAGGGCGGGGCGCCGCTGTCGGCGGTCCTCAGCCTCTACATGAACGGGATTGTCTATCCCTATTGGGGCGGCGGCACGTTTGCAGCCCCTGGCGCCCGCGCCAACGAGCTCATGTATTTCGAGCTGATGAAGCACGCGGCCGCGCGCGGCTGCAGCCGGTTCGACTTCGGCCGGTCGAAGCTCGGCACCGGGGCCTACGCCTTCAAGAAGAATTGGGGCTTCGAGCCGTCTCCGCTCGTCTATGCTAGCTGGGGAAAGACGCGCGACACCAATCCGCTCCATCCGCGCTACGCCCGCAAGGTCGCCGCGTGGAAGCGCCTGCCGCTCTGGGCCGCCAACCTGATCGGCCCGCCGATCGCTCGGGGGCTGGCCTGATGGGCGAGATCCTGTTCCTCGCCCACCGGATTCCCTTCCCGCCGGACCGCGGCGACAAGATCCGCTCCTGGCACGTGCTGAAGCACCTGGCCGGGCTCGGCCGGGTCCACTTGGCCTGTTTCGCCGACGACGAAGCCGACGCCGCCCACCTCCAGGGCCTCCGCCAGGCGCTTGGCAACCGTCTCGGCGAGGTTCATGTCGAGGTGCGCCGTACCTCCAGGCCTGGCGCCGCGGCGCGCGCCTTCGCAACCGGCAAGCCGCTGTCGCTCACCCTGTTCGACTCCCCCCGGATGCGCCGTTTCGTCGCTGATCGGCTCGTCGATCCGAAGCTGTCGGCGGTCTACGCCTTTTCGGGCCAGATGGCGCAATATGTGCCGGAGGGCGCGCGCCGGCGCTTCGTCATGGACTTCGTCGACATGGATTCGGCCAAGTTCGAGGCTTATGCCGAGGCGGGTGGCCTGCTCGCTCCGGTCCACGCCCGGGAGGCGCGCATTCTGTCGGCCTTCGAGCGCCAGACCGCGGAGCGCGCCGACGCCTGCCTGTTCGTCAGCGAGGCCGAGGCGGCGCTGTTTCGGGCGCGGACGGGCGCGGCGAACGTTCATGCCCTCGCCAACGGCATCGACTCCCGCCACTTCTCGCCCGACGCCGCTTTCCCGCGCCTGAGCGTGGCGGAGCGCGGCGAGGGGCCGATCCTGCTGTTCACTGGTCAGATGGACTATCGCCCCAATGTCGACGCGGCGCGCTGGTTCGCCGCCGAGGTCCTGTCGCGCCTGCCGCAGGCCCGCTTCGTGATCGCCGGCAGGAATCCCGCCGCGTCGGTGAAGGCGCTCGCCTCCAACCGAGTCATCGTCACCGGCGCCGTCCGCGACATGCGCTCCTGGCTCGCCGCCGCCGACCTCGTCGTCGCGCCGCTCCAGATCGCCCGCGGCATCCAGAACAAGGTGCTCGAAGCGATGGCAATGGCCCGCCCCGTCGTCGCGTCGCCCGCCGCATTCGAGGGCATCGAGGCCGAACCCGACCGCGACCTCGTCGTCGAGGAGGACGCCGATGCGACGGTGCGCGCTATCGAGGCGCTGCTCGCGAGCCCCGACCGTGCTCGGATTCTCGGCGCTGCCGGCCGCGACCTCGTCGTCGGCCGCTACGCCTGGGACGCCCGCCTCGCGCCGCTGGAGGGACTTCTCTTTCCGGCCGAGGCCAAGCGGGAAGCCGCATGAGCACGGCTTTCGCCGCAGCCGCGCCGGCGACCGCGCCCAGCGCCTGGCGCCGGCAGCTCACCACGCTCGCTGGCGTCTCCGCCGCGATCCTCCTGCTTTTCGCCCGAGACGCGGCAGACATGGCCGGGATCTGGTGGAACAGCTCCACCTACAATCACTGCCTGCTCATCCCCCCGCTAATCGCCTGGCTGGTCTGGCAGCGCCGCCCCGAGCTGCTCCGCCTGACACCGCGCGTCTGGCTGCCGGGGCTCATCCTCGTCGGCCTTGGCGGGTTCGCCTGGCTGCTCGGCTATGCCGCCAGCGTCGGCTTCGCTCGCCATGCGGGTCTCGTCGTCATCCTTCAGGGAGTGGTCGTCACCCTGCTCGGCAAGGCGGTGAGCCGCGGCCTGCTCTTCCCGCTCGCCTACGCGCTGTTCCTCATCCCGTTCGGCGACGAGGCGGTTCCGGCGATGCAGACCGTCACGGCCGAGATCGCCATGGCGCTGCTCGATGCAGCCGGCATGCCCGCGCATCTCGAAGGCGTCTTCATCACCACCGCGGCCGGCTATTTTGAGGTCGCCGAGGCCTGTGCGGGCGTCAAATTCCTGATCGCCATGGTCGCGCTCGGCGCCCTTGTCGCGAATGTCTGCTTCCGATCGTGGAAGCGCCGCGCGCTGTTCATGGCTGCCGCGATCGTCGTGCCGATTCTCGCCAACGGCGTCCGCGCCTTCGCCACCATCTATGTCGCCGACAGCGCCGGCCTCGAATATGCCGCCGGCTTCGACCATGTCGTCTATGGCGGCATCTTCTTCGCCATCGTCATCGCCCTTATCCTCGGCGCCGCCTGGCCCTTCTTCGATCGCAAGGTCGGCGACCCGTGGTTCGAACCCGCGCGCCTCCAGCCCGGACCGGTCGCCGCCGACCCGCCGCGCCGCCTGTGGCGGGCCGCCGGGCTCACCGCCGCCATTGCCTGCGCCCCTCTGCTTTGGGAATCCGTTGTGGCCGCAAGCGGCGCGCAGGCGGTCTCTCGTTTCGAAATGCCTGAAGTCCCCGGCTGGACCCGCGTTTCCGCCAGCGGCCGCCCGTGGCAGCCGGTCTTCGCCGGCGCCGACCATCTCCGGGTCGCCCGCTACCGCGATGCTGGGGGCAGGGAGGTCGATCTCGCCATCGTCTTTTTCGCCCGCCAGGAGGAAGGCCGCGAGCTGCTCGGCTTCGGCCAGGGCGCCGCCGGCCCGGGCTGGGCGTGGACCGCCGACGCGCCCGCGCCGCCGAACGGACGGGCCGAACGGATCGTCAGCCATGGCGAAGTCCGCGAGGTTGTCAGCTACTATGTCGTCGGCGATATCCTCACCGGCAACATGGTGGGGGCGAAGCTCGAGATGATGAAGGTGCGCCTCATCGGCGGACCGCAGCGCGCGGCTGCGATCCTCGTCTCCGCGCCCGAAACCGCGACCGGCGCCAGCCCGCGCCCCGCCATCGACCGCTTCGTCGCCGCCTTGGGCCCGCTCGACCGTCTCGCCGACGGGCACCCGCGCTGATGTGCGGGATCGCCGGCATCTTCCACCTCGACGTGCCCAAGCCCGTCGATCCCGAACGGGTCGGTGCGATGGCCGACACGCTCGCTCATCGCGGTCCCGACGGAAGCGGCGTGTGGACCGCGCCAGGGGTGGGGCTTGGGCACCGCCGCCTCGCCATCATCGACCTCGAAGGCGGCATCCAGCCGATGCTGTCTCCGGACCAGCGCTCGGTCATCACCTTCAACGGCGAGATCTACAATTACCACGAGGTCCGCGACGAGCTGGAGACGAAGGGCCACCAGTTCCTCACCGCCGGCGACACCGAGACGATCCTCACCGCCTATCGCGAATGGGGTCCCGACTGCCTGTCGCGCCTCAACGGCATGTTCGCCTTCGCCATTTACGATGCGCGCAGCGACAGCCTCTTCCTCGCCCGCGACCGCCTCGGCGTGAAGCCGCTTTTCTATGCCGAGCTCGGCGACGGCACGCTTCTGTTCGCTTCCGAGCTGAAGGCGCTTCTCGTCCACCCGCGCTTCCGGCCAGAGATCAGCCCGCAGGCGGTCGAGGACTATCTCGCTTACGGCTACGTCCCTGACGACGCGTCAATCCTCGAAGGCGTCCGCAAGCTCCCCGCTGGCAGCTACCTTCACCTGCGCCGCGGCCAGTCGCTGCCGCGGCCGGTCACCTGGTGGGACATCGACTTCACGTCGCGCTCCACCGCCAGGGCAGCGGACCTCCAGGAGGAACTGGTCGAGCGCCTGCGCGCCGCGGTGCGCTCGCGCATGGTCGCCGATGTGCCCCTCGCCGCCTTCCTCTCGGGCGGAGTCGACAGCTCGGCCGTCGTCGCCTTCATGGCCGAGGCGAGCAAGCAGGCGATCCGCACCTGCTCGATCGGCTTCGACCAGACCGACCATGACGAGACCCGCTACGCCGCCGAGATCGCCGAGCGTTTCGCCACCGACCACCGCACCCGGACCGTCGACTCCGACGATTTCGGCCTGATCGACACGCTCGCCGGCGCCTTCGACGAGCCCTTCGCGGACGCTTCCGCGCTCGCCACCTACCGCGTCTGCGAACTCGCCCGCGAGCGCGTGAAGGTCGCATTGAGCGGCGACGGCGCCGACGAGGCCTTTGCCGGCTATCGCCGCTACCGCATGTTCATGGCGGAGGAGGGGGTGAGGGGGCATATGCCGCAGGGCCTGCGCACCGGCATCGGCCGCCTGGGCGCCGCCTTTCCCAAGCTCGATTGGGCGCCGCGCCCCTTCCGCGCCAAGACCACGCTGCAGGCGATCGGCAAGAGCAGCGGCGAGGCTTATGCTGAGGCCGTGGGAACGACGTCTCCGGCAATCCGTTCAATGCTTTACGGAGAGGACTTCAGGCGTGCTCTCGCGGGCCACCGCGCCGAGGACCGCTATGTGAAGCTGATGGCCGATGCCCCGGCGCTCGACGCGCTCGGCCGCGCGCAATATGCCGACCTCAAGATCTGGCTTCCTGGCGACATCCTCACCAAGGTCGACCGCACCAGCATGGCGGTCAGCCTTGAGGCACGCGAGCCCTTGCTCGACCACCGTCTCGTCGAATTCGCCGCCAAGCTTCCGCCGCGCCTCCGTCTGCGCCGCGGCCAGGGCAAATATCTCTTGAAGAAGTCGCTCGAGGGCCGCTTGCCGCGCGACATCCTCCATCGCCCCAAGCAGGGCTTCGTGACTCCGGTCAGCGAATGGCTGCGCGGGCCTCTGGCAGCCGAGGCCGCCGCCATCCCTCAAGGCTCGGCGCTATCGACCCTCGGCTGGTTCGATCCCGCAGCCATCGCCCGCCTCGCCGACGATCATCGCCGCGGCCGCTCCGATCACGGCCGCCTGCTCTGGCAGCTCCTCATGCTCGAGCGCTCGCTTCGCCGGCTCACCGCCCCTGCAGCGCCCCATCATACACAGCCTCGACGAAATAAAGTCCGTCTGGCGGCGCGTTGAGCCCGAGCGCGGCGCGGTCGCGCGCGTCCAGCGCGGCCTTCAGATCCTTCGCCGTCCACTTGCCGCGACCGACCAGCTGGAGGCAGCCGACCATCGATCGCACCTGGTGGTGGAGGAAGGACCGCGCGGCGGCTTCCACCTCGATGATTGGGCCCAGCCGGCGAACCGTCAGCCGGTCGAGCGTCTTCACCGGGCTGTCCGACTGGCAGTGGACCGATCGGAAGGTGGTGAAGTCGTGCCGCCCGACCAGTACCTGCGCCGCCCGGTTCATCTCGTCCGCATAGAGGGTCACCGGCACCCGCCACGCGCGCCCTTGGTCGAGTGCGAGCGGCGCCCGCCGGTTGGCGATCCGGTAGATGTAGCGCCGCCCGGTGCAGCTGAACCGCGCATGCCAGTCCGGCGGCGCCTCCTCGCTGTGCAGGATCGCGATCGGCTGGGGGCGAAGCTTGGCGTTGGTACCCTCCATCAGCCGGAAGGCGCTGATTTCGCGATCGATGTCGACATGCGCCGTCATCGCATAGGCGTGGACTCCGGCGTCGGTGCGTCCGGCGGCGTGGAGCACGACCTTCTCGCGCACCACCTCGGCCATCGCCTCCTCGATCGCCTGCTGGATCGACGGGCCATGGTCCTGCCGCTGCCAGCCCATGTAATTGCGGCCGTCAAACTCGATGGTCAGGCGGAAACGGGTCATCCGAGGCGCGTCCCTGCCAGGATCGCAAAACCGCGCAGCAGGTCCGCGGCCGTCATCGCGCCCTTGCCGGCGCGCTGGACCAAGGTCGGCATCAGAGCGCCCGAGCCGCAGCCGATGGCGAGATGGTCGTCGAGGACCACGCCTGGGTCATAGACTCCGGGGATGACGCGCGCGGCGAGCACCTTCACGCGCTCGCCCTGGTGCTCGAAGTAGGCGCCCGGCACCGGGTTGAAGGCCCGCACCTGCCGCTCGACTTCCTCGGCCGTTCTCTCAAAGTCGATCCGCGCCTCGGCCTTGTCGATCTTGTGGGCATAGGTGACGCCCTCCTCCGGCTGCGGCTCCGGCACGATGTCGCCGAGGCGGTTGAGCACGTCGGCCATCAGCGCGCCGCCCATCCCGGCCAGCTCCGCGGTCAGCTCGCCCGCCGTCTTCCCGCCGATCTCCGTCCCCCGGCACGCATAGACCGGCCCGGTGTCGAGGCCCTTTTCCATGCCCATGATGCACACGCCGGTCATCTCGTCGCCGGCAAGGATCGCGCGCTGGATCGGCGCCGCCCCCCGCCAGCGCGGCAGCAACGAGGCATGGACGTTGAGGCAGCCGTGCCGCGGCGCCTGCAGGATCGGCTCGGGCAGGATCAGCCCGTAAGCCGCGACCACCGCCGCATCGAGGTCGAGCGCCGCGAACGCCGCCTGCTCCTCGGGCCCGCGCAGCCGCTCGGGCGTGCGCACCTCGATCCCCGCCGCCCCCGCGCGCTTGTGGACGGGGGAGGGGGTCGGTTCCTTGCCGCGCCGCCCGCCCGGCCGCGGCGGCTGCGTATAGACGGCGACCACCTCATGCCCCGCCTCGAGCAAGGCATCGAGCGTCGGCACGGCGAATTCCGGAGTTCCCATGAAAGCAAGGCGCATTCCCCGTCATTGCGAGGAGCGCAGCGACGAAGCAATCCAGTTCGACCGCGATGGATTGCTTGGCTTCGCTCGCAATGACGAAAAAGCGCCGCTATTTCCCTCCCCATGTCCTCGCCCGAACTTGACGCGCTGACCCAGGCGCTGGCGCGTCTGCCCGGCCTCGGCCCGCGCTCCGCGCGCCGCGCCGTGCTCCACCTCATCAAGAAGCGTGAGACCGCGCTCCGCCCGCTGCTCGCCGCGCTCGCCACCGTCGCCGACCGTCTGTCGGTCTGCTCGACCTGCGGCAACGTCGATACCCGCGATCCCTGCGGAGTCTGCTCCGACCCGCGCCGCGACGCCAAATTGCTGTGCGTTGTCGAGGAAGTGTCTGACCTGTGGGCGCTCGATCGCTCGCGCCTGTTTCCCGGCCGCTTCCACGTCCTCGGCGGGCGCTTGTCGGCGCTGGAAGGCGTCCGCCCCGAGGACCTCGCCATCGACAGCCTCGTCGCCCGGATATCGGCCGGCGGCATCGACGAGGTCGTCCTCGCCATGAACGCGACGCTCGAAGGCCAGACCACCGCCCACTATCTCGCCGACCGCCTCGAGCGGCTGCCCGTCCGCCTCACCCAACTGGCCCACGGCCTGCCCGTTGGTGGCGAGCTCGATTATCTCGACGAAGGCACTCTGGCGCAGGCGCTCAGGGCACGGCGGCCGGTTTCGTAGCGGTCGCAGAACATCTCGCTCGTCCCGAGCGAAGTCGAGGGGCGCCTGCACGGACTTCGGCTCGGACGCCCCTCGACTGCGCTCGGGACGAGCGGGAAATACGGTGCGATGCAAAGGCGCATTTCCTTGATTCCGTCCCGGCGCACACCTATTTTCAGCGCATGGCCATTCTCCCGATCGTCGAAGTTCCGGACCCGCGTCTGCGGCAGATTTCCAAGCCTGTTGACCAAGTCGACGACGATCTGCGCCGGCTGATCGAAGACATGTTCGACACGATGTACGCCGCCCCGGGAATCGGCCTCGCTGCCATCCAGGTCGGCGTGCCCAAGCGCGTCCTCGTCATCGACCTCCAGGAGCAGGAGGGCGAGGACGGCGAGCCGATCCGCGATCCGCGAGTGTTCATCAACCCGGAGATCCTCGAGACCTCCGACCATGAAGTGCCCTATAACGAGGGCTGCCTGTCGGTCCCGGAAATGTATGCCGAGGTCGACCGCCCCGACCGCATCCGCGCGCGCTGGCTCGACCGCGAGGGCACCCAGAAGGAAGAGGAGATCACCGGTCTCCTCGCCGTGTGCCTCCAGCACGAGATGGACCATCTCAACGGCATCCTCTTCATCGACCATCTGTCGCGCCTGAAGCGCGAGATGCTCCTGAAGAAGCTCGCCAAGCTGCGCCGCGAGCAGGGCAAGAAGGCCGCCTGAGCCTTTTCGATACGGGCGCGGGGGGGGGGGGGGGGGGGGGGGGGGGGGGGGGGGGGGGGGGGGGGGGGGGGGGGGGAGGGGGGGGGGGGGGGGG